>NZ_SHLX01000038.1 GCF_004764705.1 Paenibacillus cymbidii | reverse complement strand
ATTACAATCGCACTCGCATCCATTCGTCAATTGGTTACCTCACCCCGCATTTATGCGAAAAAAGGTACTACGAGCAACAGCAGATCGCTTAAATTGTGTGTCTACTTTCTTGACAAAGGTACACGGCGGGCCCGCGAAGCAGCTGCAGCGCATGAAACATGCGCTAAACGCACCGCGGCAAGCCCGCGAAGCAGCTGCAGCGCATGAAAATGAGAGGAGACGATAACTGTGAGCAGAACGTTCATCGACTTGTCGCTCGACATTTATCACGGGGCGCCGACGTTTGCCTGGGACCCCAAGTGCGCGGTCATCGCGCACAACACGGTAGACAGCATCGGCTACAACATTACGCAGCTGTCGATCAGCACCCACCAAGGCACGCATCTCGATGCCCCGTTCCATTTTCTCGACGAAGGCCGCACGGTCGAGCAGCTCGATCTGCACCAATGCATCGGCGACGCCGTGCTGATCGATCTGTCCGCCAAGCAGGCGAAGGAGCCGATCGACGTCGCCGATTTTCTGCCGTACGAAGCCTCCGTCAAAGAGGGCGCGCTCATTATTTACCGTACGGGCTGGGACCGGCAATTCCCGCACAAGCACTATTTCAGCGATTTTCCATATATGACGATCGAACTGGCACGATGGCTGGCGGAGCGTCGCATCGGCATGATCGGCATGGACGTGCCGACGCCGAACCCGCAAGACTACGACCCGGTCCACAAGCTGCTGCTCGGCGCCGGAATCGTCATTGTCGAAGGGCTCGCCAACCTGGATCGGATCGGGCGCGACCGCTTCTTCTTCATGGCGGCTCCGCTGCGCATCCGCGGTCGCGACGGCTCGCCCGTGCGGGCGCTGGCGATGCTGGGAGACGCAACGTAACGGTTCTCCCGCATAGCGGCCGCCCCGGCGCACACCGTCGCCGGCCAGCCGCCCGGCCGCCCCGGCGCACACCGCCGCCGGGCAGCCGCGGATCCGCCGCCGCAACGGCGCGCGGGCCAGCCACCGACCGGCCGGCCCGCGCGCCGTTGCGGCATCCGGCCAGACAGAAGCGCATCAACTCGGAGGGACATTGGATGTCGATTTTTAAAGCGATGAAGGATTATTACGAAGCGGATCGGAAATGGCTGCTGATTGCGACCGTCTGCCTGCTGACGAACACGGCGCTCGGCCTCGTTTACCCGAACCTGCTGCGCTATTTGATCGACGATGTCATCATGCCGAAGCGGTACGGGCTCGTTCCGTACGTAGCTGCAGCCAATATCGCCGTCGTTGCGCTGAAGGCCGGCCTGACGTTTCTGTACGGCCACTTCGGCGGCAAGTTCGGCAACAAGGTGGCCTACAACCTGCGCAAGGCGCTGTACGCCAAGCTGCAGCAGCTGTCGTTTCCGTTCTACGACAAGGCGCGCACCGGCGATCTGATGTCGCGCGTGACGTCGGACCTGGAGACGATCCGCAATTTCGGCTCCTTCGAAGTGCCGCATATGTTCAATTATTTTGCCTGCATTACATTCAGCTCGGCCGTCATGTTTACGATCTCCTGGCAGCTGACGCTGTGCGTGCTGGCCGTGCTGCTCCCGCTCGGCTTCATTGCCGTGCGCTTCCAGACCCGCGTGGAGCCGGCGTTCCGCACGATCCGCACCTCGGTCAGCCAAATGACGACGGCGGCGCAGGAAAACATCACCGGCGTGCGCACGGTCAAGTCGTACGCCCGCGAGCCGCACGAGGTCGAGAAGTTCGGCAAGCGCAGCCGCCATTACCGCGGAAGCAACGTGGAAGCGGCCGGCATTCTCGCCCGTTACATCCCGCTGATGGAATGGGTAACGAATCTGGGCGTCGTCGTGCTGGCCGGCATGGGCGGCTACCTGGTGCTGCAGAAGACGCTGACGGTCGGCGAGCTGGTCGCGTTTATGGGCATGATCTGGTTCGCGATCGGCGCGTTGTGGGCGACCGGCTACCACATCAACGTGTACACCCAGACCAAAGCTTCCGCCGAACGCGTTGTCGAGATTTTGCACCATTATGTACCGATCAAGGATAAAGCGTTGGCAGCCGAAACGCAGGCCATGAACAGCTGGGAGGAAGCCGCCGTCCAAGCCGCGCCTACACTGCACGTCCGTCATAACGCCGGCGCGGCGCATGTGCGCTTCGACGACGTCACGTTCACCTACGACGGCCGCCGGCCGGTGATCAGCCACGTCACGCTGGACGCGCCGCCGGGGGCGGTCGTCGGCTTGCTCGGCGGCACCGGCTCCGGCAAATCGACGCTCGTGCACCTGCTGCTGCGCGCTTACGACGTAACGGGCGGGAGCATCGCCGTGGACGGTACGGACATCCGCGACCTGCCGCTGCATGCGCTGCGCGAGCGGATCGCGATCGTGTTCCAGGAGACGTTCCTGTTCTCGTCGACGATTCGCGGCAACATCGCGTACGGCGCGGAAGACGCCGATATGGAACGCATCGAGGCGGCGGCGCGGATCGCTTGCGCGCACGATTTTATCATGGAGCTGCCGCAAGGCTACGATACGGTCGTCGGCGAACGCGGACTCGGCCTGTCGGGCGGCCAGAAGCAGCGGATCGCGATCGCCCGCGCGCTGCTGGCGCAGCCGGACATGCTGATTCTCGACGACGCGACCAGCGCCGTCGACATGGAGACCGAGCGCAGCATCCAGCAAGGGCTGCGGCGCATGCGCGCCTGCACGACGTTCATCATCGCGCACCGCATTTCGTCGCTGCAGCATGCGGACGAAATCGTCGTGCTCGAAGGCGGCGAAGTCGTGCAGCGCGGCACACACGCCCAGTTGCTCGCGCAGAAAGGGCTTTACGCCGACACGTATCGCATCCAGAGCGGCGCCATGGCCGTCCCGGACGCAGAGGAGGAAAATCGCGGATGAGCGCGTTCAAACGATTCATCTACCCGAACGACGAAGCGATGGAGAAGCCGTTCGACTGGTCGCAGCTTCGCCGGCTCTCCGCCTACATGAAGCCGTACCGCAGGCAGCTGCTGGCGGTCGTGCTCGTCATGATGGCGCTCGGGGCTTTGACGCGGCTGGCCATTCCGCTCTTGATCAGCTACATCGTCGACCGGGCGCTGCTCGGCGGCGACGGCCATTTGCTGGCCGTCTACGTCTCCGTCATGTTCGCGCTGTACGCCGTCCAATGGGGAGCCAGCTATTTCCGCACCCGCTACACGAGCATCATCGGCCAGAAAATGATCCACGACCTGCGCTTCGACTTGTTCCGCCACATCCAGCGGCTGTCGTTCCGCTTCTTCGACCGGCGTCCGGCCGGTTCGGTGCTCGTGCGCGTCACGAACGACGTCAATGCGCTGCAGGACCTGTTCACCAACGGCGCCGTCAACCTGATGATCGACTGCGTGCAGTTGATCGGGGTCGTCGCGATTTTGCTTGCGCTGAACGTGAAGCTGGCGCTGGCGATTATTGTGACCGTGCCGCTGCTGTTCATCGTCACGCATTCGCTGCAGATGCGCATCCGCCGCGTCTGGCAGGACGTGCGAGGCAAACAATCGCACATCAACGCGCATCTGAACGAAAGCATCCAGGGCATCCGCGTGACGCAGGCGTTCGTGCAGGAACGGAACAACATGGCCTACTTCGAGGAGATGAACCGCGAGAACCGGCGGCTGTGGAACCGGGCGACAACGCTCAACGTGAGCTTCGGCCCGTTCATCGAGCTGACGGCGGCGGTCGGCACGTCGATCCTGTTCGTCTACGGCACGCACCTGATCCGCACGGACGCGATTACGATCGGCTTGCTGGTGGCGTTCTCCACCTATGTGACCAGCTTCTGGGAGCCGATCACCCGACTCGGCGCCATGTATTCGTCGCTGCTGGTGGCGATGGCGTCGTCCGAACGCATTTTCGAGCTGATGGACGAACGCCCGGTCGTGGCGGAAAAGCCGGACGCGCAGGAGATGCCGCCGATCCGCGGCAACATTCGGCTGACGGACGTCGTCTTCGAATACGAGGAAGGACGCCCGGCGCTGCGCGGCGTCAGCCTTGAAGCGCGGGAAGGGCAGTCGATCGCGCTTGTCGGCCATACCGGCTCGGGCAAAAGCACGATCGTCAACCTGCTCTGCCGCTTCTACGATCCGACCGCGGGCTCGGTTACGATCGACGGCGTCGACATCCGCGACGTGACGCTGCGCAGCCTTCGTTCGCAAGTCAGCATCGTCATGCAGGACACGTTCCTGTTCTCCGGCACGATCCGCGACAATATCCGCTTCGGCCGGTTGGAGGCGACGGATCGCGAGGTCGAGGCGGCCGCCAAGTCGGTGCGGGCGCACGATTTTATTATGAGGTTGCCGGACGGCTACGACACCGAGGTGGAGGAACGCGGCGGCATTTTGTCCGCGGGACAGCGGCAGCTGCTGTCGTTCGCCCGCGCGCTCTTGGCCAATCCGCGCATCCTCATTCTCGACGAAGCGACGGCCAGCATCGATACGGAAACCGAGCTGCGCATCCAGGAGGCGCTGCAAACGCTGCTCGCCGGCCGCAATTCCTTCATCATCGCCCACCGCCTGTCGACCATTCGCGGTGCCGACCGCATCGTTGCGCTCGATCACGGCGCGATCGTCGAACAAGGCACGCACGACGAATTGCTTGCGGCGCGAGGGGTGTACTATGGTATGCTCGAAGCGCAGCACCGCTTCCGCGAAGAGGCGGATCCGGCCGATTCGGAAGCCGCAGTCGCCGAACAACCGAAACGATAACGATGGAGGGACACAGCGGATGAGGGACGAACAAGGAAAGCCGCATACGAAGGAAGACATTTGCGCCCATTGGGCGGACGAATACGATCGTCATCTGGGCGCCATCGTGACGCCGATTTACCAGACTTCGCTGTTCACGCGCAAAACGATGAATCACGGCTACACCTACACGCGTGTCGCCAATCCGACAACCGAAGTCGTGGAGCGGAAAATCGCCGCGCTCGAGGAAGGGGAGGCGGCGCGCTGCTTCTCGTCCGGAATGGCGGCAATTACGGCGGCGTTGATGAGCGTGCTGGAGAAGGACAGCCATGTCGTGTGCCCGCTTAACGTATATGCGCCGACGAAGGCGTTCCTCGAATCGTACATGGCCAAATTCGGCGTCGAAGTCACGTTCGTCTCCGGCGAGGACGTAGCCGATTTCGAGCGGGCGCTGCGGCCCAACACGAAGGCGATCTATCTGGAGACGCCGCTGTCGAACGTGTTTACGCTGCAGGATTTGCGCGCCATCGCAACGCTTGCCCGGTCGCGCGGCATCGTGACGATCGCCGACAACACGTGGGCGACGCCGCTGTATCAGAACCCGATTGCCTGCGGCATCGACCTTGTCGTGCACTCCGCGACAAAATATATGGGCGGGCACAGCGACATTCTCGCCGGCGTCGTCGTTGGCAGCGAAGCGGCGATGGAAGGGCTGACGCACCGCGAGCGGGGCATGTTCGGCGCGGCCATGGATCCGCACCAGGCATGGCTGCTGCTGCGCGGGCTGCGCACGCTGCCGGTGCGCATGCGCCAGCACCAGGAAAGCGCACTGGCGATCGCCGCCTTCCTCGAAGCGCATCCGCAGGTCGAACGCGTGCTTTATCCGGGGCTGCCCAGCCATCCGCAGTACGAGCTCGGCCGGAGCCAGATGAGCGGGTATTCGGGTTTGATCGGCTTTGTGCCGAAAGGGAGCAAGGAACAAGTCCAGCGCTTCATCAAGCGGCTGGAATTGTTCCAGGAAGGGCCGAGCTGGGGCGGCTTCGAAAGCCTGATCAACTCGCCCGGCCTCTGGATCGACGAAGCGACGTCGCGGGCGACCGGCATGCCGCTGAACTTGCTGCGCATCTCGCTCGGACTGGAGCACACCGGCTCGCTGATGGACGACTTGGATCGTGCCTTGGCACAAATGAACAGCTGAATACAGGGCAAATAGATTTCCAATTTGTTGGCAGAAAGGTGGTTAATAATCGGCCGAAAGAGTAAAATGAGGCGAATAAACAGCCTTCCATGAAGGCGCATACCGAATCCGAACCGCCGGCCGCCATCCCCGCGGGGCGGTTTGATCCCCGGATATCTGCTCATTAAAAGTTTGGACATGCTAAATGCATTGCGGGCGATCCTCAAGCAGGCATTAAGGAGGAGATGGAATGTTGGGGCAATGGAAGCGCGGAGTCACGTTCGGTCTGACGCTGATGCTGGCCTCGGCTGTATTCATGGCGGGCTGCTCCAAATTGTCGTCGTCCGGGACGGACAAGTCCGCGCAGTCGGACAAACAAGTCAAGCTGCGCGTGATGATTTACGATCGCGGCAATGCGCCGGACGGCATGAAGCTGACGGAAGCGCCGTTGATCAAGTGGGCGCAGCAGCAGGTCAAACCGCTGGGCATCGACCTTGACTTTGTTCCGGTTCCGCGCGGGGAAGCCGAAAACAAGCTGAACGTATGGCTGGCATCGGGCGAAGCGCCGGACATCATTTTTACGTACGAGCTGAATACGTTGTTCAAATATGCGCAGCAAGGCGGCTTGTGGCAGCTGGGCGAGCTGCTCGACAAGTACGGGCCGCAGATCGTGAAAAACAACCAGAAGGCGTTGGAGCAAGCCGGCAACTACGAAGGCAAACGTTACGCCATTCCGGCGCTGCGGGCGAATCCGGCGATCGGTCCGGCCCTCAAGATCCGCCAGGACTGGCTGGACAAACTCGGGTTGAAGGCGCCGGAAACCGTCGACGAACTGTATCGGGTGTTGAAAACGTTTAAAGAGAAAGATCCCGGCAATGTGGGCAAGGATAAAGTGGTGCCGATGGCATTCCCGGCAATCGGCAAGGCGTTTATGTACGCCCTTTCCGGCGGTTTCGGCATCAATCCGAAGCTGCAGGGCAACGGCACCGACATGTTCGGCGGCGTATGGAAGGATGACCGTTATATTAGCGCGATCGCTTCCGAAGGCGGACGCGAAATGATGAAGTTCCTCAACAAGCTGTACAAGGAAGAGCTGATCCCGAGGGAGTTCGGCACGGACGTCAACAGCCTGCAGTTTAACCAGTATATCGCGCAAGGCGTGACGGGCGTCGTCGAGAACAACGACTCCGGCTGGTCGCTGACCGATTCGACGCGCAGGTCGGTGCCGGAAGCCAGATGGCTGCCGTTCGGTCCGCTGCGATCGGCTGACGGCAACGCTTACGCCGGCGGCGCCGCCGACTACGGCATGCTCATCATGCTGCCGAAGGCGAGCAGGGAAGAGCAGGCGATTGCCGCCGTGAAATATTTGAACTGGATGGCCGATCCGAAAATCATCAAAACGCTGCAATCCGGCATCGAAGGCGTCCACTATCAAATCGACGCGGACGGCATAACCGTGCCGATCAATGTGGAGAAGAACAAGCGAGAGATCGAATGGTACGCCGGTCCCGGCGATCTGGAGATCATTCAGCAAGGCCAGCCGGCGCAAAATTACGAGTATTACTTGAAAGCCGGGAAGAAAAACCCGGCCGGCGTATTCGACGCGGAATATTACGCCAAAGTGACGACACAATTTATGGACATGTTTATCAAAAATACGCCGAAAACCGTCGTGATCACCGACCCGCGCCCGTTCGCGCAAAAGAACCAGGCAGCGATTCAGAAATTTCTGAACGAATCGATAACGAAGGTAATTGTCGCCGCAGATCCGGACAAAGAATACGACATCATGATCGACGGCTGGAAGAAGCTTGGCGGCGAAGAATTCGACAAAGAAATGACCGAAGCGTACAAACATGCGGGTTATAAGCCGTAAAGCGGCGCTGAAACAGGCGAAGCCGCTCCTGCCGCGAGGCAGGGGCGGCTTCTGCGCGTATACGGAACGTCGCTTATTTAGTGCCGAGTTGTTCCGCCAAACCGATTAGAAGTCCTTCGACTCCACGAATGTAGCAGAGGCGATACGAGTTCTCGTACTGAACCACATCGCCAACGAGCTTAGCGCCGTGTTTGACGAGTCTGGATACCAGTTCGTCAATGTCTTCAACGGCGAACATGACGCGCAGATAACCGAGGGAGTTTACAGGAGCGGTTCGGTGATCGGCTACAGGAGGCGGGGTGAGAAATCGCGAAAGTTCAAGTCTGCTGTGGCCATCCGGGGTAACCATCATGGCAATCTCCACGCGCTGCGAATCCAGCCCGGTTACGCGGCCGGCCCATTCGCCTTCGACAAAAGCCCGCCCTTCGAGCTTCAAGCCGATCTCCTCGAAGAAAGCGATGGCGTTTTCAAGCGATTCTACGACGATGCCAACATTGTCCATTCGCAGTAACTTGCTTTTTGCCATCGTGTTATCTCCTTTGTGTACCAAATTTATTACCGGAGCATCTTCGCAGTTCATTATAACATGCCCGTCAGCTTAACGCCCCACGCCAGTCCGGTACTCAGCGCGCAGGCGGGTAGGAGACAAAATAAGCCATAAAAAATGGCCTATTCGCCGTATTTGACCGGCCGCTGCAAAAATAGCCAGTGAAAACACTGGCTATTGGGGCCATACAGCCCCAAATCGGGCCTTTCAACGCGAATAGCCAGTGAAATCACTGGCTATTCCGCCGAGACGGCCTTTTTTGGCCCAATAGGCCATAAATAATGGCCTATTGGGCCGGCCCATGCCGAACCAGGCCTAGATCCGATCCAATTCCGATCGTCGAACAAGCTAATTCGCTACCTGCCCGCTGATTTCGCACCGGTCGTGCTTGCCCGCTCACTCGCCGGCACGCTCCGCTCAACCGAACGAAGTGACGGTTTCGTACATCGTCCGGTCGGACGCCTGGATCAGCTTCAGCAGCAGCTCCTTGGCGGCGTCGTAGTCGTCGGTGTGGATCATCGACGCGGACGTGTGAATGTAGCGCGCGCACAACCCAAGCACCGCCGTCGGCACGCCCCGGCCGTGCAAATGAACTTTGCCGCCGTCCGTAGCGCCCGGCGAAATAAAGAACTGATACGGAATCCGATTCGTTTCGGCCGTATCGACCACAAAATCGATCAGCGTCCGATTCGGCACAATCGAGCTGTCCAGAATCCGGATGACCGCGCCTTTGCCGAGCCGGCCGAGCGCGTTCGGGTCGCCGCCGGTATCGTTCGCCGGTCCGGCCTCAAGGATGTAGCACAAGTCGGGATTGATCAAGGCGGCTGCCGTTTGCGCCCCGCGCATGCCGACTTCCTCCTGCACGGTTGCGCCGGCGTACAGCGTATTCGGCAGCTTCGCCGTCTTCAGCTCGCGCAGCAGCTCGATCGCGAGCCCAACGCCGAAGCGGTTGTCCCATGCTTTGGCGACGATTTTTTTGCTGCCAGCCATCGGCGTAAACGGGCTCACCGGCACGACCGGCAAGCCGGGGCGCACGCCCATCGCTTCCGTCTGCCGGCGCGATTCGGCGCCGATGTCGATCGTCATCGCCGCGATATCGACCGGCTTGCTGCGCTCCGCTTCGCTCAGCAGATGGCGCGGCGTGGAACTGATGATGCCGAGCACCGGGCCGTTCTTGGTCGAAATTTGCACACGCTGGGCGAGCATGACCTGGCTCCACCAGCCCCCAAGCGGCTGGAACCGGATCAGGCCGTTGTCGAGCACGGCCGTCACCATCATGCCGACTTCGTCCATATGGCCCGCGGCCATAATAACCGGGCCGTTCGGATCGCCGCGCAGCACGCCGAATACGCTGCCCAGGCGATCTTCGGCGATTTCGTCGGTGATTTGGGCGATTTCGCCGCGAACGAACCGCCGCACTTCGTGCTCGAAGCCGGGGGCACCGGGCAACTCGGTCAACGTTTGAAACAAGGCAAGCGTCGATTGATCCATCGTATTTCCTCCCATTGTCGTACGGAATTCGGCTGCCTGCGCGGCAGCCGCTGTAGCGTGATTTTACGATAGCGGCTGTCCGGCATCATGTCAACGCATGCGGCAACACATGTTAAAATAACGCATAAAAAAGCAAATCCGCGCCATGTAAAACGCTTTCAACTGCCCTTATACTGGGGGGGATAGAAGGGGAAAGACGAGGCGATCGGAGTGAACGTTAGCAGCGCTATTCGCCAATACGAAAGCGATATCGAACGCGGCATCCGCGAGCTGATCGGCATCCGCAGCTTCCTGGAGGAACCGCAGCCGGGCCTGCCGTACGGCAGCGGCGTGGACCGCGCGCTCCGCTATATGCTGGAGCTGGGCGAGCGGCTCGGGTTTGCCGCCAAATATGTGGACGGGTACGCCGGCCATCTCGAATACGGCAGCGGCGACGAGCTGGCTGCCGTTCTGGTGCATGTCGACACGGTGCCCGAAGGCGCGGGCTGGACGGTCGATCCGTTCGGCGGCGAGCTGCGGGACGGTACGATATTCGGCCGCGGCGCTTCCGACAACAAGGGGCCGGCGATCGTCGCGCTGTATGCGCTGCGGGCGATTGCCGACATGGGCATCGCCCCGCGCCGCACGTTCCGCGTCATCGTCGGCACGAACGAAGAGAACGGCATGACCGACATGGACCATTACCTGGCTGCCGAAAAGCTGCCGGATTACGCTTTTGTGCCGGATGCAGGGTATCCGATCATTCACGCCGAAAAAGCTTACTACGTGCTGCGCATTCGCCAGGACCGCGAGATCAGCGAGGTCGAATGGCCGCCGCACCCGCAAACGCCGCCGCTTAGCATCGTTTCCGTCGCCGGCGGGAAGGCGGCGAATGTAGTGCCGGAGCGCTGCGAGGCGGAGCTGCGCGCGCCGGCGGACAGCGGCCCGTGGGCGGAGAAGCTGCGCGAATGCGCGGCGGCCGACCCGCGCATCGCCATCGAGCGGCTGGACGCGCAGACGATCCGCGTGCGGGCGGAAGGGCGCAGCGGCCACGGCTCGAATCCGCATTCGGGCATCAATGCGATTGCGCATCTGGCGGCGTTTCTCCGGCTGCTTGCGGACGAACGGGTGCTGCGCGAGGACGGCATCTGCGCGTTCACCCGTTTCCTGCATGAGCGGATCGGCTTCGAGGCGTTTGGCGAATCGCTCGGCATCGCATGCAGCGACGGCGACTACGGACGGCTCACCGTCAATCTGGCGGCGATCCGGGCGGACGGGGAGCGGCAGGAAGCGACGCTGAACGTTCGCGTCCCGCCGACTCTCGATGACCACGCCATGATTGCGAGGCTGCGCGGCGTGCTGCAGGCGCATGGAATGGAACTCGAGATCGTCGATTATCTCGAGCCGCTGTTCGTGCCAGGCGAACATCCGCTGATCCGCAAGCTGAGCCGGGCCTATGAAACGGTCACCGGCGAACCGGCCAAGCTGCTGGCGATCGGCGGCGGCACTTACGCGCGGAAGCTGCGCAATCGCGGCGTCGCTTTCGGCGCCGGTTTTCCCGGGCTGGACACGAATGTGCATCGACCGGACGAGTTCGTCCGGCTGGAAGACATGATGCGGCACGGCGAAATATGCACACAAGCCATTTATGAGCTGCTATACGCGGATGAATCGTGAAAATGAAAGTGGAGGGATTACGATGAGCTTGGCGATCGGCCAGATGCAAATCAACGCTTTGACGGACCCGCAAGGAATCGACAGCGCGAATCCGGCGTTCAGTTGGACGCTGGATGCGGACAGACGCGGCGCCGCGCAAACCGCCTACCGCATTATTGTCGCTTCCGGCACGGAGCGGCTGCGGCAGGACGAAGGCGACATGTGGGATTCGGGCCGGATCGATTCGCAGCGCACGAACGGGATTCGTTACGAAGGCAAGCCGCTTGCGTCCGGTCGGCCGTACTGGTGGAAAGTGACGGTATGGGACGAAAACGGCAACCGCTCCGACTGGAGCGACACGGCGACCTGGTCGATGGGGCTGCTGTCGCGCAAGGAATGGCGGGGCAAGTGGATCGGCCTGAAATCGCCCCACCGTCCGACTCATGCCGAGCCGAAGCCGGCCGTTTATTTGCGCGGGTCGTTTACCGTCGCGAAGCCCGTCCGCAGAGCGATGCTGTACGGCACCGCGCTGGGCGCCTACGAGCTGAGCGTAAACGGCAGACGGATCGGCGCGGATACGCTGACGCCGGACTGGACCGACTACAATATTCGCGTGCAATACCAGGCCTATGACTTGACCGGCGAGCTGGCGCAAGGGGAGAACACGATCGCCGCTCTGCTCGGCCAAGGCTGGTACGCCGGTTATATCGGCATGTTCGGTTATCAGAAGTATGGGCAAAATCCGCGCCTGCTCGTGCAGCTGAACGTCGAGTACGAAGACGGAACGACAGCATCGTTCGTTTCCGACGCGTCATGGAAAGCATCGTTCGGGCCGCTGCTGGCGACCGATTTTCATATGGGCGAAACGTACGACGCCCGGCTTGAGCAGCCGGGCTGGGAACGGACCGGCTTCGACGACAGCGGGTGGAATGCGGCCGACATTTTTTACGAGTACAAAGGGCATATCGTGTCCGCCATATGTCCGCCGGTGCGCACCATGCTGAAACTGGCGCCGCAATCGATCGTTCGCAAAGAAGCCGGCCGCTGCATCGTCGACATGGGGCAGAACATGGTCGGCCGGCTGCAGCTGCGCGTCCGGGGCGGCGCGGCCGGCGACACCGTCGTGATCCGCCACGGCGAAGCGCTGGACGAGGCGGGCGAGCTGTATACCGCCAATTTGCGGCTGTCGCGGCAAATCGACACCTTCATGCTCGCCGGAGAGTCGGAGGAAGTGCTGGAGCCGCATTTCACCTTGCACGGGTTCCGGTATGCGGAAATCACGGGCAGTTGCGCAGACCGGCTGGAAGCGGCCGACATCGTCGGCGTGGTCGTGTTTACCGGCCTTGAGCAGGCCGGCAAGCTGGAAACGTCAAGCCCGCTGCTGAACAAGCTGGTGAGCAATATCGAATGGACGCAGCGCGGCAATTTCGTCAGCGTGCCGACCGACTGCCCGCAGCGCGACGAACGGCTCGGCTGGAGCGGCGACGCGCAGGTGTTTTTCCGCACGGCGGCGTATTTGATGAAGGCAGAGCCCTTTTTTGCCAAATGGATGGTCGACCTGACCGACGCCCAGCGGCCGACGGGGGCGTTCACCGACTTTGCGCCGTTCATCCCCGGAGGCAAAACCGAACACGGCGGCGACATGACCTACGACCATACCGCTTCCGCCGGCTGGGGCGACGCGGGCATCATCGTTCCGTGGGAAATGTATCGCGTTTACGGCGATGTCGGCATCATCGAACGCCATTTCGACGCGATGGCCCGTTGGATCGATTTTCTTGCGGAGATGCACCCGGGCCACTTGCGCGAAGATTTGCCGCAGTACGGGGATTGGCTGTCGCTGGCGGAAGCTGCTGGGCTGGGCGATTTCCCCAATGTGGCGCAGTTTTCGACGACGCCGTACGACGTGTTCGCGACGGCCTATTACGCTTATTCGGCCGGTCTGATGGCGAAGATGGCCGCGCTGATCGGCCGGCACGACGACGAGCGGCGGTTCGCCGAACTGAACGGCGCCATCAAGGAAGCGTACAATCGCGCCTACGTGGACGCCGCCGGCCGCATCAAGGGCGACACGCAAAGCGCTTATGCGATGGCGCTGTACATGGATTTGCTGCCGGAGGATAAAAGGGACGCGGCTTTCGCCCGCATCGTCGAGCTGCTGGAAGCGCGCGACTGGCATCTGTCGACAGGAATACACGGGTCGCGTTATATATTGGATATTCTCGTCCGATACGGGAGAGGGGACATTGCGCGCCGGCTGCTGCTTACGCAGACATATCCGTCCTGGTTCTACTCCATTCTGCAGGGGGCCACGACGATCTGGGAACGGTGGGACGGCTGGACGGAGGAGAAAGGATTTCAGCGCCCCGGCATGAACTCGTTCAACCACTACGCGCTCGGAGCGGTCGGCGAATGGATATTCCGACGCATCGGCGGCATCGATACGGACGACACCAAGCCGGGCTTCCGGCACATTCGCATTGAGCCGCTGACCGGCGGCGAGCTGACGCATGCCGATTGCACGTACCGTTCCGTAGTTGGCACGATCGGCTGCTCCTGGAGAAGCGAAGGGGAACGGCTGCGCATGAGCGTGCGCATCCCGGCGGGCGCGACGGCGACGGTGCGCGTGCCGGTACGCGGCGGTCAGCAAGTATGGGAAAGCGGCGTACCTGTGGAGGAAGCGGCGGGCATTCGCGTCGCGGGACGCGAGGACGGCTGCGTGCTGCTCGACGCCGGTTCGGGCGACTACGAATTCGACGTACGTTAAGGTGTGTCATTAGGGCGGATGAGGGAAGAGGAGAGTTCTCATGAACAAACAAACGTATCTGGACTACATCAAAGCGGCGGTGGAGGAAGGGAGAAGCCGTTATGAAGCGGACATCGCCGGCTGGCGGGACACGTTTCAACCCGACCGGTTTCTCGGCATGTACACGCCGCCGGGCAACATTCCGCTGCTCGCGCAGACGGAAGCGTTCCTGTACCGGGTAACCGGCGACGAAACGTACGGCGAGCAGGCCAAAAAGATGCTGCTTGCGATCGAATCGTTCAAAGACATTGTGCCCGCCGAGGTGCGCGAACGCCATCCGGAGTATGCGCAAGGCATCACTTCGTTCGAGCCGCTGTTCCAGGGCACCCACTATTTGACCGGCTACATGTTCATGAAGGATTCGCCGCTGCTGGCGCCGGAAGAGAAACGGCAAATCGAGGATTCGATTCGCAGCGCCGTGCAAGCGATGATCCATTTTCCCGAATGGGGCGCCCACAACCGTTCGATGCTGCGCGTGTTTACGCTGTCGCTGGCGGTCGCCGCGCTCGGCGATACGGAGGAGACGAGGGAATGGGCGAAGCTGCGCGACTATTTGGCGCAGGAGTCGTTCGGCGGCTGGTCGATCGAGGACGCCGAGCTGTATTTGCCGCTGTGGCTGTCGTCCTGCATCGTGTACGCGGAGCAGACGGGCAAGGAAGACGACTATTTCGCCAAGCCGCAAACGAAGTTTTATTTTGACTACATCACGCGGTTGATCGCGCCGTTCGGCCAAATCCCCGATTTTGGCGATGCGAATTTCAATTCGTTCTGGTACTTGTGGCTGGCTTGCCTCGAGAAAGGCGCCGCCCGCTACCGCTGCGGCCACATGAAGCACGCGGCGCGGCAAATATACGATTACGCCGTTTCCGTGCTGGACGGACCGCCGTCGATTTATTTGGCCGCCAATTTTGCCTACGCCTATGTATGGGCCGACGACAGCATCGAGCCGGTGCCGCTGCAAACGGGCAGCGAGCTTGTGCTGGAGGACGTCATCGGCAAAAAAATCGCTTTCCGCGACGGCTGGCACGCCGATGCCGCCTACATGCTGCTCAACTACCGCGACGAGGGCGACTATGCCGCGGTGCCGCGGCAATATTTGCTGCGGACGATCAACGCCCCGGCGGAAAAAGCGCACCACGGCCACGCGGATGAAAACTCGGTCGTGTACCTCGCCCGCGGCCGCAACGTGCTGCTGCACGACGGCGGTTACCGCGACCAGGCGCCGAACGGCAAATACCGCGCCGACATTTACCACAACCGGCTCGTGTTCCGCGAAGGCGCGCCGGAGGCGGGCGGGTCGATGTACGACTTCCTGCACGACGACGGCAAATACCACCGGGTGTCGACGGAGAAGCTGCATTTTCAGACGTATGCCGAGCTCGACTACAGCCGCACGCGGGTGCGCGATCCGTATCGCAAGGTGATGTGGGACCGGTCGATCGTTTATTTGCGCGAGGAAGGCGTGTATATTGTCGCGGACTGGACGCAGGCGCTCGCCGACATGCGGCTCGCCACGGCGAACCTGTGGCATCCGGCCACGGTGCTGGAAGCCGGGGAGGGCTATTGCGTCGGGCAGGTGCGGGAGATCGTGCAGGGGCCGGGCCATCCGACGCCGGTGCGCAACCGGGACGAATGGGCGCTGTTGATCGAATTTCCGCAAACGTCGCGGCCGAACGGGCATGAAACGATCCGCCGCAATTACGCCGATAGCGAAATGATGTACGAGTGGGACAGCCGCGAGGTGACAGCCGGCACGATGAACGCGTTCGTCACCGTGTTGACGCCGTTTGCGCTTGCCTCGGGCGAGCCGCGTCCGGCCGGCCGCGTCGCCGTAACGGAGCTGACGCCTGCCGGCGACCAGCTGTCGCTGCGGTATACGTCCGCGAACGGGGTTGTGTACGATTTGGCCATCAAGCTTGACCTGGAAAAAGGGATTCTGGCCCGCGAAGGGTACCCCAAATACAGCTGGGAACGGAGCAAGCTGGCGTACGGCAAGCTGGAGACCGATGCCGATTTTGCTTATGTCCGCACGGATGGCGCGGGCGGCGGCCGTTTCGGCTTCGTGAACGGAATCGGCGTCGCCTACGATGGCGCGCAGCTGTTCCGCACGCCGCCAATGTCTTCCTACCAGTTCCACGCGTCCGCATTCGAAACGGCGGATCACAAGTGGCGGGCGTGGGACGGGGCGTTTTCGTCCGGCAAGTAGCGACGGCGGAGGCTGCAGGCAGGTAATGAAGCGGGATTAACGGACAAATACGAAGGCTGCCCGGGACGGGCGGCCTTCGTTTTATTTGCTGCGCAATGCTGGCTACGGGTGATCGGTTGTCCGGTGCAAGCGGCGGTAGGCGAGCGGATAAGTCCCGCGATGCGAACGAAACAGGCGGGAGAACGTTTTGTACGAGCCGAAGCCCGCTTCGAGCGCCACGTCCACGACATGGAGATCGGTCGACGCCAGCAGTCCGCAGGCGTAATGCAAGCGCGTTTCGTGCAGGAAGCCGACAAAACTGTGCCCGGTTGCCTGCTTGAACCATTTGCTCAACCGGGACTTGCCGCAATGAAACGTCTCCGCCACGCTTGTCAGCGTCAATTCTTCCCTGAAGTGCAGCTGCACATGCCGCACGATGCGCCGAATCGTTTCCGGCTGTCCCGGACGGCCGACCGCCGCCTCGGCAGTTTGCGGTCTGCGGAGCCGGTCGAACATCACAAGCGCTTCGATCAGCTTGCTGCGCAACAGCTCGTGGCGCCAATGCCCGTTTCCCCGGTACTCGTCGTACAAGCTCCGGAACAACGCGTCCATTGTCCGTTGTGCCTGGCCCTCGGTGTGCACGTGCGATGGCACGGGGGCGGTGTCCGGCTCCGTTTCGTCGAAGCGGGCGGCCAGCTCGCTCGCCGGCCACAGATGCAGGCCAAAGATGCAATTGTACAGCTGCAGGGCGCTTCCCGGTTCGGCGACAATTTCGTGAATGTCGTGCGGGCGGACGAGCGTCAACGTACCGGGACGCATCGGATGCCAGGCGCCGTTGATCCGCTCCCGTCCTTTCCCGGCAATGACCAGGGACAGCTCCATATAGCTGTGGCTGTGCGGCTTGAAGCCGGTATCGGACGCGTTGATGCTGATATGAAACGGCAGCGCGCCGTTCATGTTCGGGTATTCCGCCAAATATTTGGGGTACATGCTCATGGTCCGGCTCCTTGCGCGCAAAATGGCGGTCAAAAGGTGAGATATCCTTGCCAAATATGGCCTGATCGCCGCGGCGGCGGCGTATATGATAAAGGGGCGGCACTCGGCGGGGTTGCCCGATGACGGAGCCGCAACTTTGAACGATCCGGAGGAACTTGCATGACATCTCAATCCGCAACCCGCGGAAGCGGCGGCGCCATCCGCCTCGGCATCATCGGCGCCGGCAACATCGGCCATGCTCACATGAGCGCGTTCAAACAACTGCCCGGCGTCGAGCTGGCCCTGGTCACCGACATGAACCGTCATCTGGCCGAACGGCGAAAGCTGGAGCACCAAATCGGCACAGTGGCGGACAGCGCGGAGGCGATCATTGGCGACCCTTCGATTGACGCAGTCGTCATCGCCGTGCCCAACCTGTCCCATGCGCCGCTCGCCATTCAGGCGCTGCGGGCGGGCAAACATGTGCTGCTGGAAAAACCGATGGCGATCGACACCGCTTCCGCCAAGGATATTGTCCGGGTCGAACGGGAGTCGGGACGGGTGCTGCTGGTCGGCCATCAAATGCGCTGGGAATGGGTCGCGCAGGCGATCAAGGCGCAGGCGGACAAGCAAGCGTTCGGCCGCATCTACCACGTCAAGGCCGGCTGGCTGCGGCGCAAAGGCATTCCCGGCTGGGGCACCTGGTTTACGCAGAAGGCGCAGTCGGGCGGCGGACCGCTGATCGACATCGGCGTGCACATGCTCGATCTGTCGCTGCATCTGATGGGCGGTCCGCGGCCGGTGGCCGTCTACGGTTCGGTTTATGCCGAACTGGGCCCGCAGCGGCGGGGGATCGGCACCTGGGGAACCCCGGACTGGAACGGCCGTTTCGACGTGGAGGATATGGCGGCGGCGCTCATCCGCATGGATGACGGCAGCATGTTGTCGCTTGAAGCAAGCTGGGCGGTTCATCTCGATACCGACAGCGCTCCTTTCGTCCACTTGCTCGGCACGGAAGGCGGAGCGGCCTATCGCGGCAGCCGGGGCAAGCTGCTGACGGAGCGCTTCGACCGCGAAGTGGAGTTGGAGCTTGCGACACCGGCCGACGACGAAGGCTCGCGGCTGCGGATGAGCCGCCACTTTCTTGCCTGCGTGCGCGGCGAAGAGAAGCCTGTCACCACGGCGATGACCGGTCTGGCCAGCAACCTGGTGCTCGGAGCGATTTATGAATCGTCGCGCACCGGCCGCGAGGTAGAGCTTGACTGGACCTTGTAAGGTCGCCCACTGCGGCGCGCAGATTCGCACGAATAGCCAGTGAAATCGCTGGATATTTTAATTCAGAAAGCCCACTTTAGACCAAATAGGCCATCGAACATATCGAACATGGCCTATTTGGCAATCCCCTATAAGGTAACCTGACAACATCCCTCGTCCCGCTTCCGGCTTCGTTCAATCCGCCTTCGGGTACAGCACGGGAAAGTGCCTGCCCGCGAACAGATCGCCTTCGTTCAACTGTGCTCCGTCCTCGCGCATCAGCAGCACATTCATATGATCCTTCACGAACTTCTTGTATCGCGTGTTGCCGGTCATCAAATGGACGGCGAGCGATCGTCGCGGCGCGTCCGAACGGTTCGGGCCGCTGCCGTGGATCGTCAGCGCGTGATGAAAGCTGATTTGCCCGGCCTTCAGCGGGACCGGCTGAGGCCGGAACGTCCGGCCTGCCGCGCGTTCGATATCGCGCTGCTGGCGCTGCAGATCCTGGTCGAAAAAGTCGTTGATTTTCACCAGCCCCCATCGGTTGCTGCCCGGTACCACCTGCATGCAGCCGCTATTCTCGTCCGTGTCGGCAAATGCGACCCAGGCGGTGACAAGCGACGGCTCGAGGCAGTTTTGCCAGTAGGACCAGTCCTGGTGCCAGCCGACGTTGGCCTTTTCGGTCTCGCGCCCCGTGCCCCTCCCCGGTTTGTACAGCAGCTGGTCATGCCAGAAGCGAATGCAGTCGGCCTGCATCAGGGCGCCTGCCATCGCGCCGATGACGGGATCGGTTGCCAGCGCATACAGTGTGTGGTCCGACCAGCTTGCGTTGACGGTGCGCCGCAGCGCTTGCGGATTGCCGCCGGGCTGCCAGTAGCCGGGCCAGGGTGAACGCCCGGTTTCAAATTGTCCTTCGTATACTTGCTCCATATGCGCGATCAGCTGGGCCAGTCGCTCCGGCCCTAAGACAACGGGGGATACCCAATACCCCATCTCCTGGAAAAAGGCGACGTCCTGCGCGCTAACCAGCGGTTTCTGCTGTTCCATTCGGATTCCCTCGCTTGTTCATGGGTTGATATTGCAATCGCGCCGAAGCCACTCGCGGAACTGGCCGGGCGGCAGCCCGCGTTCCTGGCGGAAGACGCGGGACAAGTAATGCTCCGTGTCGAAGCCCGTTTCGCCGGCGATGCGCTTGAGCGGCCAATCGGTGCCCGCCAGCAGCAGCTCGGCCTGCCGCACCCGCTCGAGCCTGACGTAGCGCGAGAAGGGGAGGCCCAACTCGCGAGAGAACAGGCGGGACAGATGGCGGGCCGAAACGTGAAGGTAGCCGGCAACGCCTTCAAGCGTCAACATCTCCGGCAGATTGTTGCCGATGAACAGCCGTGCTTCCCGCAGCAGCAGTTCGGCAGGTTTGCTCCATTCGGCGGGATCGGCTGCCTGGTCCGTCTGCCCGCCGAAGGTAAACACCAGCGCTGCGAGCAGTGCATCGATGGCGCTGTCCAGCACGTCGCGGCTAATGTTCGCCATGCCTGCCCACTCCAGCAGCGATCGCCATTGCAGCGCGACGGGAGCGTCCTCCCGGCCGGGCAATACGACGGTATGCCCTTGCAGCAGCGCTTCGAACCGCCGCCGTGCGCCGTCGCCCATGCGCGATTCGTCCGCCTCGAAGGCTACGTACAGCAGCAGCATGCCCGTTCGGCTGCGGATCTGGTGCATCCGCCAGGGGCGCGAGCAGAAGAGCGTACCCGGCTCGAGCGCATGCGTTGTCCCGTTTTCGGCGTATTCCCCGCGTCCTTCCGCGACATAACATATCTCCACAAAAGAGTGGCGGTGCACCGGGTTGTCGCGATGATTCGGCGTTACGCCCCAGTAGTGGATGTGAAAGCGATACGCTTCGGGCGCAGGAGCGTCGGCGAGCCGGTTGAGCAAATTGCGCGCCTGTTTCCACACTTCCGCATGCATGCGGTGCGCCTCCTGTTCTGGCGGTGAGTGGGGTTCTACTTGTTCCGCCCGGTCAGACTGAATGAACGGATGACCGCAAAGTGTACGGCCGTGGCCGGATCGTGCAAATACGGGGCGCCGCCCGCGCGGTATGATGAGGATGCCGGCAAACGATTGTCCACATTTCTACGGGAGGCTATGCACATGATTCATTCGCAGGACGCCGCGTTTTATCGGGACCACGGCTATTTGCTCGTCAAGGGCGTCTTTACGCAGCAGGAGGTGGAGGAAATGCGGACCGCCGTCGCGCTCATTATCGAGCGTGCGGCAGCCTCCAAGTTCGACAAAAACGTCGCCTGGCCCGCCGACCACATCCCGCCGGAAGAGTACAAAAAGCTGGTGCTCAAAGGATTTCACGACGTGCACTTCCATGACGCGGTGTTTACGGACGCCATGAGCCATCCGCACATGAAAGCCGTGCTGACGCGGCTGATCGGCCCGAACGTGCAGCTGCACCACAGCAAAATGCTGGTCAAACCGCCGGAAACCGGCGCGGCGTTCCCCATGCACCAGGACTATCCGTATTTCCCCCATGAGCGGCATACGATGCTGGCGGCGAGCATCCATCTCGACGACGCGGACGACGAGAACGGCTGTATTCGCGTTATTCCCGGCTCGCACAAGCAAGGGCCGATTCCGCACGCCGGGCGCCATTACCTGGATCATCGCGAATATCCGATCGACATGGGCACGCCTTGTCCGGCGTCGGCGGGCGACGTGCTGTTCTTCCATTACCTGACGATCCATGGCTCGCATGTGAACCGCAGTTCGCGGCCACGACGCAACGTGTTGTTCCAATACCGCGATCCGGCCGATCCGCCGCTATACGACATCAATGTCAAGTGGGAACACAGTCCGATGGTATGCGGCTATAATCCGACGTTCCGCGAATACCCCGGCGCGCATTGACCGCGAACAGGAAGCCCGCAATGCGTTCAGGCGCATTGCGGGATAGGGCGGAACGCCCCGTCACCTCGAACTCGTCGTTCATCATAGGCCACTCGGCTGTACACATTTATTGGCTTCCTCCCGTCTGCAGACGAAACGGGCCGCCGCCGCGCGCCGATATCCACGCCAGGCGGCAGCCCGTCTCACAACCGTCGTTGCGTTTCCTTTTTCCTGCAAAGTCCCTTCGTTTGAAAGGCGCCGGCGTCAATTCTGCAGCGAGCTGATGATCAACTCCGCCGTTTTGCGCGCGCCGCCGATTTCGTCCTCGTCCAATTTCGGGATGCTTTCGATTCCCCATGCGCCGTCGTACCCGCTATCGACCAGCATGTTAATAAAATGCGGGATGTGCTGGGTCAGCTCCTGACCGTCGTCGGCGAACGCAAACGTCTTGACGTGGGTAAGTCGGGCGTAGCGGCAACAACGAACCCAGCCTTCCGCCTGGCGTCCGGGCAGCCAGTTGTACGAATCGAGCAGCAAGCCGAGCCCGGGCGTTGCTTCGAGAACGCGCACAAGCACCTGAGGGTCGGTCATCAGGCCGTAATGATTTTCCACCAGCACCTCAATGCCGCAAGCGGATGCCCGCTCGATCAGATGACGGTAGGCGGAGCTGATAAAGATCAATATCTCTTCCGTCAACTCGCGGAAATTGCCCGTATCGAAGCGCAGCTGCGCGGCGCCGAGCCGCTGCGCAATGTCGATCCAGCGATAGGCGACTTCCCTGCTTTTGTCGCGTTCCTCCGCAAGCTCCTTGTACATCGGCACGCCATCCACCGCGATGCAGCCAAATGGCAGGCCGGCCTCGTCCGCAGCTTGTTTGACCTTGGCCAAATAGTCCTCGTCCGCGGCGCTGAGCGGGTAAGGCTCGGCCGGTCCCGGTGCGGCGAGGTAAGCTTTGTCCCCCTCCTTGAGCGGGGCGAGATGCGCATTCCACGGATCGAGCTGCGTGCAGCCAAGCTCCTTGCAATCGCGAATATAGCCGAACATGTCCTGCTTGCCGCTCGCCAGCAGGCGATGAAAACTGAACGAACAAATGCCAATCTTGGTCACCACATGCACCTTCCTCGCTATTGTTCCGCCGCTACCAGCTGACGGCGCTGCCCCTTAGCACCGGCATGTTCTCCGCCGGCTCCTTCTTGCGGCCTTCGCCGAGCGGCACGGCCAGCGCATCCATGAAATGGATCGCCAGCGCGCGCCGATGCGTCCCGCTCGTATTCGCCAGCGTGCGATGCGGGGTCAGCCCATGGTGGAACATACACTGGCCCGCCTTCAGCTCGACCGGCACCGCGCCGGTTTCGTCCATGCCGACGATTTCCGCGCCGTTCGTTTTCTTGTTGGAGTAATGCTCCAGCAACGTGTGCTGCCGCCCCGGCACCACCCACATGCAGCCGTTGTCGACGGTGGCGTCGTCAAGCGCCAGCCAGCAGCTGACGACGGCGTCGGGACGGTCGACCATAAAATAGAAGTCGTCCTGATGCCACTCGATGACGCCGCCGGTATGGGGCGGTTTGTACAGCCCCTGAAACAGCACGAGGCGGATGTTCGGACCGATCAAGCTTTCCACGATGTCCAGCAGACGGGGGTCGCGCATCAGCTTGTTGAAGAGCGGATGGTGCAGGTGGGCGGAACGGATCTGGAACACCTCGGTCTGCCGCCCGTCCGCCGTTTCGCCATGGCGGGCCGACACGAGCCTGCGCTCCTCGCGCATTTTCTCCAGCGACGCCATGTACGCTTCCTGCAGCGCGATCACCTCGCCCGGCTCCAACAACCGGCCGTACTTCAAATACCCGTCACGCTTGTATGCCTCCAGCGACTCTTGATCCAGCTTCATTCGCGGTCAATCTCCTTTCGTCCGCTTCCGCACGAGCGGAGCGTACAGGCTGGGCCCTTCCGGCGGTTTCAGCTCCGTCAGCCACTCGTCCGCGATATGCCGCCCGAGCAAAAAGTGCTTGCGGTCGGGATACCACAGCATGCGACGCCCGCTCTGTTCGGTCAAACTCGTATACGTCGCCACTTCGACGCGGAACGGCTTGCCGTGATTGTGCTCGCCGTTGCGGCTCGCGCCGATCGCCACGCCGCCGGACTCGCACAGCAGCTTCGGGCCGCTGAACCAGATCGGCTGATGTGCCTCCGCCCGGTATTCCCCAACGGCGATGTACGCCTGGTGCCGGTTGAGGTTGGAGTCGCCCGGCCACGCGCCGCCGTTCGTGCGGCCGTCCGTGTTGTGGTACAGCAGCAGGAACCGTCCGTCCTCCAGCGCATAGACCGGCCCCGGCGAAACGGGATGCAGCACTTCGGCGCCGCCGTCCTCGTAGCGGAGCGGCTCCGGCTGCCGCCACGTCTCGCCGTCGTCGGCGGATACGCTGTACCAGATGCGCCCGGTCAGCGTGCGGAAGACACAGAACAGCCTGCCGTCCGGCAGCAGCACGAGGCTCGGCTCCTGCGCGAAGCTGCCCCCGTTCCCGCCCGGCGTCGGCACGCGCACGCCGTCGTCGCCCTGCGCCAGCCAAACGAGGCGCAAATCGCGCGGATGCGGGCCTTCCTCGATATTGTCGAAACGGACGAACTCGCACTGTGTCTCCTGATCGAGCCAGCCGATGCCGGTGTTTGCCTTGCGCACCGATTTGCTGGCATGGCGGGTCAGGCCGACGATCTGGCGTCCCCGCGCATCGCGGATCGGCTTCTGCCAGAAGATGAAATTGGGCGGCACCTCGGGATCGGGATGGTCCCGATTCGTCCGGTTGAACGGCACGATGCCGCCGTCCGACCACGTATGGCCGTTGTCATCGGAATATTTGCACTGCAGCACGCCGGTAATTGCCGGATGCGTATCGACAACGCCGGTGAACTTCGTGCAGAAGCAATAAATTCTGCCGCTGCGGCTGACGACGGGGAACCCCCAGCTGGCGATATGCCCGTCGTCCCGCGGACCGGCGATCTCCTGCGGCGCGCTCCAGGTCGTGCCGCCGTCGCCGCTGCGCGCCAGCGCGATATGCTGGTTCGTTCCGCCTTCGGCGGCGCCTTGCGTCCACATCGCCAGCAGCTCGCCGCCGTACGGCGCCTCGAACACGAGGAAGTGCTCGTTGTCCGCGTCGTCGCCGTCCGGTTGCTGCGGCAAGTAGACGCATACGTCCGGATGCGTGCGCTTCCATTCGTCCGAGTAGCTGAGTTGTTGCTCGTTACTGCCGGCTGCCGTATTCACGCGCGATCCTCCCAGCCTTATTTGAGGTTTTTGCCCGGATCGGATTTGTCCGTCTGAATGTCGTTGACTTCCTTGATCACCTGATCGCCGCCGGACGATTTCCACTTGGCGACCGTTTCGTCGAACAGCTTGTCGATGTCGACCTTCGAATCGAGCAAAATTTTGGTGAAGCCTTCCTGCCAGATCGCGTCGAGCTGAGCGCCTTTCTCCAGCAAGGTCGGGAACGCATAGTTCGGCCGCATATAGTCGAAGTTGATGTTTTTGGCGTACAGCTCCATTTTCTTAAGGATGGTGGCGGCGTCCTCCGGCGAAGCGTTGCCGGACCAGCGGCTCGGGCTTTGCAGCCATTGCTGCGAACGAACGAGCAGCAGACCGGTGACGGAATCGTAGTTTTTGTCGATTTTGTCCGCTGTAAATGTTTTGATCACGCCGTTTGTTTTTTCATAGTTTTTGCCCTCGACGCCGAAGTTAAAGTAATCGGAGCCGTCGGTCACCTGGTATTCGATGTATTTTAGCGCCGCTTCCGGATTTTTCGTCTTTTTGCTGATCTGAATGTTGTAGCTGTTCAGCGGGATGGCGCCCATGTTGATTTTCAGCGGCTTGCCCTGGTGCGTGATCGGATCGAGAATCGCCGATTTGTCCTTCAGGTTCGGATCGGCCTGAGGCTGCCACCAGCAGCCGGGACGGCACGCCAGCACGCCGATTTTGCCCGCCTTGAACTTGTCGAGCCCGCCTGTCTTGCCGATCGGGTAGTCCGGATCGAGCAGCCCTTCCTCGCGCAGCGAACGGACGAATTTCAGCGTTTCCTTCATTACCGGCTGAATCAGGCCGTACTCGAGCTTGTTCGGATCGCTTGCCGACGGATACCAGCCCCACTTCGCCCCGAACAGCGACGTAAACAGGTTGATGTCCTTGATGTTCATATTGGCGAAGGCGAAAGGAATCGAACCGTCGCCGCCCGGTTTCTTGTCGCGGAACGCCTTCAGCACGTCGACCAGCTCATCCAGCGTTTTCGGCTGCTGTTTGCCGACGGCCTGCAGCCAGTCGGTGCGAACGAGGAGGCCGTCGCCGACGATTTCGCCGGGATTCGGAATGCCGTATATTTTGCCGTCGTCCTGGCTCCGCATCAGGCTCCACATATAGTCGCTGTAGGCGGCTTTCAGCTTGGGGAATTTCGGCAAATAATCGTCGAGCGCGAGGAACAGCCCCGTCTTGATCAGCGCGTTGTCCTGTCCCTTCATCGGAAAGCCGAACACCATGACGTCCGGTACGTCGCCGCCGGCGATTTTCACTTGCAGCTTGGCGTCATAATCGGCTACCGGAGGCAGCTCGTACTCCAGGTTGACCTTGATGTTCTTCTCGATCAGCCGTTCGAGCTCGGAATCGGGCCGGTAAATATGCCCCGCGGCCAGCCCTTTGTAAACTTTGATCGTCGGCCAATCCTTCGGGTCGTCCGATACCGGTTTGGCGTTAGCGGATGCGCCCGCGGAAGCCGTCGGTTGTGCGCTTCCTCCGGCAGCCTCCTTCTCTTTGCCGCTGCAGCCCGCCAGCAGCACGATGACCATCAATCCCGCATACGCCGCCATTTGTACCTTGCGCAACATGCAATGACCTCCTTGTATAGGTAGTTGTCGGCGGAGCCGGCCGTCCCCGCACTACCGAAAGTATAGCCTGCCGCCGGAACGGGTCGTAACAAGGCATTCTTAAGGTTTGGCAATGCATTATTATTCGTTACTTGCCCTCGGCCAGAATCGGATGTCGCAGCGTTACCTTCCAGCCGCCCGTCTCCCGCGGGCGAATGCTCAGTCCGTAACGCGCGCCAAAAGAGAGCCGCAGCCGCCGGTCCACATTGTACAAGCCGATGCCGCCTTCGCCTTGCTCCTGTTTCGGCGGCGCGATGACGACGTCCCCGCCTTCCGGCAGGGCGGGACCGTTGTCTTCGACGGTGCAGACAAGATCGTCGCCGTCGCGCGTAACGGCGACGAACAGCTTGCCGCTGCCGTCGCGCAGCTTGTTCAGCCCGTGCTTGACGCCGTTCTCGGCCAGCGGCTGGATCGTCAGCTTCAGAAACGGCAGATGCAGCACATTGGGCTGGACAAAATAAACGACCTGGAAATTGTCGTTATGGCGTAGCAGCTCAATGTTCAAATAGTTGCGGACATGTTCGATTTCCCGCTCGACCGTCGTCAGCTCCTCGTTGTTGTTGATGCTGAACCGCAGCAGATTGCCGAGCGCCGACACCATGCCGACGATCGACGCCTCGCTCGCTTTTTCCGCCTTCCACTTGATCGAATCGAGCGTGTTGTACAGGAAGTGCGGATTGATCTGGCTGACGAGCGACTGCATCTCCAGCTTGCGCTTCCGCTCCTCGACTTGCTTCGTATGCGCGATCAGCTCCTCCATACCGGTAATCATCGTATTGTAGCCGCGTACGAGCTGGCCGATTTCGT
Organism: Paenibacillus cymbidii; assembly: GCF_004764705.1. Classification (GTDB taxonomy): domain Bacteria; phylum Bacillota; class Bacilli; order Paenibacillales; family NBRC-103111; genus Paenibacillus_AN; species Paenibacillus_AN cymbidii. The sequence continues at coordinate 51,801 of NZ_SHLX01000038.1, read as the reverse complement.
CGCGCCGCTTGCGGAAGTTCAGGCAGCGCTCCAAGACGCCGTTCTGCATCCTCCGCATCAGCTCGCTGATATGGCGGATCGGCATCGTAAAGTTGCGGATAATGACCGCGAACAGCAACGATACGATGACGATCCCGGCGGCCACGATAATGCCCATATAGACGCGAATGTCCTCGATCGGCCCGATAAAATCGGCTGCCGGAAGCATCGCGACCAGCTTCCAGTCGTATTTGCCAAGCGGTACGGACAGCATGTAATACGATCCGTCCGCGGTCAGACCGGGCGTCTCCGCCCCGTTCCCGGCAAAATAGCGGTCGATCCGCGCCGTCTGCGGCTCGTCGGCGGAGGACAGCAGCAGCTGATGGCGCTCGTTGACGACGGACAGCTGCAGATTGGCGTATTCCGGCGGGATGACCAGCTGGTTTTTGATCATCAGCCGGGGGACGGTGACGAACATCACGCCGATTGTCCGCAGCCCCGGGTACAGTCGAATCGGCCGCACGAAGGCGATATCGCTCTGCGGGGAAGCGTAGGAGCGGAGCGCCTCGACATGCCAGAACCCGCGCCCTTCCATGCGCAGCGCCTGCTCGAACCAGGAGGCGGCGTACCCGTTCAGGGTGGCGTAGTTCGGGTAACGGGCGATGTCGACCGGATATATTTTCAGCTCGTAGTCGGTGGCGAACGTGGCCGTCAGCGTCGTCATCCGCTGGATAAAATCAAGCTCGGCCAGCCGGTCCGCCGGCGGCGGCTGCAGCAGCAGCCCACGCGCCGCCTCCGAGGCGATGACCTGCTCCGACAGCGCTTCGATGCCGTCGACAACGGCGTCGATTCGCGTTTTGTTGTAGTGCATGTTTTCGTTCAGAAAGGCCTGGGTCACTTTCTCCAGCTGCGAGCCGGCGCGGTTGAACGACAAATAGCCCACCAGCACGGAGGGCAGCGACACGGCGAGCAGCAGCAGAAGCAGCAGCTTGACGTACAGGGACGGGGTTCGGAGCCGTTGGAATCGGCTCATTTGCCGTACCGGAATTGCTTCGGCGTGACGCCGACCCGTTTTTTGAACACCTTGCCAAAATGCTGCAAGTCCTGATACCCGACTTCATCGGCGATTTCGTATATTTTTTTGCTCGACTCGCGCAACTGTTTTTTCGCCTCCTCCATCCGCATTTCCGTCGTGTAGTCGAGAAAATTTTGCCCGGTCACCTTCTTGAACAGGTGGCTGAACCAGACGGGGTGAATGTACAATTCGTCGGCCACGTCCTGCAGCGTCAGATTGCGGCGGAAATGGGCGGCGATGTGCCGTTTGGCCTTTTCGATCAGGAAGTGGTTGATGCTGCTTTTCTGGTCGGCGATGCTGCGGCTGAGCGCCACAAAATGCCGCTCCACCGCTTCCTTGAGCTCGTCCGGCAGCGCCGCCTTCTCCAGCGCTTCCCATACGGCAAGGAAGGAAATGTCATGCTTCACGCCGTACGTTTGTTCCAGCGCGTTGTGCACCTGCAGCATCCACTCCAGGCATACCTGCGCCAGCTGCCGCACGTTGGCCACGCCCGGGGCCAGCATGTGGCGGTCGATGCAGGCGCCGATCGCCGGCCGCAGCCGCTCGTCGTCGCCGGCATAGATGAGCCCGGCCACGCTCGCTTCCGTTTGGGCCGCCGGCCGGCCTTGCGGGTCGAGCGCTTCGTCGTCGGCGTACGCTACGGCGAGCTTGTTGAACAACGCCACCTTCAGCGCCCGCTGCGCCTGCCGGTACGCGCCGGCCAGCGCCTGCACCGAATACGTCGTTGCGCTTGCGCCGAAGGCGATATCGATTTTCTGGTACGTCAGCGTGTTGCTGCGGATGTCGCGGACGATCGCTTCGAGCTGCTTGCATTCGGCGATGACGATCCAGATCAGGCGGGCGTCGCTGACAAGATAGCTGCACGAGTAGGCCGCAAGCGTATCCGCCGCCACGTTGCCGACGGCAAAATGGCGCAGCGCCGCCTCCTCCTCGGAAGCCGGTGGCTCCGACGGGGCGAAAGCGGCGACTGCGTACGGCATCGTGCCGATCCAGGTCAGCTCCCACAGCTGCAACCGGTGGTACACATGCTCGAGCAGCTGCGACTTGTGCGTGCACAGGCCGAGCACGAACTTGTCCTTCATCGCCTTCGTGCCGACCTCGGCATGCTCGAGCCGGTTCCGCAGCCGCGATTGCAGCCGCGCCTCCTCCGCGATCAATTGCACGATGGACTGGAGCTTGCGCGCCACTTCGTCGCGGTCGAACGGCTTGAGAATATAGTCGATGGCGCCGGCCTGCAGACTGCGCCGGGCGTATTCGAAATGGGAATGGCTGCTGATGACGACCAGCTTTGGCCGGTAATCGGGCATGTTGGCGCGCAGCCGCTCCATCAGCTCGATGCCCGACATCTGCGGCAGCACGATATCGGTCACGATCAACGGCGGGCGCTTCGCGGCGATCAGGTCGAGCGCGTCTTCGGCATTGCCCAGCGCGTAGACGCCGTCGATGCCGGCGACCCGCGTCTCCAGCATCGACTTCATGCCCGTCAGCACTTCGTATTCGTCTTCGACAATCAGTACGTCCATCGGCGCTCCCTACCCCTTGACTGCCCCCATGACAAGCCCCTTGACGAAGAAGCGCTGCATAAACGGATACACGCAAACGATCGGCAAGGTGGCGACCATGATCGAGGCCGATTGCACATTCATCGGTTCGATGCGCATTGTCACAAAATCGAAATTATCCATGCTGGTAAAATTTTGATCGAACACGATCGTTTTGAGCAGCACCTGCAAGGGCCATTTGGTTGGCGACGTCACGTAAAACAACCCTTTGAAAAACTCGTTCCAATGGCTCACGCCGTAAAAGAGCGAAATCGTCGCCAGCACGGGCAGCGACAGCGGAACGATGATGGCGGCGAGCAGGCGGATGTCGCTGCAGCCGTCCATTTTCGCCGATTCTTCGACCTCGGCCGGCAATTCCATGAAGAAGTTGCGCATCAGCAGCAAAAAAAATGCGTTGACCAGCCCGGGCACGATCATCGCCCAGACGCTGTTGAGCAAGCCGACATTTTTGACCATCAGATAAGTGGGGATAATGCCGGCGTTAAACGTCATCACCAGCACGAGCGCGACCATAAACCAGCGCAGGCCGGGCAGCGCCCGCTTGGACAGTGCGTAGGCGGCGGGCACGGTGACGAGCAGGTTGAGCAGCGTGCCGGCGACGGTGATGAACACGGTGATCGCAAACGCGCGCAGCAGGGCATCCGTATCGAAAATATAGCGGTATGCCGCGAGCGTCACTTCCCGCGGATACAGCATGATCGGTGCGGCGTACACCGACCCGGGGGCGCTCATGGAAATCGAAAGCACGTGCACGATCGGCACTATCGTTATTATACAGGAAGCGACAAGCAGCAAATAGATGGCGATGTCGGCGGATTTTACAGGGCGGGCTTTGCGCATCGGGCGGCTCCTCTCTACCATATGCTTTTGTCGCTTGTTCTGCGGAGCAGCGCATTGGCACCGATAATCAGCACGAAACCGATCGCGCCTTTGCAAAGGCCGACGAGGGTGGCGACGCTGAACTGGCCTTTCTCCAGCCCGACCCGGTACACATACGTGTCGATAATATCACCCACGCTGTACACGGCGGGGTTGAGCAGCACGTACACCTGCTCGAAACCGGCATCGAGGATGTGGCTCAGGCTGATGATGAACATCAGCAGCAGCGTGGACATCAGGCCGGGCAGCGTGACATGGAGCAACTGCTTCCAGCGTCCGGCGCCGTCGACCCGGGCCACGTCGTACAGGTCGGGATTGATGCCGGCGATGGCGGCGAGGTAAATGATCGAACCCCAGCCAAAATTTTTCATCGCGTCGGTAATGATGACGATTGGCCGGAACATGCCGCTGTTCGCGAGGAAGTTGACGACCGATCCGTCGAACGTCTGGATGACGCTGTTGATGACGCCGGTTGGCGTCAGGAAGGAGGAGACGATTCCGCCGTACACGACCCAGGAGAGGAAGTACGGGAATGACGTGATCGTCTGAACCGACCGTTTGAACCATGACCGTCTGACCTCGTTGAGCAGCAGGGCAAAGACGACCGGCACGGGGAAACCGACGATCAGCTTGAACAGGCTGATCAGCACCGTGTTGCGCATCAGCCGTCCGAAGTCGGGATTGTCGATCAGGCCGCGCACGTGTTTGAGGCCGACCCACGGGCTGCCCGATATGCCCTGAACCGGGTTAAAATCTTTAAATGCGATCACCAGCCCGTAATAGGGCATGATCTGAAAAATGAGGTAGTAGGCGGCGGCCGGCACCAGCATCAGATACAGCCAGCCGTGCTTGCGCAGCGTCGCCGGGAATGGACGAAGCAAGCGGCCGAGCGGCTTGGCGGGCGATTCGGTGATAGGGGGAAGCAGCGCGATCTCTCCTGTCTATAGTTGATGATTCCCATCATACCCCGGCGGCGCAGGCGAAAGTATAAGGCGATCTTAAGGTTTGTCAGGGTGAAATTAGTTGAATCGCGCAAGGGAAGGCGAGGAGCGGCGCAGACGGAATTTGAAGGAGTCAAAAGCGAGGCAGGGGGGCGGCACGGTTGGGGGGAAACGAATGTGCTGACTCGACCTTGCTCGCCAAAATAACCAGTAAAAATGGCTTATTTGTGCGATTTCACCATATTCGGCGGAAATAACCAGTGAAAACAGGGCCTATTTGCTTCGAAATGCCCCAAAATCGGCTATATCAGCAAAATACCTCGTATTTTCACTGGCTATTTTGCTGAAATGGCCCTCTTTTTGCGATATAGCCAATGAAGCCTGGCTTTTTTCGCATTCGGTCGCCGCCCCCTGCTACGCTTCGTCGTCGCGGTCCGCGATCACATGACCTTGCGCCGGCACGAACGGCTGGAAGCCGGCCATCTGGCGCGGCCGGAAGTCGATCGGCCGATCGCTGCCGGCGAGCAGGACGTTGTGCACGCCGGAGCGGCCGGAAGCGCCGTCCGCCGCGAGCGCCCAGGCGCCTGCGTGAGCGAACGCGCCGCGCAGCGTCGCGAACGCGGCGCCGATCAACGGGTCGCGATGCCCGCGGCCGATCAGGTTGAGCACCACCATCCCGCGCGGGTGCAGCTTCTCGCGCGCCAAGGCAAAAAACGCCGCAGACAACAATCGCCGCGGCGTCCCTTGCTCCGTAAACGCGTCCACAATCACATAATCGAAGCTGTGCGCGCGCTGCTCCGCCAGCACGGCGCGGCCGTCGCCGACGATAACGCGGTCCGCCGCATCGTCGAAATCGAAGTCCAAGCCGAAGTGCGTCCGGCACAAGTCGACGACGCGGCCGTCCAGCTCGGCGACGATCATTCGTTTGCCGGCGAAATGGCGGGCAATCGTACCGACGCCAAGGCCGATCATAAACGCCGTTTCGAACGCCGGACGGTTAAGCTCCATCAGGTGCACGATCGCCCGCGGATACTCGAGCACGATGCGCGCCGGATCGTCCAGATCGACGGCGCCCTGCACCGCGTCGCCGGAAAACTGCAGCACGCGAAACCGCCCTTTTTGACCAAACAGTTCATTCGTATCGTATACCGCGATATCGCGGTGATGCTCGCCAGCCGTATGAAGCGGCTGCCCTCCCTGATGCCCTTGAAGCCGCATGGCAAATCTCCTTCGGGCAGCCGCGCGCGGAAGGCCGGGGGTTAAACGCCCCAGCCGGCGCGTGCGTCCGCCATCGATATGGTTGGGCTTTTGCCCCAGGCGTAATGGCCCTTGACGTCGCCGATCCAGCGCTCGTCAACCGGCTCCGACGCCAGCTGGTAACGCGTGTCGCAGCTGAGCCGGTATCGGTCGGTCGTGTTCGTGAGCGATCCGTGCATCATGAACATGCCGAAGATGAGCGCGTCGCCGGCGCGGAATTCGGTCGTTGCCCACCTGCCGCCGTACTTGTCGACGATTTCCTGCGGATTGTCGGAGAACCAGCCCGAAACATTGTCGCGGTCGACGTCCATTTGGCCGTAGGTTGCCTTAATTTTAGCAAAATGCTGCGAGCCAAGGCAAACCGCCAGCCCGCCCATCTCATACGAAATATCGCCGATCGGCGTCCACGTCGTGTAGACCTGTTTCGTGCCGCGCCCCATGTAGACCACATCGTAATGCGCGCCGGTCGAGCCGCCTTGCCCGACGCCGCGAATCCATTTGTAATCGTAGGTCAGCGACGGCCCGCCGAGGAAGCGGTCGAAGAAGCCCATCGCTCGCGGATGATTGACGACGTGAAGCAGCCCCGGCAGCCGCGCGATGTCCTGCTTGTGCACCATGAAGCCTTTGCCTTCCGCGCCGATCCGGCCTTCTTCCGTAGGTGCGTCCGGCGCAAGCCGGCCTTGCTCCTGCATCAGCGCCAGCATCTCCCGGCGCGCCTGCAGCACATCCTCGCGGTCATGGAACCCGCGGATCAGCAAATAGCCGTCCTCCGCCATACGCGCCCGCAGCGCCGCCTCGTCGCCAAGTATATCGTTGGCGTCCCGCATTTCCGTCAAGTATTTGCCGCCGAGCGCCAGCTCCACTTCGCCCATACGAATGTTCATATCGTTCGTCTCCTCTTCGCCAATGAATGGTGATCCGTTGCAATACCTTCACTATACGGGTTCGGAGAGGAAGCTGTATTTGCAGAAATCGTCCGTTTGTTTGCGCAAAACGGTCACAGGCCTTGCTCGCGCTTGCGCCATTCGGACGGCGGCACGCCTTCGTTGTGCTGGAACCAGGCGCTGAACGCATGCACGGAGGAGAAGCCGACGAGCGCGCCGATTTCCTGCAGCGTGCCTTCGTGCGACCGCAGCAGCCATTTGGCTTCGCTCAGGCGAAGCCGCTGTTGGTACTGCTTCGGCGAAGCGCCGTATGCGGCGTGGAACGAGCGCCGGAACGACGACTCCGACAGCCCGCACAACCTGGCCAGTTCGGCAATGCGCACGTCGCCGGCAAGATCGCGGCGAATCGTGTCGGCGGCAATGGAGACGGTCATGATCGGCACGGCCGGCTGCGCATGCTGCGCCACGAACAACAGCAGCAGTTCGCCCCAAACCGCCGCCGTGTGCTGCCGGTCCGCGTCGTGCCGGGAATACATGCGCAGCCAGACGCGGAACAAATCGACGTATTGCTCGAGGTCGGGCGGGGCGATACGCAGCACCGCGGCTTCGGTTGCGGAGGCGGCTTGGGCGAAGCGCGACCGCCAGGCGGCCGGGAAGTGTTTCACCTGCAGCACGCAGAACCGGATCGGCGTCAGCGAGAAGTAACGATGCGGCAAGTTGGGCGGAATCATCACCACATCGCCGCGTTCGATCGGCGCGTCCAGCGCGAGGCATTGGAAGCGGCCTTTGCCGCTGACCACGACGGAAATTTCGTAGTCGTCATGATCGTGGAACCCCAAATCCCAATTGGCTTCGCGCGAAATCATCGCGGTACCGGGTATCGTCGGCTTCACTTCGGTCGCTCCTTTGATGGGGGTGCATGCGTCACGCTAGCGGGACAAGCGCAGTACTTGAACGACACGATCTTCTATTGTCGCATTGTATTCGGGATTCCAGCTGCGTGTCAATTGCTCCGGCGTTGCGATGGCGCGCTCCAAGATGCCGCTGACATCCGTACAGGAACGGCCTTCGATGCCCCGTACTTGCTCTTCCACCGATCCGTCATTCCGCAGCGATACCGTAACCGTCTTGTTTGGATCCCCCAACGTGATGACATAGGAAAGCGAGTCGTTCGTCATCGTCATGTTCGCATTCGCGGCGATTCCTGCCTGTCTGATCTGCCTGACGGCAGCTTCGACCGTAAGCTCCAAATATGACTTTTGGACGCTGGACAGCAGATCTTGACCGATTCGGTCCAACTCCTCGCCGATATGCCTGTCGCTTTCCACATAGGGCCGGAGTCCTTCCGCCGTTTCCATGAAAAAAAGCTGGATGCCGTTGCGCTCGCCGGTCAACAGCTTGCCGATAAGCTCGCCGCCGACGCCCAATCTTTTTTGCAGCCCGGAATCGTACGATTCCCATATTCGATTCTCCGGGTTCAACCCGGCGCCCCGCATAGCGCGGAACAACATCCGTTTGTCCTGGAACGTCATTTGAAAAGTGGTGCAGTGGCTCATATTCGGCCTCCTGTCTTAAAAATCGATATTTCTTCCTACCGTAACTTCGATGCCGGTACTTTGTTTCTCTTGCTGCCCCGCGGAAAGGCTGGCGCGAACGGCGTTTTCGGCGGCCCATGCCCGCAGGGCGGCGATGTCGGCTTGGCGGATTTTGCTAAGCGGCATCGTCTGACGAATGGCTTTGTCGACATCATCCGTGATTAAATCGCGATCCGGCTGCTTGTCCGCCTGGCGAACATAAAACGATTCCAGCAGCGCCTGGTTCACGCATGCCTCGATCTCCGAGCCGGTAAGCCGAATGCCGTCTCCCCATGTCTGCTCGCCGGATACGGCAACCAGTTTGTCGATGTCGAAACGCGAGGGGAGCCGTTTGACCCGGTTCAGGTGAATGCGGAATATTTCCGCCCGTTCCTGCGCGCTGGGCAAATCGACGAAAAAGATTTCATCGAATCGTCCTTTGCGCAGCAGTTCGGGCGGGAGGCTGGCAATATTGTTGGCGGTGGCGAATACGAAGACGGGCCGCTTCTTTTCTTGCATCCAGGTCAAAATCGTGCCAAAGACGCGCGACGTCGTCCCTCCGTCCGATTGGCTGCTGCCAGGCAAGCCGGACAGTGCCTTCTCAATTTCATCAATCCACAAGATGGAGGGGGACACAGCTTCGCTCATGGCCAACGCTTGACGAATATTGGCTTCGGAGGTGCCGACGTACATGCCGAATACGCGGCCCAGGTCAAGCCGAAGCAGCGGCATTTTCCAGGAGGCGGCGATACATTTGGCGCTTAGGCTTTTGCCGCAGCCGGGAACGCCGACAAGCAGCACGCCTTTCGGCCAACCGATGCCGTATTGCTCCGCGGCAGGGGTATAGGCGGCTTTGCGGATATCGAGCCACTTCTTGAAATTATCCAATCCGCCAATCTGGTCCATATTCATTTCGTCTGTGGAGATGTATTCCAGTATGCCGGATTTGCGCACGTTTTGTTTTTTCTCTTCGAGGATAAAGTCGATATCGGCGGTGGAGATGCGTTTGTGCTTGACCAACGATTTCGCCATGCAGTTTTCCATTTCGCTTTGCGTCAGACCGAGCGCAGCGCGCCCGAGCGCGTCAATCGTAGGCTCCGAGCAATCGACGGACAGATCCCCGCGACTCGCATAGGGCTGAACAAACTGGTGAATGATCGATTTGGTTTCTTCAAGATCGGGAAGCGGCATATCGATGACCGCTACTTCTTTCTGCAGCTCGAGCGGAATTTCCAATTCCGGCCCAATCAGAATCGCATTGGAGGGCATCCCGTCGCGGATGCGTTGGGCAAGCTCCTTGAACCGCCGGACGTACACGGGAGAACTTTTCAGCGTCGAATGGAGATCGAGCCATACAAGCAGGGAAGGCTGCTCCGCCAGCTTCTCTGCCTTGGCAATCGCCGACATGAGATCGAGCGAGTCCGGTTCAACCGCCGTCGCTCCGCCTATCTTCAGTCCTTGCGTAATCGTCCATGTAACCATTCGTTTGCCCAGTCTTTCGGATATGCTGCGAATCATGTCGACCGCACGCTCTTCTTCCATTGTATGGATGCAGATGATCCCGTATCGGGCGCGGATCAGCACGTCGAGCTCGCTCAGGAACTCATCTTTTGTCACGGGCGGCTTTCTCCTTTCCCAATAGGGAAGTTAACATTTGCAGCCGTTCCGAATCCGGATACCCGGTAAGGTGTATACGGCCTTGGCGGTTGATGCCGATCTCCAGTCGCCGTTCGGGAATGAGCGCGTCAGGAGGGATGCGGCCGGTAATTTGCAGTAGTCGTTTATGGTGCCAAATGGCGGTTGATTCGGCATGAGCGACATAGGGCCCGGACAAGACCGCGTCCGCCCCGAGAATCGTTTCGCGGGCGGTTGGCGAGGTAAGAATGCGCTCGACCGTCATGCCGGTGAATAACAGCACGGTGCCGTTATGTTTTCGGCGAAAGGCACGAATCAGAGCGCCGGTTGCCTCTGCCTGTTCCAGCGGTTCTCCGCCGGATACAGTCAAGCCGTCGAGATCGGGCAGCGCGAGAGTCTCGCCCAATTCGTCAGGATCGTACGGGGTGCCAACTGGCGAGCCGGGATGGGTTTGCGGGTTGAAACACCCTGGGCAACCGAGGGAACAGCCTTGCACCCAAACGACGGCCCGCCTGCCGGGACCATTAACGGCGCTGTGAGGGTTGATCTCATGTACGTAAATGCTTGGCATCGTTCAAGATCCTCCCGCTGACATCAATCGGAATGGCTAAAAGTCTAGCACGCGCTGGCCCGAAGGGGCGGAAGCGGGAATGCCGGAAGCGGCTGCCGGATGATCATACAGATCCAATTTCCGGTGCTCGCTTGGTGCCGGCCGCTCCTGCCGGCCGCCCGACTCCGGACGATGGCGTTGCCCGGAAGCCGGAGCGAGGCGCTGAAAGGCAAGCGCATCCAGGGACTGCAGCAATTGATGGACGAATTCCTCGGGAGAGTCCTGGAAGCTTTCCCCGTGCAGCAGGAAACGAACCACGGTTTCGTCCGACAATCCGATCACGACATTCAAGCCTTGCCCTGCATTTCCGCTCGATAAGATGCCCAGCCGGTGAATGTCCCGCAGCGATACGGATATCCGTTCGCCCGATTCCGGACCGGATAGCCGAACGATCACCAGCTGATCGTTCGTGAGCACGACGATTTTATCGCCGTCCGTCACGTACGCCCACTGTTCGAAGTCTTTGTAAAGCCCGAGGACCGTTTCGTTCATACCGATAATCCCAAGCTCTTCGAGTTCGAACAGCGAGGCGTCATCGACGGGCGTGTGCAGCCGGATTCGCGGTTTGACGACGAAATGCAGGCTGTAAAGGCCGGCAGCGGCAGGCAGCAGCGTGAAGTAGACAGGAACTTCGGTGAATAGCAGCAATCCGGCGGCAATCAGGACGATAACCGCTTCGCCCGCCGTCAAATAGTGCAGCTTGTTTTGCCGCGTGAGACGATAGTACCAGAATCCTTTGCCCGGCCGGTAGACGGACATACTGCCGCGCAATTGCCGGCTGAGTTTGATGACGGCCGCAATGCTGAATAAAACGCACAACAGCGATCCTGCGCCCAGAAGCAGTTCGTCGTCGTTTAGCCACACATACGCCAGCACGCCGAAAATCGGCAGGCCCAGTGCGGAAAGAAATCTTTTCTTGCGTAGCTCCTGTGCCGATTGTTGGTCCATTGCATACACTCCTCGGATTGGAATTTGTTTCATTGCCGCTCGCGGAATTGGCGTTTACCCACGAGCGAATGCGAAAGCGCCTTCAAAACTTGACGTGCGAATCGGAATAGAAGAGCGAGCAGGGGGGCGGCAGGAAAAGGAGGAGGCTTAATGCTCTCTCCGGGCTGGGGAATGTCCCTGTAAAGCCGGATTTTAATTGCCATTCTAAATGCCTGTCGCTAAGTAAAATAGTAGTCGATTCGACCGAATTCGGCAATTTCTTTTTTGTCAAATGTTAGGGGGTGGCAGGTGATGAACGCAAGACTGGTAAAAAGTGTGGGTTGTCCATGCTTTGCTTGACATGCTAGCATTTTGGGTGCAATAGCAGATAATTCCGACCGTAGTTAAGGAGAAAGGGCGCCATGCGGCACATGCGGCCAAACGGACTCCAAACCAAACTGACCAAGGAGTGAACGATGAATGAAATGGCAATTCCGTTCGGGAAAAAAAGCGTTGCTCGGCCTGGTTCTAACGTTGTCTGTATCCGCTTTCACCATTCCTGCCTATGCGGCGGGAGCGGCCCCCGGTAATTACGTCACCAACAGCACCGATACCTTCTGGAAAATATCGCAGAAGCTTAACCTCGATTTGAATGCGCTGATGGCGGCCAACCCGTCGGTCAATCCTTATAACATGTATGCCGGGTTGACGCTGCGTCTGCCGACAGCCGCTGCGACCGCAGCAACAGCCGTTGCGCCCAATACGGTACATACCGGATCCGGTCAAACGCTCGCTTACAGCAAGGCGCTCGATATCGTCGCCACCGCTTACGACGATTCCATGGAGGACAACGGCGGCTGGGGCGCTTACGACTACTTTGGCAATCCGCTCAAGGTCGGCACGATCGCCGTCGATCCGAAAGTGATTCCGCTCGGCACGAAAGTGTACGTAACCGGCATTCGTTTCGACGGCATGCCGCAGGCGATGGTCGCCACGGCCAATGACATCGGCGGCGCGATCAAAGGCAACCGGATCGATATTTTTATTCCGGGCGCTTACGGCAACATTGACGACTTCGGGTTCCAGAATGTAAAAGTGTACGTCCTTACCGGCGCTCAGTAATCGGGCCGGCTATCTGCAAAAATACCTTGCATGCACAACCGCCGGCGCCGCGAAGGTGCCCGGCGGTTGTGCGTTTTCGATGCGCCCGGTGCAATATGATATAGTTTAGTAGAAAAGAAAAAAGCGCAAACCGGAGCGGTTTGCGCGGCGGCTTCCGCCGGAAGGGGAAGGTGAAGCAGCGGATGGACATCGTGCGGGTCCAGATCGATCGCGCGGGCTACGAAGGCCGCGCCGAAGTGGTGCGCGACATCCGGTTTGCCGTCGGCCCGGGCGAGCTGGTCGGGCTGATCGGCCCGAACGGCGCAGGCAAAAGCACGACGATCAAGGCGATCATCGGTCTGCTCAAGGATTTTGCCGGCGAAGTCCGGTTCGGCAGCGAGCGCGGACGGTACGCCTATATTCCCGAGCAGCCGATTCTTTACGAACGGCTGACGCTGTGGGAGCATCTGGAGTTGGCGGCGGCGGCTTTTGAAATGGAGGATGCGGCTTTCCGCATTCGTGCGGAACAGTTGGTGGCCAAGTTCCGGCTGCAGGAAGTCGTCCACCATCTGCCCGCGAGCTTCTCCAAAGGCATGCAGCAAAAAATTATGCTGATCCTCGGTTTCCTGGCCGAGCCGGATCTTTATATCGTCGACGAGCCGTTCGTCGGACTCGATCCGCGGGCGACGAAGGAGTTTCTCGATCTGCTCGCGGAGGAGCGCCGGCGCGGCGCGGGCGTGCTGATGTCGACGCACGTGCTCGACACGGCGGAGCGCATCTGCGACCGTTTCGTATTGCTGGACGGCGGCCGCATCGTGGCGTCCGGCGACCTCGACCAGGTGCGCGAAACGAGCGGCATGCCGGGCGCCACGCTGTTCGACTGCTTCCATGCGCTAACATAGAGCGACGGGAATGCCGCTATAGATCGGACGGCGCGGGCCGCTTGTCGGCGCGGTAGACGACGCCGTTGATGTCGATGCCGGCCAAGCGGCTCAAATCAAGCTCCCATTCCCGGAAGTTCCACCAGTGATAGAAGCTGCCGGTTTCCATGCTCTGACCGCGGCTCATGCCAAGCGGGTAGCCTTCGTCGGATATGCTGCCGCGGGAATCGTAGCTCATCTGGATGCGGCTGCCGTCCTTCAGCAGGATGGCGGCATTGACGTACAGCCGTTTGTTCCATGTTTCATAGCTGTCGTACGTTTGGCCGCTGTGGCCGGAAAACTTCCATTCGTACGGCGTCAGCACGACCGTATCGTAATAGTCGCCGTTGCCGCCGGCCGGCTCGGGATGGAACACCAAGGCGTGCGTGGCTACATTGGCAACCGGCGCCGCCAGCGTCGCCGTTGCTTCGGGCAGCGCGACGGCAAGCTCCAGCCGTTCGCCCGCGTAGTCGCGGAGGCTGGACAGCTTGCGGAATTGATCGCCGGCGGCTAGCGCGGTCATGGCATTGGTTTGCCCGGGCGGCGCCGGCTCGGCGATTTCCGCCGTAAACAGGAAGTATCTCGTGCCGTCTGCGCCCGATTCGACTTCGCGGCTTTCGCCGGCCAGCGCGAACAGCGTTTGCTCGCGATCGGCATAAACGATGCGTCCGGTCACGGTCGGCTCGGCGGGCAGCGTGCCGGTTGCGGCGATCAGCGCGTGGACGTGCCTGTCGGTAAACAGCGTGCCGGTCAGCGCCAGCGAGTAACGGTCCGTTTTTTTGATAGCGGCCGGATCGTTTATATTGTTGAGATAGCCGGCGTAGCGGGAGGCATCGGCGCCAAGCGCGCGCTCGAACAAGCCGGCCGGCGGTTTCGGATCCATGGCCGACGCGGCGAACGCCGCCGTCATGCCGGCGACAAGCACCAGCGCCAGCAGCAGGCCGGACACGGTCGTCCGTTTGAATTTCATAATGGAAATCACCCTTTCTTCGATGGCCAATTTGCTGAAATGGGAAACCAGCGGGGTTAGCCGGCTTCTCGTTTCTTCCATTCCGATCAAGGTGCGCGCATAGGACGATTTGGCCCGCTCGCCGAGCGTGCGAACGGTCTTTTCGTCGCAGGCAAGCTCGATGTCGCGATTGATCAGCCGGTACATGAGCCACACGAACGGATTAAACCAGTGCAGGCATAAGGTAAAGGCAAGCAGCCATTTGGTCAGCGTGTCGAATTGCTTAATATGGATTCGTTCATGGGTAAGCACGTGCTCCAGCCGGACGGGGTCCGCGCCGATCAGCGACTTGGGCAGCAAAATGACCGGGCGCCATATCCCGTACGTGAGCGGGGAATCGATGCGGTCGGACAACCGCAGCCGGACCGTTCGACGCAGCGGGTGTGCGGCAAGCCAGCGGCTGGCGAAGCCGTCGTCAACCGGCAGCGAGGCGGCGTATTCCTTGCGCCGGCGCACATGCGTTGCGACGAACCAGACTGCCATCGCCGCCGCTCCCGCCAGCCACAGCCACACGAATGGCGACAAGGCCGTCAGCCAAGCGGGATGGTTTGCGGATGCATCCGCAACGGCAGGCGTGTGGAAGCCGACAGCTTGCATGCTTTCGCCGCCGTCACCGTCCGAAGGCCTCGCAACAACGCCGCTGCCGGCCGGCTTCACCGTTTCGGACAACCAAACCGTCGTCAGCTTCTTGTGCGCGTCTTCCGTTGCCAGATGAAAGCCGCCGAACGCGGGGAAGGCGCTCCAAGGGACGGGCAGCGTTATCGGCACAAGCAGCCGGCAAAGCACGATCGCCCAGAGGATCAGGAACGTGCGGCGGGGCAGCCGGTGGACCGCCAGCATCCGGACGACAGCCACGATCGCAATCAGCGCGGCTGCGGAGACGCTCATGTCAATCAGGTTCATGGCCGTCCCCCGCTTCCAGACGGTCGACCAGCCGCTTCAGCCGCTCGATCTCCGCGGTCGTCAGCCGTTTGCCGTCCAGCAGCGAGGCGATCAGCCGGTCAGCGGCGCCGTCGTACATTCGGTCGATCAACTCGGCGGTTTCCGCTTGCTGCGCCTGCTCCTTCGTCACGAGAGGACGGCAGACAAAATCCGGATCGCTCCGTTCGATCGCTCCTTTGTCCAAACACTTTTTGATCACGGTGTACGTCGTCGTTTTGCTCCAGCCGATCTGCTCCTTGAGCAGTTCGGCTATACGCTTCGCCGTCGTGTCGCCATGCCGCCACAAGATGTCCAGCACCTTCAACTCGGAATCGAAAAGCTTGATCGTCATGCAGGCAACCTCCCGCCAATCATTCGTTCTACTGCAGTAGAATGATATCATTCTATCGCGATAGAACGAAGCTGTCAAGCGGCGAAGCTTTCGCAAAGCTCCCCCAAGGCTGTCGGACGCCGCCGCACAAAGGATGCGGGCCGACGGCGGCGAATGGTATAGTAGAAGGAATGGATGGACTGCCGGACAGGACTGGCAGAAGGCATGCAACGCGCGCAAGGCGCACAAGGACGGGAGGAAAACGGGATGGTGACGGTGAACGGGCTGTTTCGCCGGCGGGTCGCGGATTTCTGGCGGTTTCAGCTCGCGGTTGCGCGTTTGGTCGTCGACTGGACGGTCGCGCTGTATGTGATCGTTCCCGCGCTGGCTGCGGGCGTGTACCAATACGCGAAGCTGTGGCGGGCCGATCCCGCCTGGATGGCTCATGTGCCGCTGGCGCTGCTCATCGCCGTCCTGTACCGGTTCGCGACGGCGGGGACGGTGCGGCTGTTCGTCGAGGACGGCGACCAGTTGTTCCTGCTGCAGCGTCCGGTGTGGCAGCGCGGCGTCATGAGCCGCGGCATCGGCTACACGGCCGTCATGCACGGGTTGCTTTCCATCGTCGCCGTGGCGCTGCTGGCGCCGCTGCTCTACCAGCATTACGGCTGGCCGCTCGTAAGGATCGCGGCGCTGCTGCTGTTTCTGTGGCCGTTTCGCGTTGCCGCCGCGCTTGTCGTGCAGCTGCTGTCGGCGCGTTTCGCCGGCTGGCGCTACTGGCTGCGCTACGCGCTGCTGCAGCCGGTATTTGCGCTGCTGTTCGCGCCGGCGGCGGTCGGCTTGTCTCGCTGGCCGCTTGCGCTGGCGCTGGCCGGCTTGCTGGCGGCGGCGATCGCCGTCCGGCTCGCTCGTGTGCGGCTGCGTTTACGCGGCGCCTTCTTCCACGACGCCGACAACGAGCGCCGGCAACGGCTGCGGCTGGCCGGCATCGTGCTGCGCCAATTCGTCGAGAAGAAGCCGCGCTCGCGGCGCAAGCGGCCGCTGCTGTGGCGGCGCTCGAACCGGCTGTTCCGCAAGCGGACGCCGGCGAACGGGCTGGCGGAAGCGATCGTCAAATCGTTTTTTCGCAGCAGGGCGCAGATGGGCGTGCTGCTCCGGCTGCTGCCGCTTGGCGTGGCGGCGATGTCGCTGCCTTTTTTGCCGCTGTGGGTGAAGGGCGTCGTCTGGTTCGGCTTTGCGCTGCTGCTCGGCTATTGGCTGCGTTCGTATTGGCAGGAGATGGCGAGCGGCGAATTTGTCGGCATGTTCCGCTGGCGCCAGGCGGATAAACACGCAGCGGCGCAAAAAGCGATCGGCGCCATGCTGCTGCCGGTATTCCTGCCGATGAGCGCGGCGATCGGCATCAGTTCGCTGCCGTGGTTCGGCGTCTTCGTTACGCTGGCGGCCGGCTGGGCGCTTGCCTGGCTCGTCTCGCACGTGATGGCGCCCTGGGGGTAAAGGGGAAAGACTCTTAACGGAAAGGATGGCGGTCGCGATGGATCAAGCCGCCTTTATTTATCATCCGGACGAACTGAAGTACCGGTTCCCCGACGATCACCCGTTCAACCAGCAGCGGCTCGCGCTTACCGCCGACCTGCTGCGCAGCGCCGGCGCGCTGGCGGACGCCGACGTATTTGCGCCGCGTATGGCGACGGCGGATGAGCTGGCGCTCGTGCACACGGACGAATTCGTCCGCGCCGTTCGCGCGTTGAGCGACGTTCCGCCGCCGCCCGAATGGCTGCGGGAAGCGGACCGGTTCGGTTTGGGCGATGGGGACACGCCGTTTTTTCCGCATATGCATGAAGCCGCCTCCAACGCGGTTGGCGGGACGCTGCGCGCCGCCGAGCTGGTCATGTCGGGGGCGCGCGACCATGCGCTGCATCTCGGCGGCGGGCTGCACCACGCCTTCCCGAACAAGGCCGCCGGCTTCTGCGTCTACAACGACGCGTCGGTTGCGATCGCGCACCTGCGGAAGCATCACCAGGCGCGCGTGCTGTACGTCGACACCGACGTGCATCACGGCGACGGGGTGGAGTTCGCTTTTTACAGCGATCCGGACGTATGTACGTTCTCGATTCACGAGACGGGCAAGTTTTTGTATCCCGGAACGGGCATGGCGGCCGAACGGGGCAACGACCTCGGCTTCGGCGCCACGGTCAACATCCCGGTCGAGCCGTATACCGAAGACGAGTCGTGGCTCGAATGCTTTGAAACGCCGCTGCGCCGGACGATCGCCGGCTTCCGGCCGGACATTATCGTCTCCCAGCACGGCTGCGACGCCCACGCCTTCGATCCGCTGGCGCACATTCATTGCAGCATGGCCATTTACCGGCGGATGCCGCAAGTGATCCACGAGCTGGCGCACGCTTATTGCGGCGGGCGCTGGCTGGCGCTCGGCGGCGGCGGCTACGACATCTGGCGCGTCGTTCCCCGCGCCTGGAGCCTGGTGTGGATGGCGATGACGGACCATCCGCTGATCGCCGCCCTGGGCGAGCGGCCGGATCTGCCGCTTCCCGAAGGGTGGGCGGATCGCTGGCAGCCGCACAGCCCGGATCCGCTGCCGGCTGCCTGGCTCGACCCCGTCCAAGACTGGGAGCCGATGCCGAGACGGAGCCAGATTGCCGAGAAGAACCGGCAAGTGATGGAGCATGCCATGCTGTATCTTCCGAACCTGCAGCGCAGTCAGCCGGATTGAAGGGGGACAACCGAGCCATGGATCATATCAAAACGTTTCACTCGCTGACGATCGAACGGGAGCTCGGCAAGCTCGTCGTCGAAGGTCCCGTGCCGCCCGAACGGCTGGCCGAATGGAGCATGCACGAGCAGTTGGACGCGTTCCGCCGGCCGCCCGAGCAGTTGGAGGCGCTCGTGGAGATCGCCGCCCTGCCGGAAGGGAGGATCATCGCCGCCCGCGACGGCGACACGATCGTCGGCTACGTGACGTTTCATTATCCCGATCCGTACGAGCGCTGGTCGCAAAGCGGAATGAACGACCTGATCGAGCTCGGCGCCATCGAGGTGGCCGACAGCTATCGCAGCTTCGGCATTGGCAAGAAGCTGCTGCAGCTCGCTTTTGCCGGCCGTCAGATGGAGAACGTGATTGTCTACACGACGGAGTATTACTGGCATTGGGACTTGCGCGGCAGCGGCTTGTCCGTGTGGGAATACCGCGCGATGATGGAGCGGCTGATGAAGAGCGTCGACATGGTCTGGTACGCCACCGACGACCCGGAAATTTGCTCCCATCCGGCCAACTGCCTGATGGTGCGTGTCGGCGAGGACGTGCCGCTGGCGTCGGAGGAACGGTTCGACCGGGTCCGCTTCCAGTACCGGTATATGTATTGAGGGAATGGGGCACCCAAATACGGGCCTTCGCCGCGAAATAACCAGTGTTTTCACTGGCTATTTTCGATGAGAGTGGCGAAATGGGGGGAATAGGCCATTTTTATGGCCTATTTCTCTCCCCGGTCACCCTCATGCACCCTCCCGACATTAAAAATTCGATCATCCGGCAAAAAGTAAGCGTATCCTTTTGCCGGATGTCTCCTCTACAATGGGCTCATATGCGTGCAGGCGGCGAACCGGTGCTGCCGATCACACAGGAGGCGGGAACTTGTGCGCGACTATGACAACAACCATGACCTG
This sequence comes from Paenibacillus cymbidii, assembly GCF_004764705.1. Taxonomy (GTDB): domain Bacteria; phylum Bacillota; class Bacilli; order Paenibacillales; family NBRC-103111; genus Paenibacillus_AN; species Paenibacillus_AN cymbidii. Next base: position 32,515 of record NZ_SHLX01000038.1, on the reverse strand, counting down.
AGGCTGCCGGATTGGGGGCCTTATACGAAGAAGTACATCGGGATCTCCCACATCGCCGACAAACGCCGCGGCCATCGCTTCGATCTCGGCGTGTTCCCGGGGCTGTATCGCCGGAAAGTGGACGTGCCGAACGTGCTGTGGGAATCCGGCTACCACCCCTGGGAGGCGCTTCCCGACTTGACTTATTACGCCCACCGCCACGAACTGGAGTGGAAGGACCGCGTGTACGCGGATATTTCCTTCACCGCGCGTTCCGACAAGGAGCGGCTTATTCGTGCGGAGTGCGTCAACCGCACCGGGCTTCCGCAGCAGCTCGTGCTGCACAGCGTTGCGTCGCTGCACGGCCCGCAGCTTCGCGCCCACGGCCCGGCGCTTTGCGAAGCGGTGCCCGAGCTGCCGCAGACGGCGGTGTGGACGGATGCGCTGGATTACGCAGCGCTTCGTTTCGCCAACCCGCGGCCGAGCGATGGGCTCGTCTATGACGGCATGCTGCGGGGCGAGGCGCGGGTGCAGCGATTCGTCGGCGGCTCCGGCCTCGGCGCGGGATTCGGCGCCGACGCGGGAGACAACGTCAGCTACCGGGTAGAGCTGCCGCAGGATATGCCGGATGCGGTAATGCTGCTGCGCTATCGCGTGGCCGCGGGCGAAACCGCCGCGTTCCGCGCGGAAGGGCTGCTGCAAGGGAGCGTACGTCTGCCGGGAGGCAACGGCGAGGTGCAGGTCGTTCGCCTTGGCATTGCGCCGCTGGCTGCCGGCGCGCATACGCTTGAGCTGACTGCCGAAGGAGGGGCGCCGGCCGAATTGGACGGTTTTGTAGTGGCGGCGGGGAACGAGGCGGACGAGGTGCGTTTCGTCGAAACGCCGCTCCGTCCGGTGCCGGCGCTGCTGCCCGGCCCGCTTCCGCTGTCGCTGCTGCTGCGCTACGAAGGAACGGACACTGTCTACGGCGTGCTCTGGACGGGCGCGACGGGGGAAATCCGCGAGTTTTACGCCGCTGAGCTCGACCGGTTCATGCGGTTCACCGCTCACGACCACGTGCGTTCGGTGCTGAGCGACGAAGGGGGAGAGGGGCATTTCGCCGACATTTTCCTGCGGCCGATCCCGCTTGCTCCCGAGTCGAGTCGGACGCTCTTCGGGCTCGTCTGTTGCGGTACCGAGGACGAGGTTCGCACGATGATGCTCCGGTTCGTGGAGGAGAAAGCAGCGGCGTTGGAGGCCGAGGTGCAGGCGAAGCGGACCGAACTGCAGGCCGGGCAGGTTGTGCCGGCCGGCGGCAAGTATGCGTTCGGCCAGCAATTGATGGCGGCTACGCTGGCGACGAACGTTGTGTTCCCCGTCTACGTCAGGCGCGGATACATCCGCCATTATACGCCCGGCCGATGGTGGGACTCGCTGTATACGTGGGACTCCGGCTTCATCGGCCTCGGCCTGGCGGAGCTTGACCCGGAGCGGGCCGCCGACTGCCTGAACGCGTACGTGACCGATCCGGGCGATCCGCATGCGGCGTTCATCCATCACGGCAGCATGGTGCCGGTGCAGGCGTATTTGTTCCAGGAGCTGTGGAACCGGCACCGCGACCGCGGTTGGCTGGCTTATTTTTACCCCCGGCTGCGGCAATATTATTTGTACTTCAGCGGCCAGGCGGGAGGTTCGACGACGAACCCGCACCGCTCGGGCTTGCTGCAAACGTGGGATTACTTCTACAATTCGGGCGGTTGGGACGACTACCCGCCGCAGCTGCACGTGCATCGGCAGCGATTGACGCGGGAGGTGGCGCCGGTTTCCGTCTCCTGCCACGCCGCGCGTTTCGCCAAGCTGCTGGCTTTTGCCGCAGAAACGCTGGGGCATCGCGAGCATCTTGCCGGCTACGAGGCCGACGCGGCGGCGTTCGCCGCCGCCGTGAACGAGCATGCCTGGGACGGCGAGAGCGGCTATTACGGCTATGTGCGGCACGACGAGACGGGGGCGCCGGCGGGCATTCTCCGCCACGAAAGCGGCGTCAACTACAACATGGGACTGGACGGGACATATCCGCTCGTTGCCGGCATTTGCGATGGCGCCCGGGGCGAAACGCTACTTGCCCATCTTCGCGACGGCGAACGGTTGTGGAGCCCGATCGGCTTGTCCACGGTCGACCGGCGCGCGCCGTACTATTCGTCCAGCGGTTATTGGAACGGGGCCGTCTGGATGGCTCATCAATGGTTTTACTGGAAAATGATGCTCGACTGCGGGCAGGCCGACGACGCCTGGCGCATCGCCTCCACTGCGCTGGCGCTGTGGGAGAAAGAAACGGCGGAGAGTTACCATTGCTTCGAGCATTTCATGATCGAAACCGGGCGCGGTGCGGGCTGGCACCAGTTCGGCGGGTTGTCCGCGCCGGTGTTGAGCTGGTTCGCGGCTTATCACCGGATCGGCCGCGTTACGGCAGGCTTCGACGTATGGATGCGGGACATCCGTTTCGACGAGCGCCACACGCGTGCGGAGCTGATCTGGACGCACCGGGCCAACGATATGGCGAGCCCGTATACAGTGCTCGTCTGCCTTCGGCCGGGCTTGCGCTACACCGCCGCGAGCGCCGGCGGCGATCGCGAAATTCCCGTCGTCATGAGGCATGACGGCTTGATCGAGCTGCGGCTTTCCGCAACCGACCGCGAGATGAATGTCCGCATAACGGGAGAGTGAACGGAGCGCAATTCCGAAGCGGCAGGACAACACTAAAAGCCTGAAGACCCTTTGGTCTTCAGGCAGTACCGCAAGTAACGATTGGAGCGTCTTCAAGCTGCCAATTAACGCAATGTTTTGAGCGCGCCGCTCCAGGCGAGCACTTGGTCGAGCATCGCATTGACGTTGACGAGATGAAGCTCGGCCGGCTTGAACACCGAATAGTTTTCGAAGTCGGTGAACAGCGACAGCGTCGGATGGACACGTACGTCGGCTACCAGCAGTTCGCCGAGAATGCCGCGCAGATGTTCGGCGGCGCGGGCGCCGCCGGTCGAACCGTAGCTGACGATGCCGGCGGCCTTGTTGTTCCACGGGTCGCGAGCCGAATCCAGCGCGTTCTTCAGCGCGCCTGTAATGCTGTGATTGTATTCCTGCACGATGAACACGAAGCCGTCGAGGCTTTCGAGCCTGGCCTGCCAGGCGACCAATCCCGGCTCCTGGCCGGTTCCTTCGCCGAAGAAAGGCAATTTGTAGTCGGCGATATCGACGATTTCGTAGTTGGCGTCGCCGCGTTCGTCCGCGATTTTTTTGATCCATTCGCCCACTTGCGGGCTCACTCGTCCTTGCCGCGTGCTGCCGAGAATAATGCCGATGGTAAGTTTTTCTCCTGCCATTCCAATCCCTCCGAATGATGAGTAGGTAATTTTTTTTCTGTTTCTTGCAAAATCGGCAGGAATGAGCTGCATAAGGCAGCCGTCTGATCCCGCATGAAAAACTTCCGAGTCATGTGTGGACGGGCGGTCGATCATCCCGAGTTGCTTCGGAATTAAGTTTTTCTTACTTAAGTATAGTTAATTGCAAATGAAGAGTGAAGTAGGCACTTTGAGCATACCAGGTATAGTTGAGGAAACCCGGTATACTTGCGGAAACCCGTCGCTGCAGGCATGCTGCTTGGAGCGGCGGCTTTTGGACATGCATGGGGGTTGCTTGCGGCCGACTGTTGAGTAGTATTTCCCGAAGTGGCCGAACTAATGATGGTTGGAGGCGGAGTGGGGAGAAGGTTCACAGCGACCAGATAAGCCGCAAAACCGGAAAAACCGGCTTAAACCGCTGCGGGATGTCCGGATCGGACCAGATAAGCCGGAAAAACCGGCTTAAAACGATGCCGCTGTCCGGATCGGAGCAGATAAGCCGGAAAAACCGGCTTAAACCGCTGCCGTCGTCCGGATCGGAGCAGATAAGCCGGAAAAACCGGCTTAAACCGCTGCCGCTGTCCATAACGGAGCAAATAAGCCGGAAAAACCGGCTTATATCACTGCCGTTGTCCGTAACGGAGCAGATAAGCCGGAAAAACCGGCTTATATCACTGCCGTTGTCCGTAACGGAGCAGATAAGCCGGAAAAATTGTTTCTACTCAGGTACTCACCGGCCTCGAGCGGTCCGACGAACCCCAATGAGTACCGGATCGGTGCCTTGGAACATGTAAACGGAACCCACAGCCGCTAATGGATGAAAAAACCACCAAATGAGGCGGAACATGCGAAAATAAGAGCAGCCATGGAACCAGCTCGTGAGGCGCACGGCCCCCAACCGATCATACATTTCCCGGGAAATTTGCCGAACACGGTCAATCGGTGACGATTATTGCCGGCGTTTATTCAATCGTGAACCCGCCGCCCAACGTTTTATCGGCCATGTGGTCGATATGTTCGGTGAAAGTGCCCGTTTGGCCATCGACGGTATAGGCTATGTTGGTTGGCGTCCGCAAATAGAGCTCATACCGGCCGGCCGGAACCGGATAACCGTTGGCGTCTTTTTGGTCCCATTGCAGATCCGTCCCCACGGTTGCCAGCTTATTCAGCGGAATCGCCGCCGCGGCAGGCACTTTGCCTCTCCACAGCAAACGTCCACGGTCGAACACCTGCATTTCCAGATCATGCCCGGTCACTGTCGCCGCCGTTTCGACTCCCCGGTTGATGAGCGACAAATGAAAGGCAAGCGGCTCGCCCAGCGGGACCGTTTCTACGTAAGTGCGAGGAAAGGTCAAGTTTGGGGCGACATGGACGCCGGTCGAATAAACGATATTAAACGCTACTTCGCTGTACTGATGCTCGAACGTCCAAGTACCGTCCATGATGCTCAGCGGTACGAACACAGGCGGCCGGTAGCCGGCGGGACCCCGATTCGCCGCGGCGGCGACGGCCGCATTCGATTCACGGACCTCGATCCAGGCGTCGCCCAGCCACTCGCTGCGGATGTGATACCAGTCCCCCCACTTTTCAAACGCATGAACGGCTTGCGGCGCGAGCGAAGCGACAACCGGCGAACGTTCGGAAGCGGTCGTGTGGACATCGGTTTTGGCCGACAAGTTGATGTATGCATCGATCGGCTGCAGGCTGACGACGGGCAGATCGGTCAGACGTACGATTTTACCGGAAGCGGAAGCGGCCCAAACCATGGTTTGGTCGGAGACGAACGCGCGGTCGACCGGGTCCGTTATCGTCAGCAGCAGCCGGCCCGCCTCGTCCAGCACGAACGCTCCGCCGTTATTTTGTTCGTCCGGCAGGGCGAGCAGCTTGCCGTCCACGAGCTGGACGTTTCGCAGCGGCGCTTGCAAAACGGCAGGATCGTTGCCGTTCTCCTCGACCCGGTACAGCAAATAAGAACCGTCTTCGCCGCCCGAAGTATAGAAGATGTTGCCGTCCGTTTCGGCGAACCAGGAGACAGGACGATCGGACAGCTTGCGCTCGTTCGTTCCGTCGAGACGGGAGGCGTACAAGGTATTGTCCGCATCTTTGACATAGATCAGCCGGTCGCCGGCGATCTGAAACTGGCGGACTCCGCTGTCGACGATTTTTGTCGTTTCGTTCGTACGCAGATCGATGGCGTAAATTTTGTTCAGATCGTCGCTCCGGTCCAACGAATAGCGGGAGCCGAGCGCATAAACGACGTTCCCGACAACGGTGGAGGAATAATCGTTCCCGACGCCGACGCTTGACTCGCTTACCGTGACATGTCTGCCGTACAACAGCTCCGGGTTGCCGACTGCCGTGCCCACCGTTCCCGTCTGGCCGGACGGCACCAGCGACAAATTGCCTCCGCGCGGAGGGTTGCCCATCTGCACGATCAGCGTGCCAATTGGAGTCGTTTTGAAATCGAGATAACCGCTGAACCGTTCTTCCGCTGTGCCGTCGTCCCTGATGTGGACGAAGGTGTCATGGCCCATCGTGGCGCCGCCGGAATGGTACGTCAGCCAGAGGCCGTCCTCGCGCAGCTGAAAATAAACCGCCGTCTGCAAACCGTAACCGGAGTCGACGCTGTACGTGTAGATCGTCTCCCGATTCGACGGTTGCCCGATGGGCGCGCGCACGATGCGGTTCTGCGTCCCTTCCGTTTCGGCAAAATACAGATAGCCCTTGTACAGCGCCACATCGTTCCGCGCGGCATCGGCGGGAAGACCGGCATCAAGCAGCTGCGGGTTGTGCGACTGGATGGACAACCCTTGCGCCGAGTCCCATTCGTATTCCCAGCCAAACTCGTCGTGAGCGAATCGCCACGTAAGCGGAAAATAGGTCACGTCGCGAAAGCTCAGCAGCGGATACGTTTCTTTCGTATTGTCGATCGATTGGCCGTTGATCGCAATCGCGGTTTGCGGTACGGTGGCGGTATAGCGGGAAGCAGCGTTCTTAAAGTTTGTTCGATATGGCTCGTAGGAGGAGGTTACTGCCTCCTGATCGATGCGAAGACCGTTCTCCGGCGACCAGTTCGCCTCCAGCCCGAGAAGGCGCGAGTCGTACCACGTCATCGGAAAATAAGTGATATCCTTGTATACCAGAAGCGGGTATTCCCTGGACTCGTTGTCGACCCGATGCCCGTTCAAGCTTACGTTGAAGTTCGGCAATGTCACGTTTACGCTCGTTTCGGCGGCCCCGCTTGCCCCCGCCGGAAGCAACATGCCGCAGCCCAATGCAATGATGACGGCCGCCGAGCAGCCGAGCAGCTTCTTTTTCATCCGAATCGCTCCCCGTCTTGTGAACTCTCCTAGAATAGACGTTGAAGCGGAGGGAAGGTTGCTGCCGGCGATCGATTGTGATCCTGACGGAGTACGGAAGGCGTTATGGCTCCGCCTTTGCGGTGCCGTTCAGCAGGACGATGCCCCCGATAATCAGCCCGATGCCGATCAGCGTAAGCGCATGAAACGGATCGTCCCAAACGACGATGCCGATCAGCGCCGTCAGCGCGGTGCCGATGCCCGACCAGACGGCGTAAGCCAGGCTGAGCGGGATGTAGCGCAGGCTGACGGACAAGCTGTAGAAAGCCGCCCCGAATCCGGCCACAACCCCGATGGACGGCCACAGCGCTGTAAAACCGTGCGAAAGCTTCAGCATCGAGGTGCCGCACAGCTCGGTCGCAATGGCGAAGCCCAGCGCCGTGTACCCTTTAGCCAAACGGTTGGCGTTTCGCATCGTTACGCTTCACCTCCCGCGGCTAGTCTCATGACGACGACGCCGGCGACAATGAGCGCCAGGCCGGCGATTGTTTTGGCCGTGATCGCCTCGCGGAAGACGAATGCCCCGATCAGCGCCGTTGCGGCTGTCCCTACTCCCGACCAGATCGCGTACGCCGTCCCCAGCGGAATCGATTGCAGGGCAAGCGACAAACAATAAAAGGCGCAGCCCATCCCGGCCAGCATCCCGATGCTGGGAAGCAGCCTCCTGAAGCCGTCCGACAGCTTCATCATCGTGCTGCCGAACAATTCGCTCGCGATGGCGGCCGTAAGCAGTATGTAAGCGTTCATCCGGCTGTCCTCCTATCCTTGCTCCGTCATCGACCGCAATTTGCCGATCACTTGCTGCCGCAATGCTGGGGCAAGCGTGCCGAGCCCGAACAGCTCCGCCAGCCACAGGCCGTCGACCGCCAGCCGGACGATCGTTGCGTCCACCGGGTCGATACCTCTTGCTCCAGATGCCGCTGCCACCCGGCATATTGGCTCTGCAGCTTGGCCAGCAGCTCCGGATTGGCGAACAGCGCCAACGCAAGCGCCGTGCTCAGACCGGTTTCTTGCCGGCTCTCCTCAAGTGTCGCCTCGAGGTAGGCGCGGCTCCAGCGACCCGTGTCGGCGGCAGCTTCCGTTCCCGCGGCCTTGGCTGCGACCAAGGCGTCGAATTCGTCGGCCGCTTGCGTTATCATGGCCTTGATCAGTTCATCCTTGTTCGGAAAATGGTGCAGCAAGCCGCCTTTGCTGACCCCGGCCGCTTGCGCGGCGGCGCCCGGCGTAAGCTTCTCCACGCCGTCTTTCTGGGCGATGCGAAGCGCCGCCAATACAATCGCGGCGCGTTTGGAATTGCGGTTCATATCCGTCCACCTCGGCATTTAGTATACCGTCTGGACGGTTTGTTTGGCAGTGACAGAAGAAAAGCGTCCGGCCAACGCCGAACGCTCTCTAGGTATAACCGTCTTACGGCCGATACTCGTACGCGCCGATGTCGTACCCGCTGCCGTACGGCCGCGTCCCGCCGTCAAAATCGTCGTCGACGCCAAGCCCGGATACGTCCGCGCCCTGGTCGATCGCCAGCGTCGAAGCCGCGCTCAGATGGAAATCGCCTCCCGCCGCGTTGACAAAATGCAGTACCCCGATGTCGGCATACGTCAAATTGTTAACGTGCGTCAGGTTCGTGCCCGAACCGATGATTTCGTCGCCCGGCGTAATCACGATGTTATTGTCGAACGTGTTGCCGGTCAAAGCCGTATTGTCGAAACGGATGCCGGTTTCCGTAGGGCCGATGATCGTGTTGTTGACGAAATGGTGGCCGCGCGTATCGGCGTACACCGGATCGCCGGCGTTGTCGCGGGCATCTTTGCTGAAGATGCCGTAGGACGACGGATTGACGATCACATTGTTGTAGATGAAGATGTTGCCCCAGCCTTGCACTTCGAACCCTTTTCCGATGCCGTTCGTGATCAGGTTGTTGTAGAAGCGCCCGGTCGTCCCCGGATTGATCTGGATGCCGCTCGTCTGGCCAGGCTCGTCTTCGGTGGCATAATCGTCAATGACGTTGTTGTACACCTCGACGTCGCTTACCGCGCTGCTCACCTGGATGCCGTCGCGTCCGGTCGTTTGGGTGCGGTTGTCGTAAACGCGCAACCCTTCGAGCGTATGCGGATATACCGTTTCATAAACCGTTTCCCCGACGCTGTTTTTGCATGCGATTTCGTGGCCGTTGAAGAACGTGTAGCCGATGTACATGCCTTCGCCCTCGACGTTGTGAATGTACGTATCGTGGACAACCGTATTGCGTTGGACGAAATGGCCGCGGTTGGCGCTCAAGTCGCACGTCGGATCCGATTTGAGCATCAGGCCGGCGAAGCCGCTGTCGAACGCCTCGAGATGATCGATTTCGTATTGCTGGCTCAAGCTGCCGATGGATACGGCGTTGGCGCCGCTTTTTTTGCTGCTGACGCGGATGCCGTAGGTGTATTCCGGATCGCCGGTGCCGGTCAGCCGGAAGTAGGTCGAATTCGATACGGTAAGCGCGTAGCCGAGATTGTCGTTGGCGATCAGGCTTTCGCCGTTGATGTTGGTGATGATGATCGGATGCTCGGCGGTGCCGTTGATGTCCAGCAGCTTGAGATAAGTCCGGTTGCCTTCAATGCAGAGCACGCTGCCGGGCGACAAGTCCAGATACATTTTGTCCGATTTGGTCGTGCCGGCGGTGCCGTAAAAGAACTGCTGATGGTCGGATTCGCGAATCGTTTTGGTGCACGTATAGGTCGGCGTTCCTTTCTTCAGCACGTTGGACAACGCGGAAACGTTGCCGGCCGCATCGGTCGTTTTCATTGCAAAATAGTACACCGTGCCGTTCGCGAGACCGCTTGCCGTCATCGACTGCTTCGTCCCGGAGGCGGCAGGCGCCGGCACGCCGTTTAGCGAAGTGGCGCTGCTCCAGTTATATTCGGTGATCGGCGACGTGCTGTATCGGATGTCGTAGGACGAGGCGATGCCGGTATTGTCGTCGTCTCCCGGCGCCGTCCAGGCGAATGCGATCGAGCTTGTCGTCGCCGTCACAACGCCAAGATCGGACACGGCCGACGGGGCGATCGTATCCAGTGTCGCCGGTACGCCGTACAGCACGATTTCGCCAAAATTCGCTCCGCCGTACTCCATCGTAGTCCGCACATAGCGGGATTGAAGCGGGGTCGGCGGCACATAGGAGCGCCAGGTCCGGTAGGTGTTCATATAAACGGACTGCCGGACGTCCCAATTTCCCGGCGAGCCGGTCGAAAGCGTCAAGTAGTCGACGCCGTTCGAATCGTAGATCCAGAAGTCGGTCAGAACATAATCTTTGCCCAAATCGATATAAGCGCCGGCCGGATAAGTCCCTGCCGCATAACCGGGCGTCCACTGCGTCAGCGGCGCTCCTCCCGCGCCTCCCCGCGGATCGCCGGACAGCGACTGCTCGTCGGCCATCAGGGTGGCGTCGCCGTGGGCGGATTCGTTCGTCACCATGCCGGGGCTCAGCACAATTTTGCCGGCCGCGTTCGTTGTGGCGTGTGCAACTTCGGACAACGCGGATACGTTGCCGGACTCATCCAGCGTTTTAATGGCAAAAAAGTACTCCCGGTTCGGCATCAGCTTGCCGACCGTCGCTGTTTGCGTCACGCCCGGCGCGGCCGGCTGCGGCGGACCGGCTACCGGCGTCGCTGCCGCCCAGTTCGCATCGGTAATCGACGCGGTGCTGTAGCGGATGTCATAGGACGCGGCCGTGCGCAGGTTGCCGTCTTCGCCCGGGGCCGTCCATTGCAGCTTGGCCGAGGTCGATGTCGCGGCGCTGACGTTCAACTCTTCGATCTTGCCAGGCGGCGTATGATCGGGCGGCGAGCCGTACAGCACGATTTCGTTGAAGAGGGGAGCGCCGCTGGTCATCGTTATCCGGACATAGCGGGTGAAGACCGGAGCAAGATTTTTTACGGTCTGCCACGAATTGTACGTGTTGGTATACACGGCGTCGCCTACCGGAACCCAGTTGCCGGGGGTGCCGACCGAAACGGTCAAATAGCCGACATTGTTCGCATCGTACAGGTAAACGTCCGTCAGCTTGTACGTATCGCCCAGATCGATGTAGGCGCTTGCGCCGGTGTAATGCCCCGAGGGGTTCCATTGGGTCAGCGGTTTGCAGTCGCCGCTCACGCACACGTTGCCGCGCGGATCTTCCACTTTGTCATGTTCGTCAACCATCCACGTGGCATTGCCGTAAGACGATTCGTTGACCACCATCGAAGTGTTCAGCGGGATTAACGCCGATGGTTCGAGCGCGTGGGCGCGTTGCGGCGTCAAAGCCGCCAAGCTGAGGAAATTGAGCAGGAGCGACACAAATAGCATCAAGGCTGCGTGACGCGAAAACGTTGCCAATTTCATGGACATTCCTCCATTTTCATGATTAAGGTGCGTGCGGTTGTACAGTGAAACTCCGGTTGGTCGAGCGGTGCTGAAGTTCCCGATTGTCCTCCTTTCGGCATGCGGAACTGGTCGCGCTTTTGCCGGGCGGTGGGGGAATCGCAAAGCGCTTCAAACCCAACGCCTCCCTGATAATGGAAAAGCAGCGACATTGAATACAGTGTATACTATGAAATGGGTGAAATTCTATGAGGGAGTATCTAGAAATACTGAGGGAATATACCGATTGAAGAGATTTGCAAATCGATCGGTTGAATAAAATTTTTTGACATGAAGCTTGCCAAAAATGAAGGTCCAATGGTTGCAAAATGGTTGCCGAAACGGTACGATTTCGCCATCGACGAGAAGGAGGGGCAAGCCACCTCCGGACCTTCCGACACTTCCAAGTTGCGAGGGATCATCTTCTGCGTCATGTACCTATATGCATCTGGCTCAGAAAGTCCCTTGTCCATATAAAGCCGGCCAGGGAGAAGCTGCAGTGACGAGAATCTGGAGGAAGACAGCCATGGAATATCGGGTTACCGCTGAATGGGACGATGCGTTGTGGGGAGAGGCGGAGCGCATTTACGAGCAGGCGTTTCCGCGGGACGGCAAAAAAAGCCGCGCCATCATTCGCCGCATGTTCGAACGAGGCTTGTGCCAGCTGCATACCGTCACCGAGGAGTCGGAGTTGGTCGGCATGGCGCTGACGGGCATCGACCGGCAGGCAAATGCGCTGCTGATCGACTACATTGCGGTGCGGGAGGACGTTCGCGGCAGCGGGAATGGAAGGAGGTTGCTCGATCGGATCAAACAATGGGCGCAAACGGAAGCGGGCAGCAAAGGCATCATTGTCGAAGTCGAAGCCGAAGAGACGGAGGAGAATGTCCGCCGGATCCGGTTCTGGGAGCGGAACGGCTTTCTTGCGACCGAATACGTTCATCAATATATCTGGGTGCCGGAGCCGTATCGTGCCATGTATGCGAACTTTGACGAACGGGATCGGCTGCCGGATGACGGCAAGGCGCTGTTTCGCTGCATCACCCGGTTCCACGAGCAAGCGTACCGGCGGAACGGCAAATAAGGAAGCGGCCGCGTCATGCCGCTACACGAACAACCGTGCCTTCTCGTTCGAGAGAAGGCACGGTTGCTTCGTTCGGGCAGAAGCGCGTGTTACAGCAGCGAAATGACAAGCAGATTGTAAAGCACCAGCGGCAAAATGACGTCGCCTCCGCCCGGGCCGAATCCGAACGGCGGAATAAAGCGGTTCGACGCCGGATATTGCGTAACGCGCAAGTACAGATGTTCTTTCTCGATGGCGACGATCGTTCCTTCGTGCGTCAAGCCGTCCGCCGTTTGGATCATTACCGGCTTGTGCATGTGATGGCCGCATATGCCGTGCATTTTGTCGCGAAGCTGCTGCATGGCAGCGAGATGCGCGGGATCGGCCTGATAGATGACCTGCGTCTGGCCCATGTTCGGGTTCATCATGCGTGAGGCACCTCCATATAGAATAGATAACCCATACTATGCGGATGCCCAGTTTGTGTGAATGCCCATGCCTTGGCGGCTGCGGGCAAAGTCGAAGCGGCTTCCGCGGATGCTTGGCCTTATGCGGTAAGCAGCAAGGTGATGACTAGCAGTTCGAACAGCACGAGGGTCATAATGACCTCGTCATTGTAGAAGCCCGGCGATCCAAAAAAGGGGAAAAAGCGGTTGGGTCCCGGATTTGCCGGGTACTGTTTGACTTTCAAATACAAATGGCTTTTTTCGACGCGAACGATCGTTCCTTCGTACTTTTGGCCGTCTGTCATCTCCACCATAACCGGCTTGTTCATGTATTGGCTGCAGAGCCCGTGCAAATGATCGCGATGCTGATGAATCGCGTTCAAGGATGCGGGGTCGGCCTGATAGATGACCTGCGACGGGGCATTGCCAGGGTTGATCATGCGTAAGACACCTCCATGTCGTCAGTGGGGAGAGTTTAGCAAGCCATACTCCCTTTGATACCCCATCCTATGCAGGTGCCCAGCAGGTGTGAATGCCCATGGAGGTTGCGGTGACGACGGCGCCTGTCTGCGGTGCCGCCGTCTCGCTGCAGCGATCGTCGGCGTACTAGCCGATGGGCTGCTGCAGCAGCCCATTCAACGCGGCGAACGTCGCTTGCCGCTGGTCGAGCAACTGCTGCCGGTCCCAGGCGCCGGCGGCAAGATCGCCTTCGATGACCAGCATCAGCCACGCGGTGCAAATCGCCGCGTGAGCGAAATAACCGGCGATGAACCGCTCGCGGTCGCACAACCAGCCAAGCCGCCGTCTGTGTTCCATGTAAACGGACAGCGCCTCGCTGCGCAGTTGCGGATTGGAAGGCTTCGGGTAATAGGGATGCGTCATGTCCAGCAGGCAGTACAAATCCCAATATACCGAGCCGATGTGAAGGTGCTCCCAATCCATGACGACGATGGCGCCGTCGCGAGCAAAATAATTGCCCCGATGCAAGTCGCCGTGGGTCACCACTTGCTCCGAATCGTCGCCTGCTCGCTGTACGAGCAGTTCCAGGCGGCCAAGCAGCGGCTCGGCAAGTCCGAGCTCGGCGATTGTCGCGCGCAGCTGCGGCCAACCGGCGTGAATATCCGCCAGCTTCGAAGCCAGCGACGGCTTATCGGCGTCCGTGCGGAAACGATAGGGCACCAGTGCGGCAGGCAGCTGATGCCAATTCGGAATGACGGCGGCCATATCAAGCACCAGCGGTTCGTCGTAATCGTGCGACAGCGCGCCCATATCTTCGAAAATCGTCCAGTATCGCCCCGGATCGTCATGGTCGGCGTTGGCGACGATGCGGGCATGACCGGTCGGCAGCAGGGACAACACATGCTGCTGCACCCAGGCTTCCTTGCCGAGATGCGATTCGTCCGCCAACGGTTTCAAAATATAGCTGACGGTGTGCCCGTCCTTGTTCATGTAGAATCGTTCGATCGATCTGCCGTTCCGTCTCGTGTATAGATGATCGCGCCCGGTAATTTTCGCGTCGTCCAGCGTGCCGTCCGGAAGCATCGCCGAGTGCGGCATGTTCCGTCACCCCCTGCATTGTAAACGAACGGTTAAGGTGCCTTCATTGTACTACACATCGGGAGCGATGACGACTAAAACGAAAAGGCAAGCTGGATCGGCGGCGCCGCTTCCGCGGGAGCGGGTTCGCCGGTCTTCCCGAGGACGCGGGGGCCGCCTGTATCCAGCGAAGAAAGCCCATAGCGGTCCAGCAGCTCGCGGATCGTGCGCTTCAGCGGCTCGCGGTAAGCTTCCGCCGCATACGCGGAGCCCCGGTACAGCTCGGTATACCGGGATACGAGATGCGGGTAGTATCGCTCGAGCGTCCGGAAGAACCACACTTTGACGTCGGATATGCTCAGCCGCAGGAAAGAAGCCATCACGAACGACGCGCGGCTGGAGGCCGCCATGCGGATGAGCTCGTGCAGCGCCTCTTCGCCGTCGGAGACGAGCGGAATAATCGGCGCCAGGAACACGCCGGCCGGCAATCCTTCTTCCGCAAGCGTTCGCACCGCTTCGAACCGCTTGGCGGGAGAAGGCGTAGTCGGCTCGAACTGCTTCCAGACGAGCGGATCGAGCGTGCCGATGCTGATATTGATCGATGTCAGGTGCAGCTTCCGGAGCAAATCGAGATCGCGCAAAATAAGCGGCGAACGGGTCATGATCGACACCGGGATGCGGTAGTCGGCCAGCACCTCCAGGCAGCCGCGGGTCAGCTTCGCTTGCTCTTCGATCGGCTGGTAAGGATCGGTGGCGGTGCCGATGGCGACGCGGCCGATCCGCGGCCAAATCGACAGCCCGCGGCCCCGCTTGGCGCGGACGAGCGATTCCAGCTGCCGGCGCAGCACGGCGGGGGCGCTGTCCTTCAGGAAGATGCGGTTCTGAAACGTATCGTCCGTCTCGGCGCCCAGGAAGGAATGCGTGCCCCGCGCGTAGCAGAAGCTGCACCCATGCTGGCAGCCCCGGTACGGATTGATCGACCATTCGAACGGCATCGCCGGCACGTTGACCCGGTTCAAAATCGTTTTGGCCGCAAGCGGCTCGTATCGGACTTTGCGTTTCATAAGAAGTTCACCGCGCTTCCGGCAAGGTCGTAAATTGGGAAAGTGGTTCCATCATACCAAACGTATGTTCTCTTTTCAAGTGCTGCAATTCACGCCATTGTTCTCGGCGGCATTAAAACAAGCGGACGTCCCGCTCCTCCAGAAATGCCAGCGCCTGCTCCGCCATGTTGCGCTCGATGCCGAACGTGTTCCGCAACATGCCAAGCCAATCGTCCCGCCGCACGAATTCATGCGTTTCTTCCCCGCGTTCGGTTCTGACGAACAGCTTGCGGTTCACGACGCCGAAGGCGGCGTCCGGTCGGAACAGAGTGGCGACGATGCGCCGCATGAACGGATTTTCGTCCTCGTCCCGCAGCGAGTGTGCGATGATCTCGTCAAAGTCCGCCAACATGGCCGGCCGCCATTCGATGCATTTGGCCACGAGGCTGTTCCCGTTCAGGCGCCGGTCGATCCGGTACTGATCGCCCGACAGCCGGGAAATTTCGACTTCCTCCCGAAAGCGGGTGAAACGAGGTTGTTCCTCCAGTGCGAGCGGGTCGAACAACGGGGCGCCGTAACCGACGTCAACGTAATACGAGCGGCCTTCAACTGTAACCATCAGCCCCAGATGGGTGTTGCCGCCGGTCGCGCGCACCGGGCTCGCCTGAAATCCGAGCGCCTGCAGCAAAGCGCCGAAGTGCGCGTTCAGAATATAGCAATTCCCGCCGAGCCCTTGTCCGGCGAAACGCTGCAGAAACTGCTCCGCATCCGGAAGCCAGTTCAGCCCCGTTTTCCCTAAATGCGTGTAATAGTGGAATTTGCTTATGTTTTCAAACGGGAACGTCGTCAGATGCAAGCCGATCAACCGGTGCAAATACGCCAGGCTCGGCGGCTGCCGCTCCGCTTGCAGGCAAGTCAGGTAATCATGGGCGACCGATTCGTTCATCGTCATGCAGGCTCTCCTCCTTTTTTGAACTGCCTCTTCAATGGGGCTTCAGGATCATCAGCGCAAAAATGACCAGGCACAGCGCCGACGCCCATGCGTGCAGCCAACGAACGCGGGTGTACAGGACGGATGCCTCCTGCGGCGTTTCCAAATTCCCCGGCTCGACGGCGCCGCCCTTCGCTTCCGTCTCCGCCAGCAAGCCGAGCAGCCGTTTCGATGCCGGATTGAGAAAACCGACGACCAGCACTTCGACAAGCACATAAATCGCCAGCGTGCCGACGATCCACATTTGCAGCCAGCCGCCATACGATCCCATCAGAAGCAACAGCACCCCGGAGAGCACGGCCAGCGTACCGAACAGCTTCGGAAACAGCTCCAGCCGCGTTACCGTGCGGAGCGACTCCTCCATGCCGGCAACGGACTCCCGCTTCCACAGCAGGAACGGGAACGCAAATGCCGGACCAAGTCCAACGATCGCGGATAATACATGCACCAAAACAAGCCATTTCATCGCAACACCGCCTTATGGGAATTCAAGTTTCCTTGCGTTCCCATTCTAACCGCGATGCGAGGCGGGCTTGTATCGGTAGAAATACGTATTTTGCTCGTCAAATGGAAGCGTGCAAGGCTGAAGGAAGTTGCTCACCGGCGCGGCTCGTCGTCCGCTTCCGCCGCCAGCTCTTTCTCCACGATGTAGCGGGTTAGTGCCGCCCTTGAAGCGATCTGCAGCTTCAGAAAGATGCGCTCCATATGAGTCGTCACCGTTCGTTTGCTGATATAAAGCGTTTCGGCGATCTGAGCGTTCGTACTCCCGCCGGCCGCACAGATTGCCACTTGCCTCTCCCGCGGACTGAGCGCGGTGAAGAACGGTTCGTTCATCCGTTCCCACTCCAGCCGCGCCCTCACCAGCAACTGCCCGAGCAGCGGCTTGCGATCCCGTTCCGGAACGGCCGCAGCCGCGAACACCGCTTCGCCCAGCTTGCGGGACAGCAGCTGCAAGTAGCGATCGTCGTAGCTTTCGAACGCTTCCGGCTCATCTTCCTCGCTTTCGCAACAAACGATGCCGACAAAACTGCCGTATGCCCGAACGGGAATGCCAAGATAGCTTCCCCGGGTCGGCGGTGCGGGCACCGTTGCTTCGCCGCCTTCAGGCGGTCCGGGGACGGGCCGGTCGTGCGTGCGGATCGTCTGTACGTACTTGACTTGCTCCCGCATATGATGCAGCCGGACAACCCGCGGCTCCGCCTCAATCAGAGCGGAGAGCCGCCGCATCGGCTCGAAGGCGGTTTGATCCGTTCCCGCTCCGGGCACCCCTCTGGAAGCGGCTAGCCGCATGGGCGTTTCGCCTTTGCCGGCGATCCAGTATGTCATGCGGCGCCAGCCGTGAGCATCCGCCAGCGCCGCTAGCAAATCGCCGTACAACTCCGATGCGGGCAGCAGATGGTCGGCTTCCTCCAGACATTTTCGCAAGGCAATCACCTGGAAAACCGCCACCGCGCGCAGCGGCGCCTCGTCCGGCAGACCGGCCATCCAATAGGCGGTTTGCAGCTCGTGCCGGATGGAATCGAAGCGCGGCCCTTCCGTTTCGGCGTGCGAATAGCGCAGTTCCAGCTCCCAGTGCAGCAAGTCGTTCGGATCGGCAAGCCGGAGCAGCGCATGCGGGTTTTCGCCGAGGTTCGCTGCGGTTTTGTTGAAAAACTGGTTGGCGGCGGCAATATGATCCGCATCGATCGGCCATACCCGGCTCAAGTTGATAATATTCGGCATTCCGTCCCGCGAAACGGTCAGCAGCGTACATGGCAGATTCCCTTTCAGGGCGGGGGCCAATTCAGCGGTCAGCATCCTGCGGCTTCACCTCCTTTCCGGCAAACGAACGCCGGCCTGCGGTCCGGGCGTTTGCCCGAACACGGCCGATATCTCCACACCGACGGCAAAACAATCGTTAGGACTTACTGCGTGCAGCAGCGACAGACGGGGGAATGTCCGCTCCGTCCATTCCAGCTGACGCTCCAGTGCGCTGGCATCCTCCTTGGCGAGCGGGCGATACCCGCAATAGGCGCCTTTGATCTGGTACGATTCGTTGTCGACGCCGGACGTCAGAAGCACGGCCAGCCAGGCATCCGGCCGCGCCGTGTCGTGAAGCCGGCGCCATTGGCGGCGCATGACGGACACCCAGATTCGTCCGCGCTCGCGCTCCGTCACGACGGCGTAGCCGCGACAGCCGAACGGGCGGCCGTCCGCCCCGGATGCGGCTAGATGAATAAACAGCGGCACCGGCGGTTCCAGCAACCGCTCCCATGCTTCGGCAGCGCGCATGGCGAATGCCCCTTTCCTTGGTTTGAAATCGAAATAGGGCGAGAAGCGCAAAAAACGAGCTTATCTGCCAAATAGCCAGCGAAATCATTGGCTATTTCCATGATGACTACCGTTTTTGGCAAAATAACCAATAAAACATGGCCTATTAGGAGGGCCAAGTTGACATGCGGCTGAACAGGCTGCGAAGCAAACCGCGTGTCGGTATCCTTTCCACATGCGATAGCCCGAATCCTGCCCGGTCCGGGAGCCGTGCAACACGCAGGAAATACCTTCCGCCGGCTGGTCACCCGCCGCTCCTTGCGGTACGCTTAAGATCATGAACGGTTAATGCCGATATACTTCATAAGATAAATGGTTGCCGTCCGTAAAGAAGCGTGACAACGCGCTTTCACGGATGGGAGACGCAATGGAGGACGTATGATCGACGGGAATTGGAAAAGCGGCCGAACCGCTGCGGAAGAAGAAGCGGCGGCGCGGCTGCTTGACGAAAACGGCTATTCGCACGGATGGGAACATTATGCCGACGAATTGTCGCGACTGGACACGGAGCTGGAGCTGTGGCTGCGCCGCAGCCGGATGTGGCCGGAAGGGCCGGAGGTCCCGTACGAGCCGTTCAACGGCTTGTACGTGTCCGACGCGGAGTTCGCCTTCCTCGTGCGGCAACGGCCGGCGCAGATGCCGATTCCGGCCCCGGCGGCGGCCGGGCAGCCCGGGATCGCGGCGCTGGCGGGCAAACTCGAAGGCCTGGAGCGGCGCATCGCGGCGCGGCTTGCCCGCAGCGCAGGGCGCGGGGTGTTCCTGCCGCTTCCTTACGCCGCGCGGCTGTTCCGGCTCGGCGCCTTCGAGGAGCGCTGCGTCATGCTTGCGCTGGCCGTGGAGCTCGACCGCAAGTACGAGCGGCTGTTCGGCTACATGCAGGACGACTTGACCCGCAAGTATGCGTCGGTCGACTCGGCGCTGCAGCTGTTTTGCCGCTCGGAGCAGGAAGCCCGCTCGGCTCGTGCGGTTTTCGGCGCCAAGGGCAAGCTGGCGACGTACTTCCTCCGCCGGCCGGAAGAAGGCGCGCCGCGCGCCGACTCGCTGCTCGCCCAACCGCTGCAGATCGACCGGCGCATGGTGCGTTTCCTGCTGGAGAGCGGCGCGCTCGACGCGGACATGGCCCGCTATGCGCAGATCCACTATCCCGACGCGCCGCTGCAGGAGCTGCATGTCGGGCATGCGCAGCAGCGGCGGCTGACCGGATTCATCGCGTCGCATTACGCCCCGTCGGCGTCGGCGCCGCGTCCGCTGATGCTGTACCTGTGGGGCCAGAGCGGCGCCGGCAAGAAGCTGCAGGTGCGCCATGTGTGCCGCCGCTTCGGCAAACCGCTGCTGATCGTCGATCTGAAGCGGCTGCAACTGGAGCCGCAGCCGCTGCACGAGCTGCTGGACGGCGCGTTCCGCGAAGCGCAGCTGCTGCAGGCTACGTTATGCTTCGAGCGGACGGAGTCGCTGCTGTTCGAGGAAGAGTCGAACGAGCCGGAGGAGCGCCGGCCGCCGGACGAGCGGCTGCAGAGCGAGCGCCGGCTGACCGCCTTCATCGAAGGCGTCGAGCGTTACGGCGGGCTCGTTTTTGCGCTGGCCGACCGCTACGTGAAGACGGTGCGCAAGCCGAAAACGCACCTGTTCATCGACCTCGAGCTGCCGATTCCGGACGAAACCGAACGCAGGGCGCTGTGGCTGCGTTACGCCCGGGACGCCGCTTTCGCCGGCGACGTCGATCTTGCCGTCATGGGCAGCAAGTTCCGCTTCACGCCGGGCCAGATCGCCCAGGCGCTGCAGCTCGCGCAAGGCCTTGCCGGCTGGAACGGCCAGGCGGGAAGCGCAGCAACCGCAGCCGGCGCCGCAACGGCGGAAGCTGCAGCCGCGCTGCAAGCGGCGGCATCGCCGCAGCCGGCGCCGATCGATTCGCCGACGCTGCACCGCGCTTGCTACGCGCAAGTGCAGCACCGGCTGGAGAAGAAGGCGACGCGCATCGATCCGAGCTACGGCTGGGACGATATCGTGCTGCCGGACGAGCAGAAAAGCCAGCTCCGGGCGGCGGTCAACCAGATCAAGCTGCGCAGCGTCGTTTACGGCGACTGGGGCTTCGACCGCAAGCTCGCCTACGGCAAAGGGCTCAGCATGCTGTTCGCCGGCCCGCCCGGCACGGGCAAAACGATGTCCGCGCAAGTGGTCGCCAGCGAGCTGCAGCTGGAAATTTACCGTATCGACTTGTCCCAGGTCATCAGCAAGTACATCGGCGAGACGGAAAAAAACCTGCACGAAATTTTCACCGAAGCGCAGCTCAGCAACGCGATTCTGTTCTTCGACGAGACGGACGCGCTGTTCGGCAAACGGTCCGAGGTCAAAGACTCGCACGACAAATACGCCAACGTCGAAATCGCCTATTTGCTGCAGAAGATGGAAGAGTACCAGGGCATTTCCGTCATGGCGACGAACCTGCTGCAAAATATCGACGAAGCGTTCATGCGGCGCATCAGCTACATCATCCGTTATCCGTTTCCCGATGCCGCTTACCGCGAGCGCATCTGGCGCGGGGTGTTTCCGCAGGACGCGCCGCTGTCGTCCGATGTCGATTATCCGCTGCTGGCGGCCAAGCTCGAGATCGCCGGCGGCAACATCAAAAACATCGCCGTATCCGCCGCTTTCCTCGCCGCCGACGCCGGCGAACGCATCGCGATGAAACATTTGTTTACAGCAGCCCGCCATGAACTGCAAAAAACAGGAAAGATTTTGCTGCAAAGCGATTTTGGCGAGTTCCATTAATGTGTCGTATGGCACATTTTCGCCAAATCGGCTAATTTTTCAGAGGCTGGCTATAGTCACGGAGAAGCGGAACCCGTATAATAAATAGCGTACATGAATTGACAAAATTCTGCGTATTTTGCTAATTGATATCGGAGCCGTGCGGAGGTGTTGGCGATCGGCGATTTTACGGTAATTGCAGACGTGGGAGCGTCGATTGTGAAGCTGCTTCGCGAGCAGATGACGCCGGAGCCGATTTCCCAGCCGGAACTGATCGGCATGGCTTCGCCGGCCGACAAGGGCGACTTGTTCCTGTCGCTGTATCTGTACAACATTCGCGACAACGGCGAGAACCGCCAGACGCGGATGATCGCCCGCGGCACGAGCGCGATCCAGCATCCGCCGATGGCCGTCGATTTGTACTACTGGCTGACGGCGTATTCAACGGCCGAGCTGTCGTCCCGCGCGCTGGACGAGCACCGCATTCTCGGCAGAGCGATGCAGGTGCTGTACGACCACTCGGTGCTGCGCGGTTCTTCCGTGGTAGGCACATTGGCCGACCAGAACGAGGAAGTGCGCATCGTGCTCGATACGCTGAACGGGGACCAACTGACGCGAATGTGGAACTTCTCCGACGTTCCGTATCAGTTGTCCGTCGGTTACGTCGTCGGGCCCGTAAATATCGATTCCACCCGGGTCAAAACGACGAAACGCGTGCTTGAGCGCGATTTCCGCATCGAAGGGTAGGCGAGGCGATGGAAACCGTACGGCTCGTCAAGCTCAGGAATCGGCTGTCGCTCGCCGTTCGCGTACTGGACGCCCATACTTCGGAGGCTCCCCGCCAAACAGGCGCCATTGTCGCATTGGAAGACATTGCAGCCAAGCCGGTCCGCAAGGACGACGGCTGGTACTTGTTCACGGATTTGACCGAAGGCGCCTATCGCCTGAACGTAACCATTCCCGATTACTTCCCGGAACAACTCGATATTCGCGTGAATGACGCTCATTCGATTGTTTATGTGCCGCTCAAGGCGACGCCGTCGTTCCCGTTCCGCGAGAACGACACGCTGATCCGCGTCATGTTTCGGGACGGCGAGGAGCGGCCGGTAGCCGGGCTCGCCTTGACGGCGACCGTCACGACCGAATCGTGCGCCAAGGCGCGGCTGATGCCGGAGCAGACCGAAGCCGGCGCCAGGGAGCTGACCGTCGGACAACTTGCCGGCGCTATGCTGCCGGGCGAATGCTACCTCATTCAGAGCCGCACCGGAGAAGGAGCGGCCGAGCGCTGTGAAATCGCCGAAGCGGAGGGCCGCACGGCCAAGCTCAAGGCGCCGCTTGTCCGCCCCCATGCCCGGGGCTCACTGTTGCTGCCGGTGCTGCGCACGTTTTCAAGCGAACGCGGCGAAGCGGTTATCGCCTTTCCCGGCCATCGTACCAAAGCATTCGACGTCAGGCTGCAAATTGAGGGCGCCGGCGGCCGAACGATCGAGCGGGAGGTGACGATGCGCGAAGGCGCCACCGTCAACCTCGGCACGATACGCTGGTAACGTGCCGACCTGCAGCAAGGTTACATAATTCCCCCTGTTTTAGCGGATTGGACTCGTTCAATCTTCTATAAAACCCAAGCAGAAAGGAGAGAACTGATTCCGGGTTCGCGATTTTCGCAGACTGCCTGTACAGCATCGCTCGCGCGAACGAACGGAATCGGGGAACAATGGCTGAATATTTATCGCCAGGAGTGTACGTGGAAGAGTTTGACAGCGGCGCACAGCCGCTCGAGGGCGCGAGCACCAGCACGGCCGGATTTATCGGCCTCGCGCAAAGAGGGGAAGTGGAGGGTGTTCCGCTGCTTATTACGAGCGTGGCCGATTTCCACCGCAACTTCGGCAGCTATTTGTCGGAGAACGCGTTCGGCGACTACCGATTTCTCTCTTATGCCGTGGAGCATTTCTTCCTGAACGGGGGCTCGCGCTGTTATGTCATGCGTGTCGCTCCTTCCGATGCGAAGAAGGCTCACAACCAGACGGAAGCCAACACGGAAGCGGCTGTGCTGAACATTACGGCGAAAAATCCGGGAGCCTGGGGCAACCAGGTCCGCGTCGCCGTCGTGCCGGCAAGCAAGGCCAAAACGCAAGTTTACGAAGTGGTCGGCGCGTCGAGCTATCGCGTCAAATCCAATGCCGGCTTTAACGTGGGCGACATCGTCGCGTTCGACGGCGGCAGCGGCAAACAATACAACCGGGTCGTTTCGTCGCAGGACAACATCGTCGAACTGGCGAGCCCGATCGACGGCGAAGCCGAAGACATCGTCGACAGCAACCTGCTGCCGGCCAAGGTGTTGACAACATCCGAATTTACGATGCACGTGTTCTACGGCGATGAAGCCGAAACGTACGAGCGGCTGTCGCTGAACGTGCTGGCGGCCAACCACGTGGCCAAAATGCTGTCCCGCTCCAACATCGTCATCGTTTCGGATACAAGCGGTTCCGCGGGCGACCTCGGCTTCGTTCCTCCGTTCGAGCTCATTTCCGGCCTGAAGGAAGAAGCCGGCAAGTTCCAGATCGCGCTGTCCGCAGGCAGCGACGGTTCCGCATCGAGCCTCGCGGCTAGCGACTTCATCGGCGTTGACCGCGGACCGGGCAAACGCACCGGCATCCAGTCGTTCATCGACAACGACGTCGTCAGCATCATGTCCGTTCCGGGCGTAACCGATCCGAACGTGCAGCTGTCGCTCGTGGCCCATTGCGAAAACTTGTCCAGCCGCTTCGCCGTGCTCGACGTGCCGCGGGAGAAGACGAAGGTAGCCGACGTGATGACGCACCGCAACATTTTCGACAGCAACTATGCGGCGATTTACAACCCTTGGCTGCAAGTGTTCGATCCGCTGGACAAGCGCAACATTTTCATCCCGCCGTCCGGTTCGGTCATGGGCATCTACTCGCGTTCCGACCAGACGCGCGGCGTGCATAAAGCGCCGGCGAACGAAGTCGTGCGCGGCGCCGTCGGCCTGGATTGCCAGTACAACAAAGGCGAACAGGACATCCTGAATCCGAAAGGCGTCAACCTGATCCGGTCGTTCCCCGGACAAGGCATTCGCGTATGGGGCGCGCGGACGGCATCGTCCAACGGGCTCTGGAAATACGTCAACGTAAGACGTCTGTTTATTTTCCTCGAAGAATCGATCAAGAACGGCACGAGCTGGGTCGTGTTCGAACCGAACGACGAGCAGCTGTGGGCGCGCGTACAGCGCACGATCGACGCGTTCCTGACGCGCGTATGGCGCGACGGAGCGCTCATGGGCGCAAGCCCGGCGGAAGCGTTCTACATCAATATCGGCCGCAGCACAATGACGCAGGACGATATCGACAACGGTCGGCTCATTTGCGTAATCGGGGTGGCGCCGGTCAAACCGGCCGAATTCGTCATCTTCCGCTTCACGCAGAAAACGAGAGAAGAATAAGTAGCGAATACGCTGAAAGGGGAATAGCATGGCTGGCGAACGCAGGGACCCATACCGCAATTTTAGATTTCGGGTAGAAGTGGAAGGCATTCAGCAGGCGGGCTTCAGCGAAGTGGCCGGTTACGACGCATCGCTCGCGGTGATCGAGTACCGGGAAGGCAACGAAGTGATCACCCCCCGCAAACTGCCCGGTTTGGCCAAATACGGCAACATTACGCTCAAATGGGGCGTTACCGACTCCATGGATATGTACAACTGGATGTCCGAAACGCTGCAAGGCAAAGTATCGCGCAAAACCGTCACCATCATCGCGATCAACGAAGAAGGCACGGACGTCGCGACCTGGCAGGTTATCGAAGCATGGCCGTCCAAATACACGGCACCGAACTTCAACGGCACCGGCGGCGAAGTGGCGATCGAGCTGCTTGAGCTGGCGCACGAAGGCATGACCCGTACGAAGTAAGCGAACCAGGGGAGGGGGGCGAAGGACCCCGCCTTCCCGTACAAGCGGGAAACGGTATCCGCCCGGGCAGGGCGGCATGGCCGTTTCCTCTTGTCTCTTGTTTGTCCTGTTGGCACCTGATTGTATATAAACCGATTCCTGCGATTTGAACCATCCCATTCGACAATAAGGGGCGCCAAGGTCCATTGCCCTTCCCATATTTATCTACCCATTCAGCGGATAGAGTCCGGTCGCATCCCAAACGGGATACGCGGATTGAAAAGAAGATCAACGGTTGAAGCCCGTCAGGGCAATAACGAGGAGGACCAACAATGGCATTCAGAACCGAATACGAATTCGAGCTGCCGCGAGGCTACGTGGACGAAGACGGCAATTTGCACAAACGCGGCGTGATGCGGCTGGCGACGGCGGCGGACGAAATATTGCCGATGCGCGACCAGCGCGTGCAGGCCAATCCCGGCTATTTGTCGATCATCCTGCTGACGCGGGTCATCACGAAGCTCGGCGAATTGCGGGCGATCGATACGCGTGTCGTCGAGAAGCTGTTTACGGCCGACCTCGCGTTCCTGCAAAATTTTTACCGGCAAATCAACGAAATGGAAATTCCGAAGGTGCATGCGACTTGTCCGAAATGCGAGCACGAGTTCGACGTTGAAGTGTCTTTTATCGCGGAGACGGACGGAGCATAACCGGGTACCCCATCGACAAGATTTACGAGGAAGCCGGATTCATCGCCTATTACCTGCACTGGCCTCACGATGAAATCATGTCGATGGAGCACCGCGAGCGCCGCAGATGGTGCGACGAAATATCCCGGATCAACCGCAATTTGAACGATGACGGCGGCAGCAAGCCGGAGAACGTGTTCGACGTATTCGGCAAGCGATAAGAGCCGCCGGCGAAAGAGGGAGACGTTGCCGTGGCCGTTTCAACTACCAAATACGATGTGATCGGCGCATATCGGTTCCTGGTCGAGCTGGACGGGCTGATCGTCGGCGGCTTCACCGAAGTGTCGGGCCTGCAAGCGGAAACCGAGCTGATGGAAGTGGCCGAAGGCGGCGTGAACGGCTACGTGCACCAATTGCCGAAGCGGATCAAGTATCCGCCGCTCGTGTTCAAGCGCGGCATCTCCAACTCCAGCGAGCTGTGGGACTGGTACGCGAACGCGTCGATCGGCAAGATCACGCGGAAGAGCGGCTCGGTCATCCTGCAAAATCAAGCCGGCAAGGAGCTGTGCCGATGGAATTTTTTCGAGTCTTATCCGGTCAAGTGGAGCGGACCGGATCTGAACGCCACCTCGAACGGGGTCGCGATCGAAACGCTGCAGCTTGTGCATAACGGGCTGAAGACGATTTTCAGCAAAAAGTAAACCGGCGGCGCGCCAGGGTGTGTCTGAGAACGCCGAGGGCAGCGGATTGTGCCGAATTTTCGTTCCATGCAAGGCGGTTTTGCGCAGGGGCTTACAGGAGGTAAGTCAAGCAAAGGCAACGCAGCAGGGGGCGAAAAGGCGGTGCAAGATGCCACTGAGCGGGTTTTCAAGCACGCCCTTGTCCGTCCAAGAATTGGGGGGACGATTCATGGCTCTGAAAAGGTCCGGCGGTCGTTCCTTGGGCGGACCGGGCGGCATACGAATGAAAGCCGGAAGCAAGCGAAGCGGCATCGGAGGCGGAGCCGGAGCGTTGTTGTCGGCGCAAGGCTGGCAGCGATTCGCGGCCGGCATCGCCGGCAAGTACGGGTTCGGCCGCTGGCCGTATCTCGGCGGACAGGAAATCGTGTTTCGCGAACGCGAACGTTCCACGGACAGAGCCGAATGGTTACGCTTCATGCGCCGACTGCAGCGTCAGCTGCAGCAAATGCGCGACAGCAACGCGTCGATGATCGTGACGAAGGCCGATACGCTGCACCGGCTGGAGCGGGTGATCGAACAACATTGGCACCCGGCCCCGCTGCGCCAAGCGGCGCAAACGAGTGCGGCGAATGCCGGAAGGCCGGAGGGCCGCCGTGAAGCTACGGCGCCTTCGTCTGCTGCCGGACGGCAAGGCGGTGAGCAGTTGCTGCCTCGAACGGGAGCAGCGGCGCCGGGCGTGCCGGTGGATCGGCCGGCGCCGGGCAGAGCTGACGCTGTGCAGCGTCGGCCGGAATCGCCGGCGGCGGGGCGCGCGGAGCGGACGAACGAGCCTCGCACGCCGGGCGCCGCTCCGGCCGAAGGCGATGCTTCGCCGTGGCAGCCGCTGTCTCTGGACACGCTGCGTCCGTTCGGCCAGCAAATAACCGCCCCGCGGGAAGGTTATGCGCCCGAAGGCGAAGGGTTGGCTCAGGAACGCGCGCGGGAACAGACGCAGCGCGAGGGGCGGCGGCAGGCCGGAAGCGGGACGGGGAACGGCGACCTTCCTGGTGCGTTGGCTCATGCGCCGGCGGACAGGCAGCCGGAGGCGAAGCCGTCTTCCGGCGCACCGGGCCGGCAAGGGGCAGCGGATCCGGCGAGTATGTCGGAAACGGGCGATGCGGGGGATCGGCCGGAGGCGCTCCGTCGGTCGGAGGATCGGGGGAGCGAGCAGGCCGAAGGTCGGCAGCGCCGCTCCGGACCGCTTGCGGACGAGGGACAGTTTGCAGAGTCGGCGAAGCGGCAGGAAGCTGCGCCGGAGCTGCCGGATACGGGGCAAGCGGGGGAAACGGTGGCGACGCCGCTTCCGCCGTGGACGTCCGCGACGCCATTCGGTTCGCCGCCGGCAACGGGCGAGCGGGCCCGGGATCGCCGATCTTCGGACGATCCGGCGGATGAAGCGGCGAGCTTGCCTGCCGGTGAAAGCACGGATCAACTGCCGACGGATGAGGAAAGGCCGGGGGCGGTTGTTCGGCCGGCAAGGACGTCGGCAGACGCTCGCGCGATGCGAGGAGAGGAAGCGGCAAGCGGCGAACGCCGTGCCGGAGCTTTCCCGGATGCGACGGAAGGCGAAGCGGAGCCGGATTCGGTTCATGACGCGAACGGTTCCCTGTCGGAAGCGGGTTTTGCGGGAGAAGGAGCCGGGCGGATTCAGCGCACGGCGGTTCAGTGGCCGGCGAAGCGCGGGGCGATGGTATTGGACGGCGAATGGCCGGCGGCCATTTGGCCTTCCGCGTTTGACGCCGAGGCTTGGCCGGAGCGCTTCGGCAGCCGGAGCGGCTGGAGCGCCAACCGGGCGGACTGGGGCGGCGCGCGGCTGCGCCAATGGATGGCGGCGCGTATCGGCATCCCGGCCCCGGGCGGCGTGGCTGCGGCTTCGGCCGATCCGTTCGGGCTCCCGGCAATGGCCGGAGCGGCGGGCAGTTATGCGCCGGCGGCACTGTTATATTTAGTGCGGCAGGCCGGTTCGGCGGCACCTGCCGAAGCGGTTCGCGCGCTGCTGAGCCAGGCGGTGTCCGCTCGCGACGCGGCGGCGGCGATTCGGCGGATGCAGGAGATGGCGCCAGCGGAGGCGACGGCTCCCGCATTCCGCGCGGCAAACGCGGAGCGCGCCGGGAACGGGGAGCCGCGAGGCGCCGTGTGGCTGCCGGCAACAGTCGGCGGTGCGACGGCCGTAAGCGGGCCGGCAGTAGTCGGTCGGACTGAAGATGGCGGTTCCGTCGCTGCAGGCGAAGGAACGGCTGAAGCAACAGGAATCGTCCGGCGGACGGCGCAGCAAGCCGGAGACAGCTCGCCAACCGGCATGGAATCGGCGGTTGCCGGCGGATCGACGGCGCAGCGGCCGATGCTTCGCTCGGATGTAACGGCTTATCTGGCGCTTGCCGGCGCGCCGAACCGGATGAGGGCGGGAGCGCCCGCATTCGTGTGGCGCGAGCGGCTTGCCCAGGAAGTGGCGGCAACGCTTGTGGAAGGGCGTTCCGGCTTCGCGGCGCTTGATGCGGCCCCGTCGGCGGAGGAGCAGGGCAGAACGGGTCGGCGCGGGTTTGCATCCGGCGGGTCAATGTCCGCGTCGAGGTTTGGCGCAGGTCGGCGAAGCGGCGAGGCTGCTGCGTCGTTTACGGCCGAGCCCGGTGACGGGCCGCAGGCGGAACGCGCCGGTACGGCGCTTCGCCGGCAGCCGCTGCAGCGGGAGACAGTCGCGCGGCCGTGGCAACGCAAGGCGGATATGCTGCTGCGCATGGCGGGCGGCCGGCAGTTGACGCCCGGTTCGCCGGTGGCGGTGACGCAGCGCGAACGAGTGGCGCCGGCAGATGGCGCGCCCGCAACGGCAGCTCGAAGACGCGGTGCGGAGATGAACCCGGTGCAAGATGCGGCGGTTATGGCGCCGCCTGCTGCGGGCCGGGGCGACGGGGATGAAGGAAGAACGTTCCCGGCAACCGGCAGGAGAACGGCGGAGACAACGGCGCAGCGCCTTGGCGGAAGCGCGTCGGCAGCGGAACGGGAAGCGGATCGGGACGGCCGGATGGCGGTTTGGGGGCGCGAGCCGGGTAATGCAAGCATTCGCCGGGCGTTGGCGGCAGAGCCGACAACCGGCGAAACGGGAGCCGGGCAACGCGCGCGGCGGCATCCGGCGGAGCGGCAGCTTCCCGCAGCGGGAGCGCTGCTGCTGGAATGGCTGCGGCGGACGGCAGGCTTGGCGCTGCCGGCGGACGCAATCGCGTCCGGTATGCCGGAAGAGCGCCGCCTGACGGCAAGGGCGCTGCAGGGCAACCGCGAAGGCATCGCGCTCGGCGTTCGTTTGTTGCGGGAAGCGAGGTCGCTCGTCTCCGGCTTCCCGGAGCGAACGATAACCGCAGCCGACAGCGCGGTTATGCTCAGGCGAGCGGCCGGCGACGAAGCGGCCGCCGGGTACGCTTCGGCGGCAACGGGCGGAAGCCGCGCGGGCAGGCAACGCGCCGGCGCGGCCGGCCCGGGGAGCCGCAGGCAGCAATCGCAGCCGCAGCTCGTGTGGCAAACGCTGCGGCTGTTGGCGGAGGATACGGCAACAACGCCGCGCGGCCGCAGGCAAGCCGTGCGGGAGTGGCTGCAGCAAGCAGGCGGCGGGCTTTCCGAGGCGTGGCGAGGGGCGGGCGAACCGGCAAACGCGGAAGCGGCATCGTCGAATCGGGCTGCAGCCGCTGCGGAAATACGCCGGCCGAGGCAGACGGAAGCGAATCGCAACAGCCGGATCGGCGATTGGCCAGCCGGGTTCGGGCCGGACGGGCCGCCGGTTGTCGCAGCGGGGCGCTTGCATTACACGGCGCCGGGCGAAGGGGACGAATCGTTCGCCGGTTTGCTTGGCGGCACCGTCATCCGGCGCGAGCCGGAGGAACGCGGCCAAGCGGCAAGCCGGCAGCAGCCGCTGTCGTTTCGCCGCAACAACCGGCGAACGGCGGAAGAGGCCGGCGAGTTGGAGCCGCTGTGGCAATGGCTCGCGAGCCGGTTTGCGCCGGCAGCGGAACAATCCGCCGACGCCCGCGGCCAGCGGCGGCAACGAAGCGCCGCTGCCGGGCAGTTGCCGGCCGGTTCAACCGGGGAAGGCGCACGGTCGGCCGAGGCGGAAGCGACAGCCGGCGACGAAACGGCGCAAGCGGAGTTATTGCCGCTGCTGCGCAGTGGCCGCCAGCCGGACGGCACGGGCGTCATGGACTTCGTAACGGCGCTGGCGAGGGGCAACAACGCTTTCCGCTTGGCGCTGATCGAGAAGACTGGCGCTGATACAGACGGGCGGACCGAACAAGGAAACGCGCTTGCCTGGGAAGCGCCGGAGTGGGGCGAAGCGCAGCGGCTGCTGCGGCAAGCCGCTCCGGCGATTGGTGAAGCGGATGCGGCGCCGGAGCAATTGCGCCGCACGGCAAGCGCGGCAACATGGCGGAGCGCCGTAACGTCAACCACTGCCGGCGAAACGGCAGGCGGCGGGGTCGGCTCCGCGGACGCTTCGGGCAACGATCCCGGGGCGTCCGCTGGAGAAAGGCCGGCCGCCGCAGGCAGAGCGGGGAGCGTCATCCGGCGAACCCCCGCTGGGGAAGCGGCACATGCGGCAACGGAGCCGGCGCTGCACCGGCTGCTCGAATCGTTGCAGCGGCGGCGTCAGCGCCGCATGGGCGTCATTGCTCCGCAAGCCGGCGCATCCGGCCGCGGAGCCGGTCCGGGCAGCCCCGCAGGCGGCGCGGCAGGTCGCCCCGGCGGCGGGCCGACGCAGGAACCGGCGGCGGGGCCGCTGATTCGGCGGCAGCCGCTGCCGGCGCGCGAGCCGGT
Organism: Paenibacillus cymbidii; assembly: GCF_004764705.1. Lineage (GTDB taxonomy): Bacteria > Bacillota > Bacilli > Paenibacillales > NBRC-103111 > Paenibacillus_AN > Paenibacillus_AN cymbidii. The sequence continues at coordinate 1,179 of NZ_SHLX01000038.1, read as the reverse complement.
TGTGCTGCGCTTCGTCGAACGGGCGCCGAGCGGCGAAGGCGGCGCCACGGCAACGGGCCGCACGGATGCGGCGGGAGCGCTGCAGCAACGCGCAGTCATGCGCCCGGCAACGCCGGGCGGCGACGAAGCTGGGCCGCTCGGCGGAGCAGGCACAACCGGCGGACGGTTGTTCCGTTCGGCGGCGGCGGAATCGCCGCTGACGCCGAGCAACGGCCGCACATTCGCCGGACAGGCGGATGCGGCAGCCGGATTCCCGCCGGCGCAGCGCGACATGGCCGGCACGTTCGGCCAGCAGCCCTTCCTGACGGGCGGTTTGCCGACGGATTCGCCGGCGGCGTTGTCGGCGGCAAGCGCCGACGCCTGGATCGATGCCAATTCGGTATTTTTGACTTATTACCGGCCCTGGAGCCAGGAAGCATCGGCTGCGTCGCAGACGACGCGCACGATGATCGAACGGCTCGCCGGGCGCGTCGTTGCTCCGGCAACGCTGCGCTCCGGAGAAAATTCGCCGGCATCTGCGGCGGCAGCGGCTCTTCGCGCAGCGGAGCTGGCTCCTGCCGCACGGGGGGCCGGCAGCGCCGCAACGCCGGGGCTGCAGCGGGCGCAGCGGCTCGGCGCTGGCACCGCGGGCGGCGCCAACGCGTCGCAGGAGCGGCTTCGCGGCAACGCTGCCATGTCGGCGGCCGCGTCGGTCGGCCGCTCGTGGAAGCAAGCGCCGCTGGTTGCGGTGCAGCGGACGCACAGCCTGCTCGAGCGGCTGATCGAGCGCATTGCCGCCGCGGTTTCGCCGCCGCGGGAAGGCGCGCCCTCAGCGGCGGCGGTCTCGCGAGCGGCCGCTGGCGACGCCGCGGCCTGGACGCCGGCGGCTCGCGTCAGCGCAAGCGCCGCCTTGTCGGCGCAAGCGCCGGCGCAGTCGCTCGGCGACGGCACCGGCACCGCCGGCAGCGTAAACGCGCCGCAAGGGCTTCGCGGCAGCGCCGCCGAATCGGCGGCGGCGGCCGGCGGCTTCTGGCGGCAAGAGCCGCTGGTTGCGGCGCAGCGGAACTTGCGGCTGGTCGAGCGGCTCGTCGAGCGCGTCGCCGGCGCGGCATCGCCGCAGCGCGCGCCGGGCGGCTCGCCGGCCACGGCAGCGGCCGCACGGGCCGCCGCAACTGCAGCCGCCGCATGGCCGGCGGCTCG
>NZ_SHLX01000037.1 GCF_004764705.1 Paenibacillus cymbidii | reverse complement strand
AAGCAGCCTTTTCTGACGCGAGTCAGGGAGGGCTGCTTTGTTGTTGTCCCGAAGGGAAGCATGGCGAGCCATGCGCGAAATAAGCCATGTTTTATTGGCTATTTCGCCCAAAACGGCTGGCCGCCGCAAAATAGCCAGTGAAATCGATGGTTATTTTTGCGAAACGAACGATTTTGTGGCGGTTGGCGGGAAATAGCCAGCGAATACACTGGCTATTTTGGACGAAGCGAGTGAAATCGGGCCAATAGGCCATTTTTTATGGGCTATTTTTGAAAAGAGAGCATGCCGCAGCCGAACCAAGGGGGCGTTTACTCGACCTGCCGCCGAATGCGGAAGGCGCGGGGCGTCAGTCCGGTTTCGCGCTTGAACATGCTGCAAAACTGCGCATCGCTCACGAAGCCGGCTTCGGCGGCGACGGCCGACACCGAAGCCGAGGAGTGCAGCAGCAGCGCTTGGGCGTAAGCGATCCGCTTGTCGTATAAGTATTGCAGCGGCGCAAGTCCCGTCAGTTCCTTGAACAAATGACGGAACCTATCATAGCTGTAGCCGGACAGGTCGGCGAGCGCGTCGACGGAAATTTTTTGCCGGTAGTGCTCATCCATATAGTTGCGCGCATACTGCAGCCGCTTGTCCGGCGGCTCGGAGGCGCCGCGGCCGGTTCCGGCGGAGCCGGACAATACGCGGCGCAGGACGATCGACAGCTGGCCGACGAACAGATTGAGCATTTCCGCATACCCTTCTTGCTGCCGCGCAAACTCGCCCTTCATCTGCAGCAGCAACTGCAGCACCGTGCCGTTGGCATCGTCGGCGTAGACGGCGCTTGACGCCGTAACCGCGGCGGCTTCAGCGAGGCGAAAGCCGATGAACAGCAGCTGCGTATCGGCAGCGTGCCGTTCGTCATGCGCCACGCGCGGAGCGATCAGCGCAAACGTGCCGCCGCGGAACGCGAACGGAACGCCGCCGATTGTCGTTTGGCCTTGGCCGCTTTCGTAGTAGACAAGCTCGCGGCATTCATGCTCGTGGAACGGCACGTAAGCTCCCGCCGATTTTGAGCCGTAATAAAGAAAGTCAAGCCGCATATCCAACCCCGCAATTCCCGCCAATACCAGCCGAATCCGATAAAAAATCGGCCGAATCGGGATAATATTTTCGCGCCATTGTTGCTATCATTCTATCATGTAAGAACCAAATCGTGAACAAACGGAGGCTAAAAGCATGATACGCGCGAACATGGCGCAAGCGGAATTGCTGCGGCGGTTGGAACGGCCGGCCGGGCAGGTAAGGGCGGTACTGGACACGGACACATTCAACGAAATCGACGATCAGTTCGCCGTCGTATATGCGTTGCTGTCGCCGGAACGGCTGCGGATGGAGGCGTTTTATGCGGCGCCGTTCTTCAATGAACTGTCGACCGGGCCAAAGGACGGCATGGAGAAAAGCTTCAACGAACTGCGTAAAATATTGTCGCTGATGGGCGAACGCGGCCAGGTGCCGATCTTCCGCGGTTCGGAGCAGTATTTGCCGGCGGCGGATGCGCCGGTCGAAAGCGAAGCGGCACGCGATCTGGTGCGGCGCGCAATGGCTTCATCGCCGGACGACCCGCTGTATGTGGTCGCGATCGGCGCGATCACGAATGTGGCGTCGGCGATTCTGATGGAACCGCGCATCATGGAGCGGATCGTGGTCGTCTGGCTAGGCGGTCATGCGCTGAACTGGCCGCATACGAAGGAGTTCAATCTGAAGCAGGACGTGTTTGCCTCGCGTCTTGTGCTGGACAGCGGCGTGCCTCTCGTTCTGGTCCCTTGCATGGGTGTCGCGTCCCATCTGCTCACGACATTGTCGGAGATTCGCGATCATGTGAAAAACAGCGGACCCGTGGGCGAATATTTGCACGAAACGTACCGGAACTGCCGGGCCGACCATGCCGGGTACTCGCGCGTCATTTGGGACATATCGGCGATTGCCTGGTTGATCGAGCCGGACTGGCTGCCGAGCAGCACAATCGCCAGCCCGGTGCTGTCGGACGATTGCCGCTGGAGCGTCGACACGAACCGGCATTTCATCCGGTATGTGCACGAAATAAAGCGGGACCCTATTTTCCGCGATCTGTTTGCGAAGCTGCGAACGCGGCAGGCAACAACAAGTAGCGGTTGGGATGGCCCCTAACGTAAGCAGCAAGCGAGGCATATAAAGTGGGGAAACGGTATCCGGTCGGGGTACCGTTTTTTTTGTTCGAAATTATCATGGTATGTTCGTTTATAAAACTATTGTGGACAAAACGATAATATTTTAATAGAATAATGTTTGAAACGATCATAAATTTGCGAAACGAACATAAACCGAAGCCGCATGGGAATGTTTGATCCTACGATGAGAGGATGTTCGTGATGAATGGTTATCCGCCAGACGATAAAAGGGAACCACTTGAGCTTAACAAACGGCAGGATGACATTTTCCAGTGGATCGTTCGCGAAGGCCAAGTGAAATTAAACGAGCTCAGCAAACGGTTCGACGTGACGGAAGTGACAATCCGGCGCGATCTGGAGAAGCTGGAGCGGAAAGGCGTGCTGCACCGCACGTTTGGAGGCGCCGTGCTGTCGCAGTCGCACGACGTGTCGATGAGCAAACGGGAACATACGATGAGCGACGAAAAGGAGCGCATCGGTAAAGCTGCCGCCGCTCTTGTGAGGCCGGGGGAGTCGATTTTTCTCGACTCGGGGACTACCACGCTGCAAGTAGCGCGTTATCTCGATCCCGAACTGCCGATTACCGTCGTCACGCACGCAATCAGCATCGTCACCGAGCTGCAGAGCCGGAGCAGAAGCATGAAGGTAATTGTGCTTGGCGGCATGTTATGGGAAGGTTCGTCATCGCTCGTCGGTCCGGGCACGGAGGAGGCGCTGCGCAGGTACGCTTTCGACCGCGCCTTTATTTCCGCTACCGGCGTAACGGTGGAGCACGGGTTCAGCAATTCGAACATTTTCGAGCTGCAAATCAAACGGATGGCCGCCCTGCAGGCCAAAGAAGCGAATGTGGTCGTCGACCGCAGCAAGTTTGGCGTCCGTTCGCTTGCGTCGTACGCATCGCTCGATCAGGTGCATCGCATCATTACCGATGACGTGGCCGACAAGGAAATCGAGCAATTTTGCAGCGATCATCAGGTTGAGATCGTGAAAGCGAGTAATCGTCAGGCAAAGACATCGCAAGGGCGGGGAGAAGAATGAAACCAAGACTAAACAGATTGTTCGCGCAGGATGGCAAATGTTTCGACGTGGCGATCGACCACGGCTTTTTTAATGAAGGCTCCTTTCTGAGCGGGATCGAAAATATCGAACAAGCCGTCGCCACGATCGTCGACGCCGGCCCGGACGCCGTACAGCTGACGGTCGGCCAGGCCCGGTTCCTGCAGCGGATCCCGGGCAAACAGAAGCCGTCGCTCGTCATGCGCACGGACGCGGGCAATTTCTATAACCGCCAGCTGCCGCCGCATTTATTCAGCCATTTGATTCCGGATGCGGTCGAACAGGCGGTGGCGCTGGACGCGGCGTGCGTCGTCGTCAATTTGCTGCTGCTGCCGGGGCGGCCGGAGCTTTATCACGAATCGCTGCGCAACGTATGTGCGCTCAAGCCGGCGTGCGAGCGGTTCGGCATGCCGATGATGGTGGAGCCGCTCGTCATGCAGCCGAACGAAACGCATGGCGGTTACATGGTCGACGGCGATCTCGGCAAAATCGTGCCGCTTGTCCGTCAGGCCGTCGAGCTCGGCGCCGACTTGATTAAAGCCGACCCGTGCGATGACGTGACGGAGTACCACCGGGTCGTTGAGGCGGCCTCGGGCATCCCGGTGCTCGTGCGCGGCGGCGGGCTCGCCTCCGACGAGGAAGTGCTGGAGCGCACGTATGCCATCATGCAGCAAGGGGCGTCGGGCATCGTGTACGGCCGCAACGTCGTGCAGCATCGCGCGCCGGCACGGATGACGAAGGCGCTGATGGCGATCGTGCACGGTCAGGCCGATGCGGTGGCTGCGGCCGCTATGCTGCGCGAAGAGTAACGCCATGGCGACGAACGTCACAAGTCACAAGACCCGAAGCGACGTGTGTGAGACCACGATTCCGTCGCCGGAACAGAAAGGAAGATTGGTGATGGGCCACCAGCCGCGAAACACAACGTTGGGCGTTATTGTAGGCAATCGCGGATTTTTTCCGAGCCATCTCGCGGCAAGCGGCAGAGAAACGATTGTGCGCGTGCTGCGGGAGGAAGGCATCGAAGCGGTCATTGTGGAGCCGGAGGAAGCAAGTGCCGGTTCGATCGTTACGCTGCAGGACGCGAAGCGCTGCGCCGAGCTGTTTCGCAGCCGCCGGGAAGATATCGACGGCGTTCTGATCACGCTGCCCAACTTCGGGGAAGAACGCGGCATTGCCGATACGCTCAAATACGCCGATCTGCGCGTCCCGATTCTGGTGCACGCTTTTCACGACGACGTATCGCGCATGACGATCGCCGACCGCCGCGACAGCTTCTGCGGCAAAATGTCCGTTTGCAGCAATTTGCGCCAGTACGGCTTCGCGTATTCGTTGACGACGCAGCATACTGTCGATCCGGAATCGGCGTCGTTTCGCGCCGATTTGCAGCGGTTCGCCGCCGTATGCCGCGTTGTCAAGGCGCTGCGTTGCGCGCGTCTCGGCGCGATCGGCGCCAGGCCGGCCGCTTTCAATACGGTGCGGTACAGCGAAATATTGCTGGAGCGGTCGGGGATTAGCGTCGAGACGCTCGATTTGTCCGAACTGTTCGGTCGGGCGAACCGGCTGACGGATCAGTCGGCTGCGGTGCGGACCAAACGTGAGCAAATCGACGCTTATGTCAACACAAAAGGAATGCCGGGGGAAAGCTTGCAGCGGATGGCCAGGCTCGGCGCCGTAATCGACGGCTGGATGAGCGACAACGATCTGGTCGCCACCGCCATCCAGTGCTGGACGTCGATGGAGGAGTATTTTGGCGTCGCGCCGTGCGCGATCATGAGCATGATGAGCAACAGCCTGCTCCCGAGCGCTTGCGAAACCGACGTGCCCGGGCTCGTCGGCATGTATGCGCTGCAGGCGGCATCCGGGCGGCCGAGCGCGCTGCTCGACTGGAACAACAACTATGGCGACGACCCGGACAAGGGAGTCGTGTTCCACTGCAGCAATTTGCCCAAAGACATCATGGAGGCGATCCATATGGATTTCCATGAGATTTTGGCGGGCGCCGTGGGCAAGGACAAGGCGGCGGGCACGATCAACGGGCGCATTCGGGCGAATCCGTTCACTTATCTGCGCGTTTCCACGGACGATTTGAACGGCACGATTCGGGCGTATACGGGCGAGGGACAATTTACGAACGACCCGCTGCTGACGTTCGGCGGCTACGGCGTTGTGCGAATCGAGCGGTTCCAGCAGCTGCTGCGCTACATCTGCGAGAACGGCTTCGAGCACCACGTGGCGGCGAATGTGTCGCGCGTCGCTCCCGCGGTTGAGGAAGCGCTGGGCAAGTATATGGGCTGGAGCGTTTACCGGCACGGGGAGTAGGCGGAGGGTATGTTTAGGGGGCGCTGTCAAAATAGGCATGAAAAATGGCTTATTTCCCGCTTTTTTCCGCGGTTCATGAAAAATAGCCAGTGAAAACACTGGCTATTGTAGCCCTGATGCCTCTCAATTGGCCTTTTCAGCAAAATAGCCAGTGAAAACACTGGCTATTTCGCCGATGCGGGTCATTTTTAGCGAAATAGGCAATCAAACATGGCCTATTCAGCAGCGGCCGCCCAAGTTACTCGTTCGACTCCTGATAGAAGTGGATCCGGTTGCCGAACGGATCGTGGACGGTGCATTCGCGTGTGCCCCACGGCATCTGTTCCAGCCCGGGCCGGTTGTACTTGTACTTCTTCGCCGTCAGCTCGGCGTGGAGCGATTCGACGTCGTCCGTCTCCACCCGCAGGTTCGCTCCCGGCGCGCCGTCGCCGTGATGCTCCGAAAGGTGGATGCGGCAGCCTCCCCGGGAAACTTGCATGTACAGCGGCGTGCCTGGCTCGAACCGGTGCTCCCAGTCGATGCGGAACCCGAGGAAATCGACATAAAACTGCCTCGCCTTCTCCTCGTCGAACATGCGCAAAATCGGTACCGGCGCTTTCATGCCGTAATCGGTCGCTTCGCTCATCGGACAATCGCTCCCCTGCGTTTCGTCGTAAACCTCACACGCCCCTGCGCTATGCCGCTCCCTGCCGCACATTGCACGCGCATGCGTTGCAACGGTCCCGACCCTCGCCGCCCTTACTCCCGCGGCCGCGGCCGCAGCCGGTAAATGCGCTCCGCCGCGGCGATGTCTTCGTACTTCTCCCGCACGGGCATATTGCCCAGCGACTCCTTGCTGCCGAGGCACAGAAATCCGTGCGCGCCCAAGCTTTCATGGAACAGCTCGTGCACCCGGTTCTGCAGCGTGGGATCGAAGTAAATCATCACATTGCGGCACAGGATCAAATGAAACTCGTTAAACGACCGGTCCGTGGCCAAATTGTGCTGGGCGAACACGATTGGCTCGAGCACTTGCGGACGCAACCGGGCGTACTGGAAATCGGTCGTATAATATTGCGAAAATTCCGCTCGTCCGCCCGCTTGCATGTAGTTGCGCGTGAAGCCCTGCATCCGCTTGAGCAGCAGCTTGCCTTCCCGCGCCTGGGCAACGGCCCGCTCGTTCATGTCGGTGGCGTACAGTTTCGCCTTGTGCAACAGCCCTTCTTCGTGCAGCAAGATCGACATCGAATACGCTTCCTCGCCCGTCGAGCAGCCGGCATGCCAGATGCGGATTTCCGGCAAATGGCGCAGCTCCGGCAGCACATGCCGGCGCAAGGCAAGGAAAAATTCGGGATCGCGAAACATCTCCGTCACTTTGATCGAAAAATCGTCCAGCAGCCTGGCGAGCACGGCCGGATCGTGCAGCACCCGTTCCGTCAGCGCGGTAATGGTCGCAAACTTGTCCATCGAGGCCCGGTGCAAAATTCGCCGCTGGATGGAAGGGCGCGAATAATGCCGGTAATCGAACCCGTACATTCGGTAAATGCCTTCCAGCAGCAAATCGATTTCGATTGTCCGCCGTTCCGCATCCTCGCGGCTTGTTTCCGTACCGTCCAGCTCCTCCCCGAGTTCGGTGTCGTCGTCCGCCGCCATATTCGTATTCACAGGTCTGGCGCGGTTGACGCCGATCGCCATCCGTTTCCATTCGAAGGTCTGTTTTTCCATGTCGTCGGCCTGCCTTTATTTGGTCAGCCAAACCCGCATCAGCGAAAACAGCTGATCGATACGGACCGGCTTGCTGATATAGTCGGAAGCGCCGGCTTCCAGGCATTTGTCGCGGTCCTGCTTCATCGCCTTAGCCGTCAGCGTAATGATCGGCAGCTCCGCCCATTCGGGATTCGCGCGAATGGCCCGCATCGCTTCGTAGCCGTCCATGATCGGCATCATGATGTCCATCAGCACCAGATCGGCGCCGACTTGGGCCAGAAGATCCAGACATTGTTTGCCGTTGCCGGCGGCGGTCACGAGGAAGCCTTCGTTCTCCAGCGCGGCGGTCAATGCATACAAGTTTCTTGCATCGTCGTCGACGAGCAGGATGCGTTTGCCGGCGAACAGCGCCGCATCGTGCGAACGGTCGTCCGCGTCGCGGTCCGCCGCCGGCGCAACGGCCTGAATCGCCGGCACTTCGATCGTCTCGGCCCGGGCCAATGCGGCCGCGGTTTCCAGCGGAGCGGCAGGCAAGGCCGCCGACCCGTCGACCGACTCCGGCACGTACAGCGTAAACGTGCTTCCTCGCCCTTGCACGCTCGTTACCGACAGGCTGCCTCCGAGCAGTCGCGCCAATTCGCGGCAGATGGACAAACCGAGGCCGGTACCGCCGTATTTGCGGCTTATCGTGCCGTCGAGCTGCTGGAACGCTTCAAAAATAAGCTGCTGCTTGTCCTCCGGAATGCCGATGCCCGTATCGGCAACGGAAATCGCCAGCATGGTCCGCTGGCGAGCCGACACAGGTTCGCCGGAATCTCTCGCGGCTCCGTCATACTCGTCGGTTTTGGCCAACCCGATCCGGAGCTGAACGCTCCCTTGTTCGGTAAATTTGAACGCGTTGGACAACAGGTTGCGAACGATCTGCAGCAAACGTTGGCCGTCCGTGCGGAATGTCGGCGGGACGCGATCGTCCAGCGCGATGTCGAAGCGCAATCGTTTGGCTTCGGCCAGCTTGTCGAAGCTGTGGCGCATCAGCGCCGGGATTTCCGTCGTATTGACCTCGTCGACGATGACTTCCAGCTTGCCCGCCTCGACCTTGGACAAGTCGAGCACGTCATTGATCAGGCTAAGCAAATCCTGTCCCGACTGGTGAATGACCCGGGCATATTCCTGTTCCTCCGGCGCCAGCTTCAATTGTTCGTTATCCGCCAGCAGCTGCGACAGGATCAGCATGGAGTTGAGCGGCGTACGCAGCTCGTGCGACATATTGGTAAGGAATTCCGTCTTGTACCTGGAGCTGAGCCGGAGCTGTTCGGCATATTTCTCCATCTCTCGCGAAGCCAGCTCGAGCTCGTGATTTTTTTGTTCGGCGTAACGGTTCTGCTCTTCCAGCTTCTCGTTGGTCACCGACAGCTCTTCCTGCTGGGTTTGCAGCTCCTCGGTTTGCGTCTGCAATTCTTCCGCCTGCGTCTGCAATTCCTCGGCTTGCACCTGCAGCTCCTCCGTGAGGGCTTGCGACTCCTGGAGCAGCCGCTCGATTTCCATCCGTCCGCCGACGCTGTCCAGCGCGATGCCGAACAACAGGCGTATCTGGTCGACCAGCGTCAACTGCGGCGGCGTAAACGGCTCGAACGATGCGTATTCGATAACGCCAGTTACCTTGCCTTCGAATTCGACGGGTACGATCAGCACGTTGCGCGGACTCGCTTCGCCAAGCCCGGAGACGATACGGATGTAAGGCTCCGGTACGTTCAGCAGCGAAAAGGTGCGTTTCTCCAGCGCGCATTGACCGACCAATCCTTCGCCGAGGCGGAAGACCGGCCACGATTCCGCTTGGCCGATCGCCGCGAACGACGCGACGCGAACCAGCTTCTCCTCGTTGCCGTCGGTTCGACGCAAGTAAACCGCGCCATGCATGGCGCCAATCATCGCCGCAACGGCGGAAAGGAACGAACGCGACATGGCCGCCAAATCCGTCGCCCCCTGGAACATTACGGCCACTTCGGCGATTCGCGTCTGGACCCAATTTTGCTCCTCGACGATGCGGTTGTACGCGCGCACTTGCTGTTGGTGAGATTCGAGCGACGCCGCCATTTCATTGAAGGAAGCGGAAATTTGCCCGAATTCGTCCCGGCTGGTGACGGCGAGCCGCGGCAGCCGTTCCTGTCCGAGGTCGACAGCGCCCAACACCGCGGTAATGCTTCCCAACCGTTTGCCGGTGTCGCGAATGACCCAGATCGACAGCATGGCGCCCGCCGCCAAAGTAAGGAAAGCGGTCAAGCCAACGATGGCGAGGATGCTGCCGTATACCTGTTTGGAGCGTTCCTGCGCTTCGTTCATCAAGTTTTCCTGCAGCGTCTTGAAGTCGTTCATCGTCACGGTCAAGCCTTCGCGCAGTTGCTTGGCATCCGTGACGTACAGCGTTGACGCATCCGCCGTTTTGCCGGCCTGCGCGGCGTCGGTAATCCGTTTGACCAGTGCCAAGTAATCGTTGTAGCCGGTCCGGATTCGCGCGAACAGCGCTTTGCCGTCGGCGGAAAACGTCATCTGTTCCAACGTCTGCAGCAAATTGACGGACAACTGGCGGTTCGTTTCAATCGTGTTCAGCCGGTCGTTCAGGTTGCTGCCGTCTGTCGTCATGTAACCGAGCTCGCTATGAATGACCGAAAACGCCTGGCGGAAGTCGGAAAGCGTCTTCACCTTCAAATAGCGATCGCCCACGATTTCGCTGGTGTTGCGGTTGATGGAGCCGAGCAGCACGAGGACGACGACGAGCAGCGCCAGTGTCAGCACAAGCGTAATGCCGCTGGCCAAAAATTGTTTCCTGCGAAAATTCATGCCAAACCATCCTTCTGCGATGCGATTATGACGATCGTGGAAAAATGTCACATGTCGATCCGTTGCAGCGATTAATGGTCGATCCAGGTTGTTTTGACGCGGAAGGAGGTTCGATTGGCCGGCGGCGGTGTAAGATCAGGGTATCCGATATAAACGAAGCCGACAATCTGATCGGGCTCCCGCAAGCTGAACGCTTGCCGCATGAGCGGATGGTAGGCGGGTTCGCCGGTTCGCCAGATGGCGCCAAGTCCGAGGGCATGGGCGGCAAGCAGCATGTTCTGCACGGCGGCGTGCACCGCGGCGATTTCTTCGGCAGGCGATTCGCCCGGCGCCGGCGAAACGGCAACGGCGATGACGACAGGCGCGCGGTATGCCTTCGTCTCCTGTTTGGCCCGAAGCTGCGCCAGTTCTTCCTCCGTGCGCGCGCCGCCGGCTTCCGCCGCCGCCACGTCCGCGTAAGCCCGTCCGAGCACACCGCGTCCGGCGCCGGTCATGACGATAAACCGCCACGGCTCCGACAAATGATGATTGGGCGCCCACACGGCCGCTTCCAGAATCCGTTCGATCGACGCGGCGTCGACGGGATCGGGCTTCACTTTGCCAATGCTCCGTCTGCCGCGGATCGCTTCCCATAGTTCCATGTTCATATACCCCTTTCGCGAAATAGTGAAACAGCTTCGAGGCGAATGGCGCCAATTTTTCTTCTCCCATCATAACAGATTGCGGCGGCAATCGGGACAAGTGCCGGTTAGTTTTGGGCGCGGGCGGATAAAATCAACATCCGGTGGAACCATTTCGTCTAAAGGTGTGTCTGAGAATTCCGAAGACAGCAGATTGGGCCGAATTTTCGTTCCATGCAAGGAAGTTTTGCGCAGGCTTATCGGGGGTAAGTCAAGCAAAACTGACGCAGCAGGGGCGAAAAGGCGGTGAAAGATGCACCTGAGCGGGTTTTCAGACACGCCCTAAGGGATAGAGAGGTGATGCATCATGAACGCACGATCCAAACGTTATGCAATCGCAGCCGTATGCATACCGCTGCTGCTGGCAGGCTGCCAAAGCGGCGCTTCCCGGGAAACGGCGGCAACCAAATCGCCGGGCGCGGTCGTTTCATCGCCGTCGGTATCGGCGTCGCCGACCGCAACGCCTTCCGTTGCGGCGACGCCGCAGGCGACGGGCAGCTTGCCGCCGTCGTCATCGCAGAAGCCGTCCGCGGCCGAACCTGCGCAACAACAGCCGCTGCGGCTCAGCGGGATGAGCTTCCTGAACGCGCGGCAAGGCTGGACGGCCGGCGACGCCGCCGGCAGCGGCGCCGTGTGGCAAACCGCCGACGGCGGCCAAACGTGGCGCGGCAGCACGCTGCCTGTCCAGCATGCCGGGGCGATCGGGTTCGCCGGCGAATCGCGCGGCTGGATGACGGCAAGAACCGGCTGTCACGAAGAGAAAGGGCAAATCGTCTGCGCCGAATGGCAGCTGCTGCGCACGGACGACGGCGGCTTGCACTTCCAGACGCAAACGAAAGGCGCGCCGCAGAAGCCGGCCGGGCAGCCGGCGGACGATCGCGTTTTTGCCGTCTCTGCCGACAAGGCCTTCGTTATCGCGGACACGAACCTGCTGGCGACAGCGGATGGCGGAGCCAACTGGCGCACCGTCGACTTCGGCATCGGCCCGTTCCTGCCGGAGGAAGGGGCGTTTCTGGCGGACGGCCAGCACGGCTGGGTTATGGGGCGGGCCGGGAAAGGCTGCCGCACCGACGTGCGCGAAGCGACCGACCGCTGCGCGACGACCGTCGTGGCGACGGCGGACGGCGGGGCGCATTGGAAGATGGTGTGGTCGCCGCAGGATTCCACCGGCCTGCGCACGGTCGGCATTTCGTTCCTTGACGCCAAGCGCGGCTGGATGCTCATCCTGTCGATCGAGTCGCTGCAAGCGACGCTGTACGGGACGACGGACGGCGGGGCGACATGGAGCGCCGTTTCGGAGATGCGCGGCGGCCGCCCTTACGTGCGCGGCTTGCAGTTCGTCGACGCGGCGAACGGCTTCATTCCGCTCAGCGCGGGAGCGGGGCCGATAAGCGGCGGCCTGGCCAAAACGACAGACGGCGGCAAAACGTTCCAGCGTTTCGTCAACGAGGAGCAGGGCTGGAGCTTCGAGCAGCTGCAATTTTTCAGCGCCAGGGAAGGGTGGGTTCGCGTATCCGATCCCGCGGGCGACTATTTGCAAACGACGATCGACGGAGGAACCTCCTGGCGCAAAAGCGTGCTTCCCGCCGCGCGGACGTCCTGACGCCGCGCTTCAAGGGCGAATCGTGACCTCGGTGCCGATCGGTACCAGTTTCGACAAACTCACGACGTCGCTGTTGTACATGCGGATGCAGCCGTGCGAGACGAACTTGCCGATCGAGGACGGATCGTTCGTGCCGTGGATGCCGTAATGAGGCTTCGACAACCCCATCCAGAACGCCCCGAAAGGGCCGCCCGGATGGGGTTGTTTGTTGACGATCGTATAGTCGCCGGCCGGCGTTTGCGTCAGCATGGTGCCGATTCCGACCGGGTACGTATTCACGACCCGATTGCCGCTGAGCAAGTGCAGCCGCCTGTCGGACAAGTCGACGATGATGCGATAGGTTGGCATCCCATTTCCTCCAATCGATGCAGTATATGCCGCCCGGGATCAAAATCGCACGAATTTCGCGCATTCGCAACGAACCTTTGCGCTTTCTCTTATTGATGGCAACCTTTCATGCTATAGTAAGAAAATGGCGTTAATAATTTCTTTACATTTGAAATAGGCCATGTTTTTATGGCTATTTCGGCAAAAATGGGGGGCCGCATGGAAATAACCAGCAAAAACGCTGGCTATTTCGGGGAAACGTTCGATTGTGGGGCGGTTTGAAGACAATATCCAGTGTTTTCACTGGCTATTTTGAACGATGTGGGGGAAAACGGGCGAATAAGCCATTTTTCATGGGCTATTTTTCGAGAGTACCTGAACTGTGGCCACGTACCCTGGAGAAGTTTATATGCAGACCGAACGAAAGGTGCTTTTTCCATGCCAAACGATGCTTATTCCTCGCTGCCGGAACGGTTGTTGCGCAAATTTGCGTTCGACCGGAACGAAACGGTAAAGGCGGCTTGTCTTTTCGGCTATTTATTTTTCGTTACCTCCGCTTCGACGGTCGGGCGTACGGCGGCGGATACGTTGTTTCTCAGCAAATACAGCTCGTCCGCGCTGTCGTTCATGTATTTGCCGCAGTCCGTCGTGCTGCTGCTGACCGGCCTGCTGTTCCAGCGGCTGAGCGCGCGCATCCGGCTCGATCGGCTCGTGTCCGCCATTGTCGTGGCGGCTGCCGTCATCTCGTTCGCGCTGCGCCTGCTGGTCGGTTTCGGAGCGGGGGCGGTCGTGCCGGTGTACTACGTCGTCTGCGACGTGCTCAATTTCCTGATGATCGTCAGCTTCTGGCAGCTGGCGACGGCGGTCATGGATCAACGCAAGGCGAAGCGCATGATCGGCATTGTCGGCAGCGGCGGCATCGTCGGCGGCATCGTCAGCGGTTTCGGCTTGAAAGGACTGGCCCACACGCTCGGCACGGAAAATCTGATGTTCGTGTACACCGCGCTGCAGCTGTTTTGTTTGCCGCTGGTGCTGCTGCTGATTCGCCGCACGAGCGATGCCGCAGCCGCCTTCGCCGCATCCGGGCGCGGGCGGGACAAGCGCAAAGGAGCGGCAGCGGGAGCCGACAGCGGGTTGTTTCGCAACGTGCCCCATTTGCCGTATGTGGCGCTGATGGCGGCATCGCTGACGATCGCGTTGATGCTGATCGACTTCCAATTCAAGTCGATTCTGCGCAGCTCGATGCAGAACGAAGCGCTTGCCGGTTTCATGGGCAGCTTCTACGGCGTTGCCGGGCTTGTGGCGCTGGCGGTGCAACTGTTCGTCTCCGGCCGTCTGATCAGCCGCTTCGGCGTGATGACGGCGCTGCTGATGTTCCCCGTCGCCTTGTTCGCCGGCAGCTTCGCGCTCCTGTTATACCCGGTCCTGTGGATCGCCGTGGCGGTGAAAGGCACGGACAAGGCGGTCGGCGACACGATTTATTCGTCCGTCAACCAGTTGATCATGTTTCCCGTTGCGCCGGAGTGGCGCAGCCGGGCCAAAAGCTTTCTCGACGGCGTCGTCCGCAACGGGGCCAAAGGGATCGCCGCCATCGCCCTCATCGGCTTGTCCCGGCTGATGACGCCGTACGAGCTGAGCTACGTCATTCTGGCGCTGATGATCGTCGGCATTGCGGCCGCGATCAAGATCAAGGGAGCTTATTTGAAGACGCTTCTGTCCTCGCTGCGAAAGCAAAATATTGACGTGCAGGATGCGGAAATCGACTTTATGGACTCCGTCAGCAGACGGGTGCTGGCGGATGCGCTGCACAGTCAAGGCAAGACGGAGGCGCTGTTCGCGCTGCGCGTCGTGCAGGAGATGGACGACTTCGAACTGAACCCGCATCTGCCGCGGCTGCTCGCTCATGCGGAGCTCGACGTTCGCGTCGAAACGTTGCGGGCGATCGAACGGCGCCGCCCGGAGGATGGCGTTACCCTTGCGCTTCCGCTGCTGGACGCGCCCGAGCCGCAGCTGCGCGCGCAGGCGTATCTGACGCTGGCCGCCTACGCGTCGGAAGCGTGGTTTGACCGCATCGCGGCCGGTCTGGATGCGCCCGAAGCCGAAGTGCGGGCAGGTGCGGTCGGCGGCCTGATTAAATATTACGGCATCGAAGGCATGTTCCTTGCCGTCGGCCCGCTGAAGACGATGCTGGCCAGCCCGCGCGACGAAGAGCGGACGATCGTCGCCCGGCTGTTCGGCGTGATCGGGATCCCGAGCTTCTACAAGCCGCTTGTGCCGATGCTGGCCGATCCGTCGCCGGACGTGCGCCTGCGCGCGCTCGAATCGGCGGCGCTGCTTCGCGTGCCGGAGCTCGTGCCCGTCGTGGTGCCGCTGCTGGCGTCGGGAGAGACGCGCGAGCAGGCGCTGGCCGCGCTGACGGCTTACGACGAGCGCGTGGTGCTGCCGATGCTGCTGCCCTATTTGGCCGACAAAGATCCGATCGTGCAATTGCCGCGGGTGTGGGAGCAATTCGAGACTTCGTACGCGTTCGACGCGATGTTCGGCGAATACGAGCGGGCGACGCCCGAGCTGCGGGAGAAGATGCTAGACTCGCTCGTCCTGATGAACCGCAAGCTGGGGCTGCGCGTAACGGATCGGACAGAGGCGCTTGTTGCGCAGGAGCTGGCGGCGTATTGGCGCTACGATGCCCAGGCGCAGGCGCTGAATGGCTTCGAAGCGTGGCGCGAACTGACGGACGCCGTGCGGCAGCTGCAGGCCAAAACGGCGGCGCGCGTCTTCGGGCTGCTCAGCCTGCAGTATGAGCCGGCGACGATGCAGAACGTATACGCCAACTGGACGGAAGGCGACGCCCGCCAGCAGGCGAACGCCGCCGAAGTGGTCGATCAGCTGCTGGAAGGAGAACAGCGCGCCGGCCTGATCCGGCTGATGGCGCCGCGGCAGCAAGCGGCGGCGACGGCCGACCGGGAGGAAGCGGATCGCGTGTTGGAAGCGTTGTTCCTGGAAGGCGACTGGTGGGTGCGGTCGCTCATCCGGTTGTCGGCAGCAGACGCGGGCGGGCGCCAGCCGGCCGCTTGGCCGCTTGTCGCCCGGCTGTTGGAGCGGCCGGAGCTGGCGCTGGCGGAGGAGATCGACGCCGAGCGGCTGGAACGCATCCGGCTGCTGCGCAACGTCGGGCTGTTCCGCGGCTTGTCCGGCAAAGATTTGGCTGCAATTGCGCACCGGCTGCAGGACGAGCAGGCGCAAGCCGGCTCCGCCATCATCCGCGAAGGGGAAACGGGCGCTTCACTGTATGTGATTCGCAGCGGACGTGCAGGCGTGTATCGCGGCAGCGACAAGCTGGGCAGCCTTGCGTCCGGCGATTGTTTCGGCGAAATGGCGATTCTGATGCAAGGGCCGCGCACCGCCACGGTAACGGCGGAAGAAGCGTCGTCGCTGTTCCGGCTCGATTCCTCCGCCTTCTTCGATATGATGTTCGACCGCACCGGCATCGCGCTGGAAATGATGAAGCTGCTGTCCCGCCGTTTGCGCGCGGCGATCGAGATCGACAACCAGCGCCCGAAGGCGCAGCCGGCAGCGGGTGCCGCAGCCGAGGCGCAAGCCGGCGCACGCGAAGCGGCCGCGGCGCTCGCAAGCGAAACGGCCGAACAAGCCGGGGCGCCCATCGAAGCGCAGTCGGGCAATGCGGCGCTGCTGCGGCTCGTGCTTGCGCTGCAGCGGATCGGGCTGTTCGCCCGCTTCTCGCGGGACGACTTCGTTCGCCTCGCTTCGATGGTGGAGGAAGTCGTCGTGCGGCCTGGCGAAGCGATTTGCCGCGAAGGCGAAGAAGGCGACGCGATGTACGTGATCGTCGAAGGCGGCGTGCGCGTGCACCGCGGGGCCCGCACGCTGGCGCAGCTCGGCTCCGGCGACAGCTTCGGCGAGATGGCCGTGATCGACGGCACCCCGCGGTCGGCGGATTGCACCGCCAGCGAACGGACGGTGCTGCTGAAGCTGACGCGGCTGCAGGTGACGGCGTTCTGCTTCCAGCGCAAGGAGGTGCTGCGCAGCATGCTCCGCATGCTGGCCGAGCGGCTGAAGACGATGCAGGAGCGGGGCGCCTGATGCCCGTTCCGACCGGGATGTATTGACGATGGTTGGTTTATCCAGTAGTCTCATACGTGTACATACACCTTTTGACGACTGGATGGGAGCTGGCATCGATGAATCGAACCAACAAGCGGCTGTTGGCCGCAACTTTTGGCGTCGCCCTGCTGGGCGGCGCTTTTGCCGTTTCCGGCGCGCCGGCGAGTTACGCCGAAGCGGCGGCCGCGGCCGTTTCGCAAGCGGCGCCCGGCGCCGAAGCGCAGGCTGCCGCCGCGAAGGACAGCGGCTGGCTGGCCGTCTCGTCCGGCAACGGGCACAGCCTCGGCATCAAACGCGACGGCACCGTCTGGACCTGGGGCAACAACGACGCCGGTCAGCTTGGCAACGGCAAAGCCGGCAAAGGGCAGCGCGAAACGTCGCCGGTGCAGGTGCAAGGTTTGGCCGACGCGGTCGCCGTCAGCGCAGGGCGGAGCCACAGCGTGGCGGTCAAACGCGACGGCACCGTCTGGACCTGGGGCGGCAATGCTGCCGGCGAGCTGGGCGACGGCACGATTACTTTGCAGGACTCGCAAGGCAACGTGACGAGCGATGCGAACAAGTCGCGGCCGGTGCAAGTCAAGGATTTGACCGATGTCGTCGAGGTCAAGTCGGGCTTCGGAATGAGCGTGGCGGTGCGCAAGGACGGCACCGTCTGGATGTGGGGCGGGGCTTATCCGGACGGCGTGTCCGAGGAGACGCTGCGCAGCATGCTCAAGCCGCGCCAAGTGGAAGGAGCGGCCGACATGGCACAGCTGTCGTACGGCTGGACGAGCACGATCGGCATCGGCAAGGACGGTGCGCTGTCGATCTGGGGTTATAATGGCAGCGGGGAAATGGGCATCGGCAGCAAGGACGGAGAATCGTTCCGGTACCATCCGGCGACGGCGCTGCCCGGCTTCGAACACGTTCGTTCGGTTGCGAGCGGATCGAACTACAACTTGGCGGTCAAGGAGGACGGCACCGTCTGGACCTGGGGCAATCTGCGCGGGGCGGCTCCGGCGAAAGGCGGTCTGGTCGATGTGCCGGCGCGCATCGATTCGCTGGTCGGCGTTCTTGCGGTCAGCGCCGGCTTCGACACGCAGTATGCGCTGACGGAAGACGGCACTGTGCTGGAGTGGAGCGGGTTCCAGGTCGACATGCGCGACAGCGCCCATCCGCAGGTGGCGGTAAGCGCGAAGCGGGTCGAAGGGCTGCCGTCGATCGCTGCGATCGACGCCGGCGGCGGCTGGTCGCACGTGCTGGCCGTCGGCAAGGACGGCACGCTGTGGGCGTGGGGCAATAACGAGGACGGCGAGCTCGGCATCGGTTCGACTTCCTATCGGTCGCTGCCCGAACTTGTCGGGCCGCAGCCGGCTGCGGAACAACCGCAAGGTCCGGCCGAACCGCCGGTCGCGGCGGTAGAAGACGATCCGCTGGCGGTGCATGTGACGCTGAACGGCAAAGCGCTGGCATTCGAGCAGCCGCCTGTCATCATCGGCGAAAAAACGATGGTGCCGATGCGCAGCATTTTTACGGCGCTCGGCGCAACGATCGATTGGAACGACGCGACGCGTACGGTAACGGCGGCCAAAGGCGAGCGCACGGTCGAACTGACGATTGGCGCGGGTATCGCCTACGTCAACGGCAAGCCGGTCGAACTGGAACAGCCGGCGACGATCGTGAACGATTTTACCGTCGTGCCGGTGCGTTTCATCGGCGATGCGCTTGGCACGAGCGTCGACTGGGTCGGGGCCACGCGCACCGTGGTGCTGACAAACTGACGGATTGGGGCGGATGAGGACGGCATGGGCCGGGCATCCGCCTTCTTCCGCTTCGGGAAAGTGCGGAGAGAGCCGCATATAGTCGAAAAATCATACAGAAATGAGTAGCACCCGCACCAGATCTAACAATTTTAGAAGAGGCGGGATTGATCGTTCCCGCGGGTAAGCCGCAGCGCATGAAACATGCGCTAAACGCTCGGCATTGATCCTTGATCGCGCCGGCTCACGCATGTTTACAGCATTTTCCGATAATGGTTGGGGGAGACGCCGACGAGTTTTTTGAACACTTGGCAAAAATAAGGGAAGTTGTGCAGTCCAACCTTGATGCCGATCTGCTCGACGGACAAGCTGCTCGTGCCGAGCAGCAGACAAGCCTGGCGAATGCGGCGCGCGGTGATGTAGTCGGTAATGCTGCTTCCCGTCTCCTGGCGGAACACGCGGGAGACGTAATGTTTGGACAGATGCAGCGTATCGGCGATTTGCTCCAGCTCGAACGGTTCGCCGTAATGCTCCTCGATCCAGTTCATGATCTGCTCGGAATGGCGGAAGACGCGCGACGGGTGCGGCAAGCCGACATCCGTCGCGCCGGCGCCAAAGCCGGCCGTCTGCAGCCATTGAAACAGGGAAACGGCGAACAAGCCGAACTGGTGCAGCCGCTCCTGCTCGGGCACGGACGCAAGCGTCTCGTGGTAATGCTGCAGCAATTCAAGAAGGTAAGCCGGCTCGCCCGCCACGTCGAGCGTTTGTTCGGCCAGTTGATTTTTCCACAGGTGCAAATAGTAATCCTTGACGCGCGAGAACGGCTGGAAGTACGTTTCGAACACGGCCGGCTCGAACGAAACGACGGTGCGCTCGTACGGGCTGTCGGCCGTGATCTCGGGCTGTACCCGGTGCAGCTGGAACGGCTGCATGTAGAACAAGGCGCCCGGACGCAGCGGATGCACGGCGCGGCCTGTCATGATATGCCCTTGCCCGCGATGGACGAAGATGAATTCCATCCCCTGATGACAATGATAATAACCGGGAAACTGCTCGTCCGTCACGCGGCGGTACGACAGGCGGAACGGCACTTGCTGCAGGTTGACGTTCTGGATGAAGCTCATGAATTTACCTCCGGACAGTACGACAATACAACGACATTTTAGCACAAAACGGTCCTACTATTAAAACCGGCGATCGGCTACAATGCTGGTACGGCTGTGCGTCGGCTGCTTTTTTTGCGGGCAGGTTTCCCGTAAAGTTCCCCATAATGAAAGGAGATTAATTCCATGCAATATACGGAGCTGGGCAAAACCGGCATTCGCGTCTCCAAGCTCGGCCTGGGCGGCGCCCCGATCGGCGGCGATTTCGACTTCACGATGACGGACGAAATCGCCGTCCGCACGATTCACGCCGCGATCGATCACGGCATCACGTTCCTGGACACGGCGCCGCTGTACGGCAGCGGCGAAAGCGAGCGGCGCTTCGGGCTCGCCCTGCGCGGCAAACGCGACAAAGTTGTGCTGGCGACCAAAGCGGTCATGCGCGGCGAACCTTACACATACGACAACACGATCAAATCCGTCGAAGACAGCCTGCGCCGGCTGCAAACCGACTATGTCGACCTGATTCAGCTGCACGAGCTCGAAACGTGCGGCGTGGAAGCGGGCATGAACGAAACGCTGCCGGCGTTTCTGAAGCTGAAGGAGCAAGGCAAGGTGCGGGCGATCGGCGTCAACGCGGGCAAAACGGAGATGCTGCAGCCATTCATCGAATCGGGGCTGATCGATACGGTGCAAACGTTCGCCAAATATACGCTGATCGACTATGCGGCCAAAGACGTGCTGTTTCCGATGACGCGCAAGCACGGCGTAGCGGTCATTCACGGCAGCCCGCTGTGGATGGGCATTCTCGCCGACCGGCCGGCGAAGTTCCTGCTGAAAAGCCCGGCGATGCTCGAAGAAGCGGAACGCCGCAAGGAACTGCTTGCTTTCCTGCGGCAAGGCAGCGGCGAACCAGGCGGCTTCATCGAGCCGGCCATGCGTTTCTGCCTCGGCTGCCCGGACATCGCGGTGACGCTGTCCGGCGCGTCGAGCCCGGAGGAAGTGGCGCAGAATGTCAAGTATTGCGACGGCGTCGGCCTCGGCGCCGACGTGGAGGAGCGCGTGCTGGCGCTGTTCCCGGGTCGGGCGCTGAACGAATAGCGCTTCGTGCCGCTCACAGCTGGAGAGGAGAATCGAAACATGGACAACGGGCAATCGGCCATCGTCGCGGCGCAGGTGAAGCGTCCCGACGCGGGCAAGCTGGCCAACTGGCTGCTGACATGGGTGCAGCCAAGCGGTGCGATCCACGGCTTTCATAATCATTCGGTATGGGGCTCCAACCCGTACCGCTGGAGCGATTTCACCAGCGGGCACAGCACGTGGGCCAGCCCGCTGCTGCCGTCGCTGGCGCTGGCGCTGCGCGGTATGCGCGAAGGCGGTGCGGAGGCGGCTGACGAGCGCGTCCGCGGGCTGCAGGAGCGGCTGCTGCAGATGATCCGCTTCCAAACGTCCCCGGAAGCGTTCCAGGAAGACGGGCAATACGCGCACATCGGTTTCCAGATGGGCGAATCGCTCAAGGCGGGGCTCATCCACAATGCGATGCCGAACGCGGCGCTCGGAATGACCGCCCTGTTCGCGGGCGACTGGCTGCCCGAAGCGTCCCGCGAGTCGATCCGGCTGGCGATGGAGCGCAGCTTTGCCGCCTGCGACAAGCTGTATCCGTACGGCATCATGTACGAAGGCGCCCGGGCGATCAGCAACCAGGAATACGCGCGGCTGTGGGGCAAGCTGCTGTACCGGCGCGTATTCGGCGAAAGCGATGTCCGCAGCGACAGCGAGCTGATCCGCCAAATCGACAAGATGATCGAACAGTTCCATTTCCGGGGTTTGCCCGATGCCGATTGCGAAGCTTCCTACCGCTACAGCAACACGTACGACAGCACGGAGCCGGGCGAATATTACGGGCTGCTGATCGGACCGCTCGTGCTGGCGTACGAGCTGTTCGGCGACAGCCGGTACCTGGATCACGCCGGCGCGCTGAGCCGCCATCTGGCGCGTTCGGCCTGGTACGACGAAAACGGCTGCGCGCGCATGCACCGCGTCTGGTACAAGTCCGGCACGCGCTGGGTGAAGCTGGACCGGCCGATGCTGATCGCCGGCATGGGCATCTCGCTGTACGCGATACACGACTACTTGCGTCACCGGGACGATGCCGAGTTGACCGGCTTCCTGCGGCAATGCGACGCCACGTACGCGTACTACCAGAATCCGCGTGGTTATCTTACTTCGGCCTCCGGCTGGGACAACGAAGCGGATGTGGCGCCGGCGAGCACCTGGCAAAGCCATGACTTGCTGTACATGATCGCCCGCTACGGGTACGATCGCGCATTCGGCGAGGCGCTGCTGGCGCCCGGCGACGGACGGATTTCCGTGCTGCTCGGCAGCCGGTGCATCTGGATGGAGCAAGGAGAACGCTGGACGATCACCGATTACCATGCGATAGACGTGCACCAACTGCTCGGCCGCAAGGACGAGGCGGTGTTCGGCCGCGACATGAGTTGGGTCGGCGGGCCGCGGACGCTGCCGGAGCGGTTCAATTTTGCCGACCGGCCGGGCTTCATGAAAACGAACGAAGGCATTTATTTGATGCCTGGCGCGTACGGCGAAGCGGACATCGACTTGTCGAACGCGTCGGGGATGCCTTACTTGGGTCTGTGGAAATAACGCCGGCTGACGGCGCGGGGAGAGGATAACGATGACGACGGCCTGGCACAATCAGGACGAAGAAGCAAAGCTGTGGGCAGAGGAACGATGGAGCCGCATCGTGGACAAAGTGGGGCGGACGAGCAAGCGCATTGGCGCATCGTTCCCGTACGCGTCCGTTAACGGGCAGTATAACGACGAACCGGTGGACTGGTGGACGAACGGATTTTGGCCGGGGCTGCTGTGGCTGATCTACCGCGAGACGGGAGACGAGCGGCTGCGGGCGATTGCGGACGAAGTCGAAACGAAGATGGACGAACCGCTGCAGGCGTTCGAGCCGCTGCACCATGACGTCGGGTTCATGTGGAGCCTGTCGTCGGTAGCGCAATACAAGCTGACCGGCAACGAAAAGTCGAAGCTTCGTGCGCTTACGGTCGCCAGCCATTTGACGGGGCGGTTCAACCTGAAGGGCGGCTTCATCCGCGCCTGGAATCCGCCGGAGCGCATCGGCTGGGCGATTATCGACTGCATGATGAACCTCGGCCTGCTCTACTGGGCAAGCGAAGCGACGGACGACCCGCGCTTCCGCCATGTGGCGATGGCGCATGCGGACATGACGCTGCGCGACATTTTGCGGCCGGACGGTTCGACCAACCACATCGTTTGCTTCGATCCGGAAACCGGCGAGCGCATCGAATCGCGCGGCGGCCAAGGCTACGCGCCGGACTCGGCATGGTCGCGCGGCACCGCCTGGGCGCTGTACGGCATGGCCATCAGCGCGCGTTATACGCAGGAAGAGCGCTACATTCTCGCGGCGAAGCGGACGGCTCACTTCTTCCTGGCGAACGTGCCGGACAACGGCTTGCCGCCGTACGATTTCCGCGCTCCGTGGGAAGAAGGCATGGGCATGGACGCCAGCGCATCGATTTGCGCGGCCGACGGCATGCTGGAGCTGAGCCTGCTGCTGCCCGAGGCGGAGGCCAAGCTGTACCGCAACGCGGCGTATCGGCTGCTGCGGCGGGTTGACGAAACGTGCGGCGCATGGGATGATCCGAAGGAGGAAGGGCTGCTGCGTTTCTCGACGGCGAACTTCCCGCGGCGGACGCACGTCAACGTGCCGATCATTTACGCCGACTTCTTCTTCGCGGAAGCGGTGTGCAAGCTGCGCGGCAAAACCGATATTTTCTGGTAAAAGCGGTTCGATACCGGCTTAGGGGGACTGTGGATGAAGCGGGGCATGTATTTGTCGCTGGTCAAGCCGGGAGCGGAGGAAGCGTTCGAACGCTTCGTTGCGGCAAGCGGGCCGGAGCGCCGGCGCGCGCTGGAAGGCGCGGGAGTGGTGACGTTTTCGGCGTTTCGCCACGACCGGGTCGTGTGCGTTTATTTCGAAACGACGGCGGGACGCGCGGCGTTCGAATGGGAGCCGGCCGCCGGCGAGTGGCTCGAGTCGTGGCCGGGTGTCGCCGGCGCGCGGCTGGCGGTGCCGATGATCGACATTTTCCATGACGGCGATCCGGTGGACATTTCTTCGTGGCGCGGCGACCGTCAGGTCGAGAAGCGCGCCGGCGCGCTCGCGCGGCTGAAGCCGGACATGTTCGCCAGCTATGTGTTTTATCATTTTCAGCTGCAGGAAGAGACGCCGGAAAGCTTCAACAAGACGTATACGATCGGCACGCACGAGTCGTTTATTTTCTCGTACTGCGAGCATCCCGGCGTCGTCAGCGACATCAAGCCGAAGGGGCTGCTCGACACGAGCAACACGCCGGCCGATTGGCATGAAGTGATGGGTCCCCATTTCGATCGCTGGGAGAACGCGGCGGAAGGCCAGGAGCTGTGGGTGCCGATGAAGTCGTTGTTCGAGTTTTGACGGACGCAGGCGCGGCGCAAGCCGCAAGGACGGCGGGAGCGATCGGGCTTCCGCCGTTTTTTTGTGCGGATGCAGCCGGCGGGGCATCTAAATAGGCCGTGAAAAGTGGCTTATTTTCCCGTTTTGGGGTGGCAAGGCGAAAATAGCCAGCGATTTCGCTGGCTATTACGCGCAAACGGCGCTGAAATGGTACGTTTCGAGGGAATAGCCAGTGTTTTCACTGGCTATTTCTTGTGTGATGACGAAAAAGAGGAGAATAGGCCATTTTTCATTGGCTATTCTTTGGAGGCAGCCCGTTGGCACTCCGCCAACAACACGCTCATGGCCGGCAGCCCCACTCCATTAACAAATTAGCAGTGTCTCTGCCTCGCATCGTCTGCACCGCTTGGCCCTCGCCGTCGTCCACCCACTCCATCGAAAAATAATGAACATCCCTCCGACAAAAGTGAACATCACGCCCAACCGGCAAAAATGATGAAAACAATCGCGAAGATCATTCCTTCTGAGCTGCCGCCCGCCCGGCCTATAATGGCAACGAGACCAACAAGACGGGGATGAAGGTGATCAAATGAATCCAAAAAAAGAAGCGGCGGCGGGTTGGCTGTTCCTGTCCCCCAGCCTGCTCGGATACGGGATGTTTATGCTGTTCCCGATCGTGTTTTCGCTCGTGCTGTCGTTCAGCGACTGGGACCTGGTCTCGGGCCTGCGCCACATCAGGCTCGTCGGCCTGGACAATTTCCGCGCGCTGTTCTCGGATGGGCTGTTCTACCATTCGCTGCGCAACAATGGCATTTATACGATCGTCGTCGTGCCCGTGACGATGGCGGTCGCGCTGGTCCTTGCCATGGCGCTGAACAGCAAGGTGTACATGAAAGGACCGCTGCGGCTCGTGTATTTCATGCCGTACATCACAACGATTGTTGCCGCTTCGGTGGTCTGGATGGCGCTGCTGCATCCGTCGCAAGGGCCGCTGACGCAATTTCTGCTGTCCGTCGGCGTCGACAATCCGCCGAAATGGCTCGGCAGCACGACATGGGCGCTGCCGTCGCTCATGATGATGATGATCTGGAACGGCCTCGGCTACGATTTGATTATTTACATGGCCGGATTGCAGGGCATCTCCAAAGATTTGTACGAAGCGGCCGAAGTGGACGGCGCCAGCGGGGTGCGCAAGTTTTTCTCCATTACGCTGCCCCTGCTGTCGCCGACGACGTTCTTTTTGTTCATCACCCGCATCATCCATTCGTTCGAAATTTTCGGCCCCGTCAACATCATGACGCAAGGCGGGCCCGGCGACTCGACTTCGGTGCTGGTGCATTACATCTACGTGACGTCGTTCCGCTTTTACAAATTCGGCTACGGGTCGGCCATCGCCTGGGTGCTGTTTGCGATCATCTTCATCATCACGCTCATCCAGTGGAGACAGCAGAAAAAGTGGGTGACCTACTCATGAAGACGACGCGCCAGCAAACGAAAACCCGCCTCTCCAAGCTGCTCGTCACAGCGCTCGTCACGGCGCTTGGCCTGCTGATGGTGCTGCCGTTTCTGTGGATGCTGTCGGCTTCGCTCAAGCAGCCGTCCGAGGTGTTCCAGTTTCCGATCCGCTGGATTCCGGCGCATCCGCATTTCGAAAATTACCGGGATGTGTGGCAGAACAAGTTTTACCCGTTCTCGCGGTTTTTCTACAACTCGGTGAAGGTGACGGTTATTACGATCGCCGGCACGCTGCTGGTCAGCGCCGCCGCTGCGTACGCTTTTGCCAAAATCGAGTTTCGCTTCAAAAACGCCGTGTTCCTCGTGTACTTGATGACACTGATGATTCCGCACCAGGTAACGCTGGTGCCGCGGTTCATTCTGTTCAACTGGCTCGGCGTATACGACACGCACTGGACGCTCATCCTTCCGGGCATGTTCAACATCATCGGCATTTTTTTGCTGCGGCAGTTTTTTATGGGCATCCCGAAGGACTTTTCCGAATCGGCGTTCATCGACGGCGCGGGGCACGCGAGCATCTTCTGGCGCATCGTCATTCCGCTGGCGAAGCCGGGCTTCGTGTCGCTGATCATCCTGTCGTTCGTCGCGAACTGGAACAACTATCTCGACCCGCTCATCTTCATCACAAGCAAGCAGCTGTTTACGATTCCCGTCGGCCTGCAGGCGCTGCTCGACCAGGAAGGCATCCGCACGAATCTCGTCATGGCCGGCGCTACCTGCGCCGTACTGCCGATCATGGTCGTGTTCCTGGTGTTTCAGAAGCATTTTATTCAGGGCATCGCGTCAAGCGGCGTCAAAGGGTAACACGGCCGGCAATCGCCTGGCCCCACTATATGTGAAAGGTGCGAAACCAACATGAAAGCAGATCAACTGAAAGGCGTCATTTGTCCCATGGTCACCCCGCTCGACGAGCGGCAAAATATCGACGAGGCGGGAACGCGGAGGCTCGTCCGCCGGCTGATCGCCAAAGGCGTAAACGGCTTGTTCATTCTCGGCACGATGGGCGAATTTCCGATGATTGTGGGCGAGGAGAAGAAGCGGCTGGTCGAAATCGTTACCGACGAAGTCAAAGGCGCCGTTCCGGTGCTGGTCAACGTGTCCGAGCAGGGCCCGCGCCTGACGGAACGAACGATGCGCGCGGCGATCGACGCCGGCGCGGAAGCGATCGTGCTGACGCCGCCGTACTACTACAACACGCGCGACAAACGCGAGCTGTTCAACTACTACGCGTCGCTTAGCCGGAACGCCGGCGTGCCGCTCGTCATCTATGACGCCGTTTATACGAACAATTTGATCCCGACGGACATTCTGCTCGAGCTGGGCGCAGAGAGCAACATCATCGGCGTCAAGTGCAACGTGTTCAACCACACCCCGCTGCTGCGCGAGCTTGGCGCCAGCGACAGCTTCGCCGTGCTGCACGGCGACGAAACAACGCTCGACCTGGCCGTGCGCAACGGCGTCGACGGCATCGTGCCGGGCATCAGCAGCCTCGGCATCGACCATTGCGTCAAGCTGTTCCGGGCGGCGCAAGCCGGCGACACCGCCGAGGCGCGGCGGCTGCAGAAGGAGCTGCTGCACATCCAGCGCATGGTATATGGCGGCGGCAAGCATTGGGGCAACGGCCACAAATACGCGCTCAAGCAGCTCGGCGTCTGCGACGACCACATCGCCACGACGCTGCTGCCGCTTACGGAAGACGGCAAGGCAGGCATTCGCCAGGTGCTGGAAGAGTATCACATTTCCTAAATACCCCAAATAAGAGGGAGAGAACGACACGATGATGAGAGAAATGGAAGCGGATGTCGTGGTAATCGGCGGCGGACCGGCGGGCGTAAATGCGGCGATCGCAGCCGGACGCAGCGGGGCGCGTACGGTGCTTGTCGAGCGTTACGGCTTCGTCGGCGGCATGTCGACGGCGGCGCTCGTGTATCCGTGGATGACGTTCCACACGATGGACGGACGCCAGGTCATCAAAGGCATCGCGCAGGAAATCATCGAGCGGCTGATGGAGCGGAACGCTTCGCCGGGGCATATGCGCTGTACGGTCGGCTTCGTCCGCACCGTTACGCCGTACCATCCGGAAGTGTACAAGGTGCTGGCGCTCGAGATGCTGCGCGAAGCCGGCGTCAAACTGCTGCTGCACAGCTTCGCCGACGCCGCCGAAACGGAGGGCGACCGCATCGCGGCCGTGCAGATCACCGGCAAGTCCGGCCGCATCCGCATTCGTGCGAGCGTGTTCGTCGACACGACCGGCGACGCGGATATCGTGCACCTGTCGGGAGCGCCTTACCAGAAAGGCCGGGACGGCGACAAGCTGATGCAGCCGATGACGCTGAAATTCCGGATGAAAGGCGTCGACCTGCACAAGGTCAAAGCGTACATGCTGGACCATCCGGACGAGTTTAACGACAAAACGCCGATCGCCGAGCTGCCGCAGCTGCATTTGACCGGCGTCGGCGGGTTTTCAAAACATTGGAACGAAGCGAATTTGCCGATCAAGCGGCAGGACGTGCTGTTCTTCACCGGGCCGGGCGACGACGAGGTGCTCGTCAACACGACGCGGGTGCAAGGGCTCGACGGCACGAACGTCGAGGACCTGACGCTGGCGGAGGAGGAAGGGCGCAAGCAGGTGCTCATGTACGCCGACTTCATGATCCGCTGCTTGCCCGGCTTCGAGAACGCCTCGCTTTCCCAGGTCGGCTCGCAGATCGGCGTGCGCGAAACGCGGCGGCTCGAAGGGCTGTACGCGCTGACCATGGACGATGTCGTGCAGGGAGCGCGCTTCGAAGACTGCATCGCCCGCAGCGGCTATCCGATCGACATTCATTCGCCGGACGGCCGCGGCGTGACGGCGGCATGGGTCGGCGGCGACGGCGCGTACGACATCCCGTACCGCTGCCTCGTCTCCCGCACGATCGTCAACCTGCTGGCAGCGGGACGCTGCATTTCGACGACGCACGAAGCGCTCGCCACGACCCGGCTGACGCCGAGCTGCATGGCGACCGGCCAAGCGGCCGGCACGGCGGCCGGGCTGGCGGTCAAGCATGGCGTTACGCCTCGCGAAATCGACGTAAGCGAGCTGCAAGCGCTGCTGCGAGCGGACGGCGCCGTGCTGGATACGGTTGCCGGGTAGTTGAATCAGTTCGTTGATCATTCCATTGACGGAGGTCCAACTTATGGTTTTGACCTGTTTGCAAGCGTCGTATCGGTTGGACGAAATCGAATGGGCGACGCTTCCGGGGGAACGTCCAAGAGAAGCAGGCCGCAACGCGAGACTTGCTGCGCGGGGGCGAAGCCCTGTCGCCCGTATGGCCAGAGTCAGGATCGGGGAAACAACCGGCTTCGGCATGTCGAGAATAAGCAAGGAACAAGCAACGATGCTTATTGGCGCATCGGCAACGGACATGTTTGAGGAAAACGGTACCGTCAAGGAAAAGTTCCGCGCGCTCGAGTTTCCGTTATTGGACTGGCTGGGCAAGCTTGCCGGCCGGTCCGTATACGATTTGTTTGCCTGGCCCGGCGGTCCTGCTTCTCGCGGAAAGAACGAAATCAAAGTGCCGTGCTACGATACGACATTATATTTTGACGAATTGCATCTGACCGACGATCAGGCGGCGATCGATTGGATGAAGCGCGAGGCGCAGGAAGGCAAAGATCGCGGCCACCGTCATTTCAAAATCAAAGTGGGCCGGGGAGCCCGCTGGATGGAAACGCGGAAAGGGCTGCAGCGGGACATCGCTGTCATTCGGGCGGTAAGGGAAGTCGCCGGTCCGGAAGGCAAAATTATGATCGATGCCAATAACGGCTATACCTTGAATATGACGAAAGAAGTGCTGATGGAAACGAAGGATTGCGCTCTGTATTGGATCGAGGAAGCGTTTCATGAAGACCGGGTGTTGTATGAAGATTTAAAAGAGTGGATGACGAAGCACGGGATGAACGTGAAAATTGCCGACGGCGAAGGCCAGGCGGATCCTCAGCTGATGGAGTGGGCGAGAGAGAAAATCATCGATGTTGTTCAATACGACATCATGAAGCCGGGATTTTCCGAGTGGCTCCATCTCGGCGCCCGGCTCGATGCCTGGGGAGCAGGCTCCGCGCCGCATAGCTACGGCAACATCATTGGCAACTATGCGAGCGGTCATTTGGCCGGAGCCGTTGGAGGGTTTGAATTTATAGAGTGGGATCCTGCCGATGCGGAAGGGATCGACGGCTCATCCTACCGCATAGAAGACGGCTTGGTAACCATTCCGGATTTGCCGGGGTTCGGCATTCAACTCGATGATGCCGTTTTCAGCCGCAGCAGGCGCGATTCCGGATGGTCGGTAAAGCGTGACGGCATCCAATAGGGAGGAGGCATATAGTGGATTTTATTATCGATATGCTGGCAACCCCCATAAGAACGGATATGGCCGGGAACAGGCTGTGGGTGCGGAGAATGGAGAAGTGCCCCGGTTTCGTATCCGATTCGATAAGTTATGTAACGATCAATAATGTCCCCTACGATTATTTGTGGAGGCTGAATGCCAGAATCGACGGAGAACCTTGCCGCTTCGAATGCGCAAGCTTGCGCTGGGAGCCAACGGGGCTCAAAATGGAGTTCCGGTCCGAGAGCCTGATCGTCGAAGAGAAGAAATTCATCGACCGAAGCGACAGGTTTGTTGCGATCCTGGACATTCGGAACCGGCGAGAGCATGACCTGGAAGTCGAACTGGAAATCGATACCCTCTGCCGGTCGCTTGAAAACCATCGTTCCGCTACGGCCAATCCCTTTTTTCTCCGTTATGACAATAAGGGGAAGGACCACGTCATTACCAAACTCGACGTTGAATGCAATGCCAGAAAAATATTCCGCCATGTGGCAAAAACGGAAGTGTGCATATACGCCGCAGGCTTTCGGGTGCAAGAGGATAACGGTACGTTAAAGAAACGTTTGATCCTGGCTGGAAATCGGCAAACAAGGATTGTCGTCGCAGGCTATATGGACCATACGGGAGCGATGAATCCAAACGATTTTATCCGGCAAATCGATCATGAACCAAACCTCTACAGCAGGTACGACAACGATTTTATTCGCTGGTTCGAAGAAAATGTCCCCGCATTCTCGTGTTCGTCCGGGGACGTGGAGAAAGTATATTATTACCGATGGTATCTGGTGTACAAGAATCTGATCTATCCGCAAATCGATTGCTTTCAACAGGCTTGCTTCTATGAAGGCAAGGATGTCATTTCCGTTCCATGCTGCTGCAGCGCTCCCATGCATATCGATGAAGCCAAATGGCTAAGGGACCCGTCGATCAGTCAAGGCTACGCAGCCAGTCTTCTTGACAGTCAGGTGGAGGAGGGAATGGAGAAGGGGAGATTCCGCGACACCTATTTGACTTATTTTCCAGCCGCTATATGGAATATGTATCTTGTACAAAATGACCCCGCCATTATCGATGCTTATGTGGACCGGATTGCTGATTTTGTGAATTGGGAATCGGGCGAGCAATTTGTCGATGAAGAGGACATGCTTCCGGTTGTAACCGGAACATGGAGAACGGCCATGGAGTATCAACCAAGCTTTTTTGAGTTTACGGAGCCAAAGTGGGACCATACCAGGAGCGCACCCTTTAGCCGGGAGCGGGAAACCGCGTTGAAACGGATCGACGAAGCCGTATTCCTGTACGCCAACCTTCAGGCATTGCATCGTATGCTGGCCTTAAAAGAAAGATACGCCGAAGCGGATCGATATCAAGCCAAGCTTGGCAAGCTGAGAGCAAATATGATGTCCAAGATGTGGGACGAAGAGTCGCGATTCTTTTATGACCTGGAACCAAGGTCCGATGCCAAAGCATTATTGAGCAGGAGCGTAGCAGGCTTTTTCCCGGGATTGACGGATATGGTTCAGGAAGAGCATATGGCCATGTATGACTATTTGGGCGACCCGGAGGAATTTTACGCAGCTTACCCTATTCCTACGGTATCCAGGAAATGCCCGGCGTACGCACCGGACAATGTATGGCTCGTCGGCCCTCACGCGTCGGCAAGCAACCCGTATTCGTATCCATGCTGCTGGAACGGTCCGTCCTGGCACTTTTCGAATGCCATCGCACTGGATGGTCTGGGGGCTTCCATACAAAAATTCGAACGCGCACAGGCCTATGTCAAGCTGTTTCGGGATCTTTGGCAGAAGTGGACCGCCTCCCAGATTCAGGACGAGGAGAACAACGTTGTTAATACAAGCGAGAGCATCAATCCGGAGACAGGTGTATGGAATAAAGAGGTTTACGATTATTTTCATTCCTATTACAATGCCATCTTGATCTCAAGAATCGTCGGCATTATTCCGGAGGAAAGCGACACGGTCCGAATCAAACCGCTGGATATGGGGTGGGACTACTTTAGGTTGGAAAATGTGCTTTATCACGGGAAACTCGTCACCGTATCGTGGAAAAAGCACGGGTGCCAGAAGAATGTTTCGATCGACGAAGGGATGACAGTGACGGTTGACGGAAAGCCGGCTGCCAAGTCCGATTGCCTGACGGAAATGATCATTCATTTGGGAGGTTAGTTAAAATGAGGGGAAAAAGATTAATTTCAGCGGCAGGCCTGGTTGGCTTCTTAAGCGCTGTACTGTTGATCATGATCGTATCGATCGCAAAACCTGCAATGGCGCTTGCGGAAGAACCGTGGATTCAGCAGCAAGACTTATTTCAACAGTCGGGAAGTCAATATCCTAGATTGCCGGGACTATTGATTACGACGAGCGGAACGGTTATTGCTACTACCGGTTGGCGCAAAGACGGCCTTGCCGATTTCGGCAATCCGACGGATATACAAGTGCGGAGAAGTACGGACTCGGGTGAAACGTGGTCCGGCATACAAACCGTTTTTAACGGAGGCACCGATTGGGCGGGCGGAATCGGACCTATCGTGCAAGACAGAACAACAGGCAAAATTTTTATTACTTTTTTCAAAATACCTGTCGTCGGCTATGGCAGTTCAAGTGCGTTTGCTCATAGCAGCGCGGTTAATTGGGCTCCATTCTATATCATTACGAGCGATGACGATGGCGTTACCTGGTCTGCGCCGACAGCGGTATCGGTAATAGCCGACGCGGCAGGAAGTTATGCATCTCCCGGGAATAATAGTCACGGCATTCAGCTTGACAGCGGCCGATTAATAATTCCGGCTTTTGCCCAGCCCAAAGTGTCAGGAGATTATGAAAGCCAGCGAGCAGGATTGTTGTATAGCGATGACCATGGGGCAACGTGGAAAGTCGGCGCAATAGGTCCTGCGGATTCCAATGAGTCTGCAGTTGCGATGACGACGGATGGCGAAGTTTATTTAAACTGGAGGCATCAGGACAGCAGCAACAATCAAAGAGGGTGGTCCAGGAGCTCGGACAACGGGTTGACGTTTGCGCAAAGCGGCTATCACGGCGAATTGGTAAATCCCACCGTACATGCGGGAGTGATCAGGTATTCGACCGTCGCAGACGGAGGAGAGGACATCTTGCTCTTCTCCAATCCGATAGGACCTAATCGCTCTAACATGAATATCCGCATCAGTTATGATGAAGGTCAGACGTGGTCGGACGGGAGCGTGATCAATCCGAATTCCGCCGCGTATTCCGATCTCGCAGTGACGCAAGACAAGACGATCCTGTGCCTATATGAAGCGGAAAGCAATTCGAAAATACGGTTGGCACGGTTCAATCTGGCGTATGCCGCATCCAATATCGCGGCCCCGGCATCCAATATTGCCCCTCTTGCAACCATAACCGTCGATAGCGAAAGCGGAAGCAATACGAAAAATAGAGCCGTAGACGGCAATAAAACCAGTACTAACAGCAGATGGGTATCTACAGCCGCCCAAGCAAGCCATTATTACCAACTGGAGTGGAGCGGCAGCAAAGCGATCAATCAGGTAAAAGTGTGGAGCGGTACAACGCCGGGAAGTTCGGGGGGCTACCAGATCGACGACTATACCATCGAGTATTGGAACGGCAGCTCGTGGGCGACCGCCGTTACCGTCACGAATAATGATAAGGACGGTTCCCTCGGACAGTACAATAACCTGGTCTTTCCGGCCATTACGACTGCCAAGCTCAGGATGAATATATCGGACCCGAGCCATGGGACGGACAATACCGCCCGTTTGATTGAGATTGAGGTATACGGCAGCTCGAATATAGCGGCAAATGCGACGATAACCGTTGATAGCGAGAGCGGCATTTATACGAAGGATAAAGCCGTAGACGGCAATAAGACCGCCTATACCAGCAGATGGCTGTCTACCGCCGCGCAGGCCGGTCATTATTATCAGCTGGAGTGGAGCGGCAGCAAAATCATTAACAAAGTAAAAGTCTGGAGCGGTACGGAGCCGGGAGGCGGCGCCGGTTTTCAGATCGATGACTATACCATCGACTATTGGAACGGCAGTACGTGGGTGACGGTCGCAACTGTTACAAATAATAACAAGGACGGTTCCTTAGGGCAGTATAATGACCTGAACTTCACGGCAATTTCCACGGATAAATTAAGAATGAATATCACGGACCCCAGCCATGGAACGGATCTTACGGCCAGACTGATCGAAATCGAAGTTTATGGCATCATTTCGAATATAGCAGGGAATGCAACCATAACCGTCGATAGCGAAAGCGGGATTTATACAAAGGATAAAGCCGTAGACGGCGATAAGACCAGCTACACCAGCAGATGGCTCTCCACAGCTGCACAGGCCGGCCATTATTACCAGCTGGAGTGGAGCAGCGGCAAAATGATTACCAATGTGAAAGTTTGGAGCGGTACGGAACCGGGAGGCGGAGCGGGATATCAGATCGACGATTATAGCATCGACTACTGGAACGGCAGTACGTGGGTGACGGTTGCTGCCGTTGCCGACAATATTATGGACGGTTCCTTGGGACAGTACAATGACCTGAGTTTCACGGCAATTACGACTGCCAAGCTCAGGATGAATATATCGGACCCGAGCCATGGGACGGACAATACCGCCCGGCTGATTGAAATCGAGGTCTATGGCTTTTAATTCGCACGGTTCGGAACGCCGTTTGCTGCAGAAGGCTGGACTCCTTATGGGAATCCGGCTTTCCGGGCTTGAGGCCGCATTCTTAAGCAACCGCCGAGCCTGGTGTGGTAAACTACAACATATACTCGCCATGCCGGCGGCAACAAGATGGGGGTCACGATAGTCATGACGGAGCGTCCGTGGCGATTCATGCGGTTCCGCACCTTGCAGAGCAAAATATTCACGCTTGTGATCGTCTGCCTCATCATCCCGTTCGGCATTACGCTCTATTACAGCTTCCAATCGCTCAAAGAGATCATTACCGAGAAAATCGGCGCCTCCGTGCAAGAATCGCTTCATCTGACCCAAAGCAACATGGAAGACGTGCTCGGACAGATGATGTCCGCCGCCACGCTGGTCAGCATCGACCGCCCGGTCGAACGCGTATTGGAATCGCCCGGCGAATACAGCTTGTATGAGCGGTTGCGGATTACCGATGAAATCATCGCCAAATTGAACAGCACCTACTTGTATAAAATGCGGTTCTACACCGTCATCATGGACGGAAACGGGCAGCTGTATTCCTCGCTGGAAGGTCAGGCGGAAAAAAAGGCGACGCTCGAAAGCTTCTCCTGGCTGCCGGAAGCGCTGGCGGCGAAAAACCGGTTTCTGTGGGTATACGAGGAAGCCAATCTGGTCAGCTATTACAAAAAAGAACCGCTCGTAATCGTCGCCAAATCGATCGATTCCGCCGATAACAGAAGGAACGTCGGCATCGTGATGGTCATGCTGGGGTCCAGCGAACTGAGGGTTGTTCTTAGTGCGCTGGAAGGACATGTCATGCTCTCCGGAGCGGACGGACAGGTGATCTATCGTTCGGATCGGGAGCTATGGACCGCTCCCGAGTCCGAAGAAGCCGTGATCGGCCAAATGGCCGATTCCGAACAAGGACAGTTTATCGAACGATTGAGCGGGCAACGCTATATCGTGAATTACCGAACGATCGCGCCGACCGGGTGGAAAATCGCGCAGCTCATGCCGTACGATGCCGTTTTTGCGGAAATGGTCAATTTGCGGGAAGTGTATATGTATGCCATGGGCGGCATCAT
Source organism: Paenibacillus cymbidii (assembly GCF_004764705.1). Taxonomy (GTDB): domain Bacteria; phylum Bacillota; class Bacilli; order Paenibacillales; family NBRC-103111; genus Paenibacillus_AN; species Paenibacillus_AN cymbidii. Next base: position 44,775 of record NZ_SHLX01000037.1, on the reverse strand, counting down.
CGTCGTCTTTATTCTGGTGGCCGGCACGATCTCCTACGGAGTCACGAGGTCGCTCCGCTTGCTGCAGCTCAAGATGGCCAAGGTCGAGAAGGGCAATCTGCAAGTGAGCGCCATTATGGTGAGGGGGACGGACGAGGTTGCGGAGCTGATGACGACCTACAACGGCATGCTGGAGCAGATGAAGGGGCTGATCCAGAACGTGAAGGACGAACAGAAGCAGAAGGAGCATCTCCGCTTCAAAATGCTGCAGGCGCAAATCAATCCGCATTTCCTGCTGAATACGCTCAACAACATCAAGTGGATGGCGTATATGCGGCGCGATCGGGAAGTCGGCGATATGATTTCGCATATGGCCGTCATGATGGAAGCCAGTATCGGCCGGGGAGAAGACATCATTACGCTGCGGCAGGAAATCGACTATATCGAAAGCTACATTACGCTGCAAAATATTCGCTTCAATGGGCAAATCGAGCTGCATACGCACGTTCCCGAGCATTTGCTGTCGTGCGCCATCGTGAAGTTCACGCTGCAGCCGCTGGTCGAGAACAGCATCGTTCACGGCTTTCCCGGCGTGAGCGGCGTTCAGACGATCGACATCGAAGGCGAGGAAGTGCAGGGGCAAGTATCGCTCTCCATCCGGGATAACGGAACCGGCATTGCCGCAGACAAGCTGGCCATGATCGAATCCGCGATTGCCGAAACCGGGACGTCCCCGCCACGGGTACGGGAGCGGATCGGGCTGCTCAACGTGCATGAGCGGATTCGCCTGCATTTCGGCGGCGCATACGGCATTGCCGTGCGGAGCGCAGCGGGGGGCGGGACAACGGTCGCCATTACGCTGCCGAAACTTGAACCAGACGGAGGGGCTCATGTATAAAGTCATCATTGCCGACGACGAAATGCTGGTGCGCATTGGCATGACTTCCTTGATCCCCTGGGAGGATCACGGCTTCGAGGTGGCGGGCACCGCGAGCGACGGTCTGCAAGCCCGCGAGCTTATCGAAAAGCATATGCCGGATATCGTGCTGACGGACATCGTCATGCCCGGACTAAACGGCCTTGAGCTGATTGCCGAAATTCGCGAGAAGTACGCGTTCATTCGGTTTATCGTCCTTAGCAGCCATAGCGACTATATGTATGTGCGGGAAGCGATGAAGCTGGGAGCGGAAGATTATATCTTAAAGGCGTCCGTGAAACCGGCGGAAATGATTCGTCTGCTGCAGACGACGACGGCCAAGCTCGGGCGGCGCGTTACCCGGCAGGATCCGGGAAGCGGCGCCGAGCTTGCGACCGACCGGGAAAGGTTGAAGCGGACGATGCTTCGTTTCATATGCGACGAGACGGTCGACAGTGCGGAGTCGGAAGCCTGGTTCGCGCAGAAGGACGGAGCGAAGAACGCTTGGGCGGTGATGATCGTCAGGGCGCACGGACCCGTGGATGCGGCGAATATCGGAATGGAGAGCGCTTTGCAGCAATTGGCGGACGTTTATTGTTCCGGACGTTGTCTGCATGTGACGGAATACAAGAGCGGCGAATTCGTGGCGCTGCTGTCCGTACCGATTGACGCCGGGTCGGACGATACCGGCCCGACGAACATGGATCCTCTGCTGCATGCGATCCGCCGCTTTCTGAATATGGAGGCCAGCATCGGCCTCAGTGAAAGGTTCGAAACGTCCCGCGGATTCAAGCCGGCATTCCTGCAGGCCAGAGAGGCGCTGCAGATCGCATTTTATGGCGGGCTTGGCAAGTGCTACCGGTACGATCCGGCCTTTTTTGCGCATGCCGGCATGGTGTTGTTCGATAAGAGCGATGAAGAAGAAATGGAGCGCTGTGCGGATACCGGTGACAGCGGCGGACTGGGACGGCTCCTGGATACGATCTTCACCAGGCTTGCGGCAGGCAGATGCTACCGCAATCAGGATATCGGCATGTTCATGGAAATCGTGCACGCCTTCAAGCGAATCGCGGCGCGGCATGGAGCCGAGTGGGGACGCATTTACCCCCACGTTGCGCCGATTCATGTCGAACTGCTTCAGCAGGAGACGATCGAGGCCATGCAGGCTTGGTTCGCCTCGCTCTTCGAGTCGTTCGCGGGCGAACTTCTGAAGGCCGGCCGGGAGAAGTATCGCGAGGAAGTACGCCGCCTGATCGGGTACATGAAGACGAATTATGCCCGGAACCTTACGCTGAACGGCGCCGCCGGCATCGTCAACATGAGCCCCAGCTATTTGAGCTCGATGTTCAAACGGGAAACGGGCAAAAGCTTTATCGAGTTCCTGACGGAAATCCGCATGGAGAAGGCGGCGGAATTGCTCACGCAGACGGAGCTCCCCAGTTACCTGATCGCCGAGAAGGTGGGGTACGACAATATCAATTATTTTGGCCGCGCGTTCAAAAAAGAGAAGGGGATGAGTCCCAGCCAGTTCCGCTCGAGCCGACAGGAGCATAATTTCGAACAACGTTCAAAAATTAGTGAACATCCCGCGCCAAAGCCAAAATAAATGAACCATTCCGAAAAAATCGTTCCTTCAGACCATTCGTGCCGCGCTTTATACTTTGTGTTGTAAGCGCTATACCGATGAAACGGTCATCTGTCGGCTTCGCGGAAGCGAATGCCGCGGCGGAAGCAAAATCGAATGGGGAGGATTTGGATGAACAGAAAATGGTGGGTGCCGGTATCGTTAAGCGTGGCCATGATGGGTTCCTTGCTCAGCGCCTGCGGCGGATCCGGATCGGACAAATCGGGGGCGGGTTCATCGGTGAAGCCTGCGGGTACGGCGGCAAGTCCGTCCGCATCGGCGGCCGCGTCGGCAACGCCGGCGCCGACGATCAAACCGGCAAAAATCAACTGGTGGGCGGCATGGGCCGAGGACCAGGGCCCGGCGGAAATCATCAAAAAATTCAATCAGAAGTATCCGCAAATCCAGGTGGATTACGTTCAATTCGCGAACAACGATGAAGGCAACGTCAAAATTGACACCAGCCTCATAGCCGGTCAGCAAATTGACGTATTCTTCAACTACGGACTGACCCGGCTTGAAGCCCGCGCCAAGAAGGGAGTTCTCCAGGATCTTGGCGAATTTATCGCAAGGGACAAGTTCGATGTGAGTGCGGAATTCGGTCAAGATACGTACAAATTCGACAACAAGTATTACAGCTTGCCGACGACCTCCCAGATTGACGCCGTATTCATCAACAAGAAAATGCTCGACGCCGCCGGCCTGAAGGTGCCGGAGAAATGGACGCTGGACGAATACTCCGCTTATGCGAAAGCGATGACGAAAGGCGAAGGCAGCAGCAAAGTATACGGTTCCTCCGACTATCTGAGCAACTACTACTGGACGCTTCCGGTCCGCGGACTGCTCGGCGCCGACGCTTGGTACAAAGCGGATGGAACGTCCAACTTCGATCACCCGGCGTACAAAAAAGCGCTCGAGTTCAAGAACAAAATCGAAAACGTCGACAAATATCAATATCCGTACACGGAATACAAATCGACCAAGTCGACGACCAACGAGCTTTTCCTGCAGGGGAAAATGGCGATGGCCATCAGTTCGACGGCAATTTCGCGCTTTATCAGCAATACCAAGGATTATCCGCGCGACTTCCTGGTAACGGTGGCGCCGCTCCCGACCCTGGAGAAAGATCAGAAGGAAGTGCTGAACGGCGGTCTGAAGCATTTCGGCTACCTGGCCATGAACAAAAACACGAAGGAAAAGGAAGCCTCCTGGATATTCCTGAAGTGGCTCTCGACGGAAGGGTCGGTCGACTTGGCGAAAGTCGGGCATATTCCGACCTGGAAGAAAAACAACAAGGACGCTGTGGCGGCGATTATGCTCGGTCCGGATGCAGCGAAGGTTGTGGACGTCGAGGCATTCAAAAAATTTGTGTTGAACTATGAAGCCAAGTCCTACACCGACACGATTTATACCGCCTACAACGAAATCAACACGATCCTGCAAAATGAAGCGGAAAAAGCGCTGTTCGGCGTGGCGAGCATCGACGATTCTCTGGCGGAAATGAAGAAGAAGGCGGACGCGGCGATCAAGGCGGCGAAGTAAAGCGAAGTAAAGCAGACGAATAAAACGGCGATACAAAAAGAGAAGGCGAACGTACGCGCTAGGGGCGTCCGGTCGCCTTCTTTTTTGCTTGCGGAAAAAAGACGTTACGGCATGTCGTTAACGAGCACGAAGATCGGCGTTTCGCCGACGTTCACCGTTACGCTGCCGCCGGCAATCGTCAGCGCCGACGTGACGCCGTCCGTGTCGCCGTTCGCCAGCGTCACCTGCGAAGCCGTTGTCGGGCTGCCGGCCAGCGACAAGGAATAACCCGGCACCGTCGTGTTGTTGCTTGTTTTGCACCAGACGACATAAGCGCCGCCGGTGCCGGTTGCGTTCTTGAACTTGTAGACGAGCACATTGCTGTTGCCCGAGCTTTGCTCGGCCAGATAGCGCATGTTGCCGAGCGTATTGCGCAGCGTGTACACATAGTACCACGACACTTTCGGCGTCCAGTCGCCCCGTTGGCCGATAAGGCCGCTCGATCTGTATTTTGTCGAGTCGCTGCTGTTCACATCGGTCAAATAATACGCATAGGCGCGGTCGAGCCCCGCTGCCGCGGCTGCCAGATAAGAACGGACGAGCCAGTCCGCCTGCACGTCTTGCTGCGATTTGGGTGCGATTGCCGGCGCCCGCTGCACCGAGGCCGGATGCGTATCGTAGCCGAACTCGGTCAGCCATACCTCCTGGTCGTGCATATATTGATCGCGGTAATCGACCAGACTCTTCAACTGATCCTTCAGATGGTCGTCTTCCGGGCTGATGCCGACGGTGACGCCAGACACCGTGACATTGCTGTAATGATGCACGTTGATGACGTCGAACGGGATGCTGCCGCCGCGATTGACGTCGGACCAAAATTTCATCGCCTTGATGTAATCCACATTCGTATTGGCCAGTCCGCCCATGACCATCTTCATGTTCGGATCGGCATTTTTAACGCCGACCGTGTTGCCCATTGCGCCTTGATGGCCATCGTAATCGGCGCTCGTCATCGCGGCGAATTCGTACGGGGTAAAGTAACCCGAACGGTTCTGCCACCATTTGTCCGGCTCGTTGGCGTTTTCGATATAGGACAGCAGGTTCATTCCGGTGCTGCGCGGCTGATCCGCCGCAAGCTTCAGCTTGTTGTCGGCCACCGCCGTGCTGCCATACCGTGCCGCATACTGGAACATATGGTCTGCGTGTTCGGCATAGGACGCCGGACTTGTCGCGCTTTCACCGGTCGAGACCGGCTTGTCCCACAATGCCGTCGTCAGCCAGCTGACGCTTGCCTGTATGGCCGGGAGCGTCTGCAAGCCTGCGCTGTCGATGCTGTCGTAGAAGTCGTCGAAGTTCCTGGCAATTTCGCTATCGGTGGAATAGCTGCCATTGAACTTGTTGAGGTTGTTTGGATATTGACCGGCGTACCCGGTTTGGAGCGTGCCGAACGAAAGCGCTCCTTCGTCCCACACCCAGTTGTGGTACTCGCGCACATTGTTGACAACGGCCATCTTGTCGACGGGGTCGCCATAGAATGTATTGACTCCCATCAACTCGTTCATCGTCGGTTTTGTGTGCGGGACGGGTGTCGGCGGGGCGGCAGGCGTGCCGACCGGCGTACCGTAGAGCACGATTTCGCCCACCTTCTGACTGGAAACGCCAGTATAAATTTGCACGTACCGGGTTGTGACGTTAAACGGACGCCCGACCCACTTGTTCGTCTGGTTCAGCGCATCCGAGAATTGCGCAGTCCAGCCGAGGGGCGAGCCGCTGGAGAAGGTAAAGCCCGAAGAACCGCCGCCCACGCCGTCAAAATAATAGATATCCGTCAGCGCGTATTCCGCGCCCAAATCGATGACAGCCGATATCGGCAAATAAAACGTGCCGCTGCCGTAATCCCAAATGCTGGTCGGCGTTGTCGGCGTGCCGCCGCGCGGGTCGGACTGCTCGTCGACAAGCATGCCTGCGTCGCCTCTTGCCGTTTCGTTGATCACCATCGACGGATTGAGCGGAATGGCGGTGCCCGATGTGGCGGCCAGCGTCGTATAGCTGACCGTGCCGGTCGACAGGGCGGATATGTTGGATGCCTTGTCCGTCGTCTTCAGCGCAAAATAGTAAAGCGTGCTTGTGTTCAGTCCATACACCGTCGCATAGTCGTCCGATCCGGCCGCTTGCGGCGCCGGCTCGAAGCTGGCTTGCTTCGAAGAACCCCAGTTGCCTGCCGTAATCGGAACCGTATTGTAGCGCAAATCGTACGATGTCGCCGTGCCGAGGGTATTGTCGTCACCCGGCGCCGTCCATTTCAGCCGGGCGGTGGTCGACGTGACGGAGACGACCTGCAGGTTCGTCACGGTCGCCGGCGCGATTGTGTCTGCGCCCGTGGCGATGCTGGCGGTCAACGTAGAAATCGCCGAAACGTTCGGCACCTCGTCCGCGGTTTTGATCGCAAAATAATACGTCGTGCCGGACACCAGACCGCCGACTGTCATCGTTTGCCCCGTACCGGCGGCAGCGGGCGTCGGCTCGCCGGTTGCCTGCGCAGCGCTCGCCCAGTTGCCGGCGTTGATCGGCGACGTGCTGTAGCGGACGTCGTACGAGGCCGCGGTGCCGGTATTGTTGTCGTCGCCGGGCGCCGTCCACGTCAGCGTAACTGTGCTCGCCGTCGACGAAGCCGCTGCCAGGTCGGAGACCGCCGCCGGCGGTGTCGTATCGCCGCTCGGCGTGCCGTAAACGACGAGTTCTCTTACCCAGGAGTTCGGCGTTCCCATCGCGACGCCGATATAGCGGGTCGTGGCCGAAACGGAGTGCGCGCTCCAATGGTTGTAGGTATTCAGCGAATCGACAAACAGCTGCGTCCAGCTGCCCGGCGAACCGGACGAAACGGTGAAGCTGCCGGTGCCGGTCGAATCGTACAAATAAATGTCGGTCAAGTCGTAGTATTGGCCAAGATCGATATAGGCGGTGAGCGGATAATCGGCTGTATTCCATCCGCCGTGCCAGCCGTTCGTCGGATTGCCGCCGCTGCCGCCCGCCGGATCGCCGGCTGTCGTTTGTTCGTCGACGAGCAGCGTCGGATCGCCCAGCGCCGACGTATTCGTGACCATCGAAGGGGACAGCGTAATTTTGACCGGGCTGGCGTAGACGGAGTTGCCGCCGGTTGCCAGCATAACGCCGAAACAAGCGAAAAAAACGAAGCAGCCTGCCCATAATGCCATCTTTCTGTTCATAACCTACCTCCTGTTCGAATTCGCCGCGTCGCGGACGGTCGTATTCCATCCGGCGTGAATCGTTTGCCGGTGCCTCGCTTGCTGACGTGTTGTCCGGATGCCGTGGAATCGGCCGCATGTCGCGCTGAAAACAGGCGCAGGTCGAACGCTCCAGGGAATGCCGGAACCGGGCATCGCTCCTTTCCGCATCGCACACGTTGTATACAGTGTGTGCAGCACTTATTGTAGCAACCGACCCGATCCTCAAGATAGAGTCATCTCATGACCTGGATTATCCTTTGTTTACCACATAAGCTGGAGCGGCTTCCGGACGCGGCGGAAAGTCAAATTGCAGTTGGCGGGTGTGTTGTGCGAATTCGGGGCGATTGGGTCAGAACAGCCAGTGTTTTCGCTGGTTATTCTTGACGAGACGGGCGAAATGGGACGAATAAGCCATTTTTTATGGGCTAATTTTGGGGGAGGTCGGGAGTTTGATCGGCATAAGCAATTGGATCGGGAGCTTGATCGGCCCCCACGTTCACTTCGCTGATCGTAGCGGTGTTTTTTTGATACAAGCGGGCGATCTTCTCGATCATGATACGGCTTGAAAGCTTACGGATCATCCGTTTCCGGACTTGAAACGTTCGTATCTTGACGACGTTTTTTTTCAATAGCAATATGTTATTCAAGTCGTTTATGAATTGCCTGTCCGTCCATTTCACTCGTTTTGCTTGATGATCCCCGAAATTGCTTCTCCAGGCATAGCGAAAGTTTTTTACGGTCACAGGTCCGATATATCCGCGGTTTCCGACCGCGAGGACCGGTTTACCGCAAGCTATCGCCTCCAATGCGACCCGACCGGTTCCGACCACAACATCGCACGATCGATAAAAATCGCTCATATTCGAAACAAGCCCGGCTACAACGTATCGGCCGGTTGCTTGAACATATTTTTTGGCATGCCTTCCTGCAATCATCACGCGTATATTCGATTTCCTGGCCTTAAACGATCGCAGCAATCGGGAGATGCGCCGGCCCAGCGGCAATTTCTGCGACGTAAATCGGCCGGCATAGCCGATGACGGAAGCACGGGGAGGGAAGTTGTATTTTTTGCGAAACGATTTCGTCCCCTTTGGCCGAAAGGTTTCAATGGCGATCCCATTGGGAATGAGGCGTGTCTTCGCCGGCTTTGCGCCGCAGCGTACGGCGTAATGATAGATGGGCAGCGAAACCGCAATGACGGCATCCGCTATCCCGCTCGCTTTTCTGACAGCATCGGGTTTAAAATATTTCCCATGAATGGTTACAATGACCTTATTCGAGAGGGGGCGCAACGTTTCCAGAAGCGAAATGCTGTATTGATCATTGGCATGCAAGACCTGGTATAATGACATCAATTTTTTCAACAATTCCTGAGAATCCATGTACGAAGACGCAATGTGAAGCCGTATCCCCTTTTGGCGAAAAAATGTCAGCCATGTTCCGCCCGACGTATAAATCCCTACCCGATATCCACGTTTTTGCAAGGATTGCGCCAATGTCAATATGTAAGTTTCCGTTCCGCCTCCCGACCACAAGTTTTTAACCATGATCAGTACACTTCTCAAGACCGGCAACCTCCCGCAAATTCGTTATTCAGCTCCGACATTATAGAGTATGACCGTCAATCTTTTTTGGGACCAACGACGGTATTATTTCCGCCCCATTATCGTCGTACCTTTCGCTTCGCCGCTACATAAATATATTCGGAAGCGGTATAAGGAGGATGCTCATGGGAAGCGACAACAGCCTGAAAGTTTGGGTCATGACGAACGAATTTCAACCGAATATTGTCGGCGGATTGGGAATTGTTGCAACCTATCTGAGCCAAATGCTGAGCAAGACCGGTGTGAAGATCAAGGTCCTGTGTTCCGGCAGCTCCGGCAAACTTGTTGTCTCGAAACCGGGAGGCAATATGCATATCGTAAGGATACCGAAAAAGGCGCCTCCATTCAGGCATTCCGCACGCGCTTTCAAGGCAAATGCCGTTTTACGGGCGGCTGCTGCCGCAGGCTTGGGAAAACCGGACCTGATCCATATCCATAGCACGGAATTTGCCGATGCGGCGGCAGCAGCCGGGAACAAATTTCGCGTCGCCATCGTTTATACTTGCCATTCAAACGTTTCAGCAGGGATTCGTTCGCCGCACGGAAAAAATCAGGCCCGATTAATTCGCCAAGCGAGGAGGATCGTCGTTCCAAGCAGGTGGCAAGCGGCAGCGACCAGTCGGTTATATGGCGGCGTACGAGGCCGTATTGCCGTCATTCCGCACGGAGTGAATGCCGTTTCAAGGCACACGGGCGGTACACCCGAGCATTTACTCTTCGTGGGCAGACTTATTCCGTCCAAAGGCATCAAGCCTTTAATCAAAGCCGTCGCTATATTATCCCGTTCGCGCAAAAATGTTCGGTTAACCGTTGTGGGCAGCGGGAGCGACAGATATATGAACCACTTGCGCTCCTTTGCAAAGCAGCTCGGCGTTTCGGAACGCATCCGCTGGACGGGCAGCCGCCCGCATCATGCGATTCAACGAATGTACGCATCCTATGGCGCCGTGATCGTGCCGAGCGGAAAAGAATCGTTTTGTCTTGTGGCGCTGGAGGCGATGGCGAACGGAGTGCCGCTGGTATCGACCTTGTCGGGCGGACTAAGGGAGTTTGTCAATAACCGGAATGCGCAAGTTATCCGTTCCGTAAACGGAGAATCCATCGCCCGGGCCATTGCCGCTGCGTGGGGAAACAAGGAAGCTACGAAGAGAAGGCGGCTTTATGCAAAAGCTGTCGCTGCCCGCTATAGATGGCGAAAAGTCGCCCTGCGCTACAAGTCGTTGTTTTTTGACTTGAAGAAAGCAAGAACGCCATGAGTGAACAATCGGTTTCCAATATCGCCAAACAGTTTGGGATTAAGGTTGTGGGCCATAAACAAATCCGGAAAGGGATATTCCGGGTTATCGCCCGAAATGGGCAAAGCTACAGCCTGAAACGAATGCCAAAGCCGCTTGCGCGGCTGAAGTGGATCGACCGTATGCTGCTGCGCAGCAACAATAAGGGGCTTCGCCTTGTCTGGCGCAATCCGCAAACGCCGGCAGGGGCTAAACTTTATGCCGTTTCCTCTAAAAACGAGCTATATGTGTTGACTCCCTGGCTTGCCGGGAGATTGCCTTCCCCTCGCTCTTTAGGCGACATGCGGGCATGCGGCATCGCCCTGGGCCGGCTTCATAAGGCCGGTCACAACGGGCTTAAGGGATATTTCTCCTATAGCCAGATTGATACATGGCCCCGAACGCTTCAGGTACGACAGCGGTATATGCAAAAAAAAATTGCCCAAGCGAACAGGAAAGGCTACGGCAATACGGCGATTGCCGTTTTCATCCGGCGCCATGGGCCGGAAATGTTACGGTACGCAAGCAAGGCGAGAGCGCTGCTGCGGAGCAGCGGATACTTCTCGTACCGCAAGCGTCCGCGGGCGCACGGCGTGTTGTGCCACGGCGACGGAGGGCCGAGCAATTTTATCATGAACGCCAAAGGAACCAACCTCCTTGACTTCGAAACGCTGCATGTGGATTTGCGCGCGTATGATTTGTACCGGATCATTTACAATTCATGCAAAGACCACAAGTGGAATTTCAAGATCGCCGAGGCGATTTTAAACGGTTACCGTCGCATCGCAAAACTGAATAAAACCGATTATAAGTTAATCCGTACCTGGTTGCGGTTCCCGCTTAGTTCCTATCTGGTGTTGTCCTCCTTTAATAGATTTCCCTTGACGGAGAAAGGGCTGCGGTGGGCGCTGTCATCCGAAAGGAGGATCGGTCCGTTTCTGCAAAAGCTCGATAATTATGCCACGAAGCATTCCAGGTGATAAAACGATTAATAACCCGCAGGAGATCGCTGCGGGTTGTTTGTTGCGGCATATGAGGGGCATAAGCCCGGTACAGTCGTCAGCGGCTGGAACGCGCTACCCGCACGAGCAGTTCAGCACCGGCTTGCGCGCCGCCGTCGCTTCGTCGAGGCGGCGAACCGCCGTATCGTACGGCGCGTTCAGCAGCAGCTCGGGTTCGCGCGCCGCTTCTTCGGCGATGCGGATCATTGTGTCGACGAACGCGTCCATCGTTTCTTTGCTTTCCGTTTCCGTCGGTTCGATCATCAGGCACTCCTCGACGTTGAGCGGAAAATAAATCGTCGGCGGGTGGTAGCCGAAGTCGAGCAGCCGCTTGGCGACGTCGAGCGTGCGCACGCCGTGCTCCGCCGCCAGCTTGCGGCCGGACAGCACGAATTCGTGCTTGCAGATGCCGGGATACGGCGCTTCGTAGTACGGTTCCAGCCGCACCCGCATATAGTTGGCGTTCAGCACGGCCGTTTCGGATACGCGGCGCAGCCCTTCCGGCCCGTACGTGCGGATGTAGGCATAGGCGCGCACGAGGATGCCGAAGTTGCCGTAATACGCCTTGACCCGCCCGATCGACTGCGGCCGGTCGCCGTCCAAATAATACGAGCCATCCTCGCGCCTAGCCACAAGCGGTTTCGGCAGGAACGGCGCGAGCCGGCTGCGCACCCCTACCGGGCCGGCGCCGGGGCCGCCGCCGCCGTGCGGCGTGCTCATCGTTTTGTGCAGGTTGAGATGCACGACGTCGAAGCCCATGTCGCCGGGGCGCGTGATGCCCATGATGGCGTTCGAATTGGCGCCGTCGTAATAGAGCAATCCGCCCGCTTCGTGCACGATCCGGGCGATGGCGACGATGTCGCGCTCGAACAGGCCGAGCGTGCTCGGGTTCGTCAGCATGAGCGCGGCGGTGTCGTGCCCGACGGCGTCGCGAAGCGCGTCAAGGTCGACCATGCCGCGCTCGTCGGAGCGGATCGTGACCGTTTCGAAGCCGGCGACCGTAGCGCTGGCCGGATTCGTGCCGTGCGACGAATCGGGCACGATCACTTTGGTCCGCCGTTCGTCGCGGCTTTCGTGGTAGGCGCGGATCATCATCAGCCCGGTCCATTCGCCGTGCGCGCCGGCGGCGGGCTGCAGCGTCACCTCGTCCATGCCGGTAATCGCGGCGAGGTCCTGCTGCAGCGTGTACAGCAGCTCCAGCGCGCCCTGAATGCTCGCTTCCGGCTGATACGGATGGATGCGCGCGAAGCCGGGCAGGCGGGCGACGTCTTCGTTGATTTTCGGGTTGTATTTCATCGTGCACGAGCCGAGCGGGTAAAAGCCGTTGTCGACGCCGAAGTTGCGCCGCGACAGCGCGGTATAGTGGCGGATGACGTCGACTTCGTACACCTCCGGCAGCGCCGCCGGTTCGCTGCGCAGCAGCTCTTGCGGCACCAGCTCGGATAGCGGCGCGTCATCCGGCACGTCGCATGCGGGCAGCGAATAAGCGACGCGGCCCGGCTTGCTCAGCTCGAAAATGAGCGATTGTTCGGGTTTCACAAAATCGCCTCCAGTCGTTCCGCGAAAGCGTCGATTTCGGCTTTCGTCCTTCGTTCGGTTATCGCGACTAGCAGATGCCCCTGCAGCTCGCTGTAGTCGCGGCCGAGCTCGTAGCCGCCGAGGTAACCGGCTTCCAGCAGCCGGGCGGACAAGGCGCCGATGTCGGCGCCTTCCGGCAGCTTCAGCGCGAACTCGTTGAAGAACGGCGCAGCGAAAGCAAGCTTGACGCCGGGAATGGCGCCGAGCCGGCCGGCCGCGTAATGCGCCTTGCGCACGTTCAGCTCGGCCGCCTCGCGGATGCCGGCTTTGCCCATCACCGACAAATACACGGAAGCGCACAAGGCAAGCAGCGCCTGGTTGGAGCAAATGTTGGACGTCGCCCGCTCGCGGCGAATATGCTGCTCGCGCGTCTGCAGCGTCAGCACGAAGCCGCGTTTGCCGCCTTTGTCCGTCGTCTGGCCGACGATGCGGCCCGGCATGCGCCGCATCAGCGGCTCGCTGACGGCGAAGAAGCCGCACGTCGGCCCGCCGAGCTGCGCGGGGATGCCAAGCGGCTGCGCGTCGCCGACGACGATATCGGCGCCGAGCTTGCCCGGCGGCTCCAGCAAGCCGAGCGACAGCGGATTGGCGCTTACCGCCAGCAGCGCTTTGCTGCGGTGGGCAACATTCGCGATGTCGCGCAGCGGTTCGATGCCGCCGAAGAAGTTCGGCGACTGCATGACAACCGCCGCCGTGTCCGCGTCGACCGCGGCTTCAAGCTCCGCCAGATCGGTCAGGCCGTCCGCGCTGCCGACAGTGACAACGTCAAGCCCGAGTCCCCGGGCCGACGTGGCTACAATCGCCCGCGCTTCCGGATGCACCGCGCGCGACAGCACGATCTTCCTGCGCTTCGTGGCGCCCGCCGCCAGCGCGGCGGCTTCGGCAAGCGCGGTAGCGCCGTCGTACATGCTGGCGTTGGCGACCGCCATGCCGGTCAGCTCGCAGATGTACGACTGGAACTCGAACATCGCCTGCAGCTCGCCCTGGCTGATTTCCGGCTGGTAAGGGGTGTAGGCGGTATAAAACTCGGAGCGGGAAACGAGATGCTGGATCACGACGGGAATATGGTGATCGTAAATGCCCGCGCCGAGAAAGCTGACATAACGTTCGCTGTCGGCGTTGCGGCCGGCGAGCGCGTTCATGTGGCGCAGCAGGGCCGGCTCGTCGAGCGCCGGCGAAACGGGCAGCGCCCCCTTGTAGCGGACTTCGGCGGGAATGTCGGCGAACAGGTCGCCGATATCGGCCACGCCGATCGTGCGCAGCATGTCGGCCCGGTCGGCTTCCGTGACCGGCAAATAGCGATGCGGTGTCATTGGGCGGCGCCTCCTTGCGCAGTTCGTTTGTAGAATGGGGCGGGCACGACTTGCGCTTGCAGCCGTTTGCCGCGAATGTCGACTTCGACGGGGGTGCCGGGCGCCGCATAAGCAGTCTCCAGCAGCGCCAGCCCGAGGTTGCGCTTCAGCGTCGGCGATTGGGTGCCGGTCGTGATTTCGCCGATTTGGCGCCCGTCGGCGTAGACCGGATAGTGCGCGCGCGGGATGCCGCGCTCCAGCAGCTCGACGCCGACGAGCTTGCGCGCGAGGCCGTCCCGTTTCTGCGCGGTCAGCGCCTCGCGGCCGATGAACGAGCCTTTGTCCAGCTTGACGAACGGGCCGAGCCCGGCCTCCAGCGGCGAAATAGCGGGCGACAGCTCCTGCCCGTACAGCGGCAGCTTCGCTTCGAAGCGAAGCGTGTCGCGGGCGCCGAGCCCGACCGGCGCCAGGCCGTGCGGCGCGCCTGCGGCAAGCAGCGCGTCCCACAGCGCCGGGGCGTCTTCGGCCGCGGCGTACAGCTCGAAGCCGTCTTCGCCGGTGTAGCCGGTGCGCGACACCAGCGCGCGTACGCCGGCGACGGCGACGCCGTCCGCGAAGCGGAACGGCGCCAGGGCGCCAACCGCCGAATCGGCAGTCAGCCCGGCCATGATCGCCGCCGCCGCGGGTCCTTGCAGCGCCAGCAGCGCCGTGGCGGCCGAGCGATTCTCCAGCGTCACGTCGTCGCTGCCGAGATGCTGCCGCAGCCAGTCGAAATCCTTGTCGATGTTCGAGGCGTTGACGACGAGCATGTAACGTCCTTCGCCGAGCCGGTACACGAGCAAATCGTCGACGGTGCCGCCGTCCGGATAACAAAGCAGCGTATATTGCGCCTGCCCGTCGACTAGTTTGGCGACGTCGTTCGTGGTCAGCCGCTGCAGGAACGATTCAGCGTCCTTGCCGGCGACGATAAACTCGCCCATGTGCGAAACGTCGAACAAGCCGGCGCGTTCGCGCACGGCTTCATGTTCCTTGCCGATGCCGGCAAACTGGACAGGCAGCTCCCAGCCGCCAAAATCGATGCATCTTGCTTCGGGGAATCGCGCGTAGCACGGATACAGCGGCGTACGCTTAAGCGGCTCCGACATGTCTGGTCACCTCGCGCCTTCGGTCATTTGGGATAACGCCAAAAAAAGGACAGCCAAGAAACGGCATCCGCCCCCTTGCGGGGCTTGCCGGTTTCTCGCTCTGTCCTTTGTACCTGAGAGTTGCCTTGCCGGGAGCCGCGCGTTTGCGCCGCGCGTGCGGCCAAGTTTCCCCGTGGGTGACTCCGCCTTGAGCGGAATGCTCTCCAGAGATGCGTCCGGCCAAGGTCCTTTTGCCTGAGAGATTCACCCGTGCGGGCTTACTCCTTCGGCGTTACCGCGGTGCGGTAAGCTCTCCCTTGACGTTCATCCGCGTGTATGAAGTTCCGTATGTATGTTGCGTTATCCGTCGGCTAATTATAACCGTACGGCTTCGGCGGGTGTCAATGTTTTTTTGTGCGGAGGGGAAATTTTGGGCGCTGTCTTGACACGGCCGCGGCCCGTGCCGTAATCTGGAAACGTTCGCATAACCAACCGCATAGGTGGATGACGACGGTAGGGAGAGACCGAACGGCCCCGCGGGCCCGTTCGGCACCGAAGGAGCAAACGCGCCACGCTTGCCGGCTGGCCGCCAATCTCTCAGGTAAACGTACCTCCGTTCGACACGGCTCTGGAGAGAGCGTTCATACAAGCCGCCAAAGGGGTAACGCCGCCGTACGCACGAACGGACGGATCGGCCGAAACTCTCAGGCATCAGGGACAGAGATCAGGCATGAAGCCTTGTCATGTCCTTTTTTGACGTTTCGACGGATCGGGATATGGTAGGGCGTGTCTGAAAACCCGCTCGAGGTCATCTTGCACCGCCTTTTCGCCCCCTGCTGCGTCAGTTTTGCTTGACTTACCCCCGGTAAGCCTGCGCAAAACTTCCTTGCATGGAACGAAAATTCGGCCCAATCTGTTCCCCTCGGAGTATTCAGACACGCCCCAGAATAACCAGTATATGCAAAATAGGAGTGAGTCGCATGAGCGAAATCAGAGAGCAGTTGGCCTACAGCAGCGAGCATGAATGGGCGGTGCGGGTGGAGGGCGCAAGGGTGCGCATCGGCATTACCGACTATGCCCAGCACCAGTTGGGCGACGTGGTATTCGTCGAATTCCCCGAGATCGGGGCCGAAGTGGAAGAAGGGCAGGCGATGGGCACGGTCGAATCGGTGAAAACGGTGTCCGACCTGTACAGCCCCGTTTCGGGCAAAGTGGTTGCCTGCAACGAAGATTTGGTCGGGCGGCCGGAGCTGATCAACGAGGCTCCGTACGACGGCGGCTGGATCGTCGAGGTCGAAGTGGCGGGCGACGCGAATGCGGCGCTTGCGCAGCTGCTGACGGCGGAAAAGTACCGCGAGCTGGTGGAGTAGCGGCGGAAGGGATGGACAACTTCGCACGCGCTGCGGACGGGCTGCGCTTCATCGATCATTACCGTCATCACGATGCGTACCGGCTCAGCTTCAATCGTCTGGCCCATCGCGTATTCGGCATCGATTTCGAGCGCTGGTACCAAGGCGGGTATTGGGGCGACAACTACCGGTGCCACTCGACTGCGGCGGACGGCGACATCGTGGCGAACGTGTCGGTCAGCCGAATGCTGCTGTCGACCCCGAACGGGGGAACGGATGTCCCTGCCTTGCAGATCGGCACGGTGATGACGCACCCGGACTGGCGGGGACGAGGGCTTTCCCGCCAACTGATGGAACGGGTGCTGGAGTTGTACTCGCCGGAGGATGCCCCGATCTTTCTGTTCGCCAATGAACGGGTGCTGGACTTTTATCCGAAATACGGCTTTCGCCGGGTGGCGGAATGCCGGTACGCATGCGCTGCGGCCGTTTTCGGGCCGCGATCTTCGATGGGCTGGCGGTCGCTCGATATGGACGTTGCCGCCGACCGCGAGTTGGCGTTCCGCCTGGCGCAAAGCCGGGTGCCGGTGTCGCGTTCGTTCGACGCGTCGGGCGGTGCGGGCCTTGTCATGTGGTATTTCCTGAACGTGTTGTCCGGCGGGCTGTTGTACGCGGAGGAAGCGGAAACGATCGTTGCGTGCGAGCTTGAAGGAACGGAGTTGCACATGTACGACATCGTCTCCGCCCGCGAAGAAGGCTGGGAGCGTGTTGTCGCTGCCGTGATGCCTGCCGCGGCGGAGCTTGTCGTGTTTCATTTTACGCCGGACCGGCTGCTGGCCGGCCCGGCGCTGGCGAATGCCGCGGCCGCTGCGGCGGATTCGCTGCTGTTCGTGCGCGGGGACTGGCCGCTGCCGGACGGCGCGTTCCAGTATCCGCTCACGGCGCAAACGTAACGCGCCGAAGCGGCATGCGCTACTGCGAGCTTTTGCCGTGTTTCTTCGCGGCGGCCTGGTCCGCCGCGGACTGCTTGGCGCTTGCTTGCGCCTTGCCGCGCCCCGTGATATCGGCGTCGGACTGCGCCTCCGCCGCTTCCATCTGCTGCGCGGAGTGATGCTGCTCCTTGCTCATGGCGAATCTCCTTTCGTTGCCGGTTCGCCGGCTCTTCATACGGTTTCCAGCGGGCAATCCGCTTATGCGCCGCCGATAAGCCGTACCTGCAAGCCGGGATAGGCCGCATGCCATTCGGCGATGCGCCGCTCCAGCGCGGCCCGGTCGAAACCGGCGGCGAACAGCTCGCGGGTCGGCTCGAACGTGACCGCGGTGCCGGTTTCCTGCGTGACGCCAACGACGGCGAGCGCGGTTTGCGGGATGCCGTTGCGGTACTCTTGCCGATATGCGTGTCCGTCGCGGCGAATATCGACGGTCAGCCGCCGCGACAGCGCGTTGACGACGACCGGGCTGATGCCTTTCTCCGCGCCCGGCGCGCGGTAAGCGGCATGCTCCGCCTGGCGGCGCATGTCGGTCAGCACCGCCTGCGCGTTCGGTTTCTCTTGCGCTGCCAGCACTTGGACGGGGATGCCGCGCCCGTTGTCCGCCACGGTGGCCGAACCGTCCTCGTGCAGGAACAGATGCAGCTCGCTGCAGTAACCGGCGCGATGCTCCAGTACGCTGTTCTCCGCCAGCGCGAGCAGCAGCGGGTTCGGATTCGGCGCGCCGCCGCCGAAGAAGTCGGCCGGATCGGCGCGTACGGCCGTCATGTCGATGTAGTCGCTCGTATCGAGCAGGTCGCCCGCGGCCGCCAGCAACAGCAGCAGCGGCAAAGCCCGGCTCCCGCTCACCGAATAGCGGCCGCCGCGTTCCTCCTGCACGAGCAGATCGGCTCCGGCCAGCGCTTTGATATGGTGGTACAGCTGCCCGGTCGTGCCCATGCCCAGCTTCTCGACCAGCTCCGGTCCGGTGAGCGGCTCCTGCAGCACGGCCTTTACAATGTCGAGCCGCTGCTTGTGGCCGATGGCGGCCAATATTTTCGCCGCCTTCTCCCCGTCGACGGCAAGCAGGCCGTCGACCTTCCTTTCCTGCGGCTGCCAGCGAAAATCATACCGGCTGCCGCGATAGGCGCCGGAATAGTAGAGCGTGCCCGCGTGCGCCGTTGTGTCGCTTGCTTCGGAAGCCGTTACCGTCGTCGTTCCGGCGATGTTCGACTTTCCCCCCGCATCCGTTCCTTGTTGCCGTTCCTCCGCCTTCCCTTGCAACAGCCGCTCCATTTCGCCTAGCTGCTGCCTCATTTCCGCAAACTGCCGATTCAGACTGTCCATTTCCCGCGCCAAATCGCGTTCCATTTTCGACACCTCATATATTATTTAATTACGTAATTACGTATTTAAATAATAACTCATGCGATTCGTCATGTAAAGGGCGATTTCCCGATTCTTCCATGTTTTTTGGCGGCCTCGGGCGGGTAAAAAACAGGTGTCAGGCACCGGTGTTATTGCAAACTGTGAGACAGGAGGCGGTTCAGATGCCATGGACCAAACGGGATTACCCCGATTCGCTGAAAAATTTCGATGCCCGCACGCGCGGCAAAGCGGTGGAAATCGCCAACGCGCTGTTGGATGAAGGATATGGGGAAGGGCGGGCGATCGCCATCGCTACGGCGCAGGCGAAAGAATGGGCCCGCGATCATCCGGAGCATCGCGATGAGCCGCGGCGCGAAGAGATGGAGCGATCCGGAAGCGGCTACGGCGGCAGCGATGGCCGGAGACGGCACAACTGGCATGTCGTGCCGCATGACGACGGATGGGCGCTCAAGGCGGAAGGGGAGGACGAGCCGGAGCAGCTGTTCGAGACGAAGGCGGATGCCTCCCACGAGGCGCGGATGCTCGCATCGGACGCCAACCGCAGCGCAATTATTCACCGCAAGGACGGCACTGTCGAGCGGTCGCACAACTATAGCTGATCTGCTGCTGATCTGTAAAAACCTCGTTCCGATCCGGAACGAGGTTTTTGCGGTTTGTCGGGAGCTTGAGGTTGACTGCTGACTGCCATCAACCCCTGTCACTCCGCGCAGGGAGGTGCGCGAGGTACCGGAAAGCGCATAAGCGGCCACTAACCAAGTTCAACTAAACTGACGGCAGGATAGTTGAATCTCATAGACGAACTATTAGGGAAGGAGGCTGCATATGGAACAAATAATCCCGATGATGAATGGGCGAGCAAACAAGAGAGGAGAGTCAGTCGCATGGCAAAGATTGTTTTCGCATTGAATCAGTCTCTGGACGGGTTCGTCGACCACGACCACACGGCATTCCAGCCCGACCCCGTGCTATTCCGTCATTACATCGACGACGTGCGCGGCCTGGCGGGCAGCCTGTACGGGCGCCGCATGTACGAGATTATGCAGTATTGGGACGGAGACCATTTTGAATGGGATGCGCCTGAACGGGAATATGCAGCGGCGTGGCAAAGCAAACCGAAGTGGGTGGTGTCGAGGACGCTAACGTCCGTCGGTCCGAACGCTTCTCTGATCGAGGGCGACCTCGCTACAGCCATACGTGAGCTGAAGTCTCAGCATAAAGGGGTGATTGAAGTTGCAGGGCCGGAGTTGGCGCACAGTCTAACGGAGCTCGGTCTCGTTGATGAGTATCGACTCTATCTCCATCCAGTCGTGCTGGGTCACGGCAAGCCGTTCTTCGCCGGTCCGCGGCCGCCGCTGCGCCTCGTGGCGAGCGATCGAATTGGCGCGCAGGTGATCAGGTTGACTTACGTTCCAGCTTAGTTGTGCGCAGCGACCTTAAGGATACGATAGTAGAGGAGCTCCTTCGTGGCAGCTCCTTTTCGTTTGTTGAAGTAGACGGGCAGATTAGTTCGAACTGGAGTTAACGGAACTGAGCGCCGTTACCGGACGAAATAATAGGTTATAAGCAAGCTTAACGGAACTGAGCGCCGTTATTCAGCAAAAAATGGTGCAAATGCGCCTGCCAATCGCCCAATAACGGCGCTGAGTTCCGTTGCGATGCGATTCATCGGGTTGTGCCCATGAATAAGGGCGCTGGGTTCCGCTAGCTTCCTCCACATGTTTGAACAACGAAATTTGTAATGCATTCACACGGAACTATCGTTTTCAATCGATTGCGCTAACGGAGCACGATAGCGCGGCGATGGAACTGACCTATCGCTTATTTTCGTTTCTAGTTGGTTCGCTCAACTATCGGGCAGAATTCTTTAATAAAAACCATGGTATGATTTTCTTAACATACCGAAATCAATATTATATATCTTTTTTGTTAGCTTTCATGTATGACTGGCATCAATAAGTTTGAGTATACCGATTTTACGCCATCGATGGAAACCGCTTTAACGTGTCTCATTGCTAACAGTTTCTTATTGCTCTTATTATGTTAGTGGGGAAGTAGGACAAATTCTGTATTTCAAAGGGGTAACCGGAATGGAATGGATACGAGGAAAAAAATGGTCGGCGGCAATTGCTGTGACCGTATTTGCGATTGTTTCGGCAGGATGCAATGGAAAGTCAGGTGATATGCCTGAAGTTCCTCCCTTGGCAGTGGCCGGGACGAAAGAATCAGTCGTTCTACGGGCGGCGACCGCAGAATATGGGTCGGGATACGGTTATATTTCTGAAATGGCCCGAAAGTTCGAGGCGGAGAATCCCGGCATTCATGTGGAAGTATCCGTCCTGCCGGGAAACTCCAATTCGCTGGAGTTGATGAAAAGCGATAGTTCCCCCGACATCATACAGCTTGGTGCGAATGCATTTTATGAGTCGATTCGGCAAGGTGCTTCGGTGGACTTGATTCCCTATTTTAAGATGGAGTCGATTGATACCGACCAGTATTATAAGGGGGCTCTGGAAGCGGTCATGCTGGATAACAAGTTGGCCGCGCTCCCGTTCGATGTACATACGATGGGTGTTTATTACAGTAAAAAAAGGTTCGATGAGCAAAAGATTCCGTATCCTAAGGATGGGTGGACATGGAACGATTTTGTGGAAACGGCTAAAAAGCTGACCGTCGAAACCGATCTCGGCCGCAAATACGGGGTGCATTTTAGTTACGATGTGGAAATGGTAGAGGCACTTGTTATTGCCAATCAGAGCAGGTACTTGGGATCGAACCGTCAGTCGGACGGATACCTGAACAGTCCGAAAACTGCGGATGCCATCCGGCTGTACGCGGACTTGTTCCGCACCTACCATGTAGCCGCTCCAGACAGCGGGTATAGCATTCCATCGTTAATGTCAGGACAGATTGCTATGGCGTTCGAGTTTTCATACTGGGCTTACCAGATCAAGGATCCGGATATCGGCTTAGTTGGGTTGCCTTCACTCCCACAGGGAGGACGCGGTAACGTGTTGTATGTGGAAGGGCTCGGAATTTCCGCCAAATCGAAACACAAAGATGCAGCGTGGCGTTTTCTACGCTATATCGGTATGCCGACAGGCGAAGGCGCTGCGCTTTGGGGAAGCAGCCAGTTAGCAGTGACGAAAGCGGTCGCAGAAGCGAGCGGACAGTCCACACACCCGATATGGAACGGATTTCTGAAAGAATTGGAATATGCCAAACGGGGATCCTTTTACGATAACGATGTGTGGAACGGACTTCGAGGATCGCATAGTGACGACATCCGGAAATTGATTACAAGCGACGGCGATGTCACCGCCATGCTCGCAAAATGGAAAGCGGAATATGATAATAGAGCGGTTCTTCCGGCAGCGAAGTGATTTGAATGTCTACGTCAAAATAGCTCCTGCGTCAAACGTATAAAATTTTCGAAAAGAGAGCAAACGTTGGATTTCAAATGGTTGTCGCGTGGATCGCTCGATTTTTACTTCTTCCAGTCATACGAAGTCCCATGTTTCGCGCATCAGACCAAATCCCAGAATTTGAAAATTGTTCTTAGAACGTTCCCAACCGCATACCCTCTCATACCAATTGGACACCGGACTCCCCGCAAACACAAACCCCCGTTCCGACTCGGAACGGGGGTTTGTCTGCCAAACGCTGCCAGCGTTACCGCGTCGTCGTCGGCGGCGTAAATACGCGCTGGGCCAGCTCCGCTTCCAGCATGAAGAATGCGTTGCTGTCCTGATCGATCCGCTTCAGCTTGTTGATCAGGTTGTCGAACATCGCTTCCTCTTCGACCTGCTCGTCGATGAACCATTTGAGAAACTGAATGGTCGCATGCTCCCGGTCGTTCATGGCCAGATCGGACAAATGGTAAATCCGCTTGGTCACGATCTGCTCGTGCTGAAACGCATGCTCGAACGCCTGCAGCACGGAGCTGTAGTCGTTGTTCGGCGCATCGAAGCCGGTCAACGTCACTCTTTTGCCGCGGTCGTTCAGGAACTTGTACATCTTCATCGCGTGGAAACGTTCTTCTTCGGCTTGTACGATGAAAAAGTTGGCGAAGCCGTCCAAGCTCTCCCCCGAACAATACCCGGCAATGGCCAGGTAGACGTGGGCGGAGTAAAACTCGAAATTCATCTGCTCGTTCAGCGCATCGCTAAGCGACTGATTCATCAATGGGCAGCACCGCCTTCGCCAAGGATTATTTGGCCCTCAGCCCCCACACGTAGAGAATGGCCAGCGCCATCAGCAAACATGCGAGCGGACTGAGAATCCACAACAGGTTTGCATGTATCATAACATTTTCCATGTCCATTTTCATCCTATCCGCTGTTTCAGCTCTTTATACAGCAGTTCCGGGCTGGCCGCCTTGATGATTTCGCGTTTGCCCAGCTTGACGAAGCATTGTTTGGCGCACAGGCCGCAATTGCCGAGACAATCGCGTTTCTTCTGCTTGATGCCGGGGAATTCCGCTTTGATCGTTTTGTAGACGGGTTTGGCGCCCTTCTTCAAGTTGCGGCAGCAATAGTTGATCTTCTTCACACAGCAGCCTTCTTTCTTCGAGTCAAAGTCGAATCTGCCTGAGAATTCATCTCAATGATATTGGTTCTCGTTATCACTGTCAATAACGAAATGGAAACGTTCGCCCCATTTTCGTTCTCCTTTACAAAAGATCCACTTCCCGTTGACGTTCCCGGAACGCTTGCCAAGTAAAATGGACGGGATTGTCGAACTTCAATCGATAGGAGATGAACGACAGTGAAAAAAACGAGCAAGCTGGCGGCGGTTCTGGCGATTACGACTGGTTTGGCTTCGGCGTTCGCCGGAGGAGCAGGCGTGTCGGCAGCCACCGACACCACGGGGTCGCAAAAATTCAAGCTGAATTTGATTGCCCGCTACGATTCGAACAAAGCGGCCGTCAACGGCGACGGCGGGGTTGAAATCGTCGCGTATGACGCCGCAACGAAAAAAGCGTTTGTCGTCAATGGCGATCCGACCGCCCAATCGCTGGATATTATCGATATGAGCAATTTGGCGACCCGCAGTGCAACCACTTCGGTAACGAAATACACATACAGCGTAACCGAAGGGATCAAGCGGGTTCCGATCAAGCCGCTCCATCCGAGCTTCAACGATCTGACCAGCGTTGCCGTGCATCCGACGCTCGATCTGGTAGCGGTAGCCGTACCGGCGGCGAAGCCGAATCGCGGGTATGTCGCCTTTTTTGACAAGAACGGCAATTTCCTCACTTCGGTAAGCGCGGGTTATCATCCCGACATGATTACATTCACGCCGGACGGCACAAAGGCGCTGGTCGCCAACGAAGGCGAGCCGGACACCAATTCCGTAAATGACCCCAACGGCTCCGTCACCATCATCGACGTTTCCGGCGGCGTTGCATCGATCGACCAATCGAAAGCAACCGACGTCGATTTCAGCGGATTGACGGAAAGCGATATCGACGCCAATGTGCGGATCTACCCGACGACCAGCAACGTTTACCGTACGGACAGAAACTGGGTGCAGGACTTCGAACCCGAATATATAACGGTTGACGCAAACAGCCAATTCGCCTATGTGTCGCTGCAGGAGAACAATGCGATCGCAACGCTGAACCTGGCGACCAAACAGTACACGCATGTCAGCGGTCTCGGTTATAAAAATTATGCGCTGCCGGGCAACGGTTTCGACCCCTCCAAAAAAGACTCCGCGACCAACAGCGGCATGAACATCGCCAACTGGCCGGTGCTGGGCACGTATATGCCGGATGGCATCGCATCGTTCCAGAGCGGGGGCAAAACGTATTTGCTGACCGCCAACGAAGGCGATTCGCGGAAGGATTGGGGCTTTACGCACGACGAAGACGAAGTCAACAAGCTGAAATCGAAGCTGCATCTGGATCCGGCCAAATATGGAAATGTGTATTCGCAGCAGCAACTGGACGATATAGTAGCGGCTATTCAACTGGATGACAACGGAATCGGCAACCTGAAAGTAACGACGGCGGTTTACGAGGCGGCATACGGCAGGGGCGGATCTCCGGTATACGATGCGCTGTACACGCTTGGCGCCCGATCCTTTTCGATTTGGGATGCTTCCAACATTGCGGCAGGTCCGGTGTACGACAGCGGCAATACGTTCGAGCGCGTGCTTGCGACCGACGCCTTCAAGAAGTTGTATAACGTATCGAACGACGATGTCAAAACGGACGACCGGAGCACCAGCAAAGGTCCCGAACCGGAAGATGTGAAAGTAGGTACGGTATACTGCAAACCTTACGCTTTTGTCGGGCTGGAGCGGGCAGGCGGTATTATGATGTTCGATATTACGAATCCGGCGCAATCGCAGTACGTCACTTACGAAAACAATCGCCGGCAAAATTTGACGAATAAAACCCAGTTTGATCCGCGTCAGGACGACCTCGGACCGGAAGGCCAATATTTCGTGCCGGCGGAGAAAAGCCCGACCGGCAAGCCGCTGCTGATGGTGGCGCATGAAATTTCCGGCACGCTGCTCGTTTATGAAATTACGGCGGGGTACTACGGCGTAACGTCGACTTCCAATGCAACCTATACCGTTGGAACGACGGCAAGCGGGATCAGCAAATTGACGGTCAATGCCGGCGTTTCGGGCTTCAAGACGTTCGGCGCGACGGTAACGCCGCAAGTGGCGCATGCCGGGGAAGAGACGCTGGTGTTCAAACATTCGCGGAACGGCACGCAGCTCGGACTTGTTGCCGTCAGAGCCGACTACGACACCGTTCAGGCCGCGGCAAAAGCGCAATTCAACGTCATGCCCGGCGACATCGTTGAAGTTTACATGGTGGACGACTTGTCCGACGATCCGGCGGTGAACCCGATCGTTCTGCAGTACTAGGCGGTGGCGACGATGAAAAAAACGGTTGCGTTATTGTTACTTGCCGTCCTTTTGTTTACTGCCGTTCTGCCGGCTGCGTCGGCGTCCGGCGTATCGCTCGCCGCGAATCGCACCTACGTTGCTTACGGCGATTCCGTACACGTGTCGGGTACGTACGCTGCGCGAGCCTGGGTGACGCTTCGCGTCATCGACTCCAATCGCCAGCTTGTGGCGACGGATGTCGTCAAAGCGGACGCGAACGGACAATACGCGTTCGATTTCCATATCCCCGGCACGGCGCTCGGCACGCTGACCGTTATCGCCGGCGCGGGCAACGAAACGGCGTCGCAAACGATCACGTTGAATACGGACAACGGCGGTACGGGCTCCGGCGACGGGACCGGCGGCTCCGGCTCGCCGGGTTCGTCAAGCTCGCCGACGCCTTCGGCCAGCCCGTCGCCGTCCGCTAAGCCAACTCCGTCGCCAACCGCGACGCCTGCAGTTGCGGTGAAGCCGGAAGTGTCGACGGCGCCGGACGGCAGCACGCAAGCCGTCGCTTCCGTCGGCGACAGCGATTTACGGCAGGCGATCGCCAACGCCGCCGGCGGCCCGGTCACCGTTGCGGTCGCCGGTACCGGCAGCGATTCCGTCCAGGTGCAGGTTGGTTTGGCTACGCTGCAATCGGCGGCGGATGGCGGCAACGGAACGGTTATTTTTGCCACGGAGAACGGTTCGTACCACTTGCCGGTCGCTGCTGTCGATTTTGCCGCGATTGCGAGAGAACTTGGCGTTTCGCCGGATCAATTGACGGTGAACGTGACCGTATCGAACGCAACGCCGCAGCAGCAAGGGCAGGCGAATGACGCTGCAGCGGGCAGCGGCGGCACGATGATTGCCGGTGCGGTCGATTTTTCGCTCACTGTGACGACGCCGGACGGTCGCTCGCAGACGATTTCGTCGTTCGGCTCGACGTATGTCAGCCGGTCGATCGGCCTGAATACGAACAACGTCAACCCGAACGAGTCTACCGGCGTGGTGCTGAATGAAGACGGCACGTTTTCGTTCGTTCCGTCCACCTTCGAGCGGGGCGGCGACGGCAGCTGGACGGCAACGCTCAAGCGCAACGGCAACAGCGTGTACACCGTGATCCAGGCGAGCAAATCGTTCGCCGATCTGGCTTCCCACTGGGCGAAGGCGGATGTCGAGTTGCTGGCGACGAAGCTGATCGTGTTGGGCGTGGCCGACGACGAGTTCGCTCCCGAAGCGAAAGTGACCCGGGCGCAATTCGCGACGCTCCTCGTCCGCGCGCTTGGGCTCGGCGAGGAGAGCGGCAAGCCGTTCGCCGACGTTGCGGCCGGCACCTGGTACAGCGGCACCGTTGCGGCAGCTTACGAGGCGAAGCTCGTCACCGGTTATGAGGACGGCACATTCCGTCCGGACGCTCCGATTACCCGCCAGGAGCTGGCGGTGATGGTTGCCGGCGCGCTCGCCTATGCGGGTGCGGAAGGCAAAGGCGCGAAGGCGAGTACGCCGGCATTTGCCGACGACGCGTCGATCGCAAGCTGGGCGAAGCCGGCGGTAACGGCGATCGCCGCCGCCGGGATCGCGGACGGCCGCGACAACGGCCGCTTCGAGCCGGCCGCAAACGCTTCGCGCGCGGAAGCCGCGGTTATGCTGAAGCGGCTGCTGCAGAAGGCGGCGTTCATCAACTGACGCCGGGCGGGCGTTAGGGCTGGCGGGCGTGCCCGCCGCTGTTGCTGCGAAATAGGCCATAAAAAATGGCCTATTTCGAAAGCGTTACATGTCTGGAGCGCCCGACAGACTCGATAAATCAAGAACCTCCCCTGTCGATGAGACAGGGGAGGTTCCTTTCGTTCCGCCGCTTACTCCTGCGGCGCCGCGCTCGGCTGAGCGCTCGGTTGCGGCAGCGTGATCGACTCGATCAGCCCCGGCAGCTCCGTTGCCGCGAACTGCTGGTAGATGCCGCTGATCGCTTGCTGGCGCAGCTGCTCTTTCACTTCGTCGAACGTTTTGACTTTGCGCGATTCGACTTTAATGATGTGATAGCCGTACGCCGTTTTCACCGGCTCGCCGATTTGGCCGATCTCCTGCGTCGCCGAAGCGTTCTTGAATTCCTCGATGTAGCCTTGCAAGTCGGCATCCGCATACAAGCCGCCGTTGTCCTTCGAGCCGGGGTCGTCGGAATATTCCTTCGCCAGCGCGGCAAAATCGCCTCCGGCCGCCAGTTTGTCAAAGGCTTCCTTGGCGCGGGCGAGCGCTTGTTCGTCGGTGCGCGCCGTTCCGCCGGCTGTACTTGCCTGCGTGGCGATCAGAATATGCCGCACCGACGCCGTCACGAACGCCGCGGGATCGGCGGCGCGCTGCTTGTCGTACTGCGTCTTCAGCGTGGAGTCGTCCACCTTCGTTTTCAGGACGGCGGTCTGTTTGAACATCAGCGTCAAATATTGCCGCAAGTCGTATTCATTGGCGTTCCACTGCTTCATCTGCGCAAGTGCGGCTTCCGGAGAGCCGAAATATTGCACGACCTGCCCCCACTGGGCGTCGACCGATTTGGCCGCATCCGCGTCGTAGGCGTCGCCGGCCTGCGCGGCGAGCAGCTTCATGGCGATGTAGCCGCGCACTTGCGACTCCTGGGTGCCGCTTAGCATGCGGCTGTTGTAGAAGGAGTTCGCCGCCACGTAGCTGTCAAACTCCGCTTTCGTCACCGTGCCGCCTTGATAAGCCGCAATTTGCTGCCGACCGTCGCCGCCGTAATTTTTGCCGATCCAGACGGTGCCTGTGTCATTGTCGAAATTGACGTCCTTGCCGAGCGCCTGGCTGACGTACCGCACCGGCACGTAGGCGGTGTCCTGATAGATGAAGCCCTGCGAATCGCCCATCGGCTTCTCCACACCTTCGACCATATACTTCAGTTGGCGGAAATAAACGTCGATCGACGTGCTGTTCGTGGCGTATGCGAGCGAACCGGTTACCAGCGTGCCCAACGTCAGGCCAACTACCAGGCCTTTCAACTTGTCCTTCACAAACGATCATCCTTCCTCGACTTTGGAATGGAGCCGTGCCCCGTAGACAACATTCGCTATCGTCCGGCAAAATCCTGCAACGTCCGTCTGCCGCTGACGCAGCGAATGCCGTGCGGACCTTTGCGAATCGAACCTGCATTTTTGATGAATCGCAGGGTCGGAAAGGTCGTTTAAGACAGACAGGGCTTGACTGCGGGGGGCGGAAAACGGTAAGGTCGAAGGTAGGGGAGGTTGCCGAACATGAAAAAACGGCATAGATCCGGCAAACGAACAACGCGCATCGGGCTGTCGGTGCTGCTTGTTGCGGCAATGGCGGCATTCGCCGTCGGTTGCAGCCGGGCAAGCGGCGATTCCGCCGGCCGCACGACTAAACCAAGCCAGCCGGCTTCCGCCGCGCCAGGGCAGAACTACGATCGCAATGAAAAGGCGGAACTGACGATTTGGATGACCCAGGTCGGCACCTACAAACCGGGGCAGAAGCCGGGCGAATGGGTGAAGGACGATCTGGTGCCGGAATGGAACAAGGTATTTCCGAACGTCAAAGTGAATGTGGAAATTATCCCGTTCGACCTCGTCAATGAAAAAATAACGACCGCCATCGCCTCCCGAACGACGCCCGACATATTGATGGACTACCCGGGACGGACGCTCGCTTACGGGCAGATGGGGGCGCTGCTCAAGCTCGACGATATTTTGCCTCCGACGGATTTGGTGCAAATTCACAAAAACCTCGATATCATGAAGATGGTGTCGGTAAAGGGCGACATCGTCACGATGCCCTATTACGCGACGCAAGTCGCTTTACTGCTGAACCGGTCGCTGTGGAAGGAAGCGGGGGCGGAGAACCTGCTGCCGCAAAACCCCGATCGCACCTGGACGCCGGAGCAATTCAAGGCGGCGCTCAAGGCGGTGGCGAACAAGGAGAAAGGCGTGTACGGGCTGACGTTGTTTGCGTTGAACGAGCAGGGGGACCAGTTGTACAACAATTTGCTGGTGTCGTTCGGGGCGAAGCTGTTCAACGACGATTATTCCAAGTTTACCGCGGCCGACAGTCCGGGTTCGGAGCAGGCGCTGGCATTCCTGAAGTCGCTTGTCGATGAAGGGCTTGTCAACCCTCATCCGGAAACGCTGACCTCGGTCAATGCGCTCGATCTGTGGAGGCAGCGCAAGAACGGCATGATTGTCGCGAACGCCACGCATTCCGATCTGATTGTCAACGGCCTGAAGGATGGCTCCGTTGCCGCCCCGCACGAGTACATGTACGTCAACTTTCCGTCCACGACGCCGGGAAAGTCGGCGCTCAAGACGGAGATCGGCTTCGGCGTGGCGTTCAAGACCGGGAATGCGACGCGCGAGAAATGGGCGAAAAAGTTTCTGTACTGGTCGATGAACGAAAATACGATTTTTGCCGGCGCGACCAAAACGTTCAACCCGCTCGGCAACGAACCGGCCTGGGTGGTAAGCGATCCCGAGCTGCGTTTTCTGGCCAAGCTGTCGATGAAGACGAAGGAATGGCCGGTCGTCGATTCGGGCTGGGGGATCAAAGGTTATCCGGAGATGCGAGCGGCGATGTTTCCGGAGATGCAGCGGTTGTTCATCGGCCAGACGACACCGAAGCAGGCGATCGCCAATATTTCCGCGAAGACCAACGATGTGATTGCGAAGTACAAGAAGTAAACGGGCACGAACTCGAGCCGCCCCGCAGCAGTTTTTTTGCCGCCGGGGGCGGTTTTTTGCATATATAGCTGGAGCTAGGAAGCGCAACCGAGCTTCACACTGCAGCCGCTGCGCGGAAGGGCTGTTCCTCCGATCGCTTGTTGATTTCGGATGCCGGGAATTAAGGGGCCAAGGTAACCATCCGAAAACAAAGGCGAACGCAGCGCTCAGCTTCTCCAGAGCAATCCTTCCGCTTCGCTGTTTCGTGTACGAGCGTACTCGCGTGCTGCTGCAAGAAGCCTATCCTGGCGAGCCGCTCCCCTTGGTGGACCGATTTATTGCTCGGCAACGAAAATAGCCCATGAAAAATGGCCTATTGGCCCCCTATCGCCCGGCCCGCCTGCAATAGCCAGTGAAAACATTGGTTATTTGCCCCAGATCGCCTTCAAATAGGCATTTCAAGCGAAATAGCCAGTGAATTCGCTGGCTATTTCGAAGCGGCTGCCCGTTTTTGGCGAAATAGGCAATAAAACATGGCCTTATTGTACAAGGGGGGAATTGGCTACCTTTAAGGACATTAATACACTTAAATTCGACCTAAACCGCCGATGCGGACAACTAAACTGTAAAAATACACGTAATCCCCGTTATTTTCCGATATGTGGTTCATTTTGGAGAATTCAAGCGCACATTTGCACATAAATGCATCAAACGAGCCTGTGTGGCAGCTTTTAACTGTATTTATACATTTAAGCTAAGATCAGCCCGCGCCGAGCATCTGTTTTTGCACCAAAAAGCAGCCCCTCGTATTGTTTTTGAAGCTGATTTATTAAAGTACGATAACCGAGCAGAAGATGAATCGTTGTGTTCGGCAGAATAGGGGAGGCGGCGATTTAGACGATCAATTCCCCGCGGAGGGTGGTGACGGCTTGCCCGGAAATCACGATTCCGCTTTCCAGCACGTGCAGGTGAAGCTCCCCTTCCCTTGCCGAACGCTGAATGGCGGTCAATTCGTTTTTGCCGAGCCGCCGCTGCCAGTACGGACCGAGACAGCAGTGCGCGGAACCGGTCACCGGGTCCTCGTTCACGCCGAGTCACCGGGTCCTCGTTCACGCCGAGAGCAGGGAAGAAGCAGCGCGACACGAAGTCGACGCGCGGATCGTCCGCACGGCTCGTCATGATCACACCGCGGGCATCCAGCGTTCGCAGCAGGGAGAAATCGGGCGCCGCGTTCACCACCTGCGCTTCGGTTGCGCACTCGACGATATAGTCGAACCGGTTGCGCCCGGCGTACCGAAACGGGGTTCGCAATCCGTCGACCAACGCTTGCGGCGGCTCGCAGGGGCTGTCCGGCTCCAGCGGGAAATGCAGCGAGATCCTGTCTCCCTTCCTGCTGGCGGACAATATGCCGCTGCGCGTCGAGAACGACAAGGTCGCATCGCCGCCGGCAAGCCCCTCTTCCCACAAAATATGCGCGCTCGCCAGCGTCGCATGGCCGCATAGATCTACTTCAGCAAGCGGGGTAAACCACCGCAGCTCGTAATGTTGTTCCTTGTTCAACAGGAACGCCGTTTCGGATAAATTCATTTCGCCGGCGATTTGCTGCATGCGAGCGTCCGTGAGCGGCGACTGAAGGATGCATACCGCGGCAGGATTGCCGCGAAAAGGCGACGACGCAAACGCGTCGACAATGAACAGCTTCACTGGGCTTCCCTCCCGATCCCGGCGGCGGGAGCGATGCGTTCGATGCCCGCGAACAGCCGCTCGTAATAAGCGGCTGAATTCGGCGTCAGATCGTCCAGGCCGATCGTCCGGTCTTCATCCGCGACATCCGTCTCGTCCTTGTTCACTACGATGCCGCGGGCGGCGATCGTTGCCGCTTCGCCTGCGACCAGCCGTTTGAAATCGCGCAGGCTCACAAAAAACAGGCCGGCGATTTCGCTGCGCTGAAATGCGTATTCCCGCAGCGGCTTGTCGCATTCATATACGAAAATATGATTGAACTCGCGGTCGGTCCACTGTCCCGGCACAATGCTTTCCGCCGCCGACATGCCGCAGTCGATCAACTCGTCGAACGCGGTGTCAAGCCCCAGTTCTTCCTTCAGCTCGCGAATGCCGTCCGGCACGAGTTCCCCCGCCAGCAAATGGCCCGCGGCCGAAATATCCAGTTTGTCCGGATACGTATCCTTCGTTTTGTGTCTCAGCTGCAGCAGAACCGACGGTTCGCCGTTCCAACGGGGATGAACGACCCAGCAATGGAACGTGCGATGCCAGTAGCCTTCGCGGTGTACGTCCGCGCGTGTTGCGGTCCCCAGCGGGTTTCCCTGTGCGTCGTAAATGTCAAAAGCTTCGTTTGTCGGCATGTGTGCCGCACCTCCCGGCTTTGTTGTCGTACGCAAAATTCCCCGCAGCAAGGATAGGGAATCTGCTATACTTGTTAAGGTTGCGGATCAACGGCATGAATGTTTTCATCATAAACCTTTTACTAGGGTTATGGACAGGCTTTCGGTCGGTACGGGATTGTGCGGGAAAGAGGGCAACGAATGGTTCTATGGGGGACGATTGTAAACGCGCTGGCCATCGTCGGCGGGGGGCTGCTTGGCCTGCTGCTGCCGAAGCTGTCTTCCGGCATCCGCACGACGGTGCTGCAAGGCATTGGCCTCGCTGTTTGTCTGCTGGGCGGCATGATGGCGATGAAGGCGGACAATATTTTGCTGCTGATCTTCAGTCTTGTGGTCGGCGGCGTGCTCGGCGAAGTGCTGAAGATCGAGCGCGGGCTCGAGTATATCGGCCGCAAGCTCGAAGCCTCGCTCGGCGGGGGCGGGAACGGCAAGGTGGCGGCAGGATTCGTCACGACGACGCTGATCTATTGCGTCGGGGCGATGGCGGTGCTGGGCTCGCTGGACGGCGGCCTTCGGCACAACCACGATATACTGTATTCCAAAGCGATGCTGGACGGCTTCTCGGCGATCATGTTTGCCTCCACGCTCGGCGTCGGCGTGCTGTTCTCCGCGGCGCCGGTGTTTCTGTACCAGGGCGGCATCGCGCTAGGGGCGACGTTTCTTTCGAGCTGGATCGGCCAAACGGCGCTGGACGGCATGATCGGCCAAATTACGGCCGTAGGCGGCGTGCTGATCGTCGGCGTCGGGCTCAACGTGCTGGAGATCAAAAAAATCAACGTCGCCAACTTGCTCCCCGCGATCGCGGTTGCCGCGGTAAGCGCGCCGGCATGGCGCTGGATCAGCGATTGGTGGAGCGGGCTTTAAGCGGCTGGCGCGCTAACACAACAAAAGGCCTCGTACCGGATCATCCGGGTACGGGGCCTTTGCACGTCGGGGCGCTTACTGGTCGCCGCGCTCTTCGCCTGGGCGGTGCGGCATGCGGCTGCGGTTTTTGCGCTCGTCGCTTTCGTTGCGAAGCTCGGGATCGACGGTATGGCGCAGAGATTCGTTGTCGACGGGGAAGCTGACCAACTCCCATTCGGTGCTGCCGAGCTGCGGGTCGGCGGGGAACGTATCGCCCATCTTCAGCATTTCTTCGCGGCCCCATTCGTTGGCGTAGACGCCGTCGACATCGATCGGTTCGCCGGACATCGGGTTCATGCGTTTATGTTTGGACATGCGGGCAACCTCCGTCTTCCGTGATGGAATCACGAAATAGTATGCGCCGGTTGCCGCCCGCTTACGCAAGTCAGCCTGCCGTTTGGCCGCGCAGCGCCCGGATCAGGAAGTCGAGCGATTCGCGATGGTGGAACGGGCTGACGTAGTGGCCGTCGAACGGGTACAGGTCGAGCCGCTTCTCGCTCGAGGCGATGCGGTTGAACGCCGCGCACACCATTTCCGGTTGACAGACGGTATCCTTCAGGCAAGCCGATACGAAGATCGGAATGGTGATCCGGTGCGCCAGGTTCATGTTGTCGAAGTAACTGAGCGTTCGAAGCACGTCGCCGAGCTTGTCGGGAAAACGCGAGACGAAGCCGGCCAATTCGCTGAGCGAGCCGGTGGAGTTCATGATGCCGAAGTCCATGTGGCACATGTTCGGCACGGTGGCGATGGCCGCGGCCGGCTTGTCGCTCAGCGCCGCTGTGATGAGCGACAGGCCGCCGCCCTGGCTGCCGCCTACTACGGCGATCCGCGAAGGGTCGACCTCGGGCTGCTCCGCCGCCCAATCGACGGCGCGCACGCAGTCGACCGTGATCGCGCGATAGTAACAGCTGTACGGGTTGAGAATGTTTTGGCTGACCCAGCCGCGGGTCATGCCGTGCGTCTGCGGCAGCAGGTTGCCCGTTTCCCCCGCTTGGCCGCGAATATCGATGGCGAAGACGGCGAAGCCCATCAGCAGCCAAGAGGCATGCTGCTCGGGGAAACCGCTGTCGCCATGGTACCCGTGGAACAGCACGACGCAAGGCAGCTTGGCGCCGTCGCCCGCGGCAGGGAAGGCGGGAAGCATATACCAGCCGTGAATCGGCGTTTCGTCGAAGCCGCGGTAGGCGACGCGATAAACGCGGGCGTGAGCCAGCGGCGTTGCGGTCAATGTCCTTTCGCCGTCAAGCGTTCGCGCGGCGCTCTCGGCCAGCGTGCGTTCCCAGAACGCCTCGAGGTCGGGCTGCGCCGTAAGCGGCGCCTGGAAGGCGCGAAGCTCGGCCAATCGTCTTTCTACTGCAGTCAAAAGGATGATCCCCCTGTCCGGTAACAAAATAATGGGCAGCCATCGCCGCCTTTTCTCAACATCAATTCTGCATCATCAATTC
The DNA here is from genome assembly GCF_004764705.1 of Paenibacillus cymbidii. Lineage (GTDB taxonomy): Bacteria > Bacillota > Bacilli > Paenibacillales > NBRC-103111 > Paenibacillus_AN > Paenibacillus_AN cymbidii. Next base: position 9,600 of record NZ_SHLX01000037.1, on the reverse strand, counting down.
TGCATCGGACCGCCAATTCCTGCCTGGTGTCTTTTTGCGTCCGGTTCGTGTAAAATGCAGGTAGCAGCAATCAACAATTTGCAGCTGGCTGGAGCACATGGCGCAAACGAAAGATGAGGGAAAAACGATGGGCGTCAAATTCAACCGGGAATACGAAGCCATTATCGACGAACTGACCGACGCGATCGGCGGCGTGGAAGGCGTGCACGAATGGCTGGAGATGGAAGCGGCCGACTGGGAAGCGCTGGAAGAGGACGAGCGCGCCGAATGCGTGCGGACGATGGCGGACGATTTGTTTTACGGCCTTGGAGCGGATCCGGTCATGAAGCTGTCCGGGGCGACGCTGGCCTACGACAAAGGCAGCCACGTGATCAAAATTGCCTACGCGGACAACGTGATCCGCGCGATCAGGCTGATATAATTGCAGATTCAATCCGAACTGCGGATGACGAGCAGCTCGCCCGTGCCGACTTCGATCGTGCCGGACGGCTGCTCGAGCACGTTGCTGACGCCGAGCGATTGGCCGATGGCAAGCCGCGCACGGTGCAGCGGGTAACGAAACCCGGTCAGCGTAATGCCGCTGACTTCATCCGTAAGCGGCAGCAGCGAAACGTGGGCGAAGCGGCCCGGGACGAGCTGCTTGCGGCCGGGGCCGATCAGCTCGATGCTATTGTGCGCGTCCTCGATTGCGCACGGCACGCCGCCGCGCAGCGCCCGGCGCAGCAGATGGACGTTCGCCAGCGCATGGTCGAAACGCGTGCCGAGCGCCCCGCAGACGGCAATCGACGCGGGGCGCTGCGCCATCGCCCATTCGAACGCCATTTCGGTGTCGGTCATGTCCTTCATGACCGGATCGACTGCAAGCGTTTCCAGGCTGGCTGAGGCAATTTCCGCCCGCTCTTCGGCGGTCACCGAGTCGAAGTCGCCCAAGGCGCAATGCAGGTGCAGGCCGGAGCGTGCCAGAAACAACGCGCCGCGGTCGGCGCCGACGAGGATGTCGCTAGGGGCGATGCCGGCCAGCGCCCATTCGCCGAGCTGGCCGCCGCTGAAAATCCGTATATTTTTACCATGTTTACTCATTTCGTTCGGATTCTCCTGACTCGCTTTGCAACTTGCGTCGATTTCGACCGTAAACATCATCGTGTGTTTGTTCGCGATTCCGCTTACAAGCCGTCATGATCAGCTTACCAGAAAGTTTGCCAATGCTGAAACTTTTGTCAAAATTCGGCGTATATAACGATAGAACGCCGAAATTGACTGTTTTAAGCCGGATTTCCGCAATAATCTCCGCATTTTTCCTGATATCAATTGTTTTTTCGCTCTTTCGCGCCGATATGTCCAGCTTCTGGAACAACGATGACTTGCCTTGGGAGGGATCGTTTTGGAGCAACTGTTCTGGGGATGCTTTGCATTCGGGATTTTGCTGTCCGTCGTTTCGGTTCTGCTCGGCGATGTAATCAGCCAAGCCATGGACGGGGTGCTCGACTTTCTATCCGTCGACTTCTTCCAGCCGATGGTTGTGGCCGGGGCGGTGACGATCTTCGGCGGCGCAGGCATTCTGCTGCTGGAATATTCCCCTTTCGGCGCCATAGGAGCGGCGATCGCCGCGCTTCTGCTTGCGACCATCTCCGGCTGGCTCATTCTCGCCTTCTACGTCAGGCCGATGAAGCGCAGCGAACGGTCGACCGGGTTTGCGATGGCGGAGCTGGCGGGCCGGATATGCGAAGTGATCGTGCCGATTCCCGTTTCCGGCTTCGGCGAAGTGCTGATCCGCACCGGGGCGGGGCACACGAACCAGGTGGCGGTCAGCTTCGAGAACGTGGCCATTCAGGCGGGGGAACAAGTCGTGATCGTCGAAGTGAACGACGGCGCGGTGTATGTATCCCGCTTTGAAAATACAAGCGAAGGAGTTTGATAGTATGGATCAGTTTCCCGATTTTCTCATTATCCCTGTTGCAGTCGTGGCGGTCATCGTCATCTTCGGGCTGGCGTTCTGGGCGCGGTACAAAACGGTTGGACCCGATCAGGCGATGATTATTTCCGGTTCGTTCCTCGGCAACAAAAACGTGTCGCAGGACGAGAACGAAGCCGGCCGCAAAATCAAAATCGTCCGCGGCGGCGGCGCCTTCATCTGGCCGGTGTTCCAGCAAGTGGAGTTTCTGTCGCTGCTGTCGCACAAGCTCGACGTGTCGACCCCGGAAGTATACACCGAACAAGGCGTGCCCGTAATCGCCGACGGCGTGGCGATCATCAAGATCGGCGGCGCCGTCGAAGACGTCGCGACCGCGGCGGAGCAGTTTATGGGCAAGCCGATCGACGCGCTCAAGAGCGAGGCGCAGGAAGTGCTGGAAGGCCACCTGCGCGCCATTCTCGGCTCGATGACGGTCGAAGAAGTATACCGCAACCGCGACAAGTTCGCGCAAGAGGTGCAGGGCGTTGCGGCGCGAGATTTGAAGAAGATGGGGCTGCAGATCGTATCGTTCACCATCAAGGACGTGCGCGACAAGCAAGGCTATCTCGACGCGCTCGGCAAGCCGCGTATCGCCATCGTCAAGCGCGATGCGGAAATTGCCGAAGCGGAAGCGGTGCGCGACTCGCGCATCCAGAAGGCGCGGGCGGCGGAAGAAGGGCAGAAGGCCGAGCTGCTTCGCGACACGAACATCGCGGAAGCGGAGAAAGAGCGCGAGCTGAAGGTAGCCGCGTTCAAGAAGGAGCAGGATACGGCGCGCGCGGAAGCCGATCAGGCGTATTTCATCCAGGAAGCGCGGGCGAAGCAGACGGTCGTCGAGGAGCAGATGAAGGTCGAGATCGTGCGCAAGGAGCGGGAAATCGACCTGCAGCAGAAAGAAATTCTCGTTCGCGAGAAACAATACGACGCGGAAGTGAAGAAGAAGGCGGACGCCGACCGGTACGCAGTCGAACAGGCGGCGGAGGCGGACAAGGCGAAGCGCATGCGCGAAGCCGATGCCCAGCAGTACCGCATCGAAGCGGAAGCAAAAGCGAATGCGGAGATGAAGCGGCTCGAGGGGCTTGCGGTGGCCGACGCCGAGCGGGCGAAAGGTACCGCGGAGGCGGAAGTAACGCGGCTGCGCGGACTTGCCGAAGCGGAAGCGAAGGAGAAGCTGGCCGAGGCGTTCCAGAAGTTCGGCGAGGCGGCGGTTCTCGACATCATCGTGAAGATGCTGCCGGAGCTGGCGGGACGCATCGCCGAACCAATGAAGAACATCGACAAGCTGACCGTCGTCGATACCGGGCACGGCGAAGGTGCGGCACGGGTGAGCAATTACGTGACGTCGCTGATGGCGACGGCGCCGGAAATGCTGAAGAGCGTATCCGGCATCGATGTGGAGAAGCTGATCAAAGGCTTGACGCAGCGTGGCGCGAGTGCGGCGGCCGCGGTACCGTCGGCGCCTGCCGCGCAACCGCTGCAGCTGCCGAACGAATAAGCATCTGCGCTGCAACAATGAAGAAAACCCGGACCGATCTGGTCCGGGTTTTCTCGTTGCCCCGATGGTGCGGGTGCTTCAGGCAATATAGCGGCTCATCATTTCCTTGCGGGACATGGCGATAATTTTCGGCACGAGCAGCTCCGGTTTCGTCTTCAGCCGTTCTTTGCCCTGCGGATGCAGCATATACATCACGACGCGCAAGTAGTAGCGGGTGACAACAGCGAAAACGCCCTTCGGCAGGTCGAATACGGCGAAGCCGAGGTTTTTGCTGCCGCGGTGGATCATGGTAATGCCGTACAGCCCCTTGACATCCGAATATTTCGGATCGCTATTCAGCAGCTTCAGAATCATCGGCAGCTGCCGCTCCATGCCGCGAATGATGTGGAGCGCCATCTGCACGGGCGACCGCGACTCGACGCTGAACTGCAGCAGCATGTCGTTGTCGAAATGGATTTCGGCGATCCGGTCGCCTTTGCGAAACTGCTCGCCGTCGGGAAACGTAAGCGGCTCGCTGCCGGTATATTCGATCACGCGCAGCTTCAGCAGCGGGTCCAGCTTGTTGACGGTCTGGATGTTCAGCAGCTTCAGAAACAGCCGCTCCCACAGCATCCAGGCGCTGCGCAGCATGCGCCGCGGGATGCCGAGCGCCGCGGCGGGGTTGCTGTCCGCGGCGTATAGCTCGTCGATGCGCACGCATTCGTAGCCGTCGGCCGTCACCTCGGCCAGCACTTCCCGCAGCGCGCGCAGCATGTGCGCCGGCGCGTCCTCGTCCGCGCCGAACGTGTCGCCGCTGTCGTGCAGCAGCACGACCGAACCGCCCTTGATGCCGTTCAGCAGTCGTTGCTTCAGCTTCTCCGGGCCAACGCCGTGGTCCCAGTCGCGGCCCATCAGCGACCAGAGGATGATGCGATAGCGCCTGCGCAGCCAGAAGTCGCCGAAGTTGATGATCCCCCAGGGCGGGCGGTAATACGTGGGGCGGACGCCGGTAATATCGGCAATGATCGCTTCGGTGCGGCCGACTTGTTTGCTGCGGACGGTCCATGGCGTCATCAGCCAATTGGATAAGTGCGTGTAGTTGTGGATGCCGATCTGGTGGCCTTCGGCATGGATCCTGCGGATCAACTCGGGATAACGCTCCGCCTTGGCGCCGAGCACGAAGAACGTTGCTTTCACGCCGTACGCCTGCAGCAAATCAAGCAATTCCGGCGTATAGCGGGGATCGGGACCGTCATCGAACGTAAAGGCGATTTGCCGGTGGCTGCGCGCGCGGCGGAAGATGCCGAGGCCGAGAATGCGCGTTACAATCCAGGGGATGGCCATGTAGACGGTCAGAAAGATCAGGCATGCCCATAGTAGCTTCTCTTTCATGGAAACGATCTTTCCCTCCTCTTGCAGCTAGCGGAAACGATCGAACGATCGGCCGACCGAAGCGCCGCAGCGGGTTCGGTCGGCCGAATCTTCAACTTAGGGACTGCTACGAAATAACATGGGTCTATCCCTTGTCTTTTGCCGGATTACTGCGTCTTCTTCAACCTTGCGTAGCTCCGCTACGCGGCGGTTTCGATTCCTTGTCCTCCGGCAAAATCCTGCGGGATATCCGTCACGTTATTTCGCATCAGTCCCTTATCGGTTGTGCGGCAGCAACGGGCGAATAGTCAGGCTTCGGCCAACAGGGCCGGGGCCGGAACGGGTCCGGCGGCGGCCATCGCGGCGGGACAGGCGAGGGCGATGGCGGAGACGACGTTCGCGCTGGCGCTTTCCGTTTGCAGTCGTTTCGCTCTATTCCTTATTGTAGTAAGTAATTGCGGATTTTGAAAGAGGGAGATCAAGATTGTCGCAAGTTCCCTGCGGCTGTATGCTTGCAGGGCGACGCCCGCCTCGACCAGGTAATCCGCATTGTCCTGTTCTTGCCCCGGCAGCGGCTGGAACAGCAGCATCGGCAAGGCGAGCGACTGCGCTTCCGATACCGTCAAGCCGCCGGGCTTGGTCACGATCAGATCGGCGGCCGCCATCCACTCATGCACATTGTCTACATAGCCGGTCAGTCTTATGCGGCCTCCCATGTCGCCGAGCTCGGCGGTCAGCTTGCGCAGCAGCTTTTCGTTGCGTCCGCAAACGATCACGAACTGCAGATTGTCCGGCAGATCGCCTTCCGTCAGCAGATCGAGCAGCGGCAGGCCAATCATGCCGAAGCCGCCGCCCATGACGAGCACGACCGGGGCGTGGGCTTTCAGCCCGAGCCGCTCGCGCAGCGCGGCCCGGTCGCCGTCCACGGAGCCGAACTGGCGCCGTACCGGGATGCCGGTCACTTCAATGCGAGCCCCCGGCACCTGCTGGTTGATCAGCATCCGTCGCGTGCGCTGCGAGCCGACCAGGTAGCGGTCCGTATTCGGGTGCAGCCAATAGCTGTGATCGGTGTGGTCGGTGATCACGGTGACTGTCGGCACCGATGTCAGCCCGTGCTCCTTGAGAAAGGACATGGCGCCTGCCGCGGCGGGCAGCGTGCTGACGACAACGTCCGGACGCACCTCGTCCAGCAGCGCCATCATGCGCTCGGTACGGAACAGCCGCAGTTTGCGGAACATTTTGGAGAACAGGCCCTGGCGCCGCGTCAATTCGAACAAATAGCCATACATCGACGGCATCGTGGTGACCCACTTCTTGTAGCAGCTGGTGCCGAGTTCGTGCAGATGGGGATGCGTCCATTCGAGATAGTCGATTACATGCACTTCCGCGCCGGGCTTCAGCTCGCGCCACGCTTCCACGATCGCGCAGGCGGCCTGGCGATGGCCGTCGCCCAATTGTCCGGTCAGGATGAGCACGCGTTGTCCGCTATTGGCTTTCGAGTTCATATCGCAAACACCTCGTCGCATAGTATCGTTACTATCATTGTAAAGGACGGCTTCGCCGGCGCGGAACGGTCCGCGGAAGGACGACAAGCTGGGCCTAGGTCCAGTATATTTGCGGCGGCTGGAGCCCGATTTGTGCGGAGGAGAAAAATATGGCATCCTGAGGGCATGCTGCAATCGAGGTGATCCCAAGTGAACGATGAAGTTTCGATCAGCCGAAGGAGTTTTTTGAAAAAAGCATTGGCCTTCTGCCTGGGAATGGCCGCCACAGCCGCTGCTGCAGGCGTATATGCCGGCTGGGGGGAACGTTTCTGGGTCCAACTGAAGCGCGTTGCGCTTGCCTTTCCATCCTTGCCGCAGGAATTCCACGGCATGCGCATCGTGCAGCTGAGCGACATTCATCTCGGGCATCATTTGTACAACAGGCATTTGGAAGAACTGATCGACCGGGTGAACCGGCTGGAAGCGGATTTGTTCGTGTTTACGGGCGATCTGTACGATTCCCGCAGCGATCACGAGAAACAGGAGGAGGTTGTCCGGCTGCTCGGCAACATTCGCGCCCCGCTCGGCAAATGGGCGGTGCTGGGCAATCACGATTACTGGGGTTATCGCCGGATGATGAGCGCCGCGACCGTGACGTCGATATTGCAGCAGGCCGGATTTCAGGTGCTGGTCAACGAGAGCCGGCTCGTTACGCGCGGACAAGCGTTGATTCGTATCGCCGGCGTGGACGATATGGTGCACGGCGAGCCTGATGCCGTCCGGGCGCTGGGGCCGCAGGCGGGGGGAGCGAATGGAGCCAGGCCGTTTACGCTGCTGCTGGCCCACGAGCCGGAATTCGCCGATATCGCCGCCGGGTATGGCGCCGATTTGCAGCTTTCCGGCCACACGCACGGCGGGCAAGTCCGGTTGCCGTTTGCCGGCGCCGTATTTTTGCCCGAATACGGGGCGAAGTATGTGCAAGGCTTGCATCGTATCGGCCCGGACGACAAGCAACTGCTCGTATATACGAACCGCGGCATCGGCACGACCATCCTGCCGGTTCGTTTCCTGTGCCGCCCCGAAGCGACGCTGTTCACGCTGCGGCGCGGCCCTGGCCGCTCATGAAAGGCTTGGCTCTTTGCGGTGGCGTAAGGTATAATGATACCACCCCTACGCCACGCGATGGACGGCGCGCCGCAACCGGCCGCACGCAGGCCGCGGAGCTTTCGGACTTCCTGGCGAATACGATCTAGGAGGAGACTATGGACAACGTAAGATTGGGCATCCTCGGCGTCGGCAATATGGGCAGCATGCATGCCGAGTACCTGATGAAGCGCGAAGTGAAAGGCGCGACGCTGGCGGCTATCTGCGACGAGAATCCGGCCCGGCTGGAATGGGTCAAATCTCGTTTCGGCGATCAAGTGAAGTTGTTTGACAGCGCGGATGCGATGTTCGCCTCGGGCGAAATCGACGCCGTTCTGATCGCGACGCCGCACTACAATCACCCGGTCAGCGCCGCGAAGGCGTTTGCGCAAGGGCTGCACGTGCTGGTCGAGAAGCCGGCCGGCGTGTACACGAAGCAAGTGCGCGAGATGAACGAAGCGGCGAAGCAGTCGGGCAAAGTGTTCGGCATCATGTACAACCAGCGCACGAGCCCGCTGTACCAGAAGCTGCGCGACCTTGTCACTTCCGGCGAACTCGGCCAAATCCGGCGCACGAACTGGATCATCACCAGCTGGTACCGTTCGCAGAGCTACTACGATTCCGGCGGCTGGCGCGCCACTTGGGCGGGAGAAGGCGGCGGCGTGCTGCTGAACCAGGACCCTCACCAGCTTGACTTGTGGCAATGGACGATCGACATGATGCCGGAGCGGGTGCGCGCGTTTTGTTCGTTCGGCAAGTATCGCAACATCGAGGTGGAAGACGACGTTACCGCTTATGTCGAGTATGCGAACGGCGCAACGGGCTTGTTCGTCACGACAACCGGCGAAGCGCCGGGAACGAATCGGTACGAAATTACCGGCGACCGGGGCAAAATCGTCATCGAAGACGGCAAGTTGACGTTCTGGCGGCTGCGCGTGCCGGAGCCGGAGTTCAACGCGACGTGGAAGGGCGGCTTCGGGCAGCCGGAGAATTGGAAATGCGAAATCCCGGTCAAAGGCGAAGAAACCGGCCACAAAGGCATCACGCAGGACTTCGTGAACGCCGTGCTGAAAGGAACGCCGCTGCTGGCGCCGGGCGAAGAAGGCATCAAGGGGCTGACGCTGTCGAACGCGATGCATTTGTCGGCATGGACGGACAACTGGGTCAACCTGCCGATCGACGAAGATTTGTACTATGCCAAGCTGCAGGAACGCATTGCGCAGTCCACGATGAAGAAGGACACGCAAGGCCGGACGCTTAGCGTGGAAGGAACGCATTAATTTTTTTCCGTTTTATGTTCACGTGTGCAAGAAAGCGTGAGCTCGTAAAAGCCGTCCCGCCGTCAGCGAGTTTGCCGGCAGTGGGACGGCTTTTTGTGTCGGGTAAGGTGCCAAATCGGGGTTTCATACTCGTATTTCCATTATGCTCGCCAACTAACCTTTCCCTTGCTCGCCGTTGCGCCGCCTCTACCCCCCCGCATCTCCTTTGGTCACAAACCAGCATATCTCTGCTCGCCGTTTCGCCGCCTCTGCACCCTCACTAACGCACCCTTGCCGTCGCCGTCGCTTGCTCCGCTTACCCGCGTTTCATCCTCGCATCTCCTTTGGTCACAAACTAGCATATCTCTGCTCGCCGTTTCGCCGCCTCTGCACCCTCACTATCGCGCCGCTGCCGCTGCCCGTCGCTCGCCCCGCTTACTTTGCCTTTCATCCTCGCATCTCCTTTGGTCACAAACTAGCATATCTCTGCTCGTCGTTTCGCCGCCTCTACACCCTCGCTATCGCGCCGTTGCCGCTGCCGCTACCCGTCGCTCGCCCCGCTTACTCTGCCTTTCATCCTCGCATCTCCTTCGGTCACAAACTAGCATATCTCTGCTCGTCGTTTCGCCGCCTCTACACCCTCGCTATCTCGCCTATTGTCGCCCCCGCCGTGCAACGGCGTGAGTCAAAACGTCCGCCTCTTGGAAGAGGGGCGAGCTTGGAACTGGCCTCCTCAAATATAGCCAATAAAATATGGCTTATTCGCTCCATTTCAGTCGTCCCATCTAAAATATGTACCTTTGTCAAGAAAGTAGACACACAATTTAAGCGATCTGCTGTTGCTCGTAGTACCTTTTTTCGCATAAATGCGGGGTGAGGTAACCAATTGACGAATGGATGCGAGTGCGATTGTAATCA
>NZ_SHLX01000036.1 GCF_004764705.1 Paenibacillus cymbidii | reverse complement strand
CGCGAGGAGATGCAGACCGGGAACGCGCAACTGCGCAGCGAGTTGCGCGAGGAGATGCAGACCGGGAACGCGCAACTGCGCAACGAGTTGCGCGAGGAGATGCAGACCGGGAACGCGCAACTGCGCAGCGAGTTGCGCGAGGAGATGCAGACCGGGAACGCGCAACTGCGCAACGAGTTGCGCGAGGAGATGCAGACCGGGAACGCGCAACTGCGCAACGAGTTGCGCGAGGAGATGCAAGGCATGCAGACTCAACTACGCGCAGAGATGCAGGACATGAAGAACGAACTGCGCTCAGAAATGCAGGACATGAAGATTGAACTACGCACTGAAATGCACGAAACGAAGAACGAACTGCGCTCGGAGATGCAGGACATGAAGAACGAACTGCGCACAGATATGCGCGACATGCATACCCAGCTGCGCAATGAGATGCAGTTTGGCTTTGCAACGATTCTGGACAGGTTTGACGACTTCGCCGCAAGAACGACCAGACTCGAAAGCGACATGTACCGCATCCGCAAAGCGTAACCGGCATCGGACGCCTCTGCTGCGCCGCACAAGGAAAACAACCTTCATCCCGCCGAACAAGCAGGATGAAGGTTGTTTTTTGCCGCCGCGGGATGCGCCATGGAAAACTACCGAAATACCCGGATGACGTGCCCTCCGCAGCCGCACTGATCGATATAGCGGATTTCCTTGAACGAAATGCCCGCTTCCCCAAGCTTCGCGATCAATTGGGGGATCAGCCACTGATGCGGATCGCCGCACTCGCCGGGCGTCACGATATTCACATAACAGCCCGGGGCGGTTTTCGCCGCTCCGCTCAGGCACTCGGGCAAAATCTCTTCCGGATGCTCCACGTAATAAGCATCCTCGAGATTCAACGACCAGTCCCTTTCCTTCACCGTCAATGTTTTATACATGTGCGGTCCCTCCCGTTACACTTCTTTACACCTCCATTGTACCAGACTCCGCTTCGGGAACTGTGATTTCGCTCACTCCAAAAATTCCCGCAACATCCATTCGAACAATCGCTGCGTATCGCCGATGGGAAACACGGCGGCATCGCAGGTAAACTCCGGATTCCAGGAGACGACGGCGGCCACATGCTCCAATTGCCGGACCAGTTCGGCGTCTTCTTCCGCTCTGACCATCACGATTTTGGGATACCGTTCCTGTTTGAACCCTTCCACCAGCACGATATCCACGCCTTGCATATGCTGCAGGATTTCATCCAGCGATGAACCGGTTTCAGCCATGATCGCCGTTCGCGCAGCGGAGGCAATCGCCGTGATCGCCGCTCCCGCACGGCGATGGCGCCAAGTATCCGTTCCTTCATGATCCACCTCGAACTGGTGGGCGTCATGCTTCACGGTGCCGACCTTATACCCCGCCTCCGACAAGTTGCGGATCAGTTGCTCCAGCAAGGTTGTTTTTCCCGCATTTTTATACCCGACGATTTGAATAACGGGCGCACTCATTCCGCTCACGCTCCCCCCAGAGGGATAATCGTTACGATTTCCCCCCTCGCGATGCCCGTTTTTGTCGGCGGGATCACAATCAGACAATTGGCATCCTGAATGGCGATGATCGCGCTCGATTTATCCAGACCGACCGGCGCTACTTCGATCTTGCCATCCCGGCTTTGCCAGAAACCGCGGACAAACCGTGTATAAGCATTCACCTTGCCATAATCGTGGGCAAGTGAAGCAGTAAGCTCCCGAACCGGTTCCGCGACGCCGCCCTGCATACCGGTCAAGACGGGACGGACGAACAATTCAAAGCCGACGAAACAAGCGGAAGGGTTCCCGGAAAGGCCGAACAGAAATTTATGCTGCCATATGCCCGCCGTGGTCGGGCTTCCCGGCCGCATGGCGATTTTATTGAACAGCGTCGTGCCTCCCCAATTGGTGAAAAAGTCGGCCATGATGTCATAATCGCCAACGGAAACGCCGCCCGTTGTGACGATGAGATCCGCATCCGACGCCAGAATTTCCTCGAGCATTCGTTCCGCTTGCCCGTAATCGTCGGGAATCGATCCGACAAGCTGCGGTTCTCCCCCGGCCGAAATGATTTGGGCCGCCAGCATATAGGCATTGCTGTTCCTGATCTTTCCGGTTTGCAACGGCTCCGATACTTGCAGCAATTCCGTTCCGGTGGAAAGAATCGCCACTTTTGGCCTGCGGAAAACGTTCACTTGCGAATAGCCCAAAGCGGCCAGAATGGCCGTTTGCCCCGCCCCGATCACCTGGCCCTTCACAAGTACCAGCTCGCCGCGGTCGGCCTCGTCGCCTATCGAAGTGATATTGGTGCCGCGGGCATCCGTCTTGCGAATGATGACGTGAGTTCGGCCGCCCTTGGCGATTTCTTCGGTCATTTCCAGCATGATGACGGCATCCGCACCATCGGGCACCATGCCGCCGGTCATAATTCGCGAAGCTGTGCCGGGTGTTATTGCGTGCAGAGGCGCTTTCCCGCAAGGAATATGCTCGATCACCTCCAAAACAACAGGCATGGACGCGGAAGCATTCGCAATGTCTTCGCTTCGAACCGCATAGCCGTCCATCCCGGATCGTCTGAAATGGGGAATGGGCTCCTCCGTGCTCACGTTATCCGCCAACCTGCGGCCGATCGACTCCAGAAGTCCGACCTCCACGGCATCGATCGGTCGAACGCGATCCAGTAAAGCTTGCCGGGCTTCCTCCGCCGTCAACGCGTTGCGCTGGAATTTATTCGGTTTGCGAAACCGCAGCTTGTAGCGGAGATTGGCATTCTCGTCATCGGACACAAACACCATCTCCCGATCCGTTTGCTCCATACGCGTCCTGCCCTCTCCAAAGACAGGAATCGCCAGAAACTGAACCTCGTTGAAAAAAAACTGCACATGCGTTTTTTCGTCATTCCAACGAACATGATGCAAGGTGCGTGTTGTCTGCGGGGCGAGCGGGTCGCTCCCGGCCACGTCTTCGATGACAACCTCCACCGCTGTGCCGGTATAGGCGCCGAACCGCAACTCCCAGTCCATCTTAATCCCCTTCCCTTCAAAAGGCAGTCCAAAAAGCCGGCTTTTTGAACTCTTACTTCAATTGACAGCAGCCCGCACCTTCCTTCGGAGTGACAAGGATGCGATAACCGCTCAGGCATTCGAAACTTTCCGGCTCCATGCAGGCTTCCAGGTGCAAAATCACTTCTTGCTCCGTACTCCAAGTCGACAAGCCGTTCACCTGGGCGACGGCGATATCCAGCCCCTCTTCCCGTTTCCGGTCGATGAAGCACGAGCTCCGCGATGAAAACAGCCGGCGCATCTGCGTCTCGATTTCCGGAAACGGGGACGCTTCCGCGGTTTGCCGCCGAATAAAACACAGGTCGACCCTATATTCGCTAAGCACTTGCCTCAGCTCCCCGTTCCAGCAGCAGCTGCTGCCGGGTAATGTCGCTAAACATGCCCGCATAATAGATGACTTCGCCTGCATCGTTCTTCACCGAACTGATCGTAAGCCATTCCATATAAATATCGCCGTTCTTTTTCCGGTTCCAGATGGCTCCTTGCCAGAACCCCTTGGTGCGCAAACTTTCCCACATTTGATCATAAAACAGTTTATCCTGCTTGCCCGATTTCAACATACTTGGCGTTTGCCCGATCGCTTCCTCCGGCGCATAACCGGTCAACCGGGTGAAAGCCGCATTCACGGACTGGATGACGCCTCGCACATCCGTGATCATAATGCCTTCCACCGTATTTTCGACGATATTGGCGGCAAGCGTCAACCTTTCCTGAAAAAACATCCAGACGACAAGGATCAGACTGGCCAAAGCAATTTGCGACAAGGCCATGAATCCGATCGCGTAGTGCCCGGTAATGTTGAACAGGATCGTCAGAATGAGCGGAGGGAAGAAGCCGCCCAATCCCCCCATGGCCGAAATGATGCCGTTGGCGATTCCCGCCTGTTTGGTGAAATAGAGCGGCACCAGCTTAAAAATCGTGCCGTTGCCGGTGCCGGCACAGAACGCCACTGTCAAACAACCGATCGTATACAGGCGCATGGACGGCGCAAACGATAGCAAAATGGCCGCTGCCGTCAACCCGACAAACACGAACATCAAAATTTTGAACGGATTAAACCGGTCTCCGAGCCACCCGCCCACCGGCCGCATCGCCGTAGCGAGGACGATGAACCCCGCCGTACGCATGCCCGCATCGACTTTGTCCAGCTGAAAGTGGCTGACCAGAAAGTTCGGCAAATACACCGTAAACGCAACAAACGAACCGAAGGTCAGGAAATAAAACAGGCAAAGAAACCACAGTTTTTCGTTGCGCGATACGGCTTTGATTTGCTCGAGCAGCGGCGTTTTGACGGAAGCCTCTTGCCGGTCTCCGAGCAGAAAGTTCAGCCCGGCCAATACGAGCAGAACGCCGCTGTAGAGGAGCACCGTCCGGGACCAGCCGAGATAAACGGCAACGACCGGAGCGCCGAAAGCGGACAGGGCCGTTCCCAAATTGCCGATGCCGTATATGCCGTTGACGAAACCGTGCCGCTCCTTCGGATAGTATTGGGGCAGCGAGGTAACGCCAACCGAAAAGACGGCGCCGCCGATCCCGAGGAACAAGCCGCCTGCGATCAGATCCGCAAACGAGTTCGCCTGGCTGATCCAAAAAACCGGCGCCAGAAGCAGCACGAAGCTGGCCATAAACAGTTTCCGGGCGCCGTACCGATTGGTCATATACCCGAATGGAATCCGCATCACCGATCCGAACAGGATGGGTATGGCCGTGACCCAGGCCAGCTGCGACGGCGACAGCGCGATGTCTTCTTTAATGTAAGGCATTAGCGACGAAAGAATGACCCACACCATAAACCCCAGCACCAGGCTGACCGTTTGCAGCGGAAGCTGCAGCTTCTTTACGTTCATTTCACATCACGCTCCCGGCGATAGATCAAGACGGCGATGGGGAATAACGCCAGATTGAGGGCGGCAAACACGACCACGGTGCCGAATTTATCGTAAAAGAAGGCATTTACCGCTTGCTGCGTACAAACAATGTTCAGAAACAGAACGACGCTGAGCAGAATGACGCCGCGGTAACTACGTTTCATATCGCTTCACTCCCGTCGCCCAAATCGCTCCCTGCTCCTGCTTCAGCACAATTTCGGGAAGCGGTCGTCTTGGCGGGCCCGAAGTCGGCGCTCCCGTTGCCGGGTCGAACACGCCGTGATGGCAAGGGCACAACAGCTCTCCTTCTTCCTTGCTCCAGAAAACGGGGCATTTCAAGTGGGTGCAAGCGTTTTGGTACGCTTTGTATTCATTGTCGCCAAGCCGGATGAGCAGCGCCGCGTCATGCTCGCCCGGGTAGTGGAACTCTACCGCATCGCCTACCTTCAGCGAACTGACATCGGCAATCTTCGCGGCGGCATATTTTTTATCGCTGAGCCCGGTCAATTCCTTGACCGCTATCGCTCCCCATGGCAATGTCGAAACGGCGAACACGCCCGCGGCTCCCGCCATCACCTTCATGAAGCTGCGGCGATCCAGGCCGCGTTCCTTGTCTTTGCGTATGTTATGCGTATAATTGTCTTCGTCGAATGGAACCTGGTTGTTGGTTGCCTTGCGCTCCTGATCCATCGGGAATCCCCCTGTAACTTTGTTTTGGCTTGAAATAAGGCTTAAAATAACTTTGTCTTCCCTTGAAGAATGCCCGGCAGACTGATTTTCACATTCGTTTCGCCTTCCAGCGGGTCGACCGGCTCGCGGCTCGACATCCATTTGCCCAGCCGGACCTGCTCCTTCTTCTCCTTCAATTCTTCTTCCGTTACCCACTGCAGTGTATTGGTCGGACAAACCGACGCACACATCGGCGGGATGCCTTCCTTCGTGCGATCGTAACAGAGATCGCATTTGTACATCAGATTTTGTTCGTCATCGAATTTGGGGATCCCGTAAGGACAGGCGATCGTGCAGTTTTGGCAGCCGATGCACTTCTCCACCAAGGCCGACAACACGGCGCCTTCCGGCGTAATTTGAATCGCTTGCGCCGGACAGCTGCGCGCGCATGCCGGGTTGACGCAGTGCAAGCACATCAGCGGAATCGTCTGGCGATTGACAAGCGGATTCACATCGTAGACGTAGTTCCGATTGCGCTGGTCATGGCCGCCGCATTGCGTACAAGCGGCAAGGCAGCTGCGGCAACCGATGCAGTTGTCCATTTCGATATAGAGATATTGTTTCATACGCCCTCCTGAACTTTTGCAATTTGCGCGGCGCACACTTTAAACTCCGGCATGCGCGACATCGGGTCGAGCGCAGGAATGGTGAGCAGGTTAACCGATTGATCGTGGCCAAAATGGTAAGGCACAAAAACCGTATCCTGGCGAATCGCTTCGATCACTTTCACTTTATAGATCACTTCTCCGCGGCGCGTGTAGAGCCGCACGTTTTCATCGTGTTCGATGCCGTACCTCGCTGCCGTATCGGGGTGAATTTCCACATAAGGCTCCGGGCACATATCGTGCAGAAACGGAATTCGGCGCGTCTGGTTTCCGGATAAGTAATGATACACCACACGCCCTGTCGTAAGCCGGAGCGGATAGTCGGCGCAAGGCTCCTCCGCAGGCGGCCGGTAAGGAAGCGCGCACAGCTTCGCCTTGCCGTCCGCGTGATAAAACTGTTTATCGAGGAACATGTACGGCGTGCCGGGATCGTCTTCGCTTCTGCACGGCCAGAATACGCCGTTCTGCCTGTCGATCTTATCCCAGGTCGCGCCGTAATAATCGGCATAACCGCCTTTGGACGCCAGCCGGAACTCTTCGGCAACGTCCCTTGCCGTCTGCAGATGGCGGAAGTATTGTCCCCGCCCCAGCCGCTCGGCCAGTTCGACTTCGATCAACCAGTCGGGCTTCGATTCGCCGATCGGTTCCTGCGCTTTGTTGATTTTGATAATGCGGCCTTCCAGGTTCGTGACCGTTCCTTCATCCTCCGACCATGTCACGGACGGCAGCACCACATCGGCAAACTCCGCGGATTCCGACAGGAAGATGTCGGAGCAAACCATGAAGTCCAGACTTTTCAGCGCAGCGCGGACGAAGTTTTGATTCGGTGCGGATACGGCCGGATTGGAGCATAACAAATACAGCCCGCGAATCGTTTTTTCCGCCATCAGCTCGAACATTTCGTAGGCCGAAACGCCAGGCTGCGGCATTTCTTCGGGTGCAATGCCCCATACTTTGCACACTTCCGCCACATGCTTCGGATTCGTGATTTTGCGATAGCCGGGCAGCGCGTCCGCCTTCTGTCCGTGTTCGCGGCCGCCTTGCCCATTGCCTTGCCCCGTGAACGTAGCCACGCCGGACTTCGGGCGCCCGATCTTGCCGGTGACCAGACACATGTTCGTGTAAGCGGATACGTTGTCCGAACCTTTATGCTGCTGCTCGATGCCGCGGGCAAACATGACGATCGCGTCCGGCGCCTTGCCGTATATTTCCGCCGCCCGAACCAGCTTCTCCGGCGCAACGCCGGTAATTTCGCTCGTATATTCCGGCGTGAACAGGCTGACGGCTTCGACCATTTCCTCGTAACCGTTCGTATGTTCGCGTACGAAATCTTCGTCCGCGTATCCGTTCTTGACGAGCAGGTTGACCATACAATTCGCCAGCGCAAGATCGGTTCCCGGGCGCAAGTCGAGGTGAACGTCCGCCCTTCGCGCTATCGGGGTTTCCCGCGGGTCGGCCACAATCAAATAACCGCCGCGATTCTGCACCTCCCAGACGCGAAACATCGAGGTCGGATGGCATTCCGCCGTGTTGCTTCCCGCGATGAACAAGCAGTCCGTTTCATGCAGATCGGTCCATGGCAAGGTGGATCCCCGGTCGACGCCGAAGGAGCGCAAAAACCCCGCGGCGGCGCTTGACATGCAGAAGCGGCCGTTATAGTCGATATATCTCGTCTGCAGCGCCACCCGGGCGAATTTTCCGGTCAGGTAGCACTTTTCGTTCGTCATCGACACCCCGCTGAACACGGACAAGCTGTCTTTCCCGTATTCGGCTTGCAGCTGCTGAAATTTGCGGGCGATCAACTCGTACGCTTCCTCCCAGCTGGATTCGCGAAATCCGTCCTTGGTCCCTTTCAGCGCGGGATTGTCGCGAATCAGCGGCCGCAGCAGCCGGTCGTCGTGATTCGTTTGCTGATAGGCCGTTACTCCTTTGGGGCACATCTTGCCGAGCGTAACCGGCCAGTCGTAGCGGGGCTCGACGCCGATGATTTTATTGGTGGACTTGTCTACCCGCAAATTCATGCCGCATTGCATGCCGCAGTAAGAACAGTGCGTAGGAACAAGCGATTCGTTCGGATGTTGAATATTTGCAATCGTTTTGAAAAATTTATCCTTTGGCATTCTGGTTGGCCTCCTTGATTCCGATTTCATGCGTAGGCACGCCGGCAAAGCGGGACATCCGGTATTTCCGCCGGCACGGCAAACACAGCTCAGCCAGATGGAAGCCTTCCTTCATCCTGAATTCGATCTCATTCTGCTTCAGCACCGCGATCACATCGTCCGACTGTTCGACGGAAACGAATCCGGTCCCGCACACCTTGCACGTTTTCATCTGCCGCTCGCCGTAATGCTCGCGATAATTGCGCGCCAGCACGCTCATCGGCCGGAAAGGAATGTGAGCCAGCTTGCCGAAAGGCAAATAAATCAGCGTCACAATTACCGACCATTGGTGAACGACGCTCATGAGCGGATGGCCGAAGCCGTGAAGGAAAATATTGCTGAACGTGAGCCAAAGCCCGGTAATGCTAATAAACAGCAGCAAGTAAAGCGGCAAAAAATCGTAAACGAACGTTTGCTCCGCGCGCGCCTGCATATCCTTGAGCCGGCGGTACAGCGCCATGCAGACGCCCGCGATGACCATAAAGGCCGTGATGTTCAGCGCATTATAAAACAGGAAAGCAATGATCCCGTCCGCCTTTACTTTCATCAGATCGATCCCGAAGCCCACCACGGTGTAGGTGCCGTTATCCCCCATCGTAAAATACATCCACCCGAACACGAGCGGGAACGTCACGAAGCAGGACAAGATGCAGCCCCATCCCAGCAAGACGTGCTGCGTCCAACGATACCACCCGCGATGCCAAATAAACCGATAGGTCGCCAGATGCTCCACCGACGTTTTTGGCGTCGATTTGCGAAACAGCAGCTTGATGCCTTTTTTCAAAATCAGCCTCGTTGGCGGGCGCTCGGCCCAGGCGATAAAACGATAATAAAACCCGCCGATAAACGCCACCGTCCCGACCATATAGCCATACAGCGCCAAATCAATGTGCGTAAAAAACCGCGACCCGATATACATCAGCACGATCAGACAGCTAACGGTCAAAAAAACCAGCTTGGCGAATTTGGATGCGAAGGCACGATCCATGTCCATTCTCCTTCATACTTGCTTCATTTACCTCCATTAGACCAAACGAACGGAGAAAGCGCAGTGATGCAGGTCACAAATCGGGGTGCGGGGACGCGCCGCCGGCACCATTTTCAAAAAGCCGACAAATACAAAAAAACAAGAAATCGGCGATTTCTTGTTTGGGTAGGCGGATAGCCGCTTATTCTTTCCAATCGTCCTTCAGGACCATCATGGCCGCGCCGATCATATTTCCCTTGTTCAGCTTATAGGCGGGCTGGATTTGCAAGCTTTCCCGGAAAACCGGCATCGTTCGCCGCGTCACTTCTTCTTGCAGCCGAGCGAATAACGGCGCTCCGATTTCCGACAATCCGCCGCCGATGACGATCTTCTCGGGGTTAAAAGCATGAATCAAGCTCATCAGCGCCGTGCCGAGCGCTTGAATCGCTTCTTCCATCACTTCCGTTGCGCAAGCGTCGCCTTCCAGCCAACGCTCGACAACTTGACGCGTGTCCGGCGAGTCAAGCCCGCTTTTGCTTTTCAGCTGCATTCGGCGGGCGATCCCGGTTCCCGAAGCGTACAACTCCACACACCCGACCCCGCCGCAGTGGCACGTTTCGCCGCGGAAATCGACCGAAATGTGGCCGAACTCTCCCGCTCCTCCCCAAGCGCCGTGGACCAGTTTGCCGCCGATCAGCATCGCGCCGCCAATGCCGGTGCCAAGGGTCAGACAGAGCAAATGTTTCGTTCCGATGCCCGCGCCGAAATATTTCTCCGCAACGGCAAGCACGTTCACATCGTTATCGACGATGACAGGCACCTCAAACGTACGATGCAGCATTTCTTTAATCGACGTGCCGACATAGGCGGAGCAGCGATAATCTGCGACAGCATGGACCTTGCCGGTTGCAAACTCGATTTGTCCCGCGCTGCCGACGCCAATTCCTTTTATTCGCACATCCGGATGCCGTTCATGCAGTTGATTCAAGACCAAACGAATGCCTTCGACAATGTCGGGAACGATTGCCGGCGTTAACGCCACTGTAGGCAGATGATGGTCGAACAGAACGTTTCCGTGCTCATCCAGCACGCCAATGTTGATTTTGGTCCCGCCGATATCTACGCCAACCGCGTAACGGGACTCCGGATCGTACCAACCGCTCATGCCAATTCCTCCAACCTCCGCACGAATCTTACATTAATTTGTTGAAAATCGCCTGGTTCGTTCGCTCCATGTTTTCATGGCTCCGGGCATAATTTCGTTTGTAGCACTCGGTATACAACAGATCGACCAGGAACAGCTGCGAAGCTTTAACGGCCAGCAGGTTTTTGTTCTGGGAGGGCGAGCCGGCATCGTTCACCAGACTCAGCAATACCACATCGGCATATGGGGTGATGGGGGATTTGGCATATCGGGTAATGCAGACGATTCTGGCCTCGCTGCGTTTCACTTCTTTCATCAAATCGATCATGTCCCGGGTTGAACCGGAGTAGGAGAAACAAACGGCCAGGTCATTCGGCCCCATAGTCGACGCCGCAATCGTCTGAACGTGCACATCCGCAATATGCTGGACTTCCGGGTTGATTCGGATAAACCGTTGGAAAGCTTGCTGGGCTAACGTTCCCGAAGAACCGACGCCGAAGAAATACAGCTTCCTTGCCCCGGCGATCAAATCCACTGCCCGGTTCAAATCCTCGTAATGAAGCGACTTGAACGTAAGCTCCACAGCGTCGATCACACGATCTTTAATCTCTCTGCCGGTTTCGAACAGGCTTTGTTTGGGATCGACATCGTCGAGCGCCACGCCGCTTTGTTGGCCGGCGCCAATGCTTTGCGCAAGCAGCACTTTGAATTGCTGGTACCCCGTCGCCCCGACCGTCTTGCAAAATCGGAACACGGTGCTGTCCGCTACGCCGCAACGGTCCGCCAAGTCGGTAATGGTCATGTGCAAAACCTCGACCGGTTGCTGCAAGACATAATCCGCCACTTTCCGCTCGTTTTTCGTCAAGTCGCCGGACCGGGAATAGATGGCCGCGATCACGTCCGTAACCATGGATCTACCTCGCTTGATAGGAAGATAAAAATTCTTATAAAAATCATACCATAGGAAACGCGGAAAAGAAACGAAAAAAGGGAATTTATTTTCATTATTGAAAATTCATTCGTATTGTTGTATAACTGCTTTATTAGTGATTTCCCTTATAATCTCAGCATACAATGGGATTTCAGGCATTTTAGCAGGTGTTGAAATTGCGCTTCTCGGTTTCACTATTTTCATTTTTGAATATTATTTCGTTATTTTCGAAACTTGTTGTCGGAGGAGAACGGATGGCAATCCAATCGAAGTTATTCGCCGCGTTGAAGCATGGCCTTGTCGTATCCTGCCAAGCGCTGCCCCATGAGCCGCTGCACGATCCTTCTATCATGGGCAAGATGGCGTACGCCGCCATGTTGGGTGGCGCTGTCGGCATCCGGGCCAACAGCGTGGCAGACATTGCCGCAATCAGGAAGACGGTCGATCTGCCGATCATCGGCATTATCAAGGCCGATTATCCGAACAGCGACGTATTCATTACGCCTACGGAGGCGGAAGTGGCGGCCCTTGTCGCTGCGGGTGTCGACATGATCGCTATGGATGCCACTTCCAACCGCAGGCCGTCCGGCAAGTACCTGAACGACGATTTCCCCCGGATTCGCGAGCACTACCCCGACGCGTTATTTATGGCCGACTGCGCAACCGTCGGCGATGCGCGCAATGCGTCCGCGTTGGGCTTCGATTGTGTGGCCACGACCTTGGTCCCCGCCCCGTTCGATCCCTTGCTGGTGAAACAGTTTGGCGCAGCGAGTTCGGTACCGGTTATCGCCGAAGGCGGCATCTGGACGCCCGAACAAATGGTCGGCGCATTCGACAATGGCGCGCACTGCGTCGTTGTCGGCACCGCCATTACCCGGCCGATGGAAATCACGAAACGTTTTGTAGCGGCCATTCCTGGCGACAGAAACTCCCAAGGGGATTGTTGAACGGGGAAGCGGGGCAGAAGCGTTTCACCTGCCTCATCGTGCGGCTTCGGGCGAAATAGGCCATAAAAAATGGCCTATTCCGCAAGTCCCCTCTTGTTCCGCTGCGGTGTGGGAGGTGCGGCGAATGCCGACAAGTTCAACTGTTTGCGAATGTCCAGGGCCGGGAGCGGGTCGTTGACGGTCATCAGCATTGCGCCGCAGCCGAGCGCGTAATACACTTGCTGCTCCCGGTCGGGGCAGTAACACCAAGGCAGCACGCCCAGCTCGCGATAGTGCTCCACCAATTGCGGCGTCAGCAGCTGCATGCTGATGCCAACCGCCCACATCTTCGACACCGTCCCGTCCGGGCCGGGGACGAAGTTCGCCATAAGCTCCCCGGGAAAACCCTGCGTCTTTAACCCGTGCCTGTCATGAATATGCGCCAGCACGTCCGCATCGAAGCTCGTGAACACGCATCGTTCCAAATACCCGTAATCCTTCAGCATGGCGATCGCCGAATCGGCAACCGGTTTGGCTTCGGGATGCGGTTTCACTTCCACGTTCAACAGAACATCCGGATAAGCGGCAAGCAACTCGCATAACTCCTCCAGTGCAGGAATCTTCAGCCCCTCGTACGTTTTGCCGAACCATCCGCCCGCGTCGAGCCGCTTCAGCTCGGCGAGCGTATAATCGCTTACCGGTCCCGAACCGTTCGTTGTGCGATCGAGCGTTTCGTCGTGGATCACCATGACAACCTTGTCCTTGGAGAAGCGCAGGTCGAACTCCAGCATATCGACCCCCAATTCAAGCGCTTCCTGAAAAGCAAGCAGCGTATTTTCCGGGTAGGCCGATTTCCAGCCTCGATGCCCGGCAACGATTATGGAACTGTTCGTTTGAAGACGTTCGATCATTTGGCATTCCTCCAGTTGCACATTAACGACGTTGATGCCGGACTTGAGAAACGGCGTGAAGCGGACAACGGTGCGGTTCAAGCGGTTCGCTATGATTTCTCCTTTTATAACCCGATTCCTTCAAGGATCGCAAAATGACTGTTAAAAACTAAATATCCATCCGTGCAAATATTCGGAATGAAATCACCCATGGAATGCCAATGCTAACGTATACGAATAGGCCCGGTTTGGCGGCAGCTTGCGCCAGGGCCGTTAGGTGGACGAACGATGTCTATTTCATATTGGAAGTCATTGCTGAAACCGAATAAACGCAAGCCGGCGACTTTGGCCGCACCGCCCTATTCGGCGGTCGACGAAGCGGAGGGCGTCCCGGCGGGGCTCGAAGAAACGGTCGACCGGATCGACCGGCTGCTCGGCATGAACGACGATTTCACCATGCGCCGGTTCCACGTGTTCGGGCATTATGCGGCCGCCATGTTTTATTTCTCCAACATGGTCGATCAGGCGATTATCAATAACGATATTTTGAAACCGTTCATGTACACGCCTCCCCATCTGGAAGGAAAATCGTTTGCGCCCGAACAATTGCCGGACGTTCTGTTGAACGAATCGCTCTTTCACTCCGAAGGAACGAGGGTGAACAAGCTGTCGCTGGCGATCGAGGGGCTGCTGCGCGGTCAAACCGTTGTCGCTGTGGACGGGATGGACTGCATATTCCTGATCGGCACGCGCAACATCGAGAAGCGCTCGATCGAACAGCCGGCGACCGAACAAGTCATTCGCGGGCCGCGCGAAGGGTTCATCGAGCTGCTCGGCACGAATATCGCACTGCTGCGGTATCGCCTGCAATCGGCGGATTTTCGCGTCTATACGATGGAAATCGGGCGCAGAAGCAAATCCAAGGTCGCCATCTGCTATTTGCACGATTTGACCAATCCCGATCTCGTTCGCGAAGTGGACAAGCGGCTGCGAAACATCGATGTCGACGCCATACTCGACTCCGGCTACCTGGAACAATTTATTGAAGACAACCATCTGTCGCCATTCCCGCAGGTGCAGTATACCGAACGACCGGACAAAATCGTCGCCAATCTGCTCGAAGGCCGGGTCGGCATTCTGGTCGACGGATCGCCGCTTGCGTTGGTGGTACCGACGGTCTTCAGCCAATTTTACCAAACCGTCGAAGATTATACGGAACGGTTTCTGCTGATGAGCGCCATCCGGCTCGCACGGCTCGTGGCGCTCATCTTCTCACTCGTGTTTCCGTCGTTGTACGTGGCGATCATCTCCTTCAATCCGGAGCTGATCCCGACGGAATTCGCCGTTGCCGTCGCCGGGGGAAGGGCGGGCGTACCGTTCCCGGCTATCATCGAAGTGCTTGTGATGGAAGTGTCGATGGAAGTGCTGCGGGAGGCGACGATCCGCCTGCCCCAGCAGGTCGGCGGCGCGCTGTCGATCGTCGGCGTGCTCGTCATCGGCCAGGCGGCCGTTGCGGCAGGCTTCGCCAGTCCGATTACGGTCGTCATCATCGCCCTGACGACGATCGGCTCATTCGCAACACCTGCCTACAATGCGGCGCTCGCCTTGCGGCTGCTGCGCTTTCCGCTTATTATCATGGCCGGCATATTCGGTTTGTATGGCGTTATGATCGGACTGATCCTGATCATCAACCACCTGCTGTCGCTCAAATCGTTCGGTGTGCCGTACATGTCGCCGTTCGTGCCCGGCAATTTTCAAAGCATGAAGGACCTGATCGTTCGCGCACCGCTGTGGTGGATGAAGAAACGCCCCGTTGCCCTGCATACGCTGGATAACCAGAAAGAAGCCGACCATTTGGCGGAACGGTTCAGCAACACCAACCGGGATGTTCTCGACCCGCTGAAATTTAAACAACCGGAGGAGGAGCGATGAACGTGGAGCCCGAACGTCAAATCACCGTCATTCAGGCGGCAGCCGTCATGATTAGCACCATTATCGGAGTCGGCGTGCTGCCGCTGCCGTTGTTCGCCGTCCATGCGGGAGAATCCGGCGCGCCGATGGTGACGCTGTTCGCGGCGCTGTTCGCCTTCGCCGGTCTGTATTTGCTTACCCGGCTCGGCATGCGTTTTCCTTCCCAGTCGATCATCCAATACAGCGAAGACATTATCGGCAAGTGGCTCGCCTGGATTGTCAGCGCCGTCATCATCCTCTATTTTGCGCTGCTGACGTCGCTCACTGCGCGGGAATTCGGCGAAGTCGTCGTAACGTCTGTACTGAAGTCGACGCCGGTAGAAGTGACGGTTATCGTCATGCTGCTGCTGGCGGCGATTACGACGCGCAACAACATGACGACATTCGCGTACATTCACTTGTTTTACTTCCCGCTGCTGCTTGTCCCGGGCTTGTTGATCGTCACGCTTTCCCTGAAAAACGCCGACATCATCAATCTGCAGCCGATCTGGGGCAACGGTGCGTCGGCCAAAGCCATGCTGTCGGGTGTTTTTACCATCGCGTCGTTATTCCAGGGGGCATTCATCCAATCGGCGGTTATTCCGGCGATGCGCCGACCCGAACGGGCGATGCGGGCGACCGTTTGGGGGATGATCATCGCCGGGGGCCTGTACGTGCTGATCGTGACGGCTACCGTCTCCGTATTCGGCACCGAAGAGATCAAACAATTGCTTTGGCCGACGCTCGAGCTGGCCAAGGCGACCTCGCTGCCCGCCAATATTCTCGAACGTTTGGACGCCGCCTTTCTCGCCGTATGGGTGACGGCCGTATTTACGACGCTGCTGTCCAGTTATTTTATGACGACGTATTCGATCCGCCAGCTGTTTCGGCTTAGCGACCACAAGCTGTTTACGTTTTTCCTGCTGCCGTTCGTGTTCATCATTGCGATGCTGCCGCAAAACATTTTGCAAATGTACCGCATTATCGCGCAATCCGGCCAAATCGGACTCTACGTCACGATCGGATATCCGGGCGCACTGCTAGTGATCGCCATCCTTCGCAAGAAAAGGGGGGATCGCCGTGAAGGAAACAACGCGACCGGCGATGCCGCTTAAGCGCGTCGCCCTGCTGCTGATGCTGATGCTCCTGCCGATGCTGAGCGGCTGCTGGGATCGGCTCGAGCTCGAAGAACGCGCCGTCGTGCTGGGCATTTCGATCGACGCCGCGGCGCAGGAGGAAGTTGAAGCCTTGGAAGACGAAGTCTCCCATTTAAAAGGCAATTTCCCTACGCCGGGCACAGAACCGATCCGCCTTGCCGTACAAATCGCGCTGCCCGGACGCATTCCGCTCGGACCCGGGGAAGGCGGCGGCGGCAGCAATAACAACCAGACGATCTGGGTGGTCGATGTCGTCGGCCATACGATCGACGATGCCATCATGAATTTGCAACAGCAAATTTCCGGCCGGCTGTTTTTCGGCCATTTGCGCGTCATCGTCGTTTCGGAGGAAATCGCCAGGAACGGGCTGCAAAATTTGAATGACTACATGCGCCGCAATTCGGAGGTTCGTCGCATGGCCTGGCTGATGATCGCTCGAGGCAATGCCAAGGCGCTGCTGGACGCCAGGCCGAAGCTCGAGCGCGTCCCGACGCTGTATATGATCTCCACGCTCGACGACGCCGTCAAGCTGGGAAAGTTTCCGATGGATTATATCGGCATCTATTGGAGCAATTCCTCGAAGAAGGGGCAGGAAGGTTATCTGCCGTATGTGCAACTCATGAACCAACAGAATATCGAGCTCAAGGGCCTGGCTTACTTCAAGGGAGATAAAATGATCGGAGCGACGAAACCGCTCGAAATCGGTGCCTTCATGGGCGTCAAAGGGATGAATCCTGCCGGCTACCGCGGATCGATCAGCATCGACAATACCGGCAACTCCGTCTTGCTGTATTCCACGCACAGACAGTCGAAAATCGACGTCGCCATCGAAAATGGCCGGCCGCATTTCCGTGTTGTGATTGCAATCGAGCTCAATCTGGAGGAAAAAAGCAGCGAAAGCTTTCTGGTCGACCGGCCGGAGATGCTGGCCGATCTCGAAAAAAAGGACGAAGAGGCAGCAAACAAATTTCATGCCGAACTAATCAAAAAAACGCAAGAAAGCGGAGCCGATATTTTCGGTTTCGGCGAATTTCTGCGGGCGAAAAAACCGGGGTATTGGAACCGCGAAGTCAAAACGAAGGAACAATGGCAGAAGATGTACAAGGACATTCCGATCGACGTCACGGTCGATATCAAAATTCGCCGGATCGGCATGAAGGCGCGCTGACACTCTCGTGTGTGCCGCAATCGTCCGGAACCGACCTTCAACTGGAGGCGCTACGACCATGTTTCATCACGAATATACGTCCAGTTACTTCAATTATGCAGTGCCGCTGTGGCTGGTTGCCGGGTGCTTGCTGCTGATCGAAAGCAAAGGCTACGAACGGGACGACATGCCCAGGGAGATGAAGCTTGCCCAGTTGCTCGGATGGTTCAACATAACGCTGGGGGTCCTGCTGTTCATCGGCAACTGGGCGTTTAAAAAGTGGATTTGGTCGTGAGATCATTAAAATTTTCCGGTACAGTCAGCTATTCGACACGCCAATCGTTCCCGGTTGGAGCTTACAAGGCATAGTACCCTTCCGGAGCCGGGCCGCGCTCGACCCACTTGCCGTTGGTGAAGTCGGGGAACGCAACCGCCCCGCCGCCCAGATGCACCGACTGCTCGGAGAGTGCGGTTACGGCCATCCAGGCCGCCATGTCGTAAACGTCGATCGGCGGCGCTTTGCGTTCGGCGACGCTTTCGATGAACGCCCGGAGGCACAGGTAGTCCATGCCGCCATGGCCGCCGCGAACGCCGGCTTCCAGGTAATCTCGCCAGATCGGGTGCTCGTATTGCTGTTTGTAGCTGTCGAACGACTCCCAGGCGTGGGAGGGACTCTTCCCTTCCAGATGAATGACGTTGCCGTCCTCCATCCACAGTCCTTTGGTTCCCTGCACGCGTTGCCCGCGGGAATAAGGCCGCGGCAGCGAAGTGTCGTGCGTCAGCACGATCGTTTCGCCTTGCGCGCAGCGAATCATCGTTGTCACGATATCTCCGACCATGAAGTTCGCTTTGGCCGACGGATGGTCCGCTCCAAGATGCTCCGCCGCCCACAAATTGATCCCCCTCGCCTTGCTCGCCATAGAAGACAGGGCGACGAACCGGTTGCCGCGGCCGATGTTCAGGCATTTGGCGGCCGGGCCGAGCCCGTGCGTCGGATAAACGTCGCCGCTGCGGTGCAAATAGTTGTTCAGGCGGTAATGCCGCTTCTCGAAGCCGGACGATACTTCGTCGCGCAAGTCGTGTTCGTAGGCGCCCTGGCAATGGATAAGCTCCCCGAACAACCCTTGTCTGACCATATTGAGCACGGCCAGCTCCTCGCGGCCATAGCAGCAATTCTCCAGCAGCATGGCCTGCATTCCCGTCTCCTCCGCCGTGCGGACAAGCTGCCAGCACTCTTCGAGCGAAGCGGCCCCACCGACTTCCGAGCCGACGTATTTGCCCGCTCTCATCGCGGCAATCGCAATTTCCGTATGACTGGTCCAGGACGAAGCGACGATCACCGCATCCACGTCCGCACGGGCAAGCAGCTCCCGGTAGTCGGCGTAACTGTCCGGCGCGGGAGAACCGGCCGCCTCCGCTTCCTCGACGGCCAGCCGGCGTCTGTCCTCGTATTTGTCGCTGACCGCAACGACGGAGATGTCGTCCATGCCGAGCAGCAGCCCCATTAACCCCCGTCCCCGGTGGCCGAGTCCGATCACGCCAAGTCCGATTTTTTCGTTCAACGCTTTTCCGCTCATGTCGCGATATCCTCCCAATTGTGAATCGCAGCTTCCTGCGTTTCTATGGTATCATGATGACAACGGCTTGTGTTGTCGATCAACGATCAAAACTTGCGAATCAGCGATCATACTGAGAAGGGAGAGTGCCCGTTGGCTGCGGAGCGTTTCGTCCATCCTCATCCGGTCCCGCTGGACCCGGGCGAGTTCGTCCCGAGCGTGCATTGGGCCGAGCACCAGCGCATCGCTCCCGTTCACGGGGCGCAGCGAAGGCTGTACGACGGCGAGCTGATGTTCGTGTTTGCCGGAAGCATGGCGGTGCAATTCGCCGATCTTGCCGAACCGCTGATCTACGAGCGTGGCGACCTGCTGGTTATTCCCCCTGCCGTGCGCCACCAGGTTTCCATTGTTTCCGCGCCGGCAGCACAGCTGCTAGGCGTCCACTTCGACTTGTACGACGAGCTCGACTTGACGATTGTCGGGGATATGGTCGTGGCGGAGTCGGCGTTCCGGCCGGATTGGGTTTGCCGCTGGCCGTTCGTTTCGGACGGCGTGCCGGCGTTCGAACGCCGCTATCGCGGCGTCCCAAGGGAAATCGTCGGCTGGATGGAAGAAATCGGCGCGGAGTTCAAAGCGCAGCGTACCGGGTTCGAATTGGCTTGCCGGGGATATATGCAATTGATTGTGACGGCGCTGCTGCGCCTGCGGTCCGACAGACGGCGCCAGGCTCCGACCGCCTACCGCGAACCGCTGGAGCAGATCGCCGAGGAGATGCAGGTGAATCTGCAGCTGCCGTTCGCCAATGCCGATATGGCGAAGCGGCTCAACATCAGCGAGGACCATTATATAAGGCTGTTCAGGCGGCGGTTCGAAGCCGCCCCCCAGCAATATTTGCAGCGGCTGCGCCATCAGGCGGCCAAACGCTACTTGCGCGAAACGGCCGACCCGATCGAACAGATCGGCACTCTCGTCGGTTACGACGATCCGCATCAATTCAGCCATGTGTTCAAGAAGTGGCAAGGCGTCTCGCCCCGCTCCTACCGCAACATGTTCAGCATCGTGTAAGCATCGCGGAATCAATAACCGCGCATAGGGCGCAAACAAATAAGCCCGCGATGAACGCGGACTTATTTGCAGCGAATATGGCATTAAAGGATAAACACACCAGCGAATATGATTGCGAGCAAAATAAACAGAACAAGAATTCCGCCGATGCCGGTGAAGCCGGCTCCCACACTCATCGCCAATCCTCCCTTCAGATGCACCATACAGCATATGAAGGCCGCGGGGCGTTTGTCTGGACGCTCGACGAGCCGTCGGCAGCCGACGCGGCTTGGGGCGATCCAAGCCGAACGTCGAAGCAGGTGAAGCAACGCTCCTGTGACACAACCATCACGCAAACTCCCGCGGATGCCTGCTGCGCAGCTCGGGAACGGCGTCCCCGCGCCCCGATTCCTCCAGCCGCTTCACATAACGCGCCAAATGCCCTTTTGCGTGAAACGGCCCGCCTTCCTTCATCACCGTCCACAGCGGGTCGTTGTCGAAAGGCATCGTGCTCATCATCCGGTCGTGCCACTCGTTCAGGCAATACACCGCCTCCATGCACAAATCGCGGCGCTCCGCGGCCAGATTGTGCTGCTCGTGCGGGTCATGCTTCACGTCGAACAGCATTTCCTGCGGAAACAGATGATAGCCGTCGTGATAGGTGCGAATGTACAAGTAATCCCGGAAGCGAACGCTGCGTTGGCATACATGGGCGCATTGCGATACGACCAGATAGTCCCTGCCGGTATCGCCGCCTTCCCGGATGGAACCGGCGTAGCTGCTTCCGTCCCACGATGCGGGAGCGCCGATGCCAAGCATGTCGGTCAAGGTCGGACCAAGGTCGAGATGGTAATGCAGCCCGTGATCGGCAGTACCCGATGTCAGACCGGGCCAGCGAATAATCATCGGAATCCGGCAAGTCGCCTGATCCGCCGTGCCGTGCTCGCCGTAGATGCCAAGCTCGCCCATATTTTCGCCATGATCCGCACTGATGATCACGACCAGATCGTCCATGACGCCTTGCCGTCGGAACGCCTCGAACAATTGCCCAATATGCTCGTCCATATAGCGGATGCCCACGTCGTAGCCGTCGATCGCCTGACGAAGCGTGTCCATATCCGTCAACTCGCCGGGGTACCGGGGATACTTCAACATGTTCCTATCGTTGACATTGCCGTACATCCACATGTCGAGCGCGCTGTGGGGGCCGGGTTTGCGCTTGTGCCGCTCGTGCACTTCCTCCGTCAGCCACTCGGGAAGCGGCTCGTCCCGGAACGGGTTGTCGTACTCGGGCGGCACGCGATACGGCGTATGCGGATCCCAATAGTTGACGTAGAGGAGCCAATTGTCATCCTTGGCGTTCTGTTCGATCCAGCGCAGCGCGGTCGGCGTCACCTCTTCGGCGGATTCCTGGCCGCCCTTGCCGGTGTTGTACATCTCGTGGTACCCGGCATAAAACGTCCAGGCGGAATGACGTTCGCCGAACGGGCTGACGAGCGCCGTGCGGAATCCGTTCGCCTTCAGCACGGAGGCGAGGTTGTCGCTCGCGCAGCGATCCTTGAACTGGCGCGAGGCGCCTTCGAGCCGGGGGTCGCCTGCCGTTCCCCCGTGTCCGACGACGCCGTTATGGATGCCGAAGCGGCCGGTCGTCAGCGCCGTGCGCGACGGGAAGCAGGGCGCGTCCGACGTATAATAATTGGTGAACAGAACGCCCTCCCGGGCGATGCGGTCGATGTGGGGCGATGTGTTGCGGCGATACCCGTAGCAGCCCAAATGGTCGGGTCTTGTCGAATCGAGATCCAGGTAAACGATCCTCATGACGCACCTCTTCGCAGGAGAATGGATGATCGGCTTTCCTCCTAACCTTACGTGCGATCGAGGTTTCCGCGCCATGTAAAATCGAAGCTGTTTTTGGTAAAACGCAAGCTTTTGCGATATTCCCCGGGAGTCATCCGGTGCTGCAGCCGAAACGCCTTGTTCAGGTGGGCCGCGTCGTAATAGCCGCAGTCGGCGGCGATGCGGTCGAGCGTATAGTCGGGGTCCTCCAGCAAACGGACGACCTGGCGCATTCTCATCTTGTGCAGCATTTCCATCGGACTGACCCCATAGGCCAAACGGAATTTGCGCTGAAAATAAGCCGGATGCCAATGGACGAGATTCGCCAGATCCTGGACGGTCAACTTCTCGTGAAGCCGTTCGCCCATCGCTTCGACGATGCCGGCCAGACGGCCTTCCGCATGGCGATGCAGGACAACGCGCTCCTCGTCGCTGTCCGTGTTGCTTTCAATCAGCGCGGCGAGCAGCTCCAGGGCGGCCGCGAACGTTCTCGTCTCGCGCAGCATCGAGTCCGGCAGCAGCCAGGCTTGCTGCAGGCGGAAGAATGCAGCCTGATACGCCTGCCTGTCGCGAATCGGAATGATCCGCTTGAGCGAAGCGAGACGGACAAAATCGACTTCGTCCAGCACCTTCAACGCCAAATTCACGAACAGATGCTCCCCCGGCTGGCGGGCGCGCACTTCGAAAGGAACGTGCGGGGGGTGAATCATCACATCGCCGCTTCCGGCGATATGAGTGACGCCGGAGCACGTCGTCTCCACCTGCCCTTCGCACACATAGGAAATCGTGTAACATCCTTGCGGGTCGGATACGAATTGGCGCGATTCGTACCGGACTTGCTCCACCCGGAATATGGACATGCGCATCGTGTCTTGCACCGTAACCGACATCCCGACCGCTCCTTGCGACTCGTTGTGAAAGCGCCGCGCAACTCGCGGCACTCGCCATTACTTTTGCTCCTTGATCCGTCGAATCTCTTGCGCGATTTGTTGCTTTCCGTGCTCTCTCACCGGATAGAGTTCAGGTGCCGCCGGAATGTCGAACTTCAGGTGAGAATGCGGAATCTCCGTCAATAACGTACCGATGGGTTGTTGGTCGCTCTTTCTGCGGACAACATTCCAGAACACACGGGATCTGTTGTCCTCGGTCCCCCATTTTTCAAGCGAATGGCGAAACAACAGCCGTTTCCCAATGACGAAGTCATGCTCCTCGAGCGGCTCCGCTGTTTCGAAACCGGCGTCTTCCAGGCTGTCAAATAACGCGGGCATCAACTGGTCCAAATAAAGCCCGTAAGCCGCATCCTCGATTTCGCGAAAAGCGGCCGTCAACTGCTCATGCAACGAATCGTATAATGCCTTCCAAGCCGATTCGATATACGATTTGCCGGCCCCGCCAATCTCCTCGATCGTCATGTCGCAATGGAATACAGGTTTCATGATCATTTTATACTCCTCCCTGAAAATTGAAAATGAATTACCTCCATCGTACAACATTTAAGCAAATGGGAAGGTACAGCAGATTTATTGGCAGGAAATTAAGCTTGCATCCCGAAAAATATTTCAAAGCACTTTATGGTTTTATCCAATTCTGCAAGGGGGAACAAAATGGAGGTTCGGCCAAAACAGTTGGCAGCAAAGTACCGGATCAGCGCCAACACCTTGCGGAACTACGAAGCGAAGGGATTAATTCCGCCTGCGGAGCGAACCGCAAACGGATACCGCCTATTTACGGAGCGGCATGAGGCTTATCTGGCATGCTTGCAAGCCATGGCTGCCGCATTCGGCATGGAAGTTGCCGGCGAGGTGCTGCATCGTCTTCAACGAAATGAGTTGGATGACGCATTATGGATCGTCAGGGATCGGGAGGTCGCGCTTCATGGGGATAAAACGAGTTTGGATCAACTGGCAAACGAGTTGAAATCGTATGCGGAAGGCAGCCAAGCTTGCAACTTTAACCAATCGTTCAGCATCCGCGAGGCTTCCAGACGGACGGGCGCTTCCAGATCGGCCATCCGCTACTGGGAGAAAAGCGGTTTATTCGCCGCCGGGCGGGCGCCGGACAACGACTACCGTCTCTATAACGAAGCGCATCTTGTTAAAATCAGGATGATTCAAGTGCTGCAGGGCGCCGCTTATTCCGCGGAAACCGTAAATTTAAAGCATTCCATAGCGCTCCTGGATCCGCAAAACATCGGACATGCGAGGAAGCTGGCCGATCGGATCCAGGCTTATTTGAACAAAACGATCACGCTCCAGATGCGGGGAATTTACTTTTTGCAACGCTTGATTGACACATTGGACTGAGGCTGCCGCAACGATCGGATAAAATGGATCGACTCTTGTTCTGGCCGGGAATTGTTCCGCTACAATCCCCGTTGTTTGGCCAGATGAGTCGGATCCGCCTGGATCCGTTTCTCACTGTCCGCGTACGACTTCGTTTTCGCCTCGATGCGTTCCATAAATTTCTCGTAGCCGTGCTCGCCGCTTGCATGCTTATGCCGGATCCACCCCACCCACTCGGTTACGATTTGCTGCGTTTTTTCCATGATCCGCTCTTTGTCCCAATCCGGGACTACCGCTTTGATCCACGCCAGTCCGAACGAAATATGATTCGATTCATCCGCCCAATCGTAATCGCAATCTTGCGCTCCGGTAATGTCGTTTACTTTAAATAGCTCCTGTTTCAGCTTGGATTTATGCAAAGGACCTTTCTGCTCCAGCCCATGCACCAGCAGAAGCAAGGACAGAACCCCTCTTTCCCGGAACGCTCGCCAATGATCCGGAACCATCGGAACATCGACACCCATTTCGAAGCCCAACTCTTTCAACCGTTGCTCGCCCATCATCGCATGGCGCATTTCGTCGTAAGTCCACCGCGCCGCGTTAAAATACAAGTTCCACGGCATATCTTCATACTCCCAAATGAGGGCGGCCGCCGTTTCGCTGGCCCATACTTCATTGGCATGATCGATCGCGATCCAGAGCCGTTGTTCCAGCACATTCTGCGGATCGCGCGGGGGGACCTGCATGACTGCGGGCTCCCACGAGGCGTCGCGGCCGCCTTCCATCGGAAGCTCGTACCGCTTTGCCGGAACCGCGAACCCGTTGTCTCGATCCGGACCGTGAACGCCTCCGCATCCGCCGATCAGTTGCTCATATTCTTGCCGGTACTTCGCAATAGCCGCGGAATCGACAGGGATCTGCTGGATTACTTGCCCGGCTTCCTGCAGTTGTTCGTCAAGCTCTGTCACGATCCGTTTCAAGTAGGCATGACTCGGCGCGTCGTCGAGCGGATCCGTTTCCGCCAAATATTCCTTGAGAGCGACCAGCAGCATCGGCTTAATGACGAGATAGACATGCACAAGAAATTGCTCGTCCGATGACGCCGTCGGCAACTGGCGGAGGAACCGGATCAAATAAATGTCGGATTGGTTATCGACATCGACTCTCGGGTAACGCAAGTCCAATGTTCTGGACCTGAGCAGATCCGCATGCATGGCGTCAAACCAGATATGCCGGGCCAGCATTTTTTTGGCTGGCCACATCTTCATGGCAGGCAAATAACCGGCCATCGCCCGCATCGTTTCCTTCACCGTGCAATAATAACGGCGCATCAATTGACTGGCGGTTTCCACATCGCGAATAAATACCGTTTGTTCCGCGAAACGCTCCATTTTCACGCCAACTCCTTAGCCAAATTATTGAACGTCAACTTCCGGGATTTTCACAACGGTTTTCTCCGCCATCGACCTGTCTGCCCGAAATCCGATCAAATGCCCGTTGATGGAGCATTCCAGGGCGGTTGAGGAGAGGGAAGGAGTTTCCCCGCGAAGCACGCGGACGAAATCTTCAATGAGACGAATATCGCCTCCGCCGTGCATGTCACGCGAAACATTAATGGCGACACGCTCTTCCGAATATTCGTGCCCTTTCCGCGGGTCGGGACGACGTATCACGAAATAACCGTCCTCCATCACGCCTTCGATCTCTCCTTCAGTCCCGATCAAATGGATACGCCGGCTGGGCTTCGAAGCTCCTCCGGTCAAGGTGTGCGTCGCCGTCGAGCCGTCTGCGAACTGAACGGCAACCGATTGATGGTCGACTACATCGTTATCGCATTTCCAGACGCAGCGCCCATACGGATTATCCGTGAGCAGCGATTCCATTTGCCGTTCGTGCGAAGTCGTAATGCCCAAATGATGATGCGGCCATACGTATGAGCTCCATCGCTCTTGCTCGATGTAATGCTTCTTCGCCGAGTAGACACAAGCCGGCTCGATCGCACAGTCCAAACAACGCTCCCCCGCCCCTTCGGGCGCGCGATCCGGGCGAAAATACGTCAATGCGCCAAAGCTGCTGACCCAGGCAGGAGCAACTTCTCCTTTCATCCAGGCAAGCAAATCCAAATCATGACAGCATTTCGACATGAGTATAGACGACCCGCACTTCGCTTCACTGCTCCATTTGCCGCGTATAAACGCCACCGCCATATGGTGATAGCTGATATTCTCGGCGGTCTGCATCGTAAGAATATCCCCAATCACGCCCGCCTGAACCCGCTTCTTGATTTCGGCATAGAACGGGGCGTAACGCAATACGTGGCAGATCATGACGGTGCGCCGATTGCGCCGGGCAACCTCAAGCAGCTCCAATACTTGCTCCTCCGACGTGCCGATTGGCTTCTCCAGCAGCACATCATATCCGGCTTCAAGCAAGGGAAGCGTCGTTTCTACATGGAGCGCGTCCATCGTTCCATTAATTGCGGCGTCAGCGATCTTCCCTGCAAGCCGGACCAGTTGCTCGGTCGATTCGAATTGCGCTTCGGGAGCAAGCTTGAATTTGTTTGCCGTCCGTTCCCTTCGAATCGGATCCGGATCGACCACACCCACAATTTGCAATTGTTCGGGATGAAGCTCTGCCAGAGAAGCGTAAATGAGCGCCCGATGTCCCGCTCCTACAATTACGGCGGTAATTTGCCGGTTCTTGCGTTCCATTTGCGTTCTATCTCCCTTATAATTTGAGTTGTTCAAGTTCATTCACGCATGTTTCATATAATTAAAATCGAAAGTATAAAACAAGTGATGAACCTTTGTATATCTCCAATGATAATTACATTTGCACCTGGAGGGAATACACCGAATGGTTAAGTTTATGGACTATATGATCAGCCCGCAGCCCATAAGCATCGCCGATCTCAAAGTAGACAAATCGAAGCTGAGCGTGAAGTCGCTCATAATAACCGAGATGGGGCATTTGCCGGGGAGGACGCTTCGGCGAAAGCAAGTGACCTTCGACAGTTGGGCTTTCGGGTATATCGCGGGCGGCCGCGGCACTTACCAGGTCGACGGGGGAATCGTGCAGCCGGTGGAGAAGGGAAGTTTGTTTTTCGTTTTTCCCCATGCGTATTTTCATTACGGGCCTGAAGAGGGCGGGAATTGGGACGAGTATTATATTCGCTTCGAGGGAAGCCGCGTTCAAGAATGGTTGGAGGATTGGTTATTTCAAACGGAAACCGTGCAACATGTTGGATGGGACGAGGCGACAATCGGCAAATTGGAATTGATCCTCATGCTAATGGACAGCGGCGTTCCCTCCAACGCGGATCGCGCTTCCTTATTGCTGGAATCGATTCTATTCGAATGGATCCTCCAATCACGCCGCTCCCGGCAAAGTGAAGGCAAACAGCGGGTCACCCAATTGATGCTCGATATTTCCGATACGTTATTCCAACCGCTTGACGCAGCCAAATTAGCCGCACGCCATCACTTGTCTGTTCCTTCCTTGCGCAGGATCATCAGTCAGTATACGGGGTTTCCTTTGAATGAATACATCCATCGGTTAAAGATCGCCGAAGCCAAAAAATTGCTTGTCCATACCGAGTTGCAAATGAAGGATATTTCCAATGCGCTATGTTATAAGGATGTTTTCTACTTCTCTCGCCTGTTCAAAAAGTATGTCGGCGTAGCTCCGAATGTTTATCGCAGGAATACTTGATGCCACAATAACAGCGTCATTTCCCGGAATCGTTTCGCATGGGAACGAAGAACGCCTCTTCCACCTCTGCCGCGGGAAGCGGCCGGCTGTAGTAATAGCCCTGGATTTTGCTGCAGTCGTTGTCCATGAGAATATCGAGTTGGTCTTTCGTCTCGATCCCTTCCGCGATGACATCCATATTCAAATGCTGCGCCATGGATATAATGGTGG
Organism: Paenibacillus cymbidii; assembly: GCF_004764705.1. Classification (GTDB taxonomy): domain Bacteria; phylum Bacillota; class Bacilli; order Paenibacillales; family NBRC-103111; genus Paenibacillus_AN; species Paenibacillus_AN cymbidii. The sequence goes on along the minus strand of NZ_SHLX01000036.1, from coordinate 56,611 downwards.
ATACGATGGCCTGGTCATTCCGATTCTCGGTAATGTCGCGGATAAAGGAACGATCGATCTTGAGCTTGTGGATCGGCAATAGCTTCAGGTAGCTGAGGGAGCTATATCCCGTCCCGAAGTCGTCCAGGCTGATCCGAATGCCGTAATCCGTCAGTTCGTTCAGGATGCCCGTCGACACCACGGGATCCATCATCATGCTTTCCGTGATTTCCAGCTCCAGGTAATGCGGCGCAAGGCCCGTCTCTTCCAGAATCCCTTTTACGTACGACGACAAATTCGGCTGATGAAACTGTTGGGACGACAGATTAACCGATACCGTAATCAGCGGCCCGCCCGCATCATGCCACTTCTTCATCTGCCGGCATGCTTCACGCAGCACCCATGTGCCGAGTTCATAGATAATGCCCGTCTCTTCGGCGATCGGAATAAACAGGCCGGGCGAAAGAATCCCCTTGGATGGATGGTGCCAGCGGACGAGTGCCTCGACGCCGATCATCTGGCCGTCATCCGCCCGGATTTGCGGTTGGTAGTCGAGAACAAACTGATTTCGCACAATTGCCTGCCTGAGGTCCGCTTCCAGCTCGATCTTCTCCTGCAGTTGCTCGTTCAACTCGCCCGTGTAGAACTGATACCCGTTTTTGCCATTCTTTTTGACTTCATACATCGCGGTATCGGCGTTCTTGAGCAGTTGGACCGCGTCTTCTCCGTCCTGCGGATACATGGCGATGCCGATGCTCGCCGTCACGTAGAAATCGTTCTCCTTCAGCCGGTAAGGCACCGCTACGTCCTCAATGATCCGCTCCGCGAACCGCGCGACCTCGTCCTTTCCGTAGCGTCCGTCGACGAGCAGGGTGAACTCGTCCCCGCCCATTCGGGCCAGCATAATCTCATCGCCGTGGATGCAGCGCTCCATCCGGCGGCTTACTTCCTGCAGAAACATGTCCCCGTATGTATGACCAAGCGAATCGTTGATCAGTTTGAATCGGTCGATGTCGATCACCGCAACGGAAAGCCCCTCCGCCCGATTGTCGATCCTCCCGTTCAACGCCTGATAAAACATCCTGCGGTTCGGCATACCCGTCAGTTCGTCGTGGAAGGCCAAATGTTGAATCCGTTCCTTCGCCGCGGCTTCCTCCGTCACATCTTTGGCGATGATGTAAGTTCCGACGACTTGCCCGTCCAATTCGACCGGCACGTTTACAACGCTCAGTTCGACGCGGCGGCCGTCCTGGTGGATGATCGCGGTGTTATAGTTCTGCGTTACGCCTTCGAGCGATTTCAGAAACAATTCCCGCGTGCGCTCGCGCTCCTCTTCTACGATGTGAGGAAGCAGACTCGCGATCGTCTCGTGGAGAAACCATTCGTGCGACAAGCCGGTAATTCGGGTAGCGGACGAATTGAAACCGATAATGCGAGTATTCATGTCGATCGAAATAATGCCGTCCTGGTTGTTGTCGAACAGCGAGCGATACCACTTCTCGTTCTGCAGGATCTTCGACTCTTTGCGCGAGAAGCGGTTGGAGATAAATATGCCGAGAATCGACAGCCCCAATGTCAGCAGCGTGCCGCCCGCAATAAAATAAGGCAGAAATGTATGGTTCAGCACGATGCCATGCGAGACGGCCGACGGCTCCCTCATCTGGAACCGCGCCGCATACATGCCCGTGTAGTGCATGCCGGCTACGGCGGCGCCCATGATGAGGCTGCTGCCGAGCTTCTTCCAGACAATGATGCGCTCGTTGCCGTCGCGAAAATAGAACGACAACCAGAACGCCACCAGCGAAGCGACGAGCGCGATCAGGATGGAAAGCACAAAGACGACGGGCTGGTACGTAATATCGATCTGCATCGACGCCATGCCGATGTAATGCATCGCCGATATGCCGGTCGCGAGCAGCACTCCTCCTCCGAGCAGATGGGGCACTGTCAACCGCCTGCGGCCGACAACGAACAGGGCGGCGAACGAAGCCGCGATTACGACTACCACGGACAGCAGCACTTTCACCAAATCGTAGGTGACGGACATGCTTAGCGAAAAGGCGAGCATGCCGACAAAATGCATCGACCATACTCCGAGCCCCATCCCGGCCGCTCCGAATAAAATCCACAGCAAGCGGGATCCCCCTCTGGCTGTGCTGATTCTGCCCACCAAGTCAAGAACGGTATAAGAAGCCACCGACGCAACCAAATAGGAGAACAGAACCAATGTCATATTATATGTGCCGTGTACGTGATGCACTGCAATCCCTCTTTTCGGTTTCACACAGATTCCATCTCGAAAAATGGAGAAAGTTGTCGAATTTCCAATCTTCCTTCTCATTAATCATATACAGAATGCCTTAATTTTCAAGGCGGTTAGCAAAAACAGAAAAAAAAGACTGCCGAGGTTCTCTCGACAGTCGAAACAATACTGGCCAAATCAGGCAGAGGGAACCGGCGCCTCACCTTTGAGCAAGAAAGTTATAGATTTCGATAGGCAGCGGTATTCCGTGCTCCCGTCGATGCTCTTCCTTCAAATTTTCCGGCTCGCCGGGGATCATGACCTGACGGAATCCTGCCGCCGGGGGGATGGCATGAATCTCGCCAATCATTTGATCGATATTGCTTCGGAAAGAACGGCCGGAAGTAAACCTGGCGATATCAATGGCACATACAAAATGACCCAGCTTCCGTTTCTCGCCGAGATCGCCGCCGTGCATCTTTGCGATATGAGGGCCATAAGGCGATCCTGTCAGTATGCCGGAAAATATATCAACGACCATGCCGAGCGCATAGCCTTTGGCTCCTCCGAAAGGAAGCAGGGCAGCAAAATCGCGGGGATCGGTTACCGGCTGCCCGTGTTGATCCACTCCCCAGTCTGACGGAATTTGCGTCCCCGCTTGGAGTGCGCCAAGGATTTTCCCATAAGCGACAGCGCTTGTGGCCATGTCAAGGATAATGGGCGGATTGACCCCGGCAGGGAAACCGAAGGCCATCGGGTTCGTTCCAAAATAGGCAGAGCTCCCGCCAAATGGAACAACCATCTTATCCGTGTTGGTCATGGCGATCCCGATCATGCCATTGTCCGCCGCCATCTTGACGAAATAAGACAACGCCCCGCAATGACTGCTGTTGATTGCGCTGACCATCCCGACGCCTTGATTGTTGGCAATATCAATGGCGGTTTTCATGGCTTGATCGACAATCACGTGCCCAAGTCCATCGTCGCCGTCCACGATCGCTGTAACCGCTCCAGTCGGTTTCGTGGCAATCGTCGGATTGGCCCGGATGCCGCCCTGACTGATTTTCTGAATATAATGCTCCATACGCATCACGCCATGCGAATCGACGCCTCGCAAATTGGCATGTACCAGTACGCTTGCCGTTGTTCTGGCGTGTTCCTCGGGAATTCCCGCGTCGATCAACTTACTCATACATAGTTGTAACAGCTCGAGGTGAGAAACCAGCTTTTCTTCCATGCAGCAATTCCCCTTTAATGGTTATATCAATTGATATATCATGTCCTGCAAAAAAAGAGATCACTTTTCCCAATATGCAGCTCCGGGCAAACTGCCGTCCATGACATATCCGCCATCAATCGTAAGCGTAGACCCCGTCATATATCTGGACTCCGCCGATGCCAAATATAAAGCGGCATGGGCGATCTCTTCAGGCTCGGCAATATCCTGCAAGGGAACCCGTTTGAACAACGCTTCTTTAACGGCAGGCGTGTACATCGGCAGCGTCAATTCGGTATAGGTTGCCCCGGGTGCCAATATGTTGGCTGTAATCTTGTGCGGAGCGAGTTCTGTTGCCAGTGTTCTTGTGAATGCTTCCACGCCGCCCTTGGCGGCTGTATAGGCTGAACAATTGGGCTCCGACAAGGTGGCATGAATAGAGGACACATTAATGATGCGACCGCCTTGCTTCTGATCGATCATCGCTTTAGCCGCATACTTGCTGCCGAGAAAGCAGCTCGTCAGATTGTTCCGGATGATGCGCTCCCAGTCCTCTTCGAGCGTATTCACAACACTGGCCTGATGGATAATGGCTGCATTATTGACCATAATATCCAATCTTCCAAGCTTGGCTAACGTCTCATCGACGGTGCGGATCACGTCATCTTTATTCCCGGCGTCGGCCTTGATCATCATTCCCTTGACGCCATAGCTCTCTATGGCATGCAGCACTTGGTGTCCCCGTTCTTCGTTCAGATCGGCAATGGCAATATTGGCGCCTTCCTTGGCGAATAGCTTGGCAATTGCCGCACCGATTCCAGCCGAACCTCCGGTTACAATGGCTACCTTGCCCATTAACCTGCCCACGCTCATCCCTCCATTAGCTGTCAAAAAACTTTGTAGATATCAATGATCTTCAACAAATTGTTCAAGGTTTGATCCAGATGTTCTTGCAAACAGATTTTCGCTTGCTCCTTGTTGCCTTTCCTCATTTCGTCCAAAAATTTATGGTGTTCGTTATGAGCAAGTTGGATCCGCTGCAAATCTTGCAAATAATAAGCGCGTGCCATTTGGACGTGACCGTTTAACTTTTTGTAAGATTCGATTATTCTGTCGTTCTCGGTAGAGTCAACAATGAATTTATGAAAAGCAATATCCGCTTCCATCACTTTAGTGCCATCATATTTTTCCGAGTCAAAATAGGATGCTACATCGTTCAGAATGTCAACGAGTTTGTCCGAATGAAGACGCAAATGCTCAAATCCTTGATCCAATGCAAACAGTTCTACCATTTTGCGATATTGGAAAAGCTCAATCAGGTCCTTCTTATAGATGCCTTTGACATAGATGCCTTGACGGGATACGGTCGTAATAAAGCCTTCGGCATCCAACATATTCAGCGCATCGCGAACGGGAGTGCGACTGATTCCGAATTGGCGGGCGATTTCGACAGCATCAATGCGTTCGTTCGGTGTAAATTCCCGCTTCATGATCATTTGTTTCAATTTGAGATATACCATTTCCTTGATGTCGGACCGATCTCCCAATGAATCCTTGTCGAGCGATTCCAGCTTGTTGCTCATTGCGCAGCACCTCAACCTTTTCCAGCCATATGGATCAATCTCATGATAGATAAGATAATATATGCTGTCAAATGACTGCCGGCCCAAGCTCCATTTCATTATTTCTGAGCCTATCCGGTATTCAGCTCGTGAATTTGTTTGATTACGCCATATGGCACCGCCACACTTGTCAAATAAACGGGGCCTTGCCGGTAAGCATGTTCGGGATGGAAGCACTCCCAAGGCGATCCTTCGCCTCCCGTTATTCGGTAATCCCCCGCTTTCAATTCGCTTATGTATTCCTGAACGAATCGTTGGCATAATTCCGGTTCGATTTCATTTAATGCGTAGGCATACCAACCGACCGGCGTCCCCCAATAGGCTCCGTTCTGGTAAGTATTCTTCGTGGTCCAGCTGCTTTCCCAACAAGAGGCTGCCGAATATTCGGCTGTTGTCGGCACATGCCTTACATTCCCTTTGCAGCTCGTTGACCCATTCAGATAGCTGTCCCGTATGACCTCGAGCGCCGCCTGTCGCGGCTCCCCTCGAAGCAAGCCTGTATAGATCGCATAACAAGTCCCCCATACATCGGCCTGCCCGCTTATCCCTGTCGCTGCCTTCAGCCAGCCATCCCCATTGTCAAAAACTTGCGGAACGTGTTGCTCGAGCAGCTTGATCTGCTCCCGCAGTGTGTCTAACCGTTCCAATATCCCTGCCCGTTCCGTTTGCTCCGGCCATTCTGCTTCAGACGATTGCAAGGCGCTCTCATAAAGGGTGATCAGCATGTGGCTCGTTCGGTATTTCAGAATGGTGGAGAACAGCAAATGGCCGGTTTGAATTACGGAATCTACAAAACCAAAGTTTACAGCCCTCATGTCTGCTTCTGTCCACACGATTCCGTTCTCATAATCTTGCCATGGAACCTCGTAAGCAGCCTGAATGCGATCCAGCAACGAATAACCATTAATCGCATGTGCCAGTATCGACAGATCGCCGGATTGTTTCACATATTCATACGCCATGACGATGAAGTAATAATGATCGCAGTAAGGCGGATACACTCCCCATCTCCCGCCGCCTTGATCAGTGCCCGAACTATATGTGCCTGGATAGAAGACAGGCTTCCCGTCAAGATTGATGTGATCGGGCACGGCAAACGGCGGGATCCTCGCCGCGTCGAACATGATCTCGTCGCTTCCATTCTGTCTGGAGGCGGTCAGCAGCAGCAAGGGCTTTACTTCATCTGCATCGATAAGTCCGCATTCCAGAGACATGGCAAAATCACGAATCCAAAATGACGGATAGTTGTGAAGTCCGCCCGGTCGAATCAACACGATACCCGTCTCATTAATGAGCGGCGCACCGTTCTTCAATAAGCGTTCTCCCGTCGACTGGGCCGCCAGGTTAGCGCCAGGACGTATGCGGGAAGCTTCAATAACGTTCTCCGTAAGTCGTTTCAAAAATTCCATGTGCTCAACCATTGAGCCCATTGCCATCTTCTCCCCCTATTCGTGGCGCGATATTTCTATGATATATCAGATGATGTTATATATCAACGTCCATTTTGAAATGACATTTACACGCATGGAACCAATAAAATTCGCTGACAAAGCCTTGCCGCACAAAAAAAATGGACCCGGTTTCCCGGTTCCTTGTCGCATGCATCTATGATCATGACTACGAATATGGATTATTCAATCCGTATACGGCTTACCTAAGATGATCCCGCTCGATCAAAACCGTCAAGGGATTTGCCGAATCGACTGTAACAGCATGCTTGAAAGCCTTTACTTTGTTGCATACGCTTATCGAGTGAAGGTTTAATTTCCCGGCAATTACTGTAATCGTTGCCTTCTCCGTCGTTTGTTCGTATACGCCCCACGCCTGATCAAGCGACCACAGGATACGAAAAACGCCGTTCTCGGGCATGTGCGCCGGATGAAATCCGATCCTGCCCGCTGCCATGTCGTATTCGAAGCCGCCGTAAGCTTGCAGAAGCGAGTAGCTGGCCATCGACCGCGCATAGTTGCTTCCGCATTCGATCTCGTTCCACGGGTTGCGCTTCTCTCCGTCGTAACGATCCCGGATGGCTTTCACGACGGACAAGCCCTCGTTCAATAGTCCTTCTTGGATCATATGCGCCGCCGCTTGGTACTCGAAGCCCGTCATCGTTTCCGAATTGTAAGTCAGCGGAATCGCGGGCTTGTTGGCGCCCTCCGGCCATGTGCAGATGACGAGCCCGCCTTCGTCGTTCAACGAATAAATTCGCCAGGTGTTTGCCTCCCCGCGCATGCTCGGTTTGAAATTATGCTTGTACAGCGACAGCAGCGCCGAGCGCGTCTTCTCCTTATCGTAAATGTCCCCAAGCCCGCAAAGGTTCGCGTGCCATTGGGCGACAACTTGATCGATGCCGCAGCCGTTCCCGATCTGGTATTTGATCTCTTTAAGCTCTTCATTCCAATAAACGCCGACCGTCTTCTCGTCAAAGCGTTCGAGCAAGGAACGATCCCCAAGATCGACTTGCTGGATAAAATAATTCCCGTTAAATAAATGTTCATGAACCCACGTTCTGCCCTTCGCATAAATGGCGCGAAACTGCTCCGCGTCGGCGGTTTCACCCAAGCAGGCGGCCATTTCGGCGCCGGCTTTGAGCGCGGCCAAATAAAAGCCGGTAAGCCAGGCGTTCGGCCCGTAAAGCTCCATATCGAGCGTATGATGCTGCCGCCCCCAAAGCACGCCTGTCCGATCGGGGTCCCATCGATCTTCGTTTGACTCCGCCCAGGCATAAGTGAGCGAAGATTGGATGTCCGGCCAAATCGAACGGAGCCATTCCGTGTCGCCGCTGATTTTCCAGTCCCGATAAGCTTTGACCACGCCGCCGAATTGCCCGTCCGGGCAAGCCCGGAAATCCATTCGTTTGCGGCCGGGCGGAAGCATCAGCCGGAACGACATACGGCCGTCTTCGCGCCTGTTGTGCTTGAAGTCCAACTCTCTCATGCTTCGTTCCAAGCGAGGGAACAAAAACGGAACAACGTATGCATAATTCCAGACATGCGTGCAAGAACCTTCGCAGCTGCCGATATCCGCAATGCTTCCCTCAAATCCGTACAACGAACCGTCGGTCAGACGCAGTACGGTAGGTGTCTTGATAACGGACAAATTCGCGGATACCGCTTCGACGACCGCTTCAGGCAAGGTGGATTCGAACAAAGCCGTTTTGAACGCCAGCGTCTCGCGGTACAAACGAGCCCAATGCTCGAACGCATATCGGGACGTTGCGCGGGAATCTTCGAACAGCGAGGCGTAATAATTCGTCCACGCGTTAGGGCCCGATGGGTTCGGATTCCAGACATTCTCTACATTCGGGAAGTTCCAGGCGATCAGAAACCGGAACGTCTTTTTTTCGCCAGGCTGCAGCTCTGCTCGCGCCGCCAATGTGGCCGTATCCTTGCGGACGGGAGGCGGTTCGCTCTCGGGATAATTACGGTTGTTCAGCGGGCCGGGGCGCGCGAAATCCCGCCAAAACATTTCCAGATTATCGCACCAGCCGCCGCGGTACCAAAATTCCTGATAGCTGACATCTTCAGCGTCCGTCGCAAGGGTAATATCACCATAAAGGGCATGATCGGCGCTGTATTGATTGGAACCGGTTTGAATCGTATGCAGGGTACGATCGCCCGTTGCGCTCATTTGGGCATATCGCTGAAATACCTGCTGCGTCGGAAGCGGATTGCCGGCCGATAACGCAACGGTATAACGAATCGGGTCCTCCGTCGGATTGGCGATTTCCCATTCGAAGAACGCTGCGGGAAGGCTTGAATCGTCCTCTTGCAACGGAATGAACGGGTTAAACGCCATCAGACGGATATCCCCGGGGAAAGCCGCGTCCTTGAACGTCATTTCGGCAATTGGAAATTCGCCGATAAAACTCGTCTCTGCAAAATGCGGCATTCCCGCCATCGTCTGACTCTCGGGGCCGAAGCCGTATCCGCTATGCAACGGGGCTGCCCGAAGCGACTCACCGACGTAATGGCCTCGCAAATCTCCGTTCAACACACGCGCGTCCAGCAGTTGATCGCCTCTTTCCGCCTTCGCGGAAAAATGGCTAAAACCGTTGAAACTGTTCTTGTTCGGACGATTGAATATTTCCCAATCCACGAGCCGGCCGTTGCCCGCAAGCCCGATGCACCCGCTGCCGATTCCGCCGAGCGGAAACCGGATTTCCCTCGATTTTTCGCCGATATACGTTTTTCTCATGTGCTTTAACCTCGTTTTGCGAAATGGTATACTACCCTTGTCACATGAGCACAGTGTAATCGAAATGCAGCAGGATGCCATTGGATAATCGTTGCGAATTTGATGTCAAAAACGATTGTTTTGCAGACGCCACAGCCAGGAGAATTCGCGTGAAACTATCGGAGCACGTCATCACTCCCTTTATTCGAAGCGCCGACTATGCGATCCGCCCTCCCTTTTTTCTCGGCGAACGCAATTTGCTCGATTACGTCATCATTTACATGCAGGAAGGAACGTTCGAGGTGACCATCGGCGGAGTCGCGAATCGTGTGGAACCGGGCGATCTTTGCCTGCTTCAGCCGGGCGACGTTCACACGATCCGGGGGCTCGACAACACGATCAATCCGTACGTGCATCTGGACTTCTTCTATAATCCGCAACGGGAAACCAGTTTCGTCACGAAGCCCGGCCAACTGGACATGTCTGCGTATGCTTCCTTTATGCAGCCGAGGCTTCGCGATTGCGAAGACTTGCAAATCCCGTTCCACATTAATGCGCCTCTCAAAAACAAGTTGAGGGACGTCACGTTGAAGATGATCGAGTGCTGGCAGCTTCAGACATACATCGGCATCATGGAAGCCAATCGACATGCTCACGAATGGTTGACGCTCGTATTTAAAACGTACATGAAACCGCAGCCTGCCGCCTTGGCCTCCCAGCCTTTCCTGAATTGGATCACGTCTTATTTCGCCTTTCATCTGTCCGACCCGATCAACGTCGACGATATGGCCCGGAGAGCCAGCTTGTCCCCGTCCCGATTCTCCGTACTGTTCAAGCGGCATTTCGGGACGACTCCCTACCGGTATTTGATGAGGCTTCGAATCGAGCACGCCAAGGAATTGTTGAAGGACGGTTGGTCGTTGCAGCAAACGAGCGAATATTGCGGCTTTGCCGACGTTCATCACTTCTCCAAGGCGTTCAAGTCCGCAACGGGGACAAGGCCGGGCGCCTACAGGAAAACGCGACCATTTTGATAAGTCAATCCCTCCCTCTCTCTCCGCTCCCGTCTCCTCGCCAGCTGACCCATCCGCTTCACTACCGCTCCGCTCCGATGAAACGTCTTGTAGAATAGGCCATGTTTTATTGCCTATTTCGCCTAAAACGGACAGTCTTTCCAAAATACCCAGTGAAATCACTGCGTATTTCGGCTAAATGCCCGATTTGAGGGCCAGGCGGAGCAAATAAGCCCTGTTTTCACTGGCTATTTCCGACGAAGCACTCCAAATCGAGCAAATAAGCCATTTTTTACGGGCTATTTTCGTTGCCCGGCCCCGCATGATGCCGTGAGAGTGTCCACGGTGCTGCCGCGGCAACGAAAAATGCTTACTCATAGTCTCTATACTGCCTGGGAGCTGCGCCATTCGATTCAATTACTTGAGGTTGCAACTGATGCGTGTCGGTCGGCTCACTGTTCTCGACGGTTATTTTGAAAACCCATTCAGCGCCGTAATCGAACACATACACAAACGTTTGCCCCACCGACAAATCCAATTCTCCCAGATAAGCCTCGGTTACAGCTGGCCCGTCATCATCATCCGGCGAATAAAACGCGCGCTTGGTTGACCATTTCTTTCCATCCAGGAAAAAAGCATACAGATGGTCATCGTCGAAATCGAATGCCTGCTGAATCACCGCGTGCAGATCGTATAAAGTAGCATGCGACGAGAGACGAATCCGCCTCCAGCAGTTTCGGCGGACGACTACTTGAAGCGTATACGTGCCATCAAAAAACTTACCGGTTAGCCTTGGCAACCATTGAGTCAATTCGCCTTCAGGAAAAAGATGAACCAGCGATTCAGCGAAATCTATCGCCACCCACTCATCATCATTTTCATTCTCATCTTCATCTTCATCTTCATCTTCATTTTCAACTTCATTCTCATCTTGATTCTCATCTTCATCTTCATCTTCATATTCCCAGAACGGTTCTCCGGGAATACCGCGCCAATCGCCTAATTCACGCCGCAGATTCACGTTCCAGCTTTGCAAATCCCTGGTCTTGATAAGCTCCATGCCGAGGGTATAAAACAAATTAGTCGGAGCAAGTGTTTGCAGCGGATAGTCAAACTTGGATCTTGATGGTATAGCCGGCGCTTTGTTCGCCGTCGTCACCCAGAATCCGAAATACCGAAAATAATGGATAAAATAGCCCCATCGCCATCGAAGTTGAAAAAGTTTTTGGCCATCGTCGCCACTCCCATCAATCAGGCACCCTGAAGGAAGATTCTCCAAATATTCGAACACCGTGCGAACCTCCAGCAGAAGCCCCATGTTATTATGGGTCATCGTCATGGTCGACCAATCTGCATCGACCCAAAACGCTTCCAGCAAAGAAATATACTTTTCCGTGGGGGTAAGGCTGTAGAACAAAGGCAACCGCTCGGTAGGGAGCAGTATTTGTTGGCCGCTTGAATGCGGTTCCGTGCGAAACAGCTTCGCGGCCAGCGCCAGATGATGAAACAGGGTCAACAGCGGATAGGCCTTCTGATCGGAGTAATCCGTAACCTCCGGTTCCGGAACGGTCATCAGCTTGTTGAGGGACTGCAAGTCTGCGCGTGGCAACCATTTTAGTTTTTTCGTCAACAGGATCTCGTGCTTTTCCGCGTATGCCGCGAACGTCATAAAATCCTTTACAATCGGCGTCGGTTCCGTTTCCGTGACGACCAGTTTGGGTTTGGCGCTCATTTGCTTTCCTCCTACGTTCTATCACGATCATTATATCAGACGACAAAATTGAAAAAAGCCCCCAAGGTTATCCTTGAGAGCTTCAAGTTGTTGATCGCCGCGTCTGAAAAAGACAAACAAAGCAGCTTTATTGAATCTCCACGACATAAGGGACCGTAAAGACGTTTCCTTGATGCCGGAACTGCCCCCAAATTTTATACGTGCCGGGATTCGGGAAAGTCGTCATAAATTGCGCTTCCGGTCCGGACGCTTTTTCATCCACAGGGTGCACATGGAGGTATTGCTCGGTATCTTCCGATAAAATGACGACGTGCCCGACAGCGCCGAGGTATGGTTCCAGATTGCTGATGCCTTCTTTCGTTTTGTCGTTCTTGACGGTAAAAGTCAGCTTGGCTTCAGTTTTCGCCTTTGTGCCGCCAAGCGCCAGCGTGACTTCTTTGCCGTCCACCACCTTCACCAACTTCGCATCCGCTGTGACGCTTGCCTGCGGTTTGGTTTCTCCGTCTACTTTCACCCATTCGCCCAGGGTTGCGCCCGATCCGCCTTTCGGAACAAAATCGGCAAAAAGCTTGTATTCACCGCCACTTGGAAACGAGGTGTCTACCGTGAACGTTCCTTTTCCGTCCCATTCGGGATGGATATGGTTGAAGAAAGACAGATCCTTATTCACGATGATCAGATGCATCAGTTTTTCGTGGTTGATTTCAAAATCCTGGACGGCCTTGCCGTTGGCGTCTGTCACCTGAATAGCCAGCTTCGTGTTTTCGGATGCTTTCGCTGCACCTGATGCAAACGAAAAGGAAGCTTGATAGGCTCCGCGTTGATGGGAGCCGCCGTGTCCGTCGGCACTTTCCTTCGGCGTACTGCAAGCCGCCAGCAAGCCAACAGCCAACACTCCGCCCAACATAAGCGTCATCGTTTTTTTCATTGTAGATTCGCTCCATTCCGAAGTTCCGATTAGTGGCGCACTTTCACACGTTGCAAGCGAAGCGCATTAAGGACAACCGACACCGAGCTTAACGCCATTGCTGCACCTGCCACCCATGGAGCCAGCAAGCCAATTGCGGCAATCGGAATGCCGAGCGTGTTATAACCCAGCGCCCAAAACAGATTCTGTTTAATATTGGCCATCGTCTTGCGGCTCATGTAGATTGCATCGGGGATGCTCGCCAGATCCCCGCGCATCAGGGTCACATCTGCTGCTTCCATCGCCACATCCGTTCCGGTACCGATGGCCATGCCGATGTCCGCCGTCGCCAGCGCCGGCGCATCATTGATGCCATCGCCGACCATCGCCACTTTTTTGCCCCGGGCCTGCAATTTTTTCACTTCCTCGGCTTTGCCTTCCGGCAGCACTTCCGCCCGCACATGGTCAATGCCGACTTGAGCCGCAATCGCCTTGGCCGTCCGTTCGTTGTCGCCGGTAATCATGATGACCTCGATGCCCATTTGCTTCAGGCGGCTCACCGCCGCTTTCGATGTTTCCTTGATCGTATCGGCTACCGCGACCATACCGGCGTAACGATTGTCGATGGCAACCAGCATCGCGGTTTTGCCTGCTTCCTCCAGACGGGACATCGGCTCATAAGCCGCCTTCGCATCCACGTTATACGTTTCCAACAAGCGGCGTGTGCCGACAAGCAGCTCGCGCCCTTCTACTACGGCTTTGATGCCGTAGCCCGGAACGGCTTCAAACGATTCGGCGCCAGGCAGCTGGATTTGTTTGGCTCCAATACCGGCCACAATCGCTTCCGCCAGCGGATGTTCCGAATTTTTTTCGGCCGCGCCGACAAGTCGAAGGAAATCCGCTTCGTTGTCTTGCGTGATCACATCGGTCAGCTCCGGTTTGCCTTTGGTGACCGTGCCGGTTTTGTCCAGAATGATCGTATTGATCTTGTGCGTCTGCTCCAAATGTTCGCCGCCCTTGAACAAAATGCCCATCTCCGCCGCGCGGCCGGAACCGGCCATAATCGAAGTTGGCGTAGCCAAACCGAGCGCACATGGGCAAGCAATCACGAGAATGGCAATGGCAATTTCAAGAGCATGGGCAAAATCGCCCGGCGTAACGAAGAAGTACCAAACCAGAAACATCACCAGCGCAATTCCTACAACGATCGGAACAAATATGCCGGAAATCACATCGGCTACGCGTTGAATCTGCGCTTTGGAGCCTTGGGCTTCTTCTACGACTTTAATAATTTGCGCAAGCGCGGTTTCTTTGCCGACTTTGGTCGCCTTGATGCGCAGCATGCCGTTTTTGTTGAGGGTAGCCCCGATGACCGCATCGCCAGCCTTCTTCTCTACCGGAAGGCTTTCGCCCGTCAGCATCGATTCATCCACCGATGACACGCCCTCCAGCACTTGGCCGTCCACCGGGACTTTATCGCCGGGGCGAACCAGCACGACATCCCCTACGATAACGCCTTCCACCGGGATCGTGATTTCCTGGCCGTGCCGAACGACCAGAGCCGTTTTCGCTTGCAGCCCCATCAACGACTTGATCGCTTCCGAAGTGCGGCCCTTGGCCAGCGCCTCGAACAACTTCCCCATGATAACCAAAGTAATCAAAACTGCACTGGTTTCGTAGTAAAGCGCGGGGCTATGATGCATCTGACCCCCGGCCGCATACCAGTCGATCGTCAGGTACAGACTATATAAATAGGCGGCCGATGTACCCAGCGCGATCAGAACATCCATATTGGCGCTGCGATTCCGAAGTGCCTTATACGCGCCGACATAAAACTGCTTCCCGATGTAGAACTGTACCGGCGTGGCCAGCAGAAGTTGAACCCAGGGATTCATCAGGAATTCCGGCGTGTACATCCAAGACGTATACGAGAAGTGACCCACCATCGTCCACAGCAGCGGAAAAGAAAGAATCGCGGAGACAAGCAATTTCAGCTTCTGCTGGCGAATCTCGTGAAGGCGGTGGTCGCCCGCATCCCGATTCTCCTGTTTGACCAAAGCTTCGTAGCCCAGCTTTTTGACTTTTTCCTGCATATCCTCAATCGTGACTTCACCCGCCGAATATTCGACGCGGGCCGTTTCCATCGCAAAGTTTACCGTTGCGTTGGTTACGCCGGGCAGCTTGCCAAGCCCTTTTTCAATCCGGTTAGCGCAAGCAGCGCATGTCATGCCCGTTATTTGAAAAGACGACTGTTTTGTCTTGGCGGCTGTTGTTTCCACCGTGCTCCACTCCTTTGTCGAATCGCTTATCCCACGTCATATCCCTGTTCTTCAATGGCTTTCTTGAATTTAGTATACCCCAGTACCCTATATTTAGTCAAACGCTTTTTTGATGAACGACTCGCTTCCTTATCATTTACCATCTCCTCACGCCCTATTAAAATCAAAACTTGACTTGACATTGATTTTTTAAACCATCTATAATGAGTTCAACAATAATATATGAATACATGTTCATATATAAATATTGGAGGAATTTCTATGTCGGAACATCATCAGGACCATCGTCATGGTCACGACCACGGGCATACCGCCAACAACAAAAAGATTTTGCTGATTTCGTTTGTGGTCATCACGGCATATATGGGAATCGAAGCTGCAGGCGGGTTTATTACGAACAGCTTGGCTCTGTTATCGGATGCGGGGCATATGCTGTCCGACTCCCTTGCCTTGGCCATTGCCTTGCTCGCCTTCAAATTTGGCGAAAAAGCGGTCAGTACAGGGAAAACATACGGGTACAGGCGTTTTGAAATACTGGCGGCTACGCTCAACGGGTTAACCTTGATCGGCATTTCCCTTTACATCTTTTACGAAGCGATGGAACGGTTTTCCAATCCGCCGGAAGTCGCTACGGTCGGCATGCTGATCATCAGTACCATTGGGCTGCTGGTCAACATCCTGGTTGCGTGGATTATGATGCGCGGCGGCGATACGGAGCATAATTTGAATATGCGCAGTGCTTTCTTGCATGTCATCAGCGATATGCTGGGTTCAGTAGGGGCAATTGCCGTGGCTCTGCTTATGATGTTTTTTGGCTGGGGCTGGGCCGACCCGCTGGCCAGTGTCATCGTTGCTGTACTGGTACTCCGCAGCGGCTATCTTGTGAGCAAATCATCCATGCATGTGTTAATGGAAGGAACGCCGCGCAATATGAACGTGGAGGACATCGCGCAGGTCATCTTGAAGGTCGATGGCGTCAACGGTGTGCATGATCTGCATATCTGGTCGATTACAAGCAATATGCATGCCCTGACTGCTCATATTGTCGTGGACGGAAACAAGTCCGTGTACGAGACGGAAGCTTTATTGCACAAAGTCGAGCATATGCTGGAGCATAACAACATTCGCCACGTAACGTTACAAGTCGAATCGGAGAAACACAAGCATGAGGACAAGCTTTTATGCCATATTAAAGCGAGCCCGCCCGATGCACACGCCCATCACCATCATTAGTTTCTGCAGAGGGAGTTGCGAAATAGGCCATCTTTTGTGGCTGTCGATTAACTGTTGACCAATTGGTGAGAACGGATGGGTGCAGAGATTATAGATGATTTTTCATATATATTTTCAAAAATGAGGCTAAAATCGCGAACTATGTATGAAATTTCGCATATAATCGCCGGAATTGGCAGGTCCAACCTTTATTATATATGATTTTTCGTATATAATTTCGTGCACCTCGCAGATTTCAGAAGTGGACCTCCTAATCGAGATAATCCAATGGCTGCCAGCAGCCTGGCTCCCAGCGGGATGCAGGCTTCGTCAACGACAAACCGGGGGCTGTGCAGCCCGTAGGCCTGATCCGCATGTTCCTGGGGACCCGAGCCCAGCCAAAAGTAACAGCCCGGAACCTGTTTCAGGAACAAGGCGAAATCTTCTCCTCCACCAGAAGGTTTTCTTTGTTGAATTTGTTCAAATACTCGATCATTTTCTTGTATTGACTCGTCACCTGACCGTATTTCACTTCGCCGGTGTCCAAATCCTGGTACATACGGTACATCCAGATTTGCTGGTTGCTGTACCCCAGGCCGTCATTGATGGCCATGTACGTTTTGCCTTCCGGCGACGTCGCACGCCTCTTGGCATCGGGATTCTTCTCCCAGAATTTTTTCAAATTCGGCATCTTGTCGATAACGGTGTTGAATTCGAGCAACGCGCCTTGTTGTCCGTACTTGTTGGCAATATCCGTACCGTTGATGAAAATGATGTCCGGAATGTCGCCGCCCGCAAGCGCCAGCGCAACGGCGTCGTTGTAGGTGCCCGCCGGCAGCGAGCAGGTCGGCTATCCGAACATTACCCCTTTCATTCGAATGTTTCGCAAATACACGGGTACGACCCCAGGCGAGTATGGCAAACAAATTACTCCTGCCACGCTTTCCATCTCGAGATCGCATTCGGAACCGTAGTGCAGCAGCAGCCGTTCCCGAACGTTGCGAATGCCGTATCCCGCATGTTTATGCTCGAGATCCAACAGCTTGTCGATTTTCTCCTGGTCCATGCCGATCCCGTCGTCCAGCGAATGGAAAATCATCGACGCTTTCTTCTCCTTCAACAGTGAGCCAACTTCCTCGTTTCACCGGCTTGCACTTCTACGGCGTTGCCATTTACGCTGAACCAGACCGATATGGCCGATGGATTATGGACGAGTTGACCGGACGCCGAACAACGCAGCCGTTGAATAGCCTGCATGTAGCCAACGATTTCGCTATTAGTCGCAAACCATATATCCTTCTGGCTGCCGACTAGCCGGCAAAACTGTTCCAGTTGCTGCCAATTGCCATCGTTATCGAATTCGTAGCTGTGTCCCCATACGTACAGCAATGCCATTCGTGTATGTTTCATCTGCAAGTCGATCAGCTTCTGCGCAAAAGCAAGCATTTCCCTGTGATGGCAAGTCGGCTTCCAGGCCAGGAAATCGGCAGGCATATCGAATACGCCGCTGGACTGTGTTGTTCGTGCATATTCCATGCCGGTGGCACGCAGAATAGCGACAACTTCTTGGTTCCAGGAACCATATGGATACGACATCCCTTTGATCGGATAACCGATCAGGTTCTCAAGCTCGCGGCGATCATTCAAGGTTTCCGTTGCAATCGTTTCCGGCGGACTCATATGAAGGAACGGATGGTTCACCGTATGGGCGGATACTTCATGGCCGTCGAACAAGTCGGCAAGCTCGGCGCTTTCGACATGTCCCGGCAAGCTCAGCCTTGAGGAGTTTAAATGAAACGTCCCCCGAATGCCGTGCCGGTTCATGATTTCTACCATTCTTCGGTCAAATTCTCTGCCATCGTCATAGCTAAGCGTTACCGCCTTATGTTTGCCCTGCGGAAAACGGTCAAATCGGATCATTTTGGAATCAACCTTCCTTCTCGCATTCGCTTCGGCAACCGACCGGCGTTCTGCCTGTCAGCTTCTTAAACACCCGGTTAAAGTAAACCTGAAGATGATACCCCACCTTGACTGCCAACGGCAGCTCACGATAAAATGCCGCCGGCGCAGCCCGAACGAAAGCTGCTGGCCGCGCCGCCCGCATGACGGCCCGCCCCGTCTCATGCTGGCGAGGCGGGCATTCTGTTACTTACAGCTCGTTATGCACATACACGAGGATGTTGTCGAAATAGGCGGTGCTGAATGTCGCATTAAACGAGCCGATTGTAACGGTAGCAATGCTTGCAACCGCGTTGTGAAAGCTCTGGTTGTTGATTTTCTTCACGCCGTCCACATACAGGTCGAACTAGTCGGTCATCGGCCTTGCAACGATTCGGGTCGTGTACCACGTGTTGGCCGAATAAGTTTGCACGCTGGTGCGCGGGGACAACGCCTTCAGGATACCCACACTGCCCATGGCGCTGCTGTCAGCAAACCGCAAGCTCCTTGTTGGTCACGTTCGGGAGCTCCTGCACCGTGACCGTGCCGCCGACATCCGCCTTGACCCCGTCTCCCATGAACGTGTTGCCGTACACTTCGTTGTTATTGCCGTGGCGCAGCGTAAGAGAGCCGACCGAGTTCCAGAAGGTGTTGTTGCGCAGTGTCACGTTACTCGTCTTGCCGGAAATAATTTGGCCTTCCCCGTCGCACTCGTTATTCTTCCCATCATCCTTCATTCTCCCCTTCCGTGTCATTGCCGCCGGCTGCGAAGCGATTCCATTCGGCAAGCGGCGAACAAGTCTCCCGCGCAGATACGGCAAAATAGATATTATGTCTCCTGCTTCACGCATTCTTCCAACAGCAATCGAATCCATTCCTTCATGTACTGCCCATGATCATGATACGTTCGTCCGCTGACCAGATTGCCGTCCACCACGCAAGGGCTGTCCTCGTAGATCCCTCCGCAAACTTCCAGGTCAAACCGGCACTTGGCTACGGTTGCCATCCTGCGTCCCTTGACCACGCCTGCCCGGCAAGGGATTTCCACCCCATGACAGACACTTGCAACGGGCTTGTTGCAAGCGAAAAAATGGCGGGTGATCTCAATCAGCGCGGGATCGTCGCGGATGTACTCGGGAGCCCGGCCACCGGAGAAAAAGATGCCGACGTAGTCCGCCGGGTTCACATCGCGAAACGCAATATCCGCCTGAATGGTGTACCCTTCGAACTCTCTGGTTATATCCCAGCCGCTTTGGGGCCGTTCATGCAACACCATCGCGTAGCGGCGCTTATCCGGGCCAGCTACGACCGGTTCGAAATCTTCTTCCTGAATACGGTAATAAGGATATAACGTATCCACGGTTTCGGTTGCGTCCCCGATTACGATCAATACTTTCCCTCGAGACATCCTTGGATGCACCGCCTTCGTTTATATAGGTTGATTTATGAGATTAAAACGGATTGCTCCGGCATCTTCAGAATCAGTTGCCATTCATCAGCGCTTGCGCCAATATGGTCTCCGCCACTTCCATCGTCTTCAGCGCATCCTGGAAGTTGGACGACGGCTGAGTGCCCTCTTTCAGGCAGTCGATAAACTCGCGGTGTTTCGGCTGAAAACCGCCATAAATAAACTTCTCGTTCGATCCTGCCGCTTCACGCGCATCATAAGCCACGCCCGCAATATCGCCGTCTGCATAGAGGCAGCCGCGAGTTTCCAATTCCGCTTCCGCACATATGTTTGGCGCATGCATTTCAACCGAAAAAATGCGGCGGCCGCTCGAAAAGCTGTTCAGCAGATAGCCATGTGAGCCGTTGTCGAAGGAAAGCGTTGCCGAAACGAAGTTGATATCCGGAACGCCGACCCGCTTGGTCGTACTCTCGACCTTGACGACATTTCCCCCGCACATCCAGCGAATCGTATCGATGGCGTGCACCGTATCGTCCATCATCCGGTCCCTTGCACCAAGAAAAGGGGTCATGCTCGATTTATAGAACCGGCACACCGCATGGGTGATCGGCCCGCGCTTCAGGCATTCCTCGCGCAGTTTGACCGCAAGCGGCGAATTTCGCCGTTGGAAGCTGACTTGCGTGATGCAGCGATTCTTCTCGGCGACATAGGCCAACGCTCTTGCCTGATGCATCGAAAGCCCGAGCGGCTTCTCAATATAGAGATTCAAGCCGCGTTCCAGGCACCACATCCAGATATCGTACATGATATGCGGTTGCCCGATGACATAAACGGCTTGCGGGTTCGTCTCTTCAATCATCCGGCGATAATCGGTATAGCGATTGCGGATGCCGTATTTGTCGGCTGTCGCATGCAGCAGGTCGGGGAACAAGTCGCAGATCCCGACCATTTCGACATCGTCCAGCGTCTGCAAGGACGGATAATGGACGCTGTTCGCCATTTTGCCGGCCCCGATTACCGCGATTCTCACCTTGTCGCTCATATCCGAGTGCCCCCCATGCTCAATTGGCTAAACTGTCGATCCGGACCGGACGATCCAATGCCGCGGAAAGATTGGAAGCCTCCATCAGTTTCGTTAAATCGACGGCAAGGGCAATGTTTTCTTCGGCGATCGTGTCGTTCTGAATATGCGACACCCATTGCGCCAACGCCATCGGTTGCCGCTGCGGCTTATCCACGAGCGTCCACTGTGTGGCGGCTTCTTCGCCGAAGCGGGTCGTCCGCAGCTGAACGATATGTTCGGGATACCCGCAGAGCAGAACTCCTTCCGTGCCATGCAATTCCATGCTGTAAGGGGAGAAGGGATTCACGAAACTCGACTCCACCGTCCCCAAGGCTCCATTTGCATACCGGAGCACCGACACCGCATTGTCCTCGACTTGCTTGCCGGTCATATACCCGTAGCTGGCGCTGACGCTTTCCGGCATGCCAAGGAACAGCCGGGCCACATACATCGGGTGGCAGCCTACGTCGATCAAGGCCCCTCCATGGCTTTGCTCCTTATTGAAGAAGTGGGAAAAGTTCCTGCGAGGATAATTGACCACGCCATGATTCGAGCGGCGCACTCTGGCCGATGTGAGCTCCCCGATGAGCCCCTTCGCCAAAACATCCTGGATCGCCAGTGTATAGCTTTCGTACAATTGCGGCAGGGCCACCATCAGCTTGACCCCGGACTGTTCCACCGCTTGCAGGATCTCGTTGCATTCCCGCAAAGTCGGCGCCAGCACCTTTTCCGTAAAAATATGCTTGCCCGCCCGGGCCGCCTGGACCATGATGTCAACGTGCCGGTTCGTCGGCGCGCATACGATGACGGCGTCGATGTCCGGATCCGACCATATCTCGTCCAAATGCTCCACATACGGGATTCCGCGGTCGGCCGATTGCTGCTTTCCCCTGCCCAGGTCTTCGTCCCACAACTTCATCACGACCGTATCCGGATGTTCAACGGCTTGCCGATAATGGCCATCCGCATGAATGTGCCAGAAACTGAGTATTGCTACGCGCAGCATGAATCAATCACTCCTCTTTTTGATCGTCCCGAATCTCGACAAAGACGATTCGGGACGTTTTTTTGTACGAGCCGGCGCACAATCAATAGTGAATCAGAACATCGTCCAAATAGCCGTAGTAGTTCGCATGCGTGCTATGCGAGCGGAAATCGAACCGATCCAGTCCCGAAGCGGCGTTGCGGAAATTGAGCTGCGAGCCGACCAGCACGCCGTCGATGTAGACATCGCACTTGTCCGTCGCCGGGTTCGCCACCAGCTTGATCGTGTACCACGTATTCGGGCTGTAGCTCTGCAGCGTCGTTTCCGTGCCGCTGTACATATACTGCATATCGCTGCCGATTGTCCGGAAGCGCACCGCTTCCGTGCTGCCGTCGTACAGAGTCACATAGTTGGAGCTGCCCGTCGCCGGGAACATCAGCTTGAATTCGGCGGTCACCGTGCCCGTCTGCGACGGGAACGTCTTGTACGCCTTCACAATGTCCGAGGAATTCGTATCGCGCAGCTCGATGCTCTTGTTCGTGCCGCTCGGCACCGCCTTCACCTGCACCGTGCCGCCGCCTGTGTCCGTCGTCCAGCCGGGCGGCGCCGACGATGTCGCCGCGCTGTCGAAGCTCTCCGCGTACAGCGTCAGATCGTCCAGATAGCTTGTGTAGCCCGAGTCCGACGAATGGCTTTGCGCCGCGAAGCTGTCGATGTCGCTCACCGCATTCGCGAAGCCGAGCTGCGAGCCCTCCAGCTTGTTATTGATGTAGACGTCGTATTTGTCCGTCGCCGGGTTCGCCACCAGCTTGATCGTGTACCACGTATTCGCGTTGAAGCTGCGCAGCGTCGTATACGTGCCGCCGCTGTCCAGCGCCTGGATCGAGGTGCCCGTTGTGCGGAGAAATACCGCTGCGGTGGAGCCGCTCATCAATTTGTAATAGTTCAGATGGCCTGTGGAATTGAACATGACATTGAACTGCAGCTTCACCGTCGTTGCGATCGGGGCGAAGTTCTTGCTCACCTTCACTCCCTCCGAAGCGCTGCTGTCGGTCAGCTTGACGCTCTTGTTCGTTGCGCTCGGCACGTTCGCCACCGTCACGGTGCCGCCGTCGACGATCGCGTTCAGGCCGGTCGGAGCGGAGCCCGTCGTCATGCCGTCGAACGTTTCCGCATAGTTGACCCGCGGTGCGGACAATCGTTTGCTCAGCTGATCCATGTACAGCGACGGCACCGCCATCGTATCGCCCTCGCCCTCCCCTTCGACGAAGTCTATCGGCGCCGTACCGTCGTCGGTCGTAACCGCCTGCACCGCGTTCGCAGCTCCCCGCGTCCCGATGATATAGCCCCAGCCGTATTGCTGCGACTTGATAATGTAGCTTTGCCCGCTCTGATAGCTGTCTCCCAGCGTATTCCAGAACACCGTCTGCGTCGTCGTTTGCCCTTGTCCGTTGGCGCTCCTGCCACTGTCGTGATGATTCGTGGCGGTCATGAACGTGTTGATGACCCGCATGTTGTCGAACAGATTGGCCGCACTCATCCAGCCGTGCGTTTCGGTGGAAAGCCGCGCCGTATCGGTTTTGTTGTCGTACAGCACGTTGCCGCTGGCCGACATGCCGACGATCGCGTAATTGTGACGACCGTCTTTGGCCGAGGAGTGGGAAACCAGCACCTCCTGGCTGCGCACGATCCGGAACATATACCCATTGCCGCCGGCGCCCTCGTACTCCGGCTTGCCGAAGTAGCAATGATCGACGGTCACGTTGCGCGAATACTGCACATTGACGCCGCTGGACAGAAGCTTAATGTCCTTGTGCGTGTTGCCGGCGGGTTTATACGCCTGCACATGGCGCACCCATCCGTTCACGACCATATCGTAAGAAATGGCGTGCGCGAGGTGCATTTCGTACCCGCCGGTGCCCGGGACCGCGTAATCGCCGTCGGCGGTGCCGGATGTCAGGTTCTCCCGCATGCCGATGCCGAGCCGCTCCACCCCCACCTCTTTAATGCTCGCATTCACGCTTTTGTACACCCTTGCGTTGTCGCGTGTCTTGATTTTGAAGCGGGTCGGAATATCGATCGTCAGCGTCTTGTTGACGGTATCGATCGCCGTCACCTGGCGGTAGAACGTCATTTCCTCAAAGTAGGGATTCCAATAATCCGTCATGGCGAGCTCGTCGATAAAGTCCTGCGTCACGTCGGCGTGCAGCACGACCCAGTCGCCTACGCTGTAGCTTGACACGCTGCTCACCGGAATGACGGTCGACATCTCCGGCACATCCTGGGTAAGCAAGGTGGTATCGATCTCCTCGCCTGGCGTTTCGGTCCACCACTTGACATATGTCGTGTAGGCTTCCGGCCGGGCCAGCACAACGCTGCGGTTGTGCATGTTCGTCTCGTCGTTGTAGAGGAGCGTATCGTCGGCGCCGACGCCGCGCAGCACGACATTGCTCTTGTCGATCAGCAGCGCGTAGTCGTTCGTACCCTGCGGCTTGACCTTGTATGTGCCGGCCGGCAGAAACACCACGCCGCCGCCGGCGTCGCCCGCGTCGTCGAGCGCCGCCTGGATCGCGCTCGTCGCGTCGGTCGCGCCCGTGTTGTCGGCGTTGTACGGCGCTTGCGTGACGTCGTACGTCTTGCCCGGCGGGTTGTCCGGAATCGGATCCTCGCCCCGGTGATAGCCCGCATACGAAAAATCCTGCAGAAACCTTCCTTGCGCATCCGTATAGCCCGGATACCAGTCCGCCGGGTACAGACTGCTGTACCATGGTCCGGTCGCCGAAGCCGTCGGCGCAAGCCGCGGCAAGGCCCCCAGCGCCAGCAGCAGAGCCAACCCGAAAACGAGCGTACGATGAATCGTTGTTCGCATCACATAACCTCCAATGGTTGAAAAATTGGCGTTCTTCCTCTCCCGTACTGCGACGGCTTCCCCGCCCCCGCTCCGCAATGCCATCGAAGATGGCGCGGCAGCGCCGCATCCCCCCTTTCCCGGCTCCTCACCGTTCTCCTCCGCGCTCCGCGGGCAGCAATTGGACGGTCAGGCGGTGATCGGCGGCCGTTCCGCACGCCCGGGCCTTGAGCGTAAACAGTCTCATACCCGCCGCAATGGCGGCCGCTTCCTGCCGCCTCCGCTCGTTATCGAACGTCAGCAGGCCGACGGTGAGCACCCCCTCCCGCAGCTCGACGGTGCGCACCGCCACCGTGTCGAGACACGCCGCCGTCTGGATAAAATGCCACTGCTCCCGCTTCACGATGGAATGCGCATGATTGTGGCCGCAGAAGTAGAATCCCTTTCCCCGCTTGCCGCACAGGATCGGCCACGGATCGGCGTCCCGGTGGAAGCCGAACATCGGCTGCTCCGAATGCGTCGTCGTATCGACCAGCGGATGGTGGCCGAAGACGAGCAGAGGCTTCTCCCCCGACTCGCGCACGATGCCGGCGAGCCACTCCGCCTGCTCCGCGTCCAGCTCGCCGCCGAAATCGTCCGCCCGTCCCTCCTTGGCGGTATCGAGGAACACCAGCGTCGCTTCCGCCCGCTCCAGCGCAAAGTAGCGCGCCTGCCCCGTGCGCGCCATCCACTCCCGCTTGCCCATCGCCAGTGTGTCGTGATTGCCGAGCACCTGCACGAACCGCCGGGGCGGCACATGCCCGTCGACCGCCCCGTATACGTCGCGCAGCTCGTCGGCCCGCCCCTCATTGGTCAAGTCGCCGAGCGAAATATGCATGTCGGCTTCCACATCGAGAAACGTCTTCAGCACGCCGCCGAACCACGAGTCCCGCAGCGCGACGACGACGGCATCTTCTGACAGATGCGGATAATGCAAATCGCCCAACAAGGCAAGCTTCATCGCGATCCTTTCCTTTCTCGGGAGCAGCCCCTCTCTCGTCTGCGCCTCCGGTTGCTTGCGGCTAAACGATTGGCCATATATTCATCGCCAACGACCGGAAATCGCGAACGTAATGAAAGGTCGCCAGATCCGCATCGTGGAAATGTCCGGAATTCCGGCAGGTGCGGGACAACACTGCCAGATGATCGCCATCAATGATCAGCGACGGGTACATGAACGATTGCGTCAGCTTCTCCGCGCGGGCAATGCAGCCGGCGGGAAACCAGTTGAGGGCGTCGCAGGCGTACCATAACATCAGAAACCTTCTGTCGTTTCCCGGCACGCCCGTAGACGTTTCATCGTATTCGAGCCCGAGGGCGTTTTGCGAGTTCGCCGGCAGATTGGAAGCCATCCAGTACAGGCGGGACGGTTCGTCGTAGACAATATAAAATTTGCACTGCCCTCCGGGAAGCGGGTAAAATTGCGTGAACGTCAGCTTCAGCTTCCCGTCCTCGTCCTGCAGGTCGTAAACAGCCGCCATATTCGCGGTTCCCTGCCTGTCGATGACGGCCCGCGCCAGCACGCGCAGCCGGCCGCCGATCTGGATTACATTTCCTTCCAGGCAACGCATGGAAGGTCCCTGAAACAACCCGGGATTCAGCTCGGGGGGGATTGGCATTTCCTCGGTGTCCGATACCCGCCAGGCATCCGGATCGAGCGCGCCCTTCTCCAGATCGCAGGAAACGACCGCCAGCTTCCGGCACCTTTCGCTCACGGCCCAATACAGCCTGCCGCTGCGGACGATCATCGACTGCTGATGCGTGCAGTACCATTGATGAGGGCCGTTCAAAACTTCGACCGGATCGCTCCAGGAAGCGCCTTCATCTTCGCTGACGGCAACCAGCAGTCTGCCGGGGCCTTCCGCGCGGGGGCCAATAAACATATACAGCTTGTTCCCGTGCGCGAACAAAGCGATTTCCACCGTATCGGGGAACGGAACGAGGCTGACGATTTCCCAGGTCTCCCCGTTGTCCGTGCTGCGGGAAACGGTTACGCCGCCGACCGAGGCCTTATCCGAAATATCGAGCTTGATCCCTGTCGCTTTCGGATTGTGCCGGATTGTCCGGGGAAGCGCGGCGACAAACGTCCCGCTCGGAAGCCGCGTGAAGGCGTTGCTTAAAAAATACAAGCCGGGCGGATCGTCCGCGGCGATTCTTGCGACGATCCTGTAGTCTTGCGCCAGCGGCTGTGCCATAGTTGGTTTCATACCGATGTTCTCCTTCCTATTGCCTGGTATTGGCTCGCTAAATCAGATCATCCGAACAGGCGGCCGAAGCCGACCGACCAGTCGCGGAACGCCTTGGTCAGCGCGCGCACGTCCGAGCCGATGTTGATGAACCGGTACCCGAGCTTCGCCCACTCCGCCGCCTGCTCCAGCGTGCCCGCCGTCGTTGCGGCGATTTTGCCGTGCCGGATCGCGGCTTCGGCGACCAGCCGCCGCGCTTCCGCGATCCGCTCGTGCTGCCAGTCGCCCGGCGCGCCGATCGCCTGCGAGAAGTCCGCCGGGCCGAACATCAGCATGTCGATGCCGTCCAGCGCCGCGATTGCGTCCAGCTCCGCCAGCGGTTCCGGGTCCTCGATCTGGATCATCACGAACCGCTCGCGGTTCGCCTGCTGCGTGTACTCCTGGTAGCTCAGCACCGCGAACAGTCCGTCCGCGTTGCCCCCGTCCACCGGCCTGCGGCCGATCGGGTGGAACTTCGTCGCCCGCACGATCGCCTGCGCGTCGGCCAGGCTCATCACGTGCGGCACCATAATGCCCGTGGCGTCCAGCTCCAGCGGCCGCACCAGATCGCTGTAGCTGCCGCGCGGCACGCGGACGATCGTATCCACGCCGTACGCCTTCGCCGCAAGAATTTGCCGCTCGATCGCCGCGTAGTCGTTGGCGACGTGCTCCATGTCGAGCCAGATGCAGTCGATCCCCGCCAGCGCGGCGATCTCCGCGCTGCGCGAGTCCGCCAGGTTCAGCTTCAGGCTGCCGACCGTTTTTCCTTCGCGCAGCATCTCCAGAAGCCGGCTCTTCCTCATCGTTGTTAGCGGATTTCCGCTCATAACCGCCCGCCCTCCTCTTTCTCCGCATCCATCGTACCGGCGCCCGCCGGCTCCGCCCGCCGATAATCAATGTCCACCTTCACGTCGAGCAGCTTCACCGCACGTCCCGTGTCCTGCTCCAGCGTCACGGCAAACCGGTTGTTGCCGGCCGCGACCGTATCCGGATCGAGCGCATACGCCGTCCAGATGCCTTGACGCACGCCGCCGGTCAGCACCCGGCCGCCAAATTCGACCCGCGCTTCGTCCGGCGACGCCAGGCCTTCGATGCGAATGCCCAGCGTCACCGCCGGCACAACGCCTTGGCCGCGTCCCCAATGCACGTCGTCGCCGATAGGCATGTCGATCGCGTACGTCCCGCCTACCTCCAGATACGCGGGAGCCCCCGGATTGAGCACAGGCACGCGGATGAACGCTTCGTGCGGGTAGCCGCCTCCGGCGATCGCGCCGATTCCCCGGACACTGGCCACGTACGTCTTGTCGTACGTGTTCAGCCGCTCCATATCGTCGACTACCTGGAACACGGAAGCGTTCTCGGCGTTGAAGTTTTTCAGCTCCCGCGGCGTGAAGTTGAACAAATAAATGCCGTCCACCCCCGCCCGCAGCGCGTTCATCGCCCGGGCGAGGTAGCATCGCCCGCTCTGCCGCAGCTCCTCGGCGAACGGATCCGTCACCCGTGTCTCGTCAAGCGACGCGTACACCTTGACGCCGTACTTGCGGCCGAGCTGCGCGCTGTACTCCCACGGATTAAGCTTCAGGTAGCTGGTCATGATCAGCAGATCGAGCAAACCCTCGCGCAGCCACCCTTCGATATCGAGCCCGATTGCCAATCCGTATTCGAGCGAATCCGGCACGCGCACCGACACCTGCAGCGGCCGATGCAGCTGCTCCGCCTTGCGGTCCGCCAGCCGCCGCACCTCCCGCACCACTCCGGTCATCATTGCCGTCTCCTCCGGCGTGGCGGGCAGACCCGCTGCGGTGCTGGGAAAAAACACCGGATGGCGGTAAAAGTCGAGGTGCACGCCGTCGACGTCGTAGTTGTCCAACACTTCCTCTACGAACGCAACCGCCAACTCTCGAATGTCCGGAACCGCGTAGTTGACGGCGGTCCACGCGCCGTGCCGCGGCTTGTTCTCCCGGCTGCCAAGCAGCCACTCCGGATGCTCCCGCTTCAGCCGGTTCGTCTTGAACGTCGCCTCCCCGTACCAGCGCGTCGAACCGTCGTGGGTGTCGTTCATCCGCATCGACCAGAAGACGTCGATGCCGTTGGCGCGGCAAAAGGCCGACATGATTTGCAAATAATCGGTTTCCCGCGCGATCAGCGTTTCGGTCATGTTGTGCTTGTATCCGCCCTCGCGGCTAGTAAACACGGTGCCGATGCGGGTGCGGTGAATGAACTGGCCGAAGCCCGAGCTGCGCGTCGTGATGAACGCCGTGTCGACCCCCGTGCCGACGAGCCGCTCCATGCGCATCTTCAGCAGCGCTTCCTCCGTCTCCTCGGCGCAGCGCTGCCCGTCTCCTCCGTCATTCTCGAAGATCACCTTCCGGGCGCGGCCAGGCTCCCGCTCCCGTCGTTGTTGGCCGTTCTGCATGCTGCCAATTCCTCCTCTGTCGAGTCCATTCCGGTCTGCCGCCATTATAGCCCCGCGCACACAAAAAAACGTGCACGATTTAAATCAAATCGTGCACGATATTTATGTGTTCCCGTCAAACGAACGGCCGCTGCCGCTCCCGCTTCGGAATCAGGATCGTCACCTTCGTTCCTTCGTCTTTTACGCTGTCGAGCGCCAGGCGGCCTTGGTCCCCGTAGTAGAGACGGAGCCGGGAATGCACATTGTAAATGCCGATTCGTTTCGGCCTGTCCGCCCCGGCGAGCTGCCTCCGAATGTTCTCCAGCTCCTCCGGATCGATCCCTCTGCCGTTATCCTCGACGACGAAGCGAATGTGCTCTTGTTCGCTGGTGCAGGAAATGGCGATGACGCCGCTGCCCCCGGACTCGTAGATGCCGTGCTCGATTGCATTTTCAATCATCGGCTGCAGCAGCAGCTTGATCGTGGCGTAATCGTACGCCTCCTGATCGACGTGCCACGTGAACAGCACATTCGAATCGTAGCGCATCTCCATAATGTCGCAGTACGCCCGGGCATACTCCACCTCCTCCTCGATTCCGATTTCGATCCCGTCGCGGTTGATGCCGTAGCGGAACAGGTCGCTGAGCGCGGCAACCATCTGAATCGCCCTGCCGCCGTGATTGCTCGCGATCATGTATCTGATCGTATCGAGCGTGTTGTACAGAAAGTGCGGGCTGATCTGCGCCTGCAGCACCGCGATTTCCGCATCCTTCTTCTCCCCCTCCATCGAGCTTCTCAGCGCATTCGTCACGATCGTCTCGTCGATCAGATCCTCGATCCGGTCGATCATGCCGTTGAAGGCCTGACCGACCTTGTCAATCTCGTCGATGACGCCTGTTTCCTCGATTTTCTCGTAGCTGTTGTCGACTCCGAGATTCGCCAGCGTGCCGCTCAACCGGTTCAGCGGGTTGCGCAGCAGCTTCGCCAGCACGAAAGCCAGCAAGGCGGTGAGCAGCGTGATCGTCGCCATCAGATAGCCGTCCTTCTTCAGCAGCTCCATGCTTTCGGCAAGAAACGCCTCCCGGTCGTACAGCCCGGCAAAATAAATGCCGAGCGTGGCGATTTCCCTGTAGAACAGGTACGCTCTGCGATCGCCGACGCGCACGTCCGCGATCCCCCGGCTGCCTTCGCGCGAGGCGTCGATCCGTACGCCCAGCGTCTTGCCGGCCTCATCCGCCAAAACCGTGCCGTCGTCGTCCATCAGAAACAACGAGCTGCCCGCCATATTGAAGGAACGGAATTTCTGCGCAAGAAACGCCTGATCGATCTCGATCTTGACATAGCCGATAAACCGGTTCCCCTCAATGATCGGCATGCCGATGCACAGCACCGGCCGGCCCAGGTCGTCAACGAGCGGAAGCAGCACATAGCCGAGCTTCTGCCGTCTCACCTGCTCATAGAAGAACGAGTCGGACTCCGTATATCCATTGCCGATATGGGCGACCAGCCTGTTCTCGTCGTTGTACACCTGCAGGCTGTCCTTCTCGAGCCCGAAAAACGTTTGCTGGTACAGCAGGCCGCTGGCGCGCTGTACGGCGGCATCGCTCGTGCGCAGCACGGCCTCTTCGGTCAGGCTGTTGCTCGCAACCCGCTTTAGCACCTCCTGCTTGCTGCTGAAGTAAGACGCCAGTTCGCCCGCATTCTTCTCGAATATCGCCACGTACGCGTCCTTGATCTTCGCCGAGAAGCCATACGTATGCTGAACGAACAGCACGGCGACGAACAGCATGACAGGGAACGTAACGGACATGAGCAGGTAAACGAACAGCTTCGTCCGCAGCGTGGCGCGGCCGCGGAGCTTCGCGCTCGCTTCGTAGTATTGATTGGAGCCGGATTGGAAATTGCCGTTGATCAGCTTCATCAAGCCGTACAGCCGCTGCAGCACACGGCGCGAAATCAGTTCCGCGCAAATGAAGGAAAGGAACAGGCAGCCGAGCAGCACAGTCGCAAACAGGCGCACGGTAATGCTGCGATTGGCAGCCAGCAGGCTCTTGTCCGGCATGTAGGCGACCTTCCATTGGTGAAAATTGACTTCGTTCACGAGGTACGTATCGTCGTCCGCGTATTTCGTCCGCCAATCGTCCTGTCGGAAGCTGTCCGTCAATTGCAGAAGGATCCTGTCGCTCACCTGGCTTCCGCGCCAGATCACCTCGTTATTCCCGCCCACGACAAGCATCCGGCTGCTGCCGGCCATGCCGGCGAAGAAGTCGTTCTTGATCACGACAAGCAGCAAGCCGAGCACCGCTTCCTTCCCGACAATGCTTGTCGCCAGAAACGTCAGATCGCGCAACCGCTCCGCCCCTTCGGCGAATGCCGAGCCCCCTCTCATGAACGCAATCTCGTCCATGCGGGCGAAGCTGTCCAGCGCCGGCAGCGGATAAGCGAACAAGGCGGCATTTTTGGTGAAAATCTGGTTGCTTGCCGTCAGCAAGTGAATCGATTGAATGGCGGGATTCGATTGCTCGGCGACGGCAATGAGCTGCTCCATCGCGTATTCGGCTTCGACCCGCGCATAAATGCTGCCGCTCTTGTCCTCGAGAATGTCGATGTACTCCTGAAGGTCTGCGCTTGATTTCAAATACCCCGTCAGCTTCTCCATGCCGATCAGCTTGTTCTCGATGTCATTGGCCGTTTGGCTGAACCGCGCATCGTTCACAATCCGCAAATTGCTTTCCAGCATGCGCACGGAGGAATGGAACATCTCCCCGCCGATGCCGAGCAGGAAGACGAAGGTCAGCACAGTGGACACCAGCACCAGCAGCGGTTTGAACCTGATCCTGATGGCGTTCATCACTAGAGATGATCCGCGCGGTACTGAAGCGGGGACGAGCCTTCCAGTTTCCTGAATACCCGGCAGAAATACGTGTAATCGCTGAAGCCTACCTGAGCGGCGATTTCCTTGATCCGGTAATCCGGCTGCCTGAGCAGCTCGCGCGACTTCTCGATCCGCACCGTGTTGACATAATCGATGAAGCCGGTGCCGGTCGCTTTCTTGAACTGCGCGGAGAAATAAGCGGGGTGCATATGCAGGCGGACGGCTATGTCCTCCAGCGTAATTTTGTCCCGGTAATGCAAGGTCGCATAAGCGATCGCCTTCTTGACGAAGTCCGGCATCGCCGGCTCGCGAGGCCCCGCCCGTTCCTGCATGACGGCAAGCAAGGTGCGCTCGAACCACGCCTCCAGCTCCTGGTAGTCGGCAATTTGCCGAATTTCGTTCAGGATGGCAGATTTGCTGAGCGCCGCGGGCGGCCGCTGCAGCTGCCGCAGGCGAAGGTCGATATGGAACAGCATCTCCAGGCATTTGGTATGAATATCTGCCGTGCTGAACGTTCCTTTCCTTTCGATGGCGCGGAACAATTCATGCACATCCGTCAACAAGGGCTGCTTGTCGCCTGCAAGCACGCCGTCCACCACGCGATCGACAAGCTGGTTGATGGCCGGTTCGTCCAGCTCCGCATAGCTTCTGTAATTCAGCTCCTGAAAAAAAACGATCTGGCTGCTCCGGTTGAAGAAGCGGTAGCTGAGCGCATATACCGCCTGGTTGTGCGAAGTGTGGAACTGCTTGATATGGCTGCACAAATTGCCGACGCCGAGCATGAGCTTCGGACGGAAGCCGAACGGGGCCGCCTGATCGGTCACGAACTGGACGAAGCTGCGCAAGAGCGGCTCGACCTGGCGGATATAGATGCATGCCTCGCCGTTCAAGCCGACGACCGCATAGTCCATGTGCCAGACGACCGGCACCTGGCGCGAACCCCAGAACCTCTTGGCCGCATCGAGAAGGAAATCGCTTAACGAGAACCCCGGACGATCCCCTCCGGACAAATCCGCTTTGCAGATCACGGCGCGCAAGTAGCCGTTCAACGGCTCCATATGCTCCGCGCCGTCGAGCGGATCGGCATCGCCGCCGGTATGCTCCGCCGTTCGTTCTATCGCGTATTTCAGCAGCTTGTCCTGCCTGATTGTCGGCTGACCGAGGCTGCCCCCCGGCTCTTCGGCGTCCGCCGGCTCAAGCTCCCGAATGAGCGCGGCCAGCACGTCGCGCAGCGACTCGCTCTTCAGCGGCTTGAGCAAATAGCCCTTGACGCCGAAACGGATCGCTTGCTGGGCGTAACCGAAATCCTCGTGCGCGCTCAATACGACGACCCGGATCGCGGGGTAACGGCCATGCACGTATTCCGCCAGCTGCAGCCCGTCCATCCTCGGCATCCGGATATCGGTAATCACAATATCGACCTTGTGGGCTTCCAGCAAGGCGACGGCCTCGACGCCGTTCGCCGCGGTATGAATCGCCGCGAACGGCAGCCCGAACTCCTCGACGGTGGACTTGATCCCGGCGCAGACGTAATGGATGTCTTCTACGATCAGCAAATGAAACAAGATGCTCCCCCCTGTCTCTTGAAAGGGCTTACATATCTGATTCCATTAGAACAAATCAGCGGCTTGAATTCAACAGCAAGCTGCGGAAAATCAATGCCGGAAGCGCCGCCGACAAGTGGATGCCTTGTGGCGGCGCTCCCGGAGCGCGTTTACGCTTTATTGACCGGAACCTCAGATAGATAGATCGGCTGTCATTTGCCGGCAATCATATCGGCAACCTTCGGCGCCTTGTCCAGCTCCTCCATGACTTTGCTGCCGCCGGCCTTTTTCCACTTGTCCACGTAGCCGTCCCATTCCTTGTCGACATCGACTTCGCCGAGAATCGATTTGAAGAAAAACTCGTCGACGATCGTTTTCAGCCCGGCGCCGTATTGGGCCTGCACGGCGGACAAATTCGTCGTGTTGAAGTAATCCCACTTGTAAGGCCGAATTTTCAAATCCTTGCCTTCGCCGAACAAGGTCCAGTCCATCAGCTTGCGCGGCATTTCCCCAAAATTGAATTTGATACTGTCGAGCGTATTGATGGAGTGGGTATAATAGCCAAGCCCCTCTTGTTTCGGATTCACGTTCTCCATCAGAAGCGGTCGGGAATTGTTCGGTTCGCCTTCCCACTTGAAATCGACGCCAACTTCTCCGAAATTCGACCAGATGATCCCCTCTTGATTAAAGTTGAGATAATCGATGATTTGCAGAATGCGGGCCAGCTTCTCGTCGTCCACCTTCTTGCCGATCACCATCTGATAAGTCAGCGGCGATACCGGCGCTTTGGCGCTGACCCCGCGGAAGCCGTCCGGTCCCTTCTCGGGAGCCATGATCAAAATTTTCGCTTTCGGGTTGTTGTTCAATACCGACATGGGCGGTCTGCCCGCATACGTCTTGGCCGTAGGATCGACGTAGTTGTAACCCGTCTGGAAATAGCCGGTGATGCCGCCGGTCGTCTTTTCCCATTGCTTGGTCGTATTCAAGGTCGGGAATTCGGGGTCGATGATGCCCTCCTTGTACCAGACCGCCATTTTCTTGAGGAAATCCCTGTATTGCGGCAGGATGTTCCATTCGACCAGTTGGCCGTTTACTTCCTTGTTGTATCCGGGCGCATTCGCGGCGGAGCCGGCAGGCGCGATGCCATAGGCGCCCATCAACGAAACCCAGCCGGACATTCTGTCGTTGCTGGCGGCGACACCGAACGTGTCCTTTTTACCGTTGCCGTCCGGGTCGTTGAATGTAAACGCCTTCAGAATCGTTTCCAGCTGATCGAGCGAAATGCTTTCCGGCGAGAAAAAAATGCGGCCTTCCTTGTCGAGCTGCTGCATCTTCACCTTCGGCACCAGATTCAGCTTCTCCAGCCAATCGAGCCGGTACATCGAGAGATACTGCAAGCTTTCCTGCTGTTCGGCCAGGCCGGTCAGCGCGATATATTCGTCCGTTTTGCCTTTGACCAGATTCATCTTCCAGCCGATCGGGTGAGCGTCCAGCATCTTCGCATAATTGGGCGCGTATTTCTGCAGCGCGGCTTTCGAAATCGACCGGCTCACACCGTCGCTATACAGCTTGACGGCATCGCCGTAATAGAACACGGCGTCCGGCATCTCGCCGGAGTTGATCATGAGCGATACCTGATCGGTATTCTGGTTGTCGACCTTGGTGTTTTTGATTTTGACGTTGAACATCTTTTCAATCTTCTGCTGCACGCGGTTGTTGTCCTTGATCTCCGTGCCGCCGCCGCCGAGCCATGCAATGTCCAGCGTTTTCTCGAACGGCTTGGCCGAGGCGCTCGGCTGCGCCGATGCTTGCGCCGACGCCGATGCCGACGGCTGCGCCTCCCCCTTGCCGCCGCTGCTCGAGCAGCCGACCACGCCGCCCAGCATCAGAACCGCAGCCAGACCGCAAGATACGGATCTTTTTTTCATTGCAACGTTCCTCCCTTTTGATCGTGTATAAAATGCTTTTTATGAAAAAGCAATTTATCCCTTGAGCGAGCCAACCGTAATGCCTTTGATAAAATGCTTCTGAATGAACGGGTAGAAGAAGACGATCGGGCCGATCGTAATCAGAATGACCGCCGCCTTCACCGTGGCCGAATTCAGCATCGCGTCGTTCTGCCGGCGAAACGCTTCCATGCTCGAGCTTCCCTCCGCGGAGGAGTATTCGATCAGTCTCCGCAGCAGCAGCTGCAGCACCAGCTTATGGTCGTCGCGGATGAAGAGCAGCGCGTGATACCACTGGTTCCAGAAGGACACCGCGTTCCAGAGCACCAGGGTAGCGAGAATCGGCCGCGCAATCGGCAGAATGATGCGGTACATGACCGTCAAATAGCCGGCTCCGTCGATCAGCGCCGATTCCTCCAGCCCCTTGTCGAGCGACATCATGTAATTGCGCATGATCGTCACATAGAACACGTTCAGCGCATGCGGCAGAATGAGCACCCATCTCGTATCCATCAGACCGAGCGACTTGATCGTCAGGTAGAACGGCACGATCCCGCCCGAGAAAAACATCGTGAAGACAAAGATCAACGTGATGGCGCTGCGTCCGGGCAATTCCTTCTTCGACAGCGGGAATGCCGCCAATACGGTGACCGCCAGCGCCAGCAGCGTCCCGATCACAGTGATGAATATCGTATTGCCGTAAGCGGTCAGCACCTGATTGTTGCGGAATATAAATTGATACGAGCTGAGCGACCAGTTCTTGTTCCACAAATGGAACCCGAGCGTCGCCGCTTCCTCGGGTTTGGCGAACGAAAGCATGAACGTGTCCCAGAACGGGTAAATCATCAGGAATGAAAACACGAGCATGCCCGTGTTCAAAGCGACGTTCCACATGCCTGCGGAGCGTCTTGCGCCACGGCCGCGGACGACGGCGCGATTGTACGCCGTTCCCGTATGGCCGCCAGCCGTATTCCGGTTGCCTGATCCCACAATAACACTCCTTCTCCGCGATTGTTATCCAGTCTCTCAACATACATGCCCTTCGCGCATATTCCTACCAGATGCCGTAATCGCTCTTGCGGCGAATGATCAAATTTGATCCGAGCAGCAGGACGATGCCGATGGCGCTCATAAACAGGCCGACCGCGGTGGAAAAATCGTACCTGGCGTTCACAATGCCGATCCGGTAGATGAAGGTGTCGAGCACGTCGCCGGTTTCGTACACGAGCGGATTGTACAGATTGAAAATTTGGTCGAAGCCGGAATTGAGCACATGCCCGATCTTGATCAGGAACAGGATGACGATCATCGGAACGATGCCGGGAATCGAAATGTGCCAGGCCTTGCGCAGCCGGCTGGCGCCGTCCATGTCGGCGGCCTCGTACAGCTGCGGGTCGATGCTGGCAAGCGCGGCGATATAGATGATGGCGCTCCAGCCGACATCCTTCCAGATGTCCGTGGCAATCAGAATCGGCCGGAACCAGTCGTTGGAGATGAGGAAATAAATCGGCTTGCCGCCCGCCAGCTGAATCAAATAATTGATCGTCCCGCGCTGCGGCGACAAGATTTCGCCGACAACACCGGCCAGCACAACCCAGGAAATAAAGTGCGGCAAGTACGAGATGGACTGGACCGCTTTCTTGAACCGGCCATTGCGCATTTCATTGATCAGCAGGGCGAAAATAATCGGCATCGGAAAGCCGAAAGCCAGACGCAGCAAGCTGATAATGATCGTGTTTCGCAGCGCCCGGGCGAAGCCGACCGTGCTGAACAGCGTGCGGAAATGCTCGAAATGGTTCCACGCGCTTCCCCACATGCCATCGGCGACACGAAAGGTTTTGAAAGCGATGATGACGCCGTACATGGGGATGTAATTGAAGAGAATAACCAAAACAAACGCCGGCACGAGCATCGCATACAGCATCCACATTTTGCGGAAGCGCTTCAGCACGGAAGCGCGGCCGTCCGCTGCCGCCATTTTTGAAACCGCATTCAAATCGCTAGCTCTCACAACGAAGCTCCTTTTTCGTATGGGATATGATGTGTTGTGAGCTCATTATAGCGCTGCCGGCGATTGAAAAAGTGGACGATTTAAATCAAATCGTGCACGATATTTATATCCTCAAGGGCAGATAGAGACGGTGCTCCGCCGATCGCTGCTGCTATTCGAAATCAAACTCGGCCTGCCCCATCTTGGTTCCCAGATGGGGCAGGCCGCTTCTCCTCAATGTCTCCTTCTTCAATCACGAACTTATTTGCCGTACCCGAAACTCTTCAACTGGCTGATGGCGGAATCGCGGTACGTATTGAACTTGAACGTCGTGTCGAGCGTCTTCAGGAAATTGTCATAGCCGGTGAGCGGCTGTTGACCGTATACGAATTTCGCAAGCTCTTCCTTGATGAAGCGATCGGCGTCAGCCGCCTTGTAGCCTTCGGGATAATCGATCAGACCGTTCAAAATTTGAATACGCGGCGTTTTCTGGGCGAAGGCGTTCCATTCGCTCGCTTCCGGCGACTTCGTCGTCACGTATTCCAGTTCCGGTCGTCCCGTCCATTGGTACAAGTATGTGTAGCCGGCTTCCTTGCTCATCAGGTCGGTCTTGACGACTTTGCCGTTCACGACGTTGTAGTGCTTTCCTTCCACTCCGTACATGACGAGGCGAGCGCCTTTCTTTTGATCCGAAATGTAGTTGAGCAGGTCGAATATGCGCTGCAGCTTCTCCTGATCTTTCTCCAGCGCCTTCGGAATCGCGATCCGTCCCCATGTGGATCCGGCATCCCACACGCCGTCGTATTTGCCGCCGGGACCTTGAGGCGGCGCAATTTGAATCCAATTGGCATTCGGATTGACCGATTTGACCTGCGCGTCATCCTTGCCCCTGTCGCCGACGCCGGCATACAGGATCCCCGCCTGACCTTTGATCGCTTTCTCCCTGTGCTGAATCCCCGTATTAGCCAGCAGCTCGGGATCGACGACTTTGGCCGCAATCAGGTCCTTGATGTATGCGAGCGCCCCCGGCATCCCCGGATCGTACAAATTCGTTACGATTTGACCGTCCCTGACGTAGAAAGAAGGTGTGTCGCCGCCTACGCCAAAAGCGCCGAATATCGGAGCAAACGCTTGCAAGCCTTGACCGGTGATGCCGTAGGTATCTTTTTTGCCGTTGCCGTCCGGATCGTTATTCGTGAAGGCTGTCGCCACGTTCATCAATTCATCGAGCGTTGTCGGCACCTTGAGCCCCAATTTATCCAGCCAGTCCTGGCGAATCCAGTACGTCAGGCTCGGGTTGAGCGGCGACTTGGCGATGGCGTATACTTTGCCGTCAACCATGCCCTTCTTGAGCGAATCTTCGCCGATCAAATTGCGTACGTCTTTCAGCTTGTCGAGGTATGGCGTAAAATCGAGCAGCAGCCCTTGCTTGACGAATTCCTTGAGCTGCGGCCGGTCGACGGCGAACAAATCCGGGAAGTTTCCCGACGCCATGCGCACGTTCAATTGGTTCGTATAATCGTCGGCCGAAGGATACACATTGAAGTTGAGGTCGATGTTGAGCGCCTTGTCGAGCCCCTGTTTGACGAAATCGTCAGCCGGCGCGGGCAATCCGCTTCCTCCCGTAATGACATTGATTTTGAACAATTTGGAGGAGGACGGTTCGACTTTCTTCGGCTCGTCCGTCTTGGCCGGCGCAGGCGAACCCGTCGGCGCTTCGACGCCGGACTTCGACCCGCTGCCTCCGCACGCCGCCAGCACGCCGACAAGCAGCAGGACAAGCGCGAGGAGCATGAACATCGTTCTCTTTTTTTGTTTCATTCCCTTTCCCTTCCTTCTCGTTTAATTATTATTGAAACGGATGGAACCCTTATCCCTGGCGGGACAGGATGGATGGACCGTCCCCCGTCGTCAACCTTTGATCGAGCCAAGCAGCATGCCTTTCGTAAAGTGCCGTTGAATGAACGGGTAAATCACGATAACCGGCAAACAAGCGGTAATGACGGACGCCATCTGCATCGTCATCGTCGGCAGCACGTTCTCCGCATACTCGAGCGGCTGCTGGGTTTGCATCAGCAGCTCGCGGACGATCACCTGCAGCGGGAACAACGAACGATCGGTTACGTAGAAGATCGCCTGGAAAAATTCGTTCCAGTGCCCGACAAGATAAAACAGGCCGACTGTCAAAATGACGGGAATCGAGAGCGGCACGATAATTTGCAGCAAAATGCGCGTTTCCTGCGCACCGTCGATGCGCGCCGATTCGAACACTTCCTCGGGAAGCTGCTCGAAGAAGCTTTTCATAATGAGCACATTAAAGCTCCAGATTGCGTTCGGAACAATCATCGCCCATACCGAATCGAGCAGGCCGAGCGATTTGACAACAAGATAAGTCGGAATGAGGCCCCCGCCGAACAGCAGCGTAATAACGATAATGAGCAGGAAAAATTTCCGTCCGGGCAAGTTTCTGCGGCTCAGCGGGTAAGCGAGCAGCATCGTCAGGATCAGATTGAGCGCAGTGCCCACCACTGTAATGAAAGCGGTTACCTTGAACGCCGTCGGCATGTTCGACTCGGTAAACAGCTTGTGGTAGGCGAAGAACGTTACATGCTTCGGAATCAGGATGAAGCCGCCGTTTTTCAGCACTTCGGCAAGCGGCGTAATCGACACCGTCGCCACGAAAAGGAGCGGGAACATGGCGGCCAAGCCGCAGAAGCCAAGCAGCGCATATACGGCGGCATTGAACAGTTTGTCTGACCCGTTTTTCACCATATGCCTTCTCCCCACTTGTTCGCGATTTTGTTCGCGCCGAGCACAAGCACCAGTCCGATGACCGACTTGAACAACCCGACTGCGGAAGCAAGGCTGAAATTCAACTGCTGCAGGCCGGTGCGATATACCCACGTATCGAGAATGTCCGCCACCGGGTAGACAAGAATGTTGTACAGCACGTAAATTTGATCGAAGCCGGCGTCGAGCAGATGGCCGAGCTTCAGAATGAACAGCAGGACAATCACATTGCGAATGCCGGGAAGCGTAATATGCCACATGCTCCTCATCCGGCCAACCCCGTCGACTTTACCCGCTTCATACAGCGTCGGATCGATGCCGGCAATAGCCGCCAAATAAATGATCGCTCCCCACCCCAGGTCCTTCCATATTTCCGAACCTACCAGAATGCTGCGGAAGTAGCGGGTGGACGTCAGGAACGAGACGGAGCTGCCGCCCAGCTCCTGGATCCAGCGATTGAACAAACCGGAGTTTTCCGACATGAGCGCAAGCAGGATGCCGTAGATGATGACCCAGGACAGGAAGTGCGGCATGTATGTCAACGTCTGCACCAGCGACTTGAACCAGGCTGTCCGGCATTCGTTCAGAACGAGAGCCAGGGCTATCGGCGGGATCGTGCCGATGACCAGTTTGTACACGCTGATGACGATCGTATTGCGCAATAATTGTATAAAAAATGGTGATTGATAAAATTCTTGAAAATGTTTGTACCACGGACTAGCCCATTCGCTGCCCGTTATGCCGTCCAAAATGCTGAACTGCTTGAAGGCAATGATGACACCGTACATCGGAACGTATTTGAACAAAATATAATAAACCACGCCGGGAAGCAGCATTGCGTAAAGCGCCTTGAATTTCCAGAGCTTGTTCCACAGCTTGCCGATCTGCCGTTTGCGGACCGGCACTTTCCCGGTGGCGAGCGGTATCGCGTTCAGGTTCTCCACAAGTTCACCTCTTCGGTTGTGTGCGTTTTCATGTTAAATATACAATCGTCGCGCACAATGCGATATGCAGAAAAGCTCCAATTGTGTTCAATTTAAGACTGATTGTGCGGTTGCCGCCTATCCTCTCCCCGATCCGCTTCCAATTCGGCGTTCTCGAGCGGCATACAGGGCATTTCCACCCGCACAACCGTGCCCACGTTGATTTTGCTGGCGATTCTCAGCCCGTAGCTGTTCCCGTAGTATAGCCGGATGCGTTCATGCACATTGATAACGCCGAGGCCGGTAAAGCGAAATTGGGACGGCTGCCCGGTGTGATGCGTCAATAGGTCGGCAAGCTTGCTGCGCGGCATGCCAACGCCATTATCGCGAATGAACAGACGCAGCTTGCCGTCCGATACGGTTCCCTTGATCGTGATGCGGCCTTCCGTTCCTCTCGGGACAAGCCCGTGGAAGATAGCGTTCTCGATCAACGGCTGCAGCGTCAGTTTCAGGATTTGGCAATGCAGCGCCTCGTTCGCAACATCGATGTGCAGCGTCAGCTTGTCTTCGTAACGAATGCGCTGGATTTGCAAATACATTTGCAAGCCTTGCAATTCGTGGTTCACCGACACCAGCGCCGAGCTTTTGTCGAAGCTGAACGAGAGCAAACCGACAAGCGACTTGATCGTCTCCCGCACCTCCGCGATTTTTTGCTGCTTGGCCAAGCTGCTGATGCAGGCGAGCGTGTTGTACAGGAAATGCGGCGTAATTTGACTTTGCAGCATTTTCAGCTCGTACTGGTTTTTTCGCGCTTCCATTTCCTTCGTCTCCAGCAGCATCTGGTGGATGCGATCCATCATCATGTTGTAGCTTTTGGCGAGCTGGCCGATTTCGTCGTCGCGATTGATCGTCACTCGCGACAGCACGTTGAAGTCGCGCACCCGCTCCATCTTTGCGACCAGCTTGCGCACGGGGTTCGTGAAATAGCGGCTCATCAGGAAGGAGGTGAGCAGCAGCACGAACAGCCAGAACACGGCGGCCGTGCTGTAGTTGTTGTACAATGTAACGAGGTTTTCGTAGAAGTAGCTTTCTTCGATGAACACGATCAGCGACCAGCCGAACCGGTTCTCGCCCGACTTCACGACGACGAGCGGCTCATCCTTCAGCCCCTTGATAGAGCTGACGCCGATGGACATCTCGCCCAGCCGGCCGACGAACGATTCCTCAAGCTCAACCGGGTACTTGTACGGATCAACCGGCAGAAACTTGTCCAGGATGTTCGGCTTGGTCACCACGCGGTTATCGTGCGAAATGACCGTAAACGTCTGGTGTTCGTTCGTCAGCAGCGGCGCGATGCTGTTCGTCAGCTTGTCGAGGTCGATCTCGATCAGCGCGACGCCGAGCGTCTGGCCGGCATCGTTCTTGACCGGCATCGTGTACGCCATCGTCTTCCCCGAC
The DNA here is from genome assembly GCF_004764705.1 of Paenibacillus cymbidii. Classification (GTDB taxonomy): domain Bacteria; phylum Bacillota; class Bacilli; order Paenibacillales; family NBRC-103111; genus Paenibacillus_AN; species Paenibacillus_AN cymbidii. Next base: position 13,806 of record NZ_SHLX01000036.1, on the reverse strand, counting down.
AGCGGAGAATTGTACAGCGGGCTGACGTTGATCGCGCCGTAGTTGTCCAGCGCGAGCCGGTACAGCCATTGGAGGTGAGGATTGCCCAGAATATCGTAGTAGGCTTGCGTGTTGGCGAATACGCGGTGGTCGGCCCTGATCAGATATAAAGTTCGCACGATCGAAATGTTGTTCTCCGCATATTCCCGCAAGGTGCCGACGGCTTCCGCTTCATGGCCCGGAAGCAGCAAGTCGTCCCTTTGGGAGATCAGCAGCAGGATGCTCTGGATATTGTCCAGGTAGGAGTCGACGAGTTGATTCGTCCGTCCGACCAGCACTTGCGAGTCGCTGATGACTTGCTTGCGGAACAGTTCTTGCGCCTCGTTCAGATTGTTCCATGCCAAAATGACGAACAGCAGAAACGTCACGCAAAACAGGAAGAGAAAATGCTTCGTCGCCAGCTTCCAGCCGCGGTACCAGTTGTGAACGTTTTTCATCTTCCCCGTCCTTCACCGCAAATTTTTCTTGTAGTCCGTCGGTGAAAATCCCGTCCAATTGCGAAACATTACCGAGAAATAGCGATAGCTCGGAATACCGACTCGCTCCGCGACCTCGTATACCTTGAGATTCGTCGTCTTCAGCAGCTCCAGCGCAAACTCCAGCCGCGAGCGGGTAACGTAGCCGTTGAACGACTCCCCCAATTCCTCGCGGAACAGGCGTCCCAAATAATGAGCGCTCAAGCCCACTTGCCCGGCAATGCCCGACAGCGTCAAGCCGGCGGCCAAATTGTGCTTGATCAGCTTCAACGCATCGTTTACTTCCGTGCGGTACCTCTCTTTCTTGCCGCTTCTTTCCTCGGCATAATGAATCAGATCGGACACGATCTGGTAGAACGAGTTCGCCTGCGCGATGCGATGCAGCAGCAATTCCGTGCCGTTCCGGCCGTTTTCTTGGCGCCACTCGATCGTCCAGTTCGAAACGAGCTGCCGGAGCTGCCCCGGGTCGAAGCGCCGTTCGGTGCAAAGCGCCGTAAACGGTCCGCGGAAGAAAGCGACGAGCCGCTCCTGATTCCAGTTGACGCCGCGCATCTTGTCCGTCAGCTCCGTGACGACTGCCTCCGTCAGATGCGCCGGAGCCGGCGGCTGCCCGACGTACACCTTGCCGTGTTTATCCGCTTCATAGAAACTCGTATGCTCCCAAGCCCGTGCCATGGCCAGCGCGTCCACAAACTGGTCGGGCGTCCGCACCTCGTCGCTGATCGCCCCGTCGATGACGACCTCCTCCGCGATGAAGGGAAGCTGCTTCGCCAGAGCGTCCCGCAGGACGGACAAGACCATCTCCATGAAGTCGACGAACGTCTCGACGCTGGCGGAATCGTCGTGGACGAACAGAAGGTACTCCTTGCTGCCCAGCGGCACCCAGGTGAATGTACCCGGCGTCACTTGCTCGAGTTGGATAAGCGCGCTGTTGATTTCCTGATTGACGAAAATATGCTCGCTGGCGTTCGCGTCCACCTGCAGTCTCGCGAAGCGGAAAGGGAGGGCGAGTTTCGGCCATACGGCGAAGAGCTGCTGCATGACGGCGTCGGGATCGAACGATTCCTTCTTCAGCAAGCGACCAAGCGCTTTCGAATGCACCCAGCGCATCTTGTCCTTCGCGTCTTTCTGATGCGACCTTTCGCGTTCAATCGACAAGCGGGCTTTATGCAGCGCCATGGCCAGGTCGTTTTCGTCGAGTGTCACCTTCAGGAAATAGTCCAGCGCGCCAAGCTGCAACGCTTCGCGGGCATACACAAAATCGCTGTGGCACGTCAGCAAAATGACCTGCATCAGCGGAAACCGCTTCTTGATTTCGCGCAGCAGCGTAATGCCGTCCATGGACGGCATCGTAATATCGGTAATGACCACGTCGGGCAAATAATCGTGGCAAAACTGCAGCGCTTCCTCGCCATTCTTCGCTTCACCGATCAGAACCGCCCCGAACGCATCCCAGGAAAGCGATTTCAACTCCTCGCGAAGCGGAAACTCATCATCCGCAACCAACACACGCAGCGGCCGGTTTTCCATGCTGGCTCATCCTCCCGTCGTTCCGCCATGTGAATGCCCGTCATACGTGTTTCCAGGCCACGCTCGCTGCGCCGAGCAAGCCGACCGTGTTCACGTCGAAGCCGGAAATGCCGAACAGCCGTAGCGACTGTCGAACGACCGGCATGCAGCGAGAGCGGACATGTTCCCGCAAATGCTCCGCCAGCCATTCGTCCCGCAGCACGCCGCCGCCGATAATGAACGCTTCGGGGTTGAGCAGGTTGATCACATTGACGATGCCCGTCTCCAGCGCGCGTACCGCCTTGTCCTTGATTAACGCGGCCAGCTCATCCCCTGCCAATGCCTCGCGAAAAATAGCCGCCGAGTGCAACTGGCCTGTTCGTTCCAGCTCGTGAAGGCTCGATTGCGGGAACCGGCCGAGACGAGCGCGCGCCCGGGCGATCATCCCGCCGCCCGAAGCGGCGTTCTCCAGACAGCCATGGTTGCCGCAAACGCACGGCTCGCCGTCGGGCTCGACCGACATATGCCCGATTTCGCCGGCATAGTTGGCCGCCCCGCGGACAAGCCGGCCGCCGGCGAACAGCCCGGCGGCAATGCCGGTGCCGATGCTCATATATACAAAATCTCCGAATGCCTGCCCAAGCCCCCAGGTCGCTTCCGCCAGCGCCGCTGCGTTCAAATCGTTGTCGAGCGCCACGGGCAGGCGCCCTGAATCGCCGAACTGTTCGGCCAGGCGCACAGGGCTGCCGATCGGAATGCTCATGCAGTGCAGCCACGTCCCGCTCGCCGCGTCGACTTGCCCCGGCATGCACATCCCGATGGCGCACGGAGCCGGGCCATCCCGCGGAAGCTGGCGGAAATGGCCGACCGACCGTTCGATAGCGGCCAGCGCCGCGCCTTGCGACGACCGGTCCATGTCGTACTTGTGCGATTGGCGGATGGTGCCGCTGCGGTCGACATAACCGGCCAATATTTTGGTTCCGCCAATATCTACTGCCAGCACGACATCCGCACTGTCTGAATTACTGTTCATCCGATCACGCTCCCGCTGTCGACAGAGTTCGCGAAAAACGAAAAAAGGCGCAAAGTGAGTTGACTCCCCGCTTCTTCCGCCTTCTTGCGCAACTTTGCCGAATCTGATCATAATTCAATTATAAAGCAATCCACCCTTTATCCGATACCAGACGGGAAAAATAACCGTCGTCCCATTCGAGGCCAAAGCCGGGCGAGTTTGGAATTTCAATGCTGCCGTCGCGAAGCCGGTATCGCGAGCCATCCAGCCCGGGCACTGTCATCGCGTCCCATTCGATAAACTGGAAGCCCTTGATCGCGGAGGCGACGTGCCCCATCGCGTAGACGCCGAACGGGCCGCCGTAGCAATGCGGCGCCGACTTGACGCCGGCGGCGTCGAGCTTCGCCCCGAGCTCCAGCCAGTTGCACACGCCCTTGCCCATAATGTCGTACTGCACGACATCGATGATGCCTTCGAACGCCCAGTCGAGCAGCGACGGCGAAGCTTGCCCTTCGCCATCGGCGATCAGCACGCGTATATCGCGCTTGTCCATCCACTGCTTCAAGTCGGCGTATAGCACGCGATCCTCGTGGAATACTTCCTCTATCCAATAAAGGCCGACATCGGCTGTTTCCTCCAGCACCCGCTTCGTCAGGTTCAGGTTATAGCCGTTGTTGGCGTCGATCATCAGCTTGCCTTCCGGGCCTGCAACTTCCCGCACGGCGCGGATGACGGCAATGTCCCGGCGCGTCCCGCGCTCCAGCTCCATGTGCCGGGCGCCCCGGCCCGTCTTGATTTTGAAATGGCGGTGCCCCGCATCCTTGCCCTGCTGCGCCTCCGCCTGCATATGGGCGATCGCCCCGGCTTCGTCGGCAATGTCCAATTCGTCGAAATAGAGCGACGTATCGTAGCACGGCACGGCGAAGAACGGCGCGCTTGCGGCTGCGGCATCTTCGGCGAACAACGCATACACCGGCTTGCCCCGCAGCTTGCCCAGCCAGTCGAGCAGCGGGCATTCGAGACAGCGATACTCCGGCTGGACCCTGCCGTCCTCCATGAACAATTGCCTGGCCGGCATGCCGATCAGCGCTTTCGCCTCAACCTCGGACAGCTTGCTCCAGCCGTAGCCGTATTGGCCGGCGATCGCGATGCGGCAGGCGCGCAGCACAACGCCGCTGCCATGATGGCCGAGCCGCGCATTTTTGCCGGCAAACCGCTTGCGCTCCCCGGGCATTTCCACCCATTCGATCGACTCCAGCTTCCAGTCGCGCTCGATCCACATGGCGCTCATCGGTTCTCCTCCCGCAGCGGAGGATAGAACGAATAAAAATCGACATGCGGCGAGACGCCGGCAATCGCATCGCCCTTCCACGCTATCGTGTACGTCTTGCCGTTGATCTCCTCGGTCGTCCGCCGCTCCGGCAGCGCGTAGCTCAGGCGAAGGATCGTCCCGACGCCCGGCTTCTCGATGACGATGCAGTCGCCGGCATACTGCGGCTCGGCCGGCATGCCGTCGATGAAGAGCCTCACCGATGCGGCCGGCGTCCACCGCGGGACGCGAATCCATACCGCCCGGTCGACCTTCGGCACGACCGTCAGCTGCCCCTCCCCGCCGCGCTCGCTGCGCACGTCAATTCGCTCGTCGGTGTAATCGAGATGGAACAGCACCCGCATGTCAAGCGCGGAATGCCGCACGATATGCTCGTAAATGTCGGCGAGCGAATGCGCCACCGCGCAGGTAACGTCGGTTACATTCATCCTGCCCGAATGCGGCTCGTCATGACAGCCGCCGTAGCCGCCGATAATTTTTGCGTTCAAGTTCACGTCGGCATCGCTCTCCAGGCCGCGCAAGGGCGGGCTGTCCACGATTTGCGAGGGAAGCAGTCGACAGCGCACAAGCCGTTCCGCTTCGTCGAAGCATTCGCCGTAACCCTGCAGGCCGAGCCACAACCCGAGCTGCGCCGCGTCGCCGGGCGAACTCGTTTCGCCGAAGCCTTCGGTCAGCAGGTCGTGCGCGTTAAAACCCGAGGGCCGGAATATGCGCGGCAGCCCGACGTGGAACGTCTTCGCGACGCGATCGACGTAGTGCCGCTGCCCGGTCAGCGCGCCGTACAGCACAAGACCGCGCAGCGTACCGAGGTACGAATGCGCATGGCTCGCGTCCGAACTCAGGTTGATGCGTCCGTCTTCCTGCGTCGTATATTGGTAGTGGTAGCGGGCGAACCGTTCCGCCAGCTCCAACGCCAGTCCGTCGCCGGTCGCCTCGTAGAACCAGACGAGCGCCTCGATGAGCCGCCCGTTCGAGCTGCACGGATCGAAAAACTTGTAAAACTTGTTGCCGCCGCACGCATGGAAGTAATCCAGCTTCTCCAGTTCCCATGTACCGTTGTCGCCGGAAATGGCGGCAATCGTCACCAGCATGCGGTGCCCCTTCTCGCGGGCCCATGCGCTGCCCCGCCATCGGATGAGCGCAATGAGCGCCATCAGCCCTTCGCGCAGCGAGTGCAGCTCCACCGAGCGATTCGGCCGCGCTTCGCTGCGCGGCTCAAAACACAAATGGTCCGGGTTGTCGAAGAATGCATAGGTGTTGCGCAGCATGGCTCCCTCCAGATCGGCCGGAATGACGAATCCGGTCGCCCGTTCGATACGCAGCATCGCGTCCCACCATCGGCCGATGTTGTGACCGGGCCAGCTGAAGCTGAATTGCGCCGTATAATCCGGGTTGACGCGCAGCCTCCAATTGGGCAAATAGCCGTGGTCCGGGCTAAGGCAATCGAGCAGATTGCGCCCGGCCAGCAGCAACGATTGTTTGATGTTCATCCGAGAATCGTCTCCCTTTCCCGCGCGTTACACGCACACAATGTCGAGTGGAATGTCGAGCATGACGGCCATCTTGCGCAGCGTGGCCGTATGCCGCCCCAGTCCGAGCACGCCGTGATGAGTGGGGCCAAGCGAGCTCCACCGGTCGACGAACGCCCGCAGTCCGATCGCGAAGCGGACCCGGCAGTTCGTATCGCCGAGATCGAGCGGCGGCCCGCTCACGCACTCTCCCTCCGCGGCTACCATGCGATAACGTCCGTCGCCGTCCTGGGTGAGCGAGAAGAGCGTCACGGCCCCTTCCTGCGGATAAAATTGCGTCACGTAGCCCTTGCCCGACTTGCCGTGGAACACGTCCGACATCGTCAGCTTCGGTTTGGCGGCCGATATGGCCGGATCGCCGGCCCCGCTGTGCCCTATGATGCACTGGTCGAGCTCGTAATCGAGCGAGTACAGCTCGGCCAGCGTCGCACTTCCCGCCAACTGCTTGAGGATGACCATCGCCACCGCCGCCTTGATGTCCGCCTCGACCGGGCAAGCGATCCCGAGCCCGTTCAGCACCGACAGCACGGGGTTCCACGCAGCCAGCAGCTCCGTATGGCGCGCTTGCAGCGCCCCCTCGTAGTGATTGGGCAAGCCGCACAGCTCGTATTGTTCGGCCAGGCGCATGACTCCGCACAGCAGACGGGACATGCCGAGCAGTTCCTGCGCGGATAGATGCGCCGGCATATCGAAGCAGGCGGTGAGCAAACCGGCCGCCGTTTCCGCGTCGTCGTCCGCCACCTGCTCCGCCTCGTCGACAATATCGTCCCATTGCAGATGATGCACGTAGGTGCCGAACACTTTGAACAATGCCGTTTCGTCCACGTTCAGGTCCATCATGCCGGCGAAAGGGCGGCCGAGCAGCGCCAGATTTTGCTTGCGCAGCCGACGGGTGACGGCCGCGGCCGCACTCCAGTCCGCCAGTGCGGCGTCCACCTCGCCGTCGCCGTGCATGTACCCGCTGACGATGGCGCAGCGCTTCTCCATGCGGCGCAGCGCCGCCGTCATCTCCGGCAGCGCCGCGCAAGTAATGCCGGCGCCGAGCCAGTCGTGCAGCGTCTTCACCTGCTCCATCTCCAGCCGTTTCACGCTTTGCACATTGAGCAGAATGACCGGCACGTACAGCTCCCGGATCGCCGGCAGCAGCGTCTCCGAGTTGGCGTACGTCGTCAGTTGGCAGAAGACGAGATCGACGTCGTGCACCCTGAACAGCTGCCCGGCTTCTCTTGCGGCTTGCGCAGTGTCCACCATACCGGCCCGGATCACCGTACAATCCGCGCCGAACTTGCTTGCCAATTGCTCGTAGTGGCCAAGCAATTGCTCCCGCATGCCGGGAAACTGCCGCCAGTAGGACGCCAGGCCCACCGCCATCACACCGATCGTTGCCCCGACCCGATTGCGCAGCATCCGCGATTCCTCCCAGACTCTTATAAAGTAACGTGCCGAACGTCCATCAGTTCGCCGACTTTGCGGAAGAGCGAGCCGTTGTGGCCGATCGACATTGCGCAGTGATGCGTGGGCGCCTCGGCGAACCAGCGGGCCATGTAATCGTCGGGATGCTGCGGAAATTTCACGGGCGTCTGCGTATTGCCAATCTGCATGATCGGGCCGTTCGTGGACACGCCTTCGCTGATGATCAGCTTCAGCCTGCCGTCTCCCGTCTGCGTGACGTTAAGCGTCGTGATCGGGCCCGTTCGCACTTTGGCTTCGACGGAAACGCCCGTTCCCTGCTTGCCGTGGTACAGTCCCATCCCCCGCAAAATCGGCTTTCCGTTCGAGATGGCAATATGGAACGGCCCGTCATGGCCGAGCAAAATCGTTTCGTCGACGTAGTCGACGACGACGATTTCGCTGTAGCTGCCGCCGGTGCCGAGCAAGTCGCATATTTTCATCGCCACCGCGGTCTTCAGATCCCCTTCGCCGGAGCACGGAATACCTTTGGCGGTGAGCAGCGAATGGCCGACGATGAAGCCGCCCTGCAGCTTCTCGTATTCGCCGCCGGGGCTGCCGCGGTAGTAATACACGAGCGCATCCAGATCGTGCTCGCGGACGAGCTTCTCCTGCGCGGCCGCGATGCGGCACGACCACGTCATCTGCTCGTCGGTCGGCTTGCGGGCGATCGGGTCGGACGGGGAGTCGCCGCTAATCCGGAACATGTCCTGCACTTCCGCCATTTTGGCTGCGGTCTCTTCATCTGTTACCGTTTGCAAAATACGTTCCAGCTCGCACATTTCCAGTATTTCGACATGCATGCCGGTTTGCGCCTGCACCATCGTAAAGTCGCTGTACATGTCGAGCATGCCGTTGAATGTGTTGCCGAGGAAGCCGAACCGCGCATGCTGCAAATTGCGCTTCACCCCGGCCGCCCGCACCCATTCCTCGATTTCCCGCCATGCCCGGACCGCCGGCTCGGCATGCTGCGTCACTTCGTTCGTCACCGAAATGGCCGGCGTATGATCCAGCCCGAGCAAGCCGTTCACGACGCGCAGCGGCATGCCGGCGCGGTTGAAGGCGTTGGCGATTTCCGGCACCGGGCAGGCGCCGCAATGAGCGAGCCACTCGCCGGTCGTCGTCTGCGCGTAATGGATCCGGTCGGTCGGCTGCAAGTTCAGCAGCACGACAGGCGCGCGGCATATTTGGTGCACCGGCAGCACCGTCGAGCTGGTTGCGTACGTCGACGCATGGCAGAACACCAGGTCGACGTTGCGCGCGTTGAACCATTCTCCGGCGGCGCGTCCGCCAAACTCCGTATCGACCAGGCCGTAATTGTACACCTCCGCCCAAGCGGCGATGCGCTGCTCGATGAAGCGGCTGTACGCCGCGAGTCGCTCCCTCAGCCCCGGGAACTGCGCCCAATACGGATACAAGCCAATATGGTACAAGCCGATTCTCGGCTTCTTCGGTGCTTTGACAGGCATCAGCTCCGTCACGCCATCAACATCCTCTCCGGATCCGTCGTTTCACTTCGATTCCGCCATGCCGGCCGCTGCCTCGTCATCGAGCAGGACCGTGAGCCGCGGATGCAATTGCAGCACGGAGGCGGGCAGCTCCGGCGTCACCGGGCCGGTCAAGGCGGCGCGCACGATGCCCGCCTTGTGGCTGCCTTTCGCCAGCAGCACCACCCGACTTGCATGCATAATCGACTTGATCCCCATCGTCATTGCGCGTGTCGGCACGTCGTCAAGGGACGCATACTGAAACTTGCGCCGCATCTCTTCCCGCTGCCCGGCGTTCAATTCGACCGCGCAACAGCCCGCGTGGAACGGCATGCCCGGCTCGCAGAACGCGATATGGCCGTTCAGTCCGATGCCGACGAACTGCAGGTCGATGCCGCCGCGCCGGGCAAGCGCCGCTTCGAAGGCGCGGCATTCCGCCTCAAGGTCGTCCGGTTGTCCGCGGAAGCAGACAATCTGCTCCGGCTTGAGCGCGATCGGATCGTACAGCATCCGCTTCAGGCGACTGATGCCGCGCGCCGGATGATCGTCGGGCAGCCCCGCCGCCTCATCCAGGTTGCACACGGAGACACAGGACACGTCTATCTTCTCCTGTACGATCTTCTCCGCCAGCGTGCGGTGCATCCCATTCGTCGTGTCGCCCGTAGCCAGGCCGACGACGGAAGCCGGCTTGCGCTGCAGCTGCCGAATCGCCAGGCGGGCCGCCTCATCGTCAAACCGCTCTTTGGGTACCACCTTGAATTTCCAGACCGCATCCGTCATGATGTTCAATTCGCCCGCTCCTTGTCCGGCTCCAGCCACAATTCCTGCAGCGGCAATGGAGGCAGCCTGTTGGGACCGTTGCTGTAATAGCGCTTGATGTCGTCCGATTCCAGCTGGCCGAGCAGTTGTCTTCTGTAAGGGGACGCGCCCTGCAGCAATCGGTCCGACGGCGCGCGGTAATCGTTCGGCCGCATCCAGATATAGCTGTAGCCATAGAATAATTGCGTGCGCGTATAGCTTGTCGAATGGTTCGGCGTCCCGCCGTGCCACAGGTTTTGCGCAAAAATGAACACGTCGCCCGGCTTGCCGCACACGACTACCTCGCCCTCCACCGATTCGCTGATGTCCGTTTGGTTCGGGTTGTAGTAGGGACGCTTGTGGCTGCGCGGAATGACCTTCGTGTTGCCGCGTCCCGGCTCCGACATATCGCTGAGAATGTAGCAAACCCTTGCATAATACATCGGCGTAATGCCGTTCACACTCGGAAACACGGGCGTCGGTCCGTCCTGGTGCCAGGGGATCGAGCTGAACGTATTCGCTTGCAGCTTGTGCGGATTCGGCTTGCGCACGCTCAGATTCGAGATGAAAAACTGAATGTTGAACCCCATAATATTGACCATCAGCGGCAAAATCGTCGGTTCGTCGATCAGAGAGGCCAGCTCGGGATCAAGTTCGATGCAATTGTAAATGTTGTAAGCCACGCTCTCTTCCTGTTGCGCAACAACGGCATCGACGGCCCGATTGAGTCGCGCCACCTTGTCCTCCGACAACACGCCGGGCAAAATCAAATACCCTTCTTCGTGAAACTGCTTGACGAGCGCAGGAATATCGAGCTGCACTGCACACATGCCGCCATTCGCCTCCATCTGAATCGTGTAATTGCCGCTAAATGCCGAATGTATTGCCGCCGTTGACGGCCAAACATTGACCGGTAATAAATTTCGCATCCCCGGATGCGAGGAAAGCGACGGCCTGGGCAATATCGTCCGGATCGCCCATCGTCTTCATCGGTACCTTGCTCCGATACGCTTCCATCGAAGGAACGAAGATGCCGTCCCGCGGAATCCAGCCGGGCGCCACCAGATTGACGCGAATCCCGTGCGGGGCCAGCTCGTTCGCCCAAGACCGCGTCATTCCGATCATCGCCGACTTCGCCGCCACGTAGCTGGCATAATTCGGATTGCCAAGCTGCACCACCTCGCTGCCGATATTGACGATGCTGCCCGCGCGGCGCTCCTTCATCGCCGGCAGCACCGACCTGGTCAGGAGCAGCGGCGCTTTGACGAAAAACAACAATTGATCCAAATACGTATCCCACGTGGAATCTTCGATCGCGAGCATCGGCTGCGGCCCGGTCGCATTGTTGACCAGAATGCCGATGGGCGCGTCGAAGGTTTGCGCCGCCCGATCCATAAGAGCGCTTACGCCATCCTCCGCCGTAATATCGGCGCGAATCGCTTCGGCCACGCCTCCCCCGGACCGGATCAGCTCCACCGTATACTCCGCTTCCGCCACATGGCGGGCGTAATTGACGATCACCTTCGCCCCTCTTGCCGCCAGACAAGTGCTGATCCACCTGCCGATTCCCCGCGATCCTCCCGTCACCAATGCCACTTCACCGTGAAGGCTGCCACTCACAGAACCACCCCTTCGGCATGTGCCTAGCGTCTTGTTCGACTACACTATATCACCAACAAAATCACAAAAATATACATGAAATCTACATAAGTGTTCGAAATCGGGCGCGGCTGCGAGCGTCGTGCGGCCCCGATTCGCCGAGTTCGGGAAAGCAAAAATTTTGCTAAATCCGGTCATAATTCGATTGGAATGCGGCGCCGGCGAATTTATATAATGATGGCGTACAAATTGAATCCGAAGGAAGTGATTTCCATGAACAACGTGTATCGGCTGGGCTGTATCGGCACCGGCAACATCAGCAACGCGGCGCATATTCCGGCTTACGTGTCGCACCGGCGCATAATGAAAGTAACCGCCATCTTCGACACCAACCCGGACCATGCGAACCGCACGAAGCAGCACTACATCCAATTGATGCAGGAAGCGAACAGTCCGGTAGACTGGGAAATCGTCATTTGCGACACGATCGACGACCTGTGGAGCCACGTCGACATCGTCGATATCTGCACTTCGCTTCGCTTCCACTCGCACTATGCCGCACTCGCCTTGCAGCACAACGTCCACGCCATGTCGGAGAAGCCGATGGCCCGCACCTGGTGGGAAGCGCAGCACGTTGCGAACGCGGCCAGGACTTCCGCCGCCTTGTTCCAATTGAACGACGATAACCTGTTCATTCCGCGCTACCAGGCGATGCGCAACGTCGTGGAAAGCGGCGCGATTGGCGACGTGCAGCACGTGTGGATCGCCCGCGGCACGTATTCCTCCAAGCGCGCCGCCTGGTTTTTCGATCCGATCGAAGGCGGCGGCGGCGCGATACTGGACTACGGCTCCCACGCCGTCGCTTCGACCTGGTTCATGATCGGCTTCGACAAAGAGCCGCAAGAGGTGCGCTCGCTCGGCGTCCGGGTGAAAAACCGCACTCGCCTGATCGAAGGGCGGCTGCAAACGATCCATGTCGACGACGACGCGCATTTCAAAATCCGCTACCGCAACCCGGAGAGCGGAGACTGGATCAACGTTGTCATCGAAGCGACATGGTCGTGGCCGGATCTCGCGGAAAACGGCAGCGACGTAAAAGGATATATTGAAGTTCAGGGAAGTAAGGGCAGCGTAACGTCCGTATTCGATGAGAACGACAAGGAATATTTGAAAATCACCGATCGTTTCTTTGGCGAGCGGCTCATTCCGATCAAAAGCTACATGTCGGAGGATTTGTCGTTCGAGGACGAGATGGTTCATTTCTGCCGCACGATCGAGCAGGGAGCGGAATCGTTGCTGAACGCCGAGCGGGGGGCGACGATCATCAAAATGATCAACGGCGCCCAGCTGTCGGAACTCAACCGGCGGCAGTCGGTTTCGCTCGACGAGGTCGAGGCGTTCACTCGGCAGTTCGACCGGGATGGCCGGTCCGTGCTTGAGGTCGCCGACCGGATCGCCATCGCATTCAACGAGCCGCATCGCGTCGGGTGCTGAACGCCGAACGAACGGAGCCGCTGAAGCAAACCGGAGGTTTGCTTCAGCGGCTACATGCCGTTGATGCGCCGGCTTGTCTGGTAGCCTGAATGTTTCTGGAATAATTTAGGGGACATGCCGATCATTCTTTTGAACATGGCATTGAAATACGACAGATTATGAAAGCCGGACTCCAGGGCGATTTCCGTTATTGTCCGGTTCGACGTAAGCAGCAGCCGGCGCGCGTGCTGGATGCGCCGCACCGTGATGAACGCGGTCAGCGTCATGCCGGTTGCGCTTTTGAACTGGCGGCTCAGGTGGGAAGGGTTCAGATGAAATTTCGCCGCAATTTGCGACAAGCGGAGATTTTCTTTGTAGTCCTGCTGGATATAACCGATAATTTCCGCGATGACCGGCGGCATTTGGAAGTTGTCGATCGCATTCGCCGCGTTCGCCTCCACCACCTCGTCGCACAGCCGGTTTACTTCGATCAGCAACTGCTGCAGCAGCGCCGTCACATATTGCGAAGAGAACGTTTTATCGCTGGCGTATTCCTCATGCATCGTGTCCAATATGGACTCGAAGCGGGCGACCCTCGCACCGTTCAGAATGAAGTGCCGCGGATGGTCGGCGTAATTCATTCTCACAGCGTCGAGCGCGTGCTCGAACCCTTCGTTGCACCAGGCTTGCCCCAGCCCGACGTGGAGCAGCACGATCAACGCGTCGAAGCCGCCGCGGTCGACCATTTCCGACTTGTGCCTCGTTTTCGGCCCGATCACGAACAAGTGGCCGCGCTCGAACGTGTGCACGTCGTTCCCTATGCAGCATTTTCCGCTGCCCGACAACACATACATCAGCTCGATGTGGTCGTGCCACTCCCACACCATTTTCCAGTCGCCGCGATTGCGATTGATCTTGACGTCGAGTCCGCGCAAGTCGCTTCTCGTCCGCAGCGCCGCCAGTTCCTGCATAGGCTTCTCTCCTTGTATGCTAAGAGCAGCTACCGATTGGTGGTTGCTCTTGAATATTTTTTTAGACTCTTTAAGACAGTGATCTTTGAAAAATGAATCGAAAGTGTTTCCCGGCTTGCGGACGTAGCCCAAGC
>NZ_SHLX01000035.1 GCF_004764705.1 Paenibacillus cymbidii | reverse complement strand
TTGCGCGTTCCCGGTCTGCATCTCCTCGCGCAACTCGCTGCGCAGTTGCGCGTTCCCGGTCTGCATCTCCTCGCGCAACTCGCTGCGCAGTTGCGCGTTCCCGGTCTGCATCTCCTCGCGCAACTCGCTGCGCAGTTGCGCGTTCCCGGTCTGCATCTCCTCGCGCAACTCGATGCGCAGTTGCGCGTTCCCGGTCTGCATCTCCTCGCGCAACTCGCTGCGCAGTTGCGCGTTCCCGGTCTGCATCTCCTCGCGCAACTCGCTGCGCAGTTGCGCGTTCCCGGTCTGCACCTCCTCGCGCAACTCGTTGCGCAGTTGCGCGTTCCCGGTCTGCATCTCCTCGCGCAACTCCTTGCGCAGTTGAGTGTTCCCGGTCTGCATCTCCTCGCGCAACTCGCTGCGCAGTTGCGCGTTCCCGGTCTGCATCTCCTTGCGCAACTCTTTGCGCAGTTGCGCGTTCCCGGTCTGCATCTCCTCGCGCAACTCGCTGCGCAGTTGTACGTTTCCATCCTGCATGTCTTTGCGCAGCTGGATCTGCTCGTCCTGAATGTTCTTGATGTGCGCGCCCATCGTTTCGATGTTTTTGAGGATCGCGCTGAGCATTTCGCGGTCGTTCATTTCAGCCATCTCCCGTTCACCTCCAAGTACCACAATTTGATCCTGGATCACAGTGCTTCCGCGCTCCGAAATTGCTATGTCCTACGATCTTATCAAAGGTCCGGCAAACGGTCAATCATCGTTGAGAGAGTCGGTCAGTCAAATTTTGCAGGGGATTCAGCCCGGAAGTTGTTTGGAATGGAGCGGAATGTTGTAAGTTTTATGTGGCACAGCAAGGGGAATGCAAAATAGGCCATCTTTTATGGCCTATTAGGTCAAAAATGGGCCGTCGCCACGAAATAGCCAGCGATTTCGCTGGCTATTTCGTATAAATATGCCCGGATTGGGGCCGTTTGGCCCAAATAACCAGTGTTTTCACTGGCTATTTTGGATGGGGCGGTTGAAATCAAGCAAATAAGCCATTTTTTTGTGGCTTATTTTCGCTCCAGTCGAAAGAGCACGTTCGCTGAACGCTCGCGCAACACAAAATGGCAGCTCGCAATGGCAAACGCGAGAACTTTTCGCTGTGCGCCGTCGTTTTTTGGTAAACTGACAAGTGACGGTTGTCCAGCAATCATCCCATCGGATAAGGAGAGAGTCCAATGCCGCGTACGAACAAACCGAACGTGATCGTCGTTACCACGGATCAGCAGCGTTACGACAGCATCCGCATCAACGGCAACCGCTTTATCCAAACGCCGCATCTCGACCGGCTCGGGCGCGAGGGAGCGGTGTTTGAGCGCGCCTATTGCCCGAACACCGTGTGCACGCCGTCGCGCGTGTCGCTCATGACCGGCATGCACTTGTCCCGCCACGGCGCCTATAATATCGGTACATTCGCCCACGATTACGGCTTGTTCCTCAGCCGGATTCTGCGCGACAACGGCTACCGGACGCAGCATATCGGCAAAGCGCACTGGCACCCCTGGCAGGCGGAAAGCCCGGAGACGGCGCCGGTCGACGAAGCGGGAACGCCGTTTCGCGATTTTGTCGGCTTCGACGAAGCGGAGCTGACGATCGGCCACGCAACGGGCGGAGTGACCGGGCATTATGCGTCGTGGCTGCGGCGTCAAGGGCACGATCCGCGGCAGTTCCGCGTCAACGCGCGGTTTCCCGGCGACGCCAACGGCACCGGCGACTGGGAAATGCCGACAGCGCTACATTCCGGCGCCTGGGTGGCGGAGCGGGCGAATGCGTTCCTGGAGCGTCACGCCGCGGAATCGCCGGATCAGCCGTTTTATTTGAACCTCGGCTTTCAGGACCCGCACCACCCGCATGTGGTGCCGTACGACTACAAGAACCGGGTCGATCCCGATGTCGTGCCGCCGCCGGACACCGACTGGAGGAACGATGTCGACCCTCCCGAGCACGTCGCTTTTTTCCGGCAGGGCGGCATTTCGCAATCCCGTTTTCCCGGCAAATTTACGATCGGCGGCAACAGCGACGAGGCGTGGGCGCCTTATTTTGCCGACACGGAGAAAAGCAAACTGACCCGAGCCTACTATTATACGATGGTACAGTTGTTTGACGAGCAGTTGGGCACGATTATGGAGACGCTGGACCGCCTGAAGCTTGGCGACAACACGATTCTGGTGTTTGCATCGGATCACGGCGAAATGCTCGGGGACCACGCGATTGGCCAGAAAGGTCCGATGACCTACGAAGGAGTGACGCATATCCCGCTGTTGATCCGCTATCCCCACGGATTTGCGCCGCGCAGGGTAACGGAATGCGTATCGCTTGTGGATTTGCTGCCGACGATGCTCGATTTTATCGGCATCGCGGATCCCGTGAAACGCGACGGCATCAGCCTGCGAGCCGCGCTGGAGCGGGGAGAAGCGCTGCCGCGGCCGGGCGTCCGCATCGAATACAAGGAAGAGCCGGACCGGATTCGCTACAAATGCTGGGTGACGCCGCAGTGGAAACTGGCGGTATACGGCGGCGAAACGTTCGGCGAGCTGTACGATCTGCAAGCCGATCCCGGCGAAAAACGCAATTTGTTCGCCAGCCCGGATCATGCGGCCGTTCGGCAGCGGCTGCTGACGGAGATGCTTGCCGACCAGGAGCGCAGCGAACCGGTCAGCATCAGGCCGTGCCGGGTTTAGAAGCGCTGCTGGAAACAAGCCAAGAGAGCCGGACAGCCGGCCCCCTTGGCTTTTTCGTTCAGCGCGAAAAGATCATTCATAATAATTTCTTTTTTTGGCCAGCTCGCCATCCTGGTTCCAGGCGTGACCGAACGGGAAGCCCGGGTAGCGATGCGTTTTGGGCATGCGCATCGTTCCGGCATCGCAGCGGACCCGTTCGCTGCGTTTGCCGCAGATGAGCAAACCGGTATCGTCCCATACCCCGTCGGCGAGCTGATAAGCATCGTCCGCGCGGTAGGAAAACACGATGCCGCGGCGCTGCTTGCCGGACAAATTCGGGCCGGAGCCATGAAGCGTCAGGCAGTGATGGATGCTGATGCCGCCCGCCCGGGGAGTAATATTTTCGAGCGTGGACTTGTCCTGCCAGTAACTCCGTTCCGTACACGCATTGATAAACAACCCGTCCTTGGTGTGGTCCAGAAATCCCGCCTTATGGCTCTTTTTGACCATTTGCATACAGCCGTTTTCCACCGTTGCATCGTCCAGCATCGCCATAACGGACAGCAGATCCGTATTCGTATGCGGGTAAAACATGTAATCCTGATGCCACGGGAATACGCCGGCTCCCCTCGTTGAAGGCTTCGTGGCCAGCTTGGAATGCTGCAGCTGGATATCCGGCCCGAGCAAAGCCCGGATGCATAAACATAGCTGCTTTGAGCTTGTCTATTACAGCAAGGGAACCGGGCGGATGAAACTCGGGGACGAGCAATATTACTACAGCCCGCATTCGTTATTGCTGACGGAGCCCGAGTTTTACCACGACGAGGAGCACTACGAGGCGACGGATGTGTTATATATCGGGTTTACTTACGACGACACGACGGTCCCGCTGAAGAACGGGTTGTTTTTTGACGACAGCAGCCATCTGCTGCTGCATTTGCTGGAAAGAATGAAGCAGGTGATGATCGCGCAGCGGCCGCATTACATCCTGCAGTTGAACTTGTTGGCAGGGGAAATCATCATCGAACTGAGCCGGTTGAAATACAGCGCCGCCAAACCGAAGCTGTGGGAAAACAAGCTGATTTATGCCGTAAAAGCGATCGAAGAAAATTACATCCACCCGATCGACCTCCATTCGTTGGCTTCCTTGTCCGGATACAGCTTCGAGCGCTTCCGCCATATTTTCAAAGAAGAAACCGGGTATTCTCCCGTTCAATACATCATGAGCAAACGGTTTGCGCACGCGAAACAAATGCTGGAAACCTCCGCAACCCATCTCCTTGATCGCTTCCGAAAGCGGATTTTCTACCGTATCCCAATTTTGCAAATTGTTCAAAGAGCGCTTCGGCTGCACCCCGCTGGAATATCGCAAGCAAAAGGGCTGAGGCAGGGAAGAAGCCCTATTTGCGTTTTCACGAATAGAGCGCAAGGAAGATGCAGTCGGTCGCGGTTCGCGGCGAAGAGCAACTGATTTTGTCCTATACAGGGGAAAAAAGGTAGTGCCAGACGCTCAAAATTTGCCATTCGACAAGGATACGGTCGAAAATGTGATAAAATATACGAAAATTATGTGGTACAGTTCACATTATTTTTGTGGAAGCCATAAATTGGCTTTCGGAAAAGCCGGCCCAAGGTGTTTGGAGTGAGGCTCTTTCGGGTTAACTTAACCTGATTGTTCGCTCGTTGTCGCTTTCTTCCCCTTCTTATTTCGCCCGTCAAAATCAGGAGCAAAGGAAAGTGAAACGAATGAAAGCAGCAGTTGCCAAGGAAGACCGCTTGTTCTATGCATACCGATACGCTTCGCTTGCGCTTACCTCGTTCGTTTATCTCATCCGGGATTCCGATCCTCCTGCCCTGCCTTACAAGGCGGGCATTGTGCTGGCCCTGTTCCTTTCGATGAAAGGGATGTCGGTCGTTTACCGGCGCAGCCGAAGAAGCTCGCCGGCGTTCAAGGCGGCCGTTGCCGCCGAAGTGGCAGGCATCCTGCTGTTGACGATTCCGACCGGCGGCATGGGCAGCCCGTTCTTGTGGTGCATCCTGAATCCGATGCTGCTGGGGGCTTGTTACGTTTCGGCGCTCTATTGCTGGTCGCTCTTGATCGGGTTCCTGCTGCTCGTTGCCGCCGCTTCGACCGTGACGAGCGTTTCCCCGTTGTCGATCGGCGGCGTGTTGCTGGACAACAGCTATTTCTATATGCTCTTCCTGCTCATTATGCTGGCGATCCAGGTCATGGCCGATGCCAAAAAGGAGCTGCTGCGCGCCCACGGGCGGACTAACGAAACGATGGAGCACATCAAGTCGCTGTATCATATCGTCGAAGCGGCGACACAGAGCAAAGCGGGCAATATGGCGTATGTGTTCGCCGAGTTTTCGCTGAAGCTGACGAAGCAGAAGACGGCGTTTTTCTGGGAGAGCGGCGGGGGGAGCGAGAAGGGCAGACTGATCGTGCAAGGCATTCGAAACGAAGCGGCCGAAGCGCACCTGTTGGGCAAAATCGAACGTTCTGCCGCCGGCTTCGCCAAACAGGACAGCGCCTCGATTGTGAACCTGCGGGAGCACGGCGAATATTTGGTCGTGCCGGTCAAAACGTCGTCGCGCTTCTTGGGCGTGCTCGGCGTTCGCATCGAACGCTGGCATATGGCGGCGGGGCGGCGGTGGTTCGTGCAGCAGCTTTACTTCCTGTCCGAGCTGTGCGCCGTCATTATGGAGCGGCACCAACTCGAGCGGATCGAGCATCAGCTGACGATCATCGAAGAGCAGAACCGGATCGCCGAAGAAATGCACGACAGCGTGTCCCAGCATTTGTTCGGCATCGTGTATGCGATCCATTCGCTGAACCGCAAGTGGCAGGACGTCACCGAGGAGCAGCTGCGCAATCAATTGCAATTGATCGAAGAATCGTCCCATATCGCGTCGAAGGAGCTGCGCTCGACGATTTACAGCTTGAGCTCCCGCAAGCATGACGGCGCGTTCTGGTTCCGTTCCGTCCGTGCCCATCTCGACAACGTGTCCAGGCTAAACGAGGTGGACATCCGTCTCGAAGTGGAAGGAGACGACCGTCTGTTGCCGGTGCATAGCCAGAAGGCGCTGCACCGCATTATCTCCGAAGCGGTCGGCAATGCCATCCGGCACGGGCACTGCTCGCGGGTG
The DNA here is from genome assembly GCF_004764705.1 of Paenibacillus cymbidii. Taxonomy (GTDB): domain Bacteria; phylum Bacillota; class Bacilli; order Paenibacillales; family NBRC-103111; genus Paenibacillus_AN; species Paenibacillus_AN cymbidii. Next base: position 87,650 of record NZ_SHLX01000035.1, on the reverse strand, counting down.
GACGTGTTATTCCGACTCCGGGACCAGGAGGCGTTTCTTGTCGTCAAGGACGACGGCGTCGGGTTTGCGGCGAAAGCATGCATGGAGGCGGACGTCCCGGTCGGGCTGGGCCTCGACAACATGAAGCTGTTGGCGCAGTCGATGGACGGCGTTTTCGATATCGACAGCACTCCGGAAACGGGCACGCAAATTACCGTTCGCGTACCGGATGTGGCCAGGCGCGAGCGCGGCCATTTTGAAGAATCGCTGGACGCCAATACGAGGAAAGCAGGTGCAGAAGCATGAAAATCGTCATTGTCGAAGATCATCCGTTGGTCCGCAAAGGGCTGACGGCGGTATTGTCGCTGGAGAGTAATCTGGAAGTGGCAGGGGAAGCGGAAACGGTCGAAGCCGCCTTGGAGCTGATCATGAACACAAGGCCCGATTTGGCCATTGTCGATTTGAAGCTGGGCAGCCAGTCGGGCTTCGACCTGATCGATCGGCTCAAGGGCATGGCTTGCCGCTGCATGGTGCTGACCTCGTCGATGGCGGAAGCCGATTTCCGCCGGGCGGAGCAGGCCGGCGCCGACGGCTATGTGCTGAAGGAGGCGCTGCCGGAGGAGCTGCTGCTGGCGATCAAGCTGGTCGGCAGGGGCAAGAAGTATTTTGACCCCGGCCTGATGGAAATGCTGATCAAGCGGGACGAGGACGACGAGTTCGGCAAGCTGACTCCGAAGGAGATGGAAGTGCTGATCGGACTCGGCGAAGGGTTGTCCAACCAGGGCATGGCGAAGAAGCTGGTCGTGACCGAGTTTACGGTGAAGAAGCACGTCAGCCAGATTTTGCAGAAGCTGAACGTCAACGACCGCACGCAAGCCGCGCTGCTGGCGCAGGCGAAGGGGCTTTCCACGTTTTGCGCGGACCGTTTGATCGACGACGCCATGGTACAAAAGTATACCATGTAGGTGGCCGAAGGGAGTAAGGCGGCGTAGCCGATCGAGTCGAAAAGAGCGTCGTTTCGGGTAATTTCCTCCCCAAGGCAAATGCGCTAAGCTGAAAATAGAGTCGCTTCATAGCTGCCGAGCACACGATTATAGCCCGTAACGAGGAGGGTGTTATGGAGAAGACAATCATCGATTATTTGCTCATCGTTCGCAAGAAGCTGTGGTGGATCGCCTTGTTCGTGCTTCTGTCCTGCGCGGTGACGTTCTATGTCAGCCAGACGTTCGTGCAGCCCGTCTACCAGGCGAACAGCAAGCTGCTGGTCAACAGCGCGGACAAGTCCGCGGACGCGATCGATCTGAACAATGTGACGATGAACCTCAGCCTGGTCGAAAGCTACAAGGCCATTATCAAATCGAGCAAAATCGTCGACGAAGTGGCGGCGGCCCATCCCGAGTTTGCGCTGACGCCCGAGAAGCTGGCGAAGAAGCTGAAAATCAGCTCCGTCGACAAAACGCAGTTGATTACGATCGCCGTCGAAGATCCCGATTACGGCCGGGCGGTTGCCATCGCCAACGCGGTCGCGACCACGTTCATTGCCGACATCCCGTCGCTGATGAACATGAACAACGTGACGATGCTGGCGCCGGCGGATCCGGACAAACGGCCGCAGCCGGTCAATGCAAGTCTGGCGCTCAATCTGGCGATCAGCTTCCTGCTTTCCCTGATGGCGGCGCTCGGCGCGGTGTTCTTCCTGGAAAACATCAACGACACGATCCGCAGCGAGAAGGAAGCGGAATTTTACGTCGGACTGCCGGTGTTGGCCTCGATCGGCGCGATCAAGGAGCACGATGTGCCGAGGCGGATGCGGGTAGCGAGCAGAGAGGCGGGTGAACAAGCGTATGTCGCGGTTAAGTAAATCGCTCATTGCGGAGCTGGACCCGGCTTCACCCGTCGCCGAATCGTTCCGCGTGCTGCGGACGGCGATCCGGCACAAGAAAGGCAAGGCGGCGGCGGGCGGGCTCGTGCTGATGGTGGCGTCCTCCAAGCCGCAGGAAGGCAAAACGGCGATGCTGTCCAACCTCGCCGTCACCTATGCGCAAGACGGGAAGAAGGTGGTGGCGATCGACGGCAATTTGCGCCAGCCTTCGCTGCACGAAGCGTTCGGCATCCGGGGCGACAAAGGGCTGGTGCAGGCGATCAAGTCGTCCGTATCGCTCAAGGACGCGGTGTCGCCGAGCGGCTACCCGCATCTGGACGTGCTGCCGGCCGGCGGGCAGCCGAGCAATCCTTCCGAGCTGCTCGGCTCGGCGGCGATGGCGGGCTTGCTTGACGAACTGAAGCGCACCTACGACGTGGTGCTGCTCGACTCGCCGGCGACGCTCGATTACACGGACGCCGGTCTGCTGGCCGAAATCAGCGACGGGGTCATGCTCGTGGTCAAACGCGGGCGCACGAAACGCGAATGGGCGCAGAAGGCGAAGGAGCGGCTCGAACAGGCCGGGGCCGGCATGCTAGGCATCGTGCTTAACAAATGAAGCCCGCTCGGTCGGGCGATACGATTCGGGAGGCGAACGACGCGATGAAAAAAGTGAAGAAGGCGATCATTCCCGCCGCCGGACTGGGAACGCGTTTTTTGCCGGCGACGAAGGCGATGCCGAAGGAGATGCTGCCGATCATCAACAAGCCGACGATTCAATACATCGTCGAGGAAGCGATCGAAGCCGGCATCGAAGACATCATCATCGTGACGGGCAAAGGGAAACGGGCGATCGAGGATCACTTCGACAGCGCCTTCGAGCTCGAAACGAAGCTGCTGGAGGCGGGCAAGCTGGAGCTGCTGAAGGAAGTGCAGCGCTCCGCCAAGGTGGAGCTGCACTACATTCGCCAGAAGGAGCCGAAAGGGCTCGGGCACGCGGTATGGTGCGCCAGGCGGTTCATCGGCAACGAGCCGTTCGGCGTGCTGCTCGGCGACGACATCGTCACCGGCAAGGTGCCTTGCCTGCGGCAGTTGATCGACCAGTACGAAACGTACGGCAAATCGGTGATCGGCGTCCAGAACGTAGCGTCGGACATGACGCACCGCTACGGCGTCATCGACCCGGGGGAGCGCAGGGACAGGCTGTACAGCGTCAACCGGTTCGTGGAAAAGCCGAAGCCGGGAACCGCGCCTTCCGATTTGGCGATCATGGGGCGCTACGTTTTTTCGCCGAAAATATTCGATTATCTGGAGCTGATGGAAGTGGGAGCCGGCGGCGAAATCCAGCTGACCGACGCCATCCAGAAGCTGAACGAAGAGGAGCAGGTGCACGCTTACCAATTCGAAGGCACGCGGTACGATGTTGGCGAACGGCTCGGCTACATCCTGACGACACTGTCGTTTGCGATGAAGAGCAAGGATCTTCGCCAGGACGTGCTCGACATGATGGCTTCCATGCTGAAAGAAGAACGATACGCGTCGGCGTTCGAATACCGGGGAGGTGTGGATCATGGGCTTGCGTCAACTGCGGGAGGAGTTTGAGTACGTCGTACCGCCGAAATGGCATTACGAGCGGGCGCTGCGGCCCCGGCCGGTACTGGTATCCCGCGAGGAAAACAAACGCGACGGTTACCGGCTGGCCAAACGCTCGCTCGACATTGCGCTGTCGCTGGGCGCGCTGGTGTTCCTGCTGCCGGTGTTCGCCGCGATCGCCGCTCTCATCAAGCTGGAGGATCCGCGTGGCGCCGTCTTCTTCAAGCAGAAGCGGGTCGGCAAGGACGAATCGTTGTTCCCGATGTACAAGTTCCGCTCCATGGTCAGCAACGCCGAAGAGCTGAAGAAGCAGCTGCTGGCGCAGAACGAAACGACCGGGGCGATGTTCAAAATGAAAAACGATCCGCGGGTGACGCGAATCGGGCGGATTCTGCGCAAGACGAGCCTGGACGAGCTGCCTCAGCTGTGGAACGTGCTGAAAGGCGACATGAGCCTCGTCGGACCGCGCCCCGCGCTGCCCGACGAAGTCAGCGAATATTCGGCGTACGACAAGAAGCGGCTGGCGGTTACGCCGGGCTGCACCGGGCTGTGGCAAGTGAGCGGCAGAAGCAACGTCGGCTTCAAGGAGATGGTCGAGCTGGATTTGACCTACATCCGCAACCGCAGCGTTGCCTATGACATGAAAATTATGGCGAAAACGGTTGTTGTGCTGCTCGGCTCGAAGGATGCCTATTGAAACAAGGCGGTAATCACTGCCAAAAGCGGCCGGTTGCCGCCACATTCTTTCATGAGGGGAAGCGGTGTCGCTGCAACGTAAAAAACCATTCGTGTCGATTGTCATCTGTACGTACAACCGGGCGGAGCTGTTGCGCGCGACGCTCGATTCCTTGTTGCGGCTGTCTTCGCTTGATTGCTCCGAAACGATCGTCGTCGACAACGCGTCGACCGATACGACCCGTTCGGTCGCCGAAGCGTTCATCGGCGCGAACGCCGGAACGATTCGCGCCCGTTACGTGGGCGAGCGCAAGCAGGGGCTGTCGGCAGCGCGCAACGCCGGCATCCGCGCCGCCCACGGGGATATCGTCGCTTTCCTCGACGATGACGCGATTCCCGGCGCGGCGTGGCTGCGCACGATCGCCGATACGTTCGCGGCGCGGCCCGATGTCGCCGCCATCGGCGGGCCGATTCGACCGATGTTCGAGAGCGGCCGGCCCGATTGGCTTATCAAGCCATTCGAGCCGCCGTATACGATCGTCGATCTCGGCGACGGCATCAAGCCGTATCCGCCGCACGGGCATCCGTTCGGCGCGAACATGGCGATTCGCCGGGAGGCGCTCGAACGACTCCCGTTTCCGGAATCGCTCGGGCGCAAAGGCAATATGCTGCTGTCGGGCGAAGAAACGTGGCTGTTCGGGCAGCTCAGGCGGCAAGGCCGGACGGTGCTGTACCATCCCGACATGGAAGTGGATCACTTCATCCCTGCAGCGCGGCTGACGGAAGCGTGGATCATGAAGCGCTACTATTACCAGGGCGTCACCAACGGAAACTTGCGCGGCAAGCTGTCCGCCTACGGCCTCGCCGCCGCCAAAGCGGCGTACTTGCTGGCCGATTCGCTGTTCGCCCGCAGCGAAGGAAGGAAGCTGCTGATTGCCTGCAGGAGGGAGAACATTCGCGGTACGCTCGATACCGTGCGAGGACGCGTAGCCGGGCATTGAACCGGGATTGAATCCGAGACGAAGGCGGTGAAACGCATGACGGAGCTGCAAGCGCTGGTGAGGAAGCCGGTCCATTCCACCGTTTACTTGTTCGCGACGCTGGCGATCGGCGTGGCGGCGGTATACGAGCCGGCGGCCAGCGTCATCGCCATGGCCGTGCTGCTGCTGCTTGTGCTGACGCTGCGCAACCCGGAGGCCGTCAGCCATGTCGTGCTGCTGTCGACCGCCATCTCCGTCAATTACATCGTCGACGCCAATGTGCTGGGCATCGAGCTGCTGTCCGTGTACAAGCTCGGCATTCTCGTCCTGCTGATCCCCTGCATGCTGCAATACGGGCTGCGGTTCAAGCTGGGTTACCCGCTGGCTGCGTTGCTTGCGATGCTGCTCATGACCTTTACCGTGTCCGACTGGTTTCCGCGGCTGACGGCCGGCATTGCGCTGAAAGCGTACATCGGCCTGGCGATTCCGTTCGTTTTCCTGCTCATTCGCTGGAACGCGGAAACGGCCAAACGGCACATCCGCCTCATCTGCCTGCTGCCGCTCGTCAGCGTTGTCGTCGGGGCGCTGCTGCAGGCGGCGCACTTGTACAGCTTGCTCGACGTCGAGTTTACCGGCGCCGTGCGGGTGCAGGGGGCTAACATCGCGCCGCACCTGGCAATGCTTGCTTTTCTCGGCATTACCGTTGCGCTGCTTGAGCTGAAGCGAGATCCGGGTTTCTCGCGGTTCGCCTACGCTACGCTCGCGGTCAACTTTGCGATTCTGGTGGCGACCGGCACGCGCGGTCCGCTGCTGGCGATGCTATTGCTTGCGGGCTACACGTTCTTCGACATGAGCAAACAATATATCAAAGGCAAAGTGATGCTGATCGTGCCGCTCTTCTGCACGGTCGTGCTGCTTGCGGCCGCAACGTATGCGTCGTGGGACAACATGATGAAGCGTTCATTCGAGCGCGATACCGGAACCGGCATCGATTTGTCGGGCCGAACCGAAGCATGGGCGTATTTCCTGCGCGGAGCCGCCGACAGTCCGGTTACCGGGCGCGGGCTCGGCGCCGTCACCGTCGCCAACGACGGCAGCTTGTACGAAGGCTTCGTTGTGCCGCACAACGAATATATCCGCTTCTTTTTCGACGGCGGTTATATCGGGGCGGGGTTGTTTTTTCTGTCGCTGCTTGCCGTGTTCGGCGCCGTGTACCGGGTGCTGCCGGCGCGGATCCGAAAGCCGTATGTTTTGTTTCTGGCCGGATTTTTTGCGTATTCCTTCACCGACAACACGTTGTCTACCGTACAATTCATCATTCCGTTCTGCTGGTATTTGAACGGGCTGCATCTTCTGTCGCAGAAGGAACGCGCAGCGGAAGGCGTGGTGCCATGAGCCGCATATCCATGTTCGACGTCAACTTCGACAACTATGATTTTTCCGACCTGCTCGGTTTCATCGACGAATCGATCCGCCGGCAAAATCATTCCTATATCGTCACCTGCAATGTCGATCATCTCATCAAGCTGCGCAAGGACGCCGAGTTCCAGCAGGTGTACGCCAGCGCCGGCGCGATCGTCGCCGACGGCATGCCGATCGTCTGGGCGTCGAAGGTGCTGCGCAAGCCGCTGAAGATGAAAGTGTCCGGCTCCGACCTGTTCGGCAAGCTGGGCAAAGCGTTCGAGTCGCGCCGGTACCGGCTGTTCCTGCTCGGCTCCGCCAGCGGCGTTCCCGAGCGGGCGATGCGCAACCTGAAGCGTTCGTTCCCCGACATCAACATCGTCGGCTGCTATTCGCCCTCTTACGGCTTCGAGACGAAAGAGGAGGAGAACCGCCGCATCGTGCAGATGCTGATCGACACGCGGCCCGACATCGTGTTCGTCGGCGTCGGCGCGCCGAAGCAGGAGAAATGGATTTACCGCCACTACCTCGAATACCGGGTGCCGGTATCGATCGGCGTCGGGGCGACGTTCGATTTTATTTCCGGCTCGGTGAAGCGGGCGCCCCGGCTGCTGCAGCGCACCGGGTTCGAGTGGTGCTGGCGGCTGGCCCAGGAGCCGAAGCGGCTGTGGAAGCGATACCTGGTGCACGATTCGCGGTTTCTGATGATGGTGCTGAAGGAAATGATCAAGGGGAGGACGACACGATGAAGGCGACCGCCCAAGCGACAGCCGGCAAAAAAACGTTCGTATGGCTTCCCGCCGTCCTCGTCATGAGCGTCATCTTCCTGCTGTCGGCGATGTCCTACCAGCAGCAATCGCTGGCGAAGCCGCTGGCCGGCGCCATTCACCGCACGCAGGCGGGCGGGCTGCTGTCCGGCGTCACGATCCGCTACGGCTCGCTGACGATCGACGGCGCCAAGGACGGCCCGGCCGACGTACTGGAATTTTTCGTCCGCAAGGGCGCCCACGTCGCCGAATACATGCTGCTCGCGGCATTCGTGCTGCTGGCGATCCGTCATACGACGCGGCTCGGCTTCCGGTCGTCGGCGGCGCTGGCGCTGGTCATTGCGGTGGCGTTTGCGGTGACGGACGAATTTCATCAATTGTTCGCCAAAGATCGGGGGGCAAGGCCGCTCGACGTGCTGCTCGATTCCGGCGGCGCCTGCCTCGGCATCGCCGTTTACGCCCTGATCGCGAAGCGGCGGCGCCAGGCGGCGGGATCGGCGGAGCAACGGCCCGCCCCGCCGTCAGTGGAGGGGCCATGAAAACGATCCGGGCGTTATACGCCGCCCCAACGACGCAGCAAGCCGCCGTTTTTGCGCTGGGGGGAGCCGTATTCCTGTTCCTTGCGCTGGCGATCGGCTTCGCAAGCGCCAAGCTCGGGCATTACGAAAGCGTGCAGATCGCCATCCTGACGGCCATCCTGTTTCCGGCGTTTATGCTTGCGCTCGTCGAGTCGCGCCATATCGTGCCCTATATTTTGCTCGTGTGGGCGGTATGTCCGGAGATCCGGCGTATCGCCGACTGGCTGGAAGGCAGCTACCATTCCGTGTCGCTGCTCAGCATGGCGCCGCTGCTCGCCAGCGCGATGCTTGCCGTTCCGGTGCTGGCGCGCATTCACCGGATCGACCCGTCGGTCCGCAAGCTGATCGTCGTGCCGACCGTCGTGCTCGCTTACGGCAGCTTGCTGGGGCTGGCGCACAACGGGACGGGCGCGATTTACGATTTGGCCAACTATTTGATCCCGCTGCTGCTGATCCCGTATTTTGCGGTGACGCCGTTCGAGCGCAAGGATCAGGAGCGGCTTATCGTCGCCTATACGAACATCGCCGTGCTTGTGGCGGTGTACGGCATCATCCAGTACATTTTTGTGCCGGCGTGGGACGCGTTCTGGATGGAGCACGTGGAGATGAATTCGATCGGCAAGCCGGAACCGCTCGAAATTCGCGTCTTCTCCACGCTGAACTCGCCCGGCCCGGCCGGAATGTTTATGGCGACGGCGCTTGCGCCGATGATCGTCGAACGCAAGTGGCGCGGCGCGCTCGGCTGGTTCGGCGTCCTGCTCGTCGCCGTCGGGCTCATTATTACGCTCGTCCGTTCGTCCTGGGTCATGCTGGTCGTCATCGTCGCCGTGTACGTCGCCATTTCCTCGGGCCGGCAGAAGTGGCGGCTGCTGGCGCAGCTCGGCGCGGTGACGGCGGCGCTGACGTGGCTCGTGCCGAAGCTTCCCGGCGCGCAAGGGCTCGTCGCCCGGCTGAACACGATGACGGCCATCCAGGACGACTATTCGTACAACGAGCGGCTCGACTTTTTCCACATGGTGTTCCCGCTGATCAAGGGCCAGCCGCAAGGGCTCGGGCTCGGCAGCATCGGCGTCGGCACGAAGCTCGGCAACGGCGGCGCGCTTGGCCAGTTCGGCGTATTCGACAACGGCTTCGTGGCGATCTTCCTTACCTTCGGCGTCATCGGCGGCGTGCTGTTCTTCTGGACGCTGTGGCTGCTCGGCAAGCTGCTCATTTCGCGGACGTCCGGCGCCGACGGTTCGGCGGCGTACGGGCGGCTGGCGGCGGCTTCGCTGATCGGCAGCGTCGTTTGCCTCATGTTCGAGAACGGCTACACGGGGCTGCGCGGATTTTTGCAATGGATGGTGGTAGGGCTTGGCGTCGTTACGCAGCAAACAATCGCGCACAGAAGGAGGCGAACGGCGGATGGAGCAACCGATGAACCTGAAAGTGTGGCGGGTCAGGCCCCTGTTCGGGTTCCTTAAATCGTTTCTCGCCAGCAAAGGCAACATGGCGGCGACGATCAAAACGATGCTGTTCAGCATCCTTATCCTTGTCATCAACATGCTGACCGGCGTGCTGACCGCCCGGTACCTCGGGCCTACGGGGCGCGGCGAGCAGACGGCGATGGTGCTGTGGTCGCAGTTTCTCGCCTTCAGTTTGACGCTCGGCATTCCGTCCGCGCTCATTTACAACGTGACCAAAAATCCGAAGGACGCGGCCAAGCTGTACACGACCGCGCTGTGGATGGGGCTGGCCGCCGGCGCGATGGCGGCGGGCATCGGGGTGCTGACGCTTCCGGTCTGGCTGAAGTCGCATTCGCACGGCGTCGTTTCATTCGCGCAATGGTCGATGCTGCTTGTGCCGCTGATGGTATTTTCGCAAATCAACAATGCGGTGATGCAGGTGAGGGGGGAATACAAGCAATACAACCGGCTTCGCTTCCTCGTCCCATGCTGCACGCTGGCGCTGCTGATCGTGCTGATCGCCGCCGGCCGCATGAGCCCGACGACAACGGCGCTGGCGTACTTGCTGCCATCGGTTCCGTTCTATATCGGCAATACGATCCGGCTGCTCGGCTTGTACAAGGTGGCGTTCCAGGACGCTTATGCGTCGTTCAAACGGCTGATCACCTACGGCATGGGTTCGTACGGCAACGATCTGATGGGCAACGTGTCGTACTACATCGACCAGATCGTCATCGTCGGGCTGCTGAAGCCGGCCGAGCTCGGCTTGTATGCCGTCGCCGTCAGCCTGGCGCGCATCGTCAACGTCTTCTCCACGTCGATCATCGTGGTGCTGTTTCCGAAGGCGTCCGGGCTGCCGAAGGAGGAGGCGGTGGCGCTGACGTTCCGCGTCTTCCGCATCGGCACGACGATTGCGCTGCTGGCGTCGGCGATCATTATGCTGATCGCGCCGTATGTGTTCACGCTGTTCTACGGCGCCGAATTCAAGGAGGCGCTGGGCGTGTTCCGGCTGCTGCTGCTGGAAGTGTCGATTTCCGGCGGCACGATGGTGCTGGCGCAGGCGTTCATGGCGCTGGGCAAACCGAAGGTGGTGACGATTCTGCAAGGGATCGGCCTGCTGATGGTCATCCCGATGCTGATTGTTCTCGTCCCCCGCTGGGGATTGATCGGCGCCGGTTACGCGATGCTGTCGTCGGTGCTGCTCCGCTTCGCGTTCATTTTGCTGAATGTTCGTTACACGTTGAAAATGGCCATTCCGAGCTTGCTCGTGACCAAAGACGATATTCGCTGGCTGTACCGCACGGTCAAGGCATATGCCGCCAGAAAACAAAACGTGATGCCACTTGGATAACAGAAGAGGCAGTTCACCTGATTGCAGGAAAGGAGGGATTCGTATGGCCGCGAGGCGCGCCTCGGAAGACGCACACCGGATATCCGTCGTCATCATCGCCCAGGACGATGAAACGAGAATCGCTTCCGCCATCGTGTCCTGCAAGCCGTTCGCCGACGAAATCGTCGTGATCGACGGCGGCAGCAAGGACGGCACGAAGACGGTGGCGGAGCAGCTCGGCTGCCGGGTGTACGAAAACGCCTGGCCCGGCTATGCCAAGCAGCGCATGTTCGGGAGCCGCAAGGCGTCGTTCGACTGGATCTTCGTCATCGATACCGACGAGGTGGCGGACGCCAGGCTGATCCAGTCGATTTGCGAGCGGAAGCGGCATTTGACCGACGACGGCAAGGCGTATGCGGTCGACCGGATCGGCGATTTTATGGGCCGGTGGATGGGGCGCAAGGAGCCGCTCGTGCGGCTGTACAACCGCAAGCGGGTGCAGTTCAGGGACACGCTCGTGCACGAAATCCCGGACGTGGAGGCCGCCCAGGTGGTGAAGCTGCAAGGCGAGCTGCTGCATTACGGGTTCCGCAGCATCGGCGATCACATCCGCCGCTTCAACCGGTACACCGATCTGGAAGCGGAAGGGCTCGTCGCCGCCGGCAAACCGTTCCGGCTGCTGCGGCTGCTGTTCCGGCCGCCGGCCCGCTTCCTGCACAAGTATTTCTGGCAAGGCTTGTACCGCAAAGGCGTCCCGGGGCTGGCCGTCGCCGTCTTCTGGGGGCTGTACGAGTTTCTCGCCTGTTTGAAGCATTACGAGCTGCTGCGCATTCGGACCAAAACCAAACCGCAGGAAGAAACGCTGAAGGAGGGCAAAGCATATGCAGGCGCGATCCATTAGGCAACATATCTTGATGACGGGAATGGGCTGGCCGTCCATGCAGCCGGGAGGATTGAACACGTACTTCAAGCAAATCGGGGAGCAGCTGGCGTACGAGCATGAGGTGCATGCGCTCATCTGCAGTCCGGACAAGCCGGTCTCCGCGGGCACGATGCATGTCGTGCGCGTCGCCGATCCGCAGATGAGCCCGGGGCAGCGGCGCAACGCGTTCCGCCGCCACGCCGCCGAAATCATGGACGCGATGGACATCGACGTGTTGTTTTCCCATTTTGCGCTGTACGGGATCGGGGCGGCGATCGAAGCGAAGAAGCGGGGCATTCCGGTCGTAATGGCGTTCCACGGCCCGTGGAGCGAGGAGATGAAAGCGGAAGGCGGCGGCATCAAGCATCGGCTGAAAACGGTGATCGCCGGAGCAATGGAGAAGAAGGCGTACGCGATCGCCGACGCGTTCATCGTGCTGAGCGAAACGTTCCGCGACATTCTGCACGAACGGTACGACGTGCCGCTGGAGAAAATCCATCTCATCCCCGGCGCTGCCGATATCCGGCGGTTCCAGCCGGCGCCCGACAAGCTGGAAGCGAAGCGGCGGCACGCCGTCGGCGACCGCACCGTGCTGACCGTCCGCCGGCTGGTCAACCGCATGGGGCTGCTGCAGCTGCTGGACGCCTGGCGCGAGGTGGCGCGCGAAGTGCCGGACGCCACGCTGCTGATCGGCGGCAAAGGGCCGCTGCAGCCGGAGCTGGAGCGGCGCATCGCCGCATACGGCCTGGAACGCCGCGTGCGGCTGCTCGGCTACATTCCCGACGGCATGCTGCCCGGCTACTACCAGGCGGCCGACATCTTCGTCGTGCCTTCGCAGTCGCTGGAAGGCTTCGGCCTGATCTCCGCGGAGGCGCTGGCCAGCGGCTTGCCGGTGATGGCGACGCCGGTCGGCGGCAGCCGCGAAATTTTGCAGCGGTTCCGGCCGGACATGCTGTTTGACGGCACGGGCAGCGAGCAGATTGCGGCGGGCATCATCCGCCAGCTGCGGCAGCCCGAGCGGTGGCCGACGCCGGAGCAATGCCGTGAACACGCGCTCGCGCATTATACGTGGGAGCGGGTTGCCGAGCAGACGGAGCAAGTGTTTGCCAAGGTGACGGCAGGAAAGTTGAACTCCTCGGAGCGCACGCAGGCGTCCGGGCAGGCGAAGCCGGCGCCGCGCATCGAACAATCGCGTCAGGAAGGGAGAGCGTGAGACGGATGATCCGAGTCGCGTATATCGACCATACGGCAAGGTGGAGCGGGGGCGAGGTGGCCCTTTACAATATGTTGACCCATATAGGCGACAAAGTGGATCCGCTCGTCATCCTGGCGGAGGACGGGGTGCTGGCCGACCGGCTGCGGGAAAAAGGGATCGACGTGCGCGTCGTGCCTTTGCAGGCTGACGTGCGCAATCGCAACCGCAATGCGCTCAACGCGCAGCTCGTGACCGCATCATACCAATTGTTCGCGTACGGCAAACGGCTGGCCCGGCTGCTCAAGGAGGAGCAGGTGGCATGCGTGCATACGAATTCGCTGAAAGCGGCGTTCTACGGCGCCGTCGCCGCCAAAATGGCCGGCGTTCCGCTCATCTGGCACATCCGCGACCATATCGGCACGCCGTATCTCAATCCGCTTGTCGCCCGCACGATTCGGCTGCTGTCGCGCTTTTTGCCGAACGGGGTGATCGCCAATTCCAACTCGACGCTGAGCGCGCTGCAGCTGCCGAAGTCGAAGAAGACGCTGGTCGCCTACTCCTCGTTCGCGCAGTCGATCGGCAGCCGCGAGCGGGTGGCGACGCCGGAGGAGAAGTTCGTCGTGCTGCTCGTCGGCCGGCTTGCCGAGTGGAAAGGCCAGCACATTGTGCTGGAGGCGGCCCGCTCGTTCCTGCACGATCCGCACGACGGCAACGTGGAGTTTTGGCTGGCCGGCGACGCGCTGTTCGGCGAAGACGCGTACCGCGAGCGGCTGATCCGCCAGATCGAAGCGGACGGGCTGTACAACGTGTCGCTGCTCGGCCATGTCGACCGGATTCAGGAGCTGATGCAGCGCGCCGATCTGCTCATCCATACGTCGATTACGCCGGAGCCGTTCGGCCAGGTCATCGTCGAAGGCATGGCGGCCGGCTTGCCGGTCATCGCTTCGAACGAAGGCGGCCCGGCGGAAATCGTGCTCGACGGGGAAACCGGCATGCTGATCCGGCCGGGCGATCCGGAGCTGCTCGCGAACGCGGTCCGGCTGCTGCGGGATTTGCCCGAGGAGCGGCAGCGGATGAGCGCGAATGCGATCAAGCGGGTGCGGGAGCATTTTGTAATCGAACGCACCGTCAGCCAAATTACCCGCTACTATGAAGGATTGGTCGCCGGCGACGGGACAACCCTTGGCAAAGAGGACGGAACCCATGAGAATAGCAATCGCGCATGACTATTTGATCCAGATGGGAGGGGCGGAGCGGGTCGTCGAAGTGTTCCACCGGATGTACCCGGCTGCGCCGATCTTTACGACCGTATTCAACAGCAGCTGGCTGCTCGGAGGCTTCAAGGACGCCGATATCCGCGCCTCGTGGCTGCAGCGGATGCCGGGCTGGAAGGACGATTTCAAGCGGCTGCTGCCCTTGTATCCGCTGGCGATCAAGCATTTTGACTTCAGCGGCTTCGACGTCGTGCTCAGCTCGAGCAGCGCCTTCATGAAGAGCATCAAGGTGCCGAAGGATACGTTCCATCTGTGTTATTGTCATACGCCGATGCGGTTCGCCTGGGATTACGACACGTACATGGAGCGGCAGTCGAAGCCCGACCTGATGAAGCGGCTGCTTAAAGTGTACATGCGGCAGCTGCGGCGCTGGGACCAGCGGACGAGCGCCAACGTCAACCAGTACATCGCCAATTCGTCGGTCGTGCGCAGCCGCATCCGCGACTATTACCAGCGCGACGCGGAAATCATTTACCCGCCGATCAACACGTCGCGGTTCCAGCCGTCGGCGCGGATCGGGAACTATTATTTGATCGTGTCGCGGCTCGTGTCGTACAAGCGGATCGATCTTGCCGTCGAGGCGTTCAACCGCTGCGGCTTGCCTTTGTATATCGTCGGCGACGGACCGGACTCGGCCCGGCTGAAGGCGATGGCCAAACCGAACGTGCGCTTCCTCGGCCGGCTTGACGATACGGCGGTGACCGGGCTGATGGCCGAGTGCCGGGCGCTGATTTTCCCGGGCGAAGAGGATTTCGGCATTACGCCACTTGAGGCGAACGCCGCCGGAAGGCCGGTGATCGCGTACGAAGCGGGAGGAGCGCTCGACACGATCGTGCCGAAGGTGAACGGAATTTTCTTCCGCCGGCAGATTGCTGCCGATTTGCTCGGCGCGATCGAGGAATTGGAAAAGCACCCGTGGGAAGTAAGCCGCATCGTCGATCATGCCCGGCAGTTTGACGAGCAGGCGTTTACCGTCCATTTCGAACGATACCTCGAGCAGGCTTACGTCAAATTCAG
Organism: Paenibacillus cymbidii; assembly: GCF_004764705.1. Taxonomy (GTDB): domain Bacteria; phylum Bacillota; class Bacilli; order Paenibacillales; family NBRC-103111; genus Paenibacillus_AN; species Paenibacillus_AN cymbidii. Next base: position 72,633 of record NZ_SHLX01000035.1, on the reverse strand, counting down.
AGAGGAACGGTGATCGTATGGAGATGGCTGTTATTGGAACCGGATACGTCGGGTTGGTATCGGGCGTTTGCTTCGCCGAAGCGGGCAATACCGTCGTCTGCGTCGATCGCGACGAAACGAAGATCGCGCTGCTGCAGCGGGCGAAGTCGCCGATTTTCGAGCCGGGCATCGAGGCGTACATGGCGCGCAATATGGAGGCGGGACGGCTGGCGTTTACGTCCGATGTTGCCGCTGCGGTGCGGGGGAGCGACATGATCGTGATCGCCGTCGGCACGCCTTCGCTGTCGAACGGCGAAGCGGACCTGCGCTTCATCCGGGAAGTGGCCGAAGCCGTCGGCCAGGCGATGAACGGCCGCAAAATCGTCGCCGTCAAAAGCACCGTGCCCGTCGGCACGAACGAAACGGTGCGCCGCATCATTGCGGAGCAAACGGACGAGCCGTTCGACGTCGTGTCGATTCCGGAGTTTCTGCGCGAAGGTTCGGCGATCCAGGATACGCTGCATCCCGACCGGATCGTCATCGGCCTGGACAACCGCGAGCTGGAGCCGACGCTTGTCGGGCTGCACCGGGCGTTCACCGACCGGATCTACGTGACCGACGTCCGCAGCGCGGAAATGATCAAATACGCGTCCAACGCTTTTCTGGCGACGAAAATATCGTTCATCAACGAAATTTCGAACATTTGCGAAAAAGTCGGCGCCGACGTCACCCAGGTCGCGGCCGGCATGGGCATGGACACGCGGATCGGGCCGTCGTTTCTGAACGCGGGCATCGGTTATGGCGGCTCGTGTTTTCCGAAGGATACGAAGGCGCTGATTCAGCTGGCGGGCAACGTCGATTACGAGTTCAAGCTGCTCAAGTCGGTCGTTGAAGTGAACGCCGACCAGCGCTACAAAATCATCGCCAAGCTGGAGCAGGCGCTCGGCCATGTGCAGAATGCCGTGATCGGCATTTGGGGGCTCAGCTTCAAGGCGAACACCGACGACATCCGCGACTCGCCCGCCTTCGACATTGCGCAGACGCTGCTGCGGCGCGGGGCGCGGCTAAAGCTGTACGATCCGGTGGCGATGGAGAAGATGAAGGAGAAGCTCGACCATCCGTTCATCCAGTGGTGCGAAAGCGCGATGGAGGCGGCTGCGTCGGCGGATGCCGTTTGCCTGCTGACGGATTGGCAGGAGTTCAAGGACGTCGACCTGCGGCTGCTGATTTATGTGATGAACCAGCCGATCGTGGTTGACGGGCGCAACATCTTCGCTGCCGAGCAAGTGGCGATGGCGAATGTGCGCTATTACGCGGTCGGCCGGCCGAACCTGCAGGCCTCGGACCGGGCGGAAGCGCCGGCGGTATAGCGGCGGTCGGTGGCGGGAATTGGCGCGGTTAACGGGTGCGCGAGCGAATGTTACCTACAAAAAGGAGCGTGGTCGATGATGAAAATGGTGCTGCTGTCCGGCGGGTCGGGGAAAAGGCTGTGGCCGTTGTCCAACGAAGCGAGGTCGAAGCAGTTTCTGAAGGTGCTGCACAATGAGCAGGGCGAAGCCGAATCGATGGTGCAGCGGGTGTGGCGGCAGCTGGACGGCGCCGGTCTGGCCGACGACGCGTTCGTAGCGACGAACCGCGCTCAGGTGGAGATGCTCGTCAGCCAGCTCGGCGACGGCGTGCCGCTGATCGTCGAACCGGAACGTCGGGACACGTTTCCCGCGATCGCCCTCGCCGCCGTGTACTTGCACAGCGTGGAGCAGGTGCCGCTCGATACAGTCGTCACCGTGATGCCGGTCGACCCTTATGTGGAGGCGTCGTTTTTTGCCAAGGTGCAAGAGCTGGAGCAAGTCCTGTCGGACACGGAAGCGAACCTGGCGCTGATCGGCGTCGTGCCGAGCGTGCCGTCGGAGAAATACGGCTACATTGTGCCAATGGCCGATGCCCTGGATGGCGGCAGCGTGCGGCGCGTCAGCCATTTCAAGGAGAAGCCGGACCGCGTGCTGGCGGAGCAACTGATCGGGCGCGGGGCGCTGTGGAATTGCGGCGTGTTCGCTTTTCGGCTCGATTACATGATCGAACTGCTTGCCTTCAAAGGGCTGCCGCTCGAATACGGCGAACTGCTGGACGAATACCGCCGCCTGCCGAAAATCAGCTTCGACTACGAAGTCGTCGAGCAGGAAGCAAAAGTTGTCGTCGTGCCGTATGACGGTTATTGGAAAGATCTGGGCACCTGGAACACGCTGACGGAGGAAATGAGCCAGTCACGGATCGGCACCGGCATCGTAACGGACGATTCGGCGAACACGCACCTGATTAACGAACTGGACATCCCGGTAACGGTGATCGGCTTGAATGACGTCGTCGTGGCGGCCAGCCCGGACGGCATTCTCGTCACGGCGAAGACGGAGAGCCCGCGCATCAAGGAAGTGATGGACGACATCCGCCAGCGCCCGATGTTCGAGGAGCGCCGCTGGGGCCACTATCGTGTGGTCGATTACGTCAAATACGCCGAAGGCAACGAGGTGCTGACCAAACGGATCACGGTGCGCTCCGGCAGCAACATCAGTTACCAGCTGCACCACAAGCGCAGCGAAATATGGACGATCGTCAGCGGCGTCGCGGATATCGTCATCAACGACAAGCCGTATACAGTGAAGCCCGGCGACGTCGTACGCATCCCGGAAGGAACGAAGCACAGCATCAAAGGGGTGACCGACGTCGATTTGATCGAGGTGCAGACGGGGTCCGAGCTGATCGAGGAAGATATAGTGCGGTTATGCATGGAGTGGCGGGACATCCCGCTGCATCAATTCATTTGACGATCAGGTACAGGATGAGGAGCCAGATCGGGACCGCAATGGCGATGCCCCATAAGCAGCCTTTCGGCAACGCGAGTTTGCCCGGTTTGTTCATATGCTGTCATCCTTTCGTCCGTTGCGTTTGATTAATTCCGCTGTTGTGGAGGCGAATCGATTGACGCCAATGCCCACTCGAATGAGGGTATGTAAAAATATGGCTATTTTGCTGCTGCTGTTGTCGTTGTTGTTCCCGAGCGTTCTGCTTCCGGCGTTGCCGGCGTTGGCCCAGTCTGCGCCGGTCAATGCTTCCGCCTCCGCCGAGGCGGTCAAGGTGCTGCGCGAGCTGAACGATATGACGGGGAAACGGATTTTTACCGGTCAGCACGACTATTTGGAAAGCCCGGACGAATGGAACAACCGCATTCGCGAGCTTACCGGCCAGTATGCCAAAATACACGGGTACGAGCTCGGCCCGATCATGAACCAGTCGGAGCGGGTCGCGTCGGCGCAGCGGCAAGGTGTCGTGAACAGCGCAATCGCCTGGAACAAAAGCGGCGGTCTGGTGACGATTTCGTACCATGAAAGCATTCCCGGCATGTGCCGCTGCTGGTCGAACGTCAAGACGTCCATGAGCCAGGAGCGGTTCAACCAGTTCGTGACGCCCGGCACGCACGAATACGATCTGCTGATCGCCGAGCTCGACAAGACGGCTTCGTACTTGAAACAGCTGGGGGACGCCGGTGTGCCCGTGCTGTGGCGGCCCTACCACGAAATGAACGGCGACTGGTTCTGGTGGGGAGGCAAGACCAATTTCAAGGCGTTATGGAACCTGATGTACGACCGTTTCGTCAACGTCCATCGGCTCGACAATTTGCTCTGGGTGTGGAGTCCGAACGCGCCGAACGGCACGGCGGATCCTTTCGAGCCGTACTACCCGGGCGACGACAAGGTCGATGTGCTGGCGCTCGACATTTACAACAATGATTACCAACAGGGCTATTATGACAAACTTGTCGCGCTGGCACAAGGCAAACCGGTCGCGATCGGCGAGAACGGCGAGCTTCCCGGAGACGAGGTGCTTAAAGCGCAGCCCAAATGGGTTTATATGATGAGCTGGGCGAATCTGCTGACGGAAAAAAACAGCGCGCAATCGATCGCGTCGTTTTTCGCCGCTTCCCGTTCCGTGAAAAAAGAGGATGCTGCGGTTCCATGAAGGCTGAAGAGAGGCGACACGGCATGTTATTCCGAAAGGCGGTTCCGATCGTAGCGATGCTTGCGGCGCTCTGGGCCGCTTTGCTTGTCGATCAAACGTGGAAAGGATGGTGGACGAACACGTCCGTCAAACCAAACGAATCGTCAGGCGCCAACGCAAACGCAAACGTTTATGCGGCTTTCGGCGGTTCCGTCATTTGGGCGCTCGGGCGGGAAGACGGCTCGGCGGCCGAGTTTGCGTCTTATCGCGATGGCGCGGAGCGGGTCGATCTGACCGCCGGCGCCGCGGCGGACGGGTACGCGGTGCCGAAGGGGCTGGACCGATCGGTCAATCCGGCCCTGACGTTCGTGTACGATCTGGATGCCGTACCCAGCTACGGCGTCGAACTGAAAGTGAAAATCGTCGACGCAAACAAGGCGATTCCGCAAATGGCGGTGTTCGCCAACGGGCTCCTGTCCGGCATCGTGCAGATCGCCGGTGTCGGCGGCACGACAAGCGAATACGCGTTTCAGAAAACGTACCGCTTGTATATCCCGAAGGAACAGCTGAAGGCCGGGCGCAATGAAATCAAGCTCGAAGCCGTCGGCTGTTTGTATTGTTCGTCCGCGGAGAACAAGTATTTGTCGTGGGCGTGGGATTATTTGACTCTGGAAAAGCTGGCCGCACCCGCGGAGGAGCCGATACACGGCAGCTATGTGCTTTCCGGCACGAATGTGAACAATATGGCGTTTTATTACGACCAGGGGGCGGTCCGGCATTTGCCGTACGTGCTGAAATGGCTCGGCATCGCCTACAGCGGCAACATCATGCGCACCGGCTGCGCGACCGACGTGGCGAATGCGTGCACCGCCATCGGCCCTTACTACGAAACGCTGCGCGACTACAACACGCAGGCGGTGTCGTTTCACCTGCACACCGGCAATATCAAGCTGAAGCCGGACGGCTCGCTGCCGGACGACGCGCAGGAGAAGCTGCGCAGCTATTTGACCCAGTACGGCTCCTTGTTTCAATACTATGAAATCGACAACGAGCCGGGGCTGTTCAACCGCGACAAGAAGGTGAACATCGCCGTGGCGCAGTGGCTCAAGGCGAACATCCCGCAGCTCGCGCCGCAGCTGAAAACGGTGGCGCCGGGCTGGTCGTACCAGCCGTCGTACGCGATGCGGGCGTGCAAGAACCAGGCTGCCGCGGGACCGCGCCAATGCGGCAATCCCGACGGCTGGGAGAACGATCCGCAGCAGCGCAAAGAGCTGGAAGACATGACCGATCTGACGAACGGTCACGCGTACGGCACCTCCTATGTAGACAACAAGGACGGCAGCTTCATCGAAAATATGCTCACGTTTGGCGGCGCGCCGGACGGTTTGCCGAAGCCGATGCTGGCGACGGAGTACGGCACGTCGGATACCCACCGAGACCCGGCGCAGTATGGCGCCGCCGAAGGTGGCGCCAAGTCGGCCGCCTTCGACCGGATCATGCGGGCGCATATCGGCTACGCCGACATGTTCGTGCAGCATGCCGCCTTCTACAACGGCTATTCGCTGTTCGAGCCGGTCGTCGACCTGCTGCGGCATAATCCGGCGCAAACGGCGATCCATTACAACGCGCCGGATACGGATTCGCGCGTCGGCGTTTCGCGGCGGTTGAACCTGGCCTACGCGACGCACGGCCGACCGCTGGCCTACCGTGTGGACAACCCGGAGGAAGTGCGTGACAAGCTCGTTTATTTTCGCGCCGTCGACACGTCATCGCTGCAACCGCTGCCCGGTTCGGAGGGCACGTCGAACAAGCGGTTGCTTAATTTTGTCAATTTCAGCGAGGATACGGCGACGCTGCGCGTCAGCGTGACGATGCCGGAGGCGGCCGTTTACGAAGGGGAGCGTTTCGGCGCGGGCGATACTTACGAAGCGGCGCGCACCTATGTCGCCGATTTGCGGGCAACGCCGACGCTGCGGCTGAGCGAAACGCTGGGGCCCGGGGAGGCGGTGCAGTATATTTTGACGCGGGCGGATCGGGTGAAGCCGCTGGCGCCATCCTGGGTTACGGCGGCATCCGCGCCAGGCCGCGCCATCGCGCTCGATTGGGCGGAGGCGGAAGGCGCCCGCGGCTACGATGTGCTGCGCAGCGCGGACGGCGGCGTTACTTACGCGGTTGTTGCGGAGAACGTCGCGGCGACGCACTACGTCGACAGCGACCCGGCCGGCGAGATCGGGGTGCCTTTGGGCGAAGCGAAGTTCCGCTACCGGATTCGCGCCACGGGCACGGACGCGATGAGCGAGCCGATTGAGGCGGCCGCCACCGATTCGCTGGCGCTGGACCGCTCGTTGTGGCAAGGCGCGAGCAGCTCCGGCAAGCCGGCGAACGCCTACGACGACAGCCCGTATACCCGCTGGGATACGGGGAAGGCGCAAACGCCGGGCCAGCAATACCAGCTCGACCTGGGCCGCACGACGACCATCGACCGCGTCGCGCTCGATACGGCCGGCTCGCCGTACGATTATCCGCGCGGCTACGAGCTTTACTTGTCCGGCGACGGGTTCGCCTGGGGAGCGCCGGTCGCATCCGGCGCCGGCAGCGTGGCGACGGACATCCGTTTTCCGCCGCAGCCGGCCCGGTACGTGCGCATCGTGCAGACGGGCAGGGCGGGCAACTACTGGTCGATTCACGATCTGCGCGTGTACGGACAATAGCCGCCGGTGCCGGGGCGATGAAGCCATAACGATGGAAACCACAAGGCAACTCGTTTGCTTGTGGTTTTTTTGGTTTGCCGCGGCGCCTCCATCAAAATAACCAGTGTTTTCATTGCCTATTTCGCTCGCGCCGTGCAAAAAAGGGCGAATAAGCTATTTTTCATGGCCTATTTTCCGCTAACTCGTTTTTGTTGGTTATCCCATTGGCTCAGACAGGTTCGGCGGTAAACGTGTGGGGAGAGCCAGCGAGTGAGTGGTCATCGGCAGCACATGTCTGTTGGTTATCCCATTGACTCAAGCTGGTGCGGCAGTGAGCGTATGGGGAGAGGAGGGGAGCGAGGCGGTGGTGGTCAAACGGAAGGATGCGTTTGCTGGTTATCCCGTTGGCTCAAGTTGGCGTTTGGATGGATCAAGTTTGAAGGGGATACCTGAATGGTGTCACTGCATCGCAGGAGACGTTTTTCCTAAAATTAGTTGATATTTGCGATTGAGCGAAGGGGATAACGGACAGAAAGGTAGTTGCGGAGAGGACAACCCCGTTCCAGTCTGAGCGAAAGGGATAGCGCGCAGAAGAAGCAGACGCATACAGTGGCAGGTGCATAGGGAAAAGAGGGTGATGCGAGCCCGGCTCAAGCGACAACTTTGCATGACATACAAGGATGGCGCATTTCGCCATTCCTTTGTTGTCCGCCTTAACCCGACAGCCCTTCCCATCATATCCCCGTCTCCGGCCGAATAGGCTGGAAGTACGGGGATTCACGCGAACGGGAAGGGAGGGATCACGGTGCCCATCTACACGGTACAAAGCGGCGACAACTTGTGGCGAATCGCCCGCCAATTCGGCGTCGGGCCGGAGCGTATCGTCGCCGCCAACGAGCTGGCCGAGCCGGGGCGGCTGGCGGTCGGCCAAACGCTTTACGTGCCTCCGCCCTATCCGCTGCATGAAGTGCAGCAAGGCGAAACGCTGGCGGCGATCGCCTCGCGCTACGGCGTAACGGCCGACGCAATTGCACGCGCGAACGGCATCGCCAATCCCGGCAGTATCGCGCCGGGCCAGGTGCTGGTCATTCCCGCGCTTTACCACACGGTGCAGCGCGGCGACACGTTGTGGCGTATCGCCCAGCGCTACGGCGTGCAGCCGCAGGCGATCCAGCAGGCGAACAACATCGCGGCCCCGGCGATTATTTACGAAGGCCAGACGCTGCGTATTCCCGAGCGGCCGAAGCCGGTGATCGAGGTCAACGCGTACGTCGCCCGGTTTGGCGAAGAAGGCGCGGAGCTGGTGCGGCGGGACGGCATCCATTTTACCTACGTATGCCCGTTCGCTTACCGCATCCGTTCGGACGGCGGGCTGACGCCGGTCGACGACGAACCGCTGATCGCGGCGGCGTACGAGCGGCGCGTCGTTCCGCTGCTGGCGATCACCAATTTTTCTTCGACCGAAGCCGGATCGCAACTTGCTCACACCATTTTGACCAGCGAGGCGCTGAAGGAGGAACTGATGGCAAATGCGCTGGCCGTCATGCAGGAGAAAGGCTACCTCGGTCTGAACGTCGATTTCGAAAACGTGCTGCCGGAGGATCGGGAAGCGTACAACCAATTCCTGCGGCTTGCCGCCGAGCAATTGCATCCGCACGGTTATTCGCTCTCCACCGCGCTCGCGCCCAAAACAGGCCCGAACCAGAAAGGCCTGCTCTATGAGGCTCACGACTATCCCGCCCATGGGGAAATCACCGATTTTGTCGTGCTGATGACGTACGAGTGGGGGTACCGCGCCGGCCCGCCGCAGCCGATTTCGCCGATCAACGAAATTCGCCGTGTGCTCGATTACGCCGTCACCGTCATCCCGCCGCGCAAAATATTGATGGGCTTCCAGCTTTACGCCCGCGATTGGCTGCTGCCCCACGTACAGGGCCAAACGGCGGAAACGTTCAGCATGCAGGAGGCGCTGCGGCGGGCGCTTCAGTACGGCGTCGAAATCCGTTTCGACACCAAATCGCAGACGCCCTATTACCGGTATACGGATGCGCAAGGCCGGGCGCATGAAGTGTGGTTTGAGGACGCCCGCAGCGCCCAGGCCAAATTCGACCTGGTCAAGGAGTACGGGCTGCGCGGCGTCTGCTACTGGGAGCTCGGCTACCCGTTCCCGCAAAACTGGGCGCTGCTCGAGGCGAATTTTACCGTGCGCAAGCTGCTTTGACAAGGCTCTTTGTACGTCGCGGGTTGTTCCGTCGATCTACAAAAGGGAGCACATGGCGATTATTAATTATGAAGCCTCCGACCTCCCGAATGCGGTCTCGGAGGTTTTTTTGCTGCTAAGATGCAATCTCATTGACGTCTGAGCCGTACCGCCCGATAATTATGGAGGAGTTGAAACAACGAACGTTGAGGAGGATCATTGACTTGTCGCTACTTACGGAAAATGCCGCGTACGACGGATGGAAGGCGCAGTGGATAGGGAAGCCGACCACACATCATAAAAGCTGGAGCCGGTACAGGGTCGAAGTCGATGTCACCGTGGAAACCCGCGGCGCTAACGTCCTTTTCGGCGTCTGGGACGAAAACGCTTACTTCGGTTGTGCGCTGGATGCGGAAGAGCATTCGGTTTCGCTGTATGCTGTCGAAGGCGGCACACGCCGGGAATGGGGGAAGGCGCATGCGCCGGAGCTCGAAAAGCAGCCCGCAAACGTCAAATTGATGATCGTGCAGGGTGCCGATACGGTTCGCGTATTCCTGAACGGTCGGCAAGCGTTGACGGTCGGCGACGTCGAGCTCAAGCCGGGAACGGTAGGCTTCAAGACCGATGCGGGACAAACCGCCGTCTACCGTGAATTGCGCGTATATGCCGAAGACGGCCGCTCCTTATATGTGAATCGGTTCTATGAACCGACCGCCATTCAGTTCACAGCATTCAGCGCCAATTCGCCCGGCATCGGCATCAGGCTCGACGAGAACACCTTATCCGTATGCGAGTCGCCGGTATCCGTGGACAGCCCCTTGTTCCGCCGCACGTTTACGATACCTTCGGACGTCGTCAAGGCGGTCGCGCGCGTCTATGCCGCCGGCTGGTACGAGCTTCGCATCAACGGCCGGAAAGCCGACAACCGCGTGCTCGCCCCGGCCAACTCGCCATACGATCGCATTATGCTATACGATACGTACGAGGTGACGGACGCGCTGCTGGTCGGAGGCAACGCCATCGGGCTGTGGCTGGGGAACGGATATAATCTCAATTACTCCCGGTGGGGCTGGAAATGGAAGCGGGATAAAGCGGCGATCCTTCAGCTCGATATGGAGCTCGCCGACGGCACTTCGCTGCAAGTCTTGACGGACGAATCGTGGCTGACAACCGATAGCCCGATTCTGACAAACGACATCTACGATGGGGAGTCGTACGACGGTCGAATGGAGCAGCTTGGTTGGGACACGCACGATTTTCAAGCCGAAGGCTGGTCGCATGCGATTGCCGTTGTTCCGCCGCAGGGAGAGCTGCAGATGAATGCGCAACCTCCCGTTAAGCAGTACGAGCCGCTTGAACCGGTGCGCATCCTTCGCCCGCGCGACGGCGTCCTCGTGTACGACTTCGGCCAGAACATCGCCGGCTGGGTAAATGTGCGGGTCGAGGGGCCGGCGGGCAGCAAGCTGACGCTGAAGTACAGCGAGTTGATCGACGATACGGGAAACATTGATTCGTGGACGAATCGGCGCGCCAAGGCTACGGATGTATATATTCTGGCCGGCCGCGGGGTCGAGCATTACGAGCCGCGCTTCACGTATCACGGCTTCCGGTATGTGGAGGTGAGCGGCGGACTCGAACCGATCGAGATGCGGGCGAAACCGATTCATGCGGACGTGCGGGAGATCGGCCGCTTCGCCAGTTCGGATACGATGCTCAATCGCATCCAGAGCAACATCCGCTGGTCGATCTTGAACAACATGGTCAGCATCCCTACGGACTGCTGCCAGCGCGACGAACGAACGCCTTGTTTGATGGATTCGGCTGTCGTCGAGGAAGCGGCCATCCACAACTTCGATATGCGCCTCTACTATCGGAAATGGCTGGGCGATATCGCGGACAGCCTGGGCAATCCGGACTGGAGCGGGGACAAGGTGACGCTCCCTTGGTATTTATACTGGTATTACGGAGACGCGGAAGCGCTGCAGATCAACTACGAGCCGATGAAATCGTACATCGACCATCTGGCGGCCAAGTGGCCGGACGGCATCGTGGAGGAAGGCTTCGGGGACTGGTGCGCGCCGAACGAGGACGGATGGAGCAATTATTTTCGCGAAGTCGCCATCGTGAATACTTCCTTGTACTTCCGTCAAGCTTCGGTCGTCTCAGAGGCGGCCGGCGTCCTGGGACGGGAGGAGGAGCGGCAACAGTACGCGGCGCTGGCGGAGGCGATCAAACGCGCTTTCCACACGCGGTTCCATCAAGGCGGCGGAGTATACGGCAGCGGCTCGCAAACCGCTCAAGTGATGCCGCTCGCTTACGGCATCGTGCCCGAAGATAACGTGACGCAAGCCGTAAGCAGCTTGGTCGCCGCTATCGCCGCCAAAAACAGCCATCTGGACACGGGTATATACGCTACGCGTTATTTGCTGGACGTCCTGGCCGATCACGGACATATCAACCTGGCCTATACCTTGTTGACACGGGAAGATTATCCGAGCTTCGGCTGGCAAATCGGGCAAGGAGCGACTACCTTGTGGGAACAGTGGAGCTTCAAGGGCGGCATGCACTCCCACGACCATGCGATGTTCGGCGGCATCGGCACTTCCTTCTATACGCGGCTGGGCGGCATTCAACCGCTGGCCCCCGGCTATGCCGAGATCGGCATCCGGCCATACGTGCCGGACGGGTTGGAGTGGGTGGAAGCCATTGTCGAAACGGAGAAAGGGCCGATCGTCTCCGCGTGGCGGAAGGAAGGGGTTCGTATCCGCTTCGACATCGAAATTCCGGCGAATACGACGGCGGTCGTCGCCCTTCCTGCCGGGTCGGACTCGCTTGCCCGAGTGGAGCATAGATTAGGTCCAGGCCGTCATCAATTTGCGTTGTAGCATATACCGACGGCCAAAGCCGGTTGCACTTACGAATACCGTCCGATAAGCAAGCGCAATCGGACGGTATTCGTTTGTACGGAGTGAAAAGCCCCCACATCACGCCTTATTCACCGAATTGCGCCTTTTTGTGACGAATCGGCAACATTTTTCTGCCTAATTCGATTCCGTTGACACGATTTACCCCCGTTTAACCTGGCGTTGTTATCGTTGGTGGTGATGGATATTTTAAGATAGGTCGGCTGCTCCTTGCCCTGGCGGTGCTGCTGGCTGCGACGCCAAACGGCTCATCTGCGCCAACCCCTCCCATACCGGGGAACGTTAGCATCGTGCCAACGGTGACGCACGAAACGACATCCGACGGACAATCCGTCACGCGTGCGACGGTAAACGAGGACCAATTGGCGGCGGCATTTACCGCAACCGGAGGTTCGTCGGCATCGATCGAGGCAACGAACGGGGATTCCATTCTGCGCGTCGACCTCCCGGCTGCAGCTTTGATCGATGCCGCAGGCCGTTCACCGCAGGCCGTTATCCACATTCGTGCGGATGGAGCATCGTACAGCTTGCCTTTGCGCGTCCTGGCGTCGATACTGCGCGATGCTACAGTTACGGTCACAATCGTTCCGCTGACCGGCAAAGCGGCCGGACGCATAGCCGATGAAGCCGAGCGGCAGGGCGCGCGTCAGCTGATCGATCATCCGATCGAGGACTCCGTTAGCATAAACGGCGTACCGTTGGCGGATTTTGACGGTACGTACGTCACTCGTATCATCGTTGTCGACAGCGGCATCGATGCGGCCGATGCAACGGCGGCATGGGTCGACGGCGACTGAAGTTTGCCGGCGCGCAAACGAATCTCTCGTCGTCGGAAATGAGCTTTACCGACAGTGCCGCTATTTCAAACTGGGCCCGCGACGCGGTGGGGGTTGCTCTTCAAACCGGCCTTGTCATCGGTCGGCCGGACGGCAGCTTCGCTCCGGCGGCGCAAGCGACTCGCGCCGAAGCGGCCGCAATACTGGGCAGGATGCTGCGAGCGGTCGCTTTCATCAAGTAGCGAAACAAAGCATTTCCGGATACCGAAAGAAACCCGCCGCAGAAGCGGGTTTTTATATTTATCGCTACAATGCGTATTCCACATGTAGTGGAAATCGTATCGTATCGGCTGACAATCGTGCATCCATCAGGACGCATCACGTGCTACAATGAGCGGATCGATCGTTCCGCAAACGCCGGAAGCGGGGGATGGACAAGGACTCGCGTCGAACGATGTCGAAAGTATATGCTGCATTTATGCAAGGCAACAGGAGGTTGCGCCAATGCGCCGATTGCTGATTGTAGACGATGAGAGTCGCGTATGCGAGCGGATGAAGGAGCTGCTGCCTTGGGCGGAATTCGGCATCGATGCCGTGGAAACGGCCCATAACGGGGAGCAGGCGTGGGAGCTCGCCCGGACCGGGTCGATCGATCTTGTGCTGACCGACATCCGCATGCCGATCATGAGCGGACTCGAGCTGGCGGAGCGTATGCACATCCACCGGCTGGAAACGAAGGTCATCGTCATGAGCGCCTATACCGATTTTACCTACGCGCAGGAAGCGATCCGCTACGGAGTGAAAGGATACTTGCTCAAGCCGGTGGCGAAGGCGGACCTCGCGGAGCTGGTGCGCAGCGTTGCGGACGAATGGCGCCGGGAGCGGCTTCCCCATGCGCCGGACCGGACCGAAGCGGCGCTGGCCAAGCTGCTGCGCGGCGAATCGCTCGATGCGGAGGAGCGAAAGCTGCTGCCGGCTGCGATGCGCGAAGGAAGCGGAGACGGCTATGTCCGCGTCGTCGTCTGCGCGTTCCATCAGCCGTCCGAGCTGTCGCCGCTGTATGCGGCGCTGCACTCGTTCCGCCAGGCGGCGAGCCGCCTGCAAGCGCTTCGTTCGGCTCTTGCCATCGTATACGGCAACCGGCTCGTGCTGTTCGTGTTTGACGCGCACCCGATCGGGAAGGCGGAGCTGCTTCGCCCGCTGCAGGAGCTGCAGGAGCTGTTCCGCGCAGGCTCCGCCGGACAGGAAGCGGCGAGCGGCGGCATGACGTTCGGCGTCGGCAACATGCACGGGGGCGCCGGAGCCGTCGCCGCCTCGTTCGCGGAAGCGATCTATGCGCTCGGCGCCCGTTTCTTCCGCGGCGCCGACGCCGTGCTGTTCCGCCAGGACTTGCCCGGCTCGCCGGAGGCGGCCGCGCCGCAAACTGCGGATCGGCGCGAGGACCGGCTGCGGCAAACGACGGACGCGCTTGCGCTGGCTGTGGCGGACGGCCGCTCCGCGGAAGCGTCCCGCCTGACGGGAGCGCTCTTCGACCTGCTGGACGATTCGCGGCCGGAGCGCATCGCCGATATTCGGCTGCGCTGCCTCGATGCGATATTCGCGCTCGATAGGCTGCTCCAGGAGCGGCAGGCGACCGGCCGTTTCCCCGACAAGCCCGCCGCGGTCGAAGCGATCCAGATGGCCGATACGCTGCAATCGTTGCGGACCTTGTTCAAGCGACAATTGGAAGCGATTGCAGCGAGAGCGGAGCAGCCTTTCCGCGACCAGACAGTGAACCGCTACGTGCAGGCGGCCAAACAATACGTGGAAACGAATTATGCCGGCAAAATTATGATCGAGGACGTCTCCTCGTTTCTTCATCTCAATATGAAATATTTCAGCTCGCTGTTCAAAAAAGAAACCGGCGAAAACTTCATCGATTACGTCAACCGGATTCGCATCGAGAAGGCGGCCCGGCTTATCCTGCAATCCGACGATAAAATATTCCAAATATCGGAGCAGGTCGGCTTCCCGAATCTCCCTTATTTCAATCGTATGTTCAAGAAGGTGGTCGGCGTGACGCCGCTCGTATTCCGCATCAACCGCACCCGTGGCGGGAGGTAGCGGCATGGCGATCCGGCGCAAGCTGAAATTCAGCCGCTTCCTGCTCTTGTTCTCGCTCTCCGTCGTGCTGGCGCTGCTGCTGACGATCGGCGCGCTGTACGATTACAGGGTCAAGTCGTTCATTCAGGACAAGATGGACCATATCCAATCGATCAAAGTGAGCCAAATCCAATTCGACGCGAGCCGCAGTCTGAACGATGCGTTCGACGTGATGGAACATCTGCGCATCGACGAGCGGTTGCTTGCTTATCTTCGCCTGCTCGAAGAGGGCGGTGCCGATGCCGTCACGATGGCGCGTACGGCGGGCGATTTGGAGACGCTGCTGTTTAACCTGAAGAAAGACAATCCGTTCTTCGGCAGCTTGCTGATTCAGACCGGCAGCACGCAATACAGCTCGGACCGCTTGTATTCCGCCAACTTGCCGCTGCGGGCGTACAAGCCGGGAGAGCCGGCCGTCCTGTTCGTCAACGCCGGAGAAACGTACCGCTTCTTCGATCCCGCACCGGACGAAATCGCGGATCCCAGGCTGCACGAGGCGCTGGACCGTGCGAACGCAACGCCGTATCTGTGGAGCAGGCTTGCGGACGAAACGAGGCCGGAAGCCGGCAGCTTGCTGCTTAAGCTGGACGGCGCTTTTTTCCGCGAGCACATTCCGTACGGCGACAACATGGTGCTGCTCGATCGGACGAACGCGCCTATTTTCGTCGGCCGCCATATCGACGGCAGCAAGTTGGCGCATTATGCCGAATTGCCGGAAGGCGACTACCGGGAAGGACAGATCGGCGCGACAACAAGCTCGGTTACCGTGAGAAGGCTTGCTCCTTACGGCTTCACCCTCGTGTACGAGGAGAACGTCTCCGTTCAGCGCAAGCAGGCGTCGCTCATGGTGAAGCTCCTCCTGCTGACGCTCGCGGCAAGCGCGCTGCTCTCCGTTCTCGTCGCTCCGCTCGTGTCCGGCGCGCTGCTGCGTCCGATTCTCCGCTTCCTGCGGCAAATGCGCCATTACGACACGCTCGGCGACCGCCTGGTCAAGCCGGCGGAGAAGCCCGCACTGTCGCTGCACGCGCGGCTGTTCCTGTATTTCGCCGTCACTATTCTGCTGCCTGTCGTCTTCTTCATCGCCGGCTTCTACGTGCAATCCCGGCACATGGTCGGCGAAGAATTGCGCGCTTCTTACGCGACCCTCTTCGACAATACGGCGCACCGGATCGAGCAGTTTATCGATCAGAAGTCCGTCGGCCTGGCCCGCATCAGCTATGACCCGTTCATCCGCCGTCTGCTGACAGACGGAGCGGACGATCAAGACGCCGACATCTCGCGCTGGATTCGCCAGAACGAATATTTGGGCATCTCGCGCGACACGATCAGCATTTACGACAGCGGCAGCCGGCTCGTCTATTCCAACTTCTACCCCTTGCAGAACACCAGCGAGCGTACGCTCGCTTCCATGCAGCGTTCCTCCTCCGGGCTCGAATACGATCTTGTCGCCGATCGCAGCGGCGCGTCGTACATCCGGCTCGGCATGGACGTCTACAACTCCAGCCCGAGCCTGCCCCCGTCCGGCATGATCCGGCTCGACGTGAACAGCTTGTTTCTGTCCGCGCTGTACGCCGATTTCAAGGAAAACAACAGCAGCGCCTATATTGTCGACGAGGCCGGCACCATCGTCTCCCATTCGGACGCCGGCCGCATCGGCGACAAGGACGATGTCCGGACGGACGACGAGAAGTACCGCTTTCAGGCGAAGCTGCAGCACGTGCCGTGGTACTTCGTCTCCGAATTCGACGGCGCGGCCGTGCGCGAGCAGACGCTGGCGCTTATCTACGACGACATTTCGATCGTACTCGCCTTGCTGCTGCTGGCGCTGCTGTTCGCCTACCTGATGACGCGCTATCTTGTCCATCCGTTCCGCCGGCTGGGTCTGGCCGGACTGGAAGAGGCGCAACCGGAGCAGCGCAGCGTCCGCACCTACGGCATCGAGGAAGTGGACCAGCTCAGTCAAACGTACAACCGCATGCTCGATCGCATCGAGACGCTGGTCGACGAGTCGTTGATCGCGGGCCGCCGGCAGCTGCGGCTCGAATTCGAGAAGCGGGAATCGTTGCTGTTTGCCTTGCAGGCGCAGATCAACCCGCACTTCCTGTACAACACGTTGGAAAGCTTGCTCTATACGGTGGAGAAGCGGGACAACGACAAGGCGGCGGAAATGATTCATCTGCTGAGCGGGCTGTTCCGCTACATGATGGGCCACGACCGGCCGATCGTTCCGCTGCGCGAGGAGATGGCCTGCGTGCAGGCGTACGTGCGGCTGATGGAGCAGCGGCATGGCGACCATTTGGCGTGCCGGTGGACGATGGACGAGGAGCTGCGGGAATGCGGCATCGTCCGACTCGTGCTGCAGCCGGTGCTGGAAAATGTGTTTCAGCACGGCATGCCGCATACGTCTGTCGGAGTCACGATCGAGGTGGACGTGCGGCGCAGCGGCGATCGGATCGTCATCGAGGTGAGCGATAACGGGAGCGGCATGAGCGAGGACCGGCTGCATGAGGTGAGGAGCAAGCTGGGGGAGACGGGCGGCGACGGCATCGGTATTTACAATGTGAACAAGCGGCTTAAGCTATATTACGGCGACGATTACGGGCTGGCGATCGACAGCCGGCTCGGCTCGGGCACGCGCGTGACGATGACGATTCCGTACTCGCCCGGGGCAAACATGTGACGATCGTGAAACTTGTGCCAACGATCGTGACTTCGCGGCAACGGTTCGCAAGGTAAGATGGTCATGCAGGAGATAATAAAGCGCTTGCATAACGATTAGGGAGGGTTCCGCATGATCGGTACAAAGAACAGCCGGCACCGGGTGTTGACCGCCGGCCTCGCGCTGGCTCTCGTCGGCACTTCGGCCGCCTGTTCGTCCGGCGGCAAGGAGAGCGGCGCGTCGGCGACGCCGCCGGCGGCTGCCGGTTCGTCGGCGTCTGCCGTGCCGACCGCAACGGCGGCCAAGACGCTGGAGATCAGCTGGGTAGGGGCGAACGCCAGAGGCAAGGTCGAGGACAACAACTATGTGCAGCAGAAGCTGGAGGCGAAATTCAACGTCAAGCTGAAGAACAAGAAGGTCGACGTGAATAACCGCGATCAGGTCAATCTGATGCTGGCTTCGGGCGAGCTGCCCGAGGCGACGTTCTTCTCCGCGAACGATGCGAAGAAGCTGTACGCCGACGGCGTGTCGCGCGCCATTCCGAAGGACATGATCCTGAGGTACGCGCCGAATTATGCCAGGATGCTGGACGAGAACCCGCCCGGCTGGCAGATGAGTCTCGTGCCCGGCAAGACGGATCAGTACTTGTCGCTGATCGGCATCGCGCAGAGCGTCGAAGGCTTGAACTGGGGCACCGTGTACCGGCTCGACTGGCTGGAGAAGCTTGGCATCAAGCCGAAGGGCAACCTGCAGCCGGTCGGCACGACGGGCGTGCGCCCGCGCATTTTTTTCACCGACCAGGCGTTTACGCTGGAAGAGGAAGCGAAAATTTTCGACGCCATGGTCAATCAGGACCCGGACGGCAACGGCAAAAAAGACACGTACGCCTTCACGCCGTACAACGACACGTTCTCGTGGTGGGCGGCCAACTATATGGGCGCCTTCGGTCTCGGCGTCGACGGTGCCGGCACCGGCTTCGACATGAACCTCGAGGAGAACGGCAAGCTGATGACGTTCAACACGTCGACGAAGTACAAGGACTTCCTGACGCTCATGGCCGATTGGTACAAAAAAGGGTACATCGACCCCGAATTCGTGACGCTCAACCGGGCCAAGGCGTGGGAGAAGTTCAGCACCGGCAAAATCGGCAGCGCGCAAGCCGCCTACAACGCCGCGTCGCAGCCGATCGCGGGAAGACCGCCCGGCAACCTGCTCGACAAGGACCCGAATGCGAAAATTTTGCTCACGCCGCCGGAGATCGGCTATAACGGCCAGCAAGGCGCCGCCGCGTACCGTCCGGTATCGCTGCTCGGCGGGTATGATTTTATCATCCGCAAGGATGTGTCCGACGAGAAGCTGATCCGCATCTTGCAAATGTTCGATTACCTCAACTACGACAAGGAAGGCGTCGTCATGTCGCGCTTCGGCGAGCTCGGCACGCATTTCAACTGGGAAGGCGAGCCGTACAATTCCGCCGCGCTGCCGATCAACGGCTCCAATGCGGACGACAAGTTCGGGCTCGGCTACTACAACTTCGGCATCATTTCGCGGCAACTGCTCACGTACCAGACGCCGAAGGACGTCATGAAGCTGGTCAACGACTACTTCTTCAACAAGGACAAAGGCATGAAGCTGATGATTCAGCCGGCTCGGTTCGACTTGTTCAAGGAAACGATGACGGCCGATCTGATTGGCAAATACGGCGAGAAGCTGAAGACGATGACGGACGAATATTTGCTCAAGTCGATTACCGGCGAAGTGGGCGTCGCCTCCACATGGGACGATTACGTGACGCGCTGGAACAGCTCCGGCGGCAACGAAATTATGGCCGAGCTCGGGAAAGCGCCGAAGACGGCCGATCTGCTCAAGAAATAACGATTCCACCTACAAGGGCGCGCCGTTCTGCATGAAGGCGGAGCGCCCGACGATTGCGAGGCGACAAGCATGAATACGAACGGAGCTGCGGTTTCCAGCCGGCGCGAAACCTGGAAACGAGTCAAACGAATGAAGCTGCTGTACGCGCTGCTGCTGCTGCCGGTCGTCCATCTGTTTCTGTTCAGCTACGTGCCGATGTACGGGGTGCTGATCGCCTTTCAGGATTTTAAGCCGGCGCTCGGCATCGGAGGCAGCGACTGGAACCGCTTCGAGCACTTCCGCACCTTGTTCACGGACTTCGTCTTTTTGCGCGCGCTGCGCAATACGTTGATCATTTCGGGTCTCAAATTATGCTTTGGCTTCGGCGCGCCGATCGTGTTCGCGCTGCTGCTGAACGAAATCGTCCATCCGCGGTTCAAGAAATGGACGCAGAGCATTTCCTACTTGCCGCACTTCATGTCCTGGGTCATTGCCGCCAGCATTCTCGTCGAGATCGTCTCCCCGCAGCGGGGCGTCGTCAATTACGTCGTTACGCTGTTTGGCGGCGAACCGATTCATTTTCTGGCGAGCAAGACGTACTTCATTCCCGTGATGATCGCAAGCGACATCTGGAAGGAAGTCGGCTGGGCCGCGATTATTTATATCGCCGCGATTACGGCGATATCCCCCGATCTGTACGAAGCCGCCAATGTCGACGGCGCCAGCCGGCTGCGCAAAATGATTCACATCACGATTCCGTCGATCATGCCGGTAATCGTCGTGCTGTTCCTGCTGCGGCTCGGGCACATCCTGGAAGGCGGCTTCGACCAGATTCTCAACTTGTACAACCCGCTCGTTTACGAGGTGGGCGACATCATCGACACGTATGTGTACCGGACCGGTCTGGCGCAGTTCAAGCTGGACTACGCGGCCGCCGTCGGCCTGTTCAAAAACGTCGTCGGCGTCGTCCTGCTCGTCTCGGCGAACCTGGTTGTGCGCAAATACAGCGAACACGGGGTGTGGTGACATGAACGATCCGATTGCCGTCATCGGCGGGCAACGCAAGGGGCGCACCGCACGCCGCCGCACGCCGCTTGGCGCGCGCTTGTTCGCAATGTGCAACGGCCTGCTGCTGATTTTGTTTTCCTTGTCCATCCTGTACCCGTTCTGGCAGACGGCGGTGCTCAGCCTGTCCGGTCCGAACGCGGCGACGACGCTCGGGGTGCACCTGTGGAGCGGCGAGTGGAGCCTCGACGCGTACCGCTTCCTCGTATCGTACGAAGATATTGCCCGCGCCTACTGGAACAGCATCGTGCGCACGGTGCTCGGCTCCACGCTCAGCGTCACGTTTACGGTGATCGCCGCCTACCCGCTGGCCAAGCGCAACCTGCCGTTCCGCAGCGGGTTGACCGTGTACTTCCTGATCCCGATGTTTTTCAGCGGGGGATTGATTCCGAGCTACTTGCTGATCAAGAGTCTCGGGCTGCTGGACAACTTCCTCGTACTGATCATTCCGCCTGCCGTCAGCATATTCAGCGTGCTGATCATGCGCAACTTTTTTCAGACGCTGGACCCGGCGTACGAGGAATCCGCCCTGATCGACGGCGCTCATTACGGGACGATGCTCGCCCGCGTCATCCTGCCGATTTCGCTTCCGGTGCTGGCGACGGTCGTGCTGTGGTCCGCCGTTTCGCATTGGAACGCCTGGTTCGACGCGATGATTTACATTCGCGACCGCGACAGGACGGTCATCCAAATGATACTGCGCGACATGTTGACGGCAGTCAACCAGCAGGCGCAGGACATCGTGCTGGAAAGCGCGCATCGCCCCGAGCTGACGCTGAACAATGTGCGGGCCGCGGTCGTGCTCATTTCGATCGGCCCGATCGTGCTTGTGTACCCGTTCCTGCAAAAGTATTTCGTCAAAGGGATCACCGTCGGCTCGTTGAAAGGGTGACAAGTGCGGTCGCGCCGGAAACAACATTGAAGGAGAAGATGACCATGTCGGCAAAATCGAACCAACCGGCGGCTTTCCGTGTCGTTCGCACGGAACAGTCGTTTGTTCGCGAGGGGTTGTTCCCGCTCAGCGCAACGACTGTCGCTTGCCCGCATCCGACGCAGCCGGAGCGCGTCCGCTGGGTGCAGCTGATGAACCTGTTCGAAGGCTCGGATCGGGGGATCGGCGTATTATGCCGCATCTCCGACGATAAAGGAACCACGTGGCGGGAAACCGGATTGTTCGATCGGGCGTACCGCCCGAACACCGACACGGACGAGAAAATGATGAAAAGTCAAAACGGCTGCTTGTACGACGCGCGTTCCGGCGCGCTTGTGCGGTTCGTCACCGAATATTTGTGGCGGGAAGGCGATCTGCAAACGATTCTCGGCTCCATTCTGCGCAAGCGGCGCATGTATTATTGCCTGTCGTTCGACGGCGGCGAGACGTGGACCGACGGTACGTATATTCACCAGTCGGGCGCGGGCTGGGACCGCGACCGGATGTTCCCCGGCGTCAGCTACGGGACCAATATGATCATGTCGTCGCAGCCGATTATTGCTTGCGGAGAAGGCAGGCACAGCGGCGACATCGTTCTCGGCGTGCAGATCCAGATGGTGGACGGCGAGGGCGAGCTGATCAACCCGACGGTGATGGGCTTCTTCCAGTCCGGCTGCCTGTTCGGCCGCTGGAGGGAGGACGAGGGGCGCTACGACTGGACGATCGGCGGCGGCTTCGCCGGCGCTCCGGTGACGGAAACGACGCGCGGCTTGTACGAGCCCGGCATCGTCGAATGCGACGACGGTCGGCTGATTATGGTGCTGCGCGGCAGCAATATGCACGCGCGGGAGCGAATGCCCGGCACGAAGTGGATCTGCGTCTCGCCCGATCAAGGCGAGACGTGGAGCGACCCTAAGCGGCTGCGCTATGATGACGGCCGGCTTATGTATTCCTCCTCTTCGTCCTTATGTTTGGTGCGCGACGCCGCAGGCGCCGTGTATTACATCGGCATGGTGAACGAGGACAATCCGGACGGCAATCTGCCGCGTTACCCGCTATGCGTAGCAACGGTGGATGCGGATGCGCTTGCTGTCAACAGCGGAAGCGTTACGCCGATCATCGGCAAGCAGCCGGAGCAGGACGAGGCGTCGGCCGTGCATCCGGTCGACTATTCCAATCACGCCGTGCTGTGGGACGAAGCGGCGCGCAAGCTGATCGCGTTCGTTCCGTACCGGCCGGACTTGCGCAAGTTCGAAGGGGTGCTGGTGCAGATCGAAGTGGAGGTTGGGGAGTAGCGTTTATCCAACTGTAAAAGGAGACGATGTGAGGATGATTCAGCGATCTTCAATCCGCATTCTGCTCGTTTGGCTGTTGGCCGCTGCCGTGTGCGCTTGCGCCGGCTGGCTGTGGGCGGGACGCGCGGCCGCGTCGGCCATGCCCGATACGTTTGAAAGCGATACCGCCGGCGAAGCGCCGAACGGTTATGCGCCGCTTGGCGTCGACGGGCTCGTGTCGACCGCGCAAGCTTATTCCGGCACCAGGTCGATCCGGCTCCGGGACACGACATCGACCGCCCTCGCCAATCTGGCGCGGACGACAACGCCTTCCGCCGCCAAACGGCTGGAGTTCCGCATTTATCCCGTAGCGGCGGCGTTCTCGCAAATATTCGACCTGTCAAGCGGCGGCAGCACGAACGCGAACGTCGTGTTCCGTCTCGCCGTGCACGCCGACGGGCGAATCAAGTATTACAACGGAACGGTGTGGAATTACCTCGGCAGCGTCGGCACGGTGACGTTTAACGCCTGGAATGCGATTCGCGTCGAGGCGTCCAATACGACGAGCGCCGACGTGTATGTCAACGGGTCTTACGTCGGCACGGCCGCCAAGTGGAATACGTTCGCCACGATGGATCGCGTCGCCTTCGTCACCGGTTCGACGGCGGGCACGGGCGACGATTTCTTCATCGACGATGTCACGTTGACCGACCCCGCGACGGAGGATACGTTCGAGAACGCAGCGAGCGGCACGCTGGCGCCGGGATATACCTTGCTCGCTTCCGACGTAGCGGTCAGCTCCACGGTAGCCGCAAGCGGCAGCCTGTCGCTGCGCATCAACGACAACAATGCGACGCTTTCGTCAAACGCGTATAAGGTGACGACGCCTGCGGCAACGAAGGTGCTCGAGTTCAGCCTGTATCCGGCGACCGCTCCGGGGCGGAACATTTTCTATATCGGCAACGGGGGCAACACGACGGCCGACCAGGTGTTTTTCGTCGGCGTTCTTGCGAACGGCAGTGTGCAGTACTACAACGGCTCGAGCTGGGTAACGGCTGCCGGCGCCGGCACGGTGACGTTCAACGCGTGGAACCGGATTCGGCTGGTCGCGGATGACACCTCGTCGGCCAAGCTGTATGTCGGCGGGACGTATGTTGCCGACATCGGCAAGCGCAATACACATGCGACGATGGACCGGTTCGGCTTCTCCAGCGGATCGACGACGGGCACCGGCGATTTGTTCTACGTCGACAACGTGAGCTTCGTCGATTATACGACCGCTCCTCCGCAGCCGCACGGTATTGTGTATGAGGCGGAAGCGGCGACGCTCGGCAATTACACGGCGGAAAGCATGGTCGGCGCGCGCGGGGGCCAGGTGGTGAAGGTGGCCGCATCCGGTACGGGGACGGCGACGTTCACGTTCGGCGGCGCTTCCGGCTACTATGCGATCAATGTCGGCTACGCCGAAGTGTCGGGCGCTTCCGACAGCTCGTTCCGCGTCCGCCAGAACGGGACGCAGATCGACTACTGGAAAGGCCAGTACGACGACGGAGCGCCTCACGTTCGTGCGGTCAAGGAGTACGCATACGTCGCTAACGGCGACACGTTCGTCATTGAAGGGACGTCCGGCACCGATCCGTCCAAGCTCGACTATATCCAGTTTACGACGGCGCTTCCGCGCACGGCCCGTCGGGGCCATCTGATCGACGATCAGCTCGGCCGCGCCGGCACGCTGCCGTCAACCTGGATCGTTAACGCCGCCGGCGGCTCGGTAACCCGCGAGCTGGCGCCGGACGGCGCTTCTTCGGTTCGGCTGCTCGACTCGAGCGCGAGCGCTGCGGTATCGGCGACGCGCCCCTTCCTGCGAATGAGCGGCGGCTCGGCCACGCTGCAGTTCCGCTTCCGGGTCACGGCCAAGGTCGACGGATTGACGTGGGAGCTGCGCGACGGGACGACGTCGGCCGTCAGGCTGCTTACATCGGGCGGCAATCTCGTTTACGAGGATGCTTCCGGCAATCCGGTAACGCTCGTCGCGGGCTATGCCGTCAACACCTGGTACGGCATACGGATTGCCGCCAATATCGACTCGGACACGGCCGACATCGCCGTCAACGGGGCCGGGGCGTCCGTCAGCGGCGTGCCGTTCCGCAACGCGGTCGCCGGCCTGGACAACGTGTTCGTGCAGACGACCGGCAGCGGCACGACGACGATGTACGTCGGTCCGGTCGAGCTGGTAACCGGCTTTGCGCTCTACGACAATTTCGTCGCGAATGCGGCCGGCAGCACGCCATATGGGTGGACGGCCGACAATACCGGCGGGACAGGCAGCATTCAGCAGATGAAAAGCAATGCGCCGACGGACACGTGGTCGTATAAGCTGAGCGATACGAGCGGCAGCGGCGGCGTGTCGCTGAGCGGCGGCTTCGCCGCCCAAACCGGCCGGATGACAGCGGAATTTTCGTTCCTGCTGCCGGTCAAGACGGACGGCATGAGCGTGCAGCTGCTGAGCGGCGGCACGGTCGGGGTCAAGCTCGTGACGGCGGGCGGCGACATCGCCTACGAGAATGCGAGCGGCACCCCGGTGACGATCTGGGGCGGGTACAAGGCGAACGTCTGGTACGATATCCGGATCGTTGCCGACGCGTCGACCGATCTGGCCGACATCTACGTCAACAAGACCAAGGTCGCTTCGCAGGTGCCGTTTCGCAACAACACGTCGAACCTGGATACGATCAAGACAGTGACATCTTCCGCCAATACGGGCGACATGTGGGTCGACGATTTCAAAGTGTTCGCCGGCGTATACGAAAGCCAGGTGCCGGCCCCGACGAAAGTCACGCCCGACAATTCGGTCACCGTTGGCATGCAGGCGTGCGACTTGTGGCGCGAAGGGCATCATATCGGCTACGACTCGCTGCGCCCTTACGACAACCGGCTTCCGCTGCTCGGTTATTTCGAAGACGGCAATCCGGAAGTTGCGGACTGGATGATCAAGTCGCTCGTCGAGCATGGCATCGGCCTGTATATGCCGTGCTGGTTCCGCAACACCGGCGGGGAAGGGTTTCCGATCAAGGAGCCGGTCGAGTCGGCAATGCTGAACGATGGGATGCTGAACGCAAACGGCATCGATCTGATCGATTTTGCCATATCGTGGGTGTCCGGAACCGCGACGGAGGCCGATTTCAAGACGAATATCGTGCCGTTCTGGATCGAGCATTACTTCAAGCACCCGTCGTACTTCAAAATCGACAACAAGCCGGTCATCTTCATCTATAACACGTCGCTGCTGAACGTGCCGGTTGCCGCCAATTTCGCGGCTGCGCTCGACGACGTTCGCAACATGCTTATTGCCGAAGGCTTCGCTGGCGCGATCTTCGTCGGGGAGAACCGGCAGACGGCGCTGGCCAATACGCAGGCGCTGGATGACCGCGGCTTCGACTACCAGTATTCGTATACGTGGACGACCGCGGGGATGAGCGCGCAGCAGTCGCGGCTGTCGACGATTCGCGGGTACAACGTGCTCGATCCGATCCCGGTGCTGACGCAAGGGTGGGGCGACGAACCATGGGGCGGAAGCCGCAAGACGAACGTGTCGGTCGCCGATTTCAAGACCGGTCTGACCTGGCTGCGCGATACGTTCATGCCCGGTTATGCCTCGGGGTCGCTTGGCGGCAAGCTGATTCTGCTGGACAACTGGAACGAAATCAACGAAGGCCATGCGCTGATGCCGTCTAATTTGGCCGGCTTTGGTTACCTGGATGCGGTTCGCAGCGTCTTTTATTCCGGCACGGCATCGCATGCGGACATTTTGCCGGGCGACGCGGGGCTCGGGCCGTACGATCAGCTGACGCCGTTCCTTTATTGATCCAAACATTCCTGAGGGAGAGAGGCCACGCAGGTCGCATTGATTATTCCGTATTGACATGGACCAGTGAAAATTTTTTCTTGTAGTGCGAGGGGGCGACGCCCTTGTAGCGTTTGAACATGCGGCGAAAATAGGCGGCGTCCGCGTAACCCGATCGGCGCGCGATTTCGTCGATGTTGCCCGTGCCCTCAAGCAGCAGCTGGCAGGCATGCTTCAACCGGTACTCATGCAGGGCGTCCGTCAGCGTCCTGACATAGCGGCGATGGTAAACGCGGCCCAAATAGTCCGGGTTGCAGCCGAGCCGTTCGGCGAGCCACGCGGTTGATACGGGCTCGTGAAAATGCGTGCGCAGCAGGCTGTCGGCCCGTGCAGCCAGCGCGTTCGTGCGGCTCGACTCCAGCTCGCGCTCGTCGCTCGTGCCGGCGATTTCGCTCAGCATCTCGAGCATCAGCAAATCAAGCGGCAGCTTGTTGCGCCGCCCTTGCTCCTGCCGGTCGAGAAACCGCCGGAACAGCTCGATGACCGGCTCCGGCTCGGACAGCGTCGTCAGCTGCGCCAGCTCGAAGAGCGGGGGCGCGCCGGCAGGCATGTCGCCATGCAGACGGAAGTGTACCCAGTAAAACGACAGATCGGCGGGGTAAGTTTTGGTGCCGCCGTGCTTGCGGTGCGGGCGCAGCAGCAGCGCCTGGCCGGCTTCCACGTCGAAACGCCGGTCCTCCTCGAAAATGCCAAGCGTGCCCGACTGCACGACGATCATTTCGTACGAATCGATCGTACGCACGGGATGCCGGCCGATCCCGCGCGACAGGAACAGGCCCCCGTTCAGCGCCTGCACCGGCAGCGCCGCCGTCAGCGGCAATCGTTCCTCGTCCATGGCGCAACCTCCAGGTCGGAATTGTCTCTATTTTATACGTTCGGCTCCTCTTGCCGCAACGGGGGCAATACGGCAAGATGAAGGAGGAAGCAGACATGAAACGGGAGGGGAAGCGCAAGATGGCGGCAACAACCGTATATCGCCCGGTTCGTTTCGATCGCGTGACGATCGATGACCGGTTCTGGGCGCCGAAAATCGAATTGAACCGGGCAGTCACAATTCCGACCGCTTACGACAAATGCAAGGAGACCGGTCGCATCGACGCCTTCAGGCAGGATTGGAAACCCGGGCAGGAGCCGGTGCCCCATGTTTTTTGGGATTCGGACGTGGCCAAATGGATCGAAGCCGCAAGCTTCAGTTTGGCGACTACGCCGGATCCGGCTTTGGACGCGCAGCTCGACGAACTGATCGTGCTGATCGCTTCGGCCCAGCAGGAAGACGGTTACCTGAACACGCATTATACGGCGGTCGAGCCGGAGAACCGTTGGACGAACCTGCGCGACAACCATGAGCTTTACTGCGCGGGGCATCTGATCGAGGCGGCCGTCGCGCACTACGAGGCGACCGGCAAGCGCGGCCTGCTGCAAGTCGCCTGCCGCTACGCCGACTATATCGGCACCGTGTTCGGCACGGGTCCGGGACAGAAGCGCGGCTATTGCGGCCACGAGGAAATCGAGCTGGCGCTGGTCAAGCTGTACCGGACGACGGGCGAGCCGCGGTATTTGCAGCTTGGCAGCTATTTTGTCGAAGAGCGCGGCCGGGAGCCGCATTACTTCGATCTGGAAGCGGCACAGCGCGGGGAAGAGCCGGGCCGTCTGACGCATCACGTTCGCGAATATTCGCAGTCGCACAAGCCCGTGCGCGAGCAGGATCGGGTTGTTGGACATTCGGTGCGGGCGATGTATTTGTACGCGGCGATGGCCGACTTGGCCGCGGAGCAGGACGACGACAGCTTGTACGCGGCGTGCGAGCGGCTGTGGACCCATTTGTGCACGAAGCATATGTACCTTACCGGGGGAATCGGCGCATCGGCCGCCAACGAAGGGTTCACGAACGACTACGAGCTGCCGAACGAAACGGCGTACTGCGAAACGTGCGCTTCCATCGGACTGATCATGTGGAACCACCGCATGCTGCAGCGCCGGACGGACGGCAAATACGCAGATGTGATGGAGCGGGTGTTGTACAACGGCGCCATCAGCGGCATTTCCATGGATGGAAAGCAATATTTCTACGGCAATCCGCTGGCGTCCTATCGTACTTCCGTCCCGAAACGCGGCGACAAAACGATGCCGGATTATTACCGCCGCAGCGACTGGTTCGGGTGTTCCTGCTGCCCTCCCAACCTGTCGCGCCTGCTCGCATCGCTCGGCCAATACGCCTATTCGACGCGGGCCGACGAGCTGGTCGTGCACCTGTACATGCAAGGGGAAGCCGAGTTCGACCTGGACGGGCGGCGCGTGCGCGTTATCGTGGAAACGGACTATCCGTGGGACGGCGACATTCGGCTGCGCCTCGCGATGGATGAACCAACGCGTTTCGCGCTCAAGCTGCGCATTCCCGGCTGGTGCGAGGCGTATGAGTTGGCCGTTAACGGCAGTCCGGCGGCGGATGGAGCGGGACCGGAGCGCGGCTACGAATCGATTGACCGCGAGTGGAGCGCGGGCGACGAGATTCGGCTGCGGCTGCACATGCCGGTCGAACGCGTATACGCCCATCCCGACGTGCGGCACAATATCGGCCATGCCGCCTTGCAGCGCGGACCGCTCGTCTATTGCGTCGAACAGGCCGATCACGACGTGCCGGTGCGCAGCTTGCTGCTTCCGCGCGAGACCGAGCTTGCGCCGGTGTTCGAGCCGGAGCTGCTCGGAGGCGTCGTGACGCTTCGCGGCAGCGCGGTCTGCGCCGATCGCGGCGGCTGGGAGCATACGCTGTACCGGACGTCGCGTCCGCTCCTGACGGCTTGCGCCATAACCGCCGTGCCGTATTATTCCTGGGCGAACCGGGAGCCGGGCGAAATGAAGGTATGGCTGCCGGAAAGCTGACTGCGCCGCGCCGGCGGTTGAACCTTTCCGGCGACCTGTCGGGTAACGAAAATAGCCCATAAAACATGGCTTATTTGCCCAGCGAGATCCGGTTCAGGCCCTTATAGCCGAAATAGCCAGTGATTTCACTGGTTATTTCGGAGGGGCTGTTCGCTTTTGGCGAAAAAGCCAATAAAACAGGGCCTATTCTGCAAAACGCTTGAACGGAGCGGAGTGGAAGTGAAGCAAATGGAGGAGCTGAAGGAGGGAGAACGCCGCGTTTAGCCGAGCCGGTGGCGGATAACGGGAAAACCTGGCGCTATTTCGCATCAAACCGGTTGTTTCGTTAAAATAACAGGAAAACCTGGCGTTAATTTTCGCCTTTTTGCCGATTTCGCGGATTTGACGCTGAAATAGAGGGAGCTTTTCCAGCTATTTCTCTTTTTCCGGCAAAATGCGGCGAAATAACGGTAGGTTTTCCCGTTAAGCTTGTCAGGGAAGGGCCTGGGCCGCATGGCGTGGCTGCGATCGTTTCAAGTCGCGGAGCAATTCTTCTGCCCGGTTGAGGAGGGAGGCAATTTTGTGCTTGCCAAAGCGCGGCGGGACGATTTATGATTAAAGTGTGCCCGGGCACGAAAGTTGTCCGGAAGCGCGTGCAACGGGAGAGATTATTTTTTTGGCGATTTTCGTGCCCGGGCACGGTAAGCGCTATCATGAATTGGGAATTGCATTCGGCAAAGGAGGGCAACGGCATGGCGATTGTCGTGCAAAACGTTCCGAAAAGGGATTACAGTCTCACCGGACCGGAAAACAAACGGGCGGAGGAACGCGGTTTGGCCGCGGCGGATTGGTATTCGAGTCCGATTCCCCGCGCCAAAATGAAGGAGTTGATGAAACGACGCAACGGCCCGGCGATCCGCGATACGATTATCTGGTTCGCCGCACTGGCGGGATTCGGCTATTTGGCCTACTTGTCCTGGGGCACCTGGTGGGCGGTGCCGGCATTTCTCGTGTACGGCATCCTGTACGCTTCGCCGGGCGATTCCCGCTGGCACGAATGCGGCCACGGCACCGCGTTCAAAACGCCGTGGATGAACGAAGTCGTATACCAGATCGCCTCGTTCTTCGTGCTGCGGTCGGCGACGCCGTGGCGTTGGAGCCACACCCGCCATCATACGGATACGATCATCGTCGGGCGCGATCCGGAAATTTTGACCGAACGGCCGCCGATCTGGCGCATCATCTGGATGCAAATTTTTCATCTGTACGGCGGGCCGATCGAAGTGAAGCGGTTTTTCCTGCACACGTTCGGCAAGCTGGACACGGCGGAGAAGGAGTACATCCCGGCGTCCGAGCACCGCAAAGTGTTTCGCGAGGCGCGCGTGTACCTGCTGATTATTTTGGCCGTCATCGCGGCTTGCATTTATTTCGGCAGCATTCTGCCGGCGATGTTCATCTTCCTGCCGTCCTTCTACGGCAATATTCTGGTGCTTCTGTTCGGGATGGTACAGCATTTGGGCCTTTACGAGGATGTGCTCGACCATCGGCTGAACACCCGCACCGTCTACATGAATCCGATTTTCCGCTTCCTGTACTGGAACATGAACTACCACGTCGAACACCATATGTTCCCGATGGTGCCGTACCATGCGCTGCCGAAGCTGCATCAGGAGATGAAAGGCGATACGCCGGCGGCGCGCCCGAGCCTGTGGGCCGCGCTTCGCGAGGTTGTTTCCGCGCTGCGCAAGCAGAAGGCGAATCCCGCCTATGTCGTCGTCAAACCGTTGCCGTCCACGGCCCGGCCCTATATGGACGGGATCGAACACAATCTCAAACTGGATTTTGACAGCCATATAAAAGGAGCGATCTGACATCATGAGCGAGCAACAATGGGTACACGCCTGCGACGTCGACGATATTGAAGAAGAGGACGTGATCCGGTTCGATCACGAGGACCGGACGTTTGCCGTTTATCGCACGGAAAAAGGGGACTTCTTCGCTTCAGACGGGTACTGCACGCATGAGCGGTTTCATTTGTCGAACGGGCTTGTGATGGGCAACGTCATCGAATGCCCGAAGCACAACGGCCGTTTCGACATTCCGAGCGGCGCGGCGAAACGCGCGCCTGTTTGCGTCGATTTGAAGACGTACCCGGTCAAAGTCGAGAGCGGCAAAGTGTGGATTCACATTTAACCACAATAGAATGGATAAGTTACCGGGCGTAGCGGAAATGTCAAATTTATTTGGCGATAAAACCAACCTCTAAATGCGGTCGCTCATCTTCGAGTTGCATCGATAGAGGTTTTCTCACAGCGGGAGGCGGCAAGATGAAAGAAGCGGGTATGGTCGTGATCGGAGCCGGCGAAGCCGGGGCGCGCGCAGTCGCCGAATTGCGCGAGCGCGGCTGGACCGGCGCGATTACGCTGATCGGAAACGAAGGGCATTGCCCGTACGAGCGGCCGCCGCTGTCGAAGCGGCAATTGACCGGCGAGGATGCGCCGGCGCCGGTGACCGTCCTCGGACAAAGCGATCTGGAGCGGCTCGACGTACGGTTCGCGCGCGGCGACGCGGCGGTGCGGATCGACCGGGACAGCCGTGAAGTCGAACTCGCGA
This sequence comes from Paenibacillus cymbidii, assembly GCF_004764705.1. GTDB lineage: Bacteria > Bacillota > Bacilli > Paenibacillales > NBRC-103111 > Paenibacillus_AN > Paenibacillus_AN cymbidii. The sequence continues at coordinate 40,773 of NZ_SHLX01000035.1, read as the reverse complement.
GCGGCCGGCGCGTGCCGTACGAGCGGCTGCTGCTGGCGACCGGCGCGGCGCCGCGGCAGCTGGCGGCGCAAGGAAGCGGCGCGGGCGAGATCCTGTATTTGCGTCGCTTCGAAGATATGATGCGGCTGCGGGAGCGCCTTCGTCCGGAAACCCGGGCGGCGATCATCGGCGGCGGCTTTATCGGATTGGAAGCGGCGGCCAGCGCGCTTGCGCTCGGGTGCGCGGTCACGCTGATCGAAGTGGCGCCGCGCATATTGACGCGTGGCGTGCCGGAAGCGATCGCCCGGCGCATCGAGGCGCGGCATCGCGAGGCGGGCGTCATGTTTCGCATCGGTACGATGCTGGAAAGCATCGACCGCGAGGGTGACGATCTCGTCATCCGGCTGGCGGACGGCAGTGAAACGCGCTGCGATGCCGTCATCGCCGGCATCGGCGCCGTGCCGGAAACGGCGCTTGCCGCCGGCTGCGGTTTGACCGTGGCGAACGGGATCGTCGTCAACGAGCGGCTGCAAACAAGCGATCCGGCGATTTATGCGGCAGGCGATTGCTGCTCGTTCCCGCATCCGTTGTACGGCGGCCGGCACATCCGGCTCGAAGCGTGGCGCAATGCGCAGGATCAAGGCATGCACGCGGCGGCGGCTATGCTGGGCGCGGACGAACCGTATGCGGCGGTGCCGTGGTTTTGGTCCGACCAGTACGAGCTGACGCTGCAGGTAGCCGGCCTGCTGGACGGCGCCGCGTCGACGGTGGTGCGCGAGCTTGACGAAAGCGGCACGCTGTATTTCCACCTGGCGGACGATGGGCGGCTGCTTGCCGCCAGCGGCATCGGCCCGGAAGGCGGCGTGGCGAAAGACATTCGCCTGACCGAAATGCTGATCGCCAGACAGGCGCGTCCGCTGCCTGAAGCGCTGGCCGATCCCGCCGTCAAGCTCAAGCAACTGCTGCGCGACTAGGAGTCCGCATGTCGCTTGTCACGCTCCAGCCGATCGCGCATAATGGATGGTAGTCAGTGTCATGGAATGGATCGGATTGGAGTCGCGATATGAATGTAACGATCAGGCAAATCGCCGCCCAAGCCGGCGTCTCGCGCGGTACGGTAGACCGCGTGCTGAACGGCCGGCCGGGCGTCAAACCGGAAATCCGCGAAAAAATTATGAGGATCGCGGAAGAAATGCAATATGTGCCGAACGTGGCCGGCAAGGCGCTTGCGTTCAGCAAGAAGCCGGCCATGTTCGGCGTAGTGATGCCGCCGAAGGAGATCGATTTTTTCGACGACATTCGCAAGGGGATCGAATCGGCTGCCGCCGAGCTGAAAGGCTACGGCATCCAGCTGGAATACCGCCACGTCAACAACCGGCTGCCGGAGGATGGCGTCGACGCCATTCGCCGGCTGATTGCGGAAGGGGCGAGCGGCATCCTGTTCGCGGCGATGGATGACGAATCGATTCGGCTCAGCATCGACGATGCCGTCGAAAGGGGCGTGCCGGTCATTACGTTCAACACCGACGTCGAGCAATCGAAACGCACGTGCTTCGTCGGCCAGGATTTGCCGAAGAGCGGGCGCATCGCCGCCGGGCTGATGAGCCGCATGCTGCAAGAGAAGGCGCGGGTGCTTGTCGTCACCGGCAGCATGAAGTTTCACGCGCATCGCAGCCGGGTGGACGGGTTCAAGGCGGCGCTCGCCGGCAGCGGCATCGCCATTGTCCGGGTGATGGAAGGCTTCGACCTGTATGAGGATACGTACCGGCGCCTGACGGAAGCGCTGGCCGCGTATCCGGACATCGCCGGCATCTATATGGCGACCGGCCATGTCGGCGCCTGCCTGGACGCGGTTCGGGAGGCGGGCATCGAAGGCAAGGTACGCATCATTTGCAACGACTTGATGCCGGACACGGAAGCGGCCATGCGGCAGGGGAGGATCGACTGCACCATCGTGCAAAATCCGGTCCAGCAAGGCTACCGTTCGTTTCGCCTCCTGCACGACCTGGTGTTTGCCGGGAAGAAGCCGGAGAGCGAAACGATCTTCACCGAAACGAGCATCGTCATACCAGAAAGCCTGTAATGGCATGGAAAGGATGGTCGCCCATGACCCGGTATACGGTACGGGAAAGTTCGGATTCGTTTCCGAACGCGTATGAGTTGTTCGATGCGCAGCATCATGCTCGCGCGGTTGTGCTGCCGGAGTTCGGCAGCAACGCGATCGCGTTCGAAAGCGGCGGAAGCACGATCATTGAGCTTCCGCAGGATCGGCAGGCGTTCGTTGAAGGCTACGCCGACAAAACGATGTACGGCACGCCGATCCTGTTCCCGCCCAATCGCATTCGCGGGGGCAAGTTCGTTTTTGACGGCCGGAGCTACGAGCTGCCGCCCAATGAACCGCCGGACAATCATTTGCACGGCGAGTTGGGACGACGTGCATGGAACGTCGTCGAATACGGCGCAACGGAGGAAAGCGGCGCTTATGTGCGTTGCCGGTTCGATTATGCCGACCACCCGGATTTGCTGGCCACGTTCCCACATCCGCTGCGGTTTACGGCGATGCATTCGCTCAAGGATGGGATCTTGCGCCTGTCGATCGAGGTGTACAATGCGGGCGAACGGCAGGCGCCGTTTGCATTCGGTTTGCATCCGTATTTTGCGGTGCCGGCGAATGGCGACGGTTGTTCGCTGCATGTGCCGGCAGTCGACGAATGGCCGGTGACGAACCAGGCGTTCGTCAGCGGATTGCCGCAGCCGACGGCGTTCAGTGCCGCCATTGCCCGCGACGGCATCGACATCGGCGCGTACCCGCCGGCCGGCTGCAACATGCTGACGCTGCAAGCGGACGATCGCGTTAGCGCGATCGAAGTGAAAGCTGCCGGCTACCGCATTTGTTACCGCGTGGACCGGCAGTTCCCGTATTTGCTGCTGTTCAAGCCGCCGTGGTCGTCGGCGTTTTCGCTCGAGCCGTATACGTATGTGACGGATGCGTTCAATTTGCCGTATCCGGCGGAGCAGACGGGCGCTCGCGGCATCGCGCCGGGGGAAACGCTGGAGCTGCAAACGGAAGTGTGGATGGAGAAGGTATAGCTGTTGCTTGCATGGAAAAACCGCATGGAGGACGGGTGCCTTCGTGCGGTTTTTTTGTATGCTTATGATGCCGCGGAGCCCGCGAAGTGCTTGGCTGAAGCGCATGAAATGCGCTAAAGGCAAGTTCGTGTTGAGAAGATGTGCAAGTTCATACATGTAAGCTTCGATCAGCCCGTGCCGAGGCAGTAAGTTTCTGCTTCAAAGCAGTCCCGCACTCCACGATCGTCTCCGCCGTTCGCCCCGCTTACGAGTAGTGAATGATCGTGTAGATGCGAACGAGCGTGTCGCCGGTATTCCGGTACACATGGGGCTGGTCCGCGGCAAACCGGATGGCGTTGCCTTCGCCGACGTCGTAAGAATCGGGCCCGATGTCGACGGTCAGCGAGCCGGCGGACACCAGCACGAACTCCTCGACGCCGGCGTTGTGAGCTTCGGAAGCATGGGCGCAGCCGGGCTCCAGTTCCACGTCGTACACTTCGAATCGTTTGGCCGGGTCGAACGGAAACAGCGGGAACGAACGGAACTTGCCGTCCGCCTCCAGCAGCGGCTCCAATTCGTCCTTCGCAATGATCGCCACCTCCGCAGGCGGCTCCTCGATCAGCGAAGTGAAGCTCAGCCGCAGCCCGTTCGCGATTTTCCAAATCGTCGATATGGTCGGACTCGTTTCGCCGCGTTCGATCTGGCCAAGCATGCCTTTGCTGACGCCGGTCAGTTCGGCGACCTTGTCCAGACTGTATCCTCTCGTTTGACGGATCGATTTTAAATTCCGCCCCAGTTTGATATGAATGTGTTCCATCGTCTGCCGCCTCCCGGTCGAATCGCTACTGTCCATTGTAGCCGATAGGGCGCTCATTGTCGAAATAGGTGTTGTGCGATATAGAGTACAAATGTATAATATAAAGTACAAACTCAATCATTCGAGGTGGTCAACATGGCGGAAACGATGATAGCGCTTGTCAAAGAGAAACGGGAAGCGGGCGCGACGCTGAAGCGCATTCCGGTTCCAACCTGCGGAGCGGACGAGGTGCTGGTCAAGGTGAAGGCCAGCTCGATCTGCGGCACGGACCGGCATATTTACGAGTGGGATTCCTGGGCCGAGCAGACGGTTGCGACGCCGAACGTGTTCGGCCACGAGTTCGCCGGTGTCGTCGTCGAGGTCGGAGAACGCGTCACCGGCGTCAAACCGGGCGACCACGTATCCGGCGAAGGGCATATCGCCTGCGGGACGTGCAAAGCGTGCCGAACCGGTCTGGCGCACGTTTGTCCGAATACGCGCAGCTTCGGCATTACGGCGCCAGGCTGTTTCGCCGAATATGCGATCCTGCGCCGGGAGAACGTGATCGCCAACGCCGCCGACATGCCGTTCGAAGTAGCTTGCTTGCAGGACCCGTTCGGCAACGCGGTACAGACGGTGCTCGCCGGCGATATCGCCGGCAAGTCGATGGCGGTCGTCGGCGCCGGCGCAATCGGCCTGATGGCGATCGCCGCGGCCAAGGCGTGCGGCGCCGGGACGATCCTAGCGGTCGACGTCAATCCCTACAAGCTCAAGCTCGCCGCGGCGATGGGGGCCGATCACGTGCTGGACAGCTCGCAGCCGGGCGACGTTGCGGCGCGCATTCGCGAGCTTACCGACGGAATCGGAGCGGAAGTGGTGCTGGAGATGTCCGGCCATCCCGGCGGCATCCGCGACGCGTTCGAAGCGGCCGCGCAAGGAGCGCGCGTGTCGCTGCTCGGCATCCCGACGAAGCCGGTGCCGCTCGATTTGGCGCGGCACGTCATTTTCAAAGGGCTGCGGATCGACGGAATCACGGGGCGGCGCATGTTCGACACGTGGTACCAGATGAAAGGGCTGCTGGACAACGGACGCGTCGACTTGCGGCCGCTCGTGACGCACCGGTTCCCGCTCGACCGTTACGAGGAAGCGTTCGCGCTCGTTCGTTCCGGCGAATGCGCCAAAGTGGTATTTATCCATTGATTGAGATCGTTCGATAATCGGAAAGGAGCCGGAACGATGGCCAATTGGAATATTATAGAGGGAGAATTAGAGCAATTGCGCGCGGAGGGGCGATACCGGCCGCTGCGCGTCTGGGAGACGCCGCAAGGGACGTCGATGTTGTCCGGCGGCAAAACGTATTTGCAGCTGTCGTCCAACAACTACTTGGGACTGACGGGACACGAAGAAGTGAAGGCGGCGGCCATTCGAGCGGTCGAGACGTATGGCGCGGGCAGCGGTTCGGTCCGATCGATCGTCGGCACGCTCGACATTCATGCGGCGCTCGAAGCCGAACTGGCCCGGTTCAAAGGCACGGAAGCCGCTCTCGTGTTCCAGTCGGGCTACACGGCCAATCTGGCCGCGTTGTCCTCGATTCTGGGTGCGGACGACGTCGTCATCAGCGATGAGTTGAACCATGCCAGCATCATCGACGGCATCCGGCTGACGAAGGCTGCGCGCAAAGTATATGCGCACAAAAACATGGAGCAGTTGGAACGCCTGCTGCAGGAAAGCGCGACGTTCCGCCAGCGGGTGATAGTCACCGACGGCGTGTTCAGCATGGATGGCGACATCGCGCCGCTGCCCGATATCGTGGAGTTGGCCGAGCGCTACGACGCGCTCGTTTACGTCGACGACGCGCATGCGAGCGGCGTGCTCGGCGCCAGCGGCAAAGGCTCCGTCGAGCACTTCGGCTTGTACGGCCGCGTGCACGTGCAGATCGGCACGTTGTCCAAGGCGCTCGGCGTGACGGGCGGCTATGTTGCCGGCTCGCGCACGCTGATCGATTATTTGCTGCACAAGGCGCGGCCGTTTCTGTTCAGCACGGCGCAGACGCCGGCCACGGCGGCTTCCTGCCTGGCGGCGGTGAAGGTGCTGGCGGCCAATCCGCAGCTCGTGCGGCGGCTGTGGGACAACGCCGACTACATGCGTCGCAGCTTGCAGGCGCTCGGCTTCGACACCGGCGCCAGCGAAACGCCGATCATCCCGATCGTCGTTGGCGATCCGGCGACAACGGCGCGATTCTCCGACCGGTTGGCGGAGGAAGGCTTGTTCGCGCAGAGCATCGTGTTCCCGATGGTGGCGTGGGATAAAGGCCGGGTGCGGCTGATCGTTACCGCGGCGCACAGCCGGGAGCAGCTCGACTCGGCGCTGGCAAGCCTTACGCGGATCGGCACAGCGGAAGGCCTGCTGCGGCAATAGCCTCCAGGCGGCTCGGCGTTAAGTCGCTGGAACGATTGGAGCCGTGCGCTCATATATATGTAGAGCGGGGCGAACCATTTATTTGCTGTTTACGCTGGCGCGATTTTCTGCTATTATAATGGCAACATTTCATACATGCTATGACGAGACGAGTAAATTCGGGAACCTCTTTCCCAGAGAGCTCCGGTACGCTGCAAAGGAGCAAAGAGCCCCCAATTGAACAAAGACTCCGAGCAGCGCGTTGGAACCGGTCGTCAGATCGGGGATGGCGCGACAGGCGCTCCTGTTACAGAGCTAGCGTATAATCATGGCAAGTTTGTCGATTGCGATGCCGTACGCGAAGAGGCGAATATGGCGACATATTGGCGAATATGGGTGGTAACGCGAGATAACCAATCTCGCCCCTGGCGGTTTTCCGTCTTGGGGCGGGATTTTTTGTTGCCGCCGATAGGGTTTATTTATCGGGAAGGGGAAGGATGACAAGGATGACAACACAAAAATTGAAAGCCGGCATCGTCGGCGGTACAGGTATGGTCGGACAGCGTTTCGTTCAGCTGCTGGATAATCATCCGTGGTTTGAAGTGACGGCAATTGCGGCAAGCGCCGGTTCGGCGGGCAAAACATACGAAGAAGCGGTACGGGGCCGCTGGAAGCTGGTCGATCCGATTCCGGACGCGGTCAAATCGATCGTTGTACAGGACGCCTCGAACGTGGAGGAAGTAGCGGCCGGCGTTGATTTCGTCTTTTGCGCGGTGGATATGAAGAAACAGGAAATTCAGGCGCTCGAGGAGGCGTATGCCCGCACGGGAACGCCGGTCATCTCCAACAACTCGGCGCACCGCTGGACGCCGGATGTGCCGATGGTGATCCCGGAAGTGAACCCGGGCCATCTCGACGTGATCGCGGCGCAGCGCAAGCGGCTCGGCACCGAAACCGGCTTCATCGCCGTCAAGCCGAACTGCTCGATCCAGAGCTATGTGCCGATGCTGCACGCGCTGCAGGAATTTGGGCCGACGCAGGTGGTCGCTACGACATACCAAGCGATTTCCGGCGCGGGTAAAGGGTTTGCCGACTGGCCGGAGATGGTCGACAACGTCATCCCGTATATCGGCGGCGAAGAAGAGAAGAGCGAGCAGGAGCCGCTGCGCATTTGGGGCGACATCGTCAATAACGAGATCGTCAAAGCGAGCGCGCCGCACATCACGACGCAATGCATTCGCGTGCCGGTGACGGACGGCCATTTGGCCGCGGTATTCGTGTCGTTCGCGAACAAGCCGACGAAGGAGCAAATTATTGCGCGTTGGCAGCAATACAGCGGCCGTCCGCAGGAGCTCGGCTTGCCCAGCGCGCCGCAGCAGTTCATCACTTACTTCGAAGAAGACAACCGGCCGCAGACGAAAGTCGACCGCGACATCGAGCGCGGCATGGGCATCACGGCAGGCCGGCTGCGCGAAGATTCGCTGTACGACTATAAATTCGTCGGATTGTCGCACAACACCGTCCGCGGCGCTGCCGGGGGCGCGGTGCTGATCGCCGAGCTGCTGAAGGCGGAAGGATACATCCAGGCGAAAGCGAAGTAAGCGAGGTCATGCGGTAAAAAAGCGCCCGTCAGTCCCCAGTGGAGGAATGACGGCGCTTTTTTATCGTTTCGTCGCGGGATGGATTTCCCGACGACCCGTTAGTTCAACAAATTTTTCGGCACCATACTTTCCGAGAAAGCATCTCCGGATTCAATCGTGATGAATTTGATTTCACCTTCCAATAATTGATAAATATAGTAGTAGGGTTCAGTTATTCCCGTTAAATCATAATCGGTAACAATCAGTACACTTGATATACTCCGTCAGTTTTTCGGGCGAGTCGGCGCGGAGCACGCCGATCTCCCGGTGACTGACAAACCTCAGAAGCTGCTCTTCGTCGTACTCGTTCTCATTGCCGATCGCGATGACGAGTCTGACCGCCTCTCATTTTTTCGATTTCGAGCTCCGAGGCGAGCAATTGGATCGCTTTGGCGGTTGCCGTTTCGCTGCTTGTCGAAACATCGGACCAAATGAAGTTTTCGACTGGCACCGCATCGGGACCTATCAACCAACTGGCTGTGCTTGAGAACTGAATGGCTCTCATTTTGATCTGAACTTCGGGGTGGGAAGAGACGACTTTGCGGATTTCGGGGATCGCTTCGCGAATAGCCTGATTCAAGCTGGCGATCTTCTTTCCTTCCATGGAGCTCGAGCAGTCGACTATCCAAAAAAAGTGGAGCGTCCGCTTCGCGATCGTAACTTCCAATACAGGAATATCCATCGTGCGATCTCCTTGTTTTTGCTATATTTTATGGGGCTATTATACATCAATTGGGAGTATGATCCTGCAAAATATTACATTATCGGCTAAAATCCGCGTTCGATGAAACGGAGCACCAAAAGCATCGCTCCCTGTTTGAGGGAATGGGCAATTTAACGTAAAATAGAAATAAGTATTATTTTTTGATTTTCTGTAATCGATCCTTGGTTGTTACAAAGGAGAACAATGGACCCGCAAATTAAAAAACTTTTCAAAGACGAAATGGCCAACGAAGGCGCCGCACGATTCAGGGTGCCTCCCAAATCTCTCTCCTTCATCGGCGGATTTCAAAATTTTATTTATTCCTATACTCGTGAAGGAAGCAAATACATTCTCCGCTTCACGCCTAGTACCTTGCGTACTCCGGAAGGATTAGAAGCCGAATTGGACTGGATTCGTTATTTGGCGGAAAATGGAGTGTCAGTCTCCGAACCGATCTTGTCTGCTCAGGGCATAGGCATTGAATGTGTTCAAGGCGAGAATATCGCTTTTTACGTGACCTCCTTCAAGCATGCGCCTGGCCGCAAAATCGGTTACCCTGAATGTCTCGGTAATCCCCGACTCTACGAGCGTTGTGGCCGATTGACCGGCCGTCTGCATGAACTTTCCAAACGGTACAAACCTTCGTTTAAGAGACACTCGTGGGAACGCAATGGATACCTCCTTCAGGCCCGAAACTACATACCGCATGAGGATCAACCTGTGTTGTACGCTCTTGATGTGCTGAAAGCGCATTTGGCGAATCTGCCTGTCACTTCAAACAATTTTGGCTTAATCCATGGGGATATCAATGTCGGCAATTTTACGATTGATGACGCGGACGAAATCACACTCTTTGACTTCGATGAATGTCAATACAGTTGGTATGCCGAAGATATTGCCATTCAGCTCTATTATCTTCTTTATGTTTTTGGGGAGGGTTCGAAATCGGAGCGGAAAGTGCAGTATGATCTGTTCATGGAGCATTTTGTACGAGGATATGAAGAGGATGGCCGTCGACTACCGGACGGCTGGAAGCAACAACTGCCGCTTCTTCTTCGACTTCGTGAAATTATCGTATATGTAGGCATGAACCGAAGTTGGGACCTGCGGCAACCGGACATTTGGACCCGCGATTTTCTGCGAGATAGCCGGATGCGAATGACAAACGGCCTCTCGTTGATAGACGATTTTCTTTAATCCTCAACAAATGGGCAGGACAGCCCCAATAAGTGGTTCATACGAAAAACGAAAACAAGGAGTAACGATGAAGCACATTGTTTTGATTTTTTTGTTTATTTCCATGCTTTGTGTAACTGGAGGGTGCAAGAATGCTGACCCTTCGTTGAGTGTGGTTGGAGACGCTTTGGGTCATGCAGAAAAAACAATGAGAGATAAAGGCTTCATTACAGCCAGTAGTTTCCAACCAGAGGAGTACGCCAAATTTAGAATCATGGCAGGTAATCATACATCTAAGGAAGAAGCGAAAGAATTAGTAGAAAACTTTCTCCGCGCCTTTGAAAGCCGCTTGGAGGACATTGAAAAATTTTATCAGACCCATGAAATCATATTCGATATTAAATCAGATCAAGATGGTGAAATTCTCTTTAGCGGTAAGAAAGATCATGATCAAAAAATATGGTGGCAATTTTGATTTTATTGATTTTCCTCCAGGGGGCTTAATCATATTTACTGCTTGGGTGATAACGACAATAAGGAATTTCTGCAATCTTTTCATCGGTTAATGGTACCTGAACGGGAATTTATTCTGAAGGTATTCCACGGCGGGCAATTGACATAGAAGCGGTTGCTGCATTAACGCCGGATAACGAAAATAGCCCATGAAAAATGGCTTATTTGCCCGATTTGGCACACCCCGTCGGAAATAGCCAGTGAAAACATGGCTTATTTGCCCCGCCAGGCCCCGAATCAGGCCTTTTTGCCGAAATAGCCAATGATTTCACTGGCTATTCTAGCGAGTCTGGCCAATTAAGGTGAAATAGGCAATAAAACATGGCCTATTTTTCCAAACGCTTCATCGAAGCGGCACAATAAGCGAATTTGTTTAGTTGGCGGTGGGGGGAACGCCGTGCTTACAACGCCATTGTTTCATTTTACAGGCAGCGCTCCATCTGCTGCTTCCATAGCTCCTGATAGGTGCCGGTGCGTTGTAATAATTCCTCGTGAGTTCCCCTGTCTGCAAGGCGGCCTTCGTCCAGCAGGAAAATTTCGTCCGAACGCAGGGCAATATCGAGGCGGTGCGTAATGAAGAGCATCGTGGTCCCTTTTCGCGCTGCGATCAAACGGGTTAACAAGCGTCTTTCGGTTCCTTGATCCAGCGCGGAGGTTGCCTCGTCCAGGATAAGGACAGCAGGCTTGCGAAGCAGCGCGCGCGCAATGCTGATCCGCTGTCGTTCCCCTCCCGAAATTTGAAGCGCCTGCTCCCCCACTCGAGTATGCAAGCCGTCGGGAAGACGGGAGATCCACTGCTCCAGTTCGGCGATTTGCACGGCTTCGCGGATGGCCTCGAGACTGGCATTTTCGGTGCCGTACAGGATATTGTCCAGAATCGTTCCGCTTCGGAGCATAACATCTTGCGTAACGCAGAGTACCGATCGCCTCAGCCAAACAGAGTCGACAGCCGCAAGTGGAATATCGTTCAATAAAATGCTGCCCGCTGCCGGCTCTTGCAGACCGAGAAGAACGTCAGCCAAGGTAGATTTGCCCGACCCCCGATATCCGACGATGGACACAATAGCGCCCGGCGGGATACGAAAATGGATATCGTCCAGTATGGTCCGGCTTTCATGCCGGAATGTGATGCCTTTCGCTTCCAACGCAAGGGGCCCGTCCGGAACGATCCCCTTGTGCGGCTGTGCTGCCGGGAAGGCGATATCTGCGATGCGGTCGACCGCCGGTCCTATTTTGACAGCGGTTATGGCCATATCGATCATGGAAATACCGAAAGGCCGAAGCCAGTTATAGACAGCAACGAAGGCAACCAAGGAGCCAACGGTCATGCTTCCATTCAGCACGAACCATCCGCCGGCCGTATACATCAAGACAAGCGACCCCGCATTCAAGGCGGCATGGATCAAACGAGCCTGATGATCGGCAAGGAGGCTGCGGCGAGTATGTTCCCACTCCCGATGAAGGCATTCTTTGACGTTGCTGAGCGCCTTGGCATCTTGCCCCGACGATTTAAGGAAAGCCGCTCCGGAAATCAGTTCCCTCACGGTTTCGGAGATGATGGAATTGTGGCGCGCCGTTTCCGCCGCTTTTTGCTTGACTTGCCGGCCAAGGCTCGACATCAGCATGGCCTGTCCCGCCCACACGGCCAGGACGACGGAAGCAAGCAAGGGCTGCAGCACGAGCAGAATCGTTGAACCAACGAGGATCGTCACCACATGAAACATCATAAACCCGATATGCCCGTTCATCATGTCGGTAATGAAACGGGTATCATCAAGGATGCGAGTAAGAAGATCGCCCATCCGGTTCTGGCGCAGCCATCTCAGCGGCCTGTGCTGAATGCCGTTGAACAAATCGGCCTGGCCGCGGCCGGACAGCTGCAGCATAAAACGTCCCCATACGTTCTCCCAAACGATCATGATACTTCCCATAATCGGCGCCGCTACCATACAGATGGAGACGAGGATCAAAAGGTTCCAGTCCTGCCGGGGAAGCACGGTTTCCAGCACGTATTTGGACAAAAACGGAGGAACCATATAGAGAAGGGCGCCGGTAATATTTTTCATGAGGATAAGAAGCAAGTTCAACCGATAAGGAAAAATGTGCTGCCGTACGTAGCCGGCAACGGCATGCCGCTTAGCGGATAACGGGAGCGTGCTCCGGCGCACGGCGATCACCTCCCCGAGCAGCGGAATCCGCTTCCGTTTGGCCGTCTTCCTGACGGAACAGCATCGCATATAAACCGTCTTTGCGCAGGAGTTCTTCGTGAGTGCCAACCTCTACCAGTTCGCCATGGTCCATGACAAGGATTCGGTCGGCCAGGGACGCGGCGCGCAGACGATGGGTGACGCTGATTCGCGTAATTCCGCTTGCGTGCTCGGACAGCGCCTTCAGCACGGCTGTTTCGCTCTTCTGATCCAGCGAGGAGGTCGCTTCGTCAAGCAGCAGAAGGTCGGGCTTCCCCAGCATGGTGCGTACCAACCGGACTAGCTGGCGCTGACCGCCCGAAAGCGTTTCGCCGTTCGGACCGATTTCGGAATCATAGCCGGAAGGAAGCTTCGACACGATGTCTTCCGCCCCAAAAGCTTTCATCCACATGTCCAGCGTCTCCCGATCGGCCTCTCCAAGATAGGTCAAGTTGCGGAAAAGGCTGTCGCGGAACAAAATCCCCTCCTGCATGACATAACCGATTCTGCGCCTAAGATGCGTTGCGTCCAGTTCGCCCGTCGGCATGCCGCCGATGCGGATTTCGCCTGCCGTCGGCTCTTGCAGCCGGAGCAGTAGCTTGAGCAGGGTGCTTTTGCCCGAACCGCTCGGCCCGACGATCGCCACGTTCTCGCCAGGCGCAATGGTGAAATGAAGATTGCGCAGCACTTCGCCGCGTTCTCCGGTAGCATGCACGCCTGCAAACGAAATCGGCAGCCCGCGAAAATCCGCCGGTTTGCGCAACCCGTCCCGCTTGCCAATCTCCGCCGGCAGCTGCAAATATTCGATCATTCCATTGATTCGAACCTTGATGTCGGCCAAGCTTACATACAGCCCGAAGAATGAACGCACCGGCGCATTAATCGCCGGAATGAAAGCGATAATCGTCACCAATTGGCCGACGGTGGCTTCTCCGGTGACCATTTGCCATCCCGCAAAAACGAAAACGAGAGCCGGAGCCAAAGAATCGGGAATGCGCGGAAACGTTCGATACCAGCTGTCGACAATCCCATCCTTATACAGGAGGTCGGCCCGGCTGTTTTGCTCGGCGGCGAAAGCTGCGAATTCCTTGCGTTCGGTTCCATACAGCTTGATCTGCTTCAACGAATCCAGTTTTTCCAGCAGGCTTTGCCGGATCCGGGCATCGTGAGCGACCAAATCTTTTCGAAACGAACCGCGTTTTCTGCCATAAAGCTGAACCGGGATAAACAACAGGACGAAGGAAGCAAGGAGAATGACCGCAAGCAACCCGTTCCAGCGAATCAGCACGGCCATCGCCACACAGGCGAGCAACAGCTCCTGGACGAAGGAAGGAAGCGTGGACAGACCGAATTTCTGGATGACCTTCGTATCCTTCGTGCATCGTTGAAGCAGCTCTCCGCGTGCAGTTTTCGTGAAAAAGTCATAAGAGGTGCGAAGCACGCTTGCCAGCATCTCTTCGGTCAGCGAGCAGGCCAAGCCGACCATCGTTCTGGAAGACACATAGGTTCGAACGGCGCCGCACAGCTCCGACAGCAGCAGGGCAACCAGCAGCAGCACGGCGATTGCGGTCATGCCTTGTCCGCCATTGTTCACGATGGCATCCATCATCCTGCCGATCAACAGGGGAGCGGCTCCTCCACATAGCGCACCTATCACGGTCAACAAGGCAATCAGCAGGAACGCGCCTTTTGCACGGCCCAGCAATTTGGCAAAAAATACGAACCAATTCGGTAAAGGCAACAAGAGAAGGTTCCCTCCGAACAAGTGAAAGTGCCATTATCTTAGCAATCGCTTCCCGGAAGTGTCAAAGGTTAAAAACGCATGTTCGCCTTTTTGAGTCGGTCGACGCCGCTTTGGATGAGGGCGTTTTCTGAAAATGAATGCTCCCGTTTGCTCGTTCATTCTCGCTGATACACGGAACGCGATAAGAAAGTCCTATTTTTCAAGAATCCTCTCCATAAACCCGGTGGCCGCACTGGAAAGCGGCACGCCCCGCATCGTCATGACGCCCACGTGGGAGGGCGGCAGCTGGATGTTCAATTGAATCTCGAAAAGGGACCCCTCCTCCAGCTCTCGGGAGACAAATTCCCTCGTAATGTACGAAATCCCGATTCCTCTCCGCGCGAACTCGATGAGCAGATCGACGCTTCCGACCTCGATTTCCGGCTTGAGCGTGTGGCCGTAGCTGTGGAACAACTCCGTAATCGCCATGCGGGCCCGGCTGTTCCGGGAGAACAGGATGACGGGGTACTGCAGAAGCATCTCCACCGTCAGCACCTTGTCCTTAAGCTCCCCATAGAGCGCGCCTGCCACAAAACAATCCTGCAGCTGGTAGCTCTCGCGCACTTCCAGATGGGAATCCACGATCGGCATCCGCACAACCCCCATGTCGATCGCTCCTTCTTTGAGAAAAGCGATGATTTCCGGCGTCGTTCCGTGCTTGAGATGCAGCTTGACGCCGGGATGCCGCTGCCGGAATTTCTCCAGGTGCGGAAGCAAGTAGTGCTTGAACAGCGAGTCGCTTCCTCCGATCCGCAGCTCGCCGCTTTCCAGATTCTTCAGCGCGGCCATCTTTTCTTCGGCCATTGCGATCAAGAGGTGGGACTGCTCGATATAGGAATACAACACGGCGCCTTCTTGCGTCAACGCCACGCCTTTGGCATTGCGGTGAAACAGCGTGATGCCGAAGCGGTCCTCCAACTGCTTGATGGCATGGCTGACACTCGGCTGCGTGAGATAGAGCGCTTTGGCCGCCTGGGTCAGGCTTCCCGTCTTCGCGGCCCAATAAAACACCTTGTACAATTCGTAATTATTGGTCATAGACATGGTCTATATCCCCCATGAAAACTATCGATTACATGCATGTGTGTTAATCGTATTATAGTGAAACTGCGAGTGAGAAGCCATAGCTCAAATCCAAACCGTTCACTTCCAATTTCCCTATCGAAAAGGAGAGTAACATGTCTACGAATATGCAATCGATCGAACAACTGTCGATAGACACGATTCGAACGCTGTCCATCGACGCCGTCAACAGCGCCAATTCCGGGCACCCGGGGCTGCCGATGGGCGCCGCGCCAATGGCTTACGCCCTTTGGTCCAGCCACCTTCGGCACAATCCGGGCAACGCCAAATGGTTCAACCGCGACCGCTTCGTTTTGTCGGCGGGTCACGGCTCGGCTCTGTTGTACAGCCTCCTGCATTTGTCCGGCTACGCGGTGACGCTCGACGACTTGAAGCAGTTCCGCAAGCTGAACAGCAAGACGCCGGGACATCCCGAATTCGGGCACACGGATGGCGTGGATGCCACGACCGGCCCGCTCGGGCAAGGGATTGCCAATGCCGTGGGGATGGCGATGGCGGAAGCCCATTTGGCCGCAAAATACAATAAGCAAGGCTTCCCGGTGATTGATCATCACACCTACGCGCTTGTCGGCGACGGCTGTCTGATGGAGGGAATCTCCTACGAGGCGATGTCGATGGCCGGGCATATGAAGCTTGGCAAATTGATTGTGCTCTACGATTCGAACGACATCTCTTTGGATGGCGA
This sequence comes from Paenibacillus cymbidii, assembly GCF_004764705.1. GTDB lineage: Bacteria > Bacillota > Bacilli > Paenibacillales > NBRC-103111 > Paenibacillus_AN > Paenibacillus_AN cymbidii. The sequence goes on along the minus strand of NZ_SHLX01000035.1, from coordinate 24,763 downwards.
GCTTAACCTTTCATTCAGCGAAAATATGCAAAAGAGAGCCGAGTCGGCGAATTGGCAATACTTGCGCGTCGAAGACGGCAACGACATCGCGCAGATCGCCGAAGCGATCGCCGCCGCGAAGCGGAACGATTCGCAACCGACGCTAATCGAAGTCCGAACGATAATTGGATACGGAAGCAAAGTAGCGGGAACGAATAAAGTGCACGGCAATCCGCTCGGCAAAGACGAGGCGAAAGCGACCAAAGCCGTATACGGCTGGCCTTACGAGGAAGAGTTCGTCGTGCCGGAGCCGGTCAGGGCGCATTTTGGCAAATGGAAAGCCAAAGGCGCGGCCAGAGAAGAAGAGTGGAACCGTCTGGTAGCCTCCTATGCGCAGCAATACCCTGCGCAGGGCGAAGAGCTGGCGAAGGCGATCGGCGGCGCCGTAACGGTCGATGCCGCAAACATTCTTGCATTTGACGTGTCCAGATCGATCTCGACCCGCGTCGCCAGCGGCGAAGCGATCAACCACTACCTGAAAACCGTCCCTTCGATCTTCGGCGGCAGCGCGGACTTGTCCCATTCGACGATGACGGATATCAAAGGCGAGCAGAAGTTTGCGGTGCAATCGTATGCCGGCCGCAACGTTTACTTCGGCGTTCGCGAGCACGCGATGGGAGCCGCCGGCAACGGAATGGCGCTGCATGGCGGCGTCAAGGCGTTCGTCAGCACGTTTTTCGTTTTCTGCGACTATTTGCGTCCTTCGATCCGTCTGGCCGCGCTGCAGAAGCTTCCGGTCATTTATGTGTTCACCCACGATTCCGTCGCCGTCGGGGAAGACGGACCTACGCACGAGCCGGTGGAGCATTTGGCCGCGCTGCGCACGATACCGGGTTTGACGGTCATCCGGCCGACCGATGCGAATGAGACTGCCAGTGCATGGGCGTACGCACTCGAGAAGAAGGAAGGGCCGGTCGCCCTCGTGCTGAGCAGGCAGAACTTGCCGATTTACGAAGCGACCAAAGCCAACAAGGCGGAAGTAAGCAAAGGAGCGTACGTTCTGGCGGAAACGAACGACAAGCCGGACGTCGTCCTGATCGGAACCGGCTCGGAAGTGTCACTGGCCATGAACGCCAAAGCGGAACTGGAGAAAGAGCAAATCTCCGTTCGCGTAGTCGCCATGCCGTGCCGCGAGCTGTTCGACCGCCAGCCGGAAAGCTACAAGGCAAGCATTCTTCCCGATTCCGTAACGAAGCGGATCACCATCGAAGCCGGCATTTCATTAGGATGGGAGCGCTATGCGGGCAAAGACGGCAAGGTGTTGTCGATCGATACGTTCGGCGTTTCCGGACCGGGCGGCGAAGCGATGGAATATTTCGGTTTTTCCGTGAAAAATGTCGTGCAATTGGCGAAGCAGTTGCTGAGTCTGTAATAAAGAAAGCGGAGGAGCTGCGGATGCGGCTCCTTTTTGGTTTGTGACGATGCAAACGCTATTGACATCCCGGCTACTGCGTGTTACTTTATAGTGGTAGTAAGTAATACTGCATACCAGTTATACAAAGTACCAAGGAGTGATTGTGCTGGAAAACCTGACGGAAATGCTCAAAGGCGTGCTTGAGGGCTGCGTCCTTGACATCATAAGCCGCCAAGAAACTTACGGCTACGAAATTACGCGGCGACTGAACGCCCTCGGCTTCGCAGATGTTGTGGAGGGAACGGTATACACCATCCTGATCCGACTTGAAAAAAACAAGCTGGTGGAGATCACCAAAAAGCCCTCCGACTTGGGGCCGCCGCGAAAGTTTTTCGCGATCAATGACGCCGGGCGCGAAGAACTGCTGAGGTTCTGGGAAAAATGGGAGTTCGTCTCATCCAAAATGAACGAGTTAAAGGAGAAAAAAGAATGAATATTTGGGAAAAAATTACCGGCAGCGACATGACGAAAAAAATGAAAGCTTTTGATTCGCGAGTCAAAAAGCTGCCGGTCGATTATCAAGAGGCATGGGAAACCATTAACGCCAATCTTTGGGCGCACTCCGATTTCACCGGGCGCAATCTCATGCCGATTCTGGACGGCGTGGTTGGCCTGCTCGAAGAAACGGCAGCGGACGGTCAGCGTGTCGATGAAGTGTTGGGTGAGGATATCAAAGGCTTCTGTTCCGCGCTGGCCGGGGAAGAAGGGGCAAAGTCGGTTCGCGACAAGTGGCGCGAGCAGCTCAACAAAACGATCGCCAAAAAATTAGGCAAATAGGAGGATAACATGAGCATACAGGATATCATCGAAGGCAAAAAAGAGTGGCGAGCGCATGTGGCGCGCGTCAAAACGCTCCCGCAGGATTATCAGATCGTGTATAAAGAAATGCAAAAATATTTGTTCAAAGTCGGCCCGGTTGAGCTGACCGAGGGAACGGGGCTGCTCTCGGGGATTGTCGATCTTTTTGAAGAGGGGGCGGCCTTGGGGAAAGGCGTGCTCGAAGTGACGGGCAGCGACGTAGCCGCTTTCTGCGACGATCTGATCAAGGATTCCAAAACTTACGCTGACCTCTATCAAGAATCGGTTAACCGGAAAGTTAACAAGGCCATCAAAAAGGTTACGGATAAAAAAAAGTAAAAGGGGTGGCGGGATGGAACTGGCGGTTGAGGTGAAAGGGTTGCGGAAGTCCTTCAAAGACACGGAAGTGCTGAAGGGCGTCGATTTTGAAGTGAAGCGGGGCGAAATATTCGCCCTGCTGGGCGCAAACGGCGCGGGCAAGACGACAGTTGTCAGAATTCTCGCCACGTTGCTCGAACAGGACGGAGGCACCGCCACCGTCAACGGATTTGACATCGCGTCAAAACCCGGGAATGTGCGGAATGCGATCAGTTTGACCGGGCAATTCGCCGCCGTGGACGAGATCTTGACCGGTCGCGAAAATTTGCTTATGATCGCCAGGCTGCGACACCTGGCCAATCCGCGCCAAGTGGCCGACGAGCTGCTGAAGCGTTTCGGCTTGACTGAGGCTGAAGGCCGCAGGGTGTCCACCTATTCGGGCGGTATGCGCCGAAGACTCGACATTGCGATGAGCCTGATCGGGAAACCGCAGCTCATTTTTCTCGACGAGCCGACCACAGGCCTTGACCCCGAGGCGCGCATGGAAACCTGGAAAATTGTCAAGGAGCTTGCCGGCGGCGGCACAACGGTATTCCTGACCACTCAGTACCTGGATGAGGCGGAGCAGCTTGCCGATCGAATCGCGATTTTGCATAAGGGGAGGATCATTGCCAACGGCACGCTTGCGGAGCTGAAGAAGCTGTTCCCGCCCGCAAAGACGGAGTATGTGGAAAAACAACCTTCGTTGGAGGAGATCTTTCTCGCCATCATTGGCACAAAGGAGGGAAATCATAATGAATGAACACTTTTTCAGCGACATGAGCGTGATGCTTGGACGTTCCATGCGCCATATTATGCGAAGCATGGACACCATCTTCACGGTTTGCCTCACTCCGATTGCGATGATGCTGCTGTTCGTTTATGTGTTTGGCGGCGCGATCCGGAGCGGTACGGACAACTATGTGAACTACCTGTTGCCCGGCATTCTGCTGATTGCGATTGCGAGCGGCATATCGTATACGGCTTACCGTCTGTTCCTGGATAAGCAGCGGGGCATCATGGAGCGGTTCCACTCCATGCCGATTGCGCGTTCTTCCGTGCTGTGGGGGCATGTGCTGACCTCGGTGGCATCCAACGCCATTTCGGTCGTCGTCATTATTCTTGTGGCGCTTGTGATGGGCTTTCGTTCTTCGGCGGGGGTGCTGTCCTGGTTTGCCGTAACCGGCATCCTCGTGCTGTTTACGCTGGCTTTGACTTGGGTAGCGGCTATTGCCGGACTGTCCGCAAAATCGGTGGAAGGCGCGAGCGCGTTTTCCTATCCGCTTATCTTCCTGCCGTTCATCAGCTCGGCTTTTGTGCCGACCGAAACGATGCCGCCCGTCGTACGCGCTTTTGCCGAAAATCAGCCGGTGACTTCCATTGTAGAAACCATACGCGCGCTATTGTCGGGCCAAGCGGCAGGCAATGATATCTGGCTCGCTCTTGCGTGGTGCTTCGGGATCCTGATCGTCGCGTATCTGTTTGCGGTGCGTGCATACAAACGGAGAGCCTGAACGTTCGGCTGGGCGAAATAAGCCATGAAAAATGGCTTATTGGCGCCATTTCGGAGGACTCATCAAAAATAGCCAGTGAAAACACTGGCTATTTGGGTTAAACAGCGTCAATCCGGGCAGATCCGCACGAATAGCCAATGAAAACACTGGCTATTTTGAGGCGACTGCCCATTTTTAACGTAATAGGCTATATAAGATGGCTTATTTCGCTGAGATGAAACACGCACCCGAACAAAGCTGCCGGCCAAGACAACGGGGAGCGACAAAGAGCGCGACCGCAACACCGTTATCGTGACGATATGGGTAGACAAGTTGGCGAAAATAATTGATAATAATTATCATTATCATAAAAATAAATCCTTTCAAGCCAATAGCAGCAACCTTCCATCAAACGCAACGAAAGGAGAAAACCAGCATGTCAAAAGAAACCGCCGTCACCGCGAGCGGAGCAACCGCGGCGACAGCCATCGGAGCCGTCGTTGCCACCTCCGCCCCCGCCATCGCCGGAGCCGGTGCCAACCCCGCCGCCTCCGCCGCCGCAGAGCTGCCGCTCGACCGCTTCTTGTTCCGGCTGTGCGGCGCGGAGCGCGTCCGGCTGGAGAAGGGCGCGCGGCTCGAGCAGCAGTTGTCGCTGTCGCACGCGCTCATTATGGGCCAGGGTCAGGCGCGGCTGTCCGTCGGCGAACAGTCGTGGCGGCTGCGCGGCGACACCGTCTACATATGCCCGCCGGAGCAAACGTTCGGCGCGGCAGGCGACAAACCTGCCGACGCGGCCGAACTGCTGATTGTCCGCTTCGACGTGTTCGAGCAGGCCGCGCGAAGCCGCAACCGGCTGCGCCGCGTGAAGGCGGGCGGCCCGCTGCCTGCCGGCGGCGAGCTGCGGCTGCAGGCGGCAGACATGCCGGCGCTGGCCGCCCAGTTCGAAACGATCCGCGGCCTAAGCGGCAGCCCGGCCGCGCTCGAGCGGTTCCGCGCGCAGCTTGCGCTGCAGGAGCTGCTGTACCGGATCGGCAAGCTCGGCTTCGGCCGACGCGGGCAGGCGGACGCGACGACCGGCCTGGAGCGGGCGAAACGCCACATCGACCGCCATTTCGCCGAACCGCTGCCGCTCGACCAGCTCGCCCGGCTCGCCGAGATCAGCCCCAAATATTTTGGCGAGCTGTTCAAGAAGACGTTCGGCGACAGTGTCGGCGACTACATCGCCGCGCTGCGAATCAACGAAGCGAAGCGGCTGATGGCCAGAGCGGAAGGCAAGCTGCGCGAGATCGCCCACCAGGTCGGGTACGGGGACGAATTTTATTTCAGCCGCAAGTTCAAGAAAGAAACCGGCATCGCCCCCTCCGAATACATGCAGAGCCGGCGCCGCCGCATCGCCGTCGACCGCCCGGCGCTGATCGGCCAGCTGCTGCCGCTGCATATCGTGCCGTTCGCCGCGCCGCTTCATCCGAAGTGGAGCGCGCATTATTACGAGCATTACCGCCACGACATCCCGATCCATCTCGACGCGTTCATGGCCGACCGCAACCGCAGCGGCAACTTCGCCGCCCTGCAGGGCAACGCGCCCGACATCATCATCAGCTCGCTGGGCGAAAGCGATGCCGACCGGGAGAAGCTGGCGCGCATCGCCCCCGTCTTCTGCATGCCGGAAGAGGAAGGGGATTGCCGCACCCAGCTGAGGCGGCTGGCCGCCTTGCTCGGCGAGTCGGACGAAGCCGAACGCTGGCTGGCGCAGTACAACCGCAAAGCCGAAGCGGCCCGGCGGCTGATCGAACGCGCGGCCGGCGGCGAGCGCTGGCTGACGCTGCGGGTGCTGAAGCGCACCGTATACGCCAGCTGCAACCGCAATATGGCCGAGGTGCTCTTCGGCGATCTGCAGGTGGCGAACGCCTGGGCCGACGAGCGCCCGATGTACGAAGCGGCATTGACGCCGGAATGGCTGGCCGCGCTTGCGCCCGACCGGCTGCTTGTGCTTGTCTGCCAGGAAACGGAGACGCTCGCCTTCTGGCAATCGTTCCAGCAGTCCGCGGCATGGCGGCAGCTTCGGGCGGTGCGCGATGGCAAGGCGCATGCGATTCCGTCCGATCCGTGGCGGGAGTATTCGGCGCTGGCGCAAGAGCGGATCGTCGATCACGTCGGCCGGATCGTTTCCGGCGAATGTCCATGAATAATTCCGGTTTTCGTCCATGGTGCGCCGATGGCTCATCGCCTATAATCAATAACGAGAATCATTCTCAAATAAAACGATACAGGCGATGAGAGGAGATTGGCAAAAATCATGAAAAAAACAATCGGTGCGGGTCTTGCTATGTGCCTCGTCTTGGCGCTGGCGGCTTGCGGTTCGGATAAAAAGGAGACGAACACCGCGGCAAGCGCAAGTCCGTCGGCAAGCGTCAGTCCGGCGAAGAGCGCGAGCCCGTCGGCCGGCCCGGCGACAAGTCCGTCGGCTTCCGCTTCGGCATCCCCGAAGTCGGACGCCAAACGAACGCTTTCCTACCTGGGCAAAGATTACACCGTCCCGGCAAAAGCGGAAAAGCTCGTCATCACCGGCAGCCTCGAAGCGATGGAAGACGCGCTCGTGCTTGGCATCAAGCCGATCGGCGGCATCTCCGTCGGCGGCAAATTTCCGGCGATGTTCAAGGACATCACGGGCGCAACCGAATCCATCGGGGAAAAAACGCAGCCGAATCTGGAAACGATTCTGAAGCTGAAGCCGGAAGTGATCCTCGGCACGACCAAATTCCCGCAGGAAACGACCGATAATCTGGGCAAAATCGCCACCACGATTCCGGTTTCGCACATTGCCTCCAACTGGGAAGCGAACCTGCTGATGCTGGGCGACTTGACCGGAACGAAGGACAAGGCGCAAGCGGCGATCAACGGCTATAAAGCCGATCTTGCCGCCGCCAAGACAAAGCTCGGCGACGCCGTCAAATCGAAGAAGGTCGCTGTCATCCGCATCCGCAGCGGCAGCATCAACATTTATCCGGCGGACGTGTTCTACAATCCGTCGCTGTACGCCGACCTTGGCTTTGCGGTGCCGTCGCAGCTGACGGAAGCGAAAGCGCAGCAAGTCATTTCGCTCGAGAAGTTCAGCGAGATGAACCCGGACTACCTGTTCGTGCAATTTTCCGAGGAAGAGAACGCGGAAGCGCCGAAGGCGCTGGAAACGCTGCAAAGCAATCCGATCTGGAAAAGCATTAATGCGGTCAAAACCGGCAAAGTGTTCGTCAACGTCGTCGATCCGTTGGCCCAGGGCGGCACGGCGTGGAGCAAAATCAACTTCCTGAAGGCGGCTGTCGACAAGCTCGTCAACTAATCCGACAAGGCGATCAACCCGATGAAAATCCGTTTCACGATGCCCGTCATTCTGTTCGCGACGTCGCCGCTGGTCATAGCGGCGGCGTTCGTCTGCTCGGTCTGGCTCGGGGCCAAAAGCATCGACGCGCGCACGGTTTGGGACGCGCTGTTTCATTTCGACGCGGGCAACATCGACCACCAGATCGTCGTGCACTCGCGCGTGCCGCGCGCGGTCGGCGGTTTGCTCATCGGCGCCTTTCTCGCCGTATCCGGCGCGCTGATGCAGGGGATGACGCGCAACTATTTGGCGTCTCCTTCGATCATGGGCGTTTCCGACGGGGCGGCCTTTGCGATTACGCTGTGCACGGTCATCATGCCGGGCGGCTCCACGCCGTTCGAGCTGATCTTGTATTCCCTTGTCGGCTCGGCGCTTGGCGTCGGGCTCGTGTTTGGCCTTGCCACGCTGCTACCGGATGGTTTGTCGCCGGTACGGCTGGCCATTCTCGGCACGATCGTCGGCACCTTCCTGAGCAGCGTGTCGGCGGCGATGGCGTCTTATTTTCAAGTATCGCAAACGATAAGCTTCTGGTTCAACGCCCGGCTGCACCAGATGGATCCGTCGCTGCTCCGGCTGGCGATCCCGTTCGCGATCGTCGGCCTGGCGCTGGCGGCGCTGCTGTCCAAGCAGATCACGCTGCTGTCGCTTGGCGACGACGTGGCGGCCGGCCTCGGCCAACGCAGCGCGCTGGTTAAAGCGGGGGCAACGCTCGCGGTCGTCATCCTGACCGGCATTTCCGTCGCGCTGGCAGGCAAAATCGCTTTCGTCGGCCTGATCATCCCGCATATCGCGCGATATTTCACGGGCGTCGATTATCGCAAAATCGTTCCGCTGTCGGCCGTGCTTGGCGCCGTATTTCTTGCCGTTTGCGATATCGGCAGCCGGTTCATGAACGCGCCGTTCGAAACGCCGATCGGCGTCGTCACCGCCGTCATCGGTGTCCCCTTTTTCCTCTGCCTCATTCGCACCAAGGGGGGACGGCATGCGTAGAAACGACAACCGGCGATTCGCCGCAACGCTGGCGGCTTTGCTGCTGCTGCTTGCCGCCGCCGTCTACGTCAGCGTGACGAACGGCACGTTCGACATCGCGCCGCTCGACGTGGCCAAAACATTGCTGCGCATCCATCCGAACGCCGACTACGACTTGGTGGTGTTCGATTTTCGGCTGCCGCGCATCGTGATCGCCATGCTCGTCGGCTTTGGTCTCGGCATTGCCGGCGCGGTAATTCAAGGCATCACCCGCAACGGCCTGGCCGATCCCGGCATTCTCGGCATCAACGCGGGCGCGGGGGCGGCGATCGTGACGTTCCTGTTCCTGTTTGCCGGCAAAGTGAAAATTACCGGCTGGCTCGCCGTTATGACGATGCCGGTGTTTGGTCTGGTCGGCGGGCTGCTGGCGGCGGCGTGCATCTATGCGCTGGCGTGGCGCGGCGGCACGCTCGATCCGCGCAACCTGGTTCTGAGCGGCATTGCGATCGGCTCGGGGTTCGGCGCGATTTCGCTCTATTTGTCCCTGAAGATGAACGCCAAAGATTTTGAAACCGCGGCCGTCTGGCTGACCGGCAGCATCTATAACGCCAACTGGACGTATATCGTCGCCACGCTGCCCTGGCTCGTGCTGCTGACGCCCGTCATGATGCGCAAGGCGTATGCGCTCGACCTGTTCCAGCTCGGCGAAACGACGGCAACGGGGCTGGGGCTGGCGACCGAACGGGAGAAGCGGCTGCTGCTGCTGGCCGCCATCGGCATCGTCAGCGCCTGCGTGGCGGTGTCGGGCGGCATCGGCTTCGTTGGCCTGCTGGCGCCGCATATCGCCAAGCGGCTCGTCGGCCAGCGCCATCGCTACGTGCTGCCGGTGTGCGGCGCGATCGGCATGCTGCTCGTCACGGCATCGGACTTGATCGCCAAAACGGCGTTTCAACCCGCGGAGCTGCCGGTCGGCATTGTAATTGCGATCGTCGGCGTGCCGTATTTTGTGTATTTGTTGTTTCGGGCCAAAGCTTCGGCATAAGAGTTTAGGAGATCAAGGGCTAAAGAGCTTAAGGAGGTGAGCGCATGGATCTGCAAGGCACGATCGTTCACGATTCGTTTGAGCGCAGGGAGCTGTTTTTGTATTTGCCTCCGTCCTATTTTGCGGGCGCCCGGCGGTTTCCGGTTGTTTACGTGCATGACCGGGGAGAAGTGTTCGATCCGGCCGCCGGCCGCGCGCTGGAGGAGCTGGAGCGGATGTTTGCGGCAGGCGTGCCGGAGGAGCTGCTGCTGGTGGGCATCGGCACGGACGACCGGGTCGACGACTATTCGCCTTGGTACCATCCGTCGCTGACCGGGCGGTATCACGATTTTGGCGGCAAGGGCGGCGCTTATATCGATTTTATCGCCGACCGGCTGAAGCCGTACATCGACGGCAAATACCGCACGCTGCCGGAAGCGAAGCATACCGGCCTGATCGGCGAATCGCTCGGCGGCCTGGTGTCGCTGTACGCGGCGTACCTGCGCCCGGAGACTTTCGGCAAAATCGGCGCCACCTCCTCTTCGCTCTGGTACCCCGGCTTCATCGACTATATTCGCGCCCATCCGCTTCCGCAGCCGCGTCCGGACATCTACATCGACGTCGGCAGCCTTGAGGGCTCGCGGAAAACGAACATTCAGAAAGAAATGGTGCCGCGCACCAAAGAGGCGTACGCGATCTTGTCGCAGAACAGCGCGCCGGGCAACCGCCTGACTTTCGTGCTGGACGAAGGCGCCGATCATTCGCTGGAATGCTTCGTGCGCCGGTTTCCGGGCGCGCTCGGCTGGCTGTTCGCGCCGGAGACGGAACCGGAGCCGCAAGCGCAATCGCAGCCGCAACACGTGTAACGAACGGAGGGATTACGATGGAATTGGCGCAACTGATAAGGGCGAGACGTTCGATTCACGCGTTCGAGCCGCGCGACGTTTCGCCGGAGCTTGTGGGCGAGCTGCTCGATACGGCGGTGTGGGTGCCGAACTACCATATGACGCAGCCGTGGCGGTTCATCCTGACGTATGGCGAAGGCCGCCGGCGCATTGCCGAGGCGGTGAGGATCATGAAGGAGCAGCGCGAGCCGGACGCAGGCAGGAAGAAGGAAGTCGGGCAGAAATTTTACGATAAAATCATGACCATTCCGATGATTATGACCGTGCTCATGCGGGAGGACCCGAACCTGATTACGCGCGAGGAGGATTACGCCTCGACGAGCTGCATCGTTCACAATTTCAGCCTGCTCGCCTGGGAGCGCGGCATCGGGCTGACGTGGGAGACGTACCCGTGGCTGCACGTCGCCGAGTTCCGCGATGCGGTCGGCATCCGGCCCGGGGAGAAGGCGCTCGGCAACCTGCACATCGGTTATCCGGCGAAAATTCCGACGGCGCAGCCGCGTATTCCGGCCGCCGACCGGCTGACCGTGATCGACCGCGCGTAAAGCGACGGGCTAGGCTTAGGAGGGGAGGGAGCGGCAGATGGAAAAAGAGGTGCGGGAAGAGCAGCCGGTATCGATTCCGCGCAGCGTGCAGTTTGCGATGACGGCGCACGGCGGCGCCGAGCGGGAGTACCGGATCAGCGTCGCTTATCCGGCGGAAGCGCCGCCGGACGAAGGCTATCCGGCCGTGTATGTGCTGGACGCGGGCGCCGTATTCGCCACGGCGGTCGAAACGGTGCGGCTGCAGGCGCGCCGCGGCGATTTGTCGGGTGTGGCGCCGTCTGTTGTGGTCGGTGTCGGGTATCCGACCGACCAGCCGTTCCCGCCGGCGCGTTATGAAGATTTTACGATGCCGGCGCCGCCGGAGGAGCTGCCTTCGCTGCGCGACGGGCGGCTGATGCCGCCGATGGGCGGAGCGGACATGTTCGCGTCGTTCCTCGTGGGCGAGTTGATGCCGGCGATGGAGCGGCGGTTCCCGCTCGACCGCTCCCGGCGCAAGCTCATCGGCCACTCGCTCGGCGGCTTGTTCGTGCTGCATATGCTGTTCACGCGGCCGGAAGCGTTCCGCACGTATGTGGCGGGCAGCCCGTCCATTCATTGGAACCGCGGGGTCTTGCGGGAGCGGGAGCGGGCATTTGCGGCGCGGGTGCGGACAGAGCGGCTCGAGGCCGACGTCCTGCTCGCCGCCGGCGAGCTGGAGGACGGCCATCCGAGCGGGATGAACGCCAACGCGCGCGAGCAGGCGGAGCGGCTGGCGGCGCTGGCGTCGTTCGGCGTGCGCGCCGAATATCGCGAGTTCGCCGGCGAAGGGCACTTGTCGGTGCTGCCCGTGCTGCTCAGCCATGCGGCGCGGTTCGGCTCCTGAGCAATAGGCCGTCAATTTGGCTTATTCGTCCGTTTTCGCCGCCCGTAATTGAAAAACTGAACAATTCGCGGCAGCTTGTCAGATCTTGTTCAGAAATTGTTCAGATTTTGTTCAGAACGGTTTGGTAGACTAGACGGAACCACGAAGGAAGAAGGGTTGCGTTTGGCTACGGTAATGGTGGTTGACGACGCTTCATTCATGCGGATCATGCTGCGGCAGTTGATTGAAGGCGCCGGCCATACGGTCGTTTGCGAAGCGGTGGACGGTCTGGATGCGATCGACAAGTACAAAAAATACCGTCCCGACCTCGTCACCATGGACATTACGATGCCGGAGATGGAAGGCGTGGACGCGTTGCGGGCCATTCGCCAATTCGACCCCCGCGCGCGAGTCATCATGTGTTCGGCGGTCGGGCACCAGCACCGGATCGTAGAAGCGATCCAGCTTGGAGCGTCCGACTTTCTGGTCAAGCCGTTCATGAAGGAACGTGTGGTCGAAGCGCTCCACAAGGTGTCGCAAGCGATCGAAGCGGGAAAAAAATAATCGCAAGCGAATCGAACCGTCAGGAAAGCTCCTGACGGTTTTCTCTCGTCTCACGATATTAAGGCGCCTTCAGTCGACGATCTTCGTGGCGCGGGCGATCTCCGGATCGGTGAACACGTCGAACTCGTCGAAGCTGGTCGTGGAAAATTCGGTGACAATCGCGCCTTCCGGGCCGGCCTGAAACCAATGCTTCGTATTCGGCAAGATCGTGTACTGGTCGCCGGCCTTCAGCTCGATCTGGTGCCAGACGGTGTAGTACGATTGCCTGTCCGCGGGCGGCACGGCTTGCGGCCGTTCGGTGCGCGGGCCGGGCACGAACAAATAGACGGTGCCTTTGCGGCAGCGGAACGTTTCCTCCTTGCCCGGATTGCTGTCGTCAATCGGCGGATGTCGATGCTCCGGGCACGTCTGCATCGGCAGCATAATCAGCTCCTTGGCGCAGACGCGCGCCGTATTGACATAAACGAGCAGACCGAGCCCCATCGTTTCGAATTGGTTCAGCCCAAAATCGGCCGCTTCGATTTGCGCTTGTTCGTGCGGGGCGAGCGCTATGCCGCTTTCGCGCAGACGACGGGCGGCTTCCTGTTGAAAATCGGCAACCTGTTTGGCGGTAAGCATGGCGCATCTTCCTTTCGTTCGCGGGTGGCGATGTTGCATTTATTCTAAATCGGCCGGACGGCAAAAGCAATGACTTGTCAAATCGATTTTGTTGCTATAAAATGTTACAAACGAACATTTTGTAGTGGACAATTAGCAGGTATGACGTTATATTGTGGTTATATTCGGACAAAATGGAGTGTGGACTCATGACGGCAACACCTCGCCTGCGACGCATGTTCAGCGAACAAGGCAAATGCTTCGACGTGGCGATTGACCACGGATTTTTTAATGAGGCCGGCTTTCTCGCCGGTATCGAAAACATGCGAGCGGCGATCGACACGATCGTCGCCGCCGGTCCCGATTGCATCCAGCTCACCGTAGGGCAAGCCCGCCAGCTGCAGGACATTCCCGGCAAAAGCAAGCCCGGTCTCGTTCTGCGTACCGACGCCGCCAACATTTACGGCCAGACGCTGCCGGCTGTCTTGTTCAGCGAGCTGATCGACGATGCGATCCTGCACGCGGTTCGGCTCGACGCCGTCGCCGTGTGCGTGAACCTGCTGCTGCTGCCGAACCAGCCGGAGCTGCACCGACAATGCGTGCGCAACGTAACCGCGCTCAAGACGGCGTGCGAGCGGTACGGCATGCCGCTGATGGTCGAGCCGCTCGTAATGCTGCCGAACGAAACGAAAGGCGGTTACATGGTCGACGGCAACATCGGCCTCATTATGCCGCTCGTCCGTCAGGCAGTCGAGCTTGGTGCCGACGTGATCAAAGCCGATCCGTGCGACGACGTGAGCGAATACCATCGCGTGATCGAAGTCGCCTCCGGCGTTCCGGTGCTTGTGCGCGGCGGCGGCAGGGCCGGCGACGCAGAGATCGTCGCGCGCACGATCGAGCTGATGAAGCAAGGGGCGTCCGGCATCGTATACGGGCGCAACGTCATCCAGCATCCGAACCCGGGCGGCATGACAAGCGCGTTGATGGCGATTGTCCATCAAGGCGCAACCTTTGAGGAAGCGATTGAGCTTCTGGGTGGGGGGGTCGCGCGATGAGCAGACGGGTCATTCGTTTCGGCGTTATCGGCTGCGGCCTGATGGGCAAGGAGTTCGCCAGCGCCGCCGCCCGGTGGTGCCATTTGACCGACGTCACGTTCGAGCCGCGCATTGTGGCGGTATGCGACGCCGTTCCGGCGGCGGCGCAGTGGTTCAGCGACCGGGTTCCGAGCGTGCAGTACGCATACAGCGACTACAAGGAGCTGCTGGCCAATCCCGAAATCGACGCGGTGTATTGCGCCGTGCCGCACAACCTGCATGACCGGCTTTATACCGATATCATTGCTTCCGGCAAACATCTGCTCGGCGAAAAGCCGTTCGGCATCGACGCGGAAGCCAACCGCCGCATTCGCGAGGCGCTTGACGCCCGTCCGGACGTAATTGTGCGCTGCGCGTCCGAATTTCCGTTTTTTCCGGCGGTGCAGCAAATGGTCCAGTGGGTGAACGAAGGCAAGTTCGGGCGGATTATCGAAGTTGAAGCGGGTTTCTGGCATTCGAGCGATCTCGATCCGACGAAGCCGATCAATTGGAAACGCCGCATCGCTACCAACGGCGAATACGGCTGCATGGGCGATCTTGGCATGCACGTGCTGCATTTGCCGCTGCGCTTCGGCTGGAAGCCGCGCACCGTACGGGCGCTGCTGTCCAACATCGTGCTTGAGCGGCCCGATGCGAGTGGCGCGCCGGTGCCTTGCGAAACGTGGGACAACGCAATTCTCGCCTGCGATGCCACCGCTGAAGACCAGTCGTTCCCGCTCGTCATGTCTATGAAGCGAATCGCGCCGGGGCATGCGAATACGTGGTTTCTGCGGATCGCGGGAACGGAGCTGTCCGCCGAGTACTCGACGAAGAATCCGAAGCAGCTCGCTTCGATGCCGTACCGGCCCGGCGGCAAACAGGCGTGGCAGGTGGCGGACGTGCCCTATGTTGGCGCCTACAAGGCGATTACGGGAAGCATCTTCGAGTTCGGGTTTTCGGATTCCATTCTGCAGATGTGGGCGGCGTTCTGCGACGAAGTGGCGGCGTCGATTGACGGCAGGGCGATGATGCAGCCGTTTTATTGCGCGACGCCGGCGGAGGCGGAAGGCAGCCACCGCGTGTTTACGGCGGCGCTTGCTTCGCAACGAGACACCAGCGCGGTGGCCATCGATTGGGAGGAAGCGCTGTGACTCGCGGCGGCGCGGATGTAATTGTCGCCGGCCATATTTGCCTGGATCTGATTCCGGCCATGCGCCATTCGCCGGCAGGCCTGGATGCGCTGCTCGTGCCCGGCAAGCTGATTGACGTCGGACCGGCAGCGATCGCCACGGGCGGCGCGGTGCCCAATACGGGCATCGCGCTGCACCGGCTCGGCGCCCGGGTCAAGCTGATGGGCAAAATCGGCGACGACCGGTTCGGCGGGGCGATCGCCGACATTTTGCGCGAGAGCGGTGCCGGGCTGGCGGACGGGATGATTGTGGCGGCGGGCGAAACGACGTCCTATACCGTCGTCCTTAATCCGCCGCAGGTGGATCGCGTCTTCCTGCACTGCACGGGCGCCAACGATACGTTCACGGCTGCGGATGTGCGGGAGGAAGAACTGCAAGGAGCGCGGCTGTTTCATTTCGGTTACCCGCCGCTCATGCGGCGGATGTATGAGAGCGGCGGCGCCGAACTGGAGCGCCTGCTTGGTTTCGTTCGCTCGCGCGGACTCGCCGTATCGCTCGACTTGGCGCGGCCCGATCCCGATTCGCCGGCCGGACGCGCAGACTGGAGCGCCATCCTGACGCGGGCGTTGCCGCACGTCGACCTGTTCCTGCCGAGCTTCGACGAAACGATGGCCATGCTGATGCCGGACGAATACGGCCGCTTGTGCCGCGAGCATGGCGCCGCCGATCCGCTTGCCCATGCGGACGGCGGCTTGCTGGCGGCGCTGGCGGAGCGGCTGCTGGCGATGGGCGCCGGCGTCGTGGTGCTGAAGCTCGGCGACCGCGGCTTGTACATGCGCACGTCGGCGGATGCCGGGCGAATTGCCGCCATGGGTGCGGGCGCGACGTGGACCGGGCGCGAGCTGGCGGCGGCCTGCTACCGTGTGGAGGCGGCGGGCACGACCGGCGCCGGCGACTGTACGATCGCCGGCTTCCTTGCCGGCTGGCTGCAAGGGCTGCCGCCGGAGGAGGCGCTCGATCTTGCGGTAGCGGTCGGCGCCTGCAACGTCGAGCGGCCCGATGCCACAAGCGGCGTGCCGTCTCTTGCCGCCGTGCGCGGGCGCATCGCCGCCGGCTGGGCGAAGCGCGAGCTGGCGCTGCCGGCGGCGGGCGGCGGCTGGAAGCCGGCGGGCCCGGTGTGGCGCGGCCCGAACGACAGTGCCGTGACGGAACGCTAGCCGGGGCAGCGGCTCGCCGCGGCAAGGCCTCGTTGCTTCGACAGCCGATTGCTGCGATAATCGAAGCATATCAGGCGGATTCGTGAGGTGCTGAATGACAGACATGCGGTTGAATCGCCGCCAGCAGCAAATCGTGGATTTGCTGACCGGCGACGGGGAAGTGAAACTGGCGGCGCTCAAGGAGCGTTTCGACGTCGTCGAAATGACGCTGCGGCGCGATCTGGAGAAACTGGAGCGGCTCGGTTTGGCGCGCCGCACGTTCGGCGGCGCGATTGCGCACGGCCGCGATATCGAGCTGCATGAGCGTTACGCCGTGATGCTCGCGGAGAAAACGCGCATCGGCCGCATCGCCGCCGCGCTCGTATTGCCGGGCGAATCGATCTTCGTCGACGGCGGCTCGACGACGCTGCAGTTGGTGCGGCATTTGCCGGCGGACGCCGGCATCACGGTCGTCACCAACGCGCTTAACATCGCCGGCGAACTGCAGCAGCGCGGCATATCGACCATCGTGACCGGCGGCGTGCTGGTCGAGCGGACATCGACGCTGGTTGGTCCGGCGGCGGTTGCCATGCTGTCGGGCATGGCGCTCGACCGGGCATTCCTCGGCACAACCGGCTGCAATCTTCGCCACGGCTTCTGCAACTCCAACATGCATGAAGCCGAGTTGAAGCGAACCGCGATCCGGCAAGCCGCGGAAACGAATGTGCTGCTAGACCATACGAAGTTCGGCGCGCGCGATTTGTTTACGTTCGCCGCGCTGGACGGTGTCGCCCGGATCGTTTGCGACCGGGCCCCGGACGGCGAACTGGCGGAGGCGATCCGCGAGACGCCGCTGCAGATCGCGGCGGACTGACACGCAAGAGCGCATGCAACAAAGGCCCCGCATCGAACGATGCGGGGCCTTTGTGACGTGCAGCCATCTTTTGCGGTACGCCGTGCTGTGCCGCCATCTTGCGGCTTACTTATGGGAAGCCAACCATGTCGCCAAATTGGCGGTATCTTCGTCCTTGATTTGTCCTTTGAACTTCGGCATGCCGCCGCCGCCGTTCTGGATCTTTTTGTAAATTTGCTGATCCGAAAGCTTCGAACCGATCGTTTTCAGTGCCGGTCCGGCTCCGCCTTCCAGATTCGCGCCGTGGCAAGCGACGCAACTTTGTTTGAAAACCGTTTCCGCAGCGGCTGCGTCGAGCGTTACCGTCGGCATACCGCCGGCCGCCGCTCCGCCGCCTTCATGCTCGCTGGCGACTTCCTTGGAATGATCGTTCGTTTGCACGATCAGCGTAACGACGCCGACAATGCAAGCTGCGGACAGCAGCACTGCCATAACCCACTTATACATGCGCTTGTTCCTCCTGATTGTGAATCGTTGTGTATTCCCGGCGGATTTTCAGAACCAATTATAACACAGGAAGTTTGAGCAAGCTATGTTTGCCGGGGCGACTCCCGGCACAAATCGGGGCCATCCGCCCGGCGGGTTCACAAAATAGTCAAACCTTTCGTGAGACGCGGCGGGGGAAACGCGAGATTAGCCCGACCGGGCGATGTTCTTTTCCTTCATTATATGGTTAGATAAAGGGGAGGCTTGTATGCATCGATTCCGGGAGGATTTGCCGTGCAGTACCGCGATATCAAAGGGCTGATTCTGATTATCCCGACACTGACGATCGGGTTATGGGAATATGTGCGCCACCAGCTGCTGCTGCCTTATATGTCGATGGAGATGGGCAACGTGCTGGCGCCGTTCATCGTGTTCGGCGTTTCGGTTACATTGCTGCGGATGCTGTTTAAACGCATGGAAGGAACGCAGGAGGAATTGCAGCGGGAGCGGGCGTCGAAAGCGGCGCTTGTCGAACGCGAGCGGCTGGCTCGGGAGCTTCACGACGGGATTGCGCAATCGCTGTTCCTGCTGTCGGTCAAGGTGGATCGGCTGGAGCGACGTTTTGCCGGCGACCCGGACGGACAGGAGCCGCTCAAGGACGTGCGCGAGCTGCACAAAACGGTGCGGCAGACGGATGAATACGTGCGCCAGGCGATCGCTGGCTTGCGTTCTTCGCCTGCAGCGGATACCCGGCCGTGGATCGAGTCGATCCGGTCGCTGGCGTTAAGCTTTGAGCGGGATACCGGCGTGAAGGCCCATGTGGCGTGGCAATTGCCGGAGGAAGGGCTGTCGTCACGGGAAAAGGTCGAGCTGTACGCCACGGTGCGGGAAGCGCTGCAAAACGTGCGCAAACATGCCGACGCGGGCAACGTATGGATCGAAGCGGATGCGGAGGGGCAGGGGCAGGGGTGGTTTTGCCGCATAAAGGACGACGGTTCGGAGGCGGCGGTTGCCGATTGGCCGCAGATCGGACGCGAAGCCGCGGCGGCTAACCGTTACGGGTTGCGCATTATTGGCGAACGGGCGGCGGAGTTGGGATGGTTGTGGCGTTTTGCGCGCGAAGAAGGCCGCACGGTGCTGGAATTGCGGCGCAAGGAGGGTTTGAGATGATGAAGCCGATCCGTGTGTTGGCGGTAGACGATCACGCCGATGCGCGCGAAGCGATTCGCTATATATTGGAGAGCGATCCGGCGTTTGAACTGATTGCGGAAGGGCGAAACGGGCTGGAAGCGATTGAACTGACCGCCGTCCATATGCCGGATCTGGTTCTGATGGATATCAATATGCCGGGAATGGACGGTCTCGAGGCGACCAAACGGATCAAGGAGCGGTTCCCCCACGTCAAAATCGTGGTCCTCACCGTCTCCGACGACATCGTAAGTTTGTTCGAAGCGTTGAAACAAGGCGCACAAGGTTATTTGCTCAAGCATGTCCAAATGTCCTCCTGGCACGACTACCTGAAAGCGGTAGCCGTCGACGAGGCGCCGATGTCGCGCGAGCTCGCGAATCGGATTTTGCAGGAGTTCGCTGCCAGAGAACAGGACGGGGGCGACGCGGACCGGCAACGCGATGCGGCTGCGGCAGACAAGGCGCCCGCGTCGGACGGAGCGCCTTTGACCTCGCGCGAGCGCGAGTTGCTGACCTGGGTGGCGCGCGGCCACTCCAACCGCGAAATTGCCGAAGCGTTGTTTATTTCCGAACATACAGTCAAAAATCATCTGAAAAACATTTTGCACAAGCTGCAGTTGGCCAATCGCGTGCAGTTGACAAGGTATGCTTACGAGCGCGGTTGGATCAAAGAATAGCGAGCTCTTATCTTTGCTTACCCGTGCCAGGCGAACCGTTTCTGAATACGCCGGTAGTCGGCGAGCGTGCGCTTGATGTTCCGGAACATCGTTTTGTCGGCAAGCCGTTTGAACAACACGTGGGATGGATAATCGAAATTGACTTCAATCAGCCAAATGCGCCCCTGCTTATCAACGCCATAGTCGATGCCGATCTGGGCCGAATATTTGTAGGAGTTGAAACGCCGTGTTATGCGGTAGCTGAGATGGACGAGCTGCCGCTTGATCGCGGCGATCCGCGCAGGTTGCGCCCCCAGCGAGCGGGACAGCGCCGGCTCGATCGCCAGCGCGTAACCCCGGCCGCGCGAGACGTTCGTCACAACGCTGCCCGGTCCGGCCACCTTGGCCAGCATGCCGACGTACTGCCAGGCGCCGCTGCCGCCGCGGACCATCATCACCCGCACATCATAACGACGGCCGCCGATTTGCGCCAGATCGATCGTTCGTTGCACGATGTGCCGTCTTCCGGCCGCCCCGTTCCTTACCCTTGCGTATAAATCGTCCAGGGTGCGCAGCTGCGTACGCCTTCCCCGCACTCTCACGAAAATATATTTGCCTTCCGCGTTTCTCCATGCTTTCATGATGCCGGCACCGCGATGCTCGTAATTCGGTTTGACGTATACGGACCCATACTGCGTCAGCAGCCGGAGAAACGAGCGTTTGTTCAGCGGCGCCGCAGCCGGCATGTGGCGGGCGATCGCGGCGTCTTGCGCATAGAAGCGGTGAAGCTCCCATTTTCCCAATGCCCCGTCTCCTTTTCTCCGGGCTGTTGCCCGCCATAATCAAGTCATAATCATGTCTCCGATTGCCGGGCTAGCTCCTGTTCTTCAATGATGACGCCATGTTCCTCCACGCGAACCGCGCGGTTGCGCTCGTCGACGAAAACAACGCGAGGTTTGAGTTGCTCTGCTTCTTCCTCGTTCATCAATCCCAGGCTTAAAATGATCACGACATCGCCTGGTTGGAACAAGTGCGCAGGCGGGCCGTTAAGGCCGATTTTGCCGCAGCCGGAAGGCGCCGGGATCGCGTAGGTTTTCCAGCGCGTGGCGTTGCGCAGGCTTGTAATTTGCACCATTTCATAGGGCATGATGCGTGCTTCCTTCATCAAGGCGGCATCGATCGTAATGCTGCCGACATAGTCGAGATCGGCTTCCGTTACGGTGGCGCGGTGAATTTTCCCTTTGCACATCAATCGAAGCATGCAGCGGCATCCTCCTAGACGGTTTATCACAATGTATGTCGCCCCGGTTGCGGTTGCGATAGGCGTTCGTAACGATTACGTCCGCCCGTAGGCCAACGCCGCCACCCGTCAACCGCCTGATGTGTACTTTGGAAGGGAGGGACATTCGCTGAGGGGGCTTGCACGATGAAATGCCGGTTGCTCTGTGTGCGCTGCGCAAAAACTTATCCCTTTCAATTGATGGGCAAATGCGAATGCGGCGGGGTGCTGCTGGTCGACTACGATTTGGAGCGCGCTGTCCGCACAATGTCGAAATCGGAGCTGAAAGAGCGTCCGTTTACGATGTGGCGATATCGGGAGCTTCTCCCGGTGCATAAGGAGGAGCGCATCGTATCGCTCGGCGAAGGGGGGACGCCGCTCATTCGCATGCACCGGCTGGAGGAGCAACTGTCGCTGAAGCAAGTATGGGTGAAGCGGGAGGAGCAGAATCCGACCGGCAGCTTCAAAGCGCGCGGCATGTCCGTCGCCGTTTCGTTGCTTCACGAGCGCGGCGCCGGGCATGCGGCGGTGCCGTCAAACGGCAATGCCGCTTCCGCGCTCGCCGCTTACGCGGCAAGAGCGGGCATGAAGGCAACCGTTGCGCTGCCGCGGGATTGCCCTGCGCCGATCATCGACGAATGCCGCTACTATGGAGCGGCCATCGAACTGATCGACGGGTTGATCCATCAAGCCGGAGAACGAATTGAGCTTGGCGTACGCGAGAACGGCTGGTACCACGTCGGCACGATGAAGGAACCGGGGCGCGTCGAAGGGAAGAAAACGATGGGCTACGAAGTGGCGGAGCAGCTTGGATGGAAACTGCCCGATGTCATTGTATATCCGACAGGAGGCGGTTCCGGCGTCATCGGCATGTGGAAAGCGTTTCGGGAGCTGCAGGCGCTCGGCTGGGTGAACGACCCGATGCCGCGCTTTGTTTGCGTACAGGAGGAGGGCTGCGTGCCGGTTGTGGAAGGGTTCGCCGCGTCGCGCGACACAGCCGCCATTGGGGTTGCAGCGGATAAGCGGCGCTTGACGCCGCGGGCCGTCTTCCGGCCGACGCCAAACGAACGCGTCACCTCGCAGCCGACCGGCATGCGAGTACCGGCACCGCCGGATGGGGGCCTGATCGTTTCGATCGTGCTGGAATCGCAGGGCAGCGCCATGGCTGTCAGCGCAACGGAAATTGCCGAGGCGCAGCGGCGTTTGGCCGGCATGGGCGTGTCCGCTTCGCCGGAAGGAGCGGCGACGTTGGCGGGCCTGTTGAAGCTTGCGGCGCAAGGCTGCGTCACCGATCGCGACCGCGTCGTGCTGTTCAATACGGCGCATGCGCAGAAGTATGGCGTCACAGCTATGTAAAATATAGCTATTAATTGTTTTTTCCTGAGGTGACAGGGTTCACAATCCGGGCGAGGTGTATTATTATTTTACAGGTACAACATACTATTGCCGCACTAATGATTGAGCGCCAAGCCCAGAGGAGGTATCTTGTGAACCCTGCAAGCGCAGAAGGACATGCACCGGTCAATACAAGCGGCATCAAACGGGGACCGATTGTTGCCGCGCTGATTATCGGCGCATTTGTTGCGATTTTGAACGAAACGTTGCTTAACATTGCATTTCCCGATTTGATGCAACAATTCAACATTGAGCCATCCACCATCCAGTGGCTGTCAACGGCCTACATGCTCGTCATCGGCATTCTCGTTCCCGTGACGGCATTGTTGCAGCAATGGTTTACGACCCGGCAAATGTTTTTGTCGGCCATGCTGTTGTTTTTTGCCGGTACGATCATTTGCAGCGCGGCGCCGTCATTCGAAGTGCTGCTGGTCGGCCGCATCGTACAAGCGTTAGGCACAGGATTGCTGCTGCCGGTCATGATGAATACGATTCTGGCGATCTATCCGCCCGAAGAGCGCGGCGGCGCCATGGGCATGATGGGGCTTGTCATCATGTTCGGACCGGCGATCGGACCGACGTTGGCGGGACTGATCATCGATACGATGTCGTGGCGCTGGCTGTTTTTGCTGGTCGTGCCGCTCGCGGCATTTTCGATCATCTTTGCCTGGATTTATTTGCGCAACGTTTCGCAAATTACGAAGCCGCGGGTGGATATCCTGTCCATTTTGCTTTCTTCGATCGCCTTCGGCGGTCTCGTATACGGCTTCAGCAAAGCGGGCGAAGGTTCGTGGACGAGTCCGGAAGTGGTCTGGACGATCGTGGCCGGAGGCATCGGGCTGCTGTTGTTCATTTGGCGCCAGCTCGTCGTGAAAGAGCCGATTCTCGATTTGCGTGCGTTCCGTTACTCGATGTTTTCGCTCGTCACCGTGCTGATGCTGGTGTTGATGATGACCTTGTTCTCCACCATGATTTTGCTGCCGTTGTTCTTGCAAAACGTGCTGCTGATGACCGCGTTCAAATCCGGTTTGATCCTTATGCCGGGCGGCATCATCAACGGGATTATGGCGCCGGTTTCCGGTAAATTGTTCGATAAATTCGGCCCGCGTGTGCTTGTCGTGCCGGGGCTGATCCTGATGGTGTTCTCCATTTGGCTGTTTACCCGTCTGGATGCCGACTCGACAGCCGGTTATGTCGTAACGCTCCACATCATCCTGTTGATTGGCATTTCCTTGATAATGATGCCTGCGCAGACGTCGGGACTCAACCAGTTGCCGCGCAGCCTGTACCCGCATGGAACGGCGATCATGAACACGCTGCAGCAAGTGTCCGGCGCGATCGGCACCGCGCTGTTCATCAGCATCATGTCCGCCGGCACCAAAAACTACATGAAAACTGTTGAAGATCCAACCGCGCCGGCCGCCAAAGTGAGCGGCATGGTAGCCGGGATGCATCAGGCGTTCTGGTTTGCTTTCGGTATGGGAATCTTGGCGCTTGTCATCGGCTTCTTCGTGAAACGGGTAAAAGCTCCGGCAGAAGAAAAACGCCAAGCGGCTTAACATCGGCATCAAAAATCAAAACAAAAGCCGCCAGGGATAAACCTTGGCGGTTTTGTCCTTCCAGGGCGGCATACGTGTTGGGTGGACAGTGTGAAGAAGGAGAAGCGGGAGAAGCAGGTTGCGGGCAGCAGCAGCTGGGGGGAGTGGTAGCTTAGGAGCCACTTCCTTCCGCTCATTATCCCAATGGCTCAATTTCGACTCCTTTTTGCAGATTAGCGAACAGCAGGAAAGCATATCGGAGAGCCGTCGAGAAGCATTAACGGAACGGCTGGCGTGGTCGTGAATGCACGTCTCTTCCTCCGGTACTTACTACTCCTCCACCTGATTATTCCTTCACTATTCCTTCCGTGGATGTTTCTTCCTCGCATGTTCCTTTCATGCATGCTCTGTTCGTTATCCCATTCGCTCAATTGAGGCTCAACACAGTATCGTATTCAATTATAATCTGCGTTCGCTGCAATCTCATTTTCCGGTTTAGAAAAACTCACTTTTATTTGTTACACACGAATAGGCTGATCAAGGTTACACTTTGACCTGCGCTATCAGAAATAAACGTACGGATCGCAAGCCCAATACAATATAGACGCCAATACCCTTATCAGTGCCCGATGAAAAATTCAAACCACAATCCAAACCAGTGCTCGAACCAATTCACGAATCAACTTACAAACCAACAAACGAACCAACAAACAAACCAACAAACGAACCAACACACGAACCAACAAACGAACCAACACACGAACCAACAAACGAACCAACACACGAACCAACACACGAACCAACATACGAACCAACACACGAACCAACATACGAACCAACACACGAACCAACATACGAACCAACAAACGAACCAACAAACGAACCAACACACGAACCAACATACGAACCAACAAACGAACCAACACACGAACCAACACACGAACCAACACACGAACCAACATACGAACCAACACACGAACCAACAAACGAACCAACAAACGAACCAACAAACGAACCAACAAACGAACCAACAAACGAACCAACACACGA
>NZ_SHLX01000034.1 GCF_004764705.1 Paenibacillus cymbidii | reverse complement strand
CCCGCTCGACTTGCATGTATTAGGCACGCCGCCAGCGTTCGTCCTGAGCCAGGATCAAACTCTCCATAAAGGTAGTTCGAACTTGCTCTTCAAAACACTAGCTTACGATCCGAAGATCGTTGTTGCTTGCTCACTCGTTGTTCAGTTTTCAAAGGGCAATGATGAAGCTTGGTGTCGCCCGAAAAGTCAAGCCGCGCAAGACATTGTCGTGATGTTGCCGTCTTGTTGCGAAGCATCTTGCCGGTGGGCTGTCGTTTAACGGCGACTTTTATATCATACCACATCGCCGATCACGATTGCAAGCTTTATTTTTTTCTTCTTCTTTCGTCCGCCGCGCTTCCGGACAAGCCTTCCAAGCGGCGAGTACTAATGTATCACAGACCCGGAACCGAAGTCAACCCCTGTGGAAGCGTTTTTTTACCTTCGGATCAGTCGCCGCAGATCGCTCTTCAGTGGTTCGTCCTGCTTCGGGCGTATTTGGAAATCTCCTTCGGCGAAGCCAGCCTGGCGTACATGCGGAAGATCACCCGATACCGGCTTTCGATCGCTTCCTTCATGTCATTTTCGGTACGCTTGTCGCTCAGATCGAACAACATCTCGTCTAGCTCTTTGCGGAGCACATAATCCAATTCCCGGCATTCCCTGTCGTTAAACAAAAAACCGATCATACTGAGGAACAATCCCCTTTCAGAGGTAGTTCAAAAAGTCGTCTTTTGATCACGAAGCTTTTCATGAAGCGTATTCGGCATCGAATCTTGCGTTCACCTTCGAAGTCCGTTGCTCATTTCGTTAGCGGGGAGAGTTTAGCAAGCTAAACTCCCTATATAGGGCGTTTCCTAAACTCCGCTACTCCTTCTTCAGGTTCTCGCAACCTTCTCGGTGCTGAAAAGCCGTCTTTTTGAACTCGCAATTTCCGAAACTTGTGTGCAGCTCCGGCCCAAACGCCTCCGCCATCGCTTTACTGTTATGCACACATTTTGGAAATTTTATGATCCGCTTTTGTAAAAAAAATCTAGCTCGCCTTACCCCTCCACCAACCACATCGTCAACGTGCTTTCAATAACGGCCGCGACAAACAACAGCGCCACAAGCACCAGCAGCAACGGGATGGAGACGCGGAAGAAGGCGAGCAACTTGCCGCCTGCGCGCGCCCTGCGTGTCGGAAAAGGTAGCGAAAGAAACGCCTGCAGCGTCAATACGCCAAGGCGAATGCCAAATGCGCTGGCGATCAGAATCGCCGGAATTTCAATGATGCCGTGAGGCAGCACCGCCTGAAAAAACCGACCGAGCTGATGGTCGTTAATCGCGGCCAAATGGCCGAGCAGCATGCCATTGGTCAGCAGCGAATACAACGGCATGATCATGAGGAATGCGCCCGTAAACATAATCAGCGTCGTTACGATGGAATTATTCAGGAAAATAAACAGAAACATTTTCAGGTTCTGGTATTCCCCCTGCGACAGGGCATTCACGATGGACTGCAAGCGGTCTTTTTGCGAATCGATCAAATGCGAGAAGCTGCCGTAGTCCTGGGCCCCCAGCCAAATGCCGACCGCAAACACAAGCGTAGCGGCGATAAAATAATGCTTCATCCCGCGGGCGTACAGCAGGAGTGCGCGAATGTTCATGAGATCCTCCAGGTTGCAAGTCCGCGGGCAGCGCAGGAAATCCGGCCAAAAAAGCTGCGGACAAACTGACATAAGATAGGTGTACATGCATACATTGTACAAAGCATGAAACAAGCCGTCGCATGTCCTGCGGCAGGCTACGAAGGAGGAACGGATGCTGTGAATTACTTCTATGTCCTGAATGGCAAAAAACTGAAGCAGGTGCTGATTATCGTTGTTGCTATGTTGTTCGCGGCCGGTATTTTGTATGCGGAGAAGGATCATGTCTCGGTATTCGCGCCGACAGGTCCGTCAGCCATTTACAGCGTGCAAACCGAAAAGAAGGTCGTTGCCCTTACGTTCGATATCAGCTGGGGCGAAAAACGGGCCGAACCCATCCTGAACATCCTCAAGGAGAAAGGGGTCGCGAACGCCACCTTCTTCCTCTCCTCTCCCTGGAGCAAAACGCATCCCGAAATCGTCGACAAAATCGTCAAGGACGGCTTCGAAATCGGCAGCCACGGGCATAAACACCTCAATTACAGCACACTGAGCGACGATGACATTCGCAAACAAATTTCAACCGCTCATCAGATGCTGACCGATCAGACAGGCAAAGCGCCGACGCTGATTCGCATGCCGAACGGCGATTTTGACAAGCGCGTGCTGCGCATTGCCGGCGAGCTTGGCTATACGGTCATCCAATGGGA
Organism: Paenibacillus cymbidii; assembly: GCF_004764705.1. Lineage (GTDB taxonomy): Bacteria > Bacillota > Bacilli > Paenibacillales > NBRC-103111 > Paenibacillus_AN > Paenibacillus_AN cymbidii. The sequence goes on along the minus strand of NZ_SHLX01000034.1, from coordinate 92,954 downwards.
TACCGACTCCCTCGACTGGAAAAACATCGGCACCGAAAACATCATCAATCGGGTCGTATCCAAGGCGCATCCCGGCGACATTATTTTGCTTCATGCCAGCGACTCGGTCAAACAAACGCACGAAGCGCTTCCGATCATCATCGATCAACTGCGGGCCAAAGGCTACGAATTCGTCACGGTATCCGGCCTGTTGAACCAGACGAAAAGCGAACAGCAGCCCGTCGACGACAGTCAGACAAACGGGAATATGGGCTAACGACTCCGCGAAGGAGTCTTTTTTTTGCCCGATTTGGCCTTCTGCCCGCGCGATCCGCCGCCCCCCGCGGGACGATCGTTCCTCGCCGCGGCGCCCGGCGTGCCGGCCAACTGCGGCCGCAATGCCGCTTGCGCGCCTGCTCCACCCGTCTCCTGCTTCTCGCCGCCGGCATTGCCGACGAGCTTGTGCAGCAGCATAATTTGCCACCCGTTGCACACCACGAGCACAGCCAGCATGTACAAATCCAGCGGCAAGCTGTTCTGGCGCAGCGCAACGACCGCCTCAAGCGCAGTAACGGTGTACATAAAAAAAAGCGTCGGCACAAACGCATTGCGATTCGTCTGCCTCACCTTCCAATAGGAAATGAGCAGCGCGGCGGCGAGCAGCACGAGCGGAATCGCCAAATAAGAAGCGATGCTCTCCCCTGGCTCGGCAAAGTTGGCGTATGGCAAATAAATCATGGCGAATACCGTGTCGGCAATAAGGAAAAGCTGGACATACTCCCACAGCCGTTTGCTGCGGAAAATGCCGATCGCGATATAGCGGATAATCAAATACGAAAAAAAGCCCATCTGGCTCAGCACGCTGATCGTCGCGCCAATCAACACGACGAACGTCACCGTATAGCCATCGAACCCGGCTTTCGTCCCTTCGGCCAAGCTGATATCGTCAAACAGCGCGAGCAGCAGCGCCCCCATGGCTACCGACACAACCGTTCCGAGCACAAGCGTTGTCCAGAAAATATAAATCCATTTCTTGATCGTCAAAGCGATGTTCCTCCCAAGCAGGCGATCGGCCAAGCCCCTTTTTCTATAGTTAATAATACCAACGTTCACAGCAAAAAGCCAACCGCACGGTTTGATAAAAAATCAGGAAGCAACGGATACTAGGCCTATTCCGTAAAGCGAAAGGAGCATGCCCGGCGCCATGAAAACGAAATGGATTCGAGCGGTTCCGGCAGTCCTTCTGTGCAGTTTGGTGATTGCCTGCGGATCCGATCAGCAACAGCAGCAGGTGCAGAGCTACAAGGATACGAAATCGATCGTCATCGACGTGTTGAAATCGGAAGACGCCCAGAAGACGATCCAGGAAGCCTTGAACAAAAACAAGGACAAAACGGCGCAGCTGCTGTCGACCAACGAAGGCGTGCAAATGCAGATGGCCGTCAAGCAAGTGCTGACCGATCCGAACAACGCCAAGTTTATCGAAAAGACGATGACCGACCCGCGGTTTGCCGGCGAGTTCGCCAAGGCGATCGAGAAACAAAACAAGCAAATTTACAAGGATTTGCTGAAGGACCCGACTTATCAGAAATCGATGATGGAAGCGATGAACACGCCGGATTTTGACCAAATCATGTTCACGCTGATGAAGCAGCCCAAATACAAGCAAATGATGGCGAACGCGGTCACCGATACGATGCAAAGTCCGTTGTTCAAGCTGCAAGTCATGGATATACTGAAGAAAGTGGTGGAAGAAGGCGCCCGGCCGACAGAAGAAAACGCGCAGAGCGGCGGCGGGCAGAAACAGCAGCAGAAGCAAGGCAACCAGGGCGGACAGTCCTCCCCCTCACCGTCCCAGTCCCCGTCCCCATCCGACGACAACGCCGGCGGCAAATCGGGCGACGAAGCGAGCAACAAGAAGAAGAAGGAAGACGATCAAGAGGAATGACGCGATCACCGCAAAACGGGCCGCTGCAAGTCGACAGGATGTCGATTCGCAGGCGGCCCGTTATTTATGGGAATTTGACGATGATGGCCCGGGCCACCTCGTCGTACATACGGCCGGTCTCCGTATCCGCCTTATAGACGGAAGGCGAGTAGTCCGGCTCCGCAATATGGTTGTCCGGCGCTCCAAGCGGAATTTGGGCCAGCAGCTCGGTGTGAAGCTCTTCCGCCAGTTTGCCTCCGCCGCCGCGGCCGAACACGTAATCCTTCTCGCCCGACTTGTCCAGATAATACGCCATATTCTCGATGACGCCGAGAATTTCATGGTTCGTATGAATCGCCATCGCACCGGCGCGCGCCGCCACGAAAGCAGCTGTTGCGTGCGGAGTAGTCACGACGATTTCCTTGCTTTGCGGAATCATCTGGTGCACGTCAAGCGCAATATCGCCGGTACCTGGAGGCAAGTCAAGCAGCAAATAGTCGAGATCGCCCCACTCGACTTCGCCGAAGAAGTTGCGCAGCATCTTGCCGAGCATCGGACCGCGCCAGATGATCGGCGCGTTGTCTTCGACGAAAAAGCCCATCGACATCACTTTGACGCCGAACCGCTCGACAGGAATGATTTTGTTGTTTTCCTGTTCGGGGCGCTCTTCGATCCCCATCATGTCGGGAACGCTGAATCCGTAAATGTCGGCATCGATGATTCCGACTCTTTTGCCTTGACGCGCGAGCGCAACGGCCAGGTTGACGGTAACGGTCGACTTTCCGACGCCTCCCTTGCCGCTGGCGATGGCGATGAAGCGCACGCCGGACGAAGGTGCGAGCAGCTTGGCCGTTTCCGGCGCGCGCGGCGGGGCGGCGTGCTTATGCTCCGCTTGCGGCGGGGCAGCTTGTTTGGCCGGCTCGGCGGGTCGAGGCGCCTCTCCGGCCGGCGCCGGGTTCAACCGCTTCTCCAGTTCGCCGCGCTCGAAGTCGGTGATGGTGCGGAAGCGAATATGAATTTGTTGCTGGCCGAGCGCGTGGAGCGCTTCCTGGACATCCTGCCGGTATTGCTCCCGCAGCTTGTCCTCGTCCTGCGTCAGTACAACCGTCAAAGAAACTTGCTGCTCCTTGACCATAATGTCGCGAATCAGTTGCAGTTCGGCAAGGGGCTTATGGTAAGTTGGATCATAAATAAAGCTAACGGCTGCGAGCACTTGCTCTTTCGTTGCCAATTCGTTCACTCCTTGTGCCAGTTAAAATAATTATAGCATATTTTCATCCGGAACCCACTTTTTCTCCGCTGTAGAAGCGCAAGACGCCACGGTAAATCGCATCCGCCACCTGCTGCTGGTATTTGCTTTGCGCCATCAGCCGCGCCTCCTGCTCATTGGAGAGAAAGCCTACCTCGACCAGTGCGCTTGGGATTTGCAATGCCTTAAGCAGATAGACGTTGTCGGCCGACTTGATCACGCGGCTGGTATCCAGGTGATCGCGCAGCTCGCTCTGGATGAACGCCGCCAGTTGTTTGCCGCCGTCATTGCCCGCCGGATAAAAGGTTTGCGCACCGCTCCAATTGCCGGTCGGCAAGCTGTTCAGGTGCACGCTGAGCAGCAAGTCCGCCTTCATCCTGCGCACGTAATCGGCCCGCCGCAGCAAATCTTCGGTTTTGCGCCGGCTGAGCCCGTTCGTCCCCTCATCGGCCAGGTCGGTGTCGCTTTCCCGTGTCATGACGACGACAGCGCCGGCCTGCTGCAGGAAATCGCGCAAATAAAGGACGATCGAAAGGTTGATGTCCTTCTCGATAATGCCCGACTTGCTCGACGCGCCGCCATCGGGACCGCCATGCCCCGCATCGAGCGCAATCACCTTGCCCGACAGCGGCATCGTCCAGTAGGTCCACGTGCGAGCCGTGGGAAGCTCGTAACTGAACAGAAACAGCATCATCGCCACGAGCAGCGCCGACATCCCGATTTTGAACAGTCCGTTGCCGTTTACCCAAATGACTACGCGTTTGCGAATTTTGCGCATAAAAAAATCCACCCCTGCTCCAAATAGACTCATGCTCATCTATATGGGACGAGGTGGACAAATATACCTTAGATACCCGATGCGGTGAACTGTTCGCGTACGCCATCGATCAGCACTTCCGCCACTTCCGGACGGGTAAACTCTTTGGGCGGGCACTTGCCTTCGCGAAGCAGGCCGCGCACCTTGGTGCCGGACAGGTGGAGATGATCTTCCGCGCCGTGCGGGCACGTTTTGCTCGAGGCCATGTTGCCGCACTTGGTGCAGAAGAAGCTGTGCTCGAAGAACAGCGGCGTAATGGTCAGCTCTTCCGCGGTGAAGTTGCGGAAAATTTCCTGCGCTTCATACGTGCCGTAATAGTCGCCCACGCCGGCATGGTCGCGGCCCACGATGAAATGCGTGCAGCCGTAGTTTTTGCGCACCATGGCGTGGAAAATCGCTTCCCGCGGCCCTGCATAACGCATGGCGGCCGGGAAAACGCCGAGGAAGACACGATCCTTCGGATAGTAGTTCTCAAGCAGCACCAGGTAGCTGCGCATCCGCACATCGGCGGAAATATCGTCCGACTTCGTTTCGCCGACGAGCGGGTTCAGGAACAACGCGTCGACGATTTCCATCGCGGACTTCTGAATGTATTCGTGTGCCCGGTGCACCGGATTGCGCGTCTGGAAGCCTACTACCGTACGCCAGCCCTTCTCGGCGAACAGACGGCGCGTTTCCGCCGGGTCGAAGTAAAACTCCTGGAATTTCTCCGGCTTCGGACGGTTAAGCACATGAACGTCGCCACCGACATAAATCGACGGCTTCGTATACAGCTTCTGCACGCCCGGATGCGCTTCGTCGTCGGTCTTGAAGACAAGCTTCGCTTCGTGCTTCTGATCGACCTTGTAAATGCTGGCCACGTCGATGATCGCATAAATGACGCCGTCGTTTTCGCCGACAAGCGCCGCGCGTTTGCCGACTGCGAGCTGAGCAGCCAGTTCCTCGGTCACGCCAAGCGTGATCGGAATGCTCCATACATGGCCGTCCGCAAGACGCATGCGTTCGACGACCGAGCTGTAGTCCGCTTCGTTCATGAATCCCTTGAGCGGCGAAAAGGCGCCGATCGCGATCAAATCCAAATCCGATATGGCCCAAGTATTAACCGGAATCGCCGTCAGCGACGCCGCTTCCTGAAGCAATTGCTCACGCTTGCCGGCGTCTGCCAATCGATTGATCAGCGTGCCGCCATGCGGCTTGATCGTTTCTGCCATTGCATTTCCCTCCGTGCCCCGTCCGGGTATCGATTATTTATGCAGCCCGCATTCCGTCTTCTCGGACCCTGCCCAACGGCCTGCGCGCGGATCTTCGCCCGGCGCCACTTGGCGTGTGCAATACTCGCAGCCGATGCTCGGATAGTTCTGGTCATGAAGCGGGTTGTAGATGACATTGTTCGTGCGAATGTAGTTCCATACGTCCTCGGAGGTCCAACTGGCGAGCGGATTGAACTTGATCAAACCGAACTTGACGTCGTACTCCACTTTCTTCGCATTGGCGCGAGTCGGTGCCTGATCGCGGCGAATACCGGTAATCCAGGCATTGTAACGGGACAGAATGTCCGTCAACGGATCCACCTTGCGGATGTTGCAGCATTTGTTCGCATCGGACTTCCACAACGCTTCGCCGAATTGCTCCGCTTGCTCTTCCGGCGTCAGCTTCGGTTTCACCTGCACGAACTTCATGCCGTAATGCTGCTCCATCCGATCGCGGGTCTCATACGTTTCTTTGAAGTGGAAATCCGTATCTAAATAGAAGATGTCCGTCTTCGGACTTACCTTTTGCAGCATATCGACAAGCACAACATCCTCGGCGCCAAAGCTGCATGCGAGCGTAATACTCGGGAATTTCTCAACGGCCCAAGCCAGAATTGTTTCCGGAGATTCGTTCTCGAATCGTTCTGCCGCGTCCCGCACCAAAGCTTCTTTTTCAAATAAATTCATGGTTACAGCCTCCCGTTCATAATCCCAAGTAAAACAGTCTGAATAAAAAGTTTTGTCTTTATTATATTCCATTATGGATTAAAGTCAATGGCTTTCACACATTTTCTATAGGCACTTATCATCATATTGGCAAAAGGAAAAACTGGTGCCGGCCGGAGTCGGAGAATGACTAAAAAACCTTTCCCGCCGCATGACGGGAAAGGTTCTGAATCCAGGCCGGGGCCAGGATTAACGTTTCGAGAACTGAGGCGCGCGACGAGCTGCTTTCAAGCCGTACTTCTTCCGTTCCTTCATGCGCGGATCGCGCGTCAGGAAACCGGCTCTCTTCAGCGAACCGCGGAATTCCGTATCCGCCTTCAGCAGAGCGCGGGAGATGCCGTGACGGATCGCGCCCGCTTGACCTGTCGTGCCACCGCCGTGAGCAATAACCAACACGTCGTACTTGCCAAGCGTATCGGTCAGCGTCAGCGGTTGTTTCACGATCAGCTTCAGCGTTTCCAAACCGAAATAATCGTTGATGTCGCGTTTGTTGATGATGATGCGGCCTTCACCCGGCACAAGACGTACGCGCGCAACCGAATGCTTGCGACGACCCGTTCCATAGTATTGAACTTGAGCCATGAAACTGTCCTCCTCTAATGTTCGCTATTATCCGCGAAGTTCCCAAACTTCCGGTTGTTGTGCTTGATGCGTATGCTCGGCGCCTGCGAATACTTTCAGCTTCGTCTTCAAACGCTCTCCCAGACGCGTCTTCGGCAGCATGCCATGAATGGCAAGCTCCAGCATGCGCTCCGGATTCTTGTTCAACATTTCTTGTGCGGGGGTAACTTTCAAGCCGCCCGAGTACAAGGAGTGACGGTAGTACATTTTCTTCTGCAGCTTCTTGCCGGTAAGGACAACTTTGCTAGCATTGATGACGATCACAAAATCGCCTGTATCAACATGAGGCGTAAATTGCGGTTTATGTTTGCCGCGAATGATACTTGCCGCTTCGCTGGCGAGACGGCCAAGCGTCTTGCCTTCGGCGTCGATGATGTACCATTTGCGCTCAACTTCATTCGGCTTCGCCATATATGTGGTACTCATGGGTTTGATCCTCCTAAACGATTCATGCCTGACTCGAAAACTTGCGATTCAAAAGGTAAAGTGCGTTCTTCCGATCCGGGGCAGTGGGTGTGCCAATCAAAAAGAACAGCTTTATAATTGTACTACAGATTAGGAACGATATCAATACTTAACTTCCATCATCGTCAGTCCATGCGCCATGGCGGTCGGTCCCGCTCTCCTGCGGTTCCTGGCTGCCAGAATGGCCGGAATGGAGTCGCTTGGCCGCTTGCCTTCGCCGACGTCCATCAACGTGCCGACGATAATTCTCACCATATGCTGCAAAAATCCGCTGCCGGTAATATAAATATGGATCACACCTGCTCCACCATAATAATCCGATCCTTCCGGCACGAATTCGATTCGGGCGTCGTATATGGTGCGCACGTGTGATCCTACCGGCGTGCGGGCGGAGCAAAAGGAAGTGAAATCGTGCTCCCCCTTGAAGTGAGCCAGCGCTTCGCGCATCCGCTCGACATCGAGCGGGGTCGGATGATGAAACTCCGTTCGCCGCGTGAACTCATTGGGCCAACGCGAACGGCGGATACTGTACCGGTACGTCTTGGAAACAGCCGAGTATCGTGCGTGGAACTGGGCTGTCGTTTCTTCGGCCGACCGAATCACAATATCATCCGGAAGCCTGCCGTTAAGCGCCAGGCACCACCGCTCCAGCGGAATACGCGAATTCGTGGCAAAATGGAACACTTGCGCGAGAGCGTGAACGCCGGCATCGGTTCTGCCCGACGCTTCAATCTCGATCCTTTCGCCGGTCAGGTGCCAAATCGCATCCTGCAGCTTATCCTGAACGGTGTTGCCGTTTGGCTGCGTTTGGAACCCTTCGTATGCCGTCCCTTCGTAACTGACAACCATCACCAAATGTTTCACGGGACCCTCCGCCGAAGTGCTGCCTGCGATAGCTTGACTCGGGACGATCGAGGCCCTGAAGCCATTCGCTAAGAAACGTTATGCGCGGTCGACAAGCTCCAGGTAAACCATAGGCGCAGCGTCGCCGCGGCGAGGACCGAGCTTCAGAATCCGCGTATAGCCGCCTGCACGCTCGGAATAACGAGGCGCCAGCTCGGCGAAAAGCTTCTGAATCGCGTCTTGATCGTCGTTAACCGGCTCGCGGCGAACGAAGGATGCTACTTGACGGCGGGCATGAAGATCGCCGCGCTTCGCAAGCGTGATGAGCTTCTCGGCGATGGAGCGAACTTCTTTCGCTTTCGCTTCCGTCGTTTGGATACGCTCTTGAATGAACAGGTCGGTAACCAGGTCGCGGAACAAAGCTTTGCGCGCGCTGGCATCGCGACCGAGTTTTTGGTATGCCATGATGGTACCTCCTTACTGATTTGTGAAGCTAGTCTTCCATCCGAAGGCCGAGTCCAAGCTCTTCGAGCTTCTCCTGCACTTCTTCCAGCGATTTGCGGCCCAGGTTGCGGACCTTCATCATATCTTCTTCGGTCTTGGTGATGAGCTCCTGCACCGTATTGATGCCGGCGCGTTTCAGACAGTTATAGGAACGTACGGAAAGATCCAGCTCTTCGATGGTCATTTCCAGCACTTTCTCTTTTTTGTCCTCTTCCTTCTCCACCATGATTTCCGCGTCTTTCGCTTCATCCGTGAGACCGACGAACAGGAACAGATGCTCCGTCAAGATTTTGGCGCCCAGACTTACCGCTTCTTCCGGACGAATGCTTCCGTCCGTCCAAACCTCGAGGGTTAGCTTGTCGTAGTTCGTTACTTGACCTACGCGCGTATTCTCGACGCTGTAATTCACGCGGCTGATCGGCGTATAGATCGAATCGACCGGAATGACGCCGATCGGCTGGTCTTCACGCTTGTTCTTGTCTGCCGGTACATAGCCGCGGCCTCTGCTCGCATGAATGCGCATGTGCAGGCGCGCATCGGGCGACAGCGTCGCGATATGCAGATCGGGATTGAGGATCTCCACGTCGGAATCGGCCCGAATGTCGCCAGCCGTAATGCGGCCGTCGCCTTCCGCGTCGATTTCGAGCACTTTCTCCTCATCGGAATGAATCTTCAGCGACAGCGCCTTGAGATTCAAAATAATTTCCGTCACATCTTCAAGTACGCCGGGAATCGTCGAGAATTCGTGCAGCACGCCGTCGATCTGAACGGAGTTAACCGCCGCGCCGGGCAAAGAAGAGAGCAGAATGCGGCGAAGCGAGTTGCCAAGCGTCGTGCCGTAACCGCGCTCCAGCGGCTCGACGACGAACTTGCCGTATGTGCCTTCTTCGCTCAATGCGATGGTTTCGATTTTCGGTTTTTCGATTTCGATCATGACTACTAACCCTCCTTCGACGTCGCTACCTTTCCTGAACCGTCTATGCATTCAGGCTTCCGCTGGTAACCAGGCGGACATGAGTGTCTTTCCGGTAACAAGCAAAGAAACAGATAGTATGCCTATCCTTCAACACCATTATTCACATGTTGCGGATATTTATACCATGCATCATTAAACGCGACGACGTTTAGGCGGGCGGCATCCATTGTGCGGGACTGGAGTCACGTCTTTAATCATGTTCACTTCAAGGCCTGCGGCTTGCAAGGAACGGATAGCGGCTTCGCGGCCGGCGCCCGGACCTTTGACCATGACCTCGACGGTTTTCATGCCATGCTCCATGGCGGCTTTGGCAGCGGATTCGGCAGCCATTTGCGCGGCGAACGGCGTGCTTTTGCGCGAGCCTTTGAAGCCGAGATTGCCCGAGCTTGCCCAGGAAATCGCATTACCGTGCGGATCGGTAATCGTTACGATCGTATTGTTAAACGTGGAACGGATATGCGCCACGCCGGATTCGATATTTTTGCGGTCACGACGTTTCGTACGGGCTACTTTTGCTTTCGGTTTTGCCACTGGTCTTATCCCTCCTTATTATTTCTTCTTGTTCGCTACAGTACGGCGAGGACCTTTACGCGTACGAGCGTTTGTTTTCGTGCGTTGTCCGCGAACAGGCAAGCCGCGGCGGTGACGAATTCCACGATAGCAGCCGATTTCGATCAGACGTTTGATGTTCAGCGCGATTTCGCGGCGAAGATCGCCTTCCACTTTGCCGACTTTGTCGATCGCTTCGCGCAGGCGGCTTACTTCGTCTTCGGTCAAATCGCGAACGCGAGTGTCGAAGTTAATGCCGGTGCTTTTCAAGATGTTTTGCGAAGTCGTTCTGCCGATGCCGAAAATGTAAGTCAGCGCGATTTCCACTCGCTTGTCGCGAGGCAAGTCTACTCCAGCTATACGGGCCATGGTTGCAAGTGCACCCCCTTATCCTTGTTTTTGTTTGTGTTTCGGATTTTCGCAGATCACCATTACGTTGCCTTTGCGTTTAATGACTTTGCATTTTTCGCAAATCGGTTTGACGGACGGTCTCACCTTCATGATCTTTACCTCCTGTTTGAACATTCGCCTGAATGTCCGGTTATTCCGCGTTCATTTATCATTTAAAGCGATACGTTATCCGGCCTCGCGTCAGATCATAGGGCGACAGTTCCACCGTAACCTTGTCGCCGGGCAGGATGCGGATGAAGTGCATCCGAATTTTGCCCGACACGTGCGCCAGCACCTTATGTCCATTCTCGAGCTGCACTTTAAACATCGCGTTTGGAAGAGGCTCGATCACAGTACCTTCCACTTCGATTACGTCCTCTTTGGCCAACCGTCATTCTCCTCTCTGTTGCGCTTCCGCTTCGCGCTGTTCGGCGAATCGGGCTAACGCATATCGCAGTTTTCCATTGGTCACGCGGCCGGTTTCGCGAATGCTGTCGGCCACCTCGCGGCTGATCTCTGGCTGCAGTTGAAGATGCTGCACGTTCTTCTTCTTCGGTTGATCGAATTTGCGCTTGTCGCCGTCGGCAATGTGCACGAACCGTTCATCGACGATGGCGATCACGACGGCAAATTTGTCCGTTTCTCTGCCGCGGACGATTCGGACTACTTGCCCAAGCTGCGGGGCAGGTTTGCTTTGACTCATGGCACGGTCACCTACATCTCCCGCTTGGTTAAAATCTCGCAGCCGTCCGCCGTAATGGCAACCGTATGCTCGAAATGGCAGCAGAGCGAGCCGTCCACCGTCACCACGGTCCAATCGTCCTCCAGCGTTTTCACGAACCGTTCGCCGACGTTCACCATCGGTTCGATCGCCAGCACCATGCCGGGCTTCAGCCTGGGACCGCGTCCCGGCGGCCCGTAATTCGGAATTTGCGGCTCTTCATGCAGCTTTGCGCCGATGCCGTGACCGACATATTCCCGCACGATGGAGAAGCCTTCCTCTTCAACGCACTGCTGAATCGCGTGCGAAATGGTGAACAATCGCGTATCCGGCATCGCCAGCGCCAGTCCGGCATATAGCGACTTCTCGGTAATGTCGAGCAGCCGCCGAGCCGTTTCGGATATCGTCCCGACCGGATAGGTCCAGGCCGAATCTCCGTGATAGCCTTTGTATTGCGCGCCAATGTCTATGCTGATAATGTCGCCTTCGGCGAGCTTCCTGGGACCCGGGATGCCGTGTACCAGCTCGTCGTTGACGGAAGCACAGATGCTGCCGGGAAAACCGTTGTAGCCTTTGAAGGACGGAATCGCGCCCTGGCTGCGAATGTACTGATCGGCCATTTGATCCAATTCCTTGGTCGACACACCGGGTACGATGGCTTTGGCAAGCAACCGGTGCGTTTCCGCCACGATCTGCCCAGCCCTGCGCATGATGTTCAATTCGTCCGCGGATTTGATAATGATCATCAGGCTTGACCTCTCAGCAGCGAGTCGATCTGTCCGGTAACAGCCTCAATTTCCTGTTCGCCGTCAACTTCCCGCAACTTGCCTTGCTCGCTGTAGAACGCAAGCAGCGGCGCCGTTTTGCTCACGTACTCGTCAAGACGGGTGCCGACCTTCTCTTCGGTATCGTCGGAACGCTGGTACAGCGAACCGCCGCACTTGTCGCATACGCCTTCCGCCTTCGGCTGGTTGAACAGCACATGGTAGGTGGAGCCGCACGACTTGCAGATCCGGCGTCCCGTCAAACGGGCCAGCAGCAAACCGCGGTCAACCGTCAGGTTGATGACGTGATCGATGCCGCGGCCGGAGGCCGACAAAATCTCGTCGAGCGCTTCCGCCTGGGAAATCGTCCGCGGGAAACCGTCCAGCAGGAAGCCGCGCTTGCAATCGTCGTGCGCAAGCCGGTCGCGCACAATGCCGATCGTGATTTCGTCCGGTACGAGAAGCCCTTGGTCGACGAATTTCTTCGCTTCGACTCCGAGCGGCGTGCCTTGGCTCATCGCCGAACGAAACGCGTCCCCGGTAGAGATGTGCGGGATGCCGAACTCGCTGACAATGCGTTCCGCTTGTGTTCCTTTGCCTGCGCCCGGAGGGCCCATAAATATGACGTTCATCGTTTACCTCCTCCGATGCATCGGCGCCTCGCCGGAAATCGGAATCGATTTCGTTCGTGGTTACTTATTGATAAACCCTTTGTAGTGACGTTTGATCAACTGGCTCTCGATTTGCTTCATCGTTTCTAGCGCAACGCCTACGACGATGAGCAGCGACGTGCCGCCGACGCGCACCGTGTTCGGAAGACCCGCCACGCTGGCGAATACCATCGGCAGAATCGAGATAAAGGCCAAAAACAAAGCGCCCGTCAGCGTAATCCGGTTCATGACGCGCGTCAGGTAAGTCGAAGTCGTCTTGCCTGGACGAATGCCCGGGATATAGCCGCCGTTCTTCTTCATTTGCTCCGCCATTTGCACCGGGTTGATTTGGACAAAGGTGTAGAAATACGTGAAGCCGATGATCAGCAGCACATACAGCACCATGCCGAGCAACGCGGAATTGTTGTTGATGCTGAGGTTCTTCACGATCCAGTCGGCTACGATATTGCCGTGCCAGAACTGGGCGATTGTCGGCGGAAAGCTGACGAGCGAAATCGCGAAGATAACCGGAATGACGCCCGCCGCGTTAACCTTGAGCGGGATGTGCGTCGTTTGACCGCCGTACATCTTGCGGCCGACTACGCGTTTGGCATATTGCACCGGAATTTTGCGCACGCCCTGCTGCACGAAGATGACGAGCACAAAAATCAGGATCACCGCAACAATCATGAGCAGCACCATGAGGATGTTCAGGAACAGCGCATCCCCGGCATCGACAAAGTACTGTTGATACACTTGACGGATGCTTGTCGGGAAGCTGGCGACAATACCCGCGAAGATAATGACAGAAATCCCGTTGCCAATGCCGTTCTCCGTAATCATTTCGCCGAGCCACATCAGGAACGACGTCCCTGCGGTGAGCACGAGCGCGATGAGCGCGTAAGTGGCAAAGCTCGGGTCGATGACAAGCGGTTGGCTGTACATACGGTTAAAGCCGTACGACAGCGCGAATGCCTGGATCAAACCAAGAACGACCGTACCGTAACGAGTGACTTGCGTCATCTTTTTACGGCCGATCTCTCCTTCTTTCGCCCATTGCGCGAACTTCGGAATGACGTCCATCGACAGCAGCTGCACGATGATCGAAGAGGTGATGTACGGCATAATCCCCATCGCGAAGATCGAGAAGTTGAACAGCGCGCCGCCGGAGAACGTGTTCAGCAAGCCGAATACGTCGTTGCCGGAGCGGTCGGCTGCTTTCAGAACCTCCTGATCGATGTTCGGCACCGGGATGAACGACCCGATCCGATACACGATCAGGATCATCAGGGTAAATACGATCCGCTTGCGCAGGTCGCCGATCTTCAAAATATTTGAGATGGTCGCGAACATTAAATCACCTCGGTTTTACCGCCGGCAGCCTGGATTTTATCCACCGCAGATTGAGAGAACTTGTTTGCTTTAACAGTCAATTGCACGTTCAGTTCGCCGTCACCCAAAATCTTGATGCCACTCTTCGGATTTTTGACGATACCGGACTCAAGCAGCAATTCCGGTGTAACTTCTGTGCCTGCGGCAAATTTGGCAAGTTCAGTCAAGTTGACAATCGCAAACTCTTTGCGGGTAAAGTTCGTGAAACCGCGTTTTGGCAAACGGCGATAAATCGGGTTTTGGCCGCCTTCAAAGCCAGGGCGAACGCCACCGCCGGAGCGCGCGTTTTGACCCTTGTGACCTTTGCCTGCCGTTTTGCCCGTGCCGCTTCCGATCCCGCGGCCGATCCGCTTGCGCGGCTGGCGGGAACCTTCCGCTGGGCCGAGTTCATGTAACTTCATCGCTTACGCACCTCCTTAGTGTATTTGTCATGAATAGTACGTTCCTCGGAACGATTACGCTTCGACTACTTTCACTTCGACCAGGTGGCTCACTTTGCCGACAACGCCGCGGATCGCCGCATTGTCTTCGTGAACGACCGTTTGATGCAGCTTGCGAAGTCCGAGCGTTTGCACGGACGCGCGTTGACCTTCGGGACGGCCGATCAGGCTGCGCTTCAACGTAATTTGCAGTTTCGCCATTGTATTTCCTCCTAACCTAACAGTTCGGCAACGGTTTTGCCGCGAAGTTTGGCCACTTCTTCGGCTCTCTTGAGGCGTTGCAAGCCTTCAAGCGTTGCGTTCACCATGTTGTTGGAGTTCGAAGAACCGAGCGACTTCGTCAAGATGTCGCCGATGCCTGCAAGCTCAAGAACCGCACGAACCGGACCGCCGGCAATAACGCCGGTACCTTCGGATGCCGGTTTCAGCAGCACGCGGCCTGCGCCGAAACGACCGATGACTTGATGCGGAATCGTCGTGCCGACGATCGGAATGTGGATCAGGTTCTTCTTCGCGTCTTCGATGCCTTTCTTGATGGCGTCGCCGACTTCGGAAGCTTTGCCGATGCCTGCTCCGACCCAGCCGTTGCCGTCGCCGACGACGACCAGAGCACTAAAGCTGAAACGGCGTCCGCCTTTGACTACCTTGGCGACGCGATTGATGTGGACTGTCTTATCTTTCAGATCTAATGTATTCGGATCTACACGCAAGTCGTTTACCTCCTTATGGGTGATTCAAGCTTAAAATTCGAGTCCCGCTTCGCGTGCCGCATCAGCGAGCGCTTGAACGCGTCCGTGGTACAGGTAACCGCCGCGGTCGAATACGACCTTCACAAAACCTTGTTCTTTCGCGCGCTTCGCGATCAATGCGCCTACTTGCTTGGCGGAGTCGATGTTCCCGCCGTTGCCGATCGCTTCGCGAATTTCCTTGTCGTTGGTCGAAGCCGATGCAAGCGTAACGCCCTTCACGTCGTCGATCAACTGAGCATACATATGCTTCGAGGAACGGAATATATTGAGGCGCGGACGTGCTGCCGTGCCTTCGATTTTTTTGCGTACGCGAAGGTGCCGTTTCAGACGAGTCTGATTTTTGTCAGCTTTCGTGATCATTGCCCTTGTTCACTCCTTTCAGCTAGGCAGCCTTATTTCTTCTTGCCTGCTTTACCTTCCTTGCGGAGAATCCGTTCGCCTTCGTACTTGATGCCTTTGCCTTTATACGGCTCGGGCTCGCGTACCGAACGCACTTTAGCCGCCGTAGCGCCGACAAGCTCTTTGTCGATGCCTTTGACAATAATTTTAGTATTGGTAGGAACTTCAAACTCGATACCGTTCTCCGGCTGGATCTCCACCGGGTGCGAATAGCCGACGTTCAGTACCAGTTTGTTGCCGTTCTTGTTGGCACGATAGCCGACGCCGACCAGATCCAGGTTCTTCGAGAACCCTTCGGTCACACCGTTGACCATGTTGGCCACAACGGAACGGGTGGTGCCATGCAGGGAACGATGCAGCTTGTTGTCGGACGGACGCTCCACGTTGATGACGTTGCCGTCGACCGTTACTTTCATATCTTTATGAAGTTCCCGGGAAAGCGAACCTTTCGGGCCTTGCACCGTAATGTTGGTGTCGGCCAGCGTGATGGTTACGCCGCTCGGAACATTGATTGGTTTACGACCAATACGGGACATCTATTGCACCTCCATTCTTATGCGAATTGATTACCACACGTAGCAGATAACTTCGCCGCCGGATTTCGCCTGGCGAGCTTCTTTATCCGTCATGATGCCGCGCGACGTCGAGATGATCGCCATCCCCAGTCCGCCCAGAACGCGCGGTACTTCCTGGCTCTTCGTGTAAACGCGCAAGCCCGGTTTGCTGATGCGCTTCAGACCGGAAATGACACGCTCGTTGTTCGGGCCGTATTTCAGGAACAACCGGATAATCCCGTGTTTGTTGTCTTGCACGTATTCGGCGTCACGAATGAAACCTTCGCGTTTCAGAATTTCCGCGATTTCCTTCTTCTGCTTCGAAGCGGGAATTTCCACTGTTTCGTGACGAACGATATTGGCGTTACGGATACGCGTGAGCATATCTGCAATAGGATCTGACATTACCATAGTAGCGTACCTCCTTCCCGAATCGGGGATTTTACCAGCTTGCTTTTCTGACGCCAGGAATCTGGCCTTTATAAGCTAATTCGCGGAAACAAATCCGGCAAATTTTGAATTTGCGCAGAACGGAATGCGGCCGACCGCAACGTTCGCAACGCGTGTAGGCTTGCACCTTGAACTTCGGTTCGCGCTGCTGCTTGACGATCATCGACGTTTTTGCCACCTAATTAACACCTCCGTCGGCTTTACGCAGCCTCTTATTTCGTAAAGGGCAACCCGAGTTGGGTCAACAATTCACGCGATTCTTCATCCGATTTCGCCGTAGTGACGATGACGATGTCCATACCGCGGGTTTTGTCAATTTTGTCGTACTCGATTTCCGGGAAGATCAGCTGTTCTTTCAGACCGAGCGTGTAGTTGCCGCGGCCGTCGAACGCTTTGCGCGATACGCCTTGGAAGTCGCGTACCCGCGGCAGCGCCACGTTGAACAGCTTGTCGAGGAAATGGTACATGCGCTCGCCGCGCAGCGTAACCTTCGTGCCGATCGGCATGTTCTCGCGAAGCTTGAAGCCGGCGATCGATTTCTTCGACTTCGTGATGACCGGCTTCTGGCCGGAGATCAATTGCAGATCTTGTACGGCGGCGTCCAGTACCTTCGAGTTCGCAACGGCTTCGCCAACACCCATGTTGATGACAACCTTCTCGACCTTCGGCACTTGCATGACCGTTGTATAGTTAAACTTCTGCATCAAAGCGGGAGTGATTTCGTTCAGATAACGATCTTTCATTCTTGCTGCCATGTAACGTGGACCTCCTTTCCAACTTTACTCTTAGTCGATAATTTCGCCCGATTTTTTCGCAACGCGCACTTTTTTGCCGTTGTCGAGCACTTTGTAGCCGATCCGTGTCGGTTGGCCGCTCTTCGGATCGATCAGCATGACGTTCGAAGCGTGAATCGGCGCTTCCTGGTTCAAAATCCCGCCTTGCGGATTTTGTTGCGTCGGCTTCGCATGCTTCTTGATCATGTTAATGCCTTCCACGAGCACGCGATTCTCGCGCGGATAAGCGGCGATAACGCGACCCTTTTTGCCTTTATCTTTACCGGTGATCACAAACACCGTGTCGTCTTTTTTGACGTGCAGCTTGTGGTTGTGGGACTCCAATTTCTTCGGTTGTTTCGGCATCGATCTTACACCTCCTAGAAAAAAGCTATCGTCGTAAGCTTATTCGAACCCGGCAGTGCGGGCAGTCTTAGATAACTTCTGGCGCCAGCGATACGATTTTCATGAAATCCTTATCGCGCAGCTCGCGAGCCACTGGTCCGAAGATCCGGGTGCCGCGAGGGCTCTTGTCGTCCTTGACGATAACGGCTGCGTTCTCGTCGAAGGTGATGTAGGAACCGTCTTTCCGACGAGCGCCGCGCTTCGTACGAACGATAACCGCTTTGACTACGTCGCCCTTCTTGACAACGCCACCTGGTGTTGCTTCTTTAACGGAGCAGATGATCAAGTCGCCGATATGGCCGACACGACGTCCCGTACCGCCCAACACGCGAATGCACATCAGCTTCTTCGCTCCGGAATTGTCTGCCGCGCTTAACCGTGTAAATGGTTGAATCATGCGAATGCCCTCCTTTCAGCTAAGCTGGGTTAAATAACAACGGCTTCTTCTACGACCTCAACCAACCGCCAGCACTTGTCTTTGGACAGCGGGCGCGTTTCCATGATTTTCACGGTGTCGCCGATCTTGGCTTGGTTGTTCTCGTCGTGAGCCTTGAATTTCTTCGTGTACTTGATGCGTTTATGATACAGGTTGTGCTTCTTGTACGTTTCGACCGCGACGACGATCGTTTTGTCCATCTTGTCGCTGACGACTTTGCCAATTTGCACCCTGCGTTCGTTGCGTTGCTCAGCCATTTAAGCTCCTCCTTCCCGTGTCTTGGCCAATTAGCCGATCCCGAGTTCTCTTTCGCGCAAAATGGTTTTGGCCCGTGCAATTTCCTTGCGCACATCGCGAATTTGCGTCGGGTTGTCGAGCTGACCGGTAGCCATCTGAAAGCGGAGGTTGAACAGTTCTTCCTTGAACCCGGCGATTTTTTGCTCGATCTCAGCAGTGGTTAAGTTACGAAACTCACTAGCCTTCATTTGCTTCACCACCCAGTTCTTCACGTTTCACGAATTTCGTCTTGATCGGCAGCTTGTGAGCCGCAAGACGCATCGCTTCGCGTGCGATTTCTTCGGTTACGCCGGCCATCTCGAACAGGATCTTGCCCGGTTTGACGACGGAAACCCATTTCTCGACGTTACCTTTACCGCTACCCATCCGGACTTCAAGCGGCTTTTGCGTAATCGGCTTGGCCGGGAAAATTTTGATCCATACTTTACCGCCCCGCTTGATGTAACGGGTCATCGCGATACGAGCGGCTTCGATTTGACGGTTGGTTACCCAAGCCGGCTCGACAGCCACCAGGCCATATTCGCCGAATACGATTTCCGTACCGCCTTTGGCGTTGCCCTTCATGTTGCCGCGATGCTCTTTGCGGTGTTTGACGCGTTTAGGTACCAACATGATCAGTTTCCTCCTTCCTGAACAACCTTCTTCTTGGCTGGCGGAAGAACTTCTCCACGGTAGATCCAGACTTTGACGCCGATGCGACCGTAAGTAGTGTGCGCTTCAGCTGTGCCGTAATCGATATCGGCGCGGAGCGTGTGAAGCGGAACCGTTCCTTCGCTGTAGCCTTCCGAACGGGCGATTTCGGCGCCGCCGAGGCGACCGCTCACGCCGGTTTTGATCCCTTTGGCTCCGGCGCGCATCGAACGTTGAATCGCTTGTTTCATCGCGCGGCGGAACGATACACGGCGTTCCAGCTGCTGGGCGATGCTTTCGGCGACCAAGATGGCGTCGAGGTCAGGGGTTCTGATTTCCGTAATGTTGATGTGCACTTTCTTGTTCGACAGTTTCGCAATGTAATTGCGAATCACTTCGACTTCGGCGCCGCCTTTGCCGATCACCATGCCGGGCTTGGCCGTATGGATCGTCACGTTTACGCGGTTGGCCGCACGTTCGATATCGATATGGGACACTGCGGAATCTTTCAGTTTCCCTTTCAAATACTCGCGGATTTTGACGTCCTCAAGCAGCAGATCGCCGTAGTCCTTGCCTGCGTACCATTTGGACTCCCAGTCCCGGATGATCCCGATGCGAAGACCGACCGGATTTACTTTTTGACCCACTCGTTATCCCTCCTTATTTCTCGGCTACCACCAAAGTGATGTGGCTGGTGCGTTTGTTGATCCTGCTTGCACGGCCCATAGCGCGTTCGCGGAACCGTTTCATCGTCGGCCCTTGGTTGACGAACGCTTGCGTAATCACGAGCTTCTCCGGATCCAAGGAATGATTGTGCTCCGCATTGGCGATCGCCGCGCTCAAAATCTTCTCCACCACAGGCGATGCCGCACGCGGCGTATGGCGCAAAATCGAAATCGCTTCGCCTACTTGCTTGCCGCGGATCAGATCGATGACCAGCTGCACCTTGCGAGGAGCGATGCGGATGAATCTTGCATTAGCTGTTGCTTGCATGGAATACCCTCCTCTCGAACATGTCGCTTAAAGCTTGGCGGCAACTTAACGTTTGCCGGTTTTTTTGTCGTCGTCGGTATGACCTTTGTACGTGCGCGTCGGCGCGAATTCGCCGAGTTTGTGTCCGACCATGTCTTCCGTCACGTAGACCGGCACGTGCTTCTTGCCGTCATATACGCCGAAAGTATGTCCGATAAATTGTGGAAAAATCGTCGAGCGGCGCGACCACGTTTTGATGACTGTCTTCTTCTGCGTACCGGAGATAGCGTCCACTTTCTTCAGCAAATAGTCGTCGACGAATGGGCCTTTCTTCAAACTGCGTCCCATAGAGATCCTCCCTTCACATGAACCTTGCGAATGTACATCAGGCTAGCGCAGCGATTACTTCGTGCGGCGGCGTACGATGTATTGGTCCGAAGCTTTTTTCTTCTTGCGGGTTTTGTAGCCGAGAGTCGGTTTGCCCCAAGGGGACATAGGCGACTTGCGGCCGATCGGAGCGCGGCCTTCGCCACCGCCGTGCGGGTGATCGTTCGGGTTCATGACGACGCCGCGAACTTCCGGACGTTTGCCGAGCCAACGAGCGCGGCCTGCTTTACCGATCTTCACGAGCTCGTGGTCTTCGTTGCCGACCGAACCGACTGTAGCGCGGCATACTTTCAGTATTTTGCGCATTTCGCCGGACGACAGACGAATCGTCACGTACTCTTCCTCTTTACCAAGCAATTGAGCTTCGGTGCCGGCAGCGCGTACGAGCTGGCCGCCTTTGCCCGGCTTCAATTCGATGTTGTGGATGATCGTACCGACCGGAATGTTCTCGAGCGGAAGCGCGTTGCCGGTTTTGATGTCGGCGCCTGCGCCGGATTCGATCACGTCGTCTACCTTCAGGCCTTTCGGCGCGATGATATAACGCTTCTCGCCGTCTACATAGTGGATCAACGCGATGTTGGCGGAACGGTTCGGGTCATACTCGATTGTAGCAACGCGACCTGGTATGCCATCTTTGTTCCGTTTGAAATCGATGATCCGGTATTGGCGTTTATGTCCGCCGCCGTGATGGCGTACCGTAATTTTGCCTTGGTTGTTGCGGCCCGCTTTCTTGAAAAGAGGTGCTAAGAGCGATTTCTCCGGTGTCGATGTGGTGATTTCTTCGAACGTCGAAACGCTCATCGCACGCCGAGCCGGGGATGTCGGTTTGTACTTTTTAACTGGCACGTAGATTCCCTCCTTGCTTGACAGGATTTCGGTTATACCGATTCAAAAAATTCGAGTTCTTTGCTTTCCGGGCTCAAAGTAACGATGGCTTTTTTCCACTCGGACGTATAGCCTTCGTGGCGGCCGTAACGCTTCGGCTTCGCCGGCATGTTCATCGTGTTGACACCCGTAACTTTTACTTTGAAAATCTGTTCGATCGCTTGTTTGATTTCGGTTTTGTTCGCGCGCTTGTCGACTTCAAAAGCGTACTTCTTGATCGCCATCAGATCGCTAGTCCGTTCCGTAATCACCGGGCGCTTGATAATATCGCGTGGATTTTTCATTACGCAAGCACCTCCTCCACTTTCTCTACCGCCGCTTTCGTGATGATCAGCTTGTCGTGCACCAGCACGTCCAACACGTTGATGCCTTCGGCCGTAACGAATTTTACGCCGGGCACGTTGCGTGCGGAAAGAGCCACATTGTCATCGAAATCGGCTGCTACCACGAGCGCTTTCTTGCCAACTTTCAGGTTGTTCAGCACGGCAACGAATTCTTTCGTTTTCGGCTGGCTGAAGCTCAGTTGATCCAATACGATAATTTCGTTCTCCGCCACTTTCGAGGAAAGCGCCGATTTGATCGCGAGACGACGCACTTTCTTCGGCAATTTGAAGCCGTAGCTGCGCGGAGTCGGTCCAAACACAACGCCGCCGCCTTTCCATTGCGGAGCGCGAATGGAGCCTTGACGAGCGCGGCCGGTTCCTTTCTGTTTCCAAGGCTTGCGACCGCCGCCGCGGACTTCCGAACGTCCTTTGACTTTGTGCGTGCCTAGGCGTTGCGAAGCTTGCTGCATAACGACTGCATCGTGAAGCGCGTACTTGTTGGGCTCGATGCCGAACACGCTGTCCGCGAGCTCGATTTCGCCCACTTGCGCGCCGCTTACGTTGTATACCGATACTTTAGGCATGTAGGATCCTCCTTTCTGAACCTGTTACTTTTTCACCGTTGTTTTGATGCTGACGTAGCTATTTTTAGCTCCTGGAATCGAGCCTTTTACGAGAATAACGTTGCGATCGGCGTCGACTTTCACGATTTGCAGGTTTTGCAGCGTGACGGTCTCTTGCCCCATGTGACCCGGCAAGTGTTTGCCTTTCGGTACGCGGTTCGCCTGGATCGAACCCATCGAACCCGGTCCGCGATGGTAACGGGAACCGTGAGCCATCGGGCCGCGCGATTGTCCCCAACGCTTGATTGTACCGGTAAAGCCTTTGCCTTTGGAAGTGCCTGTTACATCGACGAATTCGCCTTCGGCGAACAGGTCCGCTTTCAGTTCCTGTCCTACCTCATAGTCCGTCAACTGGACTCCGCGAACTTCTTTAATGTAGCGCTTAGGCGCTGCGCCCGCTTTCTTCGCATGGCCCAGCTCCGGTTTGTTGGCGCGGCTTTCTTTCTTGTCGTCAAAACCGATTTGGATGGCCTCGTACCCGTCGTTGTCCGCATCTTTCTTCTGCAGCACCACGCAAGGGCCTGCTTGGATTACGGTAACCGGTACAACCAATCCTTCCGGGGTAAACACTTGGGTCATCCCCAGCTTCTTCCCTAAGATACCTTTGGTCAATGTTGACACCTCGTTCCTTTTACGTTTGTTGTTCGATTATTAAAGCTTGATTTCAATGTCTACGCCAGACGGCAAGTCAAGACGCATCAGCGCATCGACTGTTTGCGGCGTCGGGTTGACAATGTCGATCAAGCGCTTGTGCGTGCGCATTTCGAATTGTTCCCGGGAATCCTTGTACTTGTGTACCGCGCGCAAAATCGTGATGATTTGCTTCTCGGTCGGAAGCGGAATCGGCCCGGACACACCTGCACCGGAACGTTTTGCGGTTTCCACAATCTTCTCGGCGGATTGATCGAGAATTCTGTGATCGTACGCCTTCAAACGGATTCGAATCTTTTGTTTTGCCATATAAGTCCCTCCTTCTATCGCCCAATATCAGTTATCGGACCTACTCCGCGAAAATCTCCTGATCACTCACCATGGCAAAGGGGCCGGGTGTATCAGCAACCTCTCGCATCATCGCATCGTCACAGACCAACGTTCACTATTATATAAAAAATGAAAATGAAACGCAAGAAAATTTTCAGTAAATGCCCAGTTTTTTTTGCGAAACGATTTCTTGTTGCGTTTCTTCTATTATATAGAGAAACACGGGCGATTTTTCGCTCCCGCTGCGCGCGGGGGTTGGTATTCCGATCGCTTCTTGTTTTCCGGATTCTTCTGAATCAATCAGGTCGAATGATGAATCCGGAAAACAAAGGCGAACGCTGCCGCTTCTCCACACCACCCCCCGCTCTCCGCTCCCGCCCCCTCGCCTCTGCTTTCAAACATTGCGAATCGCCGCCGCCGGCGCATTGCTTCGCTCGCTTCTTTGTGCCGCCGCCCCCCGCTTCCGCGGCGGCTGAAAATCCTTTTGCCCCAACGGCCGCCGCACGCAGGGCACAACTTCATGTGCCCTGACGATTTCGGGCAATGGCAGTTTCTCCATCCGCATATTGCAGGATGGCAGGCGGACGCAGCGGCTGGTGATGCAGCCGCACGGTAGGAGCCCCCCTCATAAAGTTGACACTTTGTTTGATGCGCCGCATTCTCCCCTCCGTCTGTTTACAAATTTGCTTCTGGGCTGCTCGAGTAAGGCGCTTCGCGAAATAGGCCATGTTTTATTGCCTATTTCGTCAAAAACGGCCGCCCTCATCCAAATAGCCAGTGATTTCACTTGCTATTTGGCTTGAAGTGCCTATTTGATGCCAACCTTGGACTCGTTGATCCCGGGCATCCGAAAACAAGAAGCGATCGGAGGAGCACCCCTTCCGCGCAGCGGTTAAGGCGTGAAGCTTCGTTTGCATTGCTGATGTTTCACGCAAGTAGCGGAGTAGAAGGGGTGCTCCGGAGAAGCGGCAGCGGTCGCCTTTATTTTCGGATGGCCACCTTGACCTCGTTGATTCCAGGCCATCCGAAAACAACAAGCGATCGGAGGAGCAACCCTTCCGCGCAGTGATGCTTCGTGATGCGGTTGCTAAAAAGCCGCCTCATCCCCGTTCGGGAAGAAGCGGCTGTCGGACAGCGGGCCGATCAAGTCATAGCCGCCAATGGATAGTGGCAAGCCGACCAGTGGCCGTCCGCAGTTTCGCGGAACATCGGTTCCGTCGTCTCGCAGCGTGGCTGCGCATAGGGGCAACGGGTATGGAACGGGCAGCCGGACGGGGGATTCGTCGGGCTGGGCAAGTCCCCCTGCAGCAAGATCCGCTCGCGCCGCCGCTCCGGTTCGATTTCCGGAATGGCCGATAACAGCGCTTGCGTGTAAGGATGGGCCGGCTGATTAAAAATCGCATCTACCTCGCCCAGCTCGACCAGCCGCCCCAAATACATCACGCCGACGCGGTCGGCAATGTGATGGACGACACTCAGATTGTGCGAGACGAACAAGTAAGTTAAACCAAACCGCTGTTGCAGCTCCTGCAGCAAATTCAATACCTGCGCCTGTATCGAAACGTCGAGCGCCGATACCGCCTCGTCGCAGACGACGAGCTTCGGTTGGAGCGCCAGCGCCCGCGCGATGCTGATCCGCTGCCGCTGGCCGCCGGAAAATTCATGCGGATAGCGCTGCAGCATCTCTTCGCTCAACCCTACGATTTGCATCAGCTCCTTGACGCGGCGCAGCCGTGCGGCGGCATTGCCTTCCCGATGAGCGACCAGCGGCTCGGCGATAATATCCTGTATTTTCATCCGCGGGTTCAGCGATCCGAACGGGTCCTGGAAAATGATCTGCATGTGCCGCCTCATCTCGCGCATCCGCTTCCGCGACAAGGCAAACAGATCGTTCCCCTGAAACTTCACCGTCCCCGACGTTGGGTCAAGCAGACGCAGAATCAAGCGGCTTGCCGTACTTTTGCCGCAGCCGGATTCGCCGACAAGCGCAAACGTTTCGCCGTCCCGAATGTCGAAGGTCAGCCCGTTCACCGCCTTCACTGTTCCGGCCGGCTTGCCGAACAGCTTGCGTTCGGTCGCAAAATGCTTCGACAGCCCCTCCACCTGCACGAGCGGAGGCGGAGAGGGGACCGCCGGTCCGGAAGCCGCGCCGCGTGCTGCCGTTACGTTTCCCATGGCGCTTTCCCCTTTCGTGCGGCATCGCCAACCGCAAGCGATTGCGTCGGCTGCAGTCCGAGCTGCTCCGCATACCAGCAGGCCGCCATTCTGCCGTTGCCCGCTTCCCGAAGCTGCGGCATCTGCTGCGTGCAGCGGTCGAAGGCGTGCGCGCAGCGCGGATGGAACCGGCATCCCGCCGGCATCGCATGCGGCGACGGCACGCTGCCGGGAATGGAAAACAACCGGCCGCGTTCCTTGCCGATGACAGGGATGGACTGCAACAACGCCGCTGTATACGGATGCCGCGGATCACGGAATACGTCGGCAACCGGGCCTTGCTCCACGATTCGTCCGGCGTACATCACGATGACGCGTTCGCAAGTTTCGGCAACGACGCCGAGGTCGTGCGTCACCATCAACAACCCCATGCCTTCAAACCGGTTCAGCCGCTTTAGCAAATCGAGAATTTGCGCCTGAATCGTCACATCGAGCGCCGTCGTCGGTTCGTCGGCGATCAGCAGCTGCGGATCGCAGGACAACGCCATCGCTATCATCACCCGCTGCCGCATGCCGCCGGAAAGCTGATGCGGGTATTGGCGCAGCCGCGCCTCCGCCATCGGAATGCCGACCTTCTCCAGCAGGTCGGCGGCTCGCTTCATCGCTTCCATACGCCCGCGGCTTTGATGAAGCCGGATCGTTTCGGCCAATTGTTCGCCGATGGTCAATACCGGATTGAGCGACGTCATCGGTTCTTGAAAAATCATCGCCATTTCCTTGCCGCGAATAGCCCGCCATTCCTTCGGCCGACATCCGGCCAGCTCTTGGCCGCGGAAGCGGATCGAGCCTTCGAGCACGACGCCCGGATGCTTGACGAGCCCCATAACCGACAATGACGTCACGCTTTTGCCGCTGCCCGACTCGCCGACGATGCCGACCGTTTCCCCGTACGCCACGTCGAACGAAATGCCGTCCACGGCGCGCACCGTGCCCCTCCCGGTGCGAAACGCCGTCACAAGATTGCGCACCGACAGCAACTGCTCCTTCATGCCCGTCCTCTCCTTTCCTGCAGCAATCGGAATCGCTCCGCGCATCGCCGCCAGTCGTCGCGAACCGCGACATTCGGTTCAAGCACGCCGGTTAGGCGAACGATACGTTCGGCAGCATGCCGCCATGTCGGGACGACCCCAAGCCCTTTCAGCGCGATCATCGCTGCGCCGAGGGTGCCGTCCCCACCCTGCGTAAGCACTACCGGCAGTTGAAACAAGTCGGCCATATCCTGCATCCACGGCCGGTTCGCCATGCCGCCGCCGATCGGCCGAATGTCGCGGAAGCCGCGGCCCGCAAGCGCCGGCGCCATCCCCCGGTGCAGCGCGAGCAGGATGCCGTCCTGCACTGCGCGCAGCCGTTCGCCGCGGCCGACGGATTCGCCGCCGCCGACAAAACGATTCGCCTCTTCTTCGGCATACGGGTCGAACTGCAGCGCGCCGTCGCCCATCGTGCGCGCCGGCAATGGGGCCGTCTCGTCTGCAAATGCCGGCAGCAGCGGCTCCAGCGCAGGCCCCGCGCCTTCCAGCCGGCAGCCGTGCAAAAACAGCCGGCCGCCGAAATGCTGGCGGAACGTCCGCCGCCGCATCGCCGCCTCCGTCCCTTCCTCGGCTGCCGGCGCCACTTCGAAAGCCGGGTTCTCCTCCGAAAAATAGCGCGTTACGGCGGTCGTACCGAATGAAACGCAAAGCTCGGCGGAGGTGATCGCGCCGGTCGACAAGTTCGCGGCAGGTCCGTCGCCTGTGCCTACCAATACCGGCATGCCCTCGAACAAGCCCAGTTCCCGGGCGGCAGGCGCCATCAGCGACCCCGCCGTTTCCTCCGGAGCGAGAAGCGTCGGCAGCATGCCGCTCTTGATGCCGATCGCCGCAATCGCTTCCGGCCACCAATCGCCGGATCGCTGGTCGTACAGCTGCGTGCAGGAAGCCGTTGCCGGATCGGTCACCCAACGGCCGGTCAGCCGCTGCACGACATATTCCTTGACGCCGCCGATGAAACGCGTGCGCCGCAAGGCATCCGGCTCTTCTGCCCGCAAACCGATCAGCTTCACGCTCGGGTAGATGCCGATCGGCGGGCAGCCGGTACGCGCATAGACGAGCGGCTCCTGGAGCCGTTCGGCGAACGCCTCCACGTACGCGGCACCGCGGCTGTCGACACCGGGAATCATGCCCCGCACCGGTCGAAACCGTTCGTCCAGCAGCACCAGACCGGCCATTTGCGACGTCACGCTTACCGCTTCAAGCCGTGCAGCAACGTCCGCCGTCTGCCGGTGAACGGCCTGCACTGCTGACACAAATGCCGCCCACAACGCTTCCGCCTTCAATTCCGCTCGTTCGCCCGTACGTTCGACGGGCAGCGTCGTTTTACCGGCAGCGATTATCGCGCCGTCCGCAACCCTGATCAATGCCACCTTGACCAGCGTGGAGCCGATGTCAACCGCAAGCAGCAGCTCGCGACCGCCCGACTCCGCAGGGTCGGAATTGCCGCTGCCGGACCGCTGCCCGTCCGCCCCGCGCGCGGTCATGCTCCGCTCCCCGCGAACAACCGCTCCACTTCGCGAGCGGCACGTTCCAGTCTGGCGATGTCGAGATCATTCGTCGACGGGTCCTTCAGCGAACCGTATAAATGCGGCATAACGCACCTCACCCCTTCGGCGAGGCAAGCATCGACCACACGCGCCACATTGTCCGGGGTTATGCCGCCGGTTGGCTCCAGCATCATATCGGCGGCTGCAACCGCGCGGGCGACCGCGCGCACTTCGTCCAGCCGGAGGTCGCCCTCGATCGGAAACAGTTTCACCGACACGATACCCATCTCGCACATCAT
Organism: Paenibacillus cymbidii; assembly: GCF_004764705.1. Taxonomy (GTDB): domain Bacteria; phylum Bacillota; class Bacilli; order Paenibacillales; family NBRC-103111; genus Paenibacillus_AN; species Paenibacillus_AN cymbidii. The sequence continues at coordinate 64,799 of NZ_SHLX01000034.1, read as the reverse complement.
GGCAATCGCCGCATCCGCCGGCACTCGTACCCCGCCTGCCATTCTGCCGCTGAGCGGACCGGTGCCGAGCGACACAATGCCCGGCTCGCCGGCAGGGCGGATCATGGCGTTCACGACGGTATGCGCTCCTTCGCGCCGGAGCGCGAATTGCGAGAGCGCCGCCGCCGAAAAAATTTGATTCAAATGCGGCGGACGAGCCGCCAGCGCCAGCTGTAGCGCCCGTTCCCACTCGTCGGGGCTGCCGTCGCCGAGTCCGGCGGACACTTGTATACCGGCTTCGTGCAAGCGCCCGATATAGGCGGCCCCGTCGGCCAAATTCGGATAATCGCGAGCCATGACGCCAACGAATACGGCGCGGCCCAGCAGTTGATGCGCAGCCAACGAGGCGCCAAGCGAGCTCGTCTGGACGTTCAGGATGACGCTTCCGCCGATCGCGTGTTCAAACCATTCCATTGTCTCTCCCCCTATCCCCTTGACCAATCCCCAATCGCGCCAGGTCCCAATCTTATAGCCAAATTACGTCAGAATCATGGTCAGCGCTTGCCGGATGATCTTCGTCTCTTCCGGCTTCAGCTCCCGCGGATCGAACTGGATGATGCCTTCGTCCACCAGGTGGTTTCGGGTCCGGATCGACGGGTTGCCGGCTTCCAGCAGCCGGATGACTTCCTTCGCCGTTCGGCCCGCGCCGGCCTGCACGGTCACCAGCAGACGCGGGATCGGCCGTGTGGCATCCCAGACGATGCTCGTCGCAATGCCGGGCAAATCGGCCAATTCCCGCTGAAGCTCCTCCGTTACGCGCAAACAACGCTCCTGCGCCGCTTCCGGCTGCTGGCGAACGTAAGCTTCCAACGCCTTGTAGAAGCCGATCAGGTTCTCTTTGCCCAGCTTCATGGCGCGTCCGTATCCTTTTTCTTGCATCATACATGCGTCGATCAACGGCTTACGGCCGACAATCAAACCCGAAGTCGGTCCGCCGATCGCCTTGTGCCCGCTATAGACGACAAGATCGGCCCCTTGCGATATATACAGCGCAAGATCGACCTCCGCCGCGGCGTCGACAATCACAGGTACGCCGCGCTTCGCCGCGATGGCCGCGACTTGCGGCAGCGTCAGCATCTCGTTGGATACCGCATGATGCGACACCACATATACAATGGCAGCCGTCGTTTCGGACAACGCGCTTTCCAAATGGTACGGCTTGACGCCGTTCACTGTGCCGATCTCGACAAGGCGCGCGCCGGTCATACGAATCATCTGCGCCAGGTTGGCGCCGAAATTTACGACATGCCCCTTTTGTAAAATAACCTCGCGCTTGGGGCCCGTTATATCCGGCAGCGCCTCAATAGCCGCCAAATCAGTGCCGGTCAACGCCGCGGCCACCGATATAACGATGCCCGCCGCGGCGCTTGCCGTGACGCAAGCCGCCTCCGCACCGGCCAACCCGCCCGTGCGGTCGTTGATCGTCCGTTTGAGCGCGGCCATATCGACATAGCTTTGCGCCGCCTGGGCCATCGCCTCCGCCACTTCCGGCAGAACGGCCGAGCTGCCGAGATACGTCATTTTGCCGGCGGCATTCACGACACGCGGCAGGCCAATCGATTCATAAGGGTCCATCGCGAATTCCTCCTTCTCTTAGCCTTTCGCCCATCCGTTAAGGTGCATTGTCGCCGCCATATGCATGAGCCCCATCAGCGCCTCGTTGATCTCCTGGCTCGTCCCGTCATTTTTGGCGTCGACGTATGCGGTCAGGCCGTCGATAGCGCCTGCGTCGACAAGACGCTGGGTGATTCGGGAAACGCTGATGCCCCGGATAATGTCCGGTTTGCCGATCATGGCCGACAGCATGGCAGCCAACCCGTATGCGCCCCAGTTCGATATATTGGATGCGATCAGCACGTCGACCTCGGTAACCGGCGCGACGGTGTCGCCATTTTTCAAATGTTGAACGATCGCTTGCTTGACGTTGCCCATGCCGAGCTCATTGCCGCCGTCCCCGATGCCGATCGTGGGGATGCGACGCCGGCCGGCTTCGCGGAACAAGATATCCGCCTTGATGACCAACTGGGAAGGCACTTCTCTCGCCGTTACATTGTGATACTTGTCTTCCGCATTGGCTCCCGGCAGTTCAACTGCAATAAGCGCCGCCGGCCCGAGCTCCTGAAGGAACGCATCTGCCGCCGCACGGCCGGCCTCCCAATCGGTCGGGTAGGCAATCGCAGCCGCGACAGCAGCCGAAGGTGGCCCCGGTTTGGAACGAAGCGCCGTTTGCAAATCGCTTACGATCAGTCCGGCCGCGCGAAGCGCCGTTTCTCCGAACGGAAGGAGCGATTGCTCCATGACGACAATCGGTATCGCACCGAGTCCTTGCTCGATCGCACGAGCCAGCACGGCGGCACCCACAGGTCCGTCCGTTTCGGTCAAGCCGCGAATCAGCCAGGACCGCGATGGCCAGCCGGTAAAGATAAGCACCCGATCGCCGGGACGCACATGCCGCACAAGCAATGCCGCGGCGGCGGTCGTCAGCGGCAGCCCGGTCTGGGCGCGGGCTTGCTCATACAGCTCATGCGAGATGCCTCTCGCCGTAAAATCTTTCGATACGAGCGCATCGATCGTTTCGCCGAGCCGAATAAACGTACGGTCGATGGTAGTCGATGGTGTCCCTGTTTCTTTTCCCACTTTTATTCAACTCCGCTTCTTTCCGGTATCGTAAGGATGATGGAAGCAAGGATCATGCCGCCTACCGTTTCTTTGCGTCCAGCGTATCCCTCAGGCCGTCGCCGAGCAGGTTGAACGCGAGAATCAGCAAGGCGATCGCCAGACCGGGAAACAGCATCAGATGCGGCGCCGACATGAAGTAGGAGCGGCTGCGGCTGAGCATCGTCCCCCATTCCGGTTCCGGCGGCTGTACGCCGAGCCCGAGAAAGCCGAGCGCGGCGGCGACGAGCACCGCTTCGCTGGCAAGCAGACTGACGACGACCAGACTGGGACCCAGTATGTTGCGGAGCACATGCCGCATGAGAATGGTCAACGTGCGGCTGCCGGCGGCTTTCGCAGCCGCGATATACTCCATTTCCCTCACCTGGAGCACGAAGCCGCGCAAATAGCGAACGATTTGCGGCGCTTGCGTGATCACAATCGTAAGGATCAGGCCGCTTTTGCCCGAACCGATCATCGAAACGATGATAATCGCCAGCACGAGCGACGGGAAGGTCAGAATCGACTCGGATATCGCCGAAATCAAACGATCGATCCGGCCGCCGAAATAACCGGCGGACAATCCGAAGGGCAGCGCCGCGGCGTAAGCCGCAAGCACGCCGCCAAGCGCGATGAGCAGATCGACCCGGCACGCATAGACGATGCGGGCGAAGTTATCCCGGCCAAGCTCGTCGGTTCCGAAAATATGCTGCGCGGAAGGCGCCTCCAACGCGGCGATCAGATTCTGATCGTCCGGCCTGTAAGGCGCGATCCACGGCGCCAGCAAGCTGCACAGCACGAATGCAAACAGCAAGGCTGCGCCGACGAACAAGGTCGCGTCCTTGAACAGCGGCCTCGTCAGCCGGGCAAGAACGTTGAATTTGGACGGCACGGTCCACGGTGCGGACATCCGTTTCGCCTCCTTTCGCAAAAATCGCCGGCCATTCGGCAATGACGGGCGCCCTCAGTCGTAACGAATGCGCGGATCGAGCCGGCTGTAGAGCAGATCGACGAACAGGTTCATCAGCAAGAAGCCTGCGACAAAAAAAACGGTGATTCCCTGCATCAGCTCGTAATCGCGCATGCTTTGGGCGGATAGCAGCAGTTGCCCCATGCCGGGATAAGAGAATAAATTTTCCACGACGACCGAACCTCCGAGCAAATATCCCGATTGCAGGCCGATCATCGTCACGATCGGCGGCAGCGCCGGCCGCAGCGCATGCTTGAATATCGTCGTACGGACAGGCATCCCCTTCGCCTCTGCAGTGCGAATATAATCCTCATGCAGCACTTCCATCATGACCGTACGCGTCATTCGCGCAATAAGGGCAATGAGACGAGCCGCAATCGCCGCCGCGGGAAGCAGCATGCCGATCAGACTGCCGTCGCTCATTGCCGGAAGCCAGTTCAGCTTGACGGCGAACAACTGCACGAGGAGCAGTCCGAGCCAGAAGTTCGGGACGGCCAGCAAGCCGATCCAGGCGAGAAGCAGCGCTCGGCTTCCGGCAGCACGCGGCTTGTAGCCCGACCATATTCCGGCCGGTACGCCGATCAGCACAGCAAGGGCGGTGCTGAGCAGCATCAGCTCGATGGTCGGCCAGACGCGATCGGCCAGCACGCTTAGCACGGGCATGTTATAGCTGAGCGAGAATCCGAAATTGCCTTGAAGCATGTGGAGCAAGTATGTTGCGTATTGCAGCAGCATCGGCTCGTCAAGGCCGAGCTTGGCGCGCAGCGCATCGACCTCGGCCGAGGAGGCGTTGCCGCCGAGCATCAAGGAAGCCGGATCGCCCGGCACGAGACGAAACAGGAAAAACATTAGCGTCAGAAGCACAAACACCTGCAGCAGCAAATACAGAAATCTGCGCCGCATGTAAACCATCACGGCAATTCCTCCTTGGGCAACCGGCCGTCAAAGGCGCGTTTCGATTGTCGTGCCGGGGAGGAAACGGCCCCTGGCTCCGTCATCCGGAGCGGGACCGTTCCCTGCAGACGCGCCGCTATTTGGTTTGGTGCACCAGCGTAAAGACGACGGGGAGCACCGTCACCGGACCGATTTCCTTTTTCTTCGCAACGATGTTGTTTTTGGCATACAGCCAGATGTACGGCGATTCGTCCCAAACGATTTTTTCCGCTTTGCCAAGCGACTCGTTGCGTTTGTCGGGGTTTGTCTGCTTATTCGCGTCCTTGATCGCGGCGTCTACTTCCTTGTTGCTGTACCAGTTGAAATTCCACTGCACCGGGTTTTCCGTCTCGCTCGGGTTCGTTGCGAACATCGCATCCATATGGATGACGCCGTTGCCATGGGACGGATTGTAACCGAACAAAGCCATATCGTAATCGACCTTAGCCTTGGGCACCTTGATGCTGTTCCAGAACGTCGACTTCTCCACCTTGTCGATTTTCACTTCAACGCCGATCGCTTTCAGCTGATTTTGCACCGTTTCGGCAACCAGCACATCGTTCGGATACATGCCATCCGGGGTGCGCAGCTTGAACGACATCCGTTTGCCGTCCTTCTGCAGAATGCCGTCCGCTCCCGCTTTCCAGCCGGCGTCTTCGAGCATTTTTTTCGCTTTGGCGGCATCGTAGCCGTATTCGCCCGACTTGACGTAGCCGGTCGTGTTCGGCGCCAGCGGGCTCGTTAGCACCGTCGCGTATCCTTTGAACAGCGCCTTGACGATCGCGTCCTTCTGAATCGCGTAGTTGAGCGCCTGCCGTACCGCCTTGTCCTGCAGAATCGGATTCGTCTGGTTCAAGCCGACTCCGAACACCTGCAATCCCGGTTTGTTGATCACTTCAATGTTCGCGTTTGACTTCAGGTCGTCTGCCATTTCGACCGGCACCGCATCGATGACGTCGGCCTGGCCGCTTTTCAGCGCCGCGATGCGGCCTGCTGCGTCGCCGACGTACTTGTACGTGATTTGTTTGTAAAGCGGCTTGCCGCCGAAGTAGTTGTCATACGCCTTGAGCGTCAGTTCCGTGCCGGGCTGAAATTTGTCGAGCATATACGGGCCTGTGCCGACCGGGTTCAAGCCGATGTCCTTGCCGTATTTGGTTAGCGCGGCCGGACTCGGAATGAGCGCCGATCCGTGCGCCAGCGTGTTAAGCAATCCGCCGTAAGGCTCTTTCGTCACGATTTTGACCGAATAGTCGCCATCCTTAACGATTTTGTCGATCGGCGCCCATAACGTAATCGAACCCACGTTGTAGGTTTTGTCGAGCATCTTCGTGTAATAACCGACCACTGCATCGGCGTTGAAGGGAGTACCGTCCTGGAACGTTACACCTTGACGAAGTGTGAAGGTCCAGGTGAGGCCGTCGTCGCTCGTCGTCCATTTCTCCGCCAGACTCGGCTGGAAGCCAAGCGACTCGTCGAATTTGACGAGCCCGTTGTAGATGGCAAAAGCGGCTTCATAGCCCGACGGATACCCTTGCGGCTGAGCGCCGGCCGTATCCAGCGACGTGATGGCGACGCTTTGCGCGTAAACGATCGAATCTTTGGTTGTCGCTGCCGGCGACTGCTGCGGCGATGCTGACGAAGCGGATGGCGAAGGCGTGCCGCTTGCCGAATCTTTCGTCGTACATCCGGCAAGAACGGCAAGCGACAAGACGACCGGCACAGCGAGAAGACCCAATTTCCGCATGACTTATGCCCCTCTCTTCTATTGGTACTGCTAATTTCTGCGCTGCAAATCGCGAATGTGATCGATACGCATATCCGTTGTGCCTTCGCGCGCCTTGTCGTAGTTGCGAATGACTTGCTCGTACCGGGTCAGCGCCACGCTGACGAACAGCGTATCGAGCAAGGCGCTTTGCGCAATTCGCGATGCCATCGCTTCGGTGCGGAACGCCGTCTCCATCGAAGAGGTAAACAAAACGACATCGGCGAGATCGGTAATCGGCGAATGGCCGAATTGCGTGATGGCGATGGTCCGGGCCCCCCCGAGCTTAGCCGTATGCAACGCCCGCAGTACGTCGCGCGTGCGCCCGGAATGCGAAATCCCGATCACGACATCGCCCTCTCCGAGCAGAATCGCTTTGTTCGCCTGGCTGTGCCCGTCGGTTGCGACGTGGCATCCGATGCCCAGCTTGGAGAAGCGATAATAGGCGTCCGTTGCGATAACGCCCGAAGCGCCGATGCCGAAGAACGAAATGCTTGTTGCGCCGCGAATGGTTTCCACCGCGTGTTCGAGCTGCTCCGTCTGGTTCAGCGATTCGGTGTCGGCCAACGCTTGACGGGCGGCCTGAAACACTTTGCGCATCGTTTCCTCCGTCGAGTCCTGCAAATCGACCTGCGCATGAATTTGTTTGACCGGAGAAGCCAACTCCTGCGCCAGCACAACCCGCAGCTCCTGATACCCCTTCAACCGCAATTTTTTGCACAGCCGGACGATGGTCGATTCGCTGCTCTCGCTTTTTTGCGCCAGATCGGTAATCGACAAGTGAATGACTTCATCGGCATTTTGCATGATATATTCCGCCGCTTTCCGTTCCGACGAAGTCAGGTCGTCGGCAATTTCCCGCATGCGTGCGAACGTTCCCGATATCGGGTGAACAGCTTCCATCGCGCTTCTTGACCCCCTTTTTGCTTTCGATAAATGTATTATAAATCGGGTGAATATTTTCTTCAATATAAATTAATTATTTTAGAAAATTATTTTCATTTTCGGCTGAGGATCTTCTTGCCCCGACGGCCGCCGTAGGGCACAACTTCATTTGCCCCGACGATTTCGGGGCAATGACAGTTTCGCCATCCGCATATTGCAGGATGGCAGGCAGTTGGGGCGGCTGATGATGCAGCCGCCGGTAGGAGCACCCCTCGAGTAAGGCGCTTCGCGAAATAGGCCATGTTTTATTGCTTATTTGGCTAAAACGGGCCCCGTCTTCGCAAAATTTGCGACCAGCGGCCATGGCGTGAAACTATGCTCTAAGTCGCGCTTGGCTGAGAGCCAGCGAAAAACAAAAAAAAGCCCCCACCAAGGTGAGGGCTTCGCAAGCGGAGGAGCCATGCAGGCTCCGCCAGCTTATTTGGAGATTGTAGCAACAGCGCCGGCGCCAACGGTACGGCCGCCTTCGCGAATCGCGAAGCGAGTACCTTCTTCGATAGCGATTGGCGAAATCAGCTCAACCGTTACCGTGATGTTGTCGCCAGGCATAACCATCTCGGTGCCTTCCGGCAACGTGATGACGCCCGTTACGTCCGTCGTCCGGAAGTAGAACTGCGGACGGTAGCCTGTGAAGAAAGGCTTATGACGGCCGCCTTCTTCTTTGGTCAGGACGTAGATCTGAGCCGAGAAGTTCGTGTGCGGTTTAACGGAGTTCGGCTTCGCCAAAACTTGGCCGCGCTCGATGTCTTTACGGTCAACACCACGGAGCAATGCGCCGATGTTGTCGCCCGCTTGAGCGGAATCAAGCAATTTGCGGAACATTTCTACGCCGGTTACGACGCATTTGCGAGTGCCTTCTGTCAAGCCGATGATTTCAACTTCATCGCCGACTTTAACAACGCCACGCTCTACGCGACCGGTAGCAACCGTACCGCGGCCTGTGATCGAGAATACGTCCTCGACAGGCATCAGGAAAGGCTTGTCAGTGTCGCGCTCAGGAGTCGGGATATACGTATCGACATGCTCGAACAGCTCAACAATTTTTTGTGCCCATTCGCCTTCCGGATTTTGCAGCGCTTCGCGAGCGGAACCGCGCACGATCGGCGTGTCGTCGCCCGGGAATTCATACTCGGACAGCAGGTCGCGTACTTCCATTTCAACCAGCTCGAGCAATTCTTCGTCTTCCACCATGTCGCATTTGTTCAGGAATACGACGATGTAAGGCACGCCTACCTGGCGGGAGAGCAAAATGTGCTCGCGCGTTTGCGGCATTGGGCCGTCAGCTGCGGATACAACGAGAATCGCGCCGTCCATTTGTGCTGCGCCGGTGATCATGTTCTTGACATAGTCGGCGTGGCCTGGGCAGTCAACGTGTGCGTAGTGACGGTTGTTCGTTTCGTACTCAACGTGTGCCGTCGAGATCGTGATACCGCGCTCGCGCTCTTCCGGCGCTTTGTCGATTTGGTCGAACGCTACTGCAGCGCCGCCGTATTTTTTGGACAGTACAGTCGTAATTGCCGCCGTCAAAGTCGTTTTGCCATGGTCGACGTGACCGATGGTGCCGATGTTTACGTGCGGTTTGTTGCGTTCAAATTTCGCTTTACCCATAGTAAACTGATCCTCCTTAATAGGTTCCTCATTATATTTTACAAGAACGGAGCGCTCTTGGCGAGCACGTCCTCCGCTCTTATAACACATCGGATGCAAACGGCGGGATTAGGCGCCTTTATGCTTGGCGATGATTTCTTCCGAAATCGAACGCGGCACTTCTTCATAGTGCGAAATTTCCATCGAATACACGCCGCGGCCTTGCGTCCGCGAACGAAGCGTCGTCGAGTAGCCGAACATTTCCGCGAGCGGCACCTTGGCACGGATGATTTGCGCGCCGGCGCGTGCATCCATCCCTTCGATGCGTCCGCGGCGGGAGTTCAGGTCGCCCATAACGTCGCCCATGTACTCTTCCGGAACCGTAACTTCGACCTTCATGATCGGCTCGAGCAAGGCAGGGTTGCACTTGTCTTTGGCCGCTTTGAGCGCCATGGAGCCGGCGATTTTGAACGCCATTTCACTGGAGTCGACGTCATGGTACGAACCGTCGAAGATCGTCGCTTTGATATCGACGAGCGGGAAGCCGGCCAGAACGCCGTTCTTCATCGACTCTTCAATACCGGCTTGAACCGGCGCGATGTATTCGCGCGGAACAGCGCCGCCGACAACCTTGTTCTCGAATACGAAGCCGGATCCTGCCTCCAGCGGCTCGAACTCAACCCAGCAATGGCCATATTGGCCACGGCCGCCGGATTGGCGAACGAACTTGCCTTCGACTTTGGCTGCCGTACGGAACGTTTCGCGATACGCAACCTGCGGTTTGCCGACATTCGTCTCTACCTTGAATTCGCGGCGCATCCGATCGACGATGATTTCCAGGTGAAGCTCACCCATCCCCGCCAAAATCGTTTGTCCCGTTTCTTCGTCGGTATGAGCGCGAAGCGTCGGATCTTCTTCCGTCAGCTTGGAAATCGCAATCCCCATTTTATCCTGGTCGACCTTCGTCTTCGGCTCGATCGCAATCGAGATAACCGGATCCGGGAAGTTCATCGACTCGAGAATAACCGGGTGCTTCTCATCGCACAGCGTATCGCCGGTGATGGTGTCCTTCAAGCCTACAGCCGACGCAATATCGCCGGAATATACGACGGAAATTTCCTGACGGCTGTTGGCGTGCATTTGCAGAATACGGCCGATGCGCTCGCGTTTGCCTTTCGTTGCATTCAACACGTAAGAACCGGATTCGAGCACGCCGGAGTATACGCGGAAAAACGTCAGTTTGCCAACGAACGGGTCGGTCATAATTTTGAAAGCAAGCGCGGCGAACGGCTGGTCATCCGATGATTTGCGAACCGCTTCCGTACCGTCTTCCAGGTGGCCCTTAATATCCGGGACGTCGATCGGAGCCGGCAAGTAGTCGATAACGGCGTCAAGCATCAGCTGAACGCCTTTGTTCCGGTAGGATGAACCGCAGATAACCGGGAAAATCTTCACTTCGCAAACGCCTTTGCGCAGCGCAGCTTTGATCTCGGCTACCGTGATTTCTTCGCCTTCCAGATACTTCATCGTCAACTCTTCGTCAAGCTCGGCAACTTTCTCGACAAGCTCGGCACGAAGCTCTTCCACTTTGTCCGCGAACTCGGCCGGGATAGCCGTTTGCTCGATGTCCTTGCCCAAGTCGTCCTTATACATATAAGCGACGCGCTCGACGATGTCGATGATGCCTTTGAACTCGTTCTCGGCGCCGATCGGCAGCTGAATGGCAACGGCGTTGGCTTTCAGCTTGTCGCGCATCGAATCGATAACCGCCAAATAGTCGGCACCGATGATGTCCATCTTGTTTACGTAAGCGATACGAGGTACGCCATAGCGGTCAGCCTGTCTCCATACGGTTTCGGACTGAGGCTCTACGCCTTCCTTCGCACTGAATACACCTACGGCTCCATCCAATACACGAAGGGAACGTTCGACTTCGACCGTGAAGTCGACGTGTCCCGGGGTGTCGATAATATTGATGCGATGACCTTTCCACTGCGCAGTCGTCGCGGCCGACGTAATCGTAATGCCGCGCTCCTGCTCCTGCTCCATCCAGTCCATCGTCGCTGCGCCTTCATGCACTTCGCCGATTTTGTGGGTACGGCCGGTATAGAACAAAATGCGTTCCGTGGTAGTCGTTTTTCCAGCATCGATATGCGCCATGATCCCAATATTGCGTGTATCTTTTAAGGAGAACTCTCTTGCCATATGCGTTGTCTCTCCTTTCATCCTCTACATTGGGACTTGCAGCATTCTACCAGCGATAGTGGGCGAACGCCTTGTTCGCTTCCGCCATCTTGTGCGTGTCTTCGCGTTTCTTGACAGAAGCGCCGGTGTTGTTGCTGGCGTCGATGATCTCCGATGCGAGTCTTTCTTGCATCGTTTTCTCGCCGCGCAGGCGAGAGTAGTTCACGAGCCAACGCAAGCCGAGCGAGGTGCGGCGTTCCGGTTTGACTTCGATCGGAACCTGGTAGTTCGCACCGCCGACACGACGTGCTTTAACCTCCAGCACTGGCATGATGTTCTTGATCGCTTGCTCGAACACTTCCATCGGATCTTTGCCGGTACGCTCCTTGATGGCATTGAATGCATCGTAGAGCAGCGATTGAGCAACGCCGCGCTTGCCGTCGATCATGATGCGGTTGATCAAACGGGTTACGAGCTTGCTGTTGTAAATCGGATCGGGCAATACGTCTCTGCGTGTTACGGGACCTTTACGTGGCATAGTTATCCCCCTTTCTGGCGTGATTCATTCCGATTTGGTAAAGAACGGATTATTTTTTCGCTTTCGCGCGTTTCGTTCCGTACTTGGAACGTGCTTGCTTGCGGTTGTTCACGCCTGCTGTGTCCAGCGCGCCGCGAACGATGTGATAACGGACACCCGGCAGGTCTTTTACCCGGCCGCCCCGTACAAGAACAACGCTGTGCTCCTGCAGGTTGTGACCGATCCCCGGAATGTAAGCCGTAACCTCAACCTTATTCGTCAAACGTACCCGCGCATACTTGCGCAGCGCCGAGTTCGGTTTTTTCGGAGTCATGGTACCTACACGGGTGCATACGCCGCGCTTCTGCGGTGCGCTCAGATCGGTTTGTTCCCGTTTCAATGCGTTGAATCCTACTTGCAAAGCCGGCGATTTGGATTTCGTTACTTTCGCCTCGCGGCCTTTGCGAACCAATTGGTTAATCGTTGGCATGTCGCCACCCCCTTCCCCAGAATATCAAATCGCATCCGCTATACGCTTATTGCAAGCCCACAGATCCAGGCGATTCGTAAATGAGCAAAAAAAATCGTTCAATCCTTCACAATTGCCACAATCGCGGCGCCCACGTCGATGCCGCAGCTCTTGCCAAGCTGCTTCATGGAGTCGACGTATGTGACGGTGATGCCCATCTTCTTGCACAGATTCGCCACCCTGCCGGTAATTCGCGGATCCGCATCGCTAGCGACGAACACTTCCGCGGCAATGCCGAGCTCAATCGCCTTCGTCGCTTGTTTCGTGCCAATGCTGATTTTCCCGGCTTGTTTGACTTTCTCGTAAGGCATGCAAGCATCCCCCGTTACAAAGCGGTTCCATAGCCATTTTGGCACACTACGATATAGTAGCATTTCGAAAATGCCCTGTCAAGAACGTTCCGAGGCAAAATCTTTCCCCGCATCCCCAGACAAATATGCCGGTCAGCGCCGCGCTTCCCAGCCTTGCGAAGGGAAACGCGGCGGCCGGCTATCCAAGTCCGGTAGCCTTGAGATTGCGCTAGTTGACGCCTACCACGGCGCCGCCTGTTTCCAGATCGGCCACGTCTGCGCCTTCAAGCTCGTCAACTGCTTCTTCGTTCGGATCGGTGACGCGAATGTTGCGGTAGCGCGCCATGCCGGTGCCGGCCGGAATCAGCTTGCCGATGATGACATTCTCCTTCAGGCCGAGCAGTTGGTCGACTTTGCCCTTGATCGCCGCGTCGGTCAGGACGCGCGTCGTTTCCTGGAACGAAGCCGCCGACAGGAAGGAATCGGTTTCGAGCGACGCTTTCGTGATCCCGAGCAGGACCGGTTTCGCAACCGCCGGCTCCAGACCCGCAAACAGCGCGTCTTTGTTGGCCGCTTCATATTCATGGATATCGACGAATGCCCCCGGAAGCAGAACCGTGTCGCCTGCGTCGACGATCCGGATTTTGCGGAGCATCTGGCGAATCATGACTTCAATATGCTTGTCGTTGATTTCTACGCCCTGGTTCCGATAAACGCGCTGCACTTCCTGCAGGATGTAGTTCTGCACCCCGCGGATGCCCTTGATGCGCAGCATGTCTTTCGGGTCGATCGAACCGTCGGTCAGCTCGTCGCCGGCTTCGACGACTTGCTCCTTCGTCACGCGGATCCGCGATCCGTAGGTGACGGAATATACCTTCGATTCGGCTTCGCCTTGCACTTCGATCTCGCGGCGGTCCTTCGTCTCGCGAATATCTTTGACAACGCCGTCGATTTCGGAGATGATCGCTTGCCCTTTCGGATTGCGCGCCTCGAACAGCTCCTGAATCCGCGGCAAACCTTGCGTGATGTCGTCGCCCGCAACGCCGCCCGTATGGAACGTACGCATCGTGAGCTGCGTGCCCGGTTCGCCGATCGATTGCGCCGCGATGATGCCGACGGCTTCGCCGATCTCGACGTGCTGGCCGGTCGCCAGGTTGCGGCCGTAGCATTTCTTGCAGACGCCGTGTTTGGCGCGGCAGCTGAGCACGGAGCGGATCTGCATTTTCTCCACGCCGGCCGTTATGATCGCATCGGCGATATTTGCTTCGATCAGCTCGTTGCGGCTGACGAAAATTTCGCCGGTTTTCGGATGTTTGATCGTTTCGAACGCGTAACGGCCTTCGATCCGGTCGTACAAATCTTCGATAACTTCCTTGCCGTCCTGAATCTTCGAAACGGTGAAGCCTTTATCCGTGCCGCAATCGTCTTCGCGGACGATAACGTCCTGCGCGACGTCGACGAGACGACGGGTCAAATAACCCGAGTCGGCCGTCCGCAGCGCCGTATCGGCAAGACCTTTCCGCGCGCCGTGCGTGGAGATGAAGTACTCCAAGACGGTCAAGCCTTCGCGGAAGTTCGACTTGATCGGGAGCTCGATGATCCGCCCCGACGGATTGGCCATCAGGCCGCGCATCCCGCCGAGCTGGGTGATCTGCGACTTGTTGCCGCGCGCCTTGGATTCGACCATCATGTTGATCGAGTTGAACTTGTCGAGCGACTTCATCAAAATTTCGGTGATCGCGTCTTTCGCGCGGCCCCAAATGTCGATGACGCGGTCATAACGCTCGTCTTCCGTAATCAAACCGCGACGGTATTGCGTGGTAACGGTTTTGACCTTCTCTTCCGACTGGCGCAAAATCTCGTCCTTCTCCGCAGGCACCGTCACGTCGGAAACGGCGATGGTTATCCCCGCTTTAGTCGAGTACGTAAAGCCAAGCTCCTTGATCCGGTCGAGAATGATCGACGTCTGCATCGTGTGGTAGCGGCGGAAGCACTCGGCGATAATCGAACCGAGGTACTCCTTGCCTACTGCCATCTTGTTCGGGAAATTCGCGATGCGTTCGCTGATATCCGCGCCCTTCTCGAAGGCGAAATATTCGTCGGAAATGCCGTTCAGCAAATTCGTTTTGGTCGATTCATTAATGTAAGGAAAATCGGTCGGGAAAATATCGTTGAAGATAATTTTGCCGATCGTTGTAATCAGGATCGCCTCTTGCTGACGCGGCGAAAAGCTGGCTTTATTCAGCACCTTGGCCGGGATGCCGACAATGGCATGCAGCGACGAAATGCCGCGCTGGTAAAGCGAAACCGCTTCGTTCACAGAGCTGATGATCATCCCGGTGCCTTTGGCGTCCGGGTTGGACATCGTCAGGTAGAAGCTGCCAAGCACCATGTCCTGCGAAGGCGTAACGACAGGTTTGCCGTCCTTCGGGTTCAGGATGTTGCCCGATGCCAGCATCAGAATGCGCGCTTCCGCTTGCGCTTCCGCGGACAGCGGCACGTGGACGGCCATCTGGTCGCCGTCAAAGTCGGCGTTGTATGCCGTACATACGAGCGGATGCAGCTTGATCGCGCGGCCTTCGACCAGAATCGGCTCGAACGCCTGGATGCCGAGACGGTGAAGCGTGGGGGCACGGTTGAGCAGAACCGGATGCTCCTTGATCACTTCTTCCAGCACGTCCCATACTTCCGGGCTGACGCGTTCAACTTTGCGCTTCGCGCTCTTGATGTTATGCGCAAGGCCTTTGTTGACGAGTTCCTTCATGACAAACGGCTTGAACAGCTCGAGCGCCATTTCTTTCGGCAAGCCGCACTGGTACATCTTCAGGCTCGGACCGACAACGATAACCGAACGGCCGGAGTAGTCGACCCGTTTGCCGAGCAGGTTTTGCCGGAAACGGCCTTGTTTGCCCTTCAGCATGTGGCTGAGCGACTTCAACGGACGGTTGCCCGGTCCGGTAACCGGACGGCCGCGGCGACCGTTGTCGATCAGCGCGTCGACCGCTTCCTGAAGCATCCGCTTCTCGTTCTGCACGATGATGTCGGGAGCGCCAAGGTCGAGCAGCCGCTTCAGCCGGTTGTTCCGGTTGATGACGCGGCGGTACAAATCGTTCAAGTCCGACGTGGCGAACCGGCCGCCGTCAAGCTGCACCATCGGGCGAAGCTCCGGCGGAATGACCGGCAGCACGTCGAGCACCATCCAGTCCGGCATGTTCTTCGAGTTGCGGAACGCCTCGATTACTTCGAGCCGCTTGATTGCGCGGTTGCGGCGCTGGCCTTGTGCCGTGCGCAGCTCTTCCTTCAGCGTATCGACTTCGCGTTCGATGTCGATATCCTGAAGCAGCTTCTTAACGGCTTCAGCGCCCATGCCTGCCTGGAACGCATAACCGTACTTTTCGCGGTAGCTGCGGTATTCTTTCTCCGACAGCAGTTGCTTCTTCTCGAGCGGCGTATCGCCTGGATCCGTTACGACATAGGAAGCGAAATAGATGACTTCCTCCAGCGAACGCGGCGACATGTCGAGCGCCAGACCCATGCGGCTCGGAATGCCTTTGAAGTACCAGATGTGCGATACCGGAGCAGCCAATTCAATATGGCCCATGCGCTCGCGGCGCACTTTCTGACGCGTGACTTCAACGCCGCAACGATCGCAGACGACGCCTTTGTAACGGACGCGCTTGTATTTGCCGCAATGACATTCCCAGTCCTTGGTAGGTCCGAAAATTTTCTCGCAGAACAAGCCTTCCTTCTCCGGCTTCAGCGTACGATAGTTGATCGTTTCCGGCTTCTTCACTTCGCCGCGCGACCAGGAACGAATTTTTTCCGGAGATGCCAACCCGATTTTCATATACTCAAAGTTGTTGACGTCGATCAAGGAGCAACCCTCCTCAAGATAGTTCGAACGGTCCTAGAATCGTCCGTTGTTCAGCGGTGAAGCTCCGCCGCTCCCTAAGCGAGCGGAAGACGCGGTTGCCGAAGGCTTGCTTACTCCCCGCCGCCGTACTCGGAGCCTTCCAGGTTGAGATTGAGCTTGTCGCTCGTGTTGTCTTCGTCTTCGTCGAGTTCTTTCATTTCGATCTCTTCTTCGTTCTCGGAAAGGATCTTCACGTCCATCCCCAAGCTCTGCAGTTCCTTGATCAATACCTTGAACGACTCCGGTACGCCCGGCTCCGGCACGTTCTCGCCCTTGACGATCGATTCGTACGTCTTCACGCGGCCGACCACGTCGTCAGACTTGACGGTCAAAATCTCCTGCAGCGTATACGCCGCGCCGTATGCCTCCAGCGCCCACACTTCCATCTCGCCGAAGCGCTGGCCGCCGAACTGGGCTTTACCGCCAAGCGGCTGCTGCGTTACGAGCGAGTAAGGACCGGTGGAACGGGCATGGATCTTGTCGTCGACCATGTGCGCCAGCTTGATCATGTACATGACGCCGACCGTAACTTCGCGTTCGAACGGTTCGCCGCTGCGGCCGTCATACAGGATCGTTTTGCCGTTGCGCTGCATGCCTGCCTCTTCCATCGCGTCGAACACGTCGTACTCGTTGGCGCCGTCGAATACCGGCGTCGCCGTATGGATGCCGAGATACTTGGCCGCCATACCCAAGTGAACTTCCAGCACCTGGCCGATGTTCATCCGCGACGGAACGCCGAGCGGGTTGAGCACGACTTCGACCGGCGTGCCGTCCGGCAGGAACGGCATGTCTTCCTCCGGCAAAATGCGGGCGATAACCCCTTTGTTGCCGTGGCGTCCGGCCATTTTGTCGCCTTCGGAAATTTTCCGCTTCTGGGCGATATAGACGCGAACCAACTGATTGACGCCCGGCGGCAGTTCGTCGCCGTTCTCGCGGGTAAACACCTTCACGTCGACGACAATACCGTCCGTACCGTGCGGCACGCGCAGCGACGTATCGCGCACTTCGCGCGCCTTCTCGCCGAAGATCGCATGGAGCAGCCGCTCTTCCGCCGTCAGTTCGGTGACGCCTTTCGGCGTTACTTTGCCGACGAGGATGTCGCCGGCGCCGATCTCCGCGCCGACGCGAATGATGCCGCGCTCGTCGAGGTTCTTCAGCGCGTCTTCGCCAACGTTCGGAATATCGCGCGTGATTTCTTCCGGTCCGAGCTTCGTATCGCGCGCTTCGGACTCATATTCTTCAATGTGAATGGAAGTATAAACGTCTTCCTTCACCAGTTTCTCGCTGAGCAGAATCGCATCCTCGTAGTTGTAGCCTTCCCACGTCATGAACGCAACGACAACGTTGCGGCCAAGCGCCAGTTCGCCTTGCTCCGTGGACGGACCGTCCGCCAAAATGTCGCCCGCCTTGACAATTTCGCCGCGGCGTACGAGCGGACGCTGGTTGATGCACGTTCCCTGGTTGGAACGCATAAACTTGTGAAGCTTATATTTCGTAATGTTGCCGCTGACTTGTTTGCCATCCACCATCTCCTGGCGGCGCAGCCAAATTTCGTTGGCGGACGAACGCTCGATCACGCCGTCGAACTTGGCGACGACACAGACGCCGGAGTCCTTGGCCGCCTTGTGCTCCATCCCCGTGCCGACGAGCGGCGAGCGCGGAATGAGCAGCGGAACGGCCTGGCGCTGCATGTTCGAACCCATCAGCGCGCGGTTCGAGTCGTCGTTCTCGAGGAACGGAATGAGCGCCGTTGCGACCGAAACGACCTGTTTCGGCGAAACGTCCATATAGTCGACGCGTTCTTTGGGCAACATAAGGTTGTCGTCCTTGTAACGAACGATAACGGTATCGTCGGCGAACGTGCCCGCGTCGGTCAGCGTCGCATTCGCTTGCGCGATTACGTAGTTGTCCTCTTCGTCGGCGGTCAAATAAGCGATCTGATCCGTTACCGCGCCGGTCTTCGGATCGACCCAGCGGTACGGCGCTTCGATAAAGCCGTATTCGTTGATCCGGGCGAACGTCGACAGCGAGTTGATCAAGCCGATGTTCGGACCTTCCGGCGTTTCGATCGGGCACATGCGGCCGTAGTGCGAATGGTGAACGTCGCGAACTTCGAAGCCCGCGCGCTCGCGCGTCAAACCGCCCGGTCCGAGAGCCGACAGACGGCGCTTGTGCGTCAATTCCGCCAGCGGATTCGTTTGGTCCATGAACTGTGACAGCTGCGAACTGCCGAAAAACTCTTTGATCGACGCGATAACCGGACGAATGTTGATCAGCGCCTGCGGCGTAATCACATTGGCGTCCTGGATCGACATCCGCTCGCGCACGACGCGCTCCATCCGCGACAGCCCGATGCGGAACTGGTTCTGCAGCAGTTCGCCGACCGAACGCAGACGACGGTTGCCGAGATGGTCGATATCGTCGGTGCTGCCGATGCCGTGCAGCAGGTTGATGAAATAGTTGATCGACGAAATGATATCCGCCGGGGTAATATTTTTGACCGACTTGTCGATGTTGCCGTTGGCGATCACTTTGACGACCTTGCCGTCTTCGATCGGCGAGAACACCTCGATGCATTGCATGACGAAATGATCGTTCTCCGTCACGCCGCTGCGGATCGGGTAATCCTTGAAGCCAACGCCACGGTCCTTCTCCAGGAACGGCAACACTTCGTCAAGCAGACGACGGTCCAGGAGCGAGCCGGCTTCGGCCACGATTTCGCCCGTTTCCGGATCGACCAGCGTTTCCGCCAGCCGCTGATTGAAGAGCCGGTTCTTTATATGAAGCTTCTTGTTGATCTTGTAACGGCCGACATTGGCCAAATCGTAACGTTTGGGGTCGAAGAAGCGTGCGATCAGCAAGCTTCTGGCGTTGTCCAACGTCGGCGGTTCGCCCGGACGTAGCCGCTCGTAAATTTCGATGAGCGCCTTGTCGGTCGAGTCGGTGTTATCTTTGTCGAGCGTGTTGCGTATATATTCATCATCGCCGAGCAAATCGATGATTTCCGCATCGGAGCCGAAGCCGAGCGCGCGAAGCAGCACCGTAACCGGGATCTTGCGCGTACGGTCGATCCGTACGTAAATGATGTCTTTGGCGTCCGTTTCCAATTCCAGCCACGCGCCGCGATTCGGGATGACCGTCGCCGTGAACGTGCGTTTGCCGTTTTTGTCGACTTTCGTGCTGAAGTAGACGCTGGGCGAGCGAACCAATTGGCTGACGATAACCCGTTCCGCGCCATTGATAATGAACGTTCCCGTTTCGGTCATGAGCGGGAAATCTCCCATAAATACTTCCTGCTCCTTGACTTCGCCCGTTTCCTTATTGATCAGACGCACTTTCACCCGCAGCGGAGCCGCGTAGGTAACATCGCGTTCTTTCGCATCATCGACCGTATACTTCGGTTCCCCCAAGCTGTAATCGATAAATTCAAGAATCAAATTCCCCGTAAAGTCCTGAATCGGGGAGATGTCCAGAAACATTTCGCGAAGCCCTTCGTCCAGAAACCATTGGTATGATTTTTGCTGGATTTCGATCAGGTTCGGGATGTCCAACACTTCATTGATTCTTGCATACGTCCTGCGATTACGCCGACCAAATGGAACAAGTTGACCCGCCAACTGCATTCACCCCTCAAGTCTACTCATTTATTTCAATCCACGCACTCCGGCGGAATGCGACACGGATTCGAACGACTGCCCGCGAACATTCACAGCAATTCGACTGGCGCCGATCGGGCAAATGCTGTATCATCAAGAGAAAACAACTTTAACCGTCCTTCTTGGAGATGACGGCGACGTTGGTTGCTCGTAATGCCATGTGCTGTTGTTCCATACGAATCCGCAAAAATACCCTACCAACTAGATTGACGAAAATTTTACCATTATACGCCACAGAACCGCAAAATATACCTGTCTGCGGCGTGAGCGCATAAGTATCCCGGGGACTGGAAAAAGCCGAAAAATGGACGCCATCGCTCGTGCCGCTTGACCCGCAAAAAAGTGCTTGACATTTTAGCGCACTAAAGACATATCGCCCATTTTAATACTGACATTTTATAATAATACCACAGCGGAAAAATGAAGTCAACAAGAAAGTGAGCGAAATGGCATTCGCCCACTTCCATCCCAACTCTCTACGCATCTGTCGCCTCCACGGCCGCCGCCGCTTCCTTCTCCGCCCTGATTACCCAGTATCCTTTGTCTTTATCCACGATGCGCACGTTCGGAAACAACGTTTCCAGCTTCGCCATCGCGGAAGGCGCCCCCTGCTTCTTCTGAATGACGATCCATAGGCAGCCGCCGGGCCGCAACCTGTCGCTCGCCTGCTCGAACAGACGATGCACGACCGCCTTGCCGGCGCGAATCGGCGGATTCGATACAATGACGTCGAATCGTTCGCCGGATACGCGCTCCAGCAAATCGCTTTGCAGCACCGTCACGTTGCCGATGCCGTTGCGCGCCGCGTTGTCCCGCGCCAGTTCGACGGCTCGTTCGTTGATATCGAGCATCGTCACATGGCCGCGCGGCGCCGCTTTCGCCGCGGCCAGGCCGATCGGCCCGTAACCGCATCCGACGTCGAGCACGCGGCTGTCGTCCGCGAGCTCCATCGCTTCGATCAGCGCGCAGCTGCCGTAATCGACGCCTTTTTTGGCAAATACGCCGGCATCCGATTGAAACGTGAAGCTCGTGCCCCTCAGCGTCTCGACAATCGTATGCAAGTCGCGCTTCCCCGTAGGCTTGGCGGTATAGTAATGTTCATTCGGACCGGACACGTTGCGCTCCTTCCCCCGCCCATACAAAAACACCCCTGAGAAGCCAGGCTTCTCAAGGGATGTTCGTCAGGCGACAGCCTTATTTCACTTCTACAGTAGCGCCGGCATCGGCAAGCTTCGTTTTGACCGCTTCTGCTTCTTCTTTGCCGACTTTCTCTTTGACCGGTTTCGGTGCGCCGTCAACCAGGTCTTTTGCTTCTTTCAAGCCGAGGCCCGTAATTTCGCGAACGACTTTGATAACGTTGATTTTGGAAGCGCCGGCGTTCATCAGGATAACGTCGAATTCCGTTTGCTCTTCCACTTCGGCTACAGCCGCGCCGCCGCCTACTACTGCAACCGGAGCTGCAGCCGTTACGCCGAACTCTTCTTCGATTGCTTTGACCAGGTCGTTCAGTTCCAGTACTGTCATGCCTTTAATGGCTTCCAAGATTTGCTCTTTACTCATTTGGATTACCCTCCGTTTTCGTTAGGAAATAATGTGGTGTTGCTTATCGAACACGCCAAGCCGTCTTACGCTTGTGCGCCGCCTTCTTGTTTCTCTGCCACAGCCTTGACCGCAAGCGCGAAGTTGCGCATCGGCGCCTGCAGCACGCTGAGGAGCATGGACAGCAAGCCTTCTCTGGACGGCAGGCTGGCCAGGGCCGAAATTTGCGCGCTGTCGACGACTTTCCCTTCGACGATGCCCGCTTTGACACTCAGCTTGTCGTTCTTCTTCGCGAAATCCGACAAAATTTTGGCCGGACCTACGACGTCGTCCTTGCTGAACGCAATCGCAGTCGGACCGGTCAAATACTGATCCAGCTCGGTCAAGCTCGCTTCCGCCGTCGCGCGGCGAGCCAGCGTATTCTTGATGACCTGGAACTCGATGCCCGCTTCGCGAAGCGACTTGCGCAGCTCGGTTACTTGCTTCACGTTCAAACCGCGGTAGTCGGTTACGATCGTGCAAGAGCTTTCGCGCATCTTCGTCGTCACTTCGGACACGAGCAGTTGTTTCTCTTCACGTACTTGTGCGTTACCCATCGTTACACCTCCTGCAAAATGTTGCACCGGCGGCCGCCGATGTCGAATGTCGCCTGCACCAGCATCGAAGCCGAAGTTTGCCATTAAAAAAGCCTTCGCAGACACGCGAAGGCTTGATTCGTTCACGGACGTTCCTTACAGGACGACACGCAACCTTTATCACAAACCTCGGCAGGAAATTAAGCCTTGCGGCACCTGCTGTCTACGGCAACATATTCGATTTTAAATTGAATCTTCGCTAGCTTACCACGAAATCTCGCGGCAAGTCAACGGCAATTACCGGAACGATTGCAGGCTCAGCTTGACGCTTGGCCCCATCGTCGACGATACCGCGGCGCTCTTCAGGTACACGCCTTTGGCAGCGGCAGGCTTCGAACGAACGAGCGCTTCGATCAGCGCGCGCAGGTTTTCGGCGAGCTTCTCGTCGTCGAACGACGACTTGCCGATCGGCGCGTGAATTTGACCCGCTTTGTCGAGACGGTATTCGATTTTACCGGCTTTGATCTCCTGGATCGCTTTGCCGACTTCGAACGTTACGGTGCCTGCTTTCGGGTTCGGCATCAAACCTTTGCCGCCGAGCAGACGGCCGAGTTTACCGACTTCGCTCATCATGTCGGGCGTTGCCACGCAGACGTCGAATTCGAACCAGCCTTGTTGAATTTTGGTGATGAGCTCTTGATCGCCGACAAAGTCAGCTCCGGCCGCTTCCGCTTCCTTCACTTTTTCGCCTTTGGCGAACACGAGCACTCGCTTCGTTTTGCCTGTGCCGTGCGGCAGTACAACGACGCCACGAACGGCTTGGTCTTGCTTCTTCGGGTCAACGCCCAAACGTACGGCTACTTCGACCGTTTCGTCAAATTTGGCGGTTTTCACCTTCTTGACGAGGGTGACGGCTTCGAGCGGTTCCAGCAACGCTTCCTGGTCGACCAGCTTCAACGCTTCATTGTATTTCTTGCCATGCTTAGCCATTAGAAGTCCTCCTCGAGTGGTAATAGCGGAGTTTGTCCTCCCACTTTTGCGGCGCAAGCGCCGCGGCATCCGCGAACGGACGCAACTCCCTGCCTGGGCGGGGATTAGTCGACGATCGTAACACCCATGCTGCGCGCCGTACCTTCGATCATGCGCATTGCCGCTTCCACGGATGCCGCATTCAGGTCGGGCATTTTCTGTTCGGCGATTTCGCGAACCTTGTCACGCTTGAGCGTGGCGACTTTCTTCTTGTTCGGTTCGCCCGATCCGCTGGGAATGCCAGCCGCTACGCGAAGCAATACGGCTGCCGGCGGAGTTTTGGTGATGAACGTGAAGGAGCGGTCCTCGAATACCGTAATTTCGACAGGAATAACAAGACCTGCCTGATCCGCGGTGCGAGCGTTGAACTCTTTGCAGAACGCCATGATGTTGACGCCTGCCTGACCGAGCGCAGGACCGATCGGCGGAGCCGGATTCGCTTTGCCTGCGTTGACTTGCAGTTTCACAACCTTGATTACTTTCTTGGCCATGTGAGACACCTCCTTGCCTTAGTATGACGCTGATAGCCGCAACGACCGCAAACAAACAAAAAATTGCGATCGCGCATTAATGAAGGCCTACCCGAATGAATAGACCCTTCAGAAACCGCCGTTATAATCGCAATTGATCTATAACTTTTCCACTTGAGTAAAATCGAGCTCAACTGGGGTTTCCCGTCCAAACATATTCACATGGACCTTCAGCTTGCTTTTATCGACGAGTATCTCTTCGACGGAGCCGACGAAGTTGGCGAACGGTCCCACTTTGACGCGTACGGACTCTTTCAGGTCGAAGTCGATCTTCGGCTTCGGCTCTTCCATGCCCATATGCTTCAGGATCTGTTCCACTTCTTCCGGCAGCAGCGCTGTCGGCTTCGAGCCCGAACCGGTCGATCCGACGAACCCGGTAACGCCCGGCGTGTTGCGAACGACATACCACGAGTCGTCGGTTTGAATCATTTCCACGAGGACATAGCCGGGATAAACTTTGCGCATGACGGTTTTCTTCTTGCCGTCCTTGTTCACGATCTCTTCTTCCATCGGAACGAGCACCCGGAATATGTTGCCCTGCATGTTCATCGATTCAACGCGCTTCTCGAGGTTGGCCTTCACCTTGTTCTCATACCCGGAATAGGTATGAACCACATACCATCTCTTCTCCATCGCCATCACCCGTTTCCTATTCTGTCACGAGTCTGACCAATTCGGAAATGATAACATCCAAGATGGCGAAATAGATCGTCACGAAAACAACGGTGCAAATAACAACCAGCGTATAACTGGTCAACTCTTTGCGCCCCGGCCACTTGACTTTCTTCAGTTCCGCCCAGCTGTCCGTGAAGAACGAAAAGGTAGTGCCGAAACTCTGTTTCATTTTACCGATAAATTCCACTGCTACACCCCCGAATATTACCGCGTTTCACGATGAGCAGAATGTTCATTGCAAAACTTGCAATACTTCTTCTTCTCTATGCGGTCAGGATTGTTCCGCTTGTTCTTGTTGGAAGTATAGTTGCGCTGCTTGCAGTTCACGCATGCTAGAGTAATAATAACCCGCATGTTCACACCTCCGTTCCAATCCCCTCTCCGTATGGGAGAGACTGTTCTATTTAAAGAACCCTAGGATTGTCTTTGGGACATGCCGACAATTTAGGGTTACCTAAAATACTTTAGCACAGCGAGAATACCGTGTCAAGAAGACATCTCTGCAAGATAGCGCCCCCGGCGGCTGTTATATTATTACCACATAAGAATTTAATGGTTTTCGAGCTAGGCGAAAATACAAATTCTTATTGGCGATAAAACCTACCTCTAACCGCGGTCGCCCATCTTCGAAAAGCTTCGATAGAGGTTTTCTCACATCTCCAGTATGGGCATAATTCCGCCTTCCATACCTGCCTTTCATCGATTGCCGGCAATCACGAACAAAGCGCGCGGCGGCTTGCGTAGTATCGGCTACTCGCCTTCGGCGTCCGCCTGGATTCGTTTCCTCGCTTGCTGCAGCGCCGCGATCACGTCATCCAGTTCCCGGACAGTAGCGATATGAACGGTAATGTACTTGGGCACCGCGCTTCCCGAATTCACTTCCAGCATGACGCTTCTTCTTGCATCGTCGACGATCACTTCCAACTGTTCCGTTTCCAGCAGTCTCTCCCAAGCCATTCTCGACACCAACTTCCGTTATTTTTGCGACTGTCACTAACCAAATAAGCCATGTTTTATTGGCTATTTCGTCCAAAATAGCCGACAGCCGGAAAATAGCCAGTGATTTCACTGGCTATTATGGACGAGCCGAGTAAATTGGGGCGAATAGGCCATTTTATATGGCCTATTCTGACAACAGGAGATACTGCCCGCTATCGCGCTGCGACGACGACAAATAAAAAAGCACCCCTCGTGGTGTAGGATGCCGGGTCAGATCAAGTTGCGGATTTCCAAATACCGTTCGAGCTTGCGCTTCACGCGCTGCAAGGCGTTGTCGATCGATTTCACGTGGCGGTCGAGGTCGACGGCAATCTCCTGATACGATCGGCCATCCAGATACAGCATCAGCACGCGGCGTTCCAGGTCGCTCAATATTTCCCCCATCTTGTCTTCCAGGCCGCTGAACTCCTCCTGGTTGATAATCAGCTCTTCCGGGTCGGTCACGCGGGAGCCGCAGATGACATCCAGCAGCGTGCGGTCGGAATCTTCGTCGTAGATGGGCTTGTCCAACGAAACGTAAGAATTCAAGGGGATGTGCTTCTGCCGAGTGGCCGTCTTGATCGCGGTAATGATCTGACGGGTGATGCACAATTCGGCAAACGCTTTGAAGGAGGCGAGCTTGTCTCCGCGGAAATCGCGAATCGACTTGTACAGGCCGATCATGCCTTCCTGCACGATGTCTTCCCGGTCGGCGCCGATCAAAAAATACGATCGCGCCTTGGCGCGAACGAAGTTCTTGTATTTGTTGATGAGGTATTCCAGCGCATCGCCGCTGCCTTGACGCACCGCTTCGACGTTGTCTTCGTCCGTCTGCAGCTCGAACTCGTGTAATCGCCAATCGCTCAGGTTGACACTCACCAACAATCCCTCCGGTGCGGCTGCCAGGTACGACTTGATTGCGACGGTGTCGCATCGCTTCCAGTAATTCCTTGGCATTCAAATAACAATGACCTTTTTCCGAAAAATATATTTTGAGTATACATGATGCTGACAATTATCGTCAACTGCCAGAAGTGCCGAAATCACTTGTCGCGACGCCATTTCTCAAAAAGCTGACGCATTTCTTCGCTCATGTTGCTGGCCACCGTGTTGCGCGCCGAAGCGCCGCCCCGGTCGATCTGCTGCCGCACCTCCTGCTGGCTTTGGCGCACTTTCACCAGCAGTTCGCGGGCCGGCAGCCGCAGCGCCCCGAGCCCGAACACGACATGCTGCTCGGTCATGTCCGACGTGGCCACATACACGAGCTTGCGCCTGCCCCGCAGTTCGCCGACCAGCCGTTCGATCAGCTCGTCCGCCGTCTCCTTCTCCCGCGTGTATTCGATATGCAGCTTGTTCTGGTCGTACCGGCCGCCGAGTCCGGGCACCTGGTGCGCGTCGAAGACGAGATAAACCCGCGCGCCGGAGTAAGCCTGGTAATCGGCGAGCATCTGGATCAACAGGTCCCGAGCCTGCTCCAGCTCCACATCCTTCAGCTTGCGCAGCTCCGGCCAGGCGCCGATGATGTTGTAGCCGTCGACGATAACGATTTCCTGCATGCCGCCGCTACCTGGCCGGCTGCGACGCGCCCATGCGCTGACGGACGGCTTCGTACATGAGCACGGAAGCCGCGACCGAAGCGTTGAGCGAATTGATGCGGCCGAACATCGGCAGCTTGACGAGAAAATCGCACGACTCCTTGACGAGCCGGCCGATGCCGCTGCCTTCGTTGCCGATAACGAGCGCCAGCGGAATCGTCAGGTCGGCGCGGTACGCTTCCTGCTTCGCCGCCCCGTCGGCGCCGCCGATCCAGACGCCGCGCTCCTTCAGCCTCTCGATCGTCTGCACGAGGTTGGTCACGCGGGCAACCGCTACATATTCCACGGCGCCGGCCGATGTTTTCGATACGGTGGCGGTCAGTTGGGCCGAACGGCGTTTCGGGATGATGACGCCGTGCACGCCCGTGCAGTCGGCGGTGCGCAGAATCGAGCCGAGGTTGTGCGGGTCCTCGATTTCGTCGAGGATCAGCAGGAACGGCGGCTCGCCGCGCCGCTCGGCGATGGCGAGAATGTCCTCGACCTCGACGTAGGCGTAAGCGGCCGCCTGGGCGATGACGCCCTGATGCGGCACGTCGCTGACCATCTGGTCGAGCTTGCGCTTGTCCGCGGTCTGCACGATGATGCCGGCTGCCTTCGCTTCGGTCAAAATGTCGTGCACATGATGCTTCTGGGCGCCTTCGGCCACCCAGATTTTGTTGATCGTGCGGCCGGCGCGCAGCGCCTCCAGGATGGAGTGCTTGCCGGCGATGTATTGCTCCTGCTCGGCGCCCGCTTCGTGCTCGCGCTCCTGTTCGCGCCCGTGCGCACGTTCGTCACGGCCGCGGTTATCCGGCCGGCCGCCCGGAGCCGCGGCTCTGCCGCCCGCAGGCCTGCGGTCGCGGTTGCCCGGTGCCGCCGGCTTGCCGCCGCGGCCCCCGAAGGCGCCGCTTCCTTTGTATTCGTTGCGTTTGTCCATCATGCAGCCGCTCCTTACTTCGTCTGTTCGGGTTCGACCGTCGTCAGGAGCAGGCTGCGCAGCCGTTCCCATTCGCGGCGATAATACAAAAAGCCGATCAGGCACTCGAACGCCGTGCTGTGGCGATAGTCGAGAATGTCGGCGCTCTTCGGCGCGCTGCCCGACTTGGCGTTGCGCCCGCGCTTGACGACATCGAGCTCGTCGTCGGTCAACAGCGGCAGCCACCGCTCCAGCGCTCGCGCCTGCGCCTTCGCCGACACGAAGCGCGTCGCTTCGCGGTGCAGGTGGTGCGGCCGGTGGTTCGGCTGCGACACAACGTACCCGCGCACGAACAGCTCGTACACGGCGTCGCCGACGTAAGCGAGCACCAGCGGCTGCAGCTGCCGCGGCTCCTTGGCCGGCGGGAACGCCAGCAGCGCCGCGGCCAGCGCATTGTCGGCGGCCGCTGCGGCCGGCGAGGCCGGGACACCCGGGCGCTGATCGTCGCGCCCGCTCATTTGCGCCGCCAGCGGATGCCTTGCGGCGTGTCCTCAAGCACGATGCCGCGCTCCGTCAGCAGATCGCGGATTTCGTCGGCGCGCGCCCAGTTCCTGGCCTTGCGCGCTTCCACGCGCTCCGCGATAAGCCGGTCGATGTCGGCATCCGGCAGCTCATCATCCGCCGGGCTTAGTATGCCCAGCACGTCGTCCATCGCCTGGAACTGCTGCAGAATCAGTTCCAGCGACCCCGCCGTTACTTGCTCCTGCTGCAAGTAACGGTTCGCCAGTGTCACGAGATCGAATACGGCCGTAATGGCGTCCGGCGTGTTGAAGTCGTCGTCCATTTTCACGCGGAACGTTTCGTCCACCCGCTTCACCGCTTCCGCAACGTCCGCGGCCGCCGCGCCGGCCACTGCCGTCTTCGCGCGGTGTTTCACGTTCGCGACGCAGTTGTCGATCCGCTCGACGCTCGCTCCCGCCTGGCGGAGAATGTCGTCGCTGTAATTCAGCGGGTTGCGGTAGTGGCCCGACAGCACAAAATACCGAATCGCCTGCGGCTTGGCCGCCGCCAGCATATCCTTGACGTCGAGCCCGTTGCCGAGCGATTTCGACATCTTCTCATTGTTGATGTTCACGTATCCGTTATGCATCCAATAGTTGGCCAGCGGCTTGCCGGTCAGCGTCTCCGACTGCGCGACCTCGCACTCGTGGTGCGGGAACTGCAAGTCGTGCCCGCCGCCGTGAATGTCCAGTGTGTCGCCCAAATATTTGCGCGCCATCGCGGAGCATTCGATGTGCCAGCCGGGCCGCCCTTCCCCCCACGGGCTCGGCCAAAAAATTTCGCCCGGCTTCGCGTTCTTCCACAACACAAAATCCTGCGCATTCTCCTTGCGTTCGTCCACCTCGACACGGATGCCGAACTGCAGCTCGTCCATGTTCTGATGCGACAGCTTGCCGTAATCCGGGAACGCGGCTGTGCGGAAATACACATCGCCGCCGCTTTCGTATGCGGCATCCTTGGCGACCAGCCCTTCGATAAAAGCGATGATCTCGGGGATGTTGTCCGTCACACGCGGATGCACCGCCTCCCGGATGCCCAGCTCGCGGATGTCCTTCAGGAACGCCGCGATGTACGTTTC
Organism: Paenibacillus cymbidii; assembly: GCF_004764705.1. Taxonomy (GTDB): domain Bacteria; phylum Bacillota; class Bacilli; order Paenibacillales; family NBRC-103111; genus Paenibacillus_AN; species Paenibacillus_AN cymbidii. Next base: position 35,364 of record NZ_SHLX01000034.1, on the reverse strand, counting down.
CGCCACGTCCATCACGGTCGTGCCGGTTTCGTTCGCCTTGCGGATCATTTTGTCCTCGACGTCGGTGATGTTGACAATATACGTCACGTCGTAACCGCTCTGCGCCAAATACCGGCGCACGACGTCGAACACGATCAGCGGCCGCGCGTTGCCGACGTGGATGTAGCTGTACACTGTCGGCCCGCATACGTACATCCGGACTTTGCCCGGTTCGATCGACACGAACGACTCTTTGGTCCGGGTCAGCGAATTAAACACTTTTAACGTCATACGCTTGCGTTCCTCCGTTTCGTTGCCGTTCTTCCGCCAATTGGCGCTTCAGGTCGTCGATCTGCCGCTGCATCGTCTGGAACATGTCGATCACCGGGTCGGGCAGCGCGCCGTGGTCGAGGCGGTCGACGCGGATGCCGTCGCGTTTGACGATGCGTGCCTTGAAGCCGACCACCGTGCTGTTCGCCGGCACTTCATCGAGCACGACGGCATTCGCCCCGATGCGCGAATTGTCGCCGATCCGGAACGAGCCGAGCACCTTCGCGCCGGAGGCGATGACGACGTTGTTGCCGACCGTCGGGTGGCGTTTGCCTTTCTCCTTGCCGGTGCCGCCAAGCGTCACGCCTTGGTACAGCACGACGTCGTTGCCGATTTCGCACGTTTCGCCGATGACGACGCCCATGCCGTGGTCGATGAACAGCCGCTCGCCGATCCGCGCGCCGGGATGGATCTCGATGCCGGTGAAGAAACGGCTCACCTGCGACACGATCCGCGCCAGCGTAAACCGGCGCCACCTGAACAGCCGGTGCGCCACCCGATGCGCCCATATGGCGTGCAGGCCGGAGTACGTAAACACGATCTCGAATGTGCTGCGCGCGGCCGGATCGTTGTCCAGCACCGTCTGAATGTCCGATCGCATCGACCGAAACATGACTCTCACCTTCTGCCCGTAAAATGAGAAAACCTTCTATCGTCGCTCGACGCTTGCTCAACGCAGTTGGCCTGCGGTTAGCTTGGTATGCCGACCGTTCCTAAAATGAATAACAGGAAAACCTACCTCTATTTCGCATCAAAAACGTCGATTTGCCAAAATGACAGGAAATCATACCGTTAATTTTCGGCTTTTTGCCGGAATCCGCGATTTGGCGCTGAAATAACGGGAGGTTTTCCGGCTATTCCTCTGTTTTCGCTGAAAACCGGAAAAATAACGGGAGGTTTTCCCGCTAAGAGTAAAGCAAGCAGCGGTCCCCCTCCAACCTCCGCAAAACAAAAAGCCCCTGCAGCCAGATAAGCTGCAGAGGCGTCGTCACGCGGTTCCACTCTGCTTGGGCAGCCATGCGCCGATGCCAATATGCGCGCCGCCCCTCTTCGGCAGTCTGTAACGGGACTCCCCGGTCAGGTCTAGCCGGCTCGCATCAGCATTAGCGAAGCGAATCCCGGTTCAACCCACAGCTCACAGGCGCATTTCCGCACAAGGGGAATGGATATCTCGCAGCCGGAAAGGCCTGTGAAGGCCCGCCCGAATATCCTCTCTGGAAATCCTTACTCGTCCGTACTTTTCCTGATCGTTGCTTTGCTATACAGTATACTCCATCACTTTTGGCTTGACAATACGCCATAGAGGCGATCTTTTACTTTGGCCGGGCCGAGCAGCGAGATCGACTGGTTCAGGTCGGGACCGTGCATTTGGCCGGTCAGCGCCACGCGCACGGGCATAAACAGCTGCTTGCCCTTGAAGCCGGTTTCCTTCTGCACCTGCTTCAGCATAACGCCGATCGCCTCCGGCACAAAGTCCTCCGCCGCCTCGACCTGCGCCAGAAAGCCGGCCAGCACCTTCGGCACGTGCTCCTCGCGCAGCAGCGCCTGCGCCTCCTCGTCCGGTTCGGCCGCGCGGAAGAACGGTTCGGCGAAGCCGACGATTTCGCCCGCCGCGTGCAGCTGGTCTTTCACCAGCGCCACCAGCCGGTCGACCCAGTCGAGCGCCGCAGCGTCCGGCTGCGCCGGGACATAGCCCGCCCGTTGCAGATGAGGCAGCGCCAATGCCGCCACACGGCTGCGGTCGGCCGCTTTCATGTAGTGGTTGTTCATCCAGGTCAGCTTGTCTTCGTCGAAGACCGAGCCGGACTTGATGGCGCGATCCAGGCTGAACAGCGCAATCAGCTCGTCTTTCGAAAAAATTTCCTGCTCCGTGCCCGGCGACCAGCCGAGCAGCGCAAGGAAATTCAGAATCGCTTCCGGTAAATACCCGAGATCGCGATACTGGCTAATAAACTGCAGGATCGATTCGTCGCGTTTCGACAGCTTTTTGCCTTCCTTGTTCAGGATCAGGTTGAGATGCGCGAACTTCGGCACCTCCCACCCGAAGGCGCGATAAATCTGCATCTGCCGCGGCGTGTTGGAGATGTGCTCCTCGCCGCGGGTCACGTGCGTAATCCGCATCAGATGGTCGTCGATAACGACGGCCAGGTTGTACGTCGGCATGCCGTTCGACTTGACGACGACGAAGTCGTTGCCGTCGGACTCGAACGAGATCGGGCCGCGCACGAGATCGTCGAACGCCAGCGTTTCGCCGATCGAGGAACGCAGCCGGATCGTCTTTGCGCGCCCTTCGCGCTCGAACGCTTCGCGCTGCTCCGCGGTCAAATGGCGGCAGCGACCGGAATATTTGGCCGTGGCGCCGGCGGCGATTTGCGCTTCGCGCTCGGCGTCAAGCTCCGCTTCCGTGCAATAGCATGGGTACGCCTTGTCTTCCGCCAGCAGCTGATCGATATGGCCGCGGTAAATGTCGAGACGCTCCGTGCAGCGGTACGGGCCGTACGGGCCGCCTACGTCTTCCCCTTCGTCCCATTCGACGCCGAGCCAGCGCAGCCCGTTATAGAACTCCTCCGCCGCGCCGCCGACGTTTCGCTCAAGATCGGTATCCTCGATGCGCAGCAGGAATGTGCCGCCGTGCCTGCGGGCGAACAAATACGTGAATAATGCCGTACGTGCGCCGCCGATATGCAAGTGCCCCGTCGGGCTCGGCGCATAACGGACGCGAACTTCTTGTGACATGCCGGTCCCCCCTAATAAGTTTTATGAATCATAGCACATCGCGAACGAGACAAACAACCGCTTGCGCGGCAATGCCTTCGCCGCGGCCGGTGAAGCCGAGCGCTTCCGTCGTCGTCGCTTTGACATTGACCGCATCCGCATCCGCTTGCAGCGCGGCGGCGATTACGGCTACCATCGCCGGAATATGCGGCGCCATCTTCGGCCGCTGCGCGATGATCGTCGCGTCGACATTGCCGAGCCGGTAGCCGCGTTCGGTCGCGAGCGCCCACACATGCTCCAGCAGCTTGACGCTGTCGGCATCCTTGAACCGCGGGTCCGTATCGGGAAAATGTTTGCCGATATCGCCCAGCGCCAGCGCGCCGAGAATCGCGTCGCTGATCGCGTGCAGCAGCACGTCGGCGTCGGAATGGCCGAGCAACCCTTTCTCGTAAGGAATGTCCACGCCGCCGATGATGCATTTGCGCCCTTCGACCAGCGCGTGGACGTCGAATCCGTTGCCAATGCGAATCATGCTTTCGTCTCCCCCCGCCATTCCAACAGGCGTTCCGCCCAAACCAGATCTTCGGGCGTCGTAATTTTGATGTTTTCGTAGCTGCCCATCACCACATGCACGGCATGGCCGAGGCGCTCCACAAGCATCGCGTCGTCCGTGCCGGCGAATCCTTCCGCCTCTGCGCGCTCATACGCTTCCAGCAGCAGCGGCAAACGGAACGCCTGCGGCGTCTGGATCGACCACAAGCTCGAGCGGTTCGGGGTCGATTCGATGCGCCCCGCGCCGTCGACCACCTTGATCGTATCCTTCACCGGCACGGCAAGCACCGCGGCGCCGCATTCGCGCGCCTTCTCCCAGCACGAGCGCACGAGCGCCGCCGGCGCAAACGGCCGCACCGCGTCGTGCACCAGCACGCCGCGGACGCCGTCGCCCAGCGCGCGCAGGCCGGCATATACCGACGCCTGCCGTTCGGCGCCGCCGGGCACGACGGCCGTCAGCTTGGCGATGCCATAGCGTTCGCCATAGGCGCGGCAGCGGTCTACATCGTCAGCTCCGGTGACGACAACGATCTCGTCCACTTCGGCGATCGACTGGAACAGCTCCAGCGTGTGCGCAACAATCGGCTTGCCGGCCAGCGGCAGGAACTGCTTGCTCTCCGCCGCGCCCATGCGCGACCCTTTGCCCGCGGCCACCACAACCGCTGCCAGTTTCTCCATCCCCGCTCCCCCCATGGAATCGTCTGAACAAGAGAAAACCTCTACCGCAGCCGCCCGCAAGAGGAGCGACCGCGTTTAGAGGCAAGTTTCATTACCCGTAAATTTCGCCTGTTTCGCCGGGCGTTCGGCCCTGGTTGCCCTCAGCCCATTGTACCGGTTTTACTGCGCTTTTTCCAACAATTTCGGCTTGGCAAAAATCATCCGGCCCGCCGACGTCTGCAGCACGCTCGTCACCATCACTTCCATCGTCGATCCGATGAACTCGCGCCCGCCTTCCACGACAATCATCGTGCCGTCGTCGAGGTACGCGACGCCTTGCCCGTGCTCCTTGCCGTCCTTGATGACCTGCACGAAAATTTCCTCGCCCGGCAGCACAACCGGCTTGACCGCATTGGCCAGATCGTTGATGTTGAGCACAGACACGCCCTGCAGCTCGCAGACCTTGTTCAGGTTGAAATCGTTGGTGATCACTTTGCCGTGCAGCACTTTCGCCAGCCGCACCAGCTTGCTGTCGACCTCGGAAATTTCCTCGAAGTCGCCTTCGTAGATGAGTACCTTGACGTCCAATTCCTTCTGGATTTTGTTCAGAATGTCGAGCCCCCGCCGGCCGCGGTTGCGCTTGAGCAGGTCCGACGAATCGGCGATATGCTGCAGTTCCTCCAGCACGAATTCGGGGATGACCAGCGTGCCCTCGATAAATCCGGTTTTGCAAATGTCGGCGATGCGGCCGTCGATAATGACGCTCGTGTCCAAAATTTTATGCTCCTGCATCGCTTTCGGAGCAGTACCGTCGCTGATCTGCGCCCGACGCAGCACAGAAATGAATGCGAGAATCTCTTCCTTCTTCGTCAACCCGACCCGGTACCCGAGCGTGCCCGCAACAACCGCAACCAGCAACGGCAACACCGATCCGGCCCCGCTCATTTTCTGCAAAGACGGAAAGAACAGTACGGCAACGACAAGCCCGGCGGTCAGCCCGGCCAATCCGGCGATCAAATCGGGCAGCGGCACGCTCCCGAGCGTTTCTTCGCCGCGCTTCAACGCATAGCGGGCGACGGCCAACAGGCAGACGGCTGCCGCATAAACCACCACAGCACCGCCAAGGACCATCCATACCGGCTGCACGCCCGACTGCCCCGCCCCGAACCAGGCTCCCGCCGCATCGCGCCATTGATACCCGAGCAAGCCACCGGCGAGCAGCACCGCCATTCGAAACCCTAATCTCATCATCATGTTCACCTCGAAACAACAATTATTGGTTACTTCAGCATTATGGTCCAAATGGCAGACGTCTAAACCAGCGCCCAGGCAATTTGCGACGGCGGCAACAACACGCAAAAAAAGCATTTCTTTCCCCCGGGGGAGAAATAAATGCTTTTTATTTCGTTACGCGTTATGAAATTGCAAAAGTGCGGTCCGGCTACAGGCGCCGTTTTACCGATTCCTCGTACGACCGGCTGCGCCGGCGTCCGAAACGGAAGAGGATCCTAACGTTTTTTTTTAAGCCGTACAGCGCGTAAAGCACGAGCGGCACAAAAATCATTTTGGACAGCGTGCCGGGGAAGGCGACGGCCAAGATAACCGCGGCGATGACGATGATCGGCGTCAGCCAGATGGCGGTCTTAGGGATGCCTACTTTCTTGAAGTTCGGGTACTTCACCGTGCTGACCATTAAATACGAAAGCAACAGCGTGCTGACGAGCAGCACGTAAGGGTTCAGATCTTTGGCGAATAGCGCCAGCGTACAAAGCACGCCGCCGGCGGCCGGAATCGGCAAACCGATGAAATAGCCGGGGGTGCCGGCAATGACGTTGAATCGGGCCAGCCGAAGGGCGCCGCAAATCGGAAAAATTGCGGTGACGATCCATGCCGTCGGCTCATTCACAAGCGAAGCGTCGCGGAAAGCGACGACGTACATGATGAAGGCAGGCGCGACGCCGAACGAAATGACGTCGGACAACGAATCGAGCTCCTTGCCGAATTCGCTCTGCGCGTTGAGCGCGCGGGCAACTCGTCCATCCAGACCGTCAAGCAGCATCGCTACGATAACCATAATGGCGGCAAGCTCCGGCTTGTCGTTAAAAACCAATATTATCGAAATAATTCCCAGGAACAGATTACCGACGGTAAACATGCTGGGAACCGAATTGCGTAACATTCGTGCGTCCACTCCCGTTCCGTTAAAAACGTTTTGTGAAGATTACATTAAAGTTTCCTTAACTTTATCACTATATGCGTTTTAGATGTGTCTGTCAATGAACACTTGTTCCTGGATGCGCTTGAGCCCTTCCTTGATGGCGCGGGCCCGCACTTCGCCGATGCCGTCCACTTCGTCGAGCTCCTCGATCGTCGCCATCAGGATGTGCGGCAAATAATCGAATTTGTCCACCAGGTTGGCGATGATGAGCGACGGCAGGCGCGGAATTTTGTGCAGCATGCGGTACCCGCGCGGCGAAACCGCTTCTTCGAGAATCGACGCGGAATGCGGATAGCCGAGCAGCCGTGCCATCAGATGGTGGTCGCGCAGCTCGTCGGAAGACAGCCGCTTGATCGCGGCGCGGGTTTCCCTGACCTTCTCGTCGCTGCGGTCGCGGCTGTAATCCTTCAGCAGCAGTTGCTCCTCCAGTTCCGCCGTGCCAAGCAGCTCTTCGAGCTGCATGCTGATGAGCCGGCCTTCCACGCCGAGCTCGTTGATGTATTTTTTGATTTCCGCATTGACGCGAAGAACCATCTCCGCCCGCTGCAGCACGCTCGTGACATCGTGCAGCGTAACCAATTCCTCGAATTCGGAGGCGCCGAGGTTGGTCAGCGACTGGTCGAGCACCACCTTGTATTTCTCCAGCGTCTGGATCGCCTGGTTCGCTTTCGTCAGGATGACGTCGATATCTTTCAGCGAGTAGCGCAGATTGCCTTGGTACAGCGTAATGATGTTGCGCCGCTGCGAAATCGAGACGATCAGTTTGCCGGTTTGTTTGGCGACGCGTTCCGCGGTGCGGTGGCGAATCCCCGTTTCGCTCGACGGGATGGAGGAATCCGGGATCAATTGCGTGTTTGCGTATAAAATGCGCTTCATGTCTTCGCTGATGATGATCGCGCCGTCCATTTTGGCCAGTTCGTACAAATAGTTGGGCGAAAAATCGCAATTGATCGAAAAGCCGCCGTCCACGATCGCCATCACTTCCGGGCTGTAGCCGACTACGATGAGCGCGCCGGTTTTGGCCCGCAGCACGTTCTCCAGGCCGGCGCGGAACGGAGTGCCGGGGGCGACGAGCTGCAGCAGCTCGCTCATGACGTCTTTGTTTCCTTCCTCTTTAACCATGTGTGCTCCTCTCGGCCCTCTATGTTTCGCTATTGTCAGCGCAGCGCTGCGGCGAGCGCCTCGGCAACCGTGTTAACGGCGACTATTTCGATTCCCGCTGGCGGGTTCCATCCTTTTAAACTTTTGCTCGGCATGATGACGCGCTTGAAGCCAAGCTTCTGCGCCTCGTTCACCCGCTGGTCGATGCGCGAAACGCCGCGCACTTCGCCGGTTAAGCCTACCTCGCCGAAGATGACGTCGTAAGGCTCCGTCGGCTTGTCGCGGAAGCTGGAGGCGATGCTGACGGCCACGGCCAAATCGACGGCCGGCTCATCCAGCTTGACGCCGCCGGCAACGTTGACGTAGACGTCCTGATTTTGCAGGAAGCAGCCAAGCCGCTTCTCCAGCACGGCGATAATGAGCGCGAGCCGGTTGTGATCGATGCCGGCCGCCATCCGCCGCGGCGACGGAAAGTTGGTCGGCGCGACAAGCGCTTGCAATTCGACCAGCATCGGCCGCGTCCCTTCCATGCTGGCGACGACGGTCGATCCGGCAACGCCCATCGGCCGCTCCGACAGGAACAATTCCGACGGGTTGGCGATTTCGACAAGACCCGACTCCTGCATTTCGAAAATGCCGATTTCGTTGGTCGAGCCGAACCGGTTCTTCACCGCGCGCAGCAGCCGGTACGTATGGTGGCGCTCGCCTTCGAAGTAGAGCACGCAATCGACCATGTGCTCGAGCATGCGCGGTCCGGCAATCGCGCCCTCCTTCGTAACATGGCCAACAAGCACCGTGGCAATACCCTTTGTTTTGGCGATGCGCATAAAATGCGAGGTGCACTCGCGCACCTGGGCCACGCTGCCCGGGGCGGAGACGACGCTCGGATGGAACACGGTCTGGATCGAGTCGATGACAAGAAACTGCGGTTCGACTTCGTCAATCGCTTCCATAATATGATCGAGGTTCGTTTCGCACAGCACGTACAGCCGCTCCGACATGGCGCCGAGCCGGTCGGCGCGCAGCTTCGTCTGCCGCGCCGATTCCTCGCCCGATATGTACAGCACCCGCAGATCGGCCTGCGTCAGCGCGTGCGACGTTTGCAGCAGCAGTGTCGACTTGCCGATCCCGGGATCGCCGCCGACCAGAATGAGCGAGCCCGGCACGATGCCGCCGCCGAGCACCCGGTTCAGCTCCTGATTGTCCGTGCGAACTCTCGCATCCTGCGTACTTTCTATAGTTATGATCGGCTGCGCCTTTTCTTGCGTACGAAAAAGCGGCCCATTCATGCCTTGTGTCTTGACGACCGTTTCGGTCTCTTCGATCATGCTGTTCCACGACTGGCAGCCCGGGCACTTGCCCAGCCACTTGACCGATTCGCAGCCGCATTCCTGACAGACGAATTTCGTTTTGGGCTTGGCCATTGGTTCTCCTGTTCATAAACGCGTTCATCCGCAATCTCGGCGCTGAGGCCGCAATTCAAAGTTTACCATTTTCTACGTACGAAGAAAACATGTCCGGCGTCCCGGTCCTGCCCGGCGCTGCCGCAGCGGACAGTATTCAGAACAAACGGCATATTGTATACTTAAAGAAACGATGCCCTACTACAGTCGGGAGGGACAGCAAATGACATTTGATTCGTTCGGTATCATTTCCGTTTCCCGCTGCCGCTACAAGCATCAGAACCATGTCGTCAACCACTGCCACAACTTCTACCATCTGGTCTGCATAACGGGCGGCAACGGTACGCTGCGCATCGACGGCGCCGTGTGCAAACCGCGCGTGAACGACTTGTTCCTGTTCCTCCCTTGGGTATACCACGAAATCGTTTCCGATCAAGACCATCCGCTGTGCACCGTGGACGTCAAGTTTCTGCTCGCCGACGCGGACATGGAGAAGCAACTGCAGAAGCTGCCGGTGCCGGTCAGCCAGATGCCGAACGAGTTGCGCCTGATTCTGGAGAACATGGTCGAAGAAGCGCAAAGGAAACGACCGTATTACAAAAGCATCCTCACGGCCAACTTCGTCGCCTTTCTGCTTCATTTGCTGCGAATGAACGGCGAATCCCGCGACGCTCCGGGCGAAGAGCAGGCCGCCGAACCGCTTGTGCCGATCGGGCTTACCGAATCGGCGGATGAATTGGCCGACCGCGTGGTCCGGTACTTGCACAACCATTACAGCGAAAAAATTTCGCTAAGCCGCCTGTCCCGCCAATTCGCCGTCAACCAGGCCCACCTGTGCCGCCTGTTCGCCAAGTCGTACGGCGTCTCTCCCATCCAGCACCTGAACAACTGGCGGCTGTATAAAGCCAAGGAGCTGCTGGCCAACACGGAGCTGTCCATTACGGAGATCGCGCGTCAGGTCGGGTTTCAGAGCGTCCATTATTTGAGCCGCTATTTTACCGGCAAGGAAGCGATTTCGCCGCTTCAATACCGGCAAAAAATGCGGGAAAGCGTTTATTTGACCGTAGAGGAGAAATATACGATCGTCGATGCCAAAGTCGTCCAATAAGACAAATCGACACCTCCCGAGAAAACACATGCCGCCCGGTCGACCGCAAGGTCGGCCAGGCGGCTTTTTGCTGCGCGCCATAGCCAACGATCGTGTTAGCCGTCCGGTTTATTCGCCCCAAGCCATGCAGAAACGTGCAAATTTTTATTACGAATCGCTAAAGAATTGGCCTGCCGATTCGGCTACACTTTGGGTAGAAATCGCTTTCAGGAAAAAGCGATTTTGCAAGACCATTCCAAAAGGGGTTGAAAGGGTGAGGGTATGAGCAGGAAGAAGGTTGTGAGGAAGGGAGCGCTGCTGGTCGCCGCGCTGTCCGTTACATGGCTGGCGGCATGCAGCAGCGACGGCAAGAGCGCGGCGCCTTCCGCGCAGGGAAGCGCCAGCGCGGCGCCGGCAGGCAAGTTCAATCCGCCGCTCGAGGTGACGACAGTCACGACGATCAAGCCGGCGGTGAAATTCCCGTCCGGCGACGACTACGACAACAACGTGTGGACGCGGGCTTATCTGGACAATTACGGCATCAAGCTGAAAAACCTGTGGGTTGTCGAAGCCGGACAGAAGGATCAGAAAACGAACCTGATGATCACGTCGGGCGATCTGCCGGATTATCTCGAAGTAAACGGCGTACAGTTCAAGCAACTGATCGACGCCGGGCTGATCCAGGACTTGAGCGATGCGTACAAGGGCGCCTCGGACAGCGTGAAAAAAATATTGACCGAAGGCGGCCCGAAGCCGCTGCAAGCGGCCACGGTGAACGGCAAGCTGATGGGCATTCCGTTTACCCGCAACACGAAGGAAGCGGCGCAAATTTTGTGGGTGCGCACCGATTGGCTGCAGAAGCTGAACTTGCCCGAGCCGAAAACGATGGACGACGTGGTCAAAATCGCCGAGGCGTTTGCGACCAAGGACCCGGACGGCAACGGCAAGCAGGACACCTACGGGTTGTTGCTCGACAATACGCTTGTCTCGGCCAAAGGATTCATGAACGGGTATCATGCCTACCTCGACATCTGGACGAAGGACGCTGCCGGCAAGCTTGCTTTCAGCAGCACATTGCCGGAAATGAAGACGGCGCTGCAGAAGCTGCAGGACATGTATAAAGCCGGCTGGATCGACCCGGAATTCGCCGTAAAGGATTTCTCGAAGGCGTCGGAAAGCATGGCCGCAGGCAAAATCGGCATGTTCTTCGGCGACAGCTCCGGCTCGTCGGGCGGCATCAGCATCCAGACGGTGCGCGACAACGATCCTAAAGCGAACTTCAAAGGGTATCCGCTGCTCTCCGTCGACAGCAAGCCGGCCCAGCCGCAAATCGAATCCGGCGTGCTTTCGTACTGGGTCGTGAACAAGAAGTTCAAGCAGCCGCAAGCGGTATTCCAGTTGCTCGACTTCTGGGTGAAGACGTTCTACGAGAACAAGTCCGACGACATCGAGGATAAGTTCATCTCCTCCAAGGACGGCAACCAGCCGTGGTACCTGAACGAGATCGCCGCCTATCGGGCGCTGCGCAACGTCGATATTTACGTGCATGTCAACGAAGTATTCGACGGGAAGAAGAAGCCCGAGGATTTGACCCCGGCGGAACGGGGCGCCCTCGACAAAATCAAGCAATTCACCGAAAAGGGCGAAAATAAGTTTTTCAGCATGAACGCCGCGTTCGGCAAGGAAGGCGGACGGGGCATCGTCAACAACTACAATACGAAAAACCTGTTCATGGAGAACGAGTTCTATACCACCGCAACGCCGACGATGGCCGACAAGTGGTCGACGCTGTTGAAAATGGAGAATGAGGCGATGATCAAAATCATTTCCGGCAAATCGCCGATCGACGAGTTCGACAAGTTTGTCGCCAGCTGGAAGCAAACCGGAGGCGACGCCGTGACGAAGGAAGTCAACGACTGGCACGCCAGCGTCAAGTAGTTGCGGCGCAAGCCGCGCGGGAAGCGGGCAAGAACCCGCTTCCCTTGCCCTGTCCGGCCGCCTGAAGCCGCACTGGAGTTCGCCTTGCGTCAAGGAGTGCAGCCCGCATGAAAAAACGAAGAATCAACGATTGGCCGCTCCATTACATGATCATTCCCGGTTTTCTTCTCGTGCTGGTGTATAGCTACGGCCCGATGATCGGCATTGTCATCGCCTTCGAAAAATTCATCCCGACCAAAGGCATCTTCGGCTCGCGCTGGATCGGGGGCGACAATTTCCGCTACGTGCTGCAAATTCCCGGCATCTACCGCATTGTGTGGAATACCGTCTATATCGCTTTTATGAAAATCGCGCTGGGCATCGTTGCGCCGATCACCGTCGCCTTGCTCCTGAACGAGCTCGGCAAAGCGTGGTTCAAGCGCACGGTGCAGACGGTCATTTACATTCCCCATTTCCTGTCCTGGGTCATTCTCGGCGGCATCATGATCGACATTCTGTCGCCGACGAGCGGTCTGGTCAACCAGGCGCTTGGCTGGCTCGGCGCGAAACCGATTTATTTTCTCGGGGACAATCGCTGGTTTCCGTTCACGCTCGTGCTTTCGGACATCTGGAAAGAACTCGGCTTCGGCACGATCATTTATTTGGCGGCGCTGACAAGCATCGATCCTTCGTTGTACGAAGCGGCGATCGTCGACGGCGCGGGCCGCTGGAAGCAGACGCTGCATATCACGCTTCCGGGCATGATGCCGATTATCGTGCTGATGGCGACGCTCAGCCTCGGCAACATCCTGAACGCTGGCTTCGACCAGGTGTTCAACCTGTATAATCCGCAAGTGTACGAAAGCGGCGATATCATCGATACGTTCGTTTATCGGCTCGGGCTGGTCGATGCGCAATACGGGCCGGCCACGGCGATCGGGCTGTTCAAGTCGGTGGTGTCGTTCCTGTTCATCTCCGGCGCCTACACGCTGGCTTACCGCTTTGCGAACTATCGGATTTTTTAGCCGGGAAGGCCGAACCTTTATGAGGAGGAACCGCGCATGAGCTCGACCTGGAGCCGGAAAGTATTCATCGGCTGCAACTATTTGCTGCTTGCGGCGCTTGCCGTCCTGTGCCTGGTGCCTCTCCTTCACGTACTGGCGATTTCGCTGAGCGCCTCGTCGGCATCCGCGGCGGGGCTGGTGAAATTGTGGCCGGTGCGATTCACCTGGAAATCTTACGAATTTGTGCTGAGCAAACAGGAATTTTTCACCTCGATCGGCGTTTCGGTCAAACGGCTGCTTGTCGGCACCTCGGTCAACATGCTGCTGACGATTCTGATCGCCTACCCGCTGTCCAAAGAACCGCACCGGTTCCGGTACCGCGCGTATTACGCCTGGTTCTTCGTGCTGACCATCCTGTTTCACGGCGGCCTCGTTCCGCTGTACATGACCGTCAATCTGACCGGGCTGCTGGACACGATCTGGGCGCTTGTACTTCCGGGCGCAGTGCCGGTCTTCAACATGCTGCTCTTGCTGCACTTCTTCCGCAATTTGCCGAAGGAGCTGGAAGAATCGGTGTTCATCGACGGCGCGGGCTACTGGCGGGCGCTATGGACCATCTATATCCCGCTGTCGTCGCCGGCGCTCGCCACGCTGACGCTGTTCTGCATGGTGCATCACTGGAACTCCTGGTTCGACGGCCTGATCTTCATGAATGCGCCGCAGCACTATCCGCTGCAAAGCTACCTGCAGACGATGATCATCCGGCTCAATTTCAGCAGCATTTCCGAAAAGGAGCTCGAGTTGTTGCAATTAGTGTCGGACCGTTCGTTCAAAGCGGCGCAAATATTCCTCGGCGCGCTGCCGATCCTGCTCGTGTATCCATTCCTGCAAAAATACTTCGTCAAGGGCATGGTGCTGGGAAGCGTCAAGCAATAACACACCGGAGAGGAGCTTCACCCATGGAAAATCGTACGTTCGAAGAAGCCCGCGGCGATCGGCCGGACGCGGTTGCGCTGCGGAAACAATTCGAGGAATCGGGTTATGTCGTCCTGCGCGGGTTTCTGCCCCGGGAAGTCGTCGACAACGCCATTTCGTCCATGAAGCAGCTGGTCGACGAAACGGCGGCGAAGCTTGCCGCAGACGGCCTTATTGCCGATACGCTGGCGGAAGAGCCGTTCGAGACGCGGCTGTACACGCTCTATCGCGACCGTCTCGAGCGTGCGCCCAAGTCGTTCCGCAAGGAGCTGCATTTGCCGGGTTTGTTCGGCCTGTTCTTTCATCCGCCGCTGCTGGACGTGGTGGAGTCGCTGCTTGGCGACGAAATCCGGCTGTACCCGAACTACACGGCGCGGCCCAAGCTGCCGGGCTGGGAAGGCACACAGGTGCTATGGCACCAGGACGCCGGCTATACGGAATCGATCAAAGTGGACGCCTCGGCTTCCGTTGACGCCCTGCGCATGGTTAATGTATGGGCGCCGCTTGTGCCGGCGACGAAGGAGAACGGCTGCATGCAATTCATCCCGGGCACGCACAAGCTCGGCACCGTGCCGCACGAGAAGCGGGAGCACTATTTGCAGATCGCGGACGCGTATTTATCCCCCCGTCTCGCCGAGGCGACCGATATCGAGCTCGATCCGGGCGACGTCGTGCTGTTCAACAACCTGCTGTTCCATCAGGGACAGCCGAACGCCACGGAACGAATCCGCTGGAGCATCGATTGGCGCTATCAGGATGCCGGTCAACCGACGTATCGCGCGGACCGGGGTCATCTCGCAAGAAGCCGGACGCATCCGGACGACGTCATCGGCAACGCAGCGGAATGGGTGCGCGTCGGCTGGCAATAACGCCGTTCGTTAGACCGGCGCAAGCAACGAAGAGATATCAATTGCGGAGGATACTCATGAAGAACGAAAACACGATCCGCGCGGCCGTCATCGGCTGCGGCGGACTCGGCAAGGTGCACAGCGAATGCATCAGCCGCCTGGAAGGAATGGAAGTCGCCGCTTATGCCGACGTGGCGCCGGGGCAAGCGGAAGCGCTGCTGCGGCAGTTCGGCGGGTCGTACGCCACCGACGATCCGGAACGCATTTTCCAGGACGCGACGATCGACGCGGTTTATGTCGCCACGCAGCATGACAGCCACGCCGACTTGTGCATCCGGGCGCTTGAGGCGGGCAAACACGTTATGGTGGAAAAACCGTTGGCCATGACCGTAGAGGACTGTCTGCGCATCGGCGAGACGGTCCGGCGAACCGGCGGCAAGCTGATGACGGCGTTCAAGATGCGTTATTACGACATGCTGCTGAAGGCGAAGGAGCTGATTCCGCAGCCGCTGGTCGTCACCATGCAGATGATGGACAACCGCTGGGCGAACGAAATGTGGGCCAACGACCCGATTCGCGGCGGCGGCAACGTCGTCAGCCAGGGCTGTCACTCCTGCGATATTTTGCGCTTCGTGGCGGGACGCGACCCGGTCGAGGTGTACGCCGCGGGAGGGAATTACTATCAATCGTCGGGCGTAGTCGACAATTTGACCGCGACCTTTCGTTTTGACGGAGGCGCGGCAGGCAGTTGGGTGCAAGGCGATTGCGGCTGTCCGCCGCTGACGAGCAAATTTTTCATGCAGCTGTTCGCCGAGAACAAGTCGATTACGCTTTCCGATCGGCTTACGACACTGGTGTATCAGGAGACGGGGGGCGAGAAGCAAGTGTTCCGCGGAACCGAAACCGGCTTCCTGGAAGAAAACCGCGCGTTCCTCGCCTGCCTGCGCGACGGTACGGAACCGCCGATCGACCATATCGACGGACTGTACGCCACCTTGATGCCGCTGCAGGCGATCCGTTCGCTGCAATCCGGCAAGCCGGAGCCGATCCGCGCCCTGATCGAGCAATATACGCGGCAGCCGTCTCCATGAGCCCCGATCGGGAAAGGAAGATAGACGCGATGAGCGAATCCTCTCATTTGGCAGGGACGGAGCCTTTCACAGCGGAGGAGCGGAGGCGAAACCCCGTCTTCGCCGACCGGTATGCCAAGCAATGGGCGATGTCGCTGCAGTGGCTGCGCGGCGAATTGGATCGCGTCGCGTTGGCGCGCGACGCCGTCCGCCGCCGCGATGCCGCCTGGCTCGACGCGAAGCGGCTGGCGCTGGCGGCGATGACCGGCTTCGACCGGTTCGCCGGCGCCGCGGCGGACACTCGCCGACTGGCGGTCGCCGAAGGCGAGGGTTGGACGGCGGCCGCCTACGAGGTCGCGACGGCCGGAGGCCTGCGTTACGCGGCGACGCTGTATCGCCCGCGGCGGCGGCCGGCGGCCGGCGCCGTGCTGCTGGCCGGCGAGGACATCGGGGAGCTGGACCGGGCGCGGAGCGCCTACCTGGCGCAAGGGTTCGCCGTCATCCGGCCGCAGCTGGCCGGAACCGGCTTCAGCTTCCGCGGTCATCCGCAGCGGCAATGGTTCGCCTACCCCGACCACGAGCTGCTGCACAACCTCGCGTTCGTCTGCGGCGGCTCGCTGGCCGGCATGGAAGCGGCCGAGCTGCTTGCGGTCGGGGACGAAATGGCGCGGCTGGCCGGCACTGAGGCTGCGGAAGTGCCGTTGATCGTCGATTGCCGCGGCCGCCATCTGCTTGCCGGCGCTGCGGCCGCGGCGCACCGTCCAGGCCGGACCGCCGCCATCGTGCTTGCCGGCGACGCCGGCAGACTGGACCGCCAACAGGACGACGCGCGCTCGAATACGGTCTGGGGCTTCCACCGCGAGTTCGATTTGTTGACGCTGCTGCAGCTGGCGGCGCCGGGCACGGTCATTTTCGCCGAAGACGGGCCCACGCCTTCGGCGGAAGCGGCGCGCGCCGCCGTTTGGTTCGCGGAGGAGCGCGAGACGCCGGACACCGGAACGCGCGTGGTACGGTGCGCGCGCGAGGAGAAAGCGCTGGGGGCAGCCGCGCAAGCTGCCGTCACGCATTGGCGTGTTCGCGCCGACGCGTTGCCCGCGGGATCGCCGACCGAGGCGCCGCTGACGGAGCCGGCGCGGCCCGAAGCGCCGGGCCCGGGCGGCGGCGATGCCCTGGCCGAGGTGCTGCAAGCCGCTTACGCGGCCTCCGTTGCGAACAAGGTCGACTTCCTCGAACGGCTGCAAGCGGAAGCGCTGCGGGAGAAGGAGGACCGGTACGACTTGTCCGCACTGACGCCGGATGCGTATCGGCATCGCGTTGCGGAAGCGCTCGAGCGGACGATGGGTGCCGTGCCGCCGCCTCGGCAAGCGCGGCCGCCGCGCGTTCTCACCGGCAAGGCGGCGTACTCCCAAGGCGGAGCTTCGCACGACGCGTACGAGGTGGTGCTGGAAAGCTTGCCCGGCGTAGAGA
This sequence comes from Paenibacillus cymbidii, assembly GCF_004764705.1. Lineage (GTDB taxonomy): Bacteria > Bacillota > Bacilli > Paenibacillales > NBRC-103111 > Paenibacillus_AN > Paenibacillus_AN cymbidii. The sequence goes on along the minus strand of NZ_SHLX01000034.1, from coordinate 18,041 downwards.
CGGCCGGCTACCTGCTGCTTCCGCGGAGCGGCGCGGTCCGATCCGGGCGCGCGGACGCGCCCGCTGGCAGCGACTCAGGGAGCGCGCCGGCGCGGCTTGCTGCCGTCATCTGCCAGCACGGCCTGATGGGCCGCCCCGAAGACGCGCTCGGCTGGAGCGGAAGCGGCGTCTATTACCGTTTCGCCAGCTCGCTGGCGGACAAGGGGTATGCCGTTTTCGTGCCGTTCATGACCTGGGGCTGGGGCGGGAATCCGGCTCGCGACGCCTTGACGAAACACGCCTACGCGCTCGGCTTCGCGCCGAACCGGCTGGAAGCCGCGCAATTGCGGGCAATCGTCGATTTCCTTGCTTCCCGTCCGGAAATCGATCCGGCCAGGATCGGCTTCTACGGCCTCTCCTACGGCGGGCATGCCAGCCTGTGGCTGGCGGCGGAAGAACGCCGGCTCGCCGCCGTCGTCACTGCGGGCCACTTCAACGACTGGGGCCGCAAGCTGGTCAGCACCGCGATCGAACGGCCGGGCACCACACCGCTGTCGTTCATAACGGTCGACGATTGCCTGGACATGTTCGGCTTCGACGTGCTGCGGCTGATCGGCCATGCCGAACTGGCCTCGCTTGCGGCTCCCCGGCCGCATATGGTGGAGAACGGGCTGCGCGATCCGGTCACGCCGTACGCATGGGTCGCCTCCGAACACGCCCGGCTTCGCCGCGTGTTTGCGTGGCTGGGTGCGGAGGACCATGCCGAAATTGAACATTTCGACGGCCCGCACCGTATTTGGGGCGAACGTTCGTTTCAATTTCTGGAGAAGCATCTGCGGCCGTGAATGGGCGCAGATAGGCGCAAATTTGATGGCGTAAAAAAATAAGCCACAAAAAATGGCCTATCCGCTCCATTTCGCACGCCTCGTCGAAAATAGCCAGCGAAAACACCGGCTATTGGGGGCGAATGCCGCTCAATCGGCGATTTGTACGCGAATAGCCAGTGAAATCACTGGCTATTTCGTGGCGACTGCTTATTTGGGTCGGAATAGGCCACAAAAAATGGCCTATTTCGCCACCCCCTCATTGGCAGCAGCCCCGCCGCCTTCCCTACTCCCCGCGCTTCAGCCAGCGGTCGAGGAACGAATACGCCATCTCGCGCACGAGCGGCGGGAAATCGTGCCCGCCCGAGCCGAGCATCGACACGAAACGGTCCGCGGCGCCGGACCATTCGTACAGTTCGGCAATCTGCACCATCGCCTCGCCAACCGACTGCCAATGGGGAAAAATATGATCCGCTTGCGCCGCATAATTGAAATAAGGCGTCGGGCAACAAAGCGCGATAATTTCGTGAAAATCGAACGGCACCTCGTCCCGCTCCAGGTCCGACGTAATTCGCGGCAGATGCGTGTACCACGACGCGCGGACGCCCCAGTGCCACGGATTCGGGTCGCGCGCGAACGGGCTGACGCCGCAGCTCGCGGCGATTGCCCGAATCCGCTTGTCGAAGCCGGCGAGGAAATACGCGTTGTACGAGCCGAACGAGTGGCCGATCGCACCGATGCGCCCCGCGTCGACATAACCGAGCGTTGCCAGCAGATCGACGCCCTGCATGTGGTCGACGATATTTTTGGCAACGGTCGTCCAGGCCGGATGCCGCTCGTAGAACGGCCCGCTCTGGAACGGCTCCATCCCGGGATAAATGCGCTCCCCCGCCGTAAGCGCATCCGGCGCGAGCACGACGTATCCGCGGGCGACGAGCTCCACTGCATACGTGCGATTGAGCTTGCCCGGATACGTTGCGATGTCGTCCTTGCCGGTCGTGTTGGTCGGATGCAGCGCCAGCACCGCCGGCAGCCGGGACTCCTCCCCGCCGTCCGCCGCCGCATCCGCCCGTACGCCGCCAACGATCGGAACGAGCAAATACGCCGTAACGGTGTCGCCATAAACCGTATCGTAAGCGAGATGAATCCGCACATGATCGTCCAGCACGGTTTCCCCAAACACTTGATAGCGGACCGGAACCCGCTCCGGCAGCCCGCCGATATAAGACATCCACGTGTCGCGAATGCCCGCCAGCTTGCGCTCCCAGTCCTCGCGCGTGGCGATGCCGTCCAGCAACGGCGGAACTCCCGTTTGATGCAACACCGACAATGAATACGCCATGCCGCCCACTCCTTTCGTCGTTTCCCGAATTGTCTTCATTATAGGAGCGGAGCCGAACCGGCTACAATACCCGCCCCGCGAAAAATACGCAAGTTGCAGCCATGTACGAAAATGGCAGTCGTTCATCGGCTTTTCGAAGAGGGACTATCGCTGATTCCTCCCACAAAGTGTAGCGAACGTAAACTTTCCGATGTGGTAAGATGTAGACAAAGCCGCCGCCGTTCGCGTTAAGCGGCAACCGTACGACGAAGAGGGGAAGCCGCGATGACCAGATATACGACACCTCGCACGGCCACAATCGCCAAAAGCGTTGCCGTCTGGATCGCGCTCGCGCTTGTCTCGGGCGCCTGCCGGGCCGGCGGAGGCGAAGGCGCCGCTGCAGGCGACGCGGCATCCCCGGCGCCGAACGCGGCCGCCGGCCAGCAGCCGCGGCTCAAGCTGGTGTGGGCGGCGCCGTTCCTGCAGACGACGGCCTCGCTGCCGCCGGCCGAACAAGACTTCGTCAAACAAACGATCGACCGCAAATTTCATGTCGATTTTACGCTGCTGCCGATGACCGGCAGCGCCAAAGATACGGAGAACGCAATCAACATCAAGCTGGCCGCCGGCGACCCGCTCGATCTGTTCGTGTACCCGGGCGTCAACTCCAACAAACTGATCAAGGACGGCGCCGTCAAGGAGCTTACCCCCTGGCTGAACAAGCAGCGGGTGCCGAACTATTTTCGCTGGGTGGACGAGCAGGAATTGCAATATTACCAGGTGCAGAACGTGTTCAAACGCGCCCCTTTCCCGTTCCCCCGCACGACGCTCGGCAGCTATTACATCCGCAAGGACTGGCTCGACAAACTGCAGCTGCCGGTGCCAAGGTCGTACGAGGAAATGGTCGAGGCAATGAAAGCTTTTACGTTCCGCGACCCGGACGGCAACGGCAAAAACGATACGTACGGCTTCACCACCGCCGGCAACGGCCAGACGGTCAGCTTCGAATTCCCCGTCTTTCTGAAGAACGGGCTGCAGACGACGTATTGGGTCGAAAACGACAAGCTCCGCGTGGCCAAATACGATGCCGCATTAGGCCAGGCAATCGACGATTTGCTTCTGCTGCTGCAGTTGAATGTCGTCGACCCTGACTGGTTCCTGAACCGGTCCGCGCAAACGCTGGAGAAGGCGGTGCAAGGCAAAGCCGGCATCATTCAGTCCTGGGACACGAACATTGCGTTCGACAACAACCCGAACGGCTTGCTGCGCCGCACGAAAGAAACGACAGGCGTCGCCGCCGCCGACTGGGAACCGTTCAATCCGTTCCCGGACGAACCGTTCACAATCGAAAACAATCCCGGCAATTTTAATCCGTTTCTGATTAACGTCCAATCGCCCGACGCTTCAACGGCCCGCTCGATGGAAATTTTGAATTGGCTGGTTGGCGAAGAAGGCTTCCTGCTCACCCATTACGGCAAAGAAGGAGAGCATTACACCCGCTCCGGCAGCCGGATTACGCTGAAGCCGGAGGCGTATAACGAGGCTATCGCGAGGAACGGCAATTTCCTGGCGCTGTATGCGCAGTTCACGCCTTACGAACCGGAAACGCTCGGTCTTACGGTTGTGGGCCCGGACGAAACGGATCGCGACCGGGCCATCGTCCGGCAGCTGCGCTCCTACAAGAAGTGGCCGTCCATCGGCACGGCGCTCAGTGTCAGCGAGGGCCTGGATTTGCCTACTTTATCGAAGAAGAGTACGGATCTCATCAACAAAATGATCTTTGAGGACAAGAGCGGCGCGAATTGGCCGGCCTACCGCCAGGAACTGATCGACCGCTACGGGCTGCACGCCGTCATGACCGATTACGCCAACCAGGTAAGCCGCGCCCTCGGCAAACGCATCGTCCCCGAGCCGTAGCCCGGCCGACCCGGCTTACGCTCCGGCGGAAGAGGCGACGCTTTGCCGGTATTCGTTCGGCGTGACGCCGTTCGTCTTTTTGAACACCTTGAAGAAATACGTGCCGTTGGCGAATCCGACGCTTTCGGCAATATCGCCGATCGCCGCGTCTGTGTGGGCCAGCATGCTTTTGGCCTGCTCGATGCGCACTTCCAGAATGTAGTCCGGAATCGATTTGGCCGTCAGCTTCTTGAACAGCCGGCCAAGATACGCCGGGGACATGCCGACCGAATCGGCGATGCTGTCCAGCGACAGGTTCGGCTCGCCGTAATTGGCGCGGATCAGCGCAATAACGCTGGCCGTCAGTTCGTCGTACCGCGACTTGGTCTTCTCCTCCGGTTTGACCGCCATCCGCTCGAACAGCCTCGCGAAGTGCGCATTGATTTCCGCCAGCGTCTCCATCTGCTGAAACTCGGTCACGAACGTGCCGTACGGGATGTCCGGCAGCAGGAACGAGCCGTTCTTGCGCATCAGCTCCAGGCAGCGGCCGGCGGCGAACGCCAGATGAGTCAGCGTCAGCTGCACCGCCGTGTAGCTGTTCGTTTCCGCGGCCCGCGCCGCCATTTCCTCGTAGCGCAGCCGGGCGTCTTCGCTCCGGCCGGCCAGCAGCGCTTCGGCGAACGCCTGCTCGCGATGGAACGGATACACATAATGCTCCGACGCGTCGTCGTCCATCGTTTCCATTTCGATGATGCAGCGATGGCCGCGAATGAGCCGCAGCAGCGAAGCCTGCTCGGCTTCCCCGTAGATGTCCGGGCCCGCTTCCTCCAGCCGGAACGGCGCCGAAACGACCGCCGACAAACTCATTTGCACATAGGCCTCCGCCGCCTCCTGCAGCCGCTCCACCCATTCGCGGACCGCCTCGCTTCCGCCGCCTTCGTCGTGCAGCAGCACGGCGATCCGGTCGCCGTCCATATCGACGGTTTCGCCGCGCAGCGAGCCGGCGAACAGCTCGCGCGCGATGTTCATCGCCGCATAACGCAGCAGCGTCCGGTCGGCGGCGTTGCAGGCGCTGCAGAACGCGGCGTAATGATCGATGCGCAGCAGCACGAGGCGCAGCGGCTTCGCCGGATCCAGGTCGATGCGGTACGCCGCCAGCATCGCGCTCAGCTCGGCCGGCTTCGGCGGTGCGCCGCGCACGATGCCGCGCAGCGCATCCTGCTTCTCCGCCTCAAGCGTCTCCAGGCTCCTGAACGCACGACCGATCGGCTTGTAGAGCCGTCGCGACAGCACGTAAGAAGCCGCCACGCCAACGGCAAGAATCGCCAGCCCGACTCCCAGCGTCGCCTCTTTCATCCGATCGATGCGGGACGTGATATGCGCATAAGGAATCGTGCGGACGAACGTCCAGTCAAGCGGCTTGTAGGTGGCGTAAATGACAAGCGACTTGACGCCGTTCACCCGGTCGACGAAATACCCGGCATCCCGGCCGATCGCGCGAATCTGCTCGACGTACGAACGGTCCGCGACATCCGTCAGCATCGGCTCGTTGTTGTTGCTGACGATCAGCCGGCCTGCGGCGTCGACGATGGACGTATCGCTCGGCGAACCGCCTTCCAGCGACTTGATCGTTTCGCGAATGAACGCTTCCGATATGTTCACCACCACGACGCGCTTCGGCCCGGCGGCGGCGTCCGGCGCATCCTGGATCACGTACGTGAACACGCTGTCCGGCCGCATGGCGCTGCCGGCCGTCGCCTTGCCGGGAATGAGCCGCGGAATCGGGCGCAGCGACTGGCCTTCGTACTTCTGCATCAGCGCCGCCGCCTCCCGGTCGGAGAAGTCGGAGAGCCGCTGCATGGCGTCCATAATGATGGGCGAACTGATGTATACGCTTTGGGTATTGCCGCTGTAAACGTAGATGGAATGAATAAACGGGGAGATATAACGGTATGTGTTAAGCTTCTCGAGCGCTTCGCTCAGTTCGACCGGCGTGCTGGTCGTGTCCTCGATCGGCCCGGAGATGCTGCGGTCGGTATAAATTTGCAGCGCCAGCGTACGGACGGAATCGTCCATGAACTTGACGCTTGCGCTGGTCTGGGACAAGCTCGTTTCTTCCGAGTCGTTGATGTGCGAAAGCGCAACGCGCTCGAAGTTGACGTACAAAATAATCGATACGGCAAACAGCGTGGATACGATGGAAACGACAAGCGACAGCAGCAGCTTGGCATAGGTCCGGTTCGCATTCGCAGCCATCGCATGATCCGCTTTTCCGGCTTTTCCGGCTTTCCCCGTTTTTCCCGCTTTCTTCGCGTCCATCGGCCGTCCCCCCGGATCGTTTCCCATTTTCCCGCCTGAAGAAGTACATCCATTATAGCATGGGCGTTTGCGGGCTCAACTGCTTTAAATCCCGGAGTACGAAAGTTGGAGCCGTGTACGAAATTGACAGTCGTCTTTCTACCGGAAAGTGCAATCGTCCACCCGGATTGACACTGGTTCGCCCCGCTTGCGCCGGTTATGGTGAAAGCACGGACGGCGCCCACGGCCGCTGGCACAAGAAACGCGGAACGTTCGCCGAACCGAACGACAACAATTTCCGGGGAGGTCATTATCAGTATGAAAGCAATCAAAACCAAACTCGCGGCAACCGCGGCGCTGGCGCTCGTTTGCACGACGGCGCTTGCGGCGTGCGGCACATCGGGCGGCGACAAGCCTGCAGCGTCGGCCAGCCCGTCGGCCGTCGGCAGTCCGGCGGCATCCGCTTCGGCGGCTCCGGCTTCGGTCAAGCCGAAGGAGAAGCTCAAGATCGTCTGGGCGATCGGGCAAGTCGACAACACCGCCAAGTTCCCGGCGGGCGATCTCGACTTCGTGAAGAAGACGATCGACGAGAAGTTCAATGTCGACTTCCAGTACGTACTGATGCCGAACATCGGCACGCCGGAGTACGAGAACCAGATCAACCTGAAGCTGGCGTCCGGCGAGCAGATGGATCTGTTCACTTATCCGGGCGTCAACTCGAACAAACTGATCAAGGACGGCGCAGCCAAAGACCTCACCGCTTTCCTGACGCCGGCGAAAGTGCCGAACTATTTTAAATGGGTAAAAGAATCGGAGCTCAAGGTGTATCAGGTGCAGAACGTGTTCAAGCGCGCCGTCTTCCCGTTCCCGCGGGAGCAGCTGTGGAGCTACTACGTCCGCAAGGATTGGCTCGACAAGCTGAACCTGCAGGTGCCGAAGACGTACGACGAACTGGTCGAAGTGATGAAAGCGTTCACGACCAAAGATCCCGACGGCAACGGCAAAAACGACACATACGGCTTCACGACGGCCGGCAACGGCACGGCGATCAGCTACGAGTTCCCGGTGTTTCTGAAGAACGGGCTGCAGAGCCAGTATTGGGTCGACAACGGCGTGCTGCGCCATGCCAAATACGATCCCGATCTGAGCAAGGCGATCGACGATCTGCTGAAGCTGATCGACCTGAAGGTGATCGATCCGGACTGGTTCCTGAACAAGCCGGCGCAGGTCATGGACAAGGCCGCCCAGGGCAAAGTAGGCGTGTTCTACGGCTGGGGCCGCGACATCGCTTTCGACAACAACCCGAACAGCATACAGAAGAAGACGAAGGAAGTGTCCGACAAAAACGCCAACTGGGTGCCGTTCAATCCGTTCGGCGACAACACGGTCATGGGCGTGGAAACGAATCCGGGCAACTACAACCCGTTCCTCGTCAACGCCAAGTCGTCCGATGCCGCAGTGGAACGCTCGATGGAAATTCTCAACTGGCTGACGGGCGAAGAAGGCTATCTGCTGACGCATTTCGGCAAGGAAGGCGTGCACTACAAGCGCACCGGCAACAAAATCGAAATCAACAAGGAAGCGTACAACCGCGATATTATTCAAAATGGCAACTTCCTTGCGCCGTATTTGCAAATTACGCCGAATGAGCCGAGCGCGATCGGTCTCGAGCTGATCGACCCGAACGAAACCGACCGCGACCGTTCGATCGTCGCACAGATTCGCAAGTACAAGCTGGCGCCGTCCATCGGCACCGCGCTGTCGGTCAAGGAAGGGCTCGACCTGCCGTCGCTGTCCAAACGCGGCAACGAGCTGATCAACAAGATGCTGTTCGAGGACAAAAGCAGCGCCAACTGGCCGAAATACCGCCAGGAAGAGTTCGACAAGTTCAATCTGAAAGGCATCATGGATTTCTACGCGGAGCAGATCAGCGCCGCCCAAGGCAAGCCGGTCGTCTTCAAGTAACGTCGCCATACCGCAAGAATCCGCCTCCGGCTCGAAGGGTGCCCCCGGGCGCCCTTCCCGCCGCCCGGCTTGAAGGAGAGCTGCCATGAACACGCAACCGGAAGCCGCTGCGGCGCGCCCGCCTGTCTCTTCCGCCCGCTATCGTCCGATCGTCAAAAGCATCGTCAGCCAGCGCTGGCTGTATCTGATGCTCGTTCCGGGCATCTTGTATTACATCGTTTTTCATTACGTGCCGATGTTCGGCATCCTGCTCGCGTTTAAGGATTACAGCCTGACGAAAGGCATTTTGCACAGCCCGTGGGTCGGCTTGCGCAATTTTCGCGTCATCTTCTCGTCGTACGATTTTTTCGACATTTTGAAAAATACGATTCTGCTAAGCTTTTACCGAATCGTTTTCAATATGATTCCGGACGTCGTCTTTGCGATTCTGCTGAACGAGGTGCGCGTGCGCTGGTTCAAGCGGGTCGTGCAAACCGTGACGTACGGTCCTTATTTTCTGTCGTGGATTATTGTGTACGGGCTTGTGTTTTCGTTCTTCGCTCCCGGATCCGGGCTGATTACCAACCTGTTCCGCGACATGAACTGGGGCGAGATCAACGTGATGACCAACCCCGATATGTTCCGACCGATGCTGCTCCTGTCCGACATTTGGAAAAACACCGGGTTCGGCGCCATCTTCTATCTGGCCGCGATCGCCGCGATCAATCCGGAGCTATACGAAGCCGCGATCGTCGACGGCGCCGGGCGGATGCGGCAAATCTGGCACGTGACGATTCCCGGGATCGCCGGCGTGTTTTTGCTGCTGCTCATTTTGCGCCTCGGCACCGTGCTCGACGCCGGCTTCGAGCAAGTATACATTTTCCTGAACACGCTCGTGTACAGTGTCGGCGACATTCTCGATACGAACATTTTCCGCCGCGGCATCGAGCAGTTCGATTTCGGCGTGCCGATTGCGATGGGCTTTTTCAAATCGGTCGTCGGGCTGATCATGCTCGTCACCGCCAACAAGCTCGCCAAAACATTCACCAATTCCGGCATCTGGTAAGGAGGAAGCGCCTGTGTCCGCCGCTTTGGGCAAATCAACCGTCGTACGGGCGACCGACATCGCCATTTATGTCGCGCTTGGTCTGTTTGCGCTTTCCACGCTGTTCCCGCTTTATTACGTGTTCGTCGTTTCCGTCACGCCGTTCAAGGACGTGCTGCGCCACGGCGGTTTCATCGTTTTCCCCGAGCATGTGACGTGGGAGGCGTACCGCACGATCTTCGGCAGCCCGGTCGTGCCGCAGGCGATCAAGGTGACGGTGCTGATCACCGTCGTCGGCACGGTGCTGAATGTGCTGCTGACGCTGCTGACCGCCTACCCCCTGTCCAAAAAAAAGCTGTGGGGCCGCACCGCCGTCCTGTTCCTGATGGTGTTTACGATGCTGTTCTCCGGCGGGATCATCCCGCTCTATTTGACCGTACGCGCGCTTGGTCTGTTCAACACAGTCTGGGCGCTCATTATCCCGACGGCGCTGTCGACCTTCAATATGCTGATCGTCAAGACGTATTTGGAGAACTTGCCGGCCGAAGTGGAGGAAGCGGCCCGCGTCGACGGCGCCGGCGACCTGCAGACGCTGTTCCGCATCGTGCTGCCGCTGTCGAAGCCGGTCATCGCCACGGTTGCGCTGTTCTATGCCGTGACCCACTGGAACAGCTACTTCGCGGCGATCATGTACATCACGAACCGCGACTTGTATCCGATCCAGGTCGTGCTGCGCAACATGATCCAGTCGCAGAACCTCAGCAACGACTTGTCGGCGCAATATGCGGTGATCCAGACGCTGCCGCCGGAAACGATCAAGATGGCGACCGTGTGCGTGGCGATTTTGCCGATTCTGGTCGTGTATCCGTTCCTGCAGCGCTACTTTGTGCAAGGGGCCACGCTCGGGTCGGTAAAGGGCTAGCGGCAGCGGCCCATTCGGCAAGCATTTCGCATGACGGGCGAATAAAGTGACAGCAGGAAAGGGGTGGAGGGATTGACGACCATCACGATCGCTGCAGTCGGGGATTTGTTGGTGAAGAAGACGATGATCGCCGCAGCCGCGCGGGAAGGCGGATTCGCTCCCATGCTGGCCAAGGTCAAGCCCTATTTGCAAAAAGCGGATTTCACCGTCGGCAACCTGGAGACGACGTTCGCCGGCAGCCGGTTCCGCGGCGCACCCGGCAAATTGTTGTTCAGCTCGCCGGACGGGTTCGCCGCGGCGCTCCGGGATGCGGGCTTCGATGCGCTCGGCACCGCCAATAATCATTGTATGGACGGGAAGCTTGCCGGCTTGAAGCGCACCTTGACCGTGCTTGACCGGCACGGCATCCGGCATACGGGCACCGCCCGCTCCGCCGGGGAAGCCCGCCGCAAGCTGATTGTGAACGTAAAAGGAATCCGCGTCGGCCTGCTCGCTTACACGAAAGGAACAAACGGCATTCCGGTGCCGCAGCCATGGCTAGTGAACCGGCTGAACCGCGGCAAAATGATCGCGGACATTAGCCGTTTGAAAGGGCGAACCGATCTGATCGTCGTTTGCCTGCATTTCGGCAAAGAATTTCGACCGTATCCGGGCCGCGGCCAAATCCGGCTGATGCGCGAATTGTTCCGTCACGGAGCCAATGTCGTGCTGGGCGCCCATCCCCATGTGCTGCATCCGATTCGCATGTTTGCGCTGAAGGATGCCGGCGGGCGGGTCAGAAACCGGGTCGCCGCGTCTTCTCTCGGCAATTTTGTGTCCGCCGAGCTTCCCCGGCATACCGCCAGACTGCGGGGAACGATTTTGCGGCTGACGGTAACGAAACGTGCCGACGGAGTTACCGATGTGACGAAGCTGACGCGCGTGCCGACTCGCATCGTACAGCCGCCGGCGGGGAAGCGCGCCGGATTCCGCCTCGTGCCGGGCCGATAGCGCCGCACGGACAAAAACAGGCTGCCCCGCCCCCGGTTCGTACCGGAGAGCGGAGCAGCCTGTGGTTCGTTCAGCCGTTATTTGACGGCGGGCGTTGCCGTTTCCTGGTTGCGCAGGACGACCAGTTCGCCTTCTTTTTCGTCGATGGTGACGTGATCGCCCTTCTCGATGTTGCCCTTCAGCATCTCTTCGGACAACCGGTCCTCGATATGCTTCTGGATCGCGCGGCGCAGCGGTCTTGCCCCGTACGTCGGATCGAAGCCTTCCTTCGCCAGAAACTTCTTCGCGCTGTCCGTCAGCAGGAAGTTGACGTCATACTCGCGCAGCCGTTTGCTCAGCTCGTCGGCCATCAGCGTCACGATGCGTTCGATGTGCGTTTCGTCGAGCGAATGGAAGACGATGATTTCGTCGATCCGGTTGAGGAATTCGGGACGGAAGCTCTTCTTCAGCTCGCCCATCACCTTATCCTTCATGTTGTTGTAGTCGCGTCCGGAATCGATCGCCGCGGTGAAGCCGAGCGTCGAATTTTTCTTGATCATTTCGGCGCCGACATTCGACGTCATGATGATCAGCGTGTTGCGGAAGTCGACGGTGCGGCCTTTGGAATCGGTCAACCGGCCGTCTTCGAGCACTTGCAGCAGGATGTTGAACACTTCCGGATGCGCCTTTTCGATTTCGTCCAGCAGCACGACCGAATAGGGCTTGCGGCGCACTTTCTCAGTCAACTGGCCGCCTTCCTCGTAACCGACATACCCCGGAGGCGCGCCGACCAGACGCGAAGTCGAATGCTTCTCCATGTACTCCGACATGTCGATGCGGATGACCGCATTTTCGTCGCCGAACATCGACTCCGCCAGCGCGCGCGCCAGCTCGGTTTTGCCGACGCCGGTCGGACCGAGGAAGATGAACGAGCCCATCGGCCGCTTCGGATCCTTGAGCCCGGCTCTCGCCCGGCGAATAGCGCGGCTGACCGCCTTGACCGCTTCGTCCTGGCCGATGACGCGCTCGTGCAGGATCGATTCCATCTTCAACAGGCGTTCGGTTTCTTCCTCCGCCAGCTTGCTGACCGGAATCCCCGTCCAGCTTGCCACTACTTGGGCGATGTCCTCCGGCGTCACCGACGAATCGGTACGGCCTTGCTTCTCTTTCCAGTCGTTGCGCGTCTGCTCGAGATCCTCGCGCAGCTTCTGCTCCGTATCGCGCAGCGCCGCGGCTTTCTCGAACTCCTGGCTTTGCACGGCGGCGTCTTTTTCCTTGCGGATGTCTTCGAGCTTCGTTTCCATCTGCTTCAAAGACGGCGGTACGGTGTAGGAACGCAGCCGCACCTTCGAGCCGGCTTCGTCGATCAGGTCAATCGCCTTATCCGGCAGGAACCGGTCGGTGATATAACGATCGGACAGCTTCACCGCTTGCTCGATCGCTTCATCGGTAATTTTCACGCGGTGATGCGCTTCGTACCGGTCGCGCAGCCCGTGCAGGATCTGAATCGCTTCCTCCGGCGTCGGCTGATCAACCGTAATCGGCTGGAACCGGCGCTCGAGGGCGGCGTCTTTTTCGATGTATTTGCGGTATTCGTCCAGCGTCGTGGCGCCGATGCACTGCAGCTCGCCTCTGGCCAGCGACGGCTTGAGAATGTTCGACGCGTCGATCGCGCCTTCCGCGCCGCCTGCGCCGATCAGCGTGTGCAATTCGTCGATGAACAGGATGATGTTGCCCGCCTGGCGGATCTCATCCATAATCTTCTTCAGCCGGTCCTCGAATTCGCCGCGGTACTTCGTGCCGGCGACGACCGAACCCATGTCGAGCGTCATGACGCGCTTGTCGCGCAGCGTTTCGGGAATTTCGTTGTTGATGATCTTCTGCGCCAAGCCTTCGGCGATGGCCGTTTTGCCGACGCCGGGCTCGCCGATGAGCACCGGATTGTTTTTCGTGCGGCGGCTCAGCACCTGGATAACGCGTTCGATTTCCTTGCTCCGGCCGATGACCGGATCGAGATTGCCTTCGCGGGCGAACGCCGTCAGGTCGCGCGCGAGGCCGTCCAGCGTCGGCGTGTTGACGTTCGTGTGCGTGCCTTGCGTCGACGATACCACTTCGCTGCTGCCGAGCAGCTGCAGCACTTGCTGGCGCGCCTTGTTCAGCGACACGCCGAGGTTGTTGAGCACGCGCGCCGCCACGCCTTCGCCTTCGCGAATGAGGCCGAGCAGGATGTGCTCCGTGCCCACGTAAGTATGGCCCAGCTTGCGCGCTTCGTCCATCGACAGCTCGATGACCTTCTTCGCGCGCGGCGTGTATGCGATATTCGTAGGCTGCTCCTGGCCGCGGCCGATGAGCGCCTCCACTTCGTCCTGTATCTTCTCCAAGCCGAGGCCAAGCGCAATCAGCGCCTTGGCGGCGATGCCGTCGTTCTCGCGAATCAAGCCGAGTAAAATGTGCTCGGTTCCGATGTTATTGTGCCCAAGCCTCACGGCTTCTTCCTGGGCCAGTGCCAGCACTTTCTGTGCGCGTTCCGTGAATCTGCCAAACATCATCGTCAAGCACCTCCATAGACTTTATTATAACGCAGTTGGCGGCGGGTTGCCGCTACTTGTTGCCAAAACTTTCGCGGATCAGCTGGGCCCGGCGAATGTCCCGCTCTTCCGCCGACAGCTTCTTGCCGGCGTATTGCTGCAGAAATCCGGGCTGCGTCATCACCAGCAGCTCCTCGAGCACGGACGCCGACACGTTCTGCACGATGCCTAAATCGATGCCGAGCCGCACGTCCGACAGCCGCTGCGCCGCTTCCTTGGAATCCATGATGACGGCGTGCGACAGAATGCCGTACGACCGGTTGACGCGGTCCGTCAGCCGATAACTGGATTCTTCCGCCAGCTTGCTGCGCGCCGCCCGTTCGTGCTCGATAATTTGCCGAACGACGCTGTACAGGTTGTCGATAATTTCCTCTTCCGACTGCCCCAGCGTAATTTGATTGGAAATCTGGAACACATTGCCGATCGCTTCGCTGCCTTCGCCATACAATCCTCTTACCGCCAGCCCGACTTGCGTAATCGCCTGCAGGATGCGGTTGATTTGCTGCGTCATGACGAGCGCCGGCAGGTGCAGCATCACCGATGCGCGAATGCCCGTGCCGACATTGGTCGGACAGCCGGTCAAGTAGCCGCGCTTCTCATCGAAGGCGTATTCCAGCGCATCCTCGAAAATATCGTCCAGCCGGTTCGCCGCGGCCCACGCTTCCTTGATCTGAAATCCCGAGCGCAGGCACTGAATGCGCAGATGATCCTCTTCGTTCACCATAATGCTGATCGATTCGTCTTCGCTCAGCATCACGGCGCCGTTGCGCGATTCGGCCGCCAGATTCGGGCTGATCAAATGCTTCTCGACCAGCACCTTCTTCTCCAGTTCGCTCAATTCCGCCAGCGGCATGAACGAAAATGTGCCGAGTTCGCCGAGTTTGCCGCCGTCGAGGACGCCTCTCACTTGCTCCAGCACTTCGGCGGACTGCTGATTCGTCGCCAGCATCGGGAACGGATAAGCGAGCAGATTGCGCGCAATCCGCACCCGGCTGCTGATGACGATATCCGAATCCGGCCCTTCCCGTTTCATCCATTCGCTAAGCGCATGATGCGTAAATCGATTCGTCTCCATCTCCGGTTCCATGCCTCCTTACGCATTCCTTTCGCTACGCGCCATTTACAATCCGGCGATCTTCTTCTCCAGTTCCCGGATCTGATCCCGGATTTCCGCCGCCTGTTCAAATTCTTCCTGCTCGATGCGCTGCGCGAGCTGTTTCTTGAGCGCGTCCACTTCGCGTTTGACCTGGATTCTGCCGCCGGTCCGCTTCGGCACCTTGCCGACATGGACCACATTGCCGTGCACCCGCTTGAACAAGGGGTCCAGTCGGTCTTCGAAATGCTTGTAGCAGGAACTGCAGCCGAAGCGGCCCAGCTTGCTGAACTGGCCGTAGGTCAGTCCGCATTGCTCGCATCGCAGCGTCTGCTGCTTGGCGCCGCCGACCGAAGCCGGGTCGAAATCGAGCAAGCCCGACAGCAGGTTATGGATCGAAAATCCGCCCGCCGTACCGGGAATCAGCTCGCCCTTCTCTCTTGCGCACGTTTCGCAAATGTGAAATTCCGTCTTTTCGCCATTGACGATCTTCGTAAAATGCAGCGTTGCGGGCTTCTTCCCGCACTCCTGACAATTCAAAACAGCCACCTCCGCAATGTGGGCGTATTACCGGCTCAGCAACGTAATGAGCATCGCCTTCAGCACTTTCGCCCGGATCTCGTCGCGCAGCGGAAGCTTCAGCGCCAGCGAGTCCCGGTGCAGCGCGGCGTTGATCAGGTTCGCTTCGCGCACCGTAATATGTCCCCGTTCCAGCAGCTGATAGATCAAGCCTTCCGAAGCCGTCTGGTCGATCCGATCCTCCACCATATGAAAGATGGAATCGAGAATCGCTTCCTTTACGCCCAGTTCCACCTTCTGTATACGTATATACCCGCCGCCGCCGCGTTTGCTTTCGACCAGATAGCCTTTCTCCAGCGTAAAGCGGGTGCTGATCACATAATTGATCTGGGAAGGCACGCACTGGAAGCGGTCCGCCAGATCGTTGCGCTGAATTTCAATGACGCCGGCGTCGCTCTGCAGCAAACTGCGCTTCAGGAACTGTTCGATAATTTCCGAAACATTTCGCATTCGTCATCCCCCACCGTTGAAAAATCAAGTCCGTCTGCCAAGTCGTTGACTTTGACTTTCTTTGACCTTAAAACCATTATAGCATCATTTTTCAATTTGCCAAGAGGGGCAATGCAAATTAGAGGACGGCATGCGCCGCTCGCCGGCGGCCGATTGTTTTCAGTATATCCAAAAGCCGAAAAACATACGACCCGCGGGAACCGCCCCTTCCTTACAAAATAAGTGTATTTTTCTGTAAGGGGTTTGTAAAATCCGCTTCTGTATACTCAGAATTGACGAAAGACAATTCATCCAAATGGAGGAAACGACGATGAAAAAAGGGATCGCCACGATCGCGGGCGCATTGATCGGGGCTGCTTTGCTGGCAAGCTCCGTCTCCGCGGCAGACTTGAAAATGAGCGTGAAAGGCAAACCGGTCGCATTTCAATACGGCACTCCTTTCATTGAAGACGGCAGCTCGCTGATGCCGCTGCGCGATCTGCTGGTTGCGCTCGGCGTGCCAAACGACGACGATCACATCCAATGGGAAGGCGACACGAAGACAGTCACGGTTCGCCACCAGGGCATGACGATCAAACTGGCGGTGGGAGACAAGGCCATTTACAAGAATGGCGCCTTGTTCAAAGAGCTGGAGGTGCCGGCGAAGCAAGTGATCGAGCAGGACAGCCGCGTGTTCCTCCCGGCCCGGGCGGTTGCCGAAGCGCTGGGCAATAAGGTCGGCTATAACGAGGCGACATCCACGGTGACGATCGAAGCCGCCGAACCGGTCAACAAACCGGCCGTGCTTGCGTCCAAAGATGGTGATTCGATTCTCCTCCCTGCTAAGACAGCAGCGGATGGCCAACTGTATGGCATGATTCTCGAAACGAGCTTCGAAACCGGCAAACTGACGCTCGTACTGGCGGACGGTTCGAAAAAAGAGCTGCTCGTAGCCGACGATGCGAATATTGTCGGGATCGACGGCGACAAGTCGACGGGGCAAGCGTACAAAACGTATTTCCACAGCGGCATCGCGGCTACCGTAAAGCTTTCGTCGGACGGCAAGACGATCGTTGCCGCCGAGTTGGAACCGATTCAGGTGGAAGCGAAGGTCTTGTCCGTAAAGCAGGAGAAAATAACGATCAACGAATCGAACGGCAAAACGACGGAAAGGCTTTATACAGAATTGAGCGCGGATGTTGGCGGCCGCACGATTACGTTTAATACGGTCTACGACGTCAAGCTGGACAATGTGTCGGCGATCGGCGACCTGAAGCAGGGCGACGCGATCGTCGTCGCGGGCACGGTTGTCGGGGATGCCGGCTACCTGCTCGGTATCGCCAAGAAATAATTCCTCGCATCCGTAAATCATCGACGCCTGCCTCAATGCCGGCATCGACACCGATGAATACTCGATGCGAAAACGATTCGGAGACGTTGCTATCGAATGATGGCATGAGAAACGTCTGCGTCGTCAGTCATGTGAGCGGAAGACGCCTGAACCGGCCAAAATGGCTGACGTCATTGCGTGCAGATGAATGGTTATGGCGAGCGGCTAACCGTTCTGACAGCGCTTGCGGATACGGACAACATTGGCTCCCAAGACACAACAGCAACGATCTCCAAAAATAGCCCATAAAAAATGGCCTATTGGCCCGATTTCACTCGCTTCGTCGAAAATAGCCAGTGTTTTCGCTGGCTATTTCCCGCCAACCGCCACAAAATCGTTCGTTTCGCAAAAATAACCAGCGATTTCACTGGCTATTTCGCGGCGGCCAGCCGTTTTGGGCGAAATAGCCAATAAAACATGGCTTATTTCGCGCATGGCTCGCCATGCTTCCCTTCGGGACAACAACAAAGCAGCCCTCCCTGACTCGCGTCAGAAAAGGCTGCTTGGGTGCGCTTGGCAACGTCCTACTCTCCCGGAACCCTGCGGTTCAAGTACCATCGGCGCTGGAGGGCTTAACGGTCGTGTTCGGGATGGGAACGCGTGGGTCCCCTCCGCCATCATCACCAAACGTTCAGTGCTTGCGCCCTGAAAACTGGATACGAAACGAATGTCATGCACACAAGGTTTGAAGCATACGCTTCCGAAGCCGTCTTTACCTGTCGGTAAAGCCGTTTAGGATAAGCCCTCGACCGATTAGTATTCGT
>NZ_SHLX01000033.1 GCF_004764705.1 Paenibacillus cymbidii | reverse complement strand
TACGATTAGGGTAGCTCAGGCGCTAGATTCGGTCCATTTTTCCCACGATTAAAGTGGGGAATTTTGCACGATTATTTTGGGGAAATCACTTTGATCATTTTGGGTATTTTTATTCTACCGTAGACATACAGATCGCATACGTATGGCTGTAGGCGGGGTGTTCTTGCGAATGAATGATCTTTTGCTTTCGTTTGCCTGCTTCATAAACGCCTTCCAATTGAAAGACTTGCAGGTAGTCCTTATCAGGGACATCCATCGTTTCGATCATATACCACAGCATATTTTGCAGATAGGCGGGAACCTGGGCTCGAATGCCTTGCGTAATATATCTGTCTCCGGTAAACATCCTCATCAACTCCCTGAAAATAAATAAACGGCCGGATGGGATGTCCGGCCATTTACTTGCAATTTAGGCACTCGCTGCGCGCCTCTTTTCGGTTAACTTCTTTTGAAGGACGCTCAACATTTGCTGATCTGTGACATGCTCTTGCTGCTTCTTTGCATACCACTCGTCCAGTCCATCCAAGCTCCCGGCTAACTCTTGCCATGCTGCTTTGATTTTTTGTTGAATGGCAGAAGACTTGTTCTTGAGTTTGTCGGTTAACTCGGTTTTGCGCAATGTACGATTGTTGGGTAAAGAAGGAGAAGCGGTAACGGGAGCATTCACCCAGCCTTTTTCTTGATAGTACTGCTGATAGTGATCGGGCAAGAGAATGGTCTGCTGTTGCTTGTTCCATCGAATTAACCCCTTGTACAGATCGCTGGCGACGCCAATGCGACTGGCACACTTTTTCATCCCGTCGGTGATTGCGCTTTTGGTGGCATCTCCTTCGTTCATCCCGGATTTGATCTGCTCACTTCCCACATCGATAAATGTAATCCATTCCTGTAAATCGGTATTGAAGAAGCTGAACTGTACATAAATCTTGACACGCGGATTTTTCCCGTTAGGGTCTTGCACGATTTTTTCGGTATGTTGTAATCCTTCATATCTCCAAAAGCCAACACCAAGCACCTGATTCAATCGTTCTGTGATCGATTGGCCGGAAATGTAACAATGATCGCCGAATGAATCGTATTGGTATTCTGCGAAGGGGAAGGGGCATTCAGTTGTTCGAATAAGGTTCCCGCTTTAGTCGTCATTCGGCTTGCCTACCTTTTTGATGCTGAATTGTCGGTAGTGGGTCGTCTTCGAGCATGTTTCGTAGATATCGGGGTGCATGTCTTTCAGGAGCTTGCTGTCCACGCCGGTTCGGGTCCGGTTTTGCCATTTCACCAGATACTCGCCGGTTGTCCCTGTGGAGTGCTCTCCGAGCAGCGATTTGAACCAGTTTTCGATTTCGGTGATTGCTTCTTCCAATTGGCGGTGTTGTTGCTTGTAATCCAGATAGGTGCCGATTCGTCCAGCTTCTCCAGCAGGAAGGAGGGTACTGCCTTCTGCTTCAGGATACAGTCGGTTCAGTAGCTTGGCGCAAGCCTCCGAACCGTCAACCGGCGGGCAGCTTCTTGCCAGTACATAATGGTGCCAGAAGTCTCCAGCCAGACGCGCAAGTTGGGAAATCATATTGTCATCACGCATCACTTCATACTCTCGGTATTTATTTCCTCCGATGAGCGCGGCGAAATAACCCCATTCCAACCCGGTGACAAACATGTACCACTGGAGTTGTACGTAATAATAATCTGGAATGTTGTCATTGTCCCATTCGTGGCGAAGAAACTCGCTGGCAGTTTTAATTTCCAAGATGCCGCGACCGCGCCGTGGGCATATCAGCATACGATCCAGATTGCCGAGCGCCCATCGCTGCTCAGGGTGGCAATAGATGACCGGCTTCTCGGTAATCGCCCATTCGGGATGTTCGCTGGCAAACTTGTCCGCGATCAGGGGTTCAAGCCGCGTGCCCCATTCTGCGGCCTCACTGAATGACTCTTCCGGAGCTTCACCCAGCTTTTCCAGATAAACATGAATAGGTGTTCGCAATTTGGACAACCCGCAAATGGCTGCAATATCTGAGCCACCGATTCCGCCGCGGCGATAGTTCAGCCATTGAGCATGCGATAATCGGTTGGTTTCGACTAAAATGTCTGCATGAAATTTAAGTGCTGTAGCCATCGATTTATAATTACCTCCAAATAAAAGATTACGCGGGTTAATGTGTGAGAGACATTAACCCGCGCTCTGTTAGGCTGATATAACGCTGATCGCCGATAATGACATGATCCAGTACATCGATGCCGATGATCGTGCCTGCGGACATTAGCCTTTTCGTGATTTCGACATCTTCCGGACTTGGTTCGGGATTACCGCTCGGATGGTTGTGCACACAAATGATCGAAGCACTGCAACGTTTAATAGCTTGGCGGAATACTTCTCTTGGATGAACGATGCAAGCGTTAAGACTCCCAAGGGCAATCAATTCCTTAGCGATGATCACGTTCTTGGTATTCAGGAATAGACAGATGAAGTGTTCTCTTTTTGCATAACGAAGTTCCGGTTCTAAAAGCCTATATACATCGGCGGGGGAACCAATTTTATCGGAAGGGAGTTTGGGAGGCATTAAAGAACGGGTGAGTGACAGCGCGGCTACAATTTGTCGAGCCTTAATATTTCCTACGCCTTTGATCGATGCGGCCAATTCCTGTTCTGTAGCTTCGATTAAATCCTCAGTTCTTGGGAACACAGAAAACAATTGCTCCATGATATAGCTGCCGGGTTTTTCGCAAAGCGAGTCTGCCAGCAGCTTTCTGAATTCGTACGGTATTTGTTCCGACATATGCAACCTCCAAATCAGGCCGACGCCAAGATCAGTTCATGAGCTTTATCAATCAGCGGATTGCCCTCCATCGTTCGAAGGAACAGGTTTTCCTTGAAGGAAGCTGTATCTCGAAGCGGTTTGGCGTGTGTAGCAAAATCCGACACGGCATTGATAAAACGATACCCGTTTTTCCCAACATCCTTCAGATCAGGCGCGTCAAAATATCTGGCTTGGAAATCGTCCCGCAACTGCTGAACATTCCGTTCTTGCACTTTCGTCGCATTTTCCGGCAAAGGCAATAGAAGCTCCATGTATTCCCGAACTTTGTGGTCGGGGATTTTGATGCGGTTCAACCGATCGACTTCCGCTCCGAGCCTGTCCATGTACAATTCGGCATAAAGTAACGTCTGCCGTGCTTGATCCAGCTTCGCTTGAATATTACCGGTATGAATGGTTGTCCAAATTCGTTTGGCATTTTGCAGAGCCAGATTCAAGGTGTTCTGACAAACAACTCGGATAGGCGTCATCGCAACCTTGATAGCCCCGCTGGCGTCATGGCTGTTGGAAAATACCAAGTAAGGGCTGATGCGATCTCCACCAATAATGTAGTTTTCGGGCAACCGGGCAAGCAACCATACTTTCCTGCCGTTTTGCAAACTTCCGGCGGTTTCGAAGCGAACTCCATTGCCCAATAAATCATTGGTAAAAGCAAACGCCTCATGGTTCTGGACGATCTTGTACCTGTCCGAAACGACACCGAGCAACCGCTGATCGGTTGCTCGGATGTTTGCTTTGTAGCCGGGGATTTCGGCGTAATCCTCGGTTTGGATGGATTTCTGGATAACTTCCCAATCCAGTCCGGCGGCTAGAAGTGCTTCTTCTGAACTGAGTGCGTGCTCAACCAGATTTCCAAGTCCGTGCCACGGAGCTTTCCTTACGTAGAACATGGTTTCGATGTTGGCTGGCATTGAATCATCTCCCTGTTATATTTGAAACTGATAAATAGATGGAATCCAGTAGCAGATTTCAATACTATAATATAGAAATGATGAACGACACTTTTCGATATTTGCTGCAATCCATGCAATAGGAGTTTTACTGGGGGCTTTCCAAAGGAAGGAAAATGTTTTTTTGTGTCGAATTCCTAGTTCAATAGAACGTGATTCTTTGAATCTAGTAACGGGAGTTTGGGATTATGAAGATATATGACGCGGCTATACTTGCAGTTAAAGAGTTAGGGAGACCGGCTCGTCCAGAGGAAATACTTGAAGTAATTCATAAAAACGGATGGTATCAATTTAATACTGCTAATGAAATAGGCGTTCTTACTCAAGCAATTAGACGTCATATGAAAGGTTATGTTGGAGTTCAAGCTGCGCGGAAGAGGTATTTTGAAAAACTCGGTGATAAGTATGCTCTGTTGCCACAAGAAGATAAGAGTGTTTTTGTTAAACCGATTGACCCACAGCCTGATTGGAAAGTAAAAAGAGAAGAGTACGTCGGTCAAATTCGTAATGTATTTCAACGTGATCAGTTATCACTCTTTTTAGGTGCAGGCGTTTCCACGTCTGCCGGATTCCCCAGTTGGGACGCACTGTTAGAGAAACTGAATGATGCTGTTGTAAGGCAGATGAGTACTAAAAAATTTGGTGGAAAATTATGCACTGCTTCTGTAAATGAAACAGATAAGCAGCTAATGGCCAATCTGCTCAGTAAACTTCGAGATGAGTCTCCTATAATTAATGCTTTTTTCTTAGAATCAACAATAAATTCCCGTTCAGCAATATCGAAATACATTAGGGAAGCTCTTTACGGTAGGCGAAGAAGGGCATACTCATCGGGAACACTAGTATGGCTTGCTAAACTATGCAATCATCGTGGTAAATATCGTATACGCTCTGTCGTTACATTTAACTATGATGATTTGTTAGAGCAGCATTTGGCTGAAGTTCCTGTTGACCATATGCCTGTTTTTAAGGAAGATGATGAGATTAACCCTAATGTATTGCCTATTTTTCATGTTCATGGCTATCTACCTCAGCATGAAAATAAATATGATGATATTGATGGGAATTTAATTGTTTTTAGTGAGCAGGCATACCATACCGTTTATACTGATGCTTATTCCTGGTCGAATATTACTCAGATGCATGTATTAAAGGAGAATGTTTGTCTATTTATTGGACTTTCGATGAGTGATCCTAATATGAGGCGAATACTGGACATTTCCTCGAGAAGAAATTCAAATAAAGTAAAGCACTTCGCTCTTATGCAAAGGCTAGATTTAGAAGTTGAAGAAGATCAATTTAAAGAACTCACTAGTGGACTATCATCTGAATTATTAAATGCTTTTCTTGATGATTTTCATTTGTCTAGGGAACGTTCTTTTGAAAAGCTGGGTATCCGAATTGTTTGGTTTGAAGATCATGATGAAATTCCTGATTTGTTAAAGGCGATTGTCGGATGACTATTGAGGGGGAGAATCAGTGGAGTTTAACCAAAATGAAATAAACGCAGAACCTACAAAGGAATTTTTTATAAATATGCTTGTTAAAGATATCCCGTTAATTAATGCAATTCAAGATCTAATCGATAACAGTGTTGATGGAGCAATTAAACTACGACCTTCAGGAGACTATTCCGATTTATACATAAAGATTAGAGCCGATAATGAGAGATTTGAAATTGAAGATAACTGCGGGGGATTCTCTTCTCACATTGCTAGGAACTATGCTTTTAGATTCGGGAGGCCTGATGATGCACCGGATTTACCACATTCTGTTGGTAGATTTGGTGTTGGGATGAAGAGAGCTTTATTTAAGATGGGGAAGTTATTTCTGATTCAATCAATATGTGAAAAGTCCAGATTTAAACTTGATATTAACATAGATGAATGGAAGCAAAAGAAAGAATGGACATTAGAATTTTCAGAATTAGATGAGAGTACACAACAGCAGCCGTATGGAACTTCTATTTGTGTCACTAAGTTAAATGAAAATACCGCCGAGCAGTTTAGTACGAACTCTTTTATTACTAGTTTAATCAAAGAGGTAAGGACTTCTCATGAAACAGTAATAGAGAAAGGCCTGAAAATATATATTAATGGAATTTTACTAGAACATGTACCAGTTGAATTATATTTTTCTGATGAATTGAAACCGGCATATGTTGAAGAGGAAGTAAATGGTGTGAATATAAGGATTTATGCGGGTATGACGAAAACAGGAACCCCACAAGAGGCTGGATGGTATATTTACTGTAATGGAAGATTATTAGTTGAAGCTGACAAAAGTGAGTTAACTGGTTGGGGCAACGGGCATAATTTATTCCATAACACATATGCAATGTTTAGAGGTTATATTTTCTTTGATGCAATTAAGTCTGAGCTCTTGCCATGGAATACTACCAAAAATGGTATAGATAGTGACTCAAAATTGTTTCGCTACGCTCAACAAAAAATGTTAAATATAATGAGACCAGTTACGGACTTTCTGAAGAAAATTAAAGATAATCCATATGGAGATAACGAAGAAACCGAATATGAAATTGAAATGAATTACACTGAAAAATTAGAGACAATGACAACACAAAGAATATCGACAATTGATATTAATGCTCTAAAACCAGTGTTTCAATCCCCAAAATTAAAAATAATTAGGAAACCTCTGACGCAGAAGATTCAATATAACAAACCTATTGCAGAGATTGAAAAAGCTAAAAGTGTTTTAAATGTCACAAGTCTAAAAGAGCTAGGAGAAAAGACATTTGAATACTTTTATCGAATGGAGTGCAAGTAGATGGAAGGAATAATAGAAAAAGTATCAAGTTATGAAAGAATTAACTACAGTATCCGACCCTCTAAGGCGATTGAACGTAAAATGTTATGTGAATCTTTTAGGAAATTAGATGAATTTGCTGCTCTTGAGACTTATAGATATATCGGGTTTGGGTCAACATTTTTCAGTGATTTTATCTTGTTTCATAAAAATTTGGGAATTACTAACATGATTAGCATAGAGAAGGATATTGAAAATCAAGAAAGGTTTGAATTTAATAAACCCTTTAATTGCATTGAAATGCAGTTCGGGTTATCTCAAGAAATACTCCCAACTCTGCAATGGGATTACAAAAGTATAATATGGTTAGATTATGATACTCAAATTAATGAAGATGTACTGACAGATGTGAATACGATTTTTTCTAATATCATATCAGGATCCGTTGTGGTGTTTACTTGTAATGCACATTACCGCCCAAACCAGGCTTATCATGTAATAAAGAAAAGTTTAAATAATATTCCTCATTATATTAAAGAAGATGACTGTGAGAATTGGAAAGCTGCTTTGGTAACAAGAAGAATTATTTTGGATAAGATAATTGAGACGATTAATACAAGGAATTTCCCAAGAAGAAATGGCAATAAATTTGTTTTTCAACAACTTTTCAATTTTCACTACTCAGATGGTGCAAGAATGATGACTTTTGGAGGTATATTTTATGAAGAAGGAGAAAAAGAAAGGTTTGAAAAATGCGGATTTTTTCGACTTCCGTATATAAAAATCGAAGAATCCCCCTTTTATATAGAGGTCCCAAGTCTTACAATTAGAGAAATCAGAAATCTTGACGCACAACTTCCAAATGAGGACTTAGCAAATGTTGTATTACCGGGGGTAAAACATGAGGATATTCGAAAATACTCAGAGAACTATAGATTTTTCCCTACATTTTCCGAAACTGACCTTTAATTAGGGAATTCTAAGTCCTGTAGAATAGTATACGTAACTGGCCACCAATTTTGGTGGTTTTATTTTTTCCTATAATACTACTTTTCAATCCCAAGGCTAACAGATATAATGTATATATCTGTTTTTACGTACGTAGTATGGAGGAAAAACGTATGAATTTATCACAAGCCTTTACGTATTCATTTCCTGCTATTCGCGGTATTCAAGCTGGACGAGAATACTACATTGCGATGTGTCCTTTGAAATTAATACCAAAAATTTTCCTGTTCGATGAAGATGAGGTCCCACCTGAATATAGGGCTCAACGTGTATTAAATAGATCTCGAATCCCAAGTATTACACAGTATATTGTGGATAACGTTACTGATTATGTCTTTTCTTCACTCACTGCATCGATTGACGGCGAGGTAACTTTTATATCTTCAGGTGATTCATCTGAATTAGGGCAACTGGTTATACCTATGGGTTCAAGGTTTTTGATCAATGACGGCCAGCACCGTAGGGCAGCAATCGAAGAAGCATTAAAATTAAGACCCGAACTTGGGGAAGAAACGATATCAGTTGTATTCTTCTATGATGCTGGTTTACAGCGGAGTCAGCAGATGTTCGCGGATTTAAATAAACACGCCGTTAATACTACTCGTTCAATTGGTATTTTATATGATTTTCGTGACCCTTTATCAATTGTAACCAAGGATGTTGTCCAAAGCCTCACATTTTTACGTCATTTCACTGATTTTGAATCACCAACTCTTGCTATGCTATCACCAAAACTGTTTACATTGAGTAGCATCTACAACACTTTAAAAAACTTATTACGTAAAACAAAGGGGCAAAATATTGATTCAGATGAAGTGACGATAGCGATTTCTTTCTGGGAAGCATTGAGTCAACAAGTTCCGGAATGGAACATGATTCAAAAGAGAGAACTTACTGCTTCAAAACTTCGCAAAAATTACATTATAGGTTACAGTGTTTTCGTTGAGGCAATGGGTCTCATTGGGGCGGCATTATATTACGATTTTGGAGATAAGCATTTTAGCAAACTTTCATTATTGACGCAAATTGATTGGTCTAAATCTAATCGCGATTGGATAGGACGAGCTATATCTAGTGCAGGACGTATAACAAATAATATAGAAGCGATTCGATTAACTTCTTCCTATATTAAGAGTAAGATGGATATTTCTCTAGATGATGAAGATATGAAATATGAAAGCAAGTTCCAAGAGGAAGTGAGCAGCAATTGATAAATCTAACTAATCTATTTAATTTAACAGATGTGTATCATGAGATAGAGAATTTATACATGGAAGATGATCGTCCCTGGGTAATTGGATACAGCGGCGGAAAAGATTCAACTGCAGTCGTACAATTAATATTTACCGCATTAGAACGCTTAGCAGCACGACAGGAATTGCATAAACCTATTTATGTCATTTCTTCGGATACACTTGTTGAGACACCACTAATTATTGACTATATCAATAACACGTTACGCTTAATTGAAGAATCTGCGATGCAAAAAGGATTACCAATTACCACGCATAAGGTAAAACCGTTAACTGATCAAACCTTTTGGGTCAACATGATCGGCAGGGGATATCCAGCTCCAAGGCAAAAATTTAGATGGTGTACGGACCGGATGAAAATAGATCCGGCCAATCGTTTTATCCTTGAAAAGGTTTCTGAATTCGGAGAAGTCATTATGGTGTTAGGTGTTCGTTCTGCCGAGAGTTCTTCTAGAGCACAAACGATGAATAAGCATTCAGTACAAGGTCGCTTACTAAGCAGACATTCTACACTATCTAATGCCTACGTATATGCTCCGATTCGAGATTTTACAACAGATGATGTGTGGACATATTTACTTCAGGTTCCTTCGCCGTGGGGAAGTGATAATAATGAATTACTTGCTATGTATCAGAATTCAAATAGTGAATGCCCATTAGTCATTGATAAGTCCACCCCATCGTGTGGAAACAGTAGGTTTGGATGTTGGACTTGTACTGTAGTGACAGAAGATAAAGCACTAAGTGGTTTTATTCAAAATGGGCAGGATTGGTTAGAGCCCTTGCTCATTTATCGTGATTGGTTAGTCGAAATTAGAGATGACTCGAATCGCCGCGAAAAGAAAAGAATGAATGGTACGGTGTACTATACCGCCCCAGATCAAATTGGGTTAGGGCCATTTACTTTGGAGGCAAGGAAAGAAATACTTAGTGAACTTCTTCAAACCCAGAAGCAAGTCCGAACACCTGAAGGTCAGACCTATGAATTGATTTCTCTGGAGGAGCTTTATAAAATCCAGGAAATCTGGCTGGCGGCGGGAGATTGGGAACTTAGCGTTTTGGATATCTACAATAATATTTTTAATGTAGAGCTTCAGTGGTCCGGTTCTGAAAGAGAAATTCTCTCTCATGATCAATTAAAACTTCTTGAGGAATTATGTAATCAATATGAGGTTCCGTACGAAATCGTCCAAAGGTTGCTCTTTTTGGAGTGGAAAAATCTAGGGTATTCATATAGACATGGGATGACTAAAGAAATGATATCTATATTAAGGGAACAGTGGCTACACATTGGTTCTTATGAGGAAGTGTTGGAATGATTATCACACAAATAGAAATAAATAATTTTGGTCCATTTATGGGGCGGCATGTATTTAACCTCCAACCCGAAAAAGATCGTCCTGTTGTGCTGATAATGGGTCATAATGGGGCAGGAAAAACAACATTATTAGAGGCTATTCAACTTGGAATATATGGACCATTTTCATTAGGATTAAAGAGTATGACACCGAAATACCAATCCCTCGTAAAGCAACGACAAAATCGCCTTGCACGGAAAGAAAATCCGGAAGGACAGTTTGATGTTAAGATCGTTTTTCGCTGGAAATCGGGTCGAATAACCGAAACAATCCAGTTAGAACGTCAATGGAGAATCGACTTGATTGGGAAATTGAATGAAACTGTTGTAATCTACCGCGAAGGTAAAGAATTGCATCAAGCGGAAATCTTTGAAGTTGAAGAACGGATTCGGTCTGTTATTCCGCCCTCCATGATGCAATTTTTCTTTTTTGACGGGGAGCGTATAGACTATATTTTGAGAAATGCTGACTTTTCGACGGTACTCCAAGAAGGTTCAATGAACATGTTTGGACTAGACTTAATCGATAAGTTACGGGAAGACCTAGGAAATACATTCAATAAAGAAGAATTGCTTAAAAAAATGGAAGCAGAGGAACAGATGCTTCGTACAATTCGTCAAGAAATTGAGCAATATGAAGACCGACGAAGCCAATTATTCGCTTTGATAAGTGATAAGGAGAAGGAAATTGAAGAGAAGAAACAAGTGAGAGAGAGTTTGTTAAATGAGTTCCGAGTAAATGGGGGACTTATGGCTGAGGAACGTAGAAAGATTGAGTTGGCTATTAAAGAGAAAGAGGAAATACGCTTAAAAACAAACGAGCAAATTAAGACTGCTATTGCGGAACGCCTTCCTTTTCAAATGCTCGGTAATCTTCTTTCACGTACATTGCAAACAGCATTACATGAGCAAAACAACCGTGCTATAAAATTGGCCTATTCGGTAATCGCTGAACAAAAAGAACAAATGATAAAAGAATGGGTCAGCAAAGATACCAGAACAGCAAATTCTGAAGAGCTAGACTCTTTTCTTTCATTTATGGTCAATCATTTAGCTGGGAAAGTCGATATTACACATATCCATGATTTAACTATGGCCGAGTTATTGAGGTTACAAAATTTGGATATTCAATCAAAAAAATATACTGAAAAGAAGTTCAAATCATGGTTTAAAATCATTTCAGTCTGTACATCAGAAATTCAATCACTTCGAAAGCAGCTTGAAAAAAGCTTGACAGAGTCAGCTTTAAAAAATACATGGGATGAATCGGAAAAATATAACGAAGAAATCTCTAAAGATATGACTATGTTGTTATCTTATCAAGAAGAAGCAAATAAAGTAATTGAATTGCTTGATCAATATAAATTGCAGAGAGAGCGTATACTTCAAAAAGTAAATGATTCGCAACGCGAGGAAAGCACCTTTAAGTTGGCGGAGAGAATACAAAATTTAATGATTGATTTTCAAACGCGGTCCCTTCGACAACAAGTCACAGAACTATCTAATGAAATTAAGAACCAATTTGCAAAATTGCTTCAGAAACGTGATTATGTGAAATCCCTTTATATTGACCCAGAGTCATTTCAATTAAGTATGCAAGGTATGGGGAATATTGAAATCTTACCTGAGCTAATGTCCGCAGGCGAACGTCAATTATTTTTGCTAGCAATTATACAAGCGTTCATGATTGTATCTAGAAGACAAATGCCGCTGGTTTTAGATACTTTACTAGGGAGACTGGACCTAAAACATCGAGAGGCTATTGTAAAAAGTTTTCTTGCAAACACGAAGTTTCAAACTATTGTTCTAGCAACAGATTCTGAAATCTCTGATGCGGAAATACAGCATTTGACTCATTCATTGTCCAAAGTATATGAAATATCTTTTTCTGAAGAGACTGGAATTACATGGGTAAAGCGAAGAGGGGCTTAAAATGAATTTTAGATTACGAACTTCCAAAAAAGCTGAGGAGCAAATCAAAGCACTGCAAAATAGCGTGAATTTACAACCTAATGTTTTAGCGCGTCTTGCGATTTCGGTCTCCTTAATGGATTCAAATCCAATCGATATTAGTTTGCATCGAGACCAGAACGGATTAGAGTTTAACCGCGTCACTTTGACAGGGGAGTATGATGCTATTTATAAAGCTCTTATTATACAACATACCGGTGAGAATTTATCTGATGAAGATTATTTCCCGCTCTACTTTAAAGCTCACTTAGAGCGGGGGGTTCCCCTTCTAAATGATATCTATAATTATGCTGGGAACTATGAAAAGTTCGTATTACAGCTTTCAAATATGGTGGTGAGTTAAGATGATTTACTTGGATTACGCTGCAACAACACCCATTGATAAAGAGGTTGCAATGGCAATGTGGCCTTATATCGAACAGCATTTTGGGAATCCGCATGGCAAATATTATTCCTATGCTCTAGATGCTAAAAAAGCAACAGACGATGCAAGGCGGCAGGTTGCAGAGTTAATTGGTTGCCGTGACGATGAGATTGTATTTACATCGGGTGCAACCGAAGGCAATAATTTTATTATTAAAGGGGTAGCAGATCTTAGGAGGACTCATGGAAATCATATTATTACGAGTCGTGTTGAGCATAGTTCTGTTTTAGAAACTTGTCGTTTTTTGGAACAACGAGGCTGGAAAGTTACTTATTTGGATGTTGACAAAAATGGTTGCATTCGATTGGACGACTTAATTGGACAATTAACAGCAGAGACTATTCTTGTTTCTTTAGCATGGGGAAATAATGAGTTGGGATCTCTCCAGGATATCCATGAAATTGGAAAGGCACTCCGTTCGTGTTCGAAAGGAGTCCTTTTTCATACCGATGCAACACAAGTCGTTGGTAAAATACCAGTCAACCTTAAGATGCTTGAGGTTGATTTAATCAGTTTTTCTGCACATAAATTTTATGGTCCCAAGGGTATTGGTGCTGCAGTTTTGAAAAGGAACAAAAATGGAATATATCCTCGCGTAACCCCTCTCTTACATGGTGGAGACCAAGAGATGGGACTGCGCGGCGGTACATTGGCTGTACATAGTATCGTTGGAATGGGCCAGGCAGCATTCATTGCTCGGCACACGATGATGGACCAGCAAAAAAAGATGGAAAATTTATTATTAAGATTTAAAACACTTTTTGAAGTAAGCGGTATGGAGTATAGAATAAACGGTCCTCAAGAAAACCGGTTACCCGGTATTATAAGCGTAACCGTTAAAGGGGTTAATAACGAGTTAATGATTAAATCATTGGCTGACCGATTATCAATTTCAACAGGATCGGCTTGTTCTTCAGCAAAACCGTCCCATGTGCTTGAAGCGATTGGTCTGAACAGAGATGAGATTCGAAATACAATTCGGATTTCATTTGGGAAGGATACAACAGAAAACGAGCTTATAGAAGCAGTACAAATGATTCAAGATGCCTATTGCACTTTTAAGGCTATTCAATAATGCAGGAATTTATTGGGATATGTCGAATTAGCAATATAAAAGTGGTAACAGAGGTGAGGCGTTTTGAGTTTAAGACAAGTGAAGTTAAAGGAACAATACATAACCGGGGAAGATAATCTAATCGATGAATTCTATATACCGTGTCTAGAGAACGCAAATACCTATGATCGCGCCGCGGGTTTCTTTAATTCATCTATTTATACATGTATCAAAAGTGGGTTGGAGCCATTTATCCGTAAGGGCGGTAAGATTCGTCTCATTACCAGCGCGAGACTAACGCCAGAAGATGTAGAGCTTATCCGTTCAGGGTATGAAGAGCGGGAATGGTTACAAGAGCATTTGCAGTCACTATACGATGAGTTTTACGCAAGGCGCCACAATTACGATGTGGCAAATCTCTTCTGGTTAATCAAGTGCGGTCGATTGGACATTCGAATCACAATGCCTGATTTATCGGTAATTCGTGAACAAGCGCCACTCGGAATTTTTCATGACAAAATTGGAGTTTTCTCTGATCGGTTTAATGATTTCGTCGTTTTTTTTGGCTCGAATAATGAATCGATCGGGGGTTGGTTCCATAATTTGGAATCGTTCGAGGTTTACGAAAGCTGGGATGCGGGAGTGTCCAATAGAGCGAAATCCCGGAAGCAATATTTTGAACGGCTTTGGAATGGCGATTTTAAGACAATGAAAACATATGAATTCCCAGATGCTTTTAGGAAGCAATTAATTGAGTTATCTCCCAAAGATTTTCATTATTCAAATACACATCCAAAGGAAAATGAAGTGGGTGCCAATGGCATTGCTGAGGCAGGAGCAACTTATCAAATAGAGAATAAGTGGCGGCATCAGGATGAAGCAGTAGCCACTTTTTTGAAAAATGGACATGGTATTTTGGAAATGGCGACAGGTACTGGAAAGACAAGAACATCCTTGACGATTGTTAATAAGCTACTTGAACAAAATAAAATTAACAGTGTTATTATATCGGTTGATGGAACGGATCTACTTGACCAATGGTGTGACGAAGTCAGAAAATGGACTAAGATGAAGCTGTTTCGATTTTATTCTTCCCATAAGGAGCTGTCTGCCTTCACTTTGGCTCCGGTTAATTCCGCATTAGTTGTATCAAGAGAATTTCTGGCTGATGCAATAAAGTTTTTTGGCCGTAATCCAACTAATCTTGAAAAGAGCATCATCGTATGTGATGAGGTGCATGGCCTCGGTTCTCCGTCTTCCATCACTGGACTTAGAGGGAAAATCAAAACTTTTAAATATCGACTAGGGCTAAGTGCGACTCCAGAACGCGAATATGATGAGGAAGGCAATCAATTTTTGCTTGAAGAAATAGGCGAAGTTATCTTCCGGTTTCAAATTGAAGATGCAATTCGCAGGGGGATTTTATGTGAATTTGATTATGTCCCACTGGAATTCGAAATGACGCAAGAGGATAAGAATGATATTAAGCGTTTAATCGCGGCTCATAATGCACGTAGAAAAATGGGCGAGCACGCTAGTGACGAGGAACTTTACCGAAATATTGCTAGAGTAAAGAAAGTTTCTCTTGCAAAACTTCCGGTTTTCCGTACATTTCTCAACAACCATCGTGAGGTGCTAAATCGTTCCATTATTTTTGTGGAAACGAAAGAATTTGGATTAGATGTGCAAAACATTCTGATTCAATATGAACCAAACTACCATACTTATTATGGGGATGATAATCGAAATAATTTAACCCGCTTTAGTACAGGGGAACTGAACTGCCTCATTACAAGTAAGCGAATATCTGAGGGCATTGATATTAGTTCTGTGAGTAACATCCTTCTATTTTCTGCAGATAAGGCCAAGATCCAAACGATTCAAAGGATTGGCCGAAGCTTGAGATTGGATCCAAACTCGCCAAGTAAACGTGCCAGCGTACTTGATTTTATAAGTGTGAGCGACCAAGATTCAGAACAAGATCCCGATAAATTGTCGACAGATGAACAACGTCGAATATGGTTGACGGAACTTTCAAGCATAAAGAGGGAGCGTTAGTATGCGAAATAATAATGAACTTCATGAAGCAATTGAGATAATACTCGGTCAGGCAGAAGAAGATGAGGAATTTAAACAACGTTTAAAACAACTTATCTACAATTATATTAATAATTCATACAGTGACGACGATATACACGATGTGATTGACTTGGTAAAGATTTGAAAGTGGGGTAATCACATGAAAGTTCGCATAATAGATTGGTCATACAAAGGAATACGCGGTGTCAATGATCTTGAGATTTCTCTTGTTAACCATGTCGGGGTTCCATATTCTACTACTCTCTTGATGATGCCAAATGGTACCGGAAAAACTACAACTATTACATTGTTACGAGCAGTTTTTGATGGGCAGGCAACAAACTGGTCCTCAAGTGAAGTACGAGAATTTAAACCTCCAGGCAGTCTTGTTAGAGTAGGAGAGTTTAAAGCAACGTTGATGATAGATAACCAGAGGTTTGTGATTCTCTTGCGTTTAAATTATGAACAAGGTAGAGCTGAATATAAGACATCAAGGGTAGGAGATGAAGGCGGACTTGATGATGGGCACAATCTAGTTAGCAAAGCTAAATATATCTTTACCACTGATTTTGTAAAAAGATTTATTTTTGATGGAGAATGGGCAACAAGCATTCTTCAAAGTAACAAAAGTGAAGCAGAGGATGCTATTCGATATTTATATCAGTTGAATTACATCTCCATGCTTAGTCAACGAATTAAAAATATTGTCGATCATGCGCAACAAAAGTCGGAGAATACATCGGCTAAAACAGAACAAGGACTAAACAGATTAAGAACGGATAGAGAAAAAGTCAGCAACAAACTTGGCGAGCTGCTGGAACTACAGGGGAAGTTAGAGCTTGAACTGCAAGTAAAACGAAAACGAAGTGAGGCCATCAGAACTAAAGTTTCCGAACATATTAAAGCTGATAACAATCTTCGGGTCGAAGCAGAAGAACTGGAGAGTAAGAAGAAAAAAGTCGACATTGATATTGCTGAAAAAACACAAGCTATTCTAGATGCATTTCGAAGTCCCTTTTTATTAAGTAACGCCATCCCTGAGCGGCTTCAATCCCTATCCCAAAAAATGCAACAACTTAAATTACCGAAAACAATGTCAAAGCAGTTTTTTGAGGAGCTTTCAAATCAACCATTTTGCGTCTGCGGACGTCAAATCGAAGAAGAGCATCGACATTTTATCTTAGAAAAGTCAGAGGACTACTTAGCCGATGATCAAATCAGTGTTGTTAATGCGATTAAGTTATCAATTAGAAGTTTGGAATATAATGTTGATATCAAAGATGAGGTAGATGGGCTGCAACAAAGTATTACTGAAAGA
This sequence comes from Paenibacillus cymbidii, assembly GCF_004764705.1. GTDB lineage: Bacteria > Bacillota > Bacilli > Paenibacillales > NBRC-103111 > Paenibacillus_AN > Paenibacillus_AN cymbidii. The sequence goes on along the minus strand of NZ_SHLX01000033.1, from coordinate 80,756 downwards.
TACACAATTACAAGTGACTGGGATAGGCTTCAAACGAAGCGCAAAGAAGCGGGGGATATAGAGCTTGAACAACTTGAGCAAGAACAGAGAACGCTTGAAATTGCAATTCATGATTTATCTACTACGCTAAAAAAATTGATAACAAAAGATAAAGCCGAACAGACAAATTTGGAGTATGATCAGAACATCCCACTTTGTAGAGAAAAGTTAGCAGAAGCTGAGAAAAGACTTGAAGAAGCAACCGGTACTGTTAATTTATCGAAAAAAGCTGCCAAAACGAAGCAGTACCTCGAGCTAATAGAAAAGGAGGCATTAAAAAAATTAAAAGAAAAGATTAAACAGAACACCAACGAGAAAATTTCCAGTATTATACGTACAGAATCAATTCATGTTGAAAAAATTGATGGTCATTTGTCACTCAAAAATAAGTCAGGGGCAAGTGTAGGTCAAACTCTAGCTATCGCCTATTCATTCCTAGGTTCGATGTTTGAAGCTTCTTCATATGAGCTTCCGTTTGTGGTTGACTCTCCTGCAGGTGCCTTAGATTTGGATGTCCGAAGAGAGGTTTCAGTAATATTGCCAAATTTATTTGAACAGCTAATTATTTTTATTACATCAGGTGAGCGCGGCGGCTTTGCGGACTTTTTTTATCGAATGGGTGATAAGGTACAATTTTTGACTATTTCAAGAGCACTTGGTGAAAGCGCGACATGCATTGAGGGAAGAGATACGTTTCAGACATTTCAAGACCATGAACAAGAAAAAGAGATTAGCTAAGAAAGGAAGAACTGTACTTGGCCTTTAAATTACCGAAGGGTGCTGCGGATTATTTCCGGTTGATTAAAGAACAACCTGGTGGCGTGAAATTTAAATATGATTTTGATATTTACTACTTGTGTTTAATGGTCGGTCTTGCAAAGCGTAAACTCGGGGATATAGATAGAATTAGACCCGATCACTTCACAGATTCTTACCCTGGTCCATACGCAGACAAATTATATTTGATTGCGGGATTACTTGTTGACGCAGAAATGGATCGAAAAAAGATTGAGTCTCACAACCGAGACAGTATTCAAAATCTGATTTTATCACTCATCGATCATGAGGAGCCAACTAAATTAAGTTCTAATGGGTTTGATTTTCTAAACCGTTATGCAGCCGGAGGACTAGACATTATCAGTGATAACATTTCCCGTACGCGAGAGTTGGAGGCCTTTCTCGTACATTATTACAATTTGTTAAATTCAGATGCTATCGCATAAAGCTGCTTCAGTATCTGGATTTGAAAGGGAGAGCATTTATTCGCTCTCCCTTCCCTTACATGTACAGACCAAGAGTGTGAAAAACCCAAGTCGTCTTCTACGTTGTCTTTATCATCATACTTTTAACAAAGTCATCCCATACTCATTCGTAACAAAGTTCATGTCTGAATCGCGGGAAACCAGTATCAAATTAGCTGTAAAGGCAGTTGCAATAATGAGCGCATCAGGAGTTTTTATTTTCCGCCCCTTGCTTCTTTGTTCGCTTTGCATGGAAGCTGCTTTTCTTGAGACAGCGGAATCGACATGTAATATATGCCTAGGGGAGAATAGCCTTTCTGCGATTAAGAACTGATTGTGTTTGACACCACTCAATACTTCACATTCCGTAATCGTCGAAAAGAATATTCGCCGTTTTTCTTCTTGGGCTTGTCGTACTAAGTTAATGGCGGTATGATCGTTGTCCAGAATGGCGATGACGATGTTTGAATCAAATAAATATCCGGAGTGGTTGTGGGTCACTTTCCCCAACCCTCCCGTGACTCCTGAATGTGATCTAATAATTCTTGCGCTTCCCCAGGCTTCAGAATTCCAGCCACACTTAAAATGTCATCGACTGAGTAATCATCAAAGTCCTCGATGGTTTCTGCTTCAAGATCTATGACAAGCTTCTTGGTGGAAATATTGTTTTCAGATAAAAACTCCCTTAAATCTTTTGCTATATGAGGATGGAGTTTGCGTACCATTGACATGGAGAACCACTCCTTTATCAAAATAAGTTGCTATGTTGCTAAATCGTTTCGCTTTCCGCGATCTTCTTCGATCTTTACTTATAAACAATTATACCCGATAATGTAATGAATGGATACGGCCGCGGCACATAGAACGAGCTATTATCGTGTGCCTTTCATGTACAATTGGGGTTAATGTTAATGCCCACAACGTGCCCACATTTTGCCCACGAACTCAACCCACACATCTTACCCACACGGATTTATTGAACTATTTTCTGAAGAATATCGGATAAAATCGTCACATAAAGACTCAAAAAACACATGAAAAAGCCTTTGTCTCATGGGCGGCATGATGTAATAACAAGGCTGAAAAGCCTTGAATTGCTTAAGGATAGCGGCCCTTTGGGGCCGCTATTTTTTTACATATGGGCAACCAAAATAGCCCATGAAAAATGACCTATTGCCCCTTATCGCCCGGCACGACGGAAATAGCCAGTGAAAACACTGGTTATTTGTCCGTGGTCGCCTTCAAATAGGCACTCCAAGCGAAATAGCCAGTGAAATTACTGGCTATTTCGTATGGACGGCCCGTTTTTGGCAAAATAGGCAAGAAAACATGGCCTATGTTGCTGGCCAGCCCCCCTTGCATTGCCCGCCGAATCGTCCCGCCCTTCTTACGTGGCAGTGCTGGAGCGAATTATGGAGCTGTTTACGACGGGCGCCCGGCTGGGGCATTATCGAGACCTTGGGAGTGCTTCGATTCATGGAAGCTGCCAATGAAAGCAGAATGACGGGAAGCACGATCTATTCGTTATGCCGACAGCTTCCGGCGATTCCATTTCAGGCCGAGCGACACGCACGCATAGGCGACGATGAAGCTGGTGACGAATGTGGCAAGTCCGGAAAATCCGGCTTCCAACGTAACCGATTTGGTATCCACCACAGCCGAGCTGCCGCGCACGCTGATGCCGATTTGCATCAGCATCGTCAGGATGGACAAAAGCCCGGCATAAGCGACGCTGAAAACCATCGCCACTTTGGATGAATGGCCGAGGTCCTGTTTCATACGTTTGCCGGCGAGCAGAAAAAGTACGATCGGGAGGAGGGCTGCCGCGATCAGAAACCCGTACCATTCCGCTGCATATTCGTTCATTCCTGCGCCTTGAATGCCGGTAAATACGGACACTTCCAACTGCTTTCCCTGTCCCGCGAAAATATTCGTCATATGGAAAACACTGCCGTTGGCGATCCCCCACACATAAACAGCCAACTGCGGCAGCAGCAACACCAGCACAGTAGACAGCGAGCCCTTGATCCAGAGCAAAACAAGCGCGTACAACAAACTGGCGCCAACGCCGTACAGGAGCGTCAACATCGCCTGATGAACCGCTTCGCCATAAGGAATGACGCCGCTGCGCCAATGCTTGCCCCAGCGGAACCCGGTTAACCGCAGCATCGCGCCGAACAAGCTGAATGCAGCGCCGAGCACCAAACCGTTCCACAAAGCGCTTGCCAGCGAAAAACGGTAAGCGACATCGATGCTCCCGATTTTGCCGGGAAGATCAACCGCAGTGGAAAAGCCGGCCAACGACGCCAGCAGCATCAGAAATAGCGCATTGGCTGCGCCCATGACAAGCGACAGCCACAAGGCTTGTTTGGCCGATTTCACCCGCATGCGCCAAGCCGCCACATAGCCCCCGATTGCAAAAGCGAGCAAAGGAACCAGCAGAAATGCATAAATGCCCGCATGAACATTCAATTCGCTAGCAACGACATTGCCGCCGATGTGCAAGGTCGCTTTCGACGCCACATTATGTACAAGGAGATAGGTCAAAGGCACATCCAGCAGATCGAAATCCGTCGCGTGTTGAAAATCGGTCAATGCCGACCATTTACTCTGAAGCGCGTCGCGGACTTTACCCGCCGCGCGTTCGCTTAATGGGCCGCCGAGTAAGCCGGGTTTGACTTCGTCCAGCTTTTCCTTGACTTGGTCGGCGGCGCCTTGCACGCGCTCCGCAACGGCTGATTTGCCGCTTGCCACGGCTTGGTCGAGCAGTCGGTTGGCGACCGTGCTGATGGCCAAACAAAACGCCAGGAGCAGGATAACGGACAGAAAGGCACCGAAGCCGCCAAACCTCCACACCGGATGAACGCCGGTACGCGCCACGCCGTGAGCGGAGTCCCCCTTTGCTGGTTCCCCGCCGACTGAATCAGGAAAGTTGTAGCCGGATAGGGCGTTTGCTCCGTCCTGGCCGCGTCGTTCCTGCAATTCGTGCAGCATACGATCCCAACCGTCGATGGTGTGCGAAATGGCGGTCAGTTCGGGGTCGGAAATATGTCCGGCCGCAATTTTGGCATGTGCGACATGACCCAGTTCAATAACGGACTTCTCGCGGCTTGCCATCAGCTGCGTAGCTTCCCGCTCGCGGCCGTACTGGTGCCGTACTTTTTGCCAAACGGTTGGCATCTGCCATTTCGTCAAAGCGATTCCCCCTTACATACTCAACAATTCGCGAATATCCTGTTCGGAAAGCGCGGAGAGCGCCTCGTCCCCGGGCTGGATGATGGCGGCGATCAGGTCTTTTTTGCGCTGCTGCAGTTCGTACATGCGTTCCTCGATCGTGCCTTCCGTAAGCAGTCGAATCACTTGAACGACATTCTTCTGTCCCATCCGATGGGCGCGGTCGGTTGCTTGTTGCTCGACAGCCGGGTTCCACCACAGGTCATACAAAATAACTGTGGCCGCTCCGGTCAGGTTCAATCCCGTGCCGCCGGCCTTCAGCGAGATGAGAAACACGTCGTGCCAGCCTTCGTTAAATTGTTTGCACAACTCGACCCGTTCGCGCGAAGGGGTTTGCCCGTCGAGATAATAGCAGCCAATGCCGCGCGTCGCAAGCTCCGTACGAATGATGGCCAGCATGGAGGTGAACTGCGAGAAGACGAGCATCCGGTTACCGCTGCTGCGGCATTCGTCAACAATGTCCAGCAACTGCTCCAGCTTGCCGGAATCCCCCTTGTAGTTCTCGACGAACAGCGCCGGGTGGCAGCAAATTTGCCGCAGCCTTGTCAGGCCGGCCAAAATTTTCATCCTGCTTTTGTTGAAGCCTTCGGCTTGCAGTTGTACGGTTTCGATTTTGTCGGGCAGTTCCTTGAGCACGTCCTGCTTCATTTCTGCGAAGGACGAACAGTCGGACACGCATGGCGATTTGTTCGGGCTTCAATTTGTTGAAAGCATCCTTGCCGGCGAACAAGTCAGGAAAAACAGCATCGAAAATGGACCAAAGTTCTTCCGCCCTGTTCTCGACCGGCGTTCCGGTCAGCGCGAAGCGTTTGTCCGCCTGGATATCCTTGACGGCTTGAGCGGTTTGGGTAGTGTGGTTCTTGATCGCCTGCGCTTCGTCAAGAATGAGACAAGAGAACCGCTGCACGGTGTATTGGTCGAGATCGCGGCGCAGCAACGGGTAAGAGGTAATGAGCACATCGATGTCCGCAAGCTCGTCCAGCACGCCGCTCCGTTCCAGCTTGCCGCCTGCCGCAACCGCCGTTCTCAACTCGGGGGCAAATTTATGCAGCTCGTTTCGCCAGTTATACACAAGCGATGCCGGGCAAACGATCAGCGCCGGCGGCGTGTCCGGTATCGTGTTTCGCTGTCGCTCCGACAAGAGGAAGGCGATTGCTTGCAGCGTTTTTCCAAGTCCCATGTCATCGGCCAAAATACCGCCAAACCCGTAATGGGAGAGCGTGCCCATCCATTGGAAACCGATCTTCTGGTAGTCGCGCATGATCGGCGACAAGGAATCCGGTACGGCAAATTCCAGATTGTCCGGGTTGCGCAGGTTGTCGAACATTTCCCGCAGCGCTTTGCCCAGTTTCACTTGCGGCATCGATTCCTTGGCATCCAGCAGCGCAAAACCGCGCATTATCGGAAGCTTGATAGAGCCACTGCTGAGCTCCTTGCTGCGAATCCCCGTCTCGTCGATGAAATCTCCCAATTCCTGAAAGTCGTCCGCTTCGAGGGAGAGGAAGGCGCCGCCGGACAGCTTGACGTACTTCTTCTTCTCCACCAAGCTTCGCAGAATCGTGCGGATATCGCTGTCGTCAATACCTTCCAGGCTGAACTGCACGTGGAGCCAGTTGGTGCGGTGATCGATGTCCACGGAAGCTTTGGGCGTATGGGTCGTCTTGTGCATCGCGGCGCGCAAAGCCGACGTTACATAAATATCGGAGACCGTCTCCAGTTGCGGCAGTAGGTGGTAGAGAAACTTATAGACAGCTTGCTCGTCCGCCAGCTCGAGCGAGTCCGACCGCGAGGGGGCCCACTCGACCTGGCGGAGAAAGTCGAGCACCTGCTGTTCTTGTTGCGAATCCCGCACCAGGATGCGGCGTTCTTCCGGCGGCGTGTGCGGAGCTTGGATGTTCGCCGCGGTGAGCACGATATCTCCATAATGAAATTCGAGCCGCGCTGTCAGAAGCTCGTTCGTCAGATCCAGGTACAGCTTGCTTCGCAGCGGAGCGTTCATGATACGATCCGTAATGTGCTCGGCAATATCGACATGGCCGATTCGTCGGAATTGCGGGACTACCCGGTCCAGGAATGGATCCATCTTGTTGACGGGAATCCAGACATGCATCGATGCCTCTTGCGCAGCCTGCGGCTGGAAAGCCGTTCTCAGCTCGGCTATACGGGTTAAGAGGGAGGGATCGAGCTTGTGCAGCCTGTTCACCACAATGGCGAATCCATAATCGGGCATGGGCACGATCTCCTTCAGCCCCACGCTGTCCAGCCGATAGCCTTGTTCATTGGCTTCGCTCAATCGAAACTTCAGCGGCAGCGGCTCGTTGGTAACGGTTATCGCGCCTTGGCCCATTTCATCCACATACAGCCTGGCGGAAGCTTGCACCAGCAGCGGCAGCAACTTCTCCCAGGCATTCGGCGGGATCAGCAAATGCCGGTCTGCATTATGGAAGCGATAGCCGCCGGAATAACTGCTGCCGAACTGGCTGCGATAAGCCACATCCACTCGATGCACTTCTACGAGTTGGTCGATGATCATTTGATCAAGCTCGCCGAAAGTGTGAAGCGCCGGGTCGTAGCTGAAGCTGTTCGTGAAGAAATGCTTTTGATTCTGCTTGATGTTCTTCAGCAGCTCATTTATTTTCTGCACGACCAAGGGGCGTTTTGGACCGATCTTGATTTCGAGCGAAAAGAGGGGGATGCTGGATGACCTTGCATGAGCGTTGACGATATATTCCACGCACAACGGCTCGTCCGTTTCCGCGGTCCCGCGGGCAGTTGCCGAAGACGAGCTGCTGAATAACGAGAGCAAACTGTTTGTGAGCAGGATATCTCTTTTTGAAATACCGGGGGCAGGTGCGGTTGATGCGGAAGCAGTCATCGGAAGTGTCGTAGCAGATGCGGATCGTTGGACGTATGACGTTTGTGGAGAGTGAATTTTGAATAATACGGCCGCGATATGCTTGCAAAAATAATTCGGATAAAAGGCGGGGCAGGTGCAGCTGCCTTCAATTCCCTCCACGTCGTCGATCGAAACGGTTACTCTGTAGCGTTTGGAGCCCGTAACGGCTGCTTTGTGCGATAAGGTATCCGGGTTATAGCTCAGGCTGGTTACTCTACCCGCTTGAAAATACGATCTCCCGTGCGTATATGAGGTAAAGCCGCAAGCGTCTTTAATTTCATCCAGTGTGAGGGTTGGGCTCATCGTTAAATAGATCCTCCTAGCCAAGGCTTCGCATTTGCTGCAATTCCTCTCATTATAGCATAATGACAAAAAGAGGAGCCCAACTGATAGGCCCCTCTTTTCTTCTTTGTTGCGGCGGCGGCTTTCGAACCGAATTACTTCGTCAGTTTGTCGTACAGCGCTTGATCGGCTTGTCCGGTTTTCTTCAGCGCAGCCAAGTAATAGCGAACTGCCGAACGATCGGTTGTGTTCTGGAAGTTAACCGCGGCCATCGCCGGTTTCAGCACTTCCGCTGTGCCGGCATAATTCTTGTCTGCAAATGCCATCTGTCCCATCGACAACCGTATCGATGTCGAGCTGACTTTTCGGCAGTGTCGTCAAGAACTGCTGCTTCTCTGCAACCGTAGCAAACAATGCCTGCGCTTGGTCAAAATACTTCTTCTTCGTTGCTGCATCGTTATTGTTCGCCGCGGCGACGCCCAATTGCCCCATCAAGTCCAGGGCGCGTTCATAGAAACTGGAGCGATTGTTGGCCGGATTCGGCGCATCGACCACTTGCGTATCCCAGGGGAACAGGCGAATGCCGTCCAGCATGACATCAAGCGCTTGCGCTGGCTGCTGCAGCACCATGGCGTGAGAATAACGCTCTTCGAATACGCCGCGATTATACGGCTCTTTTTTCGCCACTTTTTCGACTATATAGAACGAATCATTGAAACTCCAAAAGTAGAGAGGAAATTCTCCATCCACGTCGAACCGATAGAGTAAGCGTCTGGACGAAGCGTGGGAAGGAATGGATAACAAGGAAGCCTGACTGAAATGGAAGAACGACTAAAACCTACAAAAGATTCTGGGGTTGCAGACGATTTGGCTACGCATCATGGGGATGCCTGTCAAGGAAATTGCGAGCATCTTGAGCCGCTCCGAGAAAACGTTTAGCGGCTATATTCATATGAAACCGTAGGGCTATCCGCTCTCCAGATGAAATTCTCTCCCTGACGCTCCTCATGGTTGATCGTGGAACAGCGGAAAGCGTTGAAATAAGAGATTGTGAATTGGACCTTGTAATTTATGGCCGATTATCGGACTTACTAGGGATACTGCTACTCGAAACGTGGGGGATCAAAGGTCATGGAACACCTGAAGATAAGCTTTAAAAAGCCGATGTATACGTTGGCTGCAGCGGACCCGGTCAAACTGCAATTTTTGTCGAAGAAACGTTTCGAACGTTAAAAAGGGGCTAAACGGACAAAATTGCTCACCCTTTTTTTGAGGAAGAAAGCATGATTCGAGACTACAAAGCCCTAGGGCTACCTGGTTTGAAAAGGGAAAGCAGCGCATCGTCCAAAACACCGTAGCGTGAAGTTAATTTCAACGATTAATTTTTGCAGTGGTCAGATCGTTTGGCGTGAGGATGAAACCTACTATGCCGAAACGTTTTTGACTTTCCTCAAGAAGGTATGTGATGTTTGTTTATTGCACCCCCATGGGGTGAAGCGTATTCTAAAGAGCTAAAAGACACGAGTTTGGCGAATTCATGTAAACCTCTTTGTACTTTACCTTATCACCCGGATTATTTGCTGCTGAAAATCAAATTGATAGATCAGACGTATGAACTATTGAAAGAAGATGCATGGAAAAAAGCGTATATGGATAAATCCGTTAAGCTATATAAGTTGAATTAAAGAAATTCCACGATACGATTAGATTCCATACGAACACGGGGACGATCAATGAAAGCTTAGAGGTTTTGCATCATCGCGTTCATGAAAGCAGAGACATTCGTTAGGATTCCGGCTAAGCCATTGTTTGCCACATTGTCCTCCAGACACTTCCATAATCCTTCCTCAATATTTCAGTTGGGGACAATACGACGGAAGGAAAACGAGGGTCATTCGCTTGTTCTCATTTAGAAACAGTTCCATCAACTTGCGTGATGAATCCAAAATAGTACGATTGCAGAATAATATGAGCTTTTTATTGTCACGCTCTTCACGATAATCTATAATTCTACGAGAGGTGTAGAAAATGTTTAAATTTATTAAGGAGCACTACCTGTATCTAACAAATTCTTCAAAGTATCCAGGTGTTGATCTGCTTCGGGCAATTGCGGTTTGTCTAGTAATCTCATACCATTTTGGTCTATACCGCATTACTTATTACATACAAAAAATTGGATGGGTCGGTGTTGATTTGTTTTTTGTATTGTCAGGATTTCTTATAGGCGGTATGTTGATTCAAGAATATGAAAAAAACAATTCCATAAATTTTAAAGAATTTTACAAACGGCGATTCCTTCGTATATATCCGATTTACATTTCCGTCACTATTATTACGATAATGGGTCACTTATTTGTAACGAAAACATATAATTTTGAATTAGTAACATTTATCAATCAATTCTTCATTGATGCAGTGTTCTTACAAAGTTACGTTCGATATGATAGCACCTTAATTGCTGAAGGTACGTGGTCACTTGTCATCGAGGAATTTTTCTATTTGTTTGCTCCATTTGTTATTTTGTCCACATTGTGGATCTCGAAAAAGAACTTAATGGTCTTGCTTAAAGTAATGTCGGTCATATTTTTGAGCGGATGTCTCACTAGAATTTATCTTAATCGTAATGTAGCACTTGATGATGATAATTGGCATTTTGCACATTCAATTTTACCTCAAGCTCGATACGATGAATTAGTATTAGGAATTATTGTCGCTATTATAGTTAGAATGGGATTATTAAAAAAATTATGGCCGAAAATGTATATAATTGGATGTATTTTATTTTTAATGGTATATATCTACATATTTCAACATCCAGTAATCTTTGAAAAACCTTATATGATGACTTATCAAACATATTATATCTATACAATTCTCTCGTTTTCTTTTGGATGTATCTTGCTTTCCGTAGTTCAAATGAAAATAGAGATAAAGGCAATAAATATTATTGCAAGAATTTCTTACTGTGCATACCTTGTTCAATTTATCCCTGGTCTTTTCATTCCAAAGATATTCTTTAATTTAGATCAAGGTTTGAGATTCATAGTTATTTTATTCTTAGCTTACCTACTTTCGTTGCTTATAGAATATCCGTTTATCCGTCTGTATAAAGGAAAAGTTGTCCCTAATCAACAAAAAACAAGTGAACCCGTTGTAGTTTCAATCTAAACATAGTTCATATGTAGTGTATCGGAGAAGCTAATTTTTTTATGAGAGTTCCCTATTGGCAGAAACGATTTTTCCTGTCAAAAAAGTTGCTATCACGGTACGTTTCCTGCCTTCCGCTTGACCCGGCGCATATGACGACTGCAGCAAAAAAGCCGATCACCCATTGCAGGCGATCGGCTTTCGAACCGACTTACTTCGTCAACTTGTCGTACTCTTCTTTCTCCTTCGGGTCAGCGGCGATCAGCTTGTCGTACAGCGCTTGATCGGCTTGACCGGTCTTCTTCAGCGCAGCCAAATAATAGCGAACTGCCGAACGATCGGTTGTGTTTTGGAATTTCAAGTTTTGCGTATCAGCTATTGCCGGTTTCAGCACTTCCGCTGCGCCGGCATAATTTTTGTCCGCAAATGCCATCTGTCCCATCGACAACCGCATCGATGTTGTGACCTTGAAGTCGCGGCCAGCGAGCTGTCCTTCCGGCAGTGTTGTCAGAAACTGCTGCTTCTTCGCAACTGCTGCAAACAATGCCTGCGCTTGGTCAAAATATTTCTTCTTCGTTGCAGCGTCGTTACTGTTCGCCGCGGCGACGCCAAGTTGCCCCATCAGATCTAAGGCGCGCTCATAGAAACTGGAGCGATTGTCGGCCGGGTTCGGCGCATCGACTACTTGCGTATCCCAGGGAAACAGGCGAATGCCGTCCAGCATGACGTCAAGCGCTTGCGTCGGTTGTTGTAGCGTCATGGCGTGAGAATAACGTTCTTCGAAAACGCCGCGGTTATAAGGCTCTTTTTTCGCCACTTTTTCGACAAGCTTAACGGATTCGTCCATATAGGCTTTTTTGGATGCGTCATCCTTCGATTGTTCATACGCCTGATCCATCAAATTAGCTTTCAGCAGCAAATAATCCGGATGATAAGGCTTTAACCCGATCGCTTTGTCCAGCAGAGCCAAACTCTCCTGGAACGGCTGCTGCTCCCTCAAGCTGGTGTAGGTTTGTTTGTAGAAGCGGTCGGCGCGGAAATGGATAAACACCGATACGAGAAGCACCACGGCGATCACGCTTACCAGCGACGGGTAAATCCAGCGCCACCGTTCCCAGTCGAACAGTTTCTTTTCTTCGGCAAGCGGTCGTAACGCTGACATCGCCGTCATTCCGCCAAGCGACAGGAAAATAATCACGCCCAGATAGGCGTAGCTCATTTCGAAATCGATGATACTGTGCACAAGAATACACGTTGCGACTATGAAGAAGATGAGTCCTTTGTCGCGGTCCTCTGCATCCTTCGCCGTCGCTTTGCGTATGAACAAATAATAGATCCAGCCCAGAAACCCGAGCAGCAATACGAATCCGAAGAAACCAACATCAACAACATATTGCAGGAAAAAATTATGCGCTTGCCGCACGATGTACGGGTTGTTTTGATACTTCTCCCAGAGCGCCGACCAACCGCCGCCGCCGGTTCCGAATACCGGGTAGTCGCCGATAATTTTCGTTGCGTCCTTGTACAGCGTGCCGCGTTCGAGTACGCTGTGCTGGTTGAAGTTGATGCTTTCCACACGTTTCGCGAGCATATCCGGAAGCAGGTTTTTCACCGCATCGGTGGCGAAGAGCAAGATTACCCCGAGCGCGCCGATCACAACAATCAGCAGCGGGTAGGCGATCGGCAGCCATTTGACCGATTTCCACTTGGCAAAACGGTTCTCCAGAAGCGGATGCACATATCGTTGCATTAGCCAGATCACAGCGGCTGCAACCGCGGCGGACAAGATCAACCGCCACCAGCCGTCGAATGAATCGCCGCTGAAGATGGACAACAGGCCGGAAACTTCACCGGTCCGGTTATATTGGGTGCTGAAGTCAGTCGCAATCGGTTCGCCGATGGAAGTGAACTTGTCCGACAGGATGACGGCTAGTCCAACTCCGATCAGTAAATAGATCGACATCATAATCTGTCTGGCAAGCGACAGGAATGGCAAAATCAGCACAAACAGGATCGGCAGCACGACATATCCGCCGCGGGACTGCGTCAGCAAGAGCGAGTTCAGGATGGGCACCAGCATCAAGCCGTTGGCGACAATCCAGTACCACTTGCGCGTCGTAACCGCCAGGTACAGGCAACAGAACAACATCGCCAGCAAATAGGCGGCATAGGCATTGGCATATTGGAATACGGAAGTGATACGCAATCCTTGATCCAGCATGACGGCGTCTTTAAAATAGGTGTTTCCAAACAAATTCAAGTAGCCGAACAAAACGATGATATATCCCGAAATGACCAGCGTCAGTTGGAAAATCGTCGATCCGAGATTGTTTTTTCCCATGTAGCTTCCGATTAAATAAAAGATGGCATACATCGAGACGATAAATACCATGTTAGTCGCAAACTGATGGGAAGCCGCATTCGTCAGCGATATGACATACGAGAGCGGGAGCAGCCATACTGCGAAGCTTAGCAGATCCCGATGATCGCGAAGTCTCCAGTGGAAGAAGAAATAAATTGCCGCTACCACAAGAAAAATACCGCTCCATAAGACGGCGGAATAAATGGGGCCTTCGTACTGCGCGATATTACCGTTGAATAAAGCCGGGCCGTTCTTGTTGTACGGCACGAACACAAGAAAATAAACGACGAACACCATCGATAACCAGAAGAGCAGCGAACTCTTGTCCGTGTCGGATGGTGCCGCAATCGCCGCTTTGGCCGTACGATTCGGATTTTTCGGATTCATAGAGACGGACTCCTTTTATTTAAAAAACTATCTCATATAATATCATAACCGGAATCTTAATCCAACAGTCTGGAGAGGTGGACACGAACTTTTGGATATGATAAATTGTACTTGCGCCTTTATCGATAGAATTTGACAAATTCCTGTAAAATGTGCCACGAAAGAAGGTTTGAGTATTGATGCAAATGGAGCAAATCAATGCAATTAATTTGCTACTCGGCTCCAGTCCGGCAAGAAAATCATTAAAGCCGGTAGACGCTTCGGATAAGCCGAACTTGATCAATATCCAAGTCGATCGAACGATGCCGTTCGAGTTTATCGGCACTGCGCTTCCATCTTTCGGTAGTGTTTGGGGAGTATCGTTCAATTTTACTTACTCCGATTATGACCCGGCTTTATCGCAGATAAATGTCGCGCAAGAATTAGCGGATATTCACATCATGTGGTTGGATTGGAGAATTTATCAGCAATCGATGTCAGCGCAACAGGCTGTTAACTGGCTGGAGGATAGGATCCGGACATTGCGATTGTCATCTACCAAACCGATTTTGATTAACAACTGGCCGGAGCAATATAGCCTAGAGAGTAGAATGTTTTCATCGCGAACAGAAGCAAGGGGATGGGTTCGCTCTCTTAATAGTTTGCTAGAAGAGGCGGCAGAAAGAAACACAGCCACCTATTTAATAGATCTGGCTTATTTAAAGAGTGGCGGCGATCTTTCATTTTTTGATGGCCGGAATGATTTGATGAGCAAGTATCCGTTTTCAGATAAGGCAAGTATTTTGATTGCGCAGCATCTCGGCCTCCAAATCATTCCCGCGTTGTTACTGCCCCGATTGAAGGCTATTGCTTTAGACTTGGATGACACGCTGTATCGCGGAGTTCTGGGGGAAGATAAGGCAGTAGGCGTGAAGCTGACGGAAGGTCATTTGCACTTGCAGCACTTGCTGTTAAAACTTAAACAGTCGGGAATCATGCTGACGATTTGCAGTCGCAACGAAGAAGCGGATGTCCGAGAATTGTTTCAATTGAGACAAGATTTCCCATTGAAATGGGAAGACTTTGCCGCTGTTAGCGCGAATTGGTCTCCTAAAGCAGATAATATTCAAACACTAGCCAAAAGATTGAACATCGATGCCTCGGCGTTCTTATTTCTTGATGATAATCCGGCCGAACTATTGAAAGCAGCGGCCTTTTTGCCTCAAACCAAATTGCTTCTGGCCGATGAAGATGCCAATTCGACTACCCAGAAGCTTTCCATATATCCTGGCGTTTATCAGTTGAGGGTCGACGATGCTGCCGCCCTGCGTACGGCAGATATTCAAGCTTTTACGGAAAGAGAAAAATTGAAGCAAAACGCCGGCAGTTTGGTTTCGTATTTGGAAAGCTTGCGAATGGTGGTTAGGATTTACGAAAACTATAATTACCACATCTCGCGTCTTCATGAAATGAGCCATAAAACGAATCAATTTAATTTGGCTCTGAAACGCATCGGCGAGTGGGAAGCAAATGAATATATGTTGGAAAAAGATAAATACTGCACGTTTACAATTGGATTGGAGGATGCACTTTCGGACAGCGGTATTATTGGCGCGTTCATTGCTTCCGTTCAGAACGATAAAGCGATAGTATTGGAAGTTTTATTTAGCTGTAGAGCACTGGGCAGGGAAATTGAAACCATTGCTTTCCATGCATTTCTGAAACGATTGCTTGAGCGAGGATGCAAGGAACTGGATATTCATGTCACGCAAGGCGATCGCAACCAGCCTGCAAGACAATGGATATCGAAGCACGTGACATCCTATTCGGGCATCAATCTTGCAAAGTTACATGAAACGTTGACTTCCATTTGTCATGAATATCCCGTAAAACTGGAGGTAGTTCAATCGTGAGTGAGCAGTTGGAAAGTCAAGTATACGGAATTCTTTTGGAAGTACTAGGTATTCAAGAGAAATTGGTTCAGGATGCAAACCGGGATCAAGTGCCGAGTTGGGATTCCCTGAAGCACATGGAACTAATATTTCGACTGGAAGAAGAATTCAATATCCGGTTTTCGATGGAACAAGCCGCAGTGATGAAAACTGTAAAAGATATTTCTAGAGTAATCGAGGAGCTAAAATCATAATGCTTCACGATATTACAGTGGAAAAATTCGGCATTCGACTGAGGCCAGTTGCGATCGAAGATGCGCGATACATCTATGATATACGCAACAGAAAAGACCTTGCGAAGTACATTGGCGAAATGAAATTCGATTTTTCGATTCATCTTGCTTGGTTGAATAAATATTTCGATCGCCCGGGCGATTATTACTTTTGCATTGAACTGCTGTCCGGCAAAAGAATTGGAGTTATCAGTATTTACGACATTATTAATGGAATTGGCGAATGGGGGAGATGGGTAATTGAGCCTCCATGGCCCGCGGCACCGGCAAGTGCTTGGTTGATTTATCACGTTGCTTTCGATTTGTTGAAACTCAATAGTGTTTTTTGTAGATCGGTTGTCGATAATATTCACGTCATTTCCTTTCATGACAATTCCGGCCTGGAACGCGACAATGTTGAATCGGGTGGAATGGTTATCGACGGAAAGCCTTATGATTTGATGACGCATGTCCTTCACCATGCTAAATGGGAAGAAACCCAAAAAAAACTAGAAAAATCGGCGAAAGTAGCAGAGCGCTTTCTTGCGGAGGCGAAACAATTTGAGTGTCATTAGTCCGGGCGATTTTCGATTCCATCATGTAGGACTCGCTTGCAAACAGATATCGGTTGAAATGAAAGCCCATATGGCGTTGGGTTTTGCCCAGGAAACTGATTTCTTTTACGACCCTATCCAAAAAATTAACGGGATTTTTGTGGTAAACTCGGGTGTACGAATTGAATTGCTTGAACCAGCGGTCCCCGACTCTCCATTGAAAGATATTCTTCAGCGTGGACAGAAGATGTATCATCAGTGCTTTGAATGTCCCGATCTCGATCGATCGATCGAATATTTGGAAGGGGTAGGAGCCAGACCGGTAACCAAACCGGCTCCTGCTGTTGCCTTCAACGGAAGAAGAATTGTTTTTATAATGCTTCGAACAATGATGCTTGTCGAATTAATCGAAAGTTAATCGGGGGGATGAAAAATGGGGATTCAATTGTTTGTTCCTACGTTTCGCGTTGATGAGTGTTTGGCGGAGATCAGAGAATGCTTGGAGAAGGGCTGGACGGGACTGGGTTTCAAGACGGTCGAGTTCGAGAACAAATGGAAAGAGTATACAGGACTGCCGAATGCGCATTACTTGAACTCGGCTACGGTCGGCTTGAGTCTGGCGCTGAAAATTTTAAAAATGGAAAATGGTTGGGGGGATGGAGACGAAGTCATTACGACTCCTCTTACCTTCGTCTCGACCAATCATGCTATTAAATATGAAGGGCTGGAAGCTGTTTTTGCCGATGTCGACGAATATTTGTGCTTGGACCCGAACGACGTGAAACGTAAAATCAGCGATAAAACAAAAGCGGTATTGTTTGTAGGAATTGGCGGCAATACGGGCCGGCTGAATGAAATCGTAAACCTTTGCAAGGAATATAACCTGAAGCTCATTCTTGATGCCGCTCACATGGCAGGTACGCGTTTTTCGGGAGAAATGCCGGGTAAAGAAGCAGATGTTGTCGTTTATTCATTCCAGGCAGTGAAAAATCTTCCGACTGCGGATTCGGGAATGATTTGCTTCAAAAATCCGGACCACGATGAAATTTGCCGGAAGTTGACGTGGTTGGGGATCAATAAAGATACTTATGCCCGTTCCGGTGAAAAAGGCTCGTACAAATGGAAATACGATGTTGAGTACGTAGGGTACAAATATCATGGCAATTCCATTATGGCGGCAATCGGCCTTGTGCAATTGAAATATTTGGACCAGGATAATGCATACAGAAGGCAGTTGGCCTACTGGTACGATGCTAATTTTAAGAATGTTGACCGCGTTAAACCGATTCCGATCGCGGACAACTGCGAATCGTCTCGTCATTTGTATTGCATTGAAGTTAATAATCGTGATGAATTGTTGCTTGCTTTGAACGGGTGTGAAATTTATCCGGGGGTTCACTACAGGGATAACACAGAGTACAGAATGTATTCCTATGCCAAGGGAACGTGCCCCAATTCCCATCGTTTGAGCGAGAGAATTTTGTCTCTTCCCATGCATTTGAGAATGACCAAAGCAGACGTCGATTATGTGAGTCAAAAAGTCATCGAATATACCGAATAAGGCCAAAAGCAAAGAGGTAGTGATCATGTTTAGTAAATTGATTGAACTTTATCGATTCCGGGAAGTGTTATTTAATTTCGCTTCCCAGGAGTTGAAAGTAAAATACAAAAAGTCGGTTCTGGGATTCCTATGGTCCTTGTTGAATCCCGTATTAACTATTAGCGTTTCCAGTATGGTATTTGCAGCGATTATGAGATTCGAGCTCAACAACTTTGTCGTTTTCATTTATAGTGGACTTCTTCCTTGGGGATTTTTATCCTTAACCATCGATGGATCTCCTAATGCACTTATCAATTCCGAAGCGTTCATCAAAAAAGTATATATTCCGAAGTTGATATTCCCGTTGGCAGGCGTATTATCGAATTTTATTAATATGATTCTGTCCATGCTGTCGCTCTTCATTCTTCTTCTCTTTATTGGCTTAAAAGTGACACCGGCCTTGTTGTTTCTGCCGTTTTCTTTTATTATTGCGTTTATCGCGGCTTCCGGAATTAGCTTCATTTTATCGACTGTTACGGTGTTTTTTCGCGATATTCGGCATATGGTTGGTGTAGTAACCTCCGCGTTTTTTTATTTAACACCGATTTTGTATCCGCTAGAGCATATTCCGGCCAAATATGCATGGATCATCAAATTCAATCCTTTTTACTATATCGTCCAATTATTCCGGTATCCATTATATTATGGTTATTTTCCTAGTCTCAAAATCCTTGTGATTAGTATATCGGTCTCATTGCTTTTGGCAATTGTGGGATATGTCATTTTCACGAAGAATGAGAAAAATTTCGTTTACAGATTGTAGGTGGATTATGGATTCTCGTGTGACTCTGAAAGATGTTTGGCTCAAGTTCAAAATTTATGACGATAAAGGATCCACCCTGAAAGAAACGATTGTAAACACCATCATGCGACGCAGAACAAATAGGAAAACGGAGTTTTGGGCGCTTAAGGGGGTTAATATCGATTTTCGTTCGGGGGATCGAATCGGCATAATTGGAAACAACGGCGCGGGGAAAAGCACGACATTGAAGTTGATTACCCGGATCTACGAGCCGACTACGGGCACTGTAGCAACGCAAGGGAAAGTTGTGCCTTTGATCGAGCTTGGGGCAGGATTCAATCCGGAGCTATCTGGCTACGAAAACATTTTTTTGAATGGCGCTGTAATGGGAATCAGCAAAAAAGAGATGGAGAAGAAGATCGAAGACATTATCAACTTTTCCGAATTGAGGGAATTTATATATACGCCTATCAAGTATTATTCTACGGGAATGTATTTGCGTCTAGCCTTCACGATCGCAACTGAAATAGCGCCCGAAATATTGATCATCGATGAATTGTTTGCGGGTGGGGACGTCAATTTTGTCAAAAAAGCCGAAAAGCGTCTAAATGATTTGATTGACAATTCTCACATTGTCATTATGGTTTCCCACAGCATGGATTTGATCAAAAAAAATTGCAATCGAGTATTATTACTCGAGCAAGGACAAGTCATTGCAGACGGCGAGCCGGAAGAGATTATCAATTTTTATTTGAGTCGCAACAGCTAGTTATAAGGAGCATTTCATGAAAACGAATGTTCTAGCTATTCTAAATGGCCTCATCCCATCCACCATTATAGGGATCGTGAAACCGTTATTATTGTTGAGCAGGCAAGGCGAAATTAACTTCAGAACCGTATTGACCCGATTTTGTACCGATGCCGACGTTGCCAAAGCGGACGTCATCGTGTTTTGCAGAAATTCGGACCCCAAGGATCTGGAACTGCTGTTGCTAGCCAAAAAAATGAGCAAAAAGGTTATTTACGAGATCGATGATAATTTTTTTGAAATTGATTTGCGTTCCGATCTGGGGCGTTTTCATCGTCACCCTGGAAGGATTTACGTACATCAAAAGTATTTTGAACTCAGCGACATCGTTCATGTCTACTCAAGGCCCATGTATGAAACAGCCACCCAGTACAGCCAAAATGTTAATAAAGTTAATGCCTATTTTGACTTTCATTTGTTGGAGGGATTAACTCCCAAACAGAGCAATAAGATAAAAATCGCATACGCTACAAGCCGCGGTGCTGATGATATTTCCATTGATTATTTTCAATTGGCATTATTGAATATCATGAAAAAGTACGGCCATTTAGTGGAAGTATACTTTTGGGGACAACTGCCGGCTGATTTTAAAGGATTAAAAAACGTACGAAAGATGCCCTTCGAAAGGGATTACAATAAATTTGTCCGTTCGTTCTATCTGGAAGGATTCGATATCGGAATTGCCCCGTTGAAAAACGATGTTTTTCACCGTTCCAAAACGAATAATAAATTTCGCGAATATGGCGCTTGTCGGGTAGCCGGAATTTATTCCAATGTCGATGTGTACACGGATTGTGTGGTAGATGGCCATTCTGGTCTCATTGTGGACAATGATTACGATTCTTGGTACAAGGCGCTTGAATCGTTAATTGTGGACAATGATTTGCGAGAAAGAATTAAAGAAAATGCCCAGCAGTACGTAAAAGAAAACCATTCGATAAACAGCGCTTTGGAAGTGTGGCGTAAGAATATTACTTACGTTACCAACAGCACGAACAAAAACGAAAAGCCGATCCCTAATTATATTGGTTATTTGCAAGTGCTGCTCATCATCGATCCGAAAAATGAGGCGCTTGTTCAATTTAGAAAGAATGCATTCGATGAAGTTTGCATGCTTTATCCAATTAAGGTTACAACGGTTCATATTTCCAACTTGGGGATAATGGATTGGAGCCCGTATGACCTTGTAGTTTGTTTTGCCTATGAATTTAAAAGTTTTTTTAAACAAATATCAATCTACAGGAAAATCCCCATTCCGCTAATTCTAGATTTCGCATGTATACTGACAGAAGAAAATGAAAAAAAACTGCATAAATCTTTGCGACAACTTACATTAACGACTTTCATACCTAGCTTTTTCAATATAGCGACAATCAGAAAGTTGGCAGTTTATAAGTTGGATGGAGTGGTACAACTGAATAGAAGCGATTTTGCGTTTCTCAAGCATGCAACAGATCTTATTGATAAGGATGCTAAAGGGTTCTTTTCAACCGAATCTCCCACGATAAAGTGGATTGAGTTGTTAGCTGAGTACAAACCATCCATGCAGAAAAAAGGTTCTCGGCTATTGACATTGATTCAAAGGAAAGCCCGAGGAATCAAACGCCGCTTTAGTTCCTTTTACTCGAAATATTATCGTATTTATCGAAGTGTGATTTCCACTTATCTTTTGCTATTTAAAATTAACGTTTTAAAAAAATACGATTGATGAATACTAGGACAAAGATGAAAACAGTCAGTGTTCATATAGTAACCTATAATAGTGCGGCAACAATCGGCCACTGTATTGAGTCCGTTTTAAAGCAGACTTATCCGATTTCTCAATTCATCATTATTGACAATTTTTCATCTGATCGTACGTTGTCAATCGTTGAATTGTATTCTAATCTTACTATTGTACGGAATCAGCACAATGTAGGATTTGCCGAAGCGCACAATCAAGCTATTCGTATGACAGCGAGTGACTTCGTTTTTGTATTGAATCCCGATATGGTACTTACCGACGATTTTGTAGAGCAACTAATGCGATTTGCTGAAACAAAAGACAGAGTCGGCGCGCTTACAGGAAAACTCTTGCTTTCATTTCAACCGGAAATCGTCGATTCAACCGGGCTAGAGATTGATCGCTTCAGAAAAGTAAACGATCGTGGTGCAGGAAGCGCCGCCGCACAATTTACCCAATCTGCCGAAGTTTTTGGGGTTTGCGGCGCGGCTGCATTCTATTCAAGAGAAATGATTCGGGATATTAGTGTTTTTGACGAATTTTTTGACAAAAAATTCTTTGCATACAAGGAAGATGTTGATGTAGCCTGGCGTAGTCAAATATTCGGTTGGCATTCTTATTACGTCTCGACAGCAATTGGCTATCATGAGCGAAACTGGAAGAAGTGGGCGAGGAAAAAACAAGCACGTTTCATTAGGCAACATTCCTACATCAATCGGTATCGAATGATGGTTAAAAACGAAGAGTTTCTTTCGTTTTTAACGCATTTTGTTTTTATTTTGCCTTACGAAATTATAAGCAACGGTTACTTTTTACTTCGAGAACCGTTTGTATTCCGGGCATGGGTGCAATTCTTTAAAGAGTGCAAGCATCTTTATCGACAAAGACAATTTATAGCTCGAAGGCGGCGAAAAAAAAACAAGCACATTTTTCAAAAATGGTTAAACAACTGAGATTCTGAAACATATAATGAATTGACTAAGTCCAGTATTTCTGCAAGGAGGGAGTAATAGTGAGGATATTAATAACCGGGGGATCGGGACAACTTGGTACAGAATTGACGAAACGGTTTGGACCGTCAGAAAACTCGGAAGTATTTTCATTCTCTCGTTCAGAACTGGATATTACAGATCTCCATCAAGTGAATTCGATTATTCTATCTATTCGGCCCGATGTTATTTTCCACACGGCCGCATTTACGAATGTCGATTCTGCGGAGAAGGAGATGGAAAGGGCGTTTCAAGTAAACGCTATGGGCACAAGAAATGTCGCCGTTGCATCACAGAAAGTAAAAAGCAAGTTGGTTTATATAAGCACGGATTATATTTTTGACGGTACGGTAACCAGGCCCTATCATGAATTTGATCTGCCATATCCGAGGAACGTTTACGGACGTTCAAAGCTGGCAGGAGAGCATTTTGTACAGTGCTTAACAAATCGCTTTTTTATTATCCGAACTTCGTGGTTATATGGAGCATATGGTGACAATTTTGTGAAAAAAATTTGTCGATCTGCTCAAGAAAATAAGCCATTAAAGGTTGTAAACGATCAGATAGGTTCTCCGACGTATTGCTATGATTTGGCAGAATGGCTTGAAATATTGGTGAAAACGGAGTTTTATGGTGTATACCATGTTTCAAATTCAGGGGCATGTTCTTGGTATGAGTTTGCACAAGTAATTTTAAAGGAAATTAATCGCAATGATCTTGCTATTGAAGCTGTTGCTTCGTCAGTATTTGATCAAATTGCTCCACGGCCGGCTTTTTCCGTTTTGGATAACCTAGCCACCCGTCTAAACGGATTGCCGACAATGCGCAATTGGTATGCAGGTTTAAAGCACTTCTTGAATGTTGTATCTGAAAGTTAATAAAGTTAAATCGAATATATTACAGAATCTGTGTATAATAGTACACTTTTTTTTTGTAAAATAAAAATAGACAAGCATTTTATCGATAATATAATTATAAGAATTAGGGTACTCTACTAATTGGAGGTAGGAATTGTGAAAGGAATTATATTAGCTGGTGGAACAGGCTCGAGATTGTTTCCACTTACCAAGGTAACCAATAAACATTTACTGCCTGTCGGGAAATATCCGATGATCTATCACGCCATTGAAAAGTTGTTAAAGTCAGATATCAATGACATCCTGATCGTAACTGGTCGCGAACATATGGGAGATGTAGTAAGCTTATTGGGGAGTGGCACCGATTTCGGAGCCGAATTTACCTACAAAGTACAGGACCAGGCCGGGGGAATTGCACAAGCCCTAGGCTTGGCCGAAAATTTTGTTGGCCGCGATCAAATGACCGTCATTCTGGGTGACAATGTATTTGAAGATGATATATCTGTCTACGTGAACAATTTTCGCCAACAAAAAACGGGTGCGAAAATATTGCTGAAAGAGGTACACGATCCCCAGCGATATGGGGTAGCAGAATTGGGGGGAGACAAAATTGTTTCCATCGAGGAAAAGCCACGTGTCCCCAAAAGCAATTTTTCTGTGACAGGAATCTACATGTACGATAGTTCCGTGTTTGAAATCATTCGCCTGCTGAAGCCTTCGGCTCGCGGGGAACTGGAAATAACGGATGTCAACAACGCATATATTGCAAAGAATGAATTGTCGTTCGACGTATTACAAGGCTGGTGGACGGATGCCGGCACACACAGTTCCATCGATAAGGCCAACGAATATGCCAAGGATATTGTGTTCGGCGAACAGTTTGGAAAATTGAAGCTTTAAGAGGTGAATAAATTTGAAGTTGGTTCATGCGGCTTTAAGCGATGTTTATTTGATCGAGCCCTCAGTATTTGGAGACAGCCGAGGCTTCTTTATGGAAAGCTATAATCGGAAAAAGTACGAAGAACTCGGCTTGCACGATGATTTTATACAAGACAATCATTCGTTATCAACGGAGTCTGGGGTTCTCAGAGGGTTGCATTACCAGTTGAGCCCTAAAGCACAAACCAAATTGGTACGCGTGGTGGCTGGTGTCATCTTCGATGTGGTTGTAGATATTCGTAAAGGCTCGCCAACATTCGGGAAGTGGGCAAGTTTTATTTTGTCTAGCAGCAATAAACGTCAATTATTAGTTCCAAGAGGGTTTGCACATGGGTTTTGCACGCTATCGCCCAATACGGAAGTAGTATATAAAGTGAATGAATACTACGCTCCAGAACTCGATAGAGGGATTATATGGAACGACCCAACTGTCGCAATCGACTGGCCGGTATCCTCGCCCATTTTGTCAGAGAAAGACGGTAAGCATCCAGAGTTGGCTCGAGCGGACAATAATTTCGTATATGTGGGGGCATAAGGATGAGAGTGCTTGTAACCGGTGGAGCAGGGTTTATCGGCAGTAATTTTGTAATGTACATGTTGAAAAAGTATCCTTCGTATCAAATTTATAACGTGGATGCATTGACATATGCAGGAAATCTTTCGAATTTGAAAAGCATAGAGGATCAATCCAATTACAAATTTGTGAAAGCAGATATCGCGGATAGAGATGCAATGAAGCGAGTTTTCGATTCCGGTATCGATTTCGTGGTCAATTTTGCGGCTGAATCGCACGTGGACAGAAGTATTACGGACCCCGATATTTTCGTAAAAACGAATGTGCTTGGCACACAAGTATTACTCGACTTATCCCGGCAGTTCGGTGTCGATAAATTCGTCCAAGTATCGACGGATGAAGTATATGGTTCCTTGGGAGACACGGGATTGTTTACGGAGCA
Organism: Paenibacillus cymbidii; assembly: GCF_004764705.1. GTDB lineage: Bacteria > Bacillota > Bacilli > Paenibacillales > NBRC-103111 > Paenibacillus_AN > Paenibacillus_AN cymbidii. Next base: position 55,857 of record NZ_SHLX01000033.1, on the reverse strand, counting down.
AACTCCTATTGCACCCAACAGCCCGTATTCTTCTAGCAAGGCGGGGGCCGATATGTTGGTTCGAGCGTATCACGAGACCTTCGGACTGCCCGTCAATATTACCCGGTGCTCCAACAATTATGGTCCTTTTCAGTATCCAGAAAAACTGATACCTTTGATGATCGCAAATGCATTGGATGATAAGTCATTGCCTATTTATGGTGATGGTTTGAATATCCGAGATTGGTTATACGTTGAAGATCATTGTAGCGGCATTGATCTTGTTTTGCACAAGGGTGCGGATGGCCAAGTGTATAACATTGGCGGTAGCAACGAGAAGACTAATATCGAAATTGTGAACACCATCTTGGAGCAACTGGGGAAATCAGACTCCTTAATATCTTACGTAACCGATCGTCTCGGTCATGACCGAAGGTATGGAATTGACGCTACCAAAATAAAAACCGAGCTCGGTTGGCAGCCGGTTCATCATTTTGCATCCGGTATACAAATGACCATTCAATGGTATCTTGATAATGAAGCATGGTGGAGGAAGATTATCGACAAGCAATAAACGTAGTTACATCTCTTGTGGGACTAAGTTAATAATTTTAAATGATAAACCGCTCGGAAATTAAAAATATACTTGCATAAGGTGATTGACAGAATGTAGTCAAATAGATGAAGTATATTTCGTCCATTTTTTATCTGTGTATTGCATTCCATTGGAATAGATAGAGCTTCTATTTATATTTGATAGTAATTTAGTAGCATATAATAATCATTTTATAGAGGGGAGTGGCTCCCCCCATGGACCTATCCATCCTAATCCTAAGCTTCAATACGCGAGACTTAACGTTGCAAGCGCTGCGGTCGGTCGATCGATCTGTTACCTCGTACACGTACGAAGTCATTGTCGTCGACAACGACTCGAAGGACGACTCGGTCGCTTGCATCCGCAGCGAGTTTCCGCAGGTGCATCTGATATGCAACCGCGACAATATAGGCTTCGCCAAAGCGAACAATCAAGCGATGAAGGTGGCACGGGGGCGGTACTTTCTGCTGCTCAACTCGGACACGGAAGTGGCGCCGGATTCGCTGGACATTATGCTGCGCTTCATGGACGAGCGTCCGCGGGTCGGCGCCAGCGGCTGCAAGGTGGTGCTGCCCGACGGTTCGCTGGATAAAGCGTGCCGCCGCGGGTTTCCGACGCCGTCGGCATCGTTCTACTACGCCTTCGGCATTGCGAAGCTTTTTCCTGACAAGCCGCATTTTAATCAATACCAGCTCGGTTATTTAAGCCCGGACGAGGAATATGCTGTCGATTGTTTGGTCGGCGCGTTCATGCTCGTTCGCCGCGAAACGGTCGAGCAGGTGGGGATGCTGGATGAAGCTTTTTTTATGTATGGCGAAGATGTGGATTGGTGCTACCGGATCAAGTCGGCCGGATGGGAAGTGTACTATTACCCGCGAACGACGATTATTCATCATAAACGGGCGAGCAGCCGCAGCAAGCCGATCAAAATTACGTACGAGTTTCATCGCGCGATGGTATTGTTCCACCGGAAACATTACCAAAGCAAATACAATTTTGTGGTGAACGGGCTTGTTTATGCGGGGATCGGCGTTAAGCTTGGATTGGCGGTTGCCAGAAACGAAATCAAGCGATTGAGGTGACAGGGGAATGATTCGCAAAAATCAAAGCGTGCTGCCGCAAGTGTATGGGCTGACGGATTTTATTGCGATTCAGGCGGCATTCGTTCTCGCTTGGTGGGCCAAGTTTATGTCCGGCTGGTTCGCGAACGAGTCGCACTTGTCGTTCAATTCCTACATGGTATGGATGCTGTTGTATGGCATGATTGCCGTTGGCTTCGGCTATGTAACAAATTTTTATTCGCCGAAACGGAAAAAGCGGTTTTCGTTCGAACTGTACAAAATCGTCCAGATCCACGCGGTCAGTTTGCTGGCGCTGCTTAGCATTTTGTTCCTGTACAAGCAGGTGGACATATCGCGGCATTTCCTGGCATTGTTCGTCGGTTTAAATGTCGTCCTGCACGGCGCATACCGCTTCTATATCAAGCTGCTGCTGCGGCGGCTGCGCAAGAAAGGGTACAACAAGCAATACGTGCTGATCCTCGGAGCGGGGAGCTTGGGCAGGCGGTTCTACAAAAATTTGCAGCAATATCCGGAGCTTGGTTACGAGGTGGTCGGGTTTCTCGACGATTACCAAACCGGACAAGAAGAAGCACATCGGGGCTATAAGCCGATTCTGGGCAAGGTAGACGAATTGGAAACGATTGTGGGGAAAGTGCTGATCGACGAGGTGATCATTGCGCTCCCGCTGACGGCCCACAGCAAGTATGGCGCCATCATTTCAGTATGCGAAAAAGCGGGCTTGCGTACGATGATTATTCCGGACTTTTACGATTATTTGCCGGCGCGGCCGCACTTCGATAATTTCGCCGGCTTGCCGTTGATTAATGTTCGCGACATCCCGCTTGACGACATGGGCAACCGTTTTTTGAAGCGAGCCTTCGATATTGCGTTTTCGCTTGCGGCGATTATCATCACGCTCCCGCCGATGATCGCCATCGCGATCGGGGTGAAATTGACTTCGCGCGGGCCGATTATTTTCAAGCAAGAACGGGTCGGGCTCAACCGGCGTACGTTCTCGATGTACAAGTTCCGCTCGATGCGTGTCGATTCGAAGCTAACGGCGGATACCGGCTGGACGGTGGCCAATGACCCGCGGCGTACGGCGTTCGGCAGTTTTCTGCGACGGACGAGCCTGGATGAGTTGCCGCAGTTTTTCAATATTTTATTCGGGCATATGAGTGTCGTCGGTCCGCGGCCGGAGCGTCCGCATTTTGTCGAGCAGTTCAAGGAGGAAATTCCGAAGTATATGGTCAAGCACCATATTCGGCCGGGATTGACGGGATGGGCGCAAAGCAACGGCCTGAGAGGCGACACGTCGATTGAGGAGCGCATTTCGCACGATATTTTCTACATTGAGAACTGGACGTTCCTGTTCGATGTGAAAATCATTTGGAAAACGATTGTCAACGGCTTTATCAATAAGAATGCATACTAAAAGGCAGCCACGACAGGGTTGCCTTTTAGTATGCGACACAGCCCTAAGATCCGATGCGTTGCGCCACGCGTTCGTACCACTGCCGCCAGGCGGGCGACAGGCCGTCCAGGTGAGGGGCGGGGGCTTGTTGGCCCGGCGGCGATGGCGGGGCAACAGGCGCCGCGGCAGCGGGTGCCGCCGATTGTTCGCGCTCCGGCTTGTGATGCCGCAGCGCTTTTTGTTGCTTTTTGTCGCGTTTGCGTTTGGACATGACGTAGGGTGCCTCCTTCTAGCCTAGCGTTCTGCCCGCGTGTGACGCAGCATGAACAAGTCTTGCAGCTCGCTCGTTGATAGCTCGGTGATCCAGTTTTCGCCGCTGCCGACGATTTGGCTGCTAAGCTCCTGTTTGCGCTCGATCATGTCGTCGATCCGTTCCTCAATCGTGCCCAAGGCAATAAACTTGTGCACCTGAACGTCGCGGGTTTGACCGATCCGGTAGGCGCGGTCGGTAGCCTGGTTCTCGACGGCCGGATTCCACCAGCGGTCGAAGTGGAACACATGATTGGCCGCCGTCAAGTTGAGCCCCGTGCCGCCTGCCCGCAAGGACAAGATAAACAATCCCGCGCCCTCGGCATCTGCTGTCGCCCCATGCTGAAAGCGGTCGATCATCCGGTCGCGCGCCGATTTGGCCACGCCGCCGTGCAGGAAGAGCACCGGCTCGTTCAATTGCTGCGCCAGCAGCTCTTGCAGGATGTGGCCCATGTCAACGAATTGGGTAAACACCAATCCTTTTTCCCCTTCGGCACGCATTTCCTGCACCATCTCCACCAACCGGGCCAGTTTGTTCGAACGTTCCGCGTTCAGCCGCCCCGCCTGCTCTTTGGTGAACAGGGAGGGATGGTTGCAAATCTGTTTCAGTTTGGTCAAGGTGGCCAAAATCAAGCCGCGCCGCTCCATCGCCTGCAACGTTTCGATCGTTTGCAGCATGTTCTGCACGGTGCTCTCGTACAGCGCGGTTTGTTCGGTCGTGAGGGAAACGTAAGTTTTGGCTTCGTTCTTCTCCGGCAACGACAGCCGGATATTCGGGTCTTTCTTCAGTCTGCGCAGCAGGAACGGACGCACCAGACGCTGGACTTGCACGATTTGTGCGGCATCGTTCGTCCGTTCGATGACGTTGACATAACGCCGCGTGAAGTCGCCCAGGCTGCGGAGATAACCGGGATTGATAAAATCGTAAATCGACCACAGCTCGGTCAACCGATTCTCCAGCGGCGTGCCGGTCATGGCGATCCGGTGATCCGCTTCCAGCCGCCGGATGGCGGAAGATTGTTTGGTTTCGGCGTTTTTGATGTTTTGCGCCTCGTCCAGGCAAATGCAGCTCCAGCGCACGGAAGCGAGCTCCTCCTCATCTAGATGGGACAAGGCGTAGGAGGTGATGACCAGATCCGCTCCCGCAATCGCGGCGGCGAGCGAAGCACTTTTTGGCCTTCCCGTTCCGTAATGCACCTGAACCTGCAACGTGGGGGCGAATCGCTCCAATTCCTTCTGCCAGTTGCCGATTACGGAAGTCGGCGCGATCAGCAGCGCAGGTGCCGTCGGCTGCTCCGAGAGTTTCGTATGCAAGAGGTAGGAGATAAACTGAATGGTTTTGCCCAATCCCATATCGTCGGCCAAACAGGCGCCGAGCCGGAAGCGGCGAAGAAACGCCAGCCACGAGAACCCTTCCGCCTGGTACGGCCGCAGCGCCCCGAGCAGACCAAGCGGCGCGGGGAGCGAGGGCAATGTTTGCGTATCGTGCAGCTGACGGATGAAGCCCAGCCAATAGTCGTTCAGTTCGACCGTCAGGTCGATGCTGCGGTCGGTTGATTCGGCGCTTGTGCCCTCGACGGCAGCGGTCGATTCGACCGCATCAACGGGCTGGTCTTCCGCCCCGAGCAAGTGCAGTTCCAGCACGTCCCGCAGCGACATCCCCTCTTGACGAAAGCGCGCAAACAGCTTGAGGAGCTGCCTGAGCTGTTCGGGAGCGAGATGCACCCAGCGGCCGCGGTAACGGAAGAACGATTTCTGGCGCTCGACAGCCCGCCTGAACTCCGCCTCGTTCAGCTCCAAATCGCCCAAAGCGATACGCCAATCGAAGTCGACGATCTGCTGCAAACCGAGCATGCTGCCCGGTTGTGACGAGCCTGATTCGGGGCGCAATTGGGCCCGAACCTTCGGTTTCATCAGCCGCAGCTGCTCCCACCAGGAAGGCAGCGCAACGGGACAACCGGCCCGGATTATGGCCAAGCTCTGCCGTTCCATAAAGGTCCATGCCTCGTCATCGGTCAGCTGGTTGCGCAGCGTGCCCGCATCGGCTTCATCGGCGAACAGCTCAGGCGCCGCGCGACGGATTCGCGCGACAACCCGCGTTGTTTGGTCGGCCAAATAAGGCTCCCATTCGGCTGGCAAGAGCCCGGAGGAGAGCTTCTTTTGCCCCAACTCGATTGCTGCCGGTTGCCCCGTTCCGTCGCGGCTGTGCAACGCCAATTGCAGGCGCCAATGCTCGTCGTCCGTCGGTTCGACCAATTGCAGCGTCGTGTGGAACGGACACTCGTCCGTGCTCCAGCCGATGGCAATCAGCCATTCCGTTTCTTCTTCGTAAACCGGGTGAACCGCACCCGGAGAAGCCGCGGCGCTGTTCGCCGCTGACGGCAGGCCCGAGCGAACCGCCGGATGGGCGGCGGCAACCTCATCCCAGGCGCTGGCGAGCGTTTCTTCGCTGCCCATCCAACTGGCCAACACCGCGTCCAGCCACATCTCCGGCTGCGGCAGCCGATGCTGCTCGGCCGAAGGTACGATTTCCGCCAGCACGTCCAGTCGATCCTGGGGAAGCAGCAGTTCCCAACCGAATCGACCTTGCCGATGTTTGGCAAAGGAGGGCTTGTACCAGCCGCCCGCAAGCGATTCGAGCAACAGCTGCGCCATGCGCTGCAGCACGGCTGCTGCCGGATCCCAGCGCAAGCCGGCAATCAACATGACGGGAGGGTCGGCCATATACGCCAGTCCCATCGATGCAGGGAGCAAATAGCCTTGTTTGCCGTTGTACGATCCGCTTTCAATCAACGATCCGTAGAAGGACGGCTCATGCCAGACGAATAACTGCTGTTTCAGCTGAAATAAAGGGATGCCGGCGCCGTCGTCGTATGCTCCGTGAAGAAACAGTTGCCCGTCCGAAAGGTAGCGACAGGATACTACAATTGTCCGATCCGCGTTCATGCGTGCAGATTTCCTTTCCGCAGTTCCTCTTGAAACGCCCGCAAGCGGGAATAATGCTGCGACAGATGGGTCATATACTGCTTCCATCGCGAGGAGGCATGCAGGTTGTCATAGAGCGGACGCAGCCTCGTGAGCAGGTGGACCGCCGCTTGATATCCGTCGCGGTTCTTCGCTTCGATCAGCAGTTCGATCGCTTGATGGTAATAGGGCAGCAGAGCAGCCGGTTCATCGGCGGCAATCTTGCGCATCGCCCCCGCATCGGCATGCAGCGGCAGGATGTTGTGAGCGATATGCAATTCGACCCATTCGCGGTAACGGCCTTGTTCCATGGCGTGTGCGGTATACATGGCCTGGCTGGCTGGGAACAAACGAATCAACACGGTGTTCCATTCGTCCGTTGCCTGGACGGCGGTGCTGACGTCCCGCCACATGCTCAAATAATACGCCATCTTCTCCCGATCGGTATTTGCCATCGCAGGCAGCAGCCAGCGGAGCCAGTGCAAAGCGCGCGGCCACATGGCGGATGCGCGAAATGCCCTCAAATAAGGAAAAAACGATTCCGGTTCGACCTGGCTTGTCAGTTTCTCAAGCGTGGCAATGGCCTGGTCGTCGCGGTCTTCGACAACATCGAGATGGGCGAGCGCCTTGGTCAGTTCCTCGCGCTGGATCGTATGCTGCTCGGCCTTGGCAATCGCGTTGCCCAGCCGGTGCCGTTCGGCATCGAGAAGCGGTTTGACGGAGAACAGGTTCCACCACAGCATCCGATAAATGTGCGGCCAATCAATAGCCGTCCTGGCCTGCGGGAAGGCATGAACGGCGATGTAGTCGATTGTTTCCCGCAACAAGCCGGCGTGGCGCGAGTAAACCTCTCCCCGATCGATGTCGAAAGCGAGCTTCAACAAATCCGCGGTCAAGTCGCGGATCAATTGGCGGTATGTAGAGTGTTCGGATTCGTATAGATAGCGCGTCATCGACCGTACATACGCTTCATTGATCAAGCTTATCAAATGCAAATGCGCATGGATGGCATACAGGTTGCGGGTAATCGGATCCCACTTGGAAACGGGATCCAGCAGCTGCGCTTTCGTCCGGGTCCCCCACGATGACAGCATAGATTTGGGAGATCCAAGCGGTTTGTCAGTCGTCCGTTGAAAATAACGGTGCCAGCTGCCCACTGTCCCGGCCGGTGATGGCAATGCATCATCGCTCTGCCGTTGCAGCGGGGACTTTGGCTGCGGTGCAGTGCGAACGGCGGGAGCCATGGCGTTGGCCGGTTCGGTTTGCTGCTTGCGCTGCGCGTCCGGCGCAGCTGCGGGCGGGCGGCGCTTCGCCGGCTTCGAGGTGCCGTTTCGGTCCGCTTCGGCGACGGCGGCAGCTGCGTTGAAGGTTGACATGCTCAGCGCAAAACGTCTGAACACCGCATATAATACAGCCGCGATATGCTCGCAGTGGTCAACGCTTGGGCAGGAGCATGTGCTGCTCGCCAACCGGCTCATATGGACGAACGCTGCATAAGATTTCAATCCGTCTTTCACCTGCGCGCTGGCAATCCAGTCATCATCCACAGCGAGCATGGTGACCCCGCCTGCCTGGCGGTAAAGGTTCATCCCGCCCACGATGAGATGAGGATCGAACCAATCGAGCATATCCTTGTTAATACGCTCAATGAGCGGAGCGTCGCGCTGGCTGACGAACAGTTTGGCCATGGCTGGTTCTCCCTAATGATTTCGTGACGGTTATTTGCGCATGTACAGCCGCTCGAACAGCGGATCCCGGCGCATGCGATCGCGCAAATCGGGGCACGTGCTTTCCGCCGATTCGATCGTCCAAGCAGCGACGCGGGTGCCGCATACGACCGCTTCGGCCAGCGGCAAGCCGCGCACCAGGCCGGTGACGGCGCCCGAGAAGAAGGCGTCGCCGGCGCCGGTGGAGTCGACCAACCGAACCGGAAATACCGGCTGGTATCCGGCTGTCCCGGCTGCGTCGTCGCAATAGACGGAGCCATGCGCGCCCATAGTGACGACGATCGACTGGACGCCGCTTTCGTTCAAATAAGCACGCAGCAGCGGAATGATGGCGTCCGCGGCTTCGGCAGCCGGCATGGAAGCCAGCATCGCCGACAAATCGGCGTTCAGCAGCCGTTCGGCTTCATGGTGGTTGCAGATGAAGCAAGCCATGCCGCGCAGCAGCTCGGGATGGCGCGAGATGACATCGAAGTTGCCGGGGATGCCGTACACCGGCTTCTTGTACAGGGCGGCCAGCTCGACAACGCGGCGCGATACTTGTTCGTTCAAGTCAAGCTCCAGCACTACATGGGAAGCTTGGCTTATCGTTTGTTCTCCCTCAAGCCGGATCAGTTCTTCATAGTGGGCAAGGTCCGGCATTTGCGAAATGGAGCCGGCCAGGTTGCCGTTCTCGTCGAGAATGGCGAGCCACATGCCCATGCCTTCTCCGTCATATTTGGCGATATGGTCGCAGTTGATCCCGTTCCGGGTCAGCCGGTCAAGCACTTCTTGACCGATGCCCGACCGGTCGGCAGTCGTCAGGAAAGTTACGGGTACGTCGAGGTTGGCCATATTCTCGGCTACGTTGCGCGCGACGCCCCCGTGGACGAACTCGATCCGGCCCAAATTGCGCGACAAGGCGTGATAGGGTCCGCCGGCAAACCCTTTGCAATCGATAAAAATCGTTCCGATGACAACAACGGAAGCGTTCATGGCGCGAAAACTCCTTTATGCGGCTTTTTGAACTCTCTCTTTAAGACCGGCCAAGGTCCTGCAGATGATAGTTCTATTATAATGAATGACGATGTATCCGCAAACAAGCAGAAGCGTATAAATAGCAAGAAGAGAACCGAAACTGGTAGCGAGCGGGAGGTGCTGCCATGTTCCAACATGACGATTCGAATCCGGAAGATCCCGGGGCCGTAGGCAGAGGCGTGCTGTTCGGCGTTGCGCTTGGGGTGCTGTTTTGGAGCGGGCTGTTTACGGTATATTGGTTCTGGATCAAATAAGATCGGCCGCCGCTGCACGCAGCCGCAAACGACAAAAAGGACGTTGCCAGGCGGCGACGTCCTTTGTTGCATCGTGCCGCGCCTTACCTGCGCAGCACCCGCAAGCCGTAGTTTCGCCCGTATAGCGGCGAAAAAACTCCCCACAAGGCGATGATCGCTTCTTCGACTTTCGCCATCTCCGCAGAACCGCCTACGTCAACCGGGTCAAGGCCGATATCGGCCGCCAGCCCGGATACGATCGCTTTGGCCTCCGCATCGTCGCCGCTCACGAACAAACTGGCGTTGATGGCGTCATACTCCGGCTCGGCGATCACTTCCCACGGCAGCGTATGAAACGCGCGGACGACGCGGGCGTCGCCGGCCAGCCGCCGGACTTCGCCATCGGCCGACTTGCCGTCGTACCGGTTGGTGCAGTTGATGACGATTTTGCCTGTCAGGTCTCCGGCATCGGCAAAAATCCGTTCCAATTCGGAGGGAGGGACGGCCAGCAACAGGACTTCGCCGAACGCTGCCGCCTCCCGAACGGTTCCGGCCGCGGCGTTCGCGCCCGCCTCCCGAAGCAAGCTTCGCATGCGTTCGCCATGCGGGTCGCGCGAGCCGAACATGACGCGATGCCCGCTTGCCGCCCATAATTTGCTGAGCGTGCCGCCGATATGTCCCGATCCGATCGAAGCAATGTTCATCGTACAATCTCCTTTTCCACCCATTGGTTTCGCTCTTGAAGTTTGTGCCGGTAATAGGCAAGTTTCGTTTTCGTTTCCTCAATAATGGCGTCCAGTTCCCGCCGCTGTCGTTCCATCCCGGCCAAATGGTCCGCCAGCAGCCGTTCCCGGTTCGCCGTTATTTCCGTTTCCTCGGCGCTCCAGGAGGAGGGAGGAGTGTGCAGGCATCGGCCGTCCTGCAGGAAAGCTTTCAATTCGTCGAGGGACAGGCCGGTTTTTTTCAAGCAATGAATCGAAACGAGCCGTTTTACGTTGTCCTCGCTGTAAGCGCGTATGCCGCCCGTACGGCGCTCCGGCGATTCGAGCAAGCCGATCTTTTCGTAATACCGCAGCGTATCGGGGCTAAACCCGGTCAACTCGGCCACTTGCCGGATGGTGTACATGCGGGAGACCTCCTCTCGATTTGATCATACTCGCTGGAGTCGACTCCAAGTCAACTGGCGGAGCGAAAAAAATAGGCGGCCGAGGTACAACCCCCGGCTCGTCATGCTCGTCATCCTTGTCTGCATAATCGGCCAAGTTCCCACATAGACATGTATCAGTTTCAATTTATTGACGGAGAGGATGATGGAGATGCGACGGATCGCATGGGTGGCGGTCATCGTGCTGTTATCGGCTGCCGTTCTGGCGGGCTGCGGCAAAAAAGACGCCGGATCGGTAGTGAAACAGCTTGATAGTGTCATGGGCAAGATGGAAAGTTACGAAGGGGCGGGCAAGATGACGCTGCAAACCGGGCAGCAGCCGCAGGAATACGACGTGGAAGTATGGTACCAGAAGCCGAGCTACTACCGCATTTCGCTCACCAACGAGAAGAAGGATGTCACGCAAATCGTGCTGCGCAACGACGACGGCGTTTTCGTCCTGACGCCTCATTTGAACAAAAGCTTCCGTTTCCAAAGCGACTGGCCGGACAACCAGGGACAAGTCTATTTGTACCAATCGCTCATTCAAAGCATTGTAACCGACGCCGAGCGGCAATTTACGACGGACGGCGGGGCTTACGTATTCGACGTTCAGGCGAATTACCAGAACGCATCGCTTGCCAGACAGAAAATTTGGCTGGACAAAAAGACGTATGCGCCGCAGCATGTCGAAGTGTCGGATTCGAATGAAAATGTGATGGTTGTCGTTGATTTCACTCATTTCGAATTCGATAAGAAATTCGAAAAAGATTCCTTCGACATGCAGCGCAACATGACAAGCTCCTCGCTGACGCTTCCGGCCATGGCAGGCACTGACACCAAGTCGGGCAGCAACGCGGCCAGCGGAGCGGCAACGAGCAGCAGCGCGCCGGCGGCGGCGGCCAGCGCGAGCCCGAAGCCGAGCGACGCCAAGTCGGGCAGCAGCGCGGCCAGCGGCGCGGCAACGAGCAGCAGCGCGCCGGCAGCGGCAGCCAGCGCGAGTCCGAAGCCGAGCGACGCCAAGTCGGGCAGCACTGCGGCCAGCGGCGCGGCAACGAGCGGAACCGGCGCGGCCAAACCGGCAACGGCGCAGACGCTCGGCACGATCGTGGAGCCTACGTACGTGCCGAAAGGCGTGAAGCAGCAGGACATGAGCGACATGAAGCTCGGCACGAACCCGGCGGTCATGCTGCGCTATTCGGGAACGTACAATTATACGCTCGTCGAATCGCGTCCCGACGACAAGCCGGTGACGAATATGTTCGGCGACGAAACGGTCGATCTCGGCTATACGCTCGGCAGCCTGAGCGGAGAAGAGTTGCAGACGCTCATGTGGACGTACGACGGCATGGAATACCGGCTTGCGTCGGCCGACCTGCCGCTCGAGGAAATGATCCGCATCGCGCAATCGATTCCGGTTCAAGGCGCGATTGGCAAATAAACCCGGCCGGCATGCGGCATTCCCCCAATTGACACCATGGGGAGAAGCGTTTACCATAGGAATAGCGATTTGGGCGTAACGTACGACCGGCAATGGCAAGCATACGCAGAGGGGAGCGGGAGAGCCGCAATGACGGGCTCTTCCGTTGCCCCTCTTCATCATGATAGAGGTTTTCTCACTGTCGTAGAGGGTGTGGAGCAAGTGGATTCTTTTTACCGTCCGACCTGGGTGGAAATATCGCTCGACGCGCTGGGGCACAACTTGCGCGAGTTTCGCCGCGTGCTGCCGGAAGGCATCGCGCTGATGGCCGTCGTCAAGGCCGACGCCTACGGCCATGGCGCAATCAACATCGCCCGGGAGGCGCTGCGCCACGGCGTTCGTTACCTGGCCGTCGCCTTCCTCGACGAAGCGCTCGAACTGCGAAGAGCCGGCATCGACGCGCCGATCCTGGTGCTTGGCTACACGCCGGTGGAAGGCGTGGCGCTTGCGCTCGAGTACGGCATCACGCTGAACGTGTTCACAAGCGAAGTGCTGCTGGCGCTTGCAGCCGCGGCAAAGGCGGATCGCCCGGCGCGCATTCATATTAAAGTCGATACCGGCATGGGCCGCATCGGCATCCACGTCGAGGAAGACGCAATCGCCTTCATCGAGCAGGCGCTGAAGCTGCCGGGTGTCGTCGTCGAAGGGCTGTTCACCCATTACGCCAGCGCCGACGAAGCCGACAAAACGTATACCAACGAACAATATGCGAAGTTCGAGCGGATTGTGAACCATTTTGACCGAGGCGGGGTGCGGTTCGAGCTTCTGCATGCCGGCAACAGCGCCACGGCGATCGATCAGCCGGAGCTGACGTGCAATATGGTGCGGCTCGGGATCAGCATGTACGGCCTGTATCCGTCCAGGGAAGTCAGGCGGGAGAAGCTGGCGCTGCAGCCGGTCATGAGCCTCAAGACGAGGATGGTGCTCGTCAAGGAGATGCCGCCGGGAGCGGGGATCAGCTACGGCACGATTTATCGCACGAAGCGGGCGGGCGAACGGATCGCCACGCTGCCGATCGGCTACGCGGACGGGTACTCGCGCATGCTGACCGGCAAGGCGGAAGCGCTGGTCGGCGGCAGCCGGGTGCCGGTTGTCGGTACGATCTGCATGGACCAATGCATGATCGGCATCGACGGCGTGCCGGATGCGCGGGCGGGCGACGAGGTTGTGCTGTTCGGCCGGCAGGACGAAGCGGTCATTACGGCGGAGGAAATCGCCGACAAACTGGGCACGATCAATTATGAAGTTACGTGCATGATTTCGCATCGGGTGCCGCGGGTGTACGTGAAGGACGGCGAGGTGTGCAACACGGTCAATTTGCTGCAGCATCATGCCGATTGAATGACCGCATCACGGGAAAAATTACCGCGTGAAATAATGGGCGATTGGAGAGGATTTTCGCCGCTTCCATCGAATACCTATGACTAGCGGTCTTCTGCGGTCTTCTGCGGTCTTGTCGGTCGTAACGCAAGCTCCGGCTGCATCCGGTATAACATACATGCTATACAGCTCGCATATATTGATCTTGTATAAAATGGATTCATCGAAGTTATAATGGTAGTATTGTCATCGTTATGTTGCGGGGGTGCGGAAACCAGTGTCGAGCGCGAACACGAAGCGGATCATGATCAGCTTGCCCGATCATTTGCTCGAGGAAGTCGACGGGATCGTCGAGAAGGAAAACTCAAACCGCAGCGAATTTATTCGGCAGGCCATGCGGCAGTATTTGCTGGAACGGAAAAAGCGCTTTCTGCGTGAAGCCATGCAACGCGGCTATATGGAAATGGCGATCATCAACCTCTGCATGGCGTCGGAAGCATTCCAGGCGGAGGAAGACGCAGGCAGCACGCTGACCCGCTTAGTTAGCGGGGTGTAGCCGGTGATTGTCAAACGGGGCGATGTGTTTTTTGCTGACCTGTCACCTGTCGTCGGTTCCGAGCAAGGGGGCGTCAGGCCCGTGCTTGTCATTCAGAACGATATCGGCAACCGCTTCAGCCCAACGGTGATTATTGCCGCCATTACGGCGCAAATCCAGAAAGCGAAGCTGCCGACTCACGTGGAAATCGATGCCGAAACGCACCACTTCGATCGCGATTCGGTTATTTTGCTCGAACAGATCCGTACGATCGACAAACAGCGGCTCACCGACAAAATTACGCATCTGGACGACGAGACGATGATCAAGGTGAACGATGCGCTGCAGATCAGCGTTGGGTTGATCGATTTTTAATCGGGAAAAACGAACGAGGGAGCGCTCCCTCGTTTTTTGTTTGGATTTGCGTTATTCTTAGAGAATGCGTAGCGTTAGAGAAACAGCACCGAATGGGGGATGTCGATGAAAAAGCCAACGATGGCCGCGGACGGACGCAGCGGAGGAGCAGGCGGAGGGACCGCAAGCGCGGCCGACGAGCAACTGGTGACGGTGGACATGCTGCAGCGCGGAGAGGCGGATGAGGCGCACACGCGCGAGCGCATTTTGCGCCAAATTTCCGGCGAGCTGAGCATTGCGCCCGGCAAAGTGAAAACGACAATCGGGCTGCTGGACGAAGGCAACACGATTCCGTTCATCGCCCGTTACCGCAAGGAAATGACCGGGGAGCTCGACGAAAACGAGCTGCGCTCGATCGAGGAGCGGCTGCAGTATTTGCGCGGTCTGGAGGAGCGCAAGCTGGAGGTGCTGCGGCTGATCGCCGAACAAGGCAAGCTGACGGCGGCGCTGCGCGCGTCGGTGGAGCGGGCGGCGAAGCTGCAGGAAGTGGAAGACCTGTACCGCCCATACCGGCAAAAGCGCAAAACGCGCGCCAGCGTCGCCAAGGAACGCGGGCTGGAGCCGCTGGCGAATTGGGTGCTGACGCTGCCAAGGCAAGGCGACATGCTGGCGGAAGCGGCCAAATACGTCGATGCCGAGAAAGGCGTGGCAACGGCGGAGGAAGCGATGCAGGGGGCGATGGATATCATCGCCGAGATCATCGCCGACGATGCGAACATTCGCGCCTGGGTGCGGCGGTATACGTTCGACAACGGCATCGTCAAGACGGAAGCGAAGGACAAGGCGGCGGAGTCGGTGTACGAGATGTACTACGACTACCAGGAGCCGGTCAAACGGCTGCCGCCGCATCGCACGCTGGCGATCAACCGCGGGGAGCGCGAGGAAGTGCTGAAGGTCGGCCTCGACGTGACGCCGGACAAGATCCGCGAGTATATCGCCCGCGGGCTCATCAAGCGCGATACCATCGTCAAGCCCGTGCTGTATGCGGTAATCGAGGATGCGTACAAGCGGCTGATCGCGCCTTCGATCGAGCGTGAAGTGCGCGGCGAGCTGACGGAGAAGGCCGAGGAGCATGCGATTGCGATATTCGCCGGCAACTTGCGCAGCCTGCTGCTGCAGCAGCCGGTCAAAGGCAAAGTCGTGCTCGGCGTCGACCCCGCTTACCGGACCGGCTGCAAGCTTGCCGTTGTCGACGACACCGGCAAGATGCTGGAAATCGCCGTTACGTATCCGACGCCGCCGAACAACAAAATCGCCGAAGCGAAAGCGATCTTCCGCCGGCTGATCGACAAGTACAAAATCGAGCTGATTGTCATCGGCAACGGCACCGGCTCGCGCGAGACGGAGCAATTCGTCGCCGAGCTGCTGAAGGAGATGGGCGGCGCCGCCAGCCATATCGCCTACAGCATTGTCAGCGAGGCCGGGGCGAGCGTGTACTCGGCGTCCAAGCTGGCGCAGGGCGAATTCCCCGAGCTGGATGTGGCGGAGCGCAGCGCGATTTCGATTGCGCGGCGGCTGCAGGATCCGCTGGCGGAGCTGGTCAAGATCGACCCGAAGGCAATCGGCGTCGGCCAATACCAGCACGATGTAACGCAGAAGCGGCTGGAGGAAAGTCTCGGCGCCGTCGTCGAGTCGGCGGTCAACCATGTCGGCGTCGACCTGAATACGGCGTCGCCGTCGCTCTTGTCTTACGTGGCGGGAGTCAGCGCGACAATCGCCAAAAACATCGTGCAGTTCCGCGAAGAGAACGGCAAGTTCGTGCATCGTGCGCAGCTGCAGAAGGTGCCCCGGCTCGGCGCCAAAACGTACGAGCAGTGCGTCGGTTTCCTGCGCATCCCGGGAGGCGCCAATCCGCTCGACAATACGCCGATTCACCCGGAATCCTATGAAGTGGTCGACAAGCTGTTCCGCGAGCTGAGGCTCGAGCTGGCGCAGCTCGGCGCCGCCGAGCTTAAGCAGCGGCTGCAGCAGCTTGACGCCGGGCAGCTGGCGGTGCAGCTCGGCGTCGGCGTGCCGACGCTGCGCGATATCCTCGACAGCTTGCAGCGCCCGGGGCGCGATCCGCGCGAGGAGCTGCCGCCGCCGATCTTTCGCACAGATGTGCTGAAGATCGAAGATCTAGCGCCGGGCATGGAGCTGCATGGCACCGTGCGCAATGTGATCGACTTCGGCGCCTTCGTCGACATCGGCATCAAAAACGACGGCCTCGTGCACATCTCGCAGTTGAGCGACCGTTACGTCAAGCACCCGATGGACGTCGTGTCCGTCGGCGATACGGTTACGGTGTGGGTGATCGGCGTCGATTTGAAGAAAGGCCGCGTCAGTTTGACGATGCGGGCGCCGCGTACCGGCGAATAGCAAGTTATTGTGCGTCAACATACAAGAAGAGCAGGCATGGACGAGGCGGCAGTGCGCCCGTTCCATCCTGCTCTTCGGCGTTAGACGGCAGTTTTGGACTTCATTCGACTTCGTGCGTTCGATTGGCCGGGACGCCGGAGCGTTCCAGCTTGGCGCCGAGCCGCGTGTGATGAGAAAACCTCTATCGAGGCTTCTCGAAGATGAGCGACCGCTTTCCCACCCCACAAAGTGACGTGTTGCTTCGAAGTATAGTCCGAGTACTTTGCGGGGACCCCGGCAGAGGTTGGTTTTATCGCCAAATAGAATTTGACTTTTCCGCTTCGCCCGGAAGTTTATAAATTCTATTGTGGTAAAAAAACCAGCAATCGTTCAACAACCGGATCTGTTTGCGGTTCTTGCCCAGAAATGCCCGCCTTAATTGGTTGCACAGCCACTGCGGCATGCTGCAACAGCCCCTTCCTGCTGTGAATCCGTGACTATTATTACCATATGAGGGCAGGAGGTTAAAGGTGCAGGTCCGCTTCATAACCGCGCAAATTGGGGTGGAAAGCGGGCATAATGGGCACTGTAACGGCATTACGCCAGTTCTTCCTCGTACCACTGTTCGAGCTGCGCCTGCAGGGCGCGAATTTCGGTCAGCAGCGAGATCAGCGGATACGCCGATTCGCGAATTTCCGCGAAGGTGCGCTCCAGCCGGTTGATGTAGTCGAGCCCGCCGGTCAGCGGAATGGAGCGTTCGACCAGATCGAGATTGTCGCATTCTGCGATCAGGCGCGGCAACGCGGGAACGTTGTCGGCGGACAATTTCTCGACTTCTTTATGCAGGCGGCGGTTGAGCGCCGTGAGCTGGTACATGTGAGTGGCGGGCATCTCCACGAATTCCAGCCCGTCGCCCAACTGCAGCAGGCCGTATCTCATCGTTGGCATGAGGGCAACTTTTCCCCTTTCCGAATCGTCATCTTACTTGAGGTGGTTCAAAAAGCCGGCTTTTTGAACCCGCGCTTACTTGACAGTGTAATCAAGATGGGGTACAAATTCAAGTGTATCCGGCGCCGCATGCGGCTTGCCGGTTCCAGTCGATTCTTGGGAGAGATGCTGGAGGATGGACGATCGGCAGCTTCAGCTATGGGTCGAGCAGGTATCGCTGCGCGACTTCGGCATTCCGTTCCGGCACCGCGCCATATTCAATTCGCGTCTTCGTTCAACCGGCGGACGCTATTTTCCAAAATCGCACCATATCGAGATCAGCTCGGCGCAGCTCGAAGTGCACGGCGCGGAGGAAGTCGAACGCATCATCAAACACGAATTGTGCCACTACCATCTGCACTTGGCCAAAAGCGGCTATATGCATCGCGACCCCGAATTCAAGGCGCTGCTGAAGAAGGTGGGCGGCACGCGTTATTGCGCGGCAATCCCGGCAAGCAAGAAGGCGGAGCCTTACCGGTATCGCCTTGTCTGCGGCAGTTGCAAGATGGAATACAAACGCAAGCGAAAGGTGGACCCGCGCCGCTACGTGTGCGGGAAATGCCGCGGCAAGCTGACGCTCCACCAACTGCAGCCCGGTTGACGGCGGTCGCGGCGAATCTCGTCCTGCGGGACCGTAGGATGAAGAAAGCTGGTGATCCTGATGAATATGATGAAATGGAAACGTCCTCTCTATATGGCTCCGCTTCTGGCCGGGCTGCTCGTGTCCGGCTGCGCGGCCGGCGGCGGCAACCGCGCGTCGACCGCAAGCCCTTCCGCCCAGGCGCCCAGCATGACGCCTTCCCCATCCGCGACGGCTTCCCCGAGCTTGGCGCCGTCCGCTTCGGCTTCCGCCAGTGCGAGCGTCAAGCCTTCGGCCACGCCGTCTCCGTCGCCGATCGCCCCCGATGCCGCACGGCAGGCAAACAAACTTGTGGCGGCGATGTCGCTCGAGCAGCGCGTCGGCCAACTGCTGTTCGTCGGCATCGACGGCACGACGGCCGGCGCGCAAGCGAAGCAACTGATCGCGGATTACCACGTCGGCGGCGTTATTTTGTTCGGGCCGAACATTACGAACGCGGCGCAGGCTGTCAAATTGACCAATGCGCTGAAAGCCGCCAACGCGGCAAGCGCCAAAGTCCCGCTCTGGCTCGGCGTCGACGAGGAAGGCGGGCGCGTCTCGCGCATGCCGGGCGATTATGTGAATTTGCCGACGGCCAAGGCGGTGGGCGACGTGGACAACACGACGTACGCGCGCAAAATCGGCCAACTGCTCGGCAAAGAAGTGCAGTCGCTTGGGCTGAATGTCGATTTTGCCCCGGTGCTTGACGTCAACAGCAATCCGCAAAACCCGGTCATTGGCGACCGTTCCTTCGGCCCCGCCGCGGCGCTTGTGTCGCGCATCGGCATCGAGGAGTTGAAAGGGATGCAGGAGACAAAGGTGCTGCCGGTTGTGAAGCATTTTCCCGGCCACGGCGATACGTCCGTCGACTCGCATGTCGGCTTGCCGGTTGTCGATCACGATTTGACGCGTTTGCGCAATCTGGAGCTGGTCCCGTTCAAAGAGGCGATCGGCCAGCAGGCGGAGGCTGTCATGGTCGCCCATTTGTTGATGCGCAAGATCGATCCCGACTACCCGGCCTCGTTGTCGCAGAAAGTAATTGCCGGCTTGCTCCGCGGCGAGCTTGGCTTTCAGGGAGTCGTCATCACCGACGACTTGACGATGGGCGCCATCGCGGAAAGCTACGGCACCGGGGCGGCGGCGGTGCGCGCGATCAAGGCCGGCGCCGACGTGGCGCTCGTCGGCCACGAATTCGCCAAGGCGAAGGAGGCGTACGACGCGCTGCTCGCGGCGGCGAAGTCCGGCGAGCTTTCGGCGCAGGCGATTGAGGCGAGCGCGGAGCGCATCGTGCGGCTCAAGCTGAAGTATGGCTTGACCGACCGCGAAGCGGCGGCGCCGGATGTGGCCAAACTGAACAGCGAAATGCAAAGCGTGCTTAACGCCTACGCGAAAAAATAACGCCGTCGGTTTCGCATTGCGTTCGGCAAAGACGAGTGCTAAAGTAAAAAAGGCCGTGTTTTCGCGGCAAAACGAAAGGAGCCTCGTCCATGTCGTCCAAGCGCAAAGGGTGGCTGTCGCCGATCAATGCGGTGGTGCTGACCCAGTTCATCAGTTCTTTTGCGGATAATATCAACTTCTTCCTGATCGTCGGTTTGGTCAAGCGGCAAGGGGTCGACAACCCCGATACGGTCGTCGCTTATATCCAAATGGCGTTTTTGTTCGCTTATATCATCCTTGCGCCGGTCGTGGGCGCGTTCGCCGACAAAACGGCGAAGTCGCGCGTGCTGACGATGGGCAATTTGCTTAAAGGCGGCGGGATTTTGCTGCTGCTGTTCGGCGTACAGCCGGCCATCTGCTATCTGCTGCTCGGCATCGGGGCGGTCGTCTATTCGCCGGCCAAATACGGCATCTTGTCGGAGCTTACCGCTTCCGAAGGCGAACTGCTGCGCGCCAACGCCAAAATCGAAGGCGGCACGATTCTCGCCATTCTGCTCGGCACGGTGACCGGCGGCCTGCTGGCCAAAAACTCCGACCTGCCCGGCATCATCGCCTGTCTGCTGCTGTACGGCGTTTCGCTTGCGCTGACCTGGTTCGTGCCGATGAAAGCGGGCGACCGTTCGATCCGCTACGGGGCGGCGTCGAAGCAGTTTTTCCGCGACTGCGGCGTGCTGCTGCGCAACCGCAGGGCGCGGTTTTCGCTGATCGGCACGAGCGCGTTCTGGCTCACGGCCACCGTGCTGCGCATCGCGCTGATCGCCTGGCTGCCGATCAATCTCGGCATCACCGATACGGATCAGCAGTCGATGATTATCGGCGTGACGGCGATCGGCGTTGTTGTCAGCGCGTTCCTGACGCCGCGGCTTGTGCCGGAAGGCAAGCTGCATCGCTCGTTCTTTTACGGCCTGCTGATGGTGACCGCCGTTATGGTCGCGGCGTTTACATACTCGCTTGGGATCACGGTGACGCTGTTGTTCTTCACCGGTATCTTCGGCGGCATTTTCCTCATTCCGCTCAATACGATGCTGCAGGAAGAGGGCGCGTCGCTGATCGGCCCGGGCAAAACGATCGCCGTGCAGAACTTGTCCGAAAATACGCTGACCGTCGTGGGGCTTGGCATCTACTTGACCCTGAGCGAAATGGGCGTTTCCGTCAACCTGTCCGTCGTCGGAATCGGCACGGTGCTGCTGCTGTTCATCCTGTTCCTCGGCACGCAGGTGGGGAGCATTCGCCAGAAGTCGCCGGAAGCGCTGCGGCACCGCTGACGCGGGTTGCGGCGCTCCGGACCGGGCCGGATGAAGGCGTTTTAATGCCTTGACTTCGGACATGAATCGTGATAATTTAGTAACATCGCTTTCCCTGATAGCTCAGTCGGTAGAGCACTCGACTGTTAATCGAGTTGTCGCAGGTTCGAGTCCTGCTCGGGGAGCCATATCTTTTGGAGAGATACCCAAGTGGCTCAAGGGGACCCTCTGCTAAGGGGTTAGACTGCGTAAGTGGTGCGAGGGTTCGAATCCCTCTCTCTCCGCCATAAGATGTGAAGGAAACCGCCTGGGTAGGCGGTTTTTTTGCGTGCGGCGGGCGATAGTGCAAACGTAAAGTAGCCGAGGCGCTCGGCAGCGCCGTGCTTGTGCTCGCTCAGGCACGGTGGTGTCAAATAAGCCATGTTTCATGGCCTATTTGGTCAAAACGAGGGGAGATCCGCAAAATAGCCAGTGATTTCACTGGTTATTTTGCGAGAAAGGCCTGGTTTGACAGTTGAATGTGGAAATAGCCAGCGATTTCGCTGGCTATTTGGGCTGCGGGGTGGAAAATCGGGCGAAAAGGCCATTTTTTATTGCCTATTCGGATGACGCGGTGAGCCCGGGAGCCAGGGCCGTGAGTTGCGGTTGAGCAGCTTTGCCTCCTCGCCGGCGGCAGGTCACCACCATTTCTTGCGTTTGTAGTAAGCCCACATCGCGGCGGCGACGATCAGCATAACGAGCCAGACGAAGGCGTAACCGTACGGCCATTTCAGCTCGGGGATCGAGTCGAAGTTCATGCCGTACAGGCCAACGACGAACGTCAGCGGCAGGAAAATCGAGCTCATGACGGTGAGCGTCTTCATGATTTCGTTCATCCGGTCCGACTTCATCGACATTTGCAGCTCAAGCAGCCCGGTCAGAGACTCGCGGAACGAATCGAGCGAATCGATCACGCGGGAGATGTGGTCGTAAATATCGATGAAATACACGTCGGTCTCCTGCCGGGTGTAGGGCAGGCTCTGGTGGCTGATGGCGCCGACGATCGTTTTCTCCTCGGCGATGATGCGCCGGAGCTGGTGCATGTGCCGCTTCAGCGAAAATATTTCCGGCGCGACGCGCAGCGCGGGGTTTTTGTAAATGGTGCGTTCCAGGCGCTCCACTTGGTTTTCGATGCTGTCGACGATGTCCGTATATTTATCCACGCCGCGGTCGAGAATATGGTACAGCACATCGCCGGCATGGGTCATGCGCCCTTCGATTTCGAGCAGTTCCCGCAACACTTCGTCGAGAAAAGGCACCTCTTCCTTCGAAACAGTGATGACGTAGTTGGCGCCGATGACGATCCCGATTTCCTGAAGGGCCAGCGTTTTCGGCTTGATGTGGAAAAACGTCAGAAATACGTTGTTCTTGTATCGGTCGAGCTTCGGGCGTTGGTTCAGCTTGACGCAGTCTTCCACGAGCAGCGGATGGCAGCCGAACGTATCGCCGAGCAGCTTCCGCAGTTCCGCTTCCGGCCGACTGACAAGCCGGATCCAGGCGACTTCCTGTTGATCCGGTATCCCGTCAGGACGGCCTTCGCTGACGGTGCCTGCTATTTTATCATACACGAGCATGGTTGGTTCCTCCGCAGTCATTTGCACCAGCATATCATAGGAAGCGGCGATTCGGAATGGCGGACGAAACGGGCGAGACAGGCGTACGATTTTTTCGCCAAAAAATTTTCGAAAATGCTTGTCATCCGCGCGTGAGTGCGTTATAATAACACTTGTCGTCTTAAAAGGAACCCGTAACGAACCGATTCCGGCCCGTTGGTCAAGGGGTTAAGACACCTCCCTTTCACGGAGGTAACAGGGGTTCGAATCCCCTACGGGTCACCAATGTTCCTGCGATCGACTGACGCGGAAACGGCATTCCCTAGATAGAACGACACATCTAGAGCCATTAGCTCAGTCGGTAGAGCACCTGACTTTTAATCAGGGTGTCGTAGGTTCGAGTCCTACATGGCTCACCATTGCTTCTTTCCTCAGGAAGCGATTGGATATAGCAAGGCAACAACGACATGCGGTCGTGGTGGAACGGCAGACACACCATCTTGAGGGGGTGGCGCCCACAAGGCGTGAGGGTTCAAATCCCTCCGACCGCACCATATAACAGAAACCCGGAAGCCTTACGATGCAAGGCTTTTTTTGTTGCAACAGGGATTCCGAAATTACTGGTACAGTGGCCGAAATGTTGGCTTGTTGACGAGTTGTTGACGAAATTCAGCGTACCATACCAGATTAGAACGAATTACCGATTTCTGATAAACATGCCCTCGACCTTCAGCAACGACAAACTCTTCCGCCGCGGCGTAATACGCGGCTTTTTCGATTAATCAATTATTTTTGATTAAGCGTTGACATGGAGGAGTTATGGTGATAAATTCATTGCGTGAGATAAATCAAAATAAATTGATGAATAAAAGGTGATGGAATCAATGACAGAAGTTTCATTTAGGGGCTACGAATCGAAATTCAAAGCACTTGCCGATGAAAAACGGCTTCACATCATGTACGAGCTGACGCAGCGCGGAAACACCTGCGTTTGCGATCTCACGGATATATTCGACATGTCCCAATCAAAACTGTCGTATCACCTGAAAATTCTTCTCGATGCCGGCTTCATTTCGAGGGAAACGCGCGGCACGTGGAGCTATTACGAAATTAACCAAACGGAAGTCAGCCATATCCTCTCGGAGGAACTGTGCTGCATTTTCAAGCCTGCCCGGGAAGGTAACAACTGCTGCGGATCGACCAGTGAAAAAGAAACTCATTGCTGAGTTTATCGGCACTTATTTTTTGGTCTTTGCCGGTCCAGGAGCCATGGTGATTGATGAGATTACCGGTAGCATCACCCATGTCGGAGTAGCACTCACCTTTGGTCTTGCCGTCACGGCGCTGATCTACTCGTTCGGTCATATTTCCGGAGCCCATTTGAATCCGGCGGTCACCATCGGGTTCTGGGTTCGAAGCGATATTTCCCTCAGTAACGGTGTGTGCTACGTCGTCACTCAGTTCCTTGCCGCGGCCGGGGCAAGCTATACCCTGCTCCTGTTGTTTGGGAATGTCGCTCACTTAGGGGCTACCCTCCCCCTTGCAAGCGAGTGGCAATCGTTTATGTTGGAATTTATTTTGACATTCGTGCTCATGTTCGTCATCCTGGGGTCATCTGTGCACGGTAAAGCGGTTAAAAGCTTTGCCGGTCTTTCGATTGGTGCTACGGTCGGGCTAATGGCCATGTTCGCAGGTCCGATCAGCGGAGCCTCAATGAACCCTGCGCGATCGATGGGACCAGCTGTTGTTTCTGGCGCAACCGAACACCTGTGGCTGTATATGGCAGCTCCCGTTCTAGGAGCAATAGCCGCTTCCATGGTCTACAAAACTTTGCATGAATAGGGGATGGAAGAATTGGAAAAGAAGCTCGTGTATTTTCTATGTACGGGGAATTCCTGCAGAAGCCAAATGGCAGACGGTTTTTTGAAGACGCTCGGAAATGGCCGGTATGATGTCAAAAGCGCAGGATTGGAAGCGCACGGACTGAATCCTCGTGCGGTGCAAGTGATGCAAGAAGCCGGCATCGATATTTCGAGGAACACGTCTGACGTGATTGACCCCGAGATCCTGAAAGAAGCGGATTTTATTATCACGCTCTGCGGTCACGCGAACGACAATTGCCCGATAGTCCGTAACGATAAAGCGGAAAGATGGCACTGGGGCTTTGACGATCCGGCCAAAGCGATCGGAACGGAAGAGGAAGTCGTGTCCGCATTTCGCGAAGTTCGCGACGCTATACAACAACGAGTGGAACTTTTTGTGAAGGAAGGGAAATGAGAATGATTAAACGGATGCATGTAGCGGTAAACTGCAGCGACCTGCAAAAATCTCTCGACTTCTACCAAGCTTTCTTCGGTAAGGAGCCGACCAAGGTGAAAGAAAACTATGCAAAGTTCGAATTGGATGACCCGGCCTTGCATTTTTCGTTAAATGTCCGCTCTTTCGGTAAGAACGGCGTCCTCAATCACCTGGGCTTTCAAGTAAACAATACCGAAGAAGTTCTGGCAATGGGTGAGCGCCTTCGGCAGACAGGGCTTCTTCTGGTCGATGAAATGAACACAACCTGCTGCTACGCGGTGCAAGATAAGGTGTGGGTGTACGACCCGGACGGCAATGCATGGGAAATTTTCTTCACCAAAGAGGACTCGGAATTCGAGAGCGCCGGGGAGCCGCGCGACATGTCGCTCTGCTGCGTCCCACCTTCCAGTCCGGTAACTATTGAATTCGGTTCCTTCAAAAAGTGAGTAGTTATGTCATGGATGGGGAGGGAAGGGCGGCGAGCGGGAATATCAAGTATTCGCCCGGGGGGGGGGGGAGGGGGGCGCAAATATTATTCCGGATTGGGCCGACTATGCACTGGACCTGCGCGCGCAGACCAACGAAGCCATGACGCAGTTGTTATTTTATGGCCTATTTCGCTCCTAGCCGAACGATGAGGCAAAGGAAACGCTCCTGTGACACAAATGGCAGCTCGCAATGGCACGGAACGCTGTCGCTTGAGCCAATCGGATCACCCTTACTCAAAATGAATCCCTTTGCGGATGCCGTCGCGTTCCTGGGCCAGCCATTGGCCCGGCGTCATCTTCTCCAACTGCTTGAACACCCGGCTAAAATGATGGATCGTTTTGAACCCGGTTTCTTCGGAGATCCGTTTCAGCGCGCTTTCGGCGCCAAGCATGCCCGCTTTGGCATGGCGGATGCGTGTCATCTTGATATAGGCCGCAACCGTGCATTGTTTGCTGCGTTTAAAGATTTGGCTTACGTAGGACGGACTGTAGCCGGTTGCGGAAGCAATTGCCGCCAGCGATAGCGGTTCGGCATAATGGGCCTCGATGTAAGCGGCAACTCGTCCGGCGGCTTCGTATTGATCCAACGCGGCAACCGGTTGCATACCGCCTGCCGTTCCTTCCTCCTCCGCTTCTTTTCCAACAGCAAGCCGCGCAAGACCGTACAGCAGCTGCGTCAGCACCAGCGCACCCATTTCTTTGAAGTACGCCTGCCGGTTCAACCCTTCTTTGCGGATCGTTTCCAGCCATTCCGCCATTTCGCGGGGAGCGGACTGAACATATGCCGGCAGCCCCTGGGCCATCTTCTCCATCCGTTCATCTTCGATTCGGAATTTGATGTCCAATGTTTTGACGGTTCGTTTCGAATGGGCGATCAAGCTGTGCATCGTCCCCGGCTTGACGAAGATGAGCGTCCCCGGCTCGAACGGATACAAGCTTTCGCCGCATGCAAATTCACCGCTGCCGTCCAGAAAGCAGAACAGCTGGTAAAAATCGTGCCAGTGGGGATGCACCACGTTGCCATGTTTATAGTCGTAACGCGCCGTCCACAAAATGCGTACCCCGAATTGGCCCAGCTCCATGCCGTTCCTCCCGTTTGATCGGCTTCTACCCGCATTTTACAATATTGCGCTTGCGATTGGAACAACGCGCAGCGGAAATTGTCATACAAACGGACAATAATGCCGCAACTCCAGACAAATACGCTTCCCGCTCGAGCAAGTATACTGGAGACGAACGATTGGAATACAGGAGGGATCGAAGCCAACTATGGACATTCATGCAAGTTTCCCGCGTTATACCGAATACGAGCCGCAAGTTCCGGTGTGGTGCATCACGCCGGGCAAGGGCGGCAACCTGCACCGATTTTTCGACACGTCGCCGGTCAGCCCGTCCGGCCGTTACGTTGCTTTGCTCCGAATGCCGCAGGAGACGCGGCTGAACTTGCCCGGGGAGCAGGCCGACATTGTGCTGATCGATTTAGCCGCCGGAGAGGAGCGCGTTATTGCCACGACATGCGGCTGGGAGCCGCAGCTCGGGGCGAATATCAATTGGGGAGCAAGCGATAATCGCCTTTACTATAACGATGTCGAGCCCGGCGAGTGGGAGCCGTTCTGTGTCGAGCTCGATCCGTTCACCGGCAGCCGCAGGCGGCTGGAAGGCGGCATTTACCGAATTTCGCCGGACGGAACAACGATCATCTCCGCATGTATGAAGCGGATGAGGCGTACCCAGTACGGCTACGGCGTGGTTGTCCCGAATGACCGGGTGCCGCGCAATGCCGGATTCCGCGAAGATGACGGCTTGTACGCAACCGATGTTGCCAGCGGACGGCGCAAGCTGCTCGTCTCCATCCAAGACGCGATGGAGCTGGCAAAGCCTGCGATTAATCGCTCGGTCTATGCAAACAAAGAAATTTACGGCTTTCACTGCAAATTCAATCCGCAGGGCACCCGGCTGCTTTTTTCGATGAGAGGCTTTACCCCCGGTGCGGACGAGCCCTGGAACAAAGTGTCGCCGATAATGGATTTCTGGGTATTGACGATGCGGCCGGACGGCACGGATATTCGCGTCGCTGTCGGACCGGAGTTATGGTATCTGGGCGGTTCCCATATCAACTGGTTTCCGGACGGCGATCATTTGTCGATGAACCTCGGCATCGACGGCGGCCGCGTCATGAAGCTGGTCCGCGTACGCTACGACGGCACGGATTTGCGCAAAATGACCGACGAGGTGCTCGGCTCCGGCCATCCGACCGTTCACCCGGACGGGCGGCATGTGCTTACGGATTCCTACGAGAACGAGCCGGTCACCTTGCGTGATGGGACGGTGCCGCTGCGGCTGATCGATCTCAAGACCGGAACCGAACGAACGCTGGTGCGAATCAATGTCGCCAATCCGGGAACTGGCGTGGCGATAGCGTTGCGCGTCGATCCGCATCCGGCATGGGCGCCGGACTACCGGCACGTGGTGTTCAACGGTTATGTGAACGGCACGCGCCGCGTGTTTATCGCCGATTTGGGCGATGCGCTGCTGGGCGTGTGAGGGGTTGTCTTTAAGACGATGCCCCTTGCCGGGGGCGCGGGTGCGAGTTTTCAGCGATGCCGACAAGGAAAAGCCGGGCTTGATCGAATATGTCGAAGGACTCGATTATGCGGTCGACTATACCAACGCTGCTATGCTGGAGTGATGCGCCGGCTCGGTGCGGAATATGGAATCGGCGTTGCCGACGCTCATGCGTTATGGAAGCAGGAGCTGGCTGCGGGCAAGACGCCGGAAAGCCTTCTGCTGAATAACATTAATCATCCTAACGATTATGGGCATGGTGTTTATTTTTCCGCATTTGCCGATCTGCTGGGAGACTAAGGCGGGGAATCGCCGGGGTTAAGGTAACCATGTGAAAACAAAGGCGAACAACCAAAA
This sequence comes from Paenibacillus cymbidii, assembly GCF_004764705.1. Taxonomy (GTDB): domain Bacteria; phylum Bacillota; class Bacilli; order Paenibacillales; family NBRC-103111; genus Paenibacillus_AN; species Paenibacillus_AN cymbidii. The sequence continues at coordinate 27,744 of NZ_SHLX01000033.1, read as the reverse complement.
TAGCCCATGAAAAATGGCCTATTTGCCCCAGATCGCCCGGTTCGACGAAAATAGCCAGTGAAAACACTGGTTATTTGCCCGTGATAGCCTTCAAATAGGCACTTCAAGCGAAATAGCCAGTGAAATCACTGGCTATTTCGCATGGACTGCCCGTTTTTGGCGAAATAGGCAAGAAAATAGGGCCTATTTTGTAATTCGTATCGCTTGTCTTCGAACGAATCGTTATGGCAGCTTTTGCGAATCTTCCATAAACAGTTGCTATTCCTCCATTTAGCTGGCGGGGCGGCATCTTTACACTAATGATGGAAGCGATTGCGAAAAGCGAAACAAGGACGGTGGATGATGGAAGCGGTTGTCGAACATCAGAAACAGAATCAAAAACGAAAACGGTTCCGCAAGACGCTGGCGATGGGATGCGTCTTGGCGCTGCTCGGCGGAGGTTTCGCGTGGACGGCGGAACCGGCGCAGGCGGCGCCGGTCGCATTGTACGCTTCGCCGGGCGGTTCCGGCACGGTTTGCAGCTCGTCGCTGCCATGCTCGCTGACGGACGCCCAGACCAAAGCGAAAACGCTGAACGCAAACATGACCGGCAGCCTGACCGTGTACCTTTTCGGCGGCACTTACCGCCTTAACGACACGTTTACGCTGGGGGCGAGCGACTCGGGCAGCAACGGCTATTCGGTCACTTACCGCAATTATCCGGGACAAACGCCGGTGCTCAGCGGGGGCGTTCCGGTAACGGGCTGGACGGTTCACGATGCGGCGCGCAACATTTATCAGGCGGATGTCGGCACGCAGCAATTCCGCCAGCTGTACATATCCGGCTCGCGGGCCGTGCGGGCGAGAACGCCGAACGTAACGGACACCGCGACGGGTGCGCCTTATTTGACGGCCAAACTGTCCAATCCGTTCAAGGTTGTGACGGCGGATGTGGGAGCATGGACCAACTTGAACCGCGTGGAAGTGGTCAAGATCGATCATTGGCACCAGAAGCGGATGCGCATCGACAATATCCAGGTTAGCGGCGATACCGCGTCCATCGGATTCCTGTCGCCCGAAGCAGGCGATTCGGATCTCAATCACGAGAATCAGAGCGTGCCTTATTACTATTTTGAAAATGCATACGAAATGCTCGACGCCGAAGGAGAGTGGTATCTGGACACCACCGATGCGGCCCATCACATTCTGTACTACAAGCCGCGCGCCGGCGAAAATATGGCTTCCGTGCAGGCGATCGCGCCAAAGCTGGAGACGCTTGTCCGCATCGAAGGCACGGCCGGCGCGCCTGCGCACCATATCGGCCTGAGGGGCATCACGCTGGCCCATACGAACTGGACGCGGCCGGACGTCAAAGGCTTCCTGACGAACCAGGCGGCGCTGGAGCTGCATACGGACTTCGGTTCGGTCATCCCGGGAGCGCTTTGGATCAACAACGCCAACAATGTGCGCATCGAAGAGAACACGGTCAGGCAGACGGGCGCGCACGGCATTTTGCTGACGGGCAACCTGCATCATAACGCGGTTGTCGGCAACACGGTGACCGATACGTCGGCGGGCGGCATTTACGAGTTCTCCGAGGAAAGCAGCTATGATCTCGTGTCGAACAATCTCGTCGAAAAAGTCGGCCAATTTTATACGGAGGCGGTCGGCATTTTGGCCACCAGGCCGGACCACATGACGATCGAGTTCAACGAAGTGCGCTCCATGCCGTATACGGGCATCAGCATCGGCTGGAAATGGGGCGACGAGGACACGGGTACGGATTACAATACCGTGCAGTACAATCATATTCACGATGTGATGCAGCTTCACGACGACGGCGCCGGCATTTATACGCTCGGGAAAATGGTCGGCTCCACATTCGAGAACAACTATATCCACGATTTTGTGCTTTCTCCTTATTCGGGAGGGAATCCGCTCGCCGGCATTTATTTGGACAACGGCAGCGCCTTCAAGCTGATCCAGAACAACGTGCTGGACAATACGTCCAAGGCGTTCTACAGCTTTAACGTGCCGAACCATGACAACCAATTCAAGCGCAATTACTATAACCATGTATCGATGGGCAAAATTCGCAACGACGCGGCCAACACGAATCTGGTCACCGCAAACGTAGGCGTAACCGGCTCGGCCTGGCCGGCCGCAGCGCTCGACATTATGGGCGCCGCGGGGCTGATGACGAATCGGGCGGTAGGCAAAACTGCCACCGCATCAAGCTCGTACGACGCCACCTACACGCCGGATAAGGCGGTCAACGACAGCACCGACGATCCGGGCTGGTCGTCGCAGACGACCGCGGGCGTTTATCATGTGTGGAAGCTCGATCTTGGCGAAGCGTACCGGATCAACAAGGTGGAGGTCGTGCCGCGCATGGCCCTGGACCAGCCGTCGACCCGCACGGACTTCGAGGTATGGGTCTCCAATAACCCCAACATCGAATCCGATCATATCGTGGTCGGCAGTGTGGAGGGCGGAAGCTTCCCGCACCAGACGACCTGGTCGACGATTGTGGAAGCAGCCGCCGAGTACCGGTACATTGCGCTGGCCAAAGTGGTGGCGACGTATTTCTATGTGAGCGAAGTGCGCGTGTACACGGCGGCGCAGGAGCTGCCGCAGCATGCGTCCGCCGCGCCGGGCAAGCCGGTTCTGGCGAGCGACAACGGTTACGATACGGGTCTGATGGACGGAAGCTATACGGTGAAGATGAACATGTACAACGGCAACAATGGAACCGCCTACAAGCTGTTCGAGAACGGCGCGCTGATCGATTACAGGACGCTGGCCGACGCGACGCCGGGCGCACAAACGGTCGCCACGACGGTTTACGGCAAGCCCAACGGAACGTATACCTATACGTGCCAACTCGTCAATTCGCTCGGACCGACCGCCTGCGACCCGTTGATCGTCCAGGTGACCGACGCGAATCCCGGCACGCCCGTGCTGTCCGCCGACAACTCGGACGGCGACGGCAGCTACGACGTGACCATGAACATGTGGTGGGGAACGAACGCTTCCGTCTACCGCCTGTACGAAAACGACGTGTTGGTCGACACGCAGCCGCTCGCCGCCCATACGCCGAACGCGCAGTCCGCGGTCACGCCGATTGCGGGCAAAGCGGCGGGCACCTACATGTATCGCGCCGAACTCGCCAACTCCTCCGGGACGACGGCAAGCACGACGTACAGCGTCGTGGTGAATTGATCGGGAAACTCGCCCTCCGTTTCGGGGGCGAGTTCGTCTCGTTTTTTGCGGGGTTATCTAATGAAAGCGTCTCCTTTATACTGGTATTGCAGGCAAACCGGTTTACCCGCCGCCCCGGCAGAAAGAGGTCGCCAATGCTCCCCAGTGTGAGCTTCCGTACCAAGCTGTTTCTGATTTATTCGTTCATCGTGCTTATTCTGATTCTGTCGACATTCGGCGCGTTTTACTGGAGAGACAAGCAGATCGCCAGCGAGGCGCTGCTCGGCTCGCTGCAGCAGGACGCCGAGCGGGCGGTAGGCCAAATCGACGCCATGCTGCAGGCCGCCGACCTGCTGGCTTCGCAGATCAAGGCGAATACGGACGTCGCCAGCACGTTTTATTTGCTTTCGTTTGCCGAACGGCCGGAAGCGTATTTTCGCCAAAATCCCGCGGCGGCGGGGAGGCTGCAAGGAACGATCAGCGCGATCGTCGGCGTCGACGTGCTGTCGTTCTACCGCATCTCGGTGATCAGCGGCAAAGGGGCGATTATCAGCATCGGCGCTTATGCCGACAGCGTAAAAGTGCAGGAAGGAATCAAGGACAAGCCGTGGTTTCAGGACAAGCCGCCCGGCAGCTTCGAGCCGCCGCGCAACCAGTGGATACTGCCGCCGCACGCCGACCCGTGGGGTGAAGCGGGGCAGCAGGTCATCTCCGTGATTCGCCGGATCGAAACGAACGGCAACTACCATTCGATCGTCGAAATTCAAGTGCCTTACGACAGGCTTGCTTTGCTCGGTACGATGCAGCACGATGCCGCGATTCGCGACGGCGTCAAACAGGTCATGGTGTTCGGGCAGAACGACGGACTTGTCGTTCCGCCGGCGGAGCAGGCGACGGACGGGGAACGCGCGTTGGCGGAGGCGCTCTACCCGGCTGTCCGCGAGCAGGCGGGAACCGCGTTTACGATGCAACTGCGCGCTCCCGGCAACTATGTGCTGGCGGCGACCCGCTCGCGCAACTCCGAATGGATCGTCGTCGTGTCGGAGCGCTGGAGCGAACTGGCGGCGCCGATTCGGCGCACCGGCTATTGGTTTGCGGCCACCGGGCTGGCGCTGCTTGCCGTGTCGCTGCTGACCGTGTACGTATCGTCGCGCATGGCGGTCAAACCGCTCACCCGGCTGACCCGCATTATGGGCGAAGTGCCGTTTCGGCGGGACCACGCGGTCCGGTTGTTCGAGAAAGTCGACATCAACGCCACCCATAACGAAGTCGTGCACCTCTATCATTCGTTCCGCAAAATGCTGGACCGGCTCGAGGAATCGAAGGAGCAGGCCGTTCAGTCGTACGCGCGCGAATTGAAGGCCCGGTATATTGCACTGCAGGCGCAAATCAATCCGCATTTTCTGTACAACACATTGTCTCTTATTGGCATGATGGGGCGCGACACCGGCAATCCCGATATTCTCCGCGTCTGCTCGATGCTGGTCGACATGCTGCGCTACGTGACCTATGCGAGCGACAGCACCGTCCGTGTACGCGACGAGGTCGAGCACACGCTCAACTATTTGCACATTATGAAGACGCGATACGAGGACCACTTGACATTCGAGATCGATATCCCCGAAGCGGTGATGGAGGAGAAGGTGCCGAAGCTGACCTTGCAGCCTTTTGTCGAAAATGCGATCAAACACGCCTTCGCGCGCAAACGATACCCGTGGCATATTCAGATTCGCGGCCACGTCCGGGAAGACGGCTGGTCGATCCGCATTCGCGACGACGGGAGCGGCTTTCCCGCGCCGGTGCTCCGCCAGTGGAGCGGAGACGATCCGCTGCCGGAAACGGGAAGCGGGGCGAACGAACCGGAGCGCGCGGACGGCAGCGGAATAAAAAACACTTACGAGCGGCTGAAAATCGAGTTTGGCAGCCGCCTGCTCTTCCGGTTGGCCAACCGGCCGGACGGCGGAGCGGAGGTCGAACTTGGGGCTTGCGGAACGCCGGAGTCCGAACGAGAAAGGAGCGAGGCCGATGTACCGCGTGCTGGTCGTCGATGATGAAGTGCCGTTCTGCCGGGCGCTGAGCCGGATGATTGCGGAGCTGCAGCCGCAATTCACCGTCGTCGGGGAGGCTTACGACGGCGAGGAAGCGCTGGAGGCGATTGCCGCACTGCAGCCGGACGTCGTGATTACGGATATTCGCATGCAGATGATGGACGGGCTGCAATTGCTTGAAATCGCGAAGAAGGCGAATCCCGAGCTGATTGCGGTCGTGCTGAGCGCGTATCCGGATTTTCATTACGCGCAGCGGGCGCTGCAGCTGCAGACGGAGGATTACCTCGTCAAGCCGGTGAAGGAAAAGGAGCTGCGCGCCCTGCTCGACCGGCTGGCCGTCAAGTGCGGCCAGCTGCGGGAGCGGGCGGAGGCGAACGTGCTGCAGGACCTGTTGTCGCACAAGCCGGTGCCGAAGGTCCCGCCCACCATGCGTTTCGCCTCGTACCGGCTGTATTTGGTATGCGCGGGTGCGTATTGCACGATGGCGGAGGACCCGCTTCACCCGGGCATCGTCTATTGGGAGACGGAAGACCGGAGAAGCGGGATCGGCGACCATCTCCCGCTGTCTGCCCGGCATTGGCTGACCGAAGGCGCCTTCGACAACGAACGGCTGCTGTTGGTCGGTTGGCCCGATGATGGCCGGACCGAGGAGGCTGACGCGCTGGGGCAAACGCTGCTGCGTGCGCTGGAAGGAGGAGCGGTTCCGCTTACGCTCGTCGCATCGCCCGCTTTTGCCGAATTGTCCGAGCTTGCCGCCGTCGCTTACGACTTGCGGAAGAAGCTGGTCAAAGGGGCGGTATTCGGGCGTTCCGCCGCGATTGGAAACGAGGATCGGCAGGCGTCCGTCTACGACCTGCGCTTCGACGAATGGGAACGCAAACTGGCCGAAGCGATGGCGGCGGGCAACAAGGACTCGTTCCTGTATTTGCTGCGGTCGTGGCTGGAGGAAGGCCGGCAAGCCGGCTGGCGGCAGTTGACCGTCGCGCGCGCGCTGAAACGGACGGCGGATCTGCTGGAACGGACGGCGCTGCAGCACGAGCGGGAAGCGGCGTTTCCCCACCCGTGGACGCTGGAGCTGGAGGCCGCCGTTTCGGGAGCGGTCGGGTACGAAGATTTGCTGCAGAACGTGTCGTTCCAGTTCGCGCCGCTCCTCGCGGATCAAACCCGCCCGAAGCCGGGCGCCGACTATCACGACAAGTTTGTTGCCGAAGTCGCGGGCTATCTGGAGCAGCGGTTCGCCCAGCCGATTACGCTGCAGGACTTGTCCCGGCAGTTCGGGCTCGTTCCCGGTTACATCAGCCAACTGTTCCGCAAAGGCACGGGGTTGACGCCGGGCGAATATGTGACCGACCTGCGGGTAGCGGCGGCCAAGCGGCTCATGGGCGAGCAGCCGGGCATCCTGCTCAAGCAGGTGGCGGAAGCGGTAGGGTTCCAGGACCCGCTCTATTTCAGCAAAGTGTTCAAAAAAGCGACAGGCGTGCCGCCTTCGCATTACATGAAATAAGTTTCTCGTTTTTTCCATTAGGCCTATGGTTCCTTCCATTCCTTCCGTTCGTTCGACACTCTATACTCGGGTATGTAAGCGATAACAACAAGGCTTTGTTGCCCAAGGAGAGGATCGAGTGGAACGGATGCACGAGCGCTCCCGGCTTGCCGTACGCCCTGTGGCGGTATGGAGCCGGGCCCGGGAGGAGCTCAAGAGAAACTACATACTATATCTTATGGTATGCCCCGCTGTCATCGGATTTTTCCTGTTTCACTACAGGCCGCTGTACGGCATCACGATCGCATTCAAGCAATACGATCTGGTGCTCGGCTTCGACCGCAGCCCGTGGGTCGGCCTGAAGCACTACATCAGCTTCTTCCACGATCCTTATGCGGTCCGGGTCATTCGCAACACGCTGGTGCTCGGGTTTTACAGCATCCTCTTCGGCTTCTGGCCGCCGATTGTGCTGGCGCTGCTGCTGAACGAAATTACGAGCATGCGCTGGAAGCGGCTGTTTCAGTCGATCAGCTATTTGCCGCATTTTATCGCGATGGTTGTCGTGGTCGGGATGATGGTGCAGCTGCTCGGCTCGAACGGGCCGGTCAATGCGATCCTGCAGCAGATGGGACTGGAGCAAATTCCCTTTTTTAACGAATCCGGCTATTTCCGTACGCTCTATATCGGCAGCGGCATCTGGCAAGGGATAGGCTGGGGTTCGATTCTGTATATCGCCGCGCTGACGGGAATCGATCCCGAGCTGTACGAAGCGAGCTACATGGACGGAGCGAACCGGTTTCGGCGCATGTGGCACATCAGCATCCCCGGCCTGCTGCCGACGATTACGATCCTGTTCATCCTGCACGCCAGCGACATCATCAACGTCGGTTTCGAAAAAGTGTACCTGATGCTCAACCCCGCCTTGTACGAAACGGGAGACGTCATCCAAACCTATGTGTACCGGCGAGGCATCGTGGAGCGCAACTTCAGCTTCGCGACCGCGGTCGGACTGATGAACAGTGTCGCTTCGTTCCTCATCCTGTATGTGACCAACCGTTTGAGCCGCAAGGCGAACGGCCAGTCGCTCTGGTAAGGGGGAACGGCACAATGAAAAACAGCGGCTTCGCCAACCGGTTGTTCGACGCAGCCAACTATTTGCTGCTTATCTTGCTGACGTTATCGATTCTGGTGCCGTTCGTTTACATGTTTTCGATATCGGTCAGCGCGCCGCTTCCGATCGCCAATCACCAGATCGGCCTGCTGCCGAAAGGAATCAACTGGCAGTCGTATGCGGCGGTGTTCCACGACAATCAGATCGTCAACGCCTACTGGAACAGTATTCGCTACACGGCGCTCGGCACCTTTCTCGTGCTCGCCATCGGCAGCTTGACCGCGTACCCGCTGTCGCTGCGAAGGTTTAAGGCGCGAACGGCGCTGACCCTCTATTTTACGGTTACGATGTTCGTGAGCGGCGGCCTCATTCCGGCGTTTCTCAATATCAAAAGCCTGGGAATGCTCGACACGATCTGGGCGATTGCGCTTCCCTCGGCGTTCGGCTTCTGGAACATCATCATCCTGCGCACGAATTTCCAGGGCATCCCGCAGGAGCTGTACGAATCCGCGTTCATGGACGGCGCGAACGATTGGCACATTTTCACCCGCATCGTTCTGCCGTTGTCGAAGGCGATTCTGGCGACGATCTCGCTGTTTGCCAGTGTCGGCTTCTGGAACGCCTATTTCGGGCCGTTGATGTATTTGACCTCTCCCGACATGCAGCCGCTTACGATCATTTTGCGCCGCATTCTGATTGCGAACGAAGTGCTCTCCAGCGACGCGGTCGACAACGCCAACTCGATGTTCGACGCCGCCGCTTTTCTCGGACGGACGGAAGGTATCCGCATGGCGACGATTTTCGTGACGATCGGCCCGATCGTGCTGGTGTACCCGTTCATCCAGAAATATTTCGTCAAAGGCGTTCTCGTCGGCTCCATCAAAGGGTAGCCGGGTTATGGCGAGAGGGGGGATGCCTGGCGAAACGGAAGCGGAGCGGCGCGCAGCGGTTGAAAGGCGACAGTTGAAAACGGGAAAGCGAAAAGGGCAAGGCGAAATGAATGCACAGGGAGGTCAAACGATGAGCAGGTATGGACGCAAATGGACGAACGGGTTGCTTGCGGTGACGCTGGGGATGTCGGTTGTTGCGGCAGGGTGCGGCTCGAAGACGGAGGACAAGGGGAGCGCTTCGGCGAGCCCGACGGCGGCCGGCAGCGCGACGCCGGTCGCGAAGAAAGAGACGCCAACGGTCAAATTTATGACGGCGTGGGACCCGGGGCTGCCGATCAGCAGCGATTTGCCGGTATTCGTCGAGTGGGGCAAAAAAACCGGCGTCAAGTTCGAGGTGAACAGCCCGCCGCGCGATTCGTTCGTCGAAAAGATGAACATTACGCTCGCTTCGAACGATTTGCCGGATATGATGAAATTTTTCTCGGATGATCAGTCGTTCAACCGGTACGGCCCGGACCTGTTCGTGCCGCTAGACGATTATTTGAATAGCGGCAAGCTGCCGAACCTGCAGAAATGGTTGAAAAAATACCCGGATGTCGAGAAACGGATGCGCAATCCCGACGACGGCAAAATATACGGGTTCCCGTTCATTCAGGATTTCGAGTTCGCGAGCAGCCTGTGGTACGTCCGCAACGACATGCTGAAAAAGGCGGGGCTGGACGCGAGCAAAATCGGCAGCGTCGACGACCTGAAAAAAGCGTTCCTTGCGCTTAAGGAGCAAACCGGGGGGCCGATCACATCGACGCGGCTCGGGTATACGTACTATAACTGGTCGACGCAGTCGTACTTCGGCGTTGGCGACGGCATCCGTTTCGACAAGGACAAGAAGCAGTACGTGTTCTCGCCGGTGGACGACGAGAAGCGCTACAAGATGTGGGTGGAGTTCGAGCGCTGGATGTACGAGCAGAAGCTGCTTGACCCGAACTTCCTGACGATGAAGGACGCCGAGTTGTTCGCCGGCTACAACAGCGGCAAATATCCGCTCGTGCGCGAGCAGCCGACGTTCGGTCTCAGCCAGCTGAATCCGAAGAACGACCCGGCGATCGACGTGAAGGCGATCATGCCGTTCAAGATCGACGGCTACATGCCTTCCATTCCGCGCAGCGATCATTTCAACATCGGCTATCGTTCGCCGGTCGTCATCAGCAAAAAGTCGAAGTACATCGACGACATCGTCCGGGCGATGGATTATACGTACAGTGACGAGGGCGTCGAGTTTTTCCTGATGGGCAAAGAAGGCGAGACGTTTGCCCGCGACGCGAAAACGCCGTCCGGTTACCGGCTCGACAAGGTGCAAAGCGTCTGGACGATGGACGCGAGCGGCAATTATCCGGCCGGCATGAAGAAGCTGCAGGATTCCGGCTATTATACGGTGTGGCTGACGGGCATCTTCCCCGCCTTCCACCGGTTTAACCTGGTCAACTTCAAGGAAGGCGAGCAGGAGCGGGCGTTGTTCGACATCAACAACCTGAAGAAGCTGGACGAAATCGGCTTCCTGCAATCCGATCCGGTGCTGCTCTGGACGAAGGACGAAAATTCGAAGAAGGCGGAAATCAGCACGCCGCTGAGTACGTACATCAGCGAAAATGCGATCAAGTTTATTTTGGGCCAGAAGCCGATGAGCGACTGGGATTCGTTCATCGCCGGCGTCAAGAAGCTGCGCTCGGACGAACTGGTCAAAATATTCAACGACAAGCTGGCCAAAAGCAAATAAACCGGGTAAGGCCGACTGGCGACAGTCGGCCTTCCTGCTCCTATCAGAACGTATAAAATCTGACGTGAAGATACTGCCCGTTCATGCCGAAAAACGCTTTTCTTATGCAGCGGGATAAACTTGTCGGTCGAACCGGCGAAGCTTCGCGTTTCCTCCATGCACCTTCGTCTTTCTTCCATGTTCGGCGCGCGAGCGGCCGTATATACTTCGAAATGAAAGCGGAAACATCAATCAAATGAAAAGGATGGTGGAATGATGAAACGGCAACAACAAGCAAAGTCGCGGGCGGCGGCGGTCATGGCGGCGATGTCGCTGGCGCTGCTGGGTTGGTTCGTCCCGCAACCGCAGACGGCTCATGCGGCGGTGACCAATTTGTACGCCTCGCCCACAGGCAGCGGCAGCACATGCAGCCTGTCGCTGCCCTGCTCGCTGACAGGAGCCCGCGACAAGGCGCGGACGCTGACTTCGGGCATGACCGGCAATCTGTTCGTCAATTTGCTTGACGGCACGTACCGGCTGACCGATACGTTCGCGCTGGGGACGAGCGACTCCGGCAGCAACGGGTATTCGGTCATCTACCGCAATTATGCGGGAGCGACGCCGGTCCTGAGCGGCGGCGACGTCATTGCCGGATGGACGCTCGACGATCCGATCCGCTCGGTTTACAAGGCGACGGGCGTCGCCACCGCCTTCCGTCAGCTGTATGTGGACGGAGATCGGGAAGTCCGCGCCCGTCAGCCGGACATGGCCGATCCGGCTACCAAAGCGCCGTATTATACGGCGCTTTCCACGAGTCCGAGTTACAAGGTCAACGCTTCGGAAATCGCCTCGTGGTCGAATTTCGGCCAGGTCGAGTTCGTCTGGCTCGCCCACTGGCACGAGAAACGCGCGCGGTTGTCGAGCTACGCCGTTTCCGGTTCCGAGGCGACGTTGACATTCGCTTCGCCGGAGAAAGATTCCATTGTGCTGGACCACTTCAATCAGGATACCACGTACTATTATTTCGAGAATGCGTACGAGTTTCTGAGCGAGCCCGGAGAGTGGTACTGGGATGATGCGGCGGATACGGTGTATTACATCCCCCGTTCCGGCGAAAACCTGAGCACAGCCACCGTCGTCGCCCCGCGTCTCGATACGCTGGTGAAGATCGAAGGCACGCAGACGGCCCCTGCGCATCATATCGAGATCCGGGGCATCACCTTCGAGCATTCGAACTGGGCGCGTCCGAATACGAAAGGCTACCTGAACAACCAGGCCGGGCTGGAGCTGCAAACCGACAATGGGCAGGCCGTGCCCGGGGCGCTGCAAATCGCTAACGCGAACTTCGTCCGCATCGAGGGCAACACATTCCGCCAGACCGGCGCGCACGGCCTGACCGCTACCGGCAACCTGTACCGCAACACGGTCGTCGGCAATACGTTCACGGATCTGGCCGGCGGCGGCATCTATTTCAACTCCGACACCAGCAGCTATGACGTCATCTCGAACAATCTGGTCGAGAAAGCAGGACAATATTACACCGATGCGGTGGGCATTCTGGCGACGCGTCCCGACCATATGTCGATCGATTTCAACGAAGTGAGGGATATGCCCTACACCGGCATCAGCATCGGTTGGAAGTGGGACGATACCGATACCGGCACGGAATACAACGCCGTCCAGTACAACTATGTGCACGACGTCATGAAGCTGCATGACGACGGGGCAGGCATTTACACCTTGGGGTACATGCCGAATTCCTCTATCGAAAACAACTATATCGCCAGTGTAACGGCGTCCGTTTACAACGGCACCTATCCGATCGTGGGCATCTACCTCGATGGCGGCAGCGCCAACAAGACGGTGCAGAATAACGTGCTGGACGGCACGATCAAAGCGTTCTACGGCAACAACACGCCCAATCACGACAACGCGATCCAAGGCAATTACTACAACACGACGCTCGGCACGATCAGCAATTCGAATACCGTTACCGGCAACACGTACGTAAGCGGCAGCTGGTCCGGCACCGCCGCCGACATCATCGCCGGCGCGGGCCGCGTCGCCAACGTCGCTTTGAACAAATCGGCTTCCGCCAGCTCCTCCTATGACGCTACCTACACCCCGGGCAAGGCGGTCGACGGCAGCACAGACGAAGCGGGCTGGTCGCCGGACGGAGCGGCGGGCACTTATCCGAGCTGGAAAGTCGATCTCGGTGCGTCATATCGAATCAAAAAAGTGGAGATCGTTCCCCGTCTGGGCACGATCAACAACATGACGACCCGGCGCAATTTTGAGGTCCGCGCATCCAATAATTCGGATATGTCCGGTTACGTCGTGTTGAGCTGCTACGGAAGCCCGTTCCCGCACTGGTCGACCTGGTCGGCCATCGTGACGAACGTGAATGCGTACCGCTACATTCAACTTGTCAAAACTGCGCCGGAATATTTCTACTTGAACGAGGTGCGGATCTACCACTGATTCCGTCGTTGCCGTTCGACATTCAAGCGCAGCCCCGCAGCCAGGCAACCCCGTACCCCCGCAGCCAGGCCGCGGGGTTGTTTGGCATGACCGGCATTTTCTCCCGGAGCGCGAGACTTCATAAAATATTGCATGCGATTCGAGAAAGTTGCAATGGATGACATGCGGGGCCGGCATTATGCTGGAGTGAAAGATCGGTAATGAGCCATTGAAGAGAGGAGAACATTCATCGATGTCAGACAAACAATCGACCGTATCCAACCGCAAGGTTCGTTTTACCGCTCCGTACGAGTTGGCGTACGAATCGGAGGAGCTGTCGCCGTCCGCGATCGGCAGCAGGCAGGTGCTGGTGAAAACGAGCCGCAGCCTGTTCAGCCCGGGAACGGAGCTGGCGCTGTATACCGGGACGCATGTCGGGTTGGCGGATCCGGCGAACACGTTCGCCAAGTATCCGTTTTATCCCGGCTATGCGTCCGTCGGCGAAGTTATTGCGGCAGGCGGAGAGGCGGGCGGCGTGCAGCCGGGCGATATCGTTTATTCCGACGGGCGCCATGCCGCTTACTACGTGCAGAACGTCCACGAGCGCTCGATTCTGCATCGCGTGCCGGACGGCGTGCTTCCGGAGCGCGCGGTGTTTGCCCGGCTGGCGGCGATCAGCGCGGCTTCCGTCGTGCAGGCGCAAGTGAAGCTCGGCACGAAGGTCGCCGTTTACGGCATGGGGTTGGTCGGCAATTTGGCCGCGCAGCTGTTCGGCCTTCTCGGCGCGGAGGTGGCCGCGATCGATCCGGTGCCGATGCGGCTCGGCGTTGCCAAGGCGTGCGGCATTCCGCACGCGGTAAACAACGACGGCGGGGCCGACGTCAAGGAACAGCTCCGGGCGATCTGGGGCGCCGAGCCGGATATCGTCGTGGAAGCGACGGGCGTGCCGGAGCTGGTCAACAGCGCCATGGAGCTGGTGCGCATCCATGGGCAAGTGGTGCTGCTCGGCTCCACCCGCGGCATGCTGACGACCGACGTGTACAAGCTGCTGTTCTGCAAGTGCATCTCCGTCGTTGGCGCGCACGAGTCGGGGCAAGGCCGGCACGGGTTGCCCACGCGGCACGACATCACCCGCTACGTGCTGCGGATGATTGCGCAAGGAGCGCTGCGGACGGATCCGCTGCTCACGCATACGCTTCCCGCCGAGCGGGCGGACGAGGCGTACGAGCTGCTGCTGCACCGCAAGAACGAGGCGCTCGGCGTGCAGTTGAAGTGGGATTGATGCCGGCCCGGCGTAAGCGGGTAGGCGCGGCGGTGCGGCGCGCTCTGGGGCGTGCTGGATGCACGCGGCCGAGTGCTGTTGCGACTCGATACGGGCCGATGTTCCCGATCTGCTTCGCTCAGATGTCCCCGATGCTCCTCAATGCTCCTCAATGCCCCCAATGCGAGAATAAGCCAGGTTTTATGGCCTATTCCGCCAAAATCGAGCGGCAGTGACGAAATAGCCAGTGAAATCACTGGCTATTTCTCTGGAAAGGCCCATTTGGAGCCGATTGGGACAAAATAGCCAGCGTTTTCGCTGGCTATTTTTGTCGGCAGGGCTGAAATGGAGCCAATAGGCCATTTTTTATGGCCTATTGGGTATGCTCTCCGAGCGTCAACTCGGCGTTGTTGCATGGGAGGCTTGCCGGTTCAGAGCAACCGGCGGTTTTGGCGAAACGCATGGGGCGGCAAACGGTAGTGGCGTTTGAACAGATCATAGAAGTGGCCCATGTTGTCAAACCCGCATTCGAGACATACATCGACGATTTCCATATCGGTTGTGAGCAGCAGCTTCTCCGCATAGGACAGCCGCAGCCCGTTCACGTATTGCACGGGCGTCATGCCAAGGTGGCGTTTGAACACTCTGCACAGGTAGGCGTGGGATTTGCCCGACAACCGCACGAGCGCCGGGGTGCCGGCCGTAAAATGCTCCTTGCCCGTCATCGCCTCGCATAACGATTGCAGCCAGACGGGCGGATTGCCGGGAAGCGGATCGTCCAGCGCCAACGACACGTAACGCGTAAACAGCTCGGCGAGCAGCGCCCTCACCTGCGCTTTCATGAACGGCTTGTCCGCCCGGGAAACCAGATTCAGCTTCTCCAGCCGATCCCGCACATATTCGGTCTCCGTCCGCGCCAGCATAACCGAAGGCGGAAGCTCGGGGGCGAGCAGCTTCTCCTTCGGAAACCCTTCGCCAAGGTAGGCGAACAAGTCGTCCAGCGCTTCGCGGTAAAAGGACAAATTAAGGAACTGGCAGTCGCCTTCCTCCGTCTCCTCATAGAAATGGATATCGCGATCGCGGATAAACACGAGCGTGTTTTCGGCCAGACGTATTTTGGCGCCGTTGATGCAGTGCATGACACTCCCGCGGATAATGAGGAACAGCTCGAAAAAGTCGTGCGTATGCCGGCCCGTCGTGTTGCGAACCGAGGTGATAAACCGGTAATGGGCTTGGACGTCGGGATCGATCCCGACGGCGGCTTTCAATTGCGGCGCTTTCCCTTCGGTATGCAGCAGCATTGTTGTCTCCTTCATCGGTCCGCTGTCGGCTTGAGGTCAAAATAGCGGAAACGCGGTCAAAATGTGGCAAGACTCCGCGGCTACTTTCATATTACTCTATAAGCGAACGGAAGCATATCCCGAGAGGAGACGGCAAAGATGCAAGCAGTGGAGAAACGCCGATCGTTCGAGCAAAACAAACGGGTTTATGAAAGTGTGAAGCTTACATTTCGCGGCGCGGACGGATTCGATGTGTACAATACTTCGATCCCGTTCGAATGGCAAGGGAAACGGTATATTTACGGGCGGCTGGAACGGCGCCACGAATGGGCCCGCTCCTGGGTGCGGCTGTTCGAAGCAAGCGGGCCGGACGAGTGGACGGTCGTTCCGGATTCGATGATCTATCAGCTCGAGGACCCGTACGTGTCCCGGATCGGCGACGAAATGGTGCTGGGCGGCACGCATGTCCGTTTCCTCCAGGGCACCTACGACACGTTTTACGGCTATTTCTATCGCGGGACCGATCTGCACGACCTGCGCTATTTCACCACGGGTCCGGACCATATGAAAGACATTCGTCTGGTGGACATGGCCGGTGGCGGCATCGGGGTGTTTTCGCGGCCGAAAGGCGATACCCTTCGTCAAAAATACGGAAGTTTGTCGATGATCGGTTTTACGGTGCTGGACTCCCTGGAGCAGTTGTCGGCGGAAACGATCGAACAGGCGCCTTATATTCAAGGGATGTTCGCCGCGGACGAATGGGGAGGCTGCAACCAGGCGTATTTGCTGGACAGCGGTCTGATCGGGGCGATCGGGCACCTCGGTTACCCGGCGGTGAGGGAAGACGGCACGAAAATTTCGGCCTACATGAACATGTCGTTCATCATTGATCCGCGGACGAGGGAGCTGCACGACTGCCGCGTCATCGCGACGCGCGATTGTTTTCCCGACGGTCCGGCCAAGAAGCCGGTTCTGACCGACTGCGCGTTCGCCGCGGGCATCGTCATGCGCCCGGACGGCAAAGCCGATCTGTACAGCGGCATCGGCGATACGGAGGCGGCGCGCATCGTCATTGACGATCCGTTCGCGGGATTCGGGCGAATCGTGTAGGAAATGGAGTCACCGCTCGGTCGCAATTTTCGGGCTGTGGGAGGCAATCATCCCCCTTGCTGTCACAATAACCAGTGAAAACATGGTCTATTTGCCGACAATAGACGCTCCCCTCCAAAATAGCCCATGAAAAATGGCTTATTCCCTTGCCAATACCCCTTTCATCGAGCTTTTCTGCCGAATAGCCAGTGATTTCGCTGGCTATTTCTTTGCTGCCTCCGCCTTTTGAGGAAATAGGCAATAAATGATGGCCTATTTGCGGAGGGGGCTTCTGATGGAGCACCCTTCCGGATGGGGGGACCGCTTTTTGGACAGAAATTGATGGAAAAAATTCACATGCTATATTTTCAATCATTTAATCGTCGCTTGCGGCTGCAAGATCGGGTACTTGAACATAAAGGAGCCTGCATACTTCGTCAGGCGGTCGCGGCAGCAGTTTGGCTTGATAGCCCAGGGGGCGCATGGTAGAGTAGGGTGATAGAATAAAATTTTCAAAACTGTGTTTGATAATATCAAACGAATTGAGGCGCGAGTGCTATGAATCATCCAATTCACGAGATAATGGGATCGCATCGGGACGATATGTTTCGCATTCGGACGCATGCCGCGGGTCCTTCCGGCTCGCTGCCGCTTACGCCGGACATGCTGCGTCATGCGCCGAGCGGCGACTTGTTCGGGCTGACGCAAAATGTCGGCATGGGCTGGAGCCCCACCCGGCTGATGGGCAAACAAGTGCTGATCCTCAGCACGCAAGGAGGCATCCGCGGCGAAGACGGGACGCCCGTAGCGCTCGGTTATCATACCGGCCACTGGGAGGTCGGGCTGCTGATGAAAGCCGCGGCGGAACAAATCGGCGCCATGGGCGGCGTGCCTTTCGCCGGTTACGTCAGCGACCCGTGCGACGGCCGCTCGCAAGGCACGACCGGCATGTTCGATTCGCTGCCGTACCGTAACGACGCGGCGATCGTGCTGCGCCGGCTGATTCGTTCGCTGCCGACTCGCCGGGCGGTCATCGGCGTCGCCACCTGCGACAAAGGGTTGCCGGCGATGATGATCGCTTTGGCGGCGATGCGCGATTTGCCGTGCGTCATCGTGCCGGGCGGCGTCACTTTGCCGCCGACGAACGGCGAAGACGCCGGCAAAATCCAGACGATCGGCGCCCGCTACGCGAACGACGAGTTGACGCTGCAGGAAGCCGCGGACCTCGGCTGCCGCGCTTGCGCCACGCCGGGCGGCGGCTGCCAGTTTCTCGGCACCGCGGCGACGGCGCAGGTGGTGGCCGAAGCGCTCGGCATGACGGTGCCGCATGCGGCTTTGGCGCCTTCCGGCCAGCCGATCTGGGAAGAGATCGCGCGGCAATCCGCCCGCGCGGCTATGACGATGGAGGCGGCGGGCATTCGCATGCGCGACATCGTCACCGACGGCGCGATTCGCAACGCCATGGTCGTGCACGCGGCGTTCGGCGGCTCGACCAACCTGCTGCTGCATATCCCTGCGCTGGCGTTTGCCGCCGGCTGCCGCGTGCCTACGGTCGACGACTGGATCGAAGTGAACCGGGCCGTTCCCCGCATTGTCAGCGTGCTGCCGAACGGCCCCGACTATCACCCGACGGTGCGGGTGTTTCTCGCCGGCGGCGTGCCGGAAGCGATGCTGCATTTGCGGCGGCTTGGGCTGCTCGACGAATCGGTGCTGACGGCGACGGGGCAAACGCTGGGCGCCTCTCTCGATTGGTGGGAATCGTCGGAGCGCCGGCAGCTCGTGCGCCGCCGGCTGCTTGAGGAGGACGGGATCGATCCGGACGATGTCATCCTCAGCCCGGAGCGGGCGAAGGAGCGGGGAATGGCGTCCACGCTGACATTTCCGGTGGGCAATCTGGCGCCAGAAGGCGCGGTCATCAAGTCGGGCGCAATCGATCCGTCGATCGTCGGCGAAGACGGCGTCTACGTGCATCGCGGCCGCGCCAAAGTGTTCACGACGGAGAAAAGCGCGATCGCCGCGATCAAGTCCGGCGGCATCGTCGCCGGCGACATCATGGCGCTGATCGGGCGCGGCCCTTCCGGCACCGGCATGGAGGAAACGTATCAGCTGACCTCCGCGCTGAAGCATCTTTCTTACGGCAAACACGTATCGCTGATTACCGACGCGCGGTTTTCCGGCGTATCGACCGGCGTGTGCATCGGCCACGCCGGCCCGGAAGCGCTGGCCGGCGGCCCGATCGGCAAACTGCGCGACGGCGACCTTGTCGAAATCGCCATCGACTTGCGCCGGCTCGAAGGGCGCGTCGATTTTGTCGGCGAGGCAGACCGGACGTATACGCCGCAAGAAGGGGCCGCCGTGCTGGCGGCGCGCGAGCCGCATCCGGGACTGGCGCCGGACGTCGACCTGCCGGACGACACCCGGCTGTGGGCGGCGCTGCAAGCGGTAAGCGGCGGGACGTGGAAAGGCTGCACGTACGATACGGACCGGATCATCGCCCTGCTGGAAGCGGGCAAAAAAGCGCTCGGGGAGTAAGGAGCGAAACGGCAAAACCCGGAAACTGCGAGTATGGAAACGAATGGACGGAAATAACGAGGCCAAGGGGAATCATCCCCAAACAGAGGCGACTGGGTCGGGTAGTCAGAATGACGCTGAAATAGCCAGTGATTTCACTGGCTATTTCGGTGCGGCTGCCCGTTTTTAGTGAAATAGGCAATAAAATAGGGTCTATTAAGGCGCCGAGCCGGTCAGCGCAGCAAATACACATGAACCTCCAGCGCAGACAACGAAACGGCAAACGAGCGCCCCTCGGCAATTTCCGCAGTTCCCGCAGTCCCCGCAGTTCCTGAAGTCTCCTCGACTTCCGCAGTTCCAGCAGCTTCCGTTGTCTCCGCAATCCCGCCTTTTCCGTGTCCGACGATCAAGACGGCTTGCCGATACGTGCGGCCGCCGAAACGAATGTCGGCCTGCTGCGGCGATTGGCTGTTGTTGATCACAATCAGCACGTCCTCCGTGTCCCGGTTGAGCAGCAGGCTGCTTTGCACACACGGATTCCCTGTAACGACAGGGGCTTCGATGTGCAGCTCGCGAACCAGATCGAGCACTATCGCCTGTGCGTCGGCGCCAGCCTCGTGAGTTCCGACGCGAGTCAGCTCGTCGCCAAGACTCGTCTTCAGCGCGTAAGTCAGCCCGAGATGGACGCCGCTGATCAGCGCGCTGCCGGCGCCGTACTTGCCGCGTACCAGCGCGGCGCCCGAACCGTCGGCATACGTCGCCAGCACTTCCCCGGTGACGTGCCGGAACGTCTCTTTCAGCTTGGCCCCCGTCAGCCGAAGCGTCCGATCCCGATAAACGATGTCCACCGCCGGTTCATTGCGGATGTCGTCTTCCTCGCAGCCGAACAACCGCTCGTAGCCGCTGCCGGGAACCGTATGATCGAGCAGCAGGTCATCGTCGAAGGCGGCGAAATAAGGGTCGGCGAGGATACAGCCGCCAGCGTGCACATACTCTTGCAGCAGCTGCTTCGCGCGGGCGTGCGGCGCCGCCGGCTGCGGCACGATAATCAGCTTGTAGCGCCGCAGCTGCTCGGCCGTAGCGAATTCTTCGTGCACGATATCGACCGGAATGTTATGCTCCCACAGCATCCGGTAATAACCGCTCATGCAATCGATCGACAGCGTGCAGTTGCGATGGTCGCACCAGTCGACGAGGTACGACTGCAGGCTGAACAACAGCGCAACCTCCGCCGGCGCCGGCTCCGAGTCGTTGAAGCAGCGCTCGTACTTGTTCAACAAACGGCCGATTGCCGCCACTTCCAGCAGACGATCCGTCGGGTTGCCGGTGTAATCGGTCAGCCCGTAACCGCCGATTTCGTGGCCGTGGGCTTCTTTGCGATACTGCCAGTAGAGCACGCCCTTGGCACCGTGGCGGATCGATTCCCATGTCCAGATCGCCAGCTGCTCCTTTTTCGCGCGGCCCTTGCGGCCGAAGCCGCCGCTGTGGTCGCCGGCGCCAAGCTCGGCTTGCCAGAACGTTTTCCCGTTCGCCGCCGAACGCGCCGCATCGGTCGAGAAGCCGAGCATGCTGTGGCTCGACAGGCCGGAAGGAAAGGCGCTGAAGCCCCACATGTCGAAGCACCGGGCATTGCGCCAGTCGTCGAACGCCATCCCGCCCAGATGGGGACAAGTGATCGAACCGCCGCCCCAGGAGTGGGCAATGACGGGCCTGGCGTCATGGCGGCGAATGACGGCCGTGCGCCACGCGATTTCCTCGGCCAGATTGTCGATCAGAAACAGGCGGAAATCGACTACGTCGCGGTAGCCGTAACGCCAGGTTACCGGCCGCACTTCGTCCCAGCTATTGTGATGCCGCTGCCACGCGGCGTTCAATTGCGCCAGATCGCCGTACTTTCGCTGCAGCCACAGACGGAACTTGGCGCGGGTCGCCTCGCCATAGCCGAACGTCGTATGCTCCGGCGATGCGAAGTTGATGATGTTGTGCGGCTCGTTCATCGGCTCCCAGAAAGCAATTTCCTTCCGGTTCGCAAGATGCCCCACGACGGCCGAAATGAACCGCTCCTCCAGATCGCGCACTTCCGGGTAATCGTAATTCAGACCCGGCCATCCGCCGGAGGGCGTGCTCGTTCGAGCCGACGGCTCGAACGGCTTGCCGTTCGCATCGACTTCGTAGAACTGCGGGTAACGCCGCACCATCCATTCCGGCGCGCCTTGCAGATGGAACAAATACCCGACCTGCAGCCCATGCTTCGCGACCAGTTCTCCGAACGTATCGAGATAGTCCCAATTGTACACGCCGTCGTCCAGCTCCAGCACGTTCCAGACGAGCCAGGCGCGAATCGTATTGAACCCGTACGCCTTCATGTTCGCCAGATCGCGATCCCAATCCCGCCTGCGCGGCGTCCACGAGCGCAAATACTGGCTGCCGAATACAAACATCGGACACCTCCGCAAGCCTGTTAGTGGCCTATTTGGCCGGATTTTTCAGCTTATACTGATCCGCATACTCGCGCATCATCGTCTGCACCGTCGCGTCGTTTTGCAGCTGCTTCACGTAGCCGTCCCATTCTTCGATCGAGCTTTTGCCGATAATGACCTTGGTGACGTTCGTCCCCATATCCTTGAACAGGTCGCCGCTGCGTTTGGCATACGTATCCGACACGAGACCGGTGAACGGGTCCGGCTTGGCGTTCTGGAAGTACGAGTCAGTTTTCTGCTTCAGCTCTTTCATGAAATCGGCAGGCATGTCGGCAAACTTCTCAATTTCGTTATATTTGTTATAGGAGTTGACCAGCACGTACACGGTTCCGCCAACGTCGCGGTTCAGCGCCTCGCTGTCGACGGCGATGCTGCCGTCGGCATTTTTCTTGTGGTGAATGCCTTCGATGCCGTATTTGCGCAAATCGTTCAATTCCGGACTGGCGGACTGGTCAAGATAACGAAGCAGCTTCTCCACCTTGTCCTTCGGCACCGAAGAAGGAATCATAAAGGCGCCGTAGAACGAATCCCGCGCGTTTTGCACGTAGCCGTTCGGCCCTTTCAGCGGCGGCAGCACCAATACTTCGCCCTGGGGCGCCGTTTTCTTCAGCTCCTTCTGAATCGTCCACGCCTCGTGAATCGGCCGGTTCAACACGCCGGCTTTGCCTTGCTGGAACATCTCCGTGTCCTGTCCGGCCTTGAGCACCGAATATTCCGTCGGCAGAAGCTGTTTGCCATACAGGTCGCGCATGTAGAGCAAATAGTCGCGGAAGCCGGGAGTCAGTTCCTTCAGCACCATACGGTCGCCTTCGATGACCGGGTTCTGCGTGCCGAAGGCGCTCATCGCCGTACCGATCGGATACGTGGTGGAAGCGGTCGCCGGCGTGACGCCCGTCTTTTTCGCTTTGAACGCTTCCAATACGCTCTTCAACTCGTCCACCGTTGTCGGCACCTGCAGGTTCAGCTCCGTCAGCCAGTCCTTGCGAATGAGCAAGGCATCGCTGATGACACCGGTCGCATTGGGGATGCCGTACGTTTTCCCGTTGATGCTGGCGTCGCTCCACAGGTTGGCCGGCAGCTTGGCGAGATTCGGGTATTTGCTCAAATCGCCGAGAAACGGCCCCAGGTCGTAGAAGGCGCCCTGGTTGATCGCATTGACGATGTTCGCTTCGGTCAGCGTTTTCACCACCGTAATGTCGGCGAGCGTCTTGGACGCCAGCGCGAGGTTCATTTTTTCGGTGAACGCGGGGCTGGTGACAAATTCGATTTTGAGCTTCGTGTTGGTGCGTTTCTGCAGTTCCTGATAGAATGGACTTTTGTCCACGTCGGGCGGCGTGCCCCAGATCAGCGTCTGCATGCTGATGGACAGCGGCGAGGCGCTTGCGCTTGCGCTGGCGGCGGGGGAAGCGGATGCGTTCGAGCCTTGCGGCTTCTCCTTGCCGGCGCACCCGGCGAGCGGCAGCGCAAGCAGCGAAGACGCGCCCAGCGCGAGAATCAATTGATGACGACGACGTTTCATAGTTCCAGCCCCTTTGATTTGGCGATAGTGGTGGCAAAGCGGGTTATCCTTTGACCGAACCGAGAAGAACACCTTTGGCGAAATATTTTTGCAAAAACGGATAAACCAGGATGATCGGCGCAATGACGACAACGAGCGCGGCCATCTTGATCGTCTCCGGCGGCAGCGCCGCTTGCGACGGATCGAACGAAACGACGGACATATTGCCCATGTTCGTTTCGTTCTGCAGAATCATCTGCTGAAGCAGCACTTGCAGCGGCCATTTGGCGGCGTCGCGCATATAGATCAACCCGCTGAAGTACGTATTCCAGTACCCGACGGCAAAAAACAGCGAAAATGCGGCGATCACCGGCATGGACAGCGGGACGATGATCCGGTACCAGATGACCAGATCGTTGCAGCCGTCGATTTGCGCCGAATCCTCCAGGCTGTCCGGCAGCGACTGGAAGAAGCTTTTGACCACAAAAACGCTCCACGCGTTGGTCAGCACCGGCAAAATAAGCGCCCATAACGAATTGATCAAGCCAAGCTTCTCCACCAGCAAATATTGCGGCACCAGTCCGCCGCTGAACAGCATCGTCACAAGCAGCATCAGGAGCAGCAAGTTGCGCCCGGGCATCGTTTTCTTCGTCACCGCGTAAGCGAAGGAGGTAGTGAACACGATGCTGAGCGCCGTTCCGGCAAGCGCGATGAATGCCGTCGCCCGGAACGAGTCGAGGAAGGCGCTTGTCGACAGGATGTAACGGTAAGCATCGAGCGACCACTGCCGGGGGAACAAAATAAATTCGCCGGCTACATAGCTTTGTGCGGATGTGAACGAAACGGCAAAAACGTACACGTACGGAAAAATCATCACGATGCATACGAGCAGCAGCACCGCATAAATCGCGATGTCGGCCGCGAGGGACGAAGGCGAACGGCTGCTGCGGTTCATGGGCATGGCCTCCTTGTGCGAAATGCGAAATTAATACAGCCCGTCGTGCCCAAAACGTTTGGCGAGCCGGTTGGCGGCGACGATCAGCACCAGGCTGGCGACCGATTTGAACAGGCCGACGGCCGTCCCGTAGCTGAATTGCCCCGAAAGCAAGCCGCGCTTGTACACGTAGGTGTCGAATACTTCGCCCACCGGCTGCACGAGCGGGTTGAGCATCAGCAGCACATGCTCGAAGCCAACGTCCAGCATGCTGCCCATGCGCAGAATGATCAGAATGACGATCGTGCCGCGGATGGCCGGCAAGGTGATATGCCAGATTTGGCGCATTCGCCGCGCGCCGTCGATTCGCGCCGCCTCGTACAGCTGCTGGTCGACGCCGGCAATCGCCGCAAGGAAAATGATTGTGCCCCAGCCGACTTCCTTCCACACGCTCTGCGCCGTCAGCAGCAGCCAGAACGTATTCGGGTTCGTCAGCATCGACACCGGTTCGCGCCCGCTGTGGACGAGCCACTTGTTGAGCAGCCCGATGTCGGTGGACAGGAACATGTACGTGAAGCTGACGACGATCACCCAGGACAGAAAGTGCGGCAAATACACAATCGATTGGGCCACCCGCTTGAACAGCGCGTGCCGCACCTCGTTAAGCAGCAGGCTCAGCACGATCGGCAGCGGAAAAAACAGCAGCAGTCCGAGCACATTGATCGCGAGCGTGTTGCGCAGCAGCGGCCAGAAGTCCCGGTAAGCAAAAAAATGCCGGAAATGCTCCAGCCCGACCCAAGGGCTGTCGGCAAAACCGCGGTAAGGATTAAATTCCTGAAACGCCAGGACGATTCCCCACATCGGCGCATATTTGAAGACGAGCAAATACAGCACCGTCGGCGCCGCCAGCACGTAACACCAGCGACTGGCAAGCAGCCGCGAGAGCAGCCTGCTTCTGCGGCGCGGCGCGACCATCGTTTCCATATATCCACCCCCTTCCTGGCTTTATTGTAGGCAGGAGGGCGGCCGCTTCGTAAGACTCAGCTTTTGACCGGCCCGGCAGCCGTTGCCCGGCAAGGGTTCGGCGTGGGCGGTGTACATATTTTGACCCCGGCGGCGGCTGCGATGTACAAATGTGTACGGTCGTTACCCGCGCTGGCCGGCCCGGAAAGCATGCGGCGTGACGCCGTTGAGCTGCTTGAACACCCGGCGGAACGTCGGCTCGATATACCCGACGGCGGCGGCAACGGCGGCGATGGTCATGTCGGTGCCGAGCAGCAGACTTTTGGCGTGTTCGATTTTGGCGCGGGCGACATAGTCGCTGAAGTTGCTGCCCGTGCTCTTCGCGAACAGGCGGCTGAAGTAGGAAGGGTTCAGCCCGACATGCCCGGCGACGACCGTCAGCGACAATTCGCCGGCGATATGGGCGGCAATGTATTGTTTGGCCGACTCGACGTTGCGCATGCCCATCTGCTCTTGCTCCAGCGTCAGGCATTCGATCAGGAAAGGAAGGAAGCGCAAGCGAAACCAGCCTTCCGCTTCGCTGCTGGTCGCGCAGTTCATCAGCGTTTCGCCGGCATTCATCTGCACGAGCCGGTCGGTGCATCCGCTGGAAAGGCGGGATAACGAAAGGAACAGCATCAACAGCGACTGGCGGATCATCGCGGCGGTGCAGCCGCTTTCCCGCACGCTTCGCATGAAGCTTGCGAACCGTTCGGTCGCCTCCGGCCAATCGCCGCGGCGCAGCGCTCCGGCAATCTCCTGCTCCTGCTCGAGCGGGTAATGGAACTCTCCCGTGTAGGCGGCGACTTCGCCAATTTCGATCGTCCGGTTGCCGCCCTGAACCAGCCGGTGCCGCAGCGCCTCGAGCGCTTCGTTGAACGATTGGCCGATGTCGGCGATCGAAGCGCGCGCGCCGCCGATGCCAAGCGATATGGCGAACTTCAAATGCATCTCCACCGCTTCCCGGATCTGTTCGCCGAGCGCACGGATCGCCGTCCGCTCGGCGCCGAACAAGGACGGATCGTGCGGAACGGACGAAACGGGAAGCACAAGGACGACGCGGGCGGAATCGGGAAACGTCAGCACGTCGGCCTTCAGCCCTTGTCCGGCCAGCACTTCGCCGGCAATATTGGCAATCGCGAACAGGACAAGCTGCCGGTCCTCGGCCTTGAACCGCTCCCCGAGCTCGAACCGTTCCGGCTCCGCAACGATAATTTGGTAGGCCGACTTCGCGTCGATCCGGTGCCGTTCGCACATTTCGCCGATTTCCGCCGGACCCGCGTTGGCGTAGTAATGGTAGAGCAGCCGGGTCAGGAACATCTCGCGCAGCAGCGGGCTGTTGCTGCGGTTGAACTGTTCGATCTGGCCCTCCAATTCATTCCATTTGTGTCCGATCAAGCCCCATTCGTCCATGGGGACGGGCGAGGCCGTGTATTTGCGTCCCTCTTTGCTCAGCAGGTCGGACAGCGGAGCGTACAGCCGGCGCGAATTCATGTAGGTCATGCTGACGCCGATCAGCGAGGCGAGCAGGCCGATCGCGATCGTAATCCACAGAATGCGCGACTTGTATGTGTACATGTCGCGGAACGCGGTTTCTTCAATGATGGTCCATCCGGCCAGCCCCGATTTGCTGAATGTCGTAATGACCGATTTGCGGTAGTCGGTGAAGGAGCCGAGCGCGGCAGGATTGCGCAGCATATGCTCCTCCCACATGGCGTTGTCGGCCAGCGTGGTGCCGATCAGGTGCGGATCGGCATGCGACAGGATAAGCCGCTTCGAGTCGATGACCGTAATGCCGCCGTCGCCCGACTTCATATAATGGAACCATTCGTTTTCCGTGAACGACACCGATATGTAGCCTTGCGCGACGGAGGACAGCAGCGGAATTTGCCGAACGAACACAATGAGCGGCTCATCCTGGCCGAGCGGCGGCGTTCGC
Organism: Paenibacillus cymbidii; assembly: GCF_004764705.1. Classification (GTDB taxonomy): domain Bacteria; phylum Bacillota; class Bacilli; order Paenibacillales; family NBRC-103111; genus Paenibacillus_AN; species Paenibacillus_AN cymbidii. Next base: position 825 of record NZ_SHLX01000033.1, on the reverse strand, counting down.
CGCTGCATGAATGTCCAGGCGGAGCCCTGGGACAGATCGAGCGTACGAAACAGCGCGTCGGTCGTCCCGGTCGTATCGGCGGACAAGTATCCCTGGGCCGTGGACAAGACGAGCTGCTGACGGGGCAAATACAGATCGACGCTATAGGCGCGCGGCAGCACCTGTTTGACCAGGTTGATTTTTTTGTTCAATTGGTACATGGCGATTACGTCCTGCTTCAGATCGGACTGGTACGCGGCGTGCACGACATCGTTGTCGAGCAGCAGACTCGTCGTCGCCTGCTCCACTTCCACCATATAGCCGTCGAGCCGCTGGCGCATCTGGTCGAGCGTCATCTGCGTCGCCTGCTTCACCTGGCGCTCCAGATTGGCCGACATCAGCCAATAGGACAGCGCAACGCTGACCAGCAGCGGCATGAAGACGGAGAACAATCCCAGATACAACAGCCGAAAAAAGTAGGTGCGATGCGTGCGGAGCTGCGCCGCGGCACGGCGTACGATGGAAGATGTCGTCATGGGTCTGCTCCCTTTCCGGATTAGTCCCATTATTATATCATGTGATATTTCAGAAAAAGAAGCGAGACGACGCGAAAATTGTCCAATCCGGGGGATGCGGATCTATGTTGTCAGGTTAAGCGGTGATGGTTGACCCGATCTACTGTAAGGCTGAAATCAGCCTTATTTCGTCCGCCGCTCGCAGAAATGTACCTTTGTCAAGAAAGTAGACACACAATTTAAGCGATCTGCTGTTGCTCGTAGTACCTTTTTTCGCATAAATGCGGGGTGAGGTAACCAATTGACGAATGGATGCGAGTGCGATTGTAAT
>NZ_SHLX01000032.1 GCF_004764705.1 Paenibacillus cymbidii | reverse complement strand
TTGGCGTTTGAACTCCTCATCAAAATGTTGGCGGATATTTCCCATGACACACCTCGACCTTTCGTTTGTTTGTATTGTATCAGGTCGCTGTTACAGTGTGTCTACTTTCTAGTCTAAATTCACCGCGGCGCGTTTAGCGCATGTTTCATGCGCTGCAGCTGCTTCGCGGGCTTGCCGCGGCGCGTTTAGCGCATGTTTCATGCGCTGCAGCTGCTGGCAACCCGCTCCAAGGCTGATATCAGCCTTATTTCGCTCCCTATCTGCAGAAACGCCGCTCCAAGGCTGATATCAGCCTTATTTCGCTCCCCCTCCGCAGAAACGCCGCTCCAAGGCTGATATCAGCCTTATTTCGCTCCCCTTCTGCAGAAACTCTGCTCTAAGGCTGAAATCAGCCTTATTTCGCTCCCTATCTGCAGAAGCTCCGCTCCAAGGCTGATATCAGCCTTATTTCGCTCCCCCTCTGCAGAAACTCTGCTCTAAGGCTGAAATCAGCCTTATTTCGCTCCCTATCTGCAGAAGCGCCGCTCCAAGGCTGATATCAGCCTTATTTCGCTCCCCCCTCCGCAGAAACGCCGCTCCAAGGCTGATATCAGCCTTATTTCGCTCCCCCTCTGCAGAAACTCTGCTCTAAGGCTGATATCAGCCTTATTTCGCTCCCCCTCCGCAGAAGCTCCGCTCCAAGGCTGATATCAGCCTTATTTCGCTCCCTATCTGCAGAAACTCCGCTCCAAGGCTGAAATCAGCCTTATTTCGCTCACCGCCCGCGGCGCATCAGCGCATGTCCATGCCGCCGCCCGCTACGGGTGCAAAATATACTTGCTCACCGGCGCGGTACCGCGGGCAAGCGTGGCGAACGCATCCGGTCCGTCCTCGAGCGCAAGCCCCTCCGTCCAGCCGGACATGCCGATCTGCCCTTCCACCAGCAGCGCCACCGCCTGAGCGAAGTCGCGAACGGTGTAGGTGTACGACCCCAGCAGGCGAATTTCCCGCCGGACCAGGTCGTTCATCGGCATCGCCGTTTCGCCCTGGCCCAGGCCGACCATCACGATCGTGCCGCCCGCGGCCGCCAGTTCCATCGCAAGCCGCCGCGTCGCGCCGTTGCCGACGCAGTCGATGACCGTCTCGACGCCTTCTCCGCCGGCGAGACCGGCCACGACGGCATGCGCCTCCTCCGGCGTCGCCGCAATCGCGCCGAGACGTTCGGCCGCCTGCAGCCGGCCGGGCTGGCGCTCGATGACGACCGCGCGGCGGCAGCCCGTCAGCTTCGCCGCCTGCAGCGTCAGCAGCCCGATCGGCCCGGCGCCGATGATGACGATATCCTCCAGCGGCGCCAGCCCCAGCTTGACGCTGTGCACGGCGACGGCCAGCGGCTCCGCCAGCGAGGCGAGATCCGCGTCCATTTCATTCGGCACACGGGTGACGCCGGACGCGGGAACCGCCACATACTCGGCAAAAGCGCCCGGCCGATGAATCCCCACAATCGCGCGGCTGGAGCAAATGTTGGACCGCCCGCTCAAACAGTTGCGGCAGCGGCCGCAGCCGATCAGCGGGTTGACGACGACGCGGTCGCCAAGCCGCCAGTCGCCGGCGTCAAGATCGGCGCCGATCTCGGCCACCTCCCCGCAAAACTCGTGCCCCATCACCAGCGGCGGCACCCGCACGCTGCTGTGCCCCAGGTAGCCTTCCAACTCGCTGCCGCAAATGCCGACAGAGCGCACCCGGATCAGCAGCTCATCGCCCGCTACGGCCGGCATCGCCGCGTTCGCCAGCACGATGCGTTCGGGTCCTTCATAAACGAGCATCTTCATTTCGTTTTCCCCTCTCCTCACGCCTGAAAGTTGCCCCTTCCGCGCACCTTACATGGCCAAATAGCCGCCGTCGACCAGTAAATCCGATCCGGTCATGAACGTCGCATCGTCCGAAGAGAGGAACGCGACGGCTCCGGCGACCTCGTCCGGCCGCCCCTGCCGGCCCAAAATATGCAACCGCGACGCTCGCGCGTCCTCCTCCGCCACATCGAGCCCAAGCGCGATGCAGCTGTTTTCGAACGCCTGCGTCCGGATGTAGCCCGGGCATACCGTGTTGACGCGGATCCCGAACGGGCTGAAATCGATCGCCCAACACTTCGTCAAACCGCGGATCGCAAACTTGGTCGCATTATACGTCGCAAAATTCGCCTGCCCGACAAAACCGCTGACCGACGACAAATTGACGATCGAACCGCCGCCAGCCTGCTTCATCAGCGGGACGCACGCGTTCGTGACGAACGTCGTGCCCTGCAAATTGACGCGGCAGATGGCGTCCCAGTCTTCGGCCGTCGCTTCCGCGCTTTTGAACACGAATCGCGCCGCATTGTTGACGAGAGCGTCCACCCGGCCCGAAACGCGGCCGACTTCGGCGAAAGCGCTCGCAACGCTCTGCGCGTCGGATATGTCCGTTTGCACAAACCGCACCGTGCCGCCCGTTTGCTCGCGAATGCGCGCCGCCGTTTGTTCGCCGTCGCCGTTGATGTCGAGCGCCCAGACGTCGCACCCCTCCTCGCTGAGCCGAAGCGCTATCGCTTCGCCCAGTCCTTGCGCCGCGCCGGTAACGACGGCGATTTTGCCGCGAAGACCTCTCATGAGCGATTCTCCTCTCATTTTCATGCCCGGAAATAAGTTCATCTCGAAAATAACACGCCATGCCACGCGTTCGACTAGCCGAACGGCTTCGACGCGGCAACGGCAATCGTGCGGTACTCTTTGCCGAAAATTTTCGACGCATCCCCCAAACGCCAGGGCCGGCTCGCCACATAAAAATGGTACAACACCCCGCCGTGACTGATGTACGACGGCTTGTGCGCGTGGATCGAGTCGAGCTCGCCTTCCCCGCCGGCTCCTACGAGCGGCGCCGGATGTTTCGTCCACGCCGCCAAATCGGCGGAGAACGCAACCCCGTCCTGCGCATGGACGCCATCGAAGCCGAAATACGCCATGCCCCAGCGCTCTCCGTCGTGCAGCACGCAAGGCTCGCTGGCGAAAATGTCGTCCCAGCTCCCGGCCGGGCCGATCGGCAGCACCGGATTCGTTTCCGCGCGGCGCCAGTTCAACATGTCCGTCGACGTGGCGTACCCGATCTGCTCGCGCCAGCGGTGCGCGCCGAGGGCGGGGTCCGGCTTGTTCTTGGCGTTGTAGAACAAATACAAGCCGCCTTCGTGCTCCAGCAGGCATTCCTTGTACAAGCCGCCGCTCTCCCAGTCGGCCCCCTCCTCCGGCGTCAGCACCGGCTCCGGCAGGCGATGCCAGTCGAGCAGCCGCTCGTCCGTCGTCCACGCGAGGCCGATGCTCGCCGGCCCGGTTTCGAAGCCTTCGCCGGGATAGGCGTGATAGGCAAGCCAGTATTTGCCGCCCCACCGCTTCAGCGTTCCCGGCCCGTCGAGCCGGTTGTCCCGCAGCAGCCACGTCCCGGCGGCGTTGCGGCGATCCCATTCGGCGCCTTCGCCGCGCCGCAGGATCATCCCGTACGGCTCCCAGTCGAGCAGGTTGTCGCTCACCGCAAGCGCCGTTTGATAGCCGACGCCGTCGAAGCCGACGTGCATCATGAAGAAGCGGTCCCGGTGACGAAAGACGAACGGGCAGTCGACCGCCTGTTCGTCGTAAGCGCCGGTCCGACCGGATGCGGCCAACACCGGCTTCCCCAATTTATAGGGCGTTTCCCACAATCCGCTCATCGCGCCCCGCCTTCCACGGTCCAGCGGAACGCCGCGCGGTAGACGGCCGACTCGCCCGTCCGGCGCGCCATGACGCCCCAGCGCGTGCGGTCGAGCCGGTGCTCGTAGCCGCGGAACACATACACGGTCGTGCCCGGGCAAGCTTCCATGCGCAGCGTCACCGTTTTGCCCGGCAGCTTCCAGCTCACTTCCCAATCGCCGTCCGTCTCGCAGGACGACGTATCCAGCATGAGCTGGTAGCCGTCCGCTTCGCCCGGCGCGTCGGCGGCTTCCATCGGCAGCTCCGTCTCCAGTTCGCCCGAGCAATGGAACAGCCAGTCGAACGTGTGCGTGCCTTCGTGCCCTTCGGCCGGCGTCACCGCAAATTCGTCCGTCAGCCCGTCCGCCGCCAGCTGCAGCTTGCGAGAGAAGCCAAGGCCCGGGTACACATCGTCGGCCGCCGCATGGCAGCTGTTCGCTTCCGCGTCGAACGCGACCATCCTCCCGGCCGGCCGGTTCGGCTGGTTCTGCCGGTCGACCATCACCGTGTTGTGGGCGATGGCCTTGCGCTGCCATTCGCGGAACAGGTCCGAGCCGTAGCCGCTGTTGGAAATGTCGCGCGACACGATCTCGTCGCGAAGGAACAGCTCCGTATGCATCGCGTCGGCATGCGAATGGCCGCGCAGCACGAAGCCGTACTTCAGGAACAGCGCCGCGTCCCCGCTCTGCAGCTTGGCAAAATGGATGCCCGGATCGAAGCGCGGCTTCCCGTCCGGCAGCCCGGGCGCGTCCGCGGGAAGCTCCCGCGCCGCCGCTTCCCAATCCGTGCCGAACAAAAGCCGCGGCAGGCCGCCGACATTGCCGGCATCGGCCTTGCTCGCATTCGCCGCAGCCCCTGCCGCCGACGTTGCATAACACTTGGACAACGCGTAACGAAACGGCGCCAAGTCGTACAAGTTGCGCATCCACTCGTATTGGCCGGCGTAATTGGCGAACGACAGCAGCGGCCAGCCGTCGCTCGGGTTCGGAAATTCGCCGTTCGGAAACGCAAACCGAACCGGGTAGCGATACATTTTCAGCAGCGCTTCTTCCATCTCCGGGAACGAATGGCCATATATTTTGCAGAACGCCAGATAGTAGGTCATGCCTTCCGCGCAGTAGAAATGGTAGTGGAACGACGCCTCGTACCAGAAGCCTTCCGGCAGCAGGCCGGCGGCGAGCTTGCTTTTGATCCCGTTTACGCCTTCCGCCGCCCGCTCGCACCAGACGCGTTCGCCCGTGAACAGGCCAATCATGCCGGCTGCCGCTTTCATCCAGATGATGATATTCGGGGTGCAGCCGACCTTTTCGATCAGGAAATCGGCTTGCGGCAGGAAAAACTTGGCGGCGTACGTGCCCAGCTCCTCCGCGGTCAGTTCGTCCTTGATCAGCTCCAGCCCGTTCAGCAGCCAAATGTCGGCTACCGCGTCGGTCAGGTCGCAGCCGCTGAACATGCCTTCCTGGGTCGGCGGCGTGCGCACCTCGAACGTGCCGTAGTGGTCGCACAGGAACGCCATCACCTTGCGGATATAGGCCAAATACGCCGGGTCGCCGTACAGCCGGTACAGCACGGCCGCATGGAACACGTGCGAGCAGGACGACGTGCGGTAAATGTAACACCAGGCGTCGTCGACCTCCTGGGCAACTCGCTGCTCGCCGCAGCCGCTGCAGCGGTGCTCGTGCGGCTTCTCCGGATCGAACACGAGCGATGCGAAACAACGGTCGCAGAAGTAATGGTGACCCCACCCGGCAACACGGGTCGCATCGTCCTCGTACACGGCAATCCATTTGTCGGTGTTCGGCTTCACCTGCTCCACGATGCGTTTCGCCCATGAATGCGTTTCCACTTTATCGCGTACGGCCTGCCAGTCCGGCACCAGCGCTCTTGTCTGCATCGGTTTCATCGGTTCGCTCTCCCTTCGATTCGGCCGGAAAAGGCCGCACGTTCCGGCCCTTCCGGCTTTTCCTTCGGCCTTTCCGGCTTTCCCTGCGGCTTTTCCGGCTTTCCCTAACGCCCTTCCAGCTTCTCTGCGGCCCTTCGGCTTCCTGCCACCCTTTCCGCTTTCCCTACTGCCTGCTCCCCATGCCCGTCGCCGGCCTCATCGGCCCGCGCTTCCTTACGCTTGCCCCCACAGCTGCGGATGCTTCAGGCTCTCCACCAGCATGAGCAGCGTCATCGCCTGGCCGTACGGCATCGGACAACGCGCGATGTCCTTGTAGTACTGCATGGTATCGCCAACGCACGTGCCGTACGACACGTCGTGCACCATGCCGTCCGCGTCGATCCGGCTCACGACGGCTTGCGCCGCCTTCAGCCCGATCGCCCGGAACTTCTCCGGCAGGAAACCGCCCCGCACCGCCTTCAGGATGCCGTAAGCGAATCCGGCCGTTGCCGAGCTTTCTTCGTACGACTCCGGATCGTTCAGCAGCGTCCGCCACATGCCGCTCTCCGTCTGCAGCGAGGCAAGCGCCTCCGCCTGCTGCTCCAGCGACGTCAGCAGAAACCGCCGCACCCCGCCAGGCAGCGGCACGATGTCGAGGTAGTCGACCAGCCCCGCGGTATACCAGGCGTTGCCGCGGCCCCACAGGGCGCCGGCGAAATGATGGTTGCCAAGGAACGTCCAGCCGTGAAAAAACAGCCCCGTCCGCACATCGGTCAAATATTTCAGGTGCACGAGAAACTGGTGGATGCTCTCCTGCACGTAGGCATCGTTTTTCAGCAGCACGCCCATCCGGCCGAGAAACAGCACCGTCATGTACAGCGTGTCGTCCCACAGCTGCCCTTCGTTGGCGCTGTCGACCGTCAAGTGCGAAATGCCGCCTTCCGGCGTCCGCGGCATCTCTTTGTACACCCATTGCGCCCATGACGCGCACAGGTCCAGGTAGTCCTGTCTCCCCAGCTCTTCGCCCAGATAGCTGAGCGTCAGCAGCGGACACATCGTGTTGACGTTTTTTTGCGGCAATCCTTTGGCCAGATGGCGGTCGAACCAGGCAACGAGATCGCCCCGGATGTCCTCCCGGCCGGTTTCCTTGTAATACAAATACAATGCAAACAAACCGACGCCTTGGGACCAGTCCCAGACATCCATCGAAATGATGCTGTCTTTGACATTTTCCCGTATCGTCGGTTTGAGCTGTTTCATTCCGGCAATCACTTGTTCAATCGTGCGTTCCACATGCGGCTGCGTCCAGGCGACCGTCATAGCTAGCAGCTCCCTCTATCGTAACGTTACCTCCATTCTACGGAAACGAAGGCCGTTTTCTATGAGAGAAATTTGACTTTATATCCGAATATTTTGCCGCCTTGCGCTTATGCCGGCTCCTCCTCCGGCGCAACGAGCGGCAGCCGAATGCGTACGGTCGTGCCGTCGCCGGGCGCGCTCTCGATCGACAGTCCGTACTCGTCCCCGTACAGGATCCGTACCCGCTTCTGCACGCTGATCACGCCGACATTCGTGTGCTTGTCCTTGTCCCCGAACGAGCCGAACACGTCAGGGTTGAGCAGCCGCTTCACCGTGTCCGCGTCCATGCCGATGCCGTTGTCGGCCACTTCGACGATCAGCGCGTCGGCCTCCTGCCGGCAAACAATGCGAATGACGCCGATGCCGGGCTTCTCTTCGATGCCGTGCAGCACCGAATTTTCCACCAGCGGCTGGAGGATGAACTTGGGCACGCGGCATTCCATCAGCCGTTCGTCCAGCTCGTAGTTCACTTCGATCTGGTTGCCGTAAATGATCTGGTGGATCGACAAGTAGAGGCGGATGAACGAAATTTCCTCCTCCAGCGCAATGATGTCGCCGCGTTTGCCGATGCTTTCGCGCAGCAGCGTGCCGAGCAGGTACACCATTTCGCCGATTTCCTTCTCCCCGCGCAGCTTGGCCAGACTGTGGATCGATTCCAGCGTATTGTACAAAAAGTGCGGGTTCATCTGCGCCAGCAGCGCCTTGTATTCGAACTGGAGCGTGCGGTATTCCGCCTTCTGCTTGAGCAGCTTCTCGCGGTACACCGTGTTGAACAGGTCGTTGATTTTGTCCGCCATCGAATTGAACTTTTCTGCAAGCAGGCCGATTTCGTCCTTGCTGCGCGGCACCACGACCCGATGGTTGAAATCGACCGAGAAGCGCGACATGCTCTGCAGCAGCTTGCCGACATTTTCCGTGATGTTTTTGGACAGGAACGCCGCCATCAGGAAACCGATCGCCAGCGCGACGGCAATCGTGCTGATCGTGCCGTACTTGATGCTGCTCGTCCCCCGTGTCAGCTGGTCGACGCCGATAATTTGCACCACGCGCCATTTGCCGTAAGCGGTTGCAGAAACCGTCGCGATATAATGCTTGCGTCCGAACGCAAACTCTTCCTTGCCCAGGTCGTTCAGCAAATACCGCTTGTTCTGCAGGAAGAAGCCGGCAACCTCGCTCGATTGATCGTTCTGCACCACGGACTCGCCGTCTTCGTTCAGGATCAGAATGTCGCCGTCCATAACGTTGCGAACACCCGTGACAATGCTGCCGATGTAGCTTTTTTCGAGGCCGATGGCGATCGTGCCGACATACCGGCTGGACAGAATGTCGTACATCGCGCGCACCATGTAGACGGTGCCGTCCTCGACCTGAAACCACTTCGCCCGCCCGCGCTTGTCCTGGATCTCCTGCGGGTCGAACCGCTTCAGCAGCGCCGCGCTTGCCGCATGATTCGGATCGCGGTTGATCGCGAACTGGCGGCCGTCGGTATCGATGATCCAGACATTCTCGAAATAATCTTTGTAGAACAGCAGCTCGTTCAGAAAATCGTTGATGTATTTGTCGCGGAAATAGCGCTCGTTGTCGGTCGTCGCGATGGCGCCGAGCTGCTCGCTCAGGCTTGAGCTGCGGAACTGCTGGAAGGCGATGTCCTCGATGTCCGCAGTGCGCTTCTCCAGGTTGATCCCGATCTGGCCGATCAAATATTCGGAGAATTCGCCGGAATTGCGCTTGATCGCACCGACGGACACGATATAGTTAATGATGCTGATCATCAGCACCGTTACGAGTATGATGGCGGCGAACGAAAGCAGGAACTTGGTTCGCAGCTTCGCGTTGACAATTCGTTTGCCGAACAAGCGCACGACATCACCTTCGCCCGAGATTAAGATAAGTTTCTATCGAAGCATTTCGAAGAAGCCGGCCCGGCTTTAGCGGTAACTTTTCATGCCGAATCAGGCAGTTCCGCTCCGGAGCTTATACTTTCCGATTATTCCGTTAATTGTCCTGCACGTGATGCAAGCTTTCCACCAGCATGAGCAAGGTCATCGATTGGCCGTACGGCATCGGGCATTGCGGGATGTCCTTGTAGAACTGCAGCGACCGCCCCATGCGCGTGCCGTAGGAAACGCCATGCACCGTGCCCTTGTCGTCGATGCTGCGGATGACGGCGTGCAGCGCGCGCAGCCCGCTCTCCCGATAGTCTTCGCTGATGTACCCTTTGCGCACCGCCTTCAGGATGCCGTACGCAAAACCCGCCGTCGCCGACGTTTCCTCGTAGGAGGTCGGGTCGTCGAGCAGCGTCCGCCACATGCCGGACTCGGTTTGCAGTCCCTTCAACTGGCGCAGCTGGCGTTCGAGCGAAGACAGCAGGAACAGCTCGATGCCAAGCGGCAGCTTGACAATGTCGAGGTAGTCGACAAGTCCGGCCGTATACCAGGCGTTGCCGCGGCCCCAAAGCGCCCCGGCGAAATTGTCGTTCTCGTTGAACGACCAGCCGTGGTAGAACAGCCCGGTGCGCGTATCGGTCAAGTATTTCAGATGCACCAGAAACTGGCGGATGCTTTCCTGAACATAGTGGTCCTTCTTCAGCAGCACGCCCATCCGGCCGAGGAACAGCACCGTCATATACAGCGTGTCGTCCCACAGCTCGCCTTCGTTGGCGTTGTCGATCGTAACGTGCGTGATGCCGAATTCGGGCGTACGCGGCATTTCCTCCGCGGCGTAGCTCGCCCATTCCTCGCAAATTTGCAGGTAGTCCGGATTGCGCGTCTCCTCGAAAATGTAGCTGAGCGTCAGCAGCGGACACATCGTGTTGACGTTTTTCGGCGGCAGCCCTTCGCGGATCCGGTCCTCGAACCAGTCGACCAGATAGCGGAAAATTTTATGATTGCCGGTTTCCTTGTAATAGCGGTATAACGAGAACAGGCCCACGCCCTGGGACCAATCCCACTTGTCCATCGAAATGATGCTGACCGGCGTGTCTTCGACGATCGTCACGTCCAGGCTTTGCATCCCCGCGATGACTTTGTCGATCCAAACGCCGATTTGCGCCTTTTGCAGCTGCACGATCGCCATACCGTGCCCTCCTCATGTGGCAGTTCGTTGTTGCCCTACTTGGCCGTTGAACGGCCCCCTTACCATATCTCAAGGCGGGACCTTCGAACAGACGAACATTTAACGGTTTTATTCGATTTCTTTACCTTTGTTCTTGAATTCCTTCGGCGAAATTCCTTCAACCTTCTTGAATACTTGGTAAAAATAGGAATACTCCCGGTAGCCGACCAGTTCTCCCACCTCGTTCACCTTGTATTTCGGGTCCTTCAGCAGCCGTTTGGCGACTTCGATTCTCGCCTTGCAGACGAGGTCGACGAAGTTGATGCCCGTTTCCGTCCGCAGCAGCCGGCTTAAGTAGCTGGGACTGAGGCCAAACTGATCGGCTACCGAGGTCAGGCTCAAGTTGTCGGCGAAGTGGCTGTTGATATAGTCGACGACTTTCTTCACGATCAGGCTGTATTCCTTGTCGCCGCCGGCCAGCTTATCCTTGATGCTCTTGATGAACGCCGCCAAATAATCGGACGCGGCGCGCATGCTTTCCAGCCGGTATACTTCCTCCAAAATTTGATCGATGCTTTTGCCGAGGCTGAACTCGTCCCCCGTAATGCGAAAATAGTACCGCGCCGCGGCCAGGCAGACTTCCGAAATCAGCCCTTTGGCCACAAGAATATTGCCTTCGCTGTACACCGCGATTTGCGCCAGAAACTGCTCCATGTAGGCGATCATCTCTTCGATCGTAGCATGCTCGAGCATTTGGTTGAACTGCTCCAGATCGCGGATGATCGAAAATTTGCCGCTGTCCGCCGCTCCCCACTGGCCGTGCTCCGGGAACAGAATCGGCTCCTCGGTGCGGAAGAAGCCTATATCCATCAGCGCCGCGCCTTCCGCGAACGCTTCGCCCGCATCCCGCAGCGACTTGTACGGCGCGCTGATGGCGAGCCGGCAGTCGAAGCCGTATTCGCGGCGCGCCTGCTCGATGAACGACTGGCCGAACTGCTGCATCTTGAGCCGGACTTCGCGCGGCGCAAGCGCCTTGGCGAACAGGCAGGCGAACACGAGGTCGTTGCGATACGCATATTCGATCAGCTCGATCTCGCGATTCGCCGAGCTCGCGCGCGCCAGCTCGGTCAGCCGGCTCCGCCAGTCGCCTGCGACGGCCTCGCCTGCGCCTTCCAGCTTCGCGCCTTCGCCGAGCGGCAGCTTAGAGCGCACGATCATGACGACGAAGCCTTTGCAGTCGATGCCGAGGCTGCGCAGCACGGACGGCCACTCTTCTTCGTGCGGCACGCTGCCGCCGATCAGCCCGGCGAGCAGTTGGCTGCGCAGCTGCGGCAGCGAGCGCCGGTGCCGCTGCTCCAGATTCGTGTAGGCTTCCGCGATTTCGCGGTTGTGCCGACGCTCCGTCATTTGCTCGTCGAGCTGCTGCACCGCCATGCCGATGACCCGCTCCAGCTCCTCGTTGCGGATCGGCTTGACGATATAGTCGCAGACGCCGAGCCGCACCGCGCGCTGCGCGTCGGCGAAATCCTGGTAGCCGGTAATCAGGATCGTTTTGGACTGCGGCAGCTCCGCGTTCATCAATTCGGCCAAATCGAGCCCGCTTAGGCCCGGCATTTTGATATCGGTAATCAGAATGTCCGGCTGTTTTTCGAGAATCGTCCGTTTGCCCTGGATGCCGTCCTCCGCCTGGCCGACAACCTCGCATTGAAGCGATTCCCAGTCGATTGTCTGCACGATCGATTGGCGGATGAGCGGTTTATCGTCAATTACGACGACCGTCTTTTTCAATGAGCTTCCTCCTTATGCGCAAAACCGCGTCGAACGTGGACCGGCGCCGCATGCGGAAATGGTCGCAAGCCGGTCGCGGGTCCGATTGGCCGACCCAGGCGTTCGCGTAAGCGATTTCACGCAAGATGTCTTACCGCCGTTGGCAGAAGCATAACAGGAACGGGACGGAGCGGCAATGAAAATATTCGCCCAGTTGCCTCCCGATCGGGGAGAAAGGCCGATCCTCCCTACGCAGACGGCTCCTCATGAAAATAGGCCATGAAAAATGGCTTATTCGAGTATTTTTGCCCGGCTCACAGGAAATAGCCAGTGGAATCACTTGCTATTTCGCGCAAACAGCCGCAAAACCGGGCCGACAAGCCGAATAGCCAGTGGAATCACTGGCTATTCTCCGGCTACCCCCTATTTGAGTCGAAATAGCCAATAGAACATGGCTTATTTCGCCGCCGCTTCGCTTATACCGTCGCCGTCGCCGGCTCCTTGCCCGTGCCCGCGTTTGCCGCCGCATCCGGCGCTTCCGCCTTCACGACGAGCCTGCCGTCCGCCGCGTCGATGACGACCCGCGAGCCGTCCGCCACCGTGCCGGCGACAATTTCGCGCGCCAGCTTCGTCTCCACGTTGCGCTGGATGAACCGCTTGAGCGGCCGCGCGCCGAACACGGGGTCGTAGCCTTCGCGGGCGATATGGCCGCGCGCCGCGGCGGTCAGCCGAATCGTCAGCCGGCGCTCCGCCAGACGCTGCTCCAGCCCGCGCAACAGCTTGTCGACGATGCGCTCGATTTCCGCGGCGGCCAGCGGCTTGAACAGCACGATGTCGTCCAGCCGGTTCAGAAACTCCGGCCGGAAGTGCGCCCGCAGCTCGCGGTTCACCGCCGCTTCGGCGGCTTCGGTGATGTGGCCGTCCGCGCCGACGCCTTCGAGCAGGTGCGGCGAGCCGATGTTCGACGTCAGAATGACGATCGTGTTCTTGAAATCGACGATGCGGCCTTGCGCGTCGGTCAGCCGGCCGTCGTCAAGCAGCTGCAGCAGCGTGTGGAACACGTCCGGATGCGCCTTTTCGACTTCGTCGAACAGCACGACCGAATACGGCTGCCGCCGCACCGCTTCCGTCAGCTGGCCGCCTTCCTCGTAGCCGACGTAGCCCGGAGGCGCGCCGACGAGCCGCGACACCGCATGCTTCTCCATATATTCGGACATGTCGATGCGCACGATCTTGTCCTCGGCGTCGAACAATGCTTCGGCCAGCGCCTTGGCCAGCTCGGTTTTGCCGACGCCGGTGGGCCCAAGGAACAGGAACGAACCGATCGGCCGGTTCGGGTCCTTGATGCCGGCGCGGGCGCGCAGCACCGCGTCGGACACGAGCCGCACCGCCTCGTCCTGGCCGACGACGCGTTTGTGCAGCAGGTCTTCGAGCCGCAGCAGCTTCTCGCGTTCGCCTTCGGCCAGCCGGCTGACCGGGATGCCGGTCCAGCGCGACACGATGTCGGCGATTTCCCGCTCGGTCACTTCCTCGCGCAGCAGCCGCTCGCCGGTTTCCGCCGCCACCGCCTCTTCCGCCGCTTTCAGCTTCTTCTCCAGCTCGGGGATGCGTCCGTAGCTCAGCTCGGCCGACTTCTCCAGATCATAGCGGTCTTCCGCTTCGGCCAACTGCTGCTTCAGTTGCTCCAGCTCCTTGCGCAGCCCCTGCACGTGCTGGATCGAGTCTTTCTCGTGATCCCACTTGGCCTTGAGGGCGTGCTGCCGCTCCTTCAGATCGGCAAGCTCCTTCTGCAGCGCCGTCAGCCGGTCGCGGCTGGCCGCATCGGTTTCCTTGCGCAAGGCCGCCTCCTCGATTTCGAGCCGCATCATCCGCCGCGTCGTTTCGTCAAGCTCGGTCGGCATCGAATCGATTTCCGTGCGGATCATCGCACACGCCTCGTCGATCAGGTCGATCGCCTTGTCCGGCAGGAACCGGTCGGAAATGTAACGATCCGACAGCACGCCCGCCGCAACCAGCGCATTGTCATGGATGATGACGCCGTGGTGCAGCTCGAACCGTTCCTTCAGCCCGCGCAAAATCGAGATCGTGTCCTCCACATTCGGTTCGGTCACGAGCACTTGCTGAAAACGACGCTCGAGCGCCGGGTCCTTTTCGATGTATTTGCGATGCTCGTCGAGCGTCGTCGCCCCGATGCAGTGCAGCTCGCCGCGCGCCAGCATCGGCTTGAGCATGTTGCCGGCGTCCATCGAGCCTTCGGTTTTGCCGGCGCCGACGATCGTATGCAGCTCGTCGATGAACAGCAGGATGCGGCCGTTGCTTTCCTTGACCTCGTGCAGCACCGCCTTCAGCCGCTCCTCGAATTCGCCGCGGTATTTTGCTCCGGCGATTAGGGCGCCCATGTCCAGGGCAAAAATCGTCTTGTCGCGCAGCCCTTCGGGCACGTCGCGTTTGACGATGCGCTGGGCCAGCCCTTCGACGATCGCCGTTTTGCCGACGCCGGGCTCGCCGATCAGCACCGGATTGTTTTTGGTCTTGCGCGACAGGATGCGGATGACCCGGCGAATTTCGCCGTCGCGGCCGATGACGGGATCGAGCTTGCCGGCGCGCACTTCGGCGACGAGGTCGCGCCCGTATTTGGCAAGCACCTCGTATGTCGCTTCCGGCTCCTTGCTCGTCACCCGCTGGTGGCCGCGAACTTCCGCCAGCGCCTTCAGCAGCAGGTCGCGCGTGATGCCGGCCTGCTTCAGCAATTCGCCGGCTTCGCCGCGGTCTTCCTGCAGCGCCAGCACCAGATGCTCGACGGAAACGAAGTCGTCGTGCAGCTTCTCCGCCTCTTTCTCCGCCGCGGCGAAAAATTTTTCAAACCCCGGCGCGACATACACGCGCGCGCTGTCCGCTCCCGGACCGCCGACCTTCGGCTTGCGGGCCAGCTTCTCTTCCGCCGCGGCGCGCACCGCTTCCGGCGCCACGCCAAGCTTCTGCAGCAGCCGCGGCGCAAGGCCGTCCTGCTGCTCCAGCAGCGCCTGCAGCACATGCAGCAGGCCGATCTCGGCGTGGCCGCGGCGGCTTGCCCCCTGCTGCGCGGCGCCAAACGCTTCCTGCGCTTTTTGCGTCAAACGGTTCATATCCATCGTTCGTTTCCCCCTTGTTTCGGCATTCATTAGGTTTCAACAAATTTCGGTTCATATGCGTGTTCCTTCGCCAGCTCGCGGTACAGCTCCTGCGCCTTGGCCGAATCGGCCGGCGGCAGCACAAGCTCGGGCCGCACGTACAGATCGCCGCGGCTGCCGTCCGGCTTGCGCAGACCGCGGCCGGCAAGCTTCAGCTTCTGGCCGGGGCGCATGCCCGCAGGCACCTTCACCTGCAGCGTGTCGCCGCCCGGCAAACGCAGCGCCGCCGTCGTGCCGAGCGCGGCATGCCAAGGCGCCACTTGCAGCGTGGCGGCGAGATCGTAGCCGTCGGCCGCGAATATGGCGTCCGGCGCCAGCCGCAGCGTCGCGTACAAGTCGCCGCTGCCGCCGTCCGGCTTGCGCGCGCCCAGCCCTTTCAGCCGGATGCGCTGGCCGTCCTTGATCGAGGCCGGCAGCGTCAGGCCGATTTCCTTGCCGAGCGCGTGCAGCTTGATTTTGCCGCCGCGCATCGCCTCTTCGAGCGTCAGCGTCAGCTCGGCCTCCACGTCCCACGCCGCGTCATCCGCGGCACCGTAGCCGAAGGGGCTGCCGAAGCCGTCCCCGGAGTCGCTTTCGAACCGGATGCCGCCCCCTGCGCCGCCGCCAAAAAACCGGCCGAACAAGTCGCCAAGATCGGCATCGTCGCCTGCGCCAAAACCGCCGCCGAAGCCGGCTTGCTGCCAGCCTGCGCCGGTTGCTCCCGCTTTCCGTCCGTCGTTCCGACCGTTCCGGCCGCTTCGCGCCCCGCCCGCACGCCCGCCTGCCGCTGCAGGCCGCGCTGCGCCGCCGTCGCCGAACGGAGACGCGCCGCCAAAATCGTAGCCCGCTTTCGCCGCCTCCATCGCTTCGCGCCAATGCTCGCCGTACCGGTCGTAGCTCGCCCGCTTCTCCTCGTCCGACAGCACATCGTAAGCGGCTTGCACCTCGACGAACCGTTTTTCCGCATCGGCGCTTTTGTTGACGTCGGGGTGATACGTTTTGGCCAGCTTCTTGTAAGCCTTCTTGATCGTTTCCTTCGTCGCCTTCCGGTCGACGCCGAGCACATCGTAATAATCGTTCGCACGGGCCATCCGCTTCACCTCCTTCATTTACCCCGCAACACCTGCCCGACCAAGAAAACGCGCGGAGAACGATATTCGCTCCCCGCGCGCCGTGTGGTGTTATTGAATGTCGATGCGTCTGCGCGCCGGTTCGGTGTTCGCCTTCTTCGGCAGATCCAGCTTCAGCACGCCGTCGCTCAGCTTGGCCGTAATGCCCGCCTCGTCGACGTTGTCGACATAGAAGCGGCGGACGAACTCGCCGGAGCGTCGTTCGCGGCGGATCACGCGATTCTGCTCGTCTTTCTGTTCTTCTTCATGCTGCCGTTTGGCGCGAATCGTCAAGTAGTTGTCTTTCATCTCCACTTCGACGTCGTCTTTGCCGAAGCCCGGAAGCTCCGCCTCGATCGCGTATTTGTCCGCTTGCTCGCGGATGTCGGTGCGGAACGTTTGCAGCGAGCCGTGAAGCGGCGCCAGCGGCGCAAAGTCGAATGTATCGTTCAAAGATCTCACCAGCTGACGAAACGGGTCGTCGTTTCTTTTGCGGAAAGGTACCAGGTCGAACATGGTGAATCTCCTCCTTGAAGGTTTGTTTTTCGTTGTTTACATAACCCATTATATGCCTCCCGGGAAAAAGGTTCAAAACCGATTTCAGCCGATTTTCGGGCGAAATCAGCCTTCTGTCGGCATTTTCCACATAAAATCGCCTTGATTTATTGACTTTGACTTTCTTTGACCTTTATCGGTTTTCCCGCCCTCTCGCCCCTAGTTTCCCCCTGCGCCAAGCAGACAAGCTGCACAAACACGCGGCATTCTCCCTTCCGCCAACTAAACAAATTTGCTTTTCGTGCTGCTCCAATCAAACGTCCTGAAGAATAGGCCATTTTTCACGGGCTATTTTAATCCGGCATCCAACCCTGTTAATGACGCCGCTATTGTACTCCGTTTACTATTATAATGGAGAATGATGGAAGGCTTTAACGATTCGTGTTATTTGGCAATGCTTTTGACAACCCGGCTTATTTTGTATATCATTTATACAAATCATTCGTCGTTTCTATTCTATTGACGATAGGCAGGGATTCCATTGCAATTCAAAGGACAGATTGGCAATCTGGATCTTGTCAGAAAGATCAATCTGGAGATTACGTTCAAAACGATCCTCGAGCACCGCCCGGTTTCGCGGGCGACGATCGCCTCCATTACCGGCCTTAATAAAATGACGGTCTCCAGCTGCGTCGATTTGTTTCTGCAGAAAGGCATCGTGATCGAGCTCGGCAAAACGGGCACCTCCCGGGGGCGTCCGCCGACGCTGGTCGATATCAATGCTTCTGCGGGTATTTGCGTAGGCGTCGAAGTGGAAGTCAACCAGTTTACAGTGCTAATCACCAATTTGGCCGGCACCAGTCTCGAAAGCACTTCCTACCCGCTGACGAGCAAAGAGCCGCAAAGCTTCGTGGACGCCATTTCAACCATTCTGGCAGACATTGCCCGCACTTATCAACATTATCGGCTCGGGATCGTTGGCGTCGGCATCGTCATCCCGGGCTATTTCAATTTGCGCACCAAGGTGGTGGATTACAGCGCCAACCTGCAGGAATGGAACCGTTTCCCCTTGCAAGGCGAGTTGATCAAGCGGAATCCGGGGCTGTCGTTCTCCATCAATCCGGCTCCTTACGCCGGCGCCATGGGCGAAATTCATTTCGGCCGCGCCAAACAGACGGAGTCGCTTGTGTATGTCGCCAGCTCCTGGGGCTTGTCGGTAGGCGTCTGCCACAAGGGCGAGCTGTTCACCGGCGCTGCCGGCATTGCCGGCCGGCTGGGCCATTCCACGATCCACCTGAACGGCAAGAAGTGCACTTGCGGCAGCAAGGGCTGCTGGGAAATGTACGCTTCGGTCAAAGCGCTGTACGATCTGCTCGGCACAACGCCGGAGAAGCTGCCGTTCGCGGACATCGTCGCCGGCATGAACAACCGCGACGGCAAAATCGCCGGCGCCGTCCACGAGCTGGGCCACTACCACGGCATCGGGCTGGCGAATGTCGTCAACGCCTACAATCCGAAGGCGATCTGCATCGGCGGCCACTTGGCGCTGCTCGGCGCGCCGCTGCTCAACTCGATCTGGAATACGCTCAAGGAGTGCATTCCCGACCGGTTTCTGGACAATCTCGAAATTTATTGTTCGGAGCTGGGGGAGTTGGGTGTCGCATACGGCGCCGTGTCGATGGTCATCAACCACCTGACCGATACGTTGGTCAGCTACTCTTTGGTGGAGTGAAGACGGCTTCTCTCCAAAATAGCCCACAAAAAATGGCCTATTTGCTCTTTTTCCCGCCGCACGACAAAAATAGCCAGCAAAAACACTGGCTATTCCGACCAAACCGGCTCAAAATCGAACATTCCAGAGAAATAGCCAGTGAAATCACTGGCTATTTTTTCGTTGTAGCTCCTTTTGGGCCAAATAGCCAGAAAACATGGCTTATTTCGCCCGGGACGCGTAGCGGGCAGCGTCTGGCTGGTACGCGGCGGGCGGCACGCGCTGCTCGTCGCGTGGCGGTCAGCGCGCGGCCGCAGGCAGCGCCGCTTTCAGCCGAGCCGTTTGCTCCGGATAAGCTTCCGCCACATTGTCGTTTTCCCAGGGATCGTCCGCCACCCGGTACAACCGATCCGCCCTGCCGCGTTCGACAATAAGCTTCCACTCGCCGTCCGCAGCCGTTTGCCACTCGCTGCGGTGCTGAGGCCCTTCGCCCAGCGCAGACAATTGCACGTCGCGATGACGCTCGCCGCGCCCGGTCAATACCGGCAGCAGCGACAAGGAATCGCGCGCTTCCGGCATTGCCAGCCCGGCGAAGTCAAGCACCGTGGCGGCGACGTCCTGCAGCTCGACGAGCGCGCCGCTCACCTTGCCCTGACGGACGCCCGGCCCGCTGACGACGAGCGGGACATGCACCGAACCCCGGTCCGGCTTGCATTTGCCGAACTTGTCGTCGTCCCCGAGCATGTCGCCATGGTCGGAGGAATAAATGACGACCGTGTTCGCAAGCTCCCCCCTGCGTTCCACTTCCGCCAGCAGCAAGCCGATATTGCGGTCGATGTTCGCCAGCATCGCGGCGTAATTTTGGCGGATGCCGTTCGATGTCTCGATCGGGAGGCTGCACCGCGCCGGAGCGGGGAACGACGTGCCTTCCCACTCCGCCTTCATCGCGCGGGTGACGTCCCACGGTTCGTGCGGGCAAACGAAGTTGACCATCAGGAACCACGGGTCGTCCTGCGGGAACGAACGCAGCAAATCGACGCCGTTACGTGTCACCCAGTTGTCGCAATATGCCTCGTCCGGCAGGTCGGTCGGCTCCGTGCTCCGGCCGCGGTTCTTCATGTCCGCCAGATGCACCTGCGCCAGGCCGTTGTCGTACAAATATTTCATGTAAGGGTCGCGCGGTTCGGTCGCACCGGAGACGACGGCGTCGATTTTTCCCGCGTTGTCGACGGCGTGCGTGAAGCCAAGCTTGCCAAGGTCGTCGACCCAGCCGTTCAATCCCCACCAATGCGTCGGCTTGTGCAGGTCGAGCTTGCCGACGGCGCCAACCGCGTAGCCGCTTGCCTTCAGCTGCTGATAGAACGTCGGCTGCGCGAGCGGATAATCGACGTGATTGCCCGCCACGCCGGCTGCGCGATAGCGCAGACCGGCCGCCAGGCAAGCCCGCGCCGGCGCGCACAGCGGCGAAGGCGTAATGGCGCGTGTGAAGGTGACGCCGCGCTCCATCAGCCGCGCGAGCTGCGGCATCCGCAGCGGCAGCGGGTCCATGCCGAACGTCGCCGCCACTTCCGGCGCGTAAGGCATCCAGTCGCCGCGATGCGTATCCGGGAACAGAAACAGCACATTCGGGCGTTTCGCTTCTGTTCGCATCTTCTCTGCTCGCGTCATAACGCCGCCCCTCCATCTCCGCGCACTGCTAGCGCCTGCGCTTCCGCCCGCACCAGCAGCGGGTCGCCCACCTGCCGCTGCCACTCCAGCAGCCGCCGCTCCATCTGCGACAGCCGGTCGGCATAACCGTCCCAGGCGAGCAGGTTGTTCATTTCCCACGGGTCGGTTTCCAGATCGAACAACTGGCGGCCCGCCGCGCCCTTTCCATCCGAACCGTAATACCGGATCAGCTTCCAGCGCCCGTCGCTGACCATGCGCTGCATGTCTTTGTAGACGGCGAACACATCGGGGCGGACGGCTTCAGCCTGACCGGCGATGAGCGGCGCCAGGCTTCGCCCTTCCACCGTTTCGGGGCAATCGATGCCTGCCAGCTCGCACAGCGTCGGAAAAATATCCATCTGGCAGCCGAGCCCGCCGACCGTAACGCCTTGCGGCACGCCGGGACCCGCGATCACCAGCGGGATATGGATGCTGTGCTCGTACAGGTTCTGCTTGCCGAGCAGGCCGTGCTGCCCGAGCGCCAGACCGTGGTCGGCCGTATACACGATCAGCGTGTCCTCTTCCCTACCGCTGTCCCGAAGCGCCTGCAGGATCCGGCCGATCTGCGCGTCCATATGGCTGATCATGCCGTAATAGTCGGCGAGATGCCGGCGAATCGCTTCCGGCGTACGCGGGAGCGGAGCAAGCTCCTCGTCGCGAATCGCCAGCTCGCCGTTGTCGAACGGGTGCCGCGCCATATAATTGTCCGGCAGCGGAATCTCGTCCGGCGCGTACAGCGCCGCGTACTCCGGAGGCGGCGTGCGCGGATCGTGCGGCGCGGTGAACGCCACGTACAACAAGTACGGCTCCTCCTCGCGATACGTGCCGATGAAATCGACCGCCGCGTCCGCGAACAGCTCCGACGAAAACGCCTCGCTCGGCTTGGCGTCGCTGTCGGGGAACTCGCCGTGCGGATCGTACGGCTGCACCGGCAAACCGACATGGTCCCCCATGCCGCCGAAAAAAATGCTGGCCCCGTCCGCGAAGCTGCGGGCGAAGCTTTCTTTGCCGTTGTGCCACTTGCCCGTGGCAAACGTATGATAGCCGCGCTCGCGGAACAGCTGCGGAAACGTCGGCAAAGCGGGGTTCAGCTCCCACAACCGGCGGTTTTCCGTTTCGGCGGTCGAGCTGGCCGCCGTCGTGCGGAAGACGTTCCCTCCGGTCATCAGGCTGGCCCGGCTCGGCACGCATACCGCCGCCGATTGCCCGCCCATGATGTAGACCGATTCGAGCAATGCTCCCTGCGCTGCCAGGCGGTCCAATACCGGCGTGCGCACGACCGGGTTGCCGTAAGCGCCGATGCCGTCGTATCGATGATCGTCCGCAATGAGGAAGATGATGTTCGGCCGCCTTGCGCCGGCGGCCCGATTGACGTTCATTTCGTTCCCTCCTCCAAATATAGGGAGTTTAGCTTGCTAAACTCTCTCCGCTCTGGGCAGTCGATCTATTTGATGGCGCCGCTCGTCAAGCCGCGCTGCATGTATTTCTGGCCGAATATATACAGGATTACGATCGGAATGGTAATGAGCACAAGCGCGGCAAACACTTTATGAAAATCGGACGTATACTCCTGAATAAAAAATTTCGGCGCCATCGTCACCGTCATCATCGTTTCCTTGCTGATGAATACAAGCGGGAACAAATACTGGTTCCACGAATTGAGAAAAGCGAGAATGCCGACCGTCGTCAGCACCGGAACGGCCAGCGGCAGAATGATGTGCACGAATTTGCCCCAGACGCCGCACCCGTCGATATCCGCCGCTTCCAGCAGCTCGTTCGGGATTTCCTCGAACGCGTTGCGCGCGATGAGCAGCGAAAACGGAATCGACATCGCCACCTCCGGGCCGATCAGCGAGAAGTACGTGTTCATCCAGTGCAGCGTTTTGATCGTCTGGAATAGAGGGACGAGCATCGCCACCGGAGGAATCATCAGGCCGATCAGGCATAATGCAAACAAGATGCCGTGGCCGGGAAATTTCAGCTTGCTGAAGCCGTAAGCGGCCAGCGCCACGACGACGAGCAAAGCCGTCAGCACGGAGACGGACACGATCAGGCTGTTCAGCAGGAAGTGCGGGAACAGGTCCAGCGTCAGCACCGCCTTGTAGTTCGCCCATCCGCCGCCTTCGAACGAATACAGCACGAGATAGAACATCGGCACGAGCCAAAGCGCGACGATCAGCATGAGCAGCACGTTGATCGTTATTTTTTCCGAAAGCTTGATGCGGCCGAACATGACGTCACCTCCTGACCCGGTTGTAAATGCGCAGCTGGAACACGGTATAGCCAAAAGCGATAAGCAGCAGCACGACCGAAATCGACGCGCTGTAGCCGGTCCGGTATTTCAGCAGCGATTCCCGGTACAGAAAAGTGGATAACAGCTCCGTTGCGCCGCCAGGCCCGCCTTCGGTCATGATCCAGACCAGATCGAACACCTTCAGCGCATAGATGATGCCGAGAATCAGCAGCGTGATGTGCGTTCCCTTCAGCATCGGTACGATAATATGGGTGAACGAGCGGTATACGCCCGCTCCGTCGATTTTGCCGGCATCGAAAATTTCCTGGTCGATGTTCAGCAGGCTCGTATAGTAGATCAGCATATAGAAGCCGGCGATGGCAAAAATATAAACGGCGGCGATGGCGATCAGCGAGGTGGCCGGATCGGACAGCCAGGAGTGCGCCAGAGAGCCGAGACCGAAAAAACGCAGCGCTTCGTTCAGCAGCCCGAAGTTCGGCTCGTAAATGCCGGTGAACGTCGTGCCGACGGTGACGATCGCAATGACGTGCGGCACGAACAGAATCGATTTGAACAGACTGCTTGCTCCCCACACCGCGTTCAGCATCGTGGCCAGCACAAGGCCAAGCGCAATCGATACCGGCGTCGTCAGCAGCAGAAAATAAAACGTATGGCCGAGCGCGTCGTAAAAGTTCGGATCGCGGAACAGCTCGGCGTAGTTGCCCAGTCCGACAAACACCTTCTCGCCGATTCCCGACCAGTCGAAGAAGCCGATGTAGATGTTGTAGAAGATGCCGAAAAAGACGAATACGGCGACAAACAGCAGCAGCGGCAGCACGAACAGCAAGCCGGCGAACCGTTGCTTCCGTTTCCGATACGTACGCTCAAGAGCCTGACTGACCATCACGGGTTCCCGTTCCTCCCTATACGGCCGATGCGGCGCCGGCGAAAGAAAAGCGATGCCGCTCTCTTTCGCCGGCTGCGGACCGTACGTCTGTTATCACAATTCGAAAGGCAAAGGTAAAGGTTTTCTCACCGTTTGACCGCTTCCGACGCCTTCTGCACTTCCGCCATCGCTTGCTCCGGCGAAGCCGAGCCGCTGGCCACTTTCTGCAGCTGCGTAAACAGAACCTGCTCGATGCTGGCATTGTCGAGGAACCGCATGCCGCCGGTGCTTTCCGCCAGCGTCTTGACGATCAGGTCGGCCGACTGCTTCTCGATGTCGGTTTTCAGCTTCGACGTGTCCATCGACATGCCTTCCTTGACCGGCAGGAACTGCAGCCCTTTGGCCAAAATCGATTGGTAATCGCCGGTCGCCATGAATTCGACGAATTTCCAGGCGGCGTCCTTATGCTTGGATTCCTTGTTGATGCCGAGAGGCACGTCGCCGTTCGTCAGCACGCTCGTTTTGCCGCCGGCGATCGTCGGCATCGGCACGAGGCCGAATGTGCGGCTGCCGAGGCCGAGCGCGTCCTTGTTCGCCACGTCGGTCATGATCCAGGCGCCGACCAGAATCATCGGGATCTGATTTTTCTTCAAATACATTTCGCGCAGGTCCGGGTCGAATTTCGTCGTCAAGTTCCCGTCCTGGAACAGGTTGTCGGTATAGAACTGCTTGAACGCCTGCGTCGCCTTGATAAATTCCGGATCGGTGAACTTCGCTTTGCCCGCGTCGGCGTCGTACAGCTTGTTCGGCGCGATCTGATTGATGAGCGTGTAGAACACGTCGGTGACGGTCGAGCTTTTGCCGCCGGCGAAGCCGACGCGCGGGATGATGCCCGGCAGCTTGGCGTCTTCGAATTTTTTGACGACGGCTTTAAGGTCATCGTACGTTTTCGGCGGCTCCGCGCCCACCTTCTTGAACAGGTCGACGTCGTAGGACAGGAACGGCGTCACCGCCACGCCGGTCGGAATCGTTTTGTAATCGTTCTTCTTGGACAACGTCATCGGCGACGATTTGAACAGCTTCTCCCAGTCTTTGCCGAGCGACTTCTCCGCGAGCGGCGCCAGAGGTTCGAGCACGGAAGCGAAGTTTTTGATCATCGGGCCGTATTCGAACGCCATGACATCGGGCGCCTGGCCGGCCTGGACCGCCACCTGGATCTTCTTCTGGTAATCGGCGGACGGCGTTTGCGTGTACGTCACCTTGATGTTCGGGTATTTGGCGTTGAACGCTTTGATCAGCTCCTGCCAAATGGCGTCTTCCGGCGACCAGGACCAGAACGTAATTTCTTCCGCCTTGGCCGGTGTCGCCGATGCCGGCGCGGCCGAAGCCGAGGCGGAGACAGAAGCGGATGGCGAAGACGATGCCGAGGCGCTCGGCGATGAGCCCGCGTTGTTTTTCGCTTGCGAGCCGCAAGCTGTCGTAACCAGCAATCCCGTCAGCAGCACGCTGACAATACCCGTTTTTCTCATGGATCGGTTGCCCCCTTCAGGTGGTTGGAAAGCGCTTCACTTGTATTTAGTATAATGGTTATACTAATAAAATGCACGAATTTTTTTCTCCGTTCGTTTTGTCGTTTCCCGGGAACGACAAAAAAACGGAGACGGCAAGCCTGTGTACAGGCTCGGTATCTCCGGTTGGTCCAGTCGATCCGTATGACGGCGAGTCCGCAGTTTACGATTGCCGCCGCGTCATGCTTGTTATTCGCCGGTACGTAGAATCATAAAGTATTCCGACTGTTTTTGTCCAATTAATTTTGCTTATTTGTATAACTGGCATACATTTAATCCGGAACGGTCATCACGCCGACCCACAAGTCATCGCGCTCGTCCGTGAAGCTGAACGTCACTTTGCGGCTGTCCGGGCTGAACGACGGGTGCGGATGCGCCGGATGGCGGCCGCGGCACGGCAGTTCGCACAGCAGCCGCGACCGTTTCGTCGCCGTGTCGATCAGCACGATTTTGGCGACGCCGGGCTCCTGGGTGTCGGCAGCGGCGCGCGTGCCGTCGGGACTGATGCCGACATGCCAATAGCGGTAGTCGCCGTTGACGAAGCTGGCGCCTCCGCTGCGGTCGACGAACCAGACGCCTGTCTGCTGGTCGGGGCTATGCGGGTACTTCACGAAGACCAGCCCGCTTCCGTCATACGCCCACATCTCGTGGCCGACGTATTCGACATGCGTGCCGTCGCCGCGACGCTTCTGCGCGAACAGGTTGCGCATCCGCTGCGTACGGACGTCCGCCACCCACAGGCGGTCCGGGATATGCTCCGTTTTGCCTTCGTGGCAGAAGAAGATTTGCTCCGGATCGACCGGGTTGATCATCGCATGATTCGCCACCGGGTAAGGTTCGGCGAACTGCGGCCGAATCGCTTCTTTCACTTCGCCGGTTGCGGCATCGACGGTGCCGACGATCCACTCCGTGCCGCCCGCGGCCTCGTCCCCGCCGGCTTCCGTCTGCCGCGTCCAGTAGAGGCCCAGCGTACGGCCGTCGTTCGTGATCGACGGCGGCCCGTGGAGCGCACAGTCGGAGTCCAGCCTGCATACCGTCCGCCGGGCGCCCGACAGCGGATGCAGCGCATGCAGCTCGTTCCCGCGGATCATGTACAACCAGTCGTCGGACGAGACGATGCCGCCGCCCCAGACGGCCTCCTCTTCCAGTACCTTCGTCCGGCCGGTTTCCGTATCGAACAGCACGGTCGTTCCATGCAGCGTTTCGCGATCGATGTTCGTCTGAAGCACCAGGTGGCGGCTGTCGCTCAGCCACGTCATCGCCGTAAAATAATGGTGCGACGTATCCGCGCCTTCCCTGCCGATCGCCATAGTGAGCAGGCCGGTTGTCGCGTCGACAACGGTTTTCGTTTGCAGCATATCCCTCATATTCTCCCTTCGTCACTTGCCGGACGGCCCCGCTCCCGATCCTGATCCCGCCCCCGACCCTCGCTCGCGTTCGCGGAATTCGCCTGGCGTCAGGCCCGTGCTCTTCTTGAAAATGCGCACAAAGCTGTTGGCGTTGGAGTAGCCGACCGCTTCCGATACATCCCGGATCAGCATGTCGCTTGCGGCCAGCATTTCCTTCGCCCTGGCGATGCGGATATCCATCAGGTAGTCGATGAAATTGCCTTCGGTATGCTCCTTGAACAAGCGGCTCAAATACGAAACGCTCATCTTGAACTCCCCGGCCAAATAGTTCAGCGATAAATCGCTGCGCATGTAATGGCTGTCGATAAAGGCGATGATCCGCTCCACTACGCCGCTCGATTCGCGGGCGCTGCGCCGCGCTTCGATCCGGTCGGCGTAGCCGTCCAACTGCTCGCCGACAAAATCGGCCAGCTCGCGAATGCTTTCGTATTGGCTGAGCAGGTCGAACAGCCGATGGGAAGGCGCCTCGTCCAGCAGCGCCGGATCGATTTCGGCGACGGCTCCCGCGGCTTTCATCATGAACTGCACGACCGCCTGGCGAATGAGATCGGGCGCCGCGCGCCCCTCCGTCATTTCGCCGAACCAGCGTGCCGTCTGCTTCTTCATCTTCTCGCGGTCGAGCAGCCGCAGCGAGTCGAGAATGCCGTCCGTCGCCCCGATCAGCCGCAGAAACTCGCCCCCTGCCGGCTCGCGGATATCGTCGCCGGAGATGATCGTATTTTCGCCGAGAATCAGCTTGTAGGAAAGCGCCGACAGCGCGTCGTGATAGGACGTCTGCAATTCGTCGACACTGTGCGCCAGCCGTCCGACGCCAAGTGAAATCGTGCGCTTGAAATGCTCCTGCACGAAGCTCTTGATCAGCTCCGCGACGGCAAACGCGCGCAGTTGGTTCGCGTCGCCGGCGTCGTCCGCGAAGCTGACCACGATGACGACAAGCCCTTCGCGCGCTTCGATCGCCAAGCCGCGATTCTCCGCGTTGATCATTTCTTCGGCGACGTTGCCGAGCGCGTAGCAGTACAGCTGCATATCGTGCGCCGAAGCGATTTCCGCCCGGCGGTCGAACTCCGCCGCCATCACCACGAACTGGCCCGCGTGCAGCGGCGAGCCGATCGCGTCCAGGCTCTGCAGCAGCTCGCCCGGCGTCGTGCGCGCGCCGGTCAGCGCGTCCATCGCCAGCCGCCACTTGACCATCGGCTGCGTCTCGCGCATATGCCGGTGCATCCGGTCGCTGTCCGCGAGGAGGTGCGACAGCGACCGCTCGATGCGGCCGAACTCGTCGCGCGCGCCGTCCTCGGGCTTGTCGGGGTAAGTGCGATGCGTTTGCAGTTGCCGCGAGACGCCGGCAAGCAGCCGGTTGATCGGCCGGAACGTCCAGCGTCCGACGACGACCGCCATGCCGGCGGCGAGCAGCAGAAGCAGAAGCGAGATGCCCAGCATCGTATTGCGCACGCTGACCAGCGGCTTGTTCAGCGCTACGTCGGACACGACGCTGACGATTTTCCAGCCGGTGTAGGCGTTCGTCGTGAAGAACACGGTTTGCCCCGCGCCGTTCTCGCGGATGCGGAAGCGGCCTTCCGTTTGTTTGTCCGGTCCTTTGCCCCAGAACGAGGCGCCCGTTTTGGTGCCGATGCGCGATTTGTCGGCATGGCTGATGATCGTGCCGCTGCCGTCGGCGATGAACAAGTAGCCGAGCGACGGCTCGATGGCGCTGCCAATCAGATTATAAATCGTCACCTCGTCGATATTGACGCTGACGACCCCTTTGCGGTAGCCTTCGGCGTGCGTAAGCGGGTACGATCGCAGCAAGGTGACCACATTGTGCTGGATCGCGCCCGTATCGTCGATCGACAGCTTGCGGGTGCCGATCCACTGGTAGAAGCCTTTGTAGCCTTTGAAATCGTCGAGCCATCGGTAATCGGAAGGCTGGGCGAGCTGCTGGAACAAGTTCGACCAGGACCGGCGGTCCTTCGCATACGAATACAGGTCGATCGAAAAGATGGCGTCATTGCTCATCAGAATGTCGGTGATGCGCGCATTGATCGCGATCGCGTTATTCTGCACGTCGGAATCGTCCTCCATGAAGCCCCACATATCCCGGCTGCGCAGAAACTGGATCGCCTCCGTGTCGATCCCTTTCAGGACGAGCAGCAGCTTCCCGTTCACTTCCCGCAGCAGCGAACGGTTCACCTGCTCGACTTCCGTCTCCAGATGGTCGGTCGTAATGAAATAGGACAAGCCCGCCGTCGCGACAATGCTGATGCCGAGGAACAGCACAATGACCGCCATCGCCCGTTTCGTATGACTTTGCTTCCTCCAGAGCATGCTCCCGCCCCCCGCCCATGGAAACGGGACTTCCGAAGAGGCCCGTTCCGTTCCTGCTGTCAGCTGTTATTTGAAGCCCGCTTTATTTTTTTCGTACCAGTCCTGCGCGACCTGGTCGGCCTTGTCGCCGCCCGCGTTTTTGTATTCCTTCTTCATCATCTCAAGCGCCTCGTCCGGGCTGATATCGCCCTTGATGATCGCGCGCGTACGGATTTCGGTCAACTTCGGTCCGATGCTAGTCAGCACGTTGCTGATCTCCGGCGCGTTCGGCGCATACGGGATGTCCCGGCGGAACGGCACGGCGAGCGACGTTTGAATCGCGTTTGCGAACAGCTTCGCCCAGCGCTGCGAAACGGCGTCCGGCGCCGCTTTGACGAGCAAGTCGTCGAGCTTGAACGTTTTGGCTTCGTCGCGCACGATCGCATACTCGCCGGCGTACGAAACTTCCTTCTTGAACTTGTCGGCGTCGATTGTTTGCGGCACGCCGTTCACCAGCTTGTAGTGCACGTTTTCGTTGCCGTTCATCAGCGGGAACCAGCCTTTGGCCATCATCCAGTCGAGGTACTCGATGGCGGCCTTCGGGTTTTTCATGTCCTTGTTGAAAGTGATGAAAATGTTCGCCTGGGTTTCCTGGTAAACGCCGTACTTGCCGTACTTGGTGGAGAAAGCGGCCAGCGGCACCGGATTGGCGTCCGGCACGTTTTTGAGCAGATCCTTCATATAGTTGTCGATGCTGTTGCCGACGGTGCCGAGCAGGATGCCGATCTTGCCCTGGGCCCAGTCGGTCATCATCTTCTGGCTGTTTTTGTCGGTCAAATACTCCTTGTCGATGTATCCGTTTTCATATAACTTGCGCTCGAATGCGATCGATCCGGCATTGCGGTCGACGAAATTGCTGTTCGTCATTTTGCCGTTTTCCAGGTACCACTGCGAGCTGTGCGCCGCGAACAATGCCTGGACGACGTTGCCCCAGGTGTACAGCGAAACGACCGGAGCCGCGGCGCTGCCGGCCAGCCCCTTGTCCTTGAACGCCTTGGCCACGGCAAAAAACTCTTCTTCCGTCGTCGGCGCCTTCATCCCCACCTTGTCGAGCCAGTCCTGGCGAATCCACATGCCGGCGTTGGCGATGCCGTTCATCGGCCTTCTTGTCGTAATGGCGTAAATGTTGCCGTTGATCGTCATATAAGGCTTCAAGTCGGGATTCGCTTTGATATATTCCTTCATCGTCGTGCTGTACTTCTCGATATAGTCGTCCAGCGGCTGGATGACCCCTTGGGAAGCGAGCGTGGCGATGTAATTGCGGTCGTATTCCCAGATTACGTCCGGCGCTTCTCCGGAGGCGATCAGCGTGTTGAGCTTCTCCTGCGCCTGGCCGCGCGGAACCGGCACGAACTTTGCCTTGATGCCGGACTGCTCGCCAATCCACTTGGTCCAGCGGTTCGTCTCGTATGTCCCTTCATCCGCGGCAACGGCGCCGCGATCGAACATCGAGACGCTGATTTCCTTCGGCAGCTTGTCGTACTTGTCCTCCGACTTGGCGGCGGACGGCGCGGCGCTTCCCGTCGTTTGCGGAGATTCCTTGCCGCTGCAGCCGGCAAGCACCGACGTCAGCGCGACGGCGAGCAGCGTGCCGCCGAGCAGCCATTGCTTTGTTTTCCCCATGCTTCGTTGACCTCCCGAATGGTAATTAGTATATCATAAGGCGCTTGACGCCGTTATGAACGAACCGCCGGCCGAACGGGCAAACCGGACAAGCCGGGTTCACCCTTTTACCGACCCCATCAATACGCCCTTCACAAAATATTTCTGCAAAAACGGATAAACGATCAGAATCGGCAGCGCCGCCACCATCGCGGCCGCCGCCCGCACGCCTTCCGGCGGAATCGTATGGCCCGAGTTGGCGGAATCCATGACCATCAGCTCGGGGTTCAGGTTGTCGATCATCTGGTACAGCTTGACCATGAGCGACATGCTGCCGGAGCTTTTGATGAAAATGAGCACGTTGTAGTAGGCATTCCACCAGCCGACCGCGTAGAACAGCGTCAGCGCCGCCAGGACCGGCATCGAAAGCGGCAGCACAATGCGCGTCAGCACGGTCCAGTCCCTGGCGCCGTCGATCGCTGCCGATTCCTCCAGTTCCGGCGGCAGCCCTTCGAAAAACGTCTTCATCACGAACATGTTGTACGTGCCGATCAGCGCCGGCAACCACAGCGACCAGTACGTGTTGATAATGCCGAGGCTTTTGACCAGCAGAAACTGCGGAATCAGGCCGCCGCCGAACAGCATCGTAAAAACGATCAGCCCCAGCAGCGGACCGCGCCCGTGCAGATCGGATTTGGACAGCGGGTAAGCGGCCATCACCGTAACCAGCATGTTCAGCGACGTGCCGACCACCGTCATCAGCACCGTATTTTTCATGGCGACGAACAGTTGGCCGTCCTCGATCAAATTGCGGTATGCCATCCAGGTGAAATCGACGGGGACAAGCGACACCTTGCCCGCGCGGATCGCCTCGCCGTCGCTGAGCGACATCGCCAGCACGTTCAGAAACGGAAACAGCGTCGTAAAAGCGGCGGCGGCCAGCAGCCCATACAGCAGACCGCGCGACAGCCTGCCGATCAGCGTTACCATAGCGCACGCTCCCCCATCGCCCGGATGATGCGATTGACCGTCAGCACTAGCGCGAAACCGATCAGCGACTGGAACAGGCCGATCGCCGTCGTGTAGCTGTACTGCAAATTCACCAGGCCGAGCCGGTAAATGTACGTGCTCATCACATCCGACACGCCTGTCACCATCGGGTTTGTCAGCACCCATACCTGCTCGAAGCCGACGTCGGTCATGCGGCCCATCTGCAGCACCAGCATCAGCGCAATCGTGCTTCGGATGCCGGGCAGCGTGACGTGCCGCATTTGCCGCAGCTTGCCGGCGCCGTCCATGCGTGCGGCTTCGTAAAGATGCGGGTCGATCGCGGACATGGCGGCCAAATACAGAATCGTGCCGAAGCCCGCCTCGCGCCAAATGCCGGCAAACACGTACACGAGCGGCCACCAGAAATTGCTGCTCATGAAATAAATCGGCTCCATGCCAAACGCTTTCAGCGCATGATTGATGAAGCCGACGCTCGGCGACAGCAGCCCGATCACGATCATCCCGAGGATGATCCAGGAGAGGAAATGGGGCAAATACAGCAGGTTCTGAATGAGCCGCTTGTACCATTCCACGCGCATTTCATTGAGCAAGAGCGCCAGTACGATCGGCGCCGGAAAACCGAAAACCAGCGCGTACACATTCAGCAGCAGCGTATTGCGGACGATTTTCAGAAAATCGCTGCTGTGGAGCAGCCGCTCGAAATGCTCCAGGCCAACCCACTTGCTTCCCCAGATGCCGTCCGCGAGGCGAAACTGTTTGAAAGCGATGATTTCGCCGTACAGCGGCACGTATTTGAACGTAATGAAGTAAGCGACGACCGGCACAAGCAGCAAATAAAGGAGCGGCCGCTTGCGCAAGTCTTTCCGGAACGAACGGCGGGAATGCCATTTGAAGGGAACGGCGTTCGTCGTCTGCGGCGGGTGCAGGGGTGTCTCCAAAGCGAGTCTCCATCCTTTCCATCGGGTACCGACCGGTGCAACGCAACGGTGGTGTCGGTGCGGCTTGATTTCACGATACCAGCGGACGACGGCGAGGAAAATCTCCACTTTTTGCTCGGCTGCCCTTCCTTTGCGATACGAGGGGACGCATTTTTTGCACCGCTATACATTCTTTTACCTGGGGCTTACAAAGCGGCGGTCGACGGCGCTTTCCCTGCCGCCAACCCGTGGAATAGCGGGAAAACCTCCCGTTATTTCGCGTCAAAACCGCCGATTTGCCAAAATAACAGGAAAAGTTCCCGTTAATTTACGCCATTTGGCCGAAAAACGGCTATTGGCGGCAATTTAGCGGGAGGTTTTCCCGCTATTTCACCTTTTTTAATAAAAAATCTAAAAATAACGGGAGGTTTTCCTGTTAAGCCTTTCGCCGGGTCGTCGCGTTGACGCCGTTGGCTACAAGCAGCGTCTTGTGCTGGCGCTTCTCCCGACAGCGTCGGGGCAACCCAAAAGCTGAATTGTGGCGGGGGCGGACGAGTGACGGGCGACGATACTTCCTATCCCCGGCGACCCGTTTTCGGAGCGATGTGCATATATGTGTGTGACTCCGAAAGGGCATGCGGGCGGCTGGGCAAGCGAGTCCGCGGTAGTTTGAATTG
The DNA here is from genome assembly GCF_004764705.1 of Paenibacillus cymbidii. Taxonomy (GTDB): domain Bacteria; phylum Bacillota; class Bacilli; order Paenibacillales; family NBRC-103111; genus Paenibacillus_AN; species Paenibacillus_AN cymbidii. The sequence goes on along the minus strand of NZ_SHLX01000032.1, from coordinate 69,037 downwards.
GCCCGCCGCGATGTTTCGCGAAGGGCCCTTTTCGGAGTAATGGGCATATATGTATTTAACTACGTGAGTGCTTCCATCACCTTTACGTGAAAAAGTAAAAAACCGCGCCCGCCGCAGCCAATGCTGCTGACGGACGCGGTTTCCCCGCGTGCCGAAGCCGTTCCGGCTTCTACGCCGGATCAGCCGAATTTGTACGTGATGCCGTAGCCGCCTTTCGGATACACCCATTCGATATTGTCCGACGGGCAAGCGATGCGGCAGGTGCCGCATTCGATGCAGTTTTCGAAGGCGACGGTTGTGATCTTCAGCTTCTTTTCCCACTCGTACACATCCGACGGGCAGAAGTAGTTGCAATCCTTCGTCGCGCATTTCAGGCACGTTTCCCGTTCCTTGATAATCAGATGCGACGTGTCGTCACACTTGTACCGAATCGTAAACAGCTTGTCGGATACGCTCGTTTCACTCATCCGTTCATCGCCCTCCACCCTTTGTAGCCGAGCTTCAGCAGGCCCATCGTGCCGCCCGCCGCCTCGCGGACGATGCCGATCGCCTTCTTCTGCTTTTCGGCTTTGGAGACGCCGTCGATGTTGAACATCGTATACGCCGCTTCGTTCACGGCGCGCGGCAGCTTGTCGAACAGCAGCTCCGGATTTTGTTCCTTCAGCAGCGCGTGCATGCCTTTGTACTTTTTGAGATCCTTCATAATGAAGGACTCGCGCACTTTCCGGTCGTACAGGCTCATCGCCGCGGCCGAAAAGTCGCCTTTTTGCTTCGCCTCGATAATCGTTTCCGCCGCCAGCCGGCCGCTCGTCATGGCGAGGTTCGTGCCCTCGCGGTGGACAAAATTGACGAGCTGCGCCGCGTCGCCGCAGACGCACCAGCCTGCGCCCGACAGCTTCGGCACCGAATGGTAGCCGCCTTCGGGGATCAGATGGCCGGCGTACTCCTTCATTTCGCCGCCCTGGATCAGCTTGCGGATCGTCGGGTGCTGCTTCACGGCGTCGAGCAGCGCGTAAGGCTTGATTTTTTTCTCGCGCAGATGATTGACCATCACCCCGACGCCAAGCGAAATCGTTTCCTTGTTCGTGTACAGGAAGCCCATGCCCGCCATGCCAAGCGACGTTTCGCCCATAAACTCGATCGTCACGCCTTCGTCGCCTTCGAGGCCGAAGCGGTCCTCGATCTTCTCCCGCGGCAGCGCAATCACTTCCTTCACCGCCAGCGACACCTCGTCCGGCGCCCACTCGCGGTGGATGCCCATCTTCTTGCCGATGAGCGAATTGACGCCGTCGGCGATGACGATCACGTTTGCGTACAAATCGCCGTCCTCGCGGTCGGTTTTGATCCCGACGACGCGGTCGCCTTCGCGAATGACATCAAGCGCCACCGTTTCGTACACTGGCAGCGCCCCGGCTTCGACCGCCTTATCGGCGAACCACTGGTCAAATCGGACGCGCAACCCGGTAAAGCAGTTCGGCGGCTCCTTGAACGCTTCGTTGCGGTGGCCGAGCGTCACCACCGATTCCTTGCCCATCAGCCAAATGCGCTGCTCGACGATGTGGCGCTCGACCGGCGCGTTTTTCTCCTTCCAGAAGTCGGGCACCAGCTCTTCGATCTGCTTGCGGTACAACACGCCGCCAAAAATATTTTTGGCCCCGGGAAACTCGCCCCGCTCCAGCAGCACGACGCTTAAGCCCGCGCGCGCCATCGTCAGCGCCGCCGCCGTTCCCGCCGGTCCGGCGCCGATTACGATCGCGTCGAATGTTTCGCTCATACGATTGCCCCCTTCCCGCTGGAAGCCGCTTCGTCCGCCGCGGCGATTTCCGCTTTGGTGCTGCCGTCCTGCCGGGCCGCTTCCGCTGCCGCCCCCGTACCGCCACTGCCAGCCGCCGCCTTGCGCGCGCGCATTTCGCGGATGATCGCCGGCACGATCTGGAACAAGTCGCCGACGATGCCGTAATGCGCAAACTGGAAAATCGGCGCCTTTTCGTCGCGGTTGATCGCCACGATCGTCTCCGAATTTTGCATGCCGACCGTGTGCTGCACCGCCCCCGAAATCCCGATGGCAAAATACAGCTTCGGCCGCACCGTCTGCCCGGTCTGCCCGACCTGGTGCTCGTGTTTGATCCAGCCGGCGTCGACCGCCGCGCGCGACGCGCCGACTACGCCGCCGAGTTCGTCGGCCAGCTCCTTCAGCAGCGCGAACGGCTCCGGTCCGCCGAGCCCGCGCCCGCCGGCGACGATAATTTCCGCCTCCTCCAGATTGACGCCTTCGCTTTCATGGATGAAATCGACCACCTGCGCGGCGATTTCCTCCTCCGCCATCGCGCCGCGAATGCGCACGACGTCCCCCGTTCGAGCATCGTTTCGCGGCTGCGCCTGGAACACTCCGGCTCGCGCCGTCGCCATTTGCGGCCGATACTGCTTGCACAGAATCGTCGCCATCATCTTCTCCGAAAATGCCGGCCGGCTTGCCAGCAGCAAGCGCGACGGATGCGGCTCGACGTCGAGCTCGGTGCAGTCCGCCGTCAAGCCCGTCGGCAAATGCGTCGCAATCGCGCCGGCCAAATCGCGCCCGGTCGCCGTCGCGCCGAACAGCACGATTTCCGGTTTGACCTCCTCAAGCAGCTTCAGACAGACGCGGCTGTACGGCCGCGTGCGGTAATCGCGCAGCTCCGGCTCGTCGCACAAGTACACGACGTCCGCTCCGTACGCCACCGCTTCCGCCGCCAAATGGCCGACGTCATGGCCGATGACGAGCGCCTTCAGCTTGGCTTCCAGCTTCGTCGCCAGCTTGCGGCCTTCGCCGAGCAGCTGCCAGGATACTTTTTTGGCAACGCCGGCTCGCTGCTCCACCACAATCAATACGTCGCGGTATGCCGACCAGTCCGGCATCTGCTCTTCCTTGCGTTCCTCTTGCGCCATGGATGCATCTCCTCCTGTCGATCGGGACTTCCGCCTTTGAAGGAAACCCTCTTGCTGCTGCACGTTCCCTCGGGGCCGTTCCCCCTTCCGAACGGTGGCGCCCAATGAGCTGCGTTCGTTATGCCACTACGCTTAAGCCCAGCCGAGCCGTTCCGGCCTGCCGCCTTCCCACAGCTTGCCGACGAGCTCACCCGCCTGCGCCTGTGCCGAGTCGCCGGCGATCATCTGCGTGTTCACCTTTTTCACTTCCGGCACCCACGTTTTGGAGACGATCGTCGGCGAGCCTTTCAAGCCGATCTTCGCCCGCTCGATCCCGGGAAAATCCGCCGTCGTCCAGACGACCGGCTTGAACCTTGCGGCGCGCAGCATGCCGGGCATCGACGCGCGGCGCACCTTGTTCAGCTCTTTCAGGCACGACATCAGCACCGGCATCGACGTTTCGACCACTTCCACTCCGTCTTCCAACAATCGCTGGACGCGGACGCGGCGTTTCACCGGATCGATGTCAACCACTTTGCTCACGTACGTCAGCTGTTCAAAATCAAGCCGGCACGCCACGCCCGGCCCCACTTGGCCGGTATCGCCGTCCAGCGTTTGTTTGCCGCAGAATACCATGTCGACGGGGCCGAACGTCTCCGCCACTTTGGCGATCGTGAGCGCCACCACGTACGAGGTGGCGAGCGTGTCCGCGCCGGCGAAGCCGCGGTCCGTCACCAGCACCGCCCGGTCGGCGCCGAGCGAGATGCATTCCTTCAGGCTTTTTTCGGCTGGCGGCGGGCCCATCGTAACGACAGTCACTTCGGCGCCCAGCTTGTCTTTCCAGCGCAGCGCCTCCTCCAGGCCGTGCTTGTCGTAAAAATTGACGATACTGGGAACGCCTTGACGGATCAGCGTGTTCGTTTTCGGGTCGATGCGGATTTCGCGGCTGTCCGGCACTTGTTTGATGCAAACGACAATGTGCATGGCAATACACCTCCGTTTGATGGACGATGGGACAGTGAAACGGCTTGTCGGGTGCGAGCAGAGAGTAGTTGTTGGCGGGCGGGCATTCGGCACGTCAGTAGCTGATGACAGCGCGAGCGGCGGAGTCTCGAACGCGGAGCGAAGCGTCTGCGGCGGCGCGTTGGCGCTGGCGGCGCGTTGGCGCGTGTGCGGCGCGTTGCTTCGACACGTTTCGAGCGGAATATGTAAGCGCTGTCTCGATTCGACAGGCGAAGAGGCTCATGAAGTGATGTGGCCAGGGATGACAAGCTGCGCCATGTCGGAATGACCGCTTGTGATTTTTATCACGTTCCCTTCCGTACATCGTCAGGCGCGCGCAGGGAGAACGAGTGCCTTTGATTATTAAATTCGCAATCGGGGGAAAAGATTCCTGTTTTTCGAAAAAATTTTCTTTTTCGCCCTTCTTGAGCTACCTTCAATCGAAGGCGCAGAAAGACGCGTAACTGCCAATTGACCGTTTGCTTCAAATTTGGTAGCATCGAAAGACATAGCATTTTCGGACGCTGAAGAACAGCCGATCCAGGCACAAATAGGGGTACATGGAGGTGAATAGGAAATGGCTGAAATGAGCGATCGCGAAATGTTGAGCGCAATTCTCAAGAATAGCGAAGTCATGTCGGCTCAGATCAAGAGCATACAAGACGAGCAAGTTCTGCTGCGGAAAGAAATGCGCGAAGGAGACGAGCTGACGCGGAAAGAAATACGCGAAGGAGACGAGCTGACGCGCAAAGAAATGCGCGATTCGATCGCGGGATTGCGCACGGAGATGCAGGAGTCGAATGCTCAGCTGCGACAGGAGTTGCGCACGGAAATGCGCGAATCGATCGCGGAGCTGCGCACGGAGTTGCAGGAGTCGAATGCTCAGTTGCGACAAGAGTTGCGCATGGAGATGCAGGAGTCGAATGCTCAGCTGCGACAGGAGTTGCGCACGGAGATGCAGGAGTCGAATGCTCAGCTGCGACAGGAGTTGCGCACGGAAATGCGCGAATCGATCGCGGAGCTGCGCACGGAGATGCAGGAGTCGAATGCTCAGCTGCGGCAAGAGCTGCGCACGGAGATGCAGGAGTCGAATGCTCAGCTGCGACAGGAGTTGCGCACGGAGATGCGCGAATCCATCGCCGAGCTGCGTACGGAAACGCAGGAGTCTATCGGTGCGCTACGCACGGAGATGCGCGAATCGATCGCAGAGCTGAGCACAGAGACGCAGGAGTCGATTGGTGCACTGCGCACGGAGATGCACGATACCATTGGTGAGTTGCGGAATGAGATGAGGACCGGCTTTACGCTGCTAATGGACAAGCTCGACGATTATGCCTCCAGAACGGCCAAGCTGGAAAGCGACATGTACCGCATCCGCAAAGCATAAACGGAATGCCGCCCTGCAAATAAGCCATATTTTACTGGCTATTTCGTTAAAAAAGAGCACCAGAAAAGAAATAACCAGTAAAATCACTGGTTATTTCATAGAAAAGTGTGATTTGAGAACAGTTTGAGCAAAATAGCCGGTGAAATCACTGGCTATTTTTGATGGAGCCGGAAAAATCGAGCGAATAGGCCATTTTTTATGGGCTATTTGTGCCGCTCACGCCGCCCCTTCGCCCTACAGCCGCACTTCCCGGCCGGTGCGGGCGGATTCGTAAATCGCCAAAATCAAATCCACCGCTTTGCGCGCTTCTTCGCCGGTAATCATCGGCTCGCGATCGTCGCGGATCGCCTCGATCAAATCGCGGACGAGCACCGCATGCCCGCTCTGCATGCTGTCGCTGCCGTCGAACGCGAACGGCTCGGCGCCAGCCCCCGGGTCGTCCGGCAACTGCTTCCAGCTTTTGACGCCGCCGTCTCCGATGGTGACGCTGCCCTTCTCCCCGTGAATCTCGAACCGGGTTTCCAGTTCGGGGTACACCGTCGTCGCGCCCTGAATAATGCCGAAAGCGCCGTTCTTGTAACGGACGGCCGCCACCGCCGTATCCTCCACTTCGATTTCCCGGGCCAGCGCCGCGGAATAAGCGAATACCGACGCAACGTCGCCCATCAGCCACTGGATCAGATCGACGCCGTGCACGCCCTGATTCATCAGCGCGCCGCCGCCGTCGAGCGCCCAGGTGCCCCGCCATCCCGCACTGCGATAATAGTCCGCGCTGCGGTAATATTTCATGTAGACATCGCCCAGCACCAGCTTGCCGAGTTGGCCCTGACGGATCGCCTCGCGGGCGCGAACGACGGACGGCAGCGTCCGCCGCTGATAAACGACGCCCAGCTTGACGCCGCGCCGGCGGCATTCGCCAATCATCCGCTCCATCTTCTCCGCCGTAATGTCGAGCGGCTTCTCGCACAACACGTGTTTGCCCGCCTGGGCGCAAGCGATGACGGCGTCCGCATGCATGCCGCTCGGCAAACAAATGCTCACCGCGTCGATGTCGTCCCGCCGCAGCATATCTTCATAATCCCGATACGCTTGCGGGATGCCGTGCTGCGCCGCCTTCTCCTCCGCTTTGCCGGCGACGGAATCGGCGATTGCGACAAGCTCCGCTTCCGAATCGCCCTGAATCGCTGCGATGTGCGACTTGGAAATGACCCCTGCCCCTATTACGGCAAAACGCAGTTTTTCCCGATTTTCCACCTTCACGTCTCCCCCTTTGTTGTACCTCTTTACCGTTCTATCGCTGCCCCCGCGCCTCGCTATACGAAACGCACAACCCGCACGGACGCATCGGCCTCAACAACCGCGCGCGACGCCGCGGCAATATCGCCGTGGCCGATGCACGACGGCAAACCCGCAATGCGGCGCAGAAAATCTCCCGTGATCGTATGCGCCGGCTGCAGCAGCGGCACCCGCGCGGCCGCCTCCGCATGCGTCGTCAGCAGCAGCAGCGCTTCCTCCTGCGCGGCCGCCCCGCCACCAAGCTTCGGAGCGTTCCCCGCATCGGACTCTCCGCCCGCCCCCGACTCCGCCCTCGCGAACGGATCGCCGTTCAGCCGCAGTTCGGCCGCGCCTTCCGTTCCGGTGACGAAGATGCGTCCGTCTCCCCAGGTCCAGCTGCGCTCCGGCGTGTGCCAATCGGCGTACAGCCCCGCCGTCGTCCCGCCGCCCATAAGCGCCTGCAGCATGACCGCATCGTAGAAGTCCGGATGCTCCGGCAAGATGCGTTTGGCCATATAGCCGTCGATGCGCTCAATCGGTTCCCCCGTCAGCCAATGCAGCAGATCGACGTCGTGAACGAGCAGGTCGATCAGAATGCCGCCGCTATGCTCCTTGGAGAAAAACCACGTCGGCCGCCCTTCCGGCCGAAGCCGGTGCGGCTTGCGCATGGAGATCGCGACGATGCGCCCGAGCCGGCCGGCGTCGATCAACTGCTTCAGCGTGTAAATCGCCGGATGGAACCGCTCCGTCAGCAGCATGCCGACCTGAATCGTTCCCCGCCTCATGACGGCATCGAGCCGATCGCAACCGGCGAGGTCGACGACGGCCGGCTTGTCGACGATCACGTGTTTGCCGTGCGCCTCGCATTCCTCGATCTCGCCGATCTTCTCATTGTTGATCGCCGCGCAGCCGATCACGCCCACCTCCGGCGCAAACAGCGCACCTTTGTCCTCTAGCAGCGGCAGCCCGTACTTCTCCGCAAGCGCCAGCGCCACACGGCAACGACTCGGCTCATAAATGCCGACACAAGTGTGCCCAAGCTGCAGCATTTCCTCAACGAAAATACCGATATGGGCATGCTCGCAGCCGTAGATGCCAAACGAGATTTGCCCGCTGTCGCCATCGCCCATACTCACACTCATGTTCATCAGCCCCACTCCTTCCGTTCAGACGAAATGCAATCCTTTGGTATACGGGAACGGCACCGGAAAATAAGCCGAAGCCGCCCGCTCGCGCTCCTCGCTTCCCCAGCCGCCTTCCGGCGCGCCGTCGAACAGCGCCGCCGCAAGCGCTCCGCCCCCCATAACGAATGGCGATAAACCGGGCAGTGTCAGCTCGAACGCCCCTCCGGCCACGGCGCGCACCGCCGGCAGCGCGCCCGACGCCCCTCCGCAGCCGATCCAATAACCGGCCAACTGCCGAAACAACCGCTCCGCGTTCACCACATAAACCGTGCCCTGGTTTTTCTTCGCGGAGACGAACGCAGGCGCGAGCAACAGCGCCAGTTCCCGCTCCTGCCACGGCAAAACCGCCTCCACCTGCGCCACCGGCTCTTGCCGCACGACGTGTTGCAGCAAAGAAGCCGCCGCCGCGGCATCGCCCGCCCATTCGATCAGCAAACCGCCGGCAGCGGGCTCCTCCACCCCCTCGCGCGGCTTCATGGCTACCACGCAAAACGCAACCGCCACGCCGTCCTTCTCCGCCAGGAACGTGCGCTGACGCAGCCGGCGAATCGACGCCACCGCGCCGGCATCGAGCAAATCGGCCAAATCCCACAGGCTCGACTCGTAGCGAACCGGCTTCGCCTCGGCCAACTCCTGCAGCCGGAACCAATCGGCCGACCCGGCCTCCCGGCAGACGTACTCATCTCCCGTAAACGCCGCATGCTCCGGCAGCAGCCGGTACAGCCCGGTCGTCCCGAACGGGCGGCAGCCCGCTTCCGTATATAAGGGAAGCTCTCCCGACACGAGCAGCAAAGACGCTTCCGCCTGCTCCGAATGACGTTTGGCAAATTGCAAAATGGCGCGCGCATGCCCTTTCCCGCGATAGGCCGGATGCGTGCAAACGGCGCCGTACGAATAAACGGCGATGCGCGCGCCTCCGATCCGCACGACAGCCGGCACCAGTCCGGCAAACGAAACGAGCGCGCCGTCCGCGAAACAGCCAACCGCCTGGCGCAGGCTGGCGGAAAACACTTTCGGCAGCGATCGCCCCATCGAAACGCGGCCGTCCGAACGAAACACGGCATCGGCCAGCATGGCGGCCTCCGCCATTTCGTCCGCCCGCAGCAAACGAACCTGTGGTTCCTGTTCCATCGGATCTCCCTCCACACAGGCAATGATACGCGCCAAGGCACGCGGTGACGATGCTCAAAACGGCGCCTCCAGTCTCGATTGTCCGCATCGGGCGGCGAATCTCACTTTTCCCTCGAAGTCTCAGCGCCGGCAGGGTTGCCAGGCCGCGCCGGATGCCGTATCATGGGGCCATCTAGACGGGAGCCGGACCGGCCGGCCGATGCGGAAAGGAAGCAACGACAGATGAGACTCGGCAAATGGAAAGTTTCCCTGCATGTGAATGCGCTCTATTTCCGCATCCTCGCCTCTTTTTTGCTGCTGCTTATTCCGACGCTGATCGTCGGATTCATCGTGTATTTCGCCAACATTCATATTTTCAAAAAACAGCTGAGCGACAACGTCACCTCCAACGTCCAGTCTTCCTCCAAGGCGATCGACGCGTACTTGCGCACGTCCGAGCAGACGGGCATGAACTTCCTGATGACCGACACCGTGCAGCAATATTTGCTCCCCGCGAACCTGCTGACCGACGTCGAAAAAGAAAAATCGTCCAGCATCACCAAAATGCTTTCCATGAGCCGCAATATCGTCAACCCGTATATCGACGACATGTTCGTGTATGCGGACAACCAATGGATTTACAAAAGCGAAGGAATGGAAAACTTCCACTCGTTCTTCAGCGAGTTCAGCCGTTTCGCCGAATACAAGGAAGACTACTGGGCGCAATTGCTGAAAACGGACTTCCTGTTCCGCGTGCTGAAGCCGACCGTCGTGGAGAAGTCGTATACGGACAAGCGGGAGACGGTCGTCCCGCTGGTGCTTTCCCAATTTATCCGCGGCAATCGCGTCGTGATGGTCGTCAACATTTCCACCGCCAAAATCATGGATATGCTGCAGCGCAGCCGGGTGAACGAAGCGACGGCGTTTGCCGTCACCGACGGCCAGGGCCATGTCGTTGTGGCCGATCCGACGCTGCAGCAGCCCGAAACGCAGCGCCTCCTGACCGGGCTTGACGACGGCATGGCGGAAGCCAGGCTGAACGGCGCGCTGGCGATGGTCAACTCGTTCGTTTCCGAATACGGCTGGCATTATTACGCCGTCACCCCGGTCGCCGAGTATCGCAAGATGGCGAGCGGGATTTTGACCGTCACGACATGGCTTTCGTTCCTGCTCGTCATCGTCGGCATCGCCCTTTCCTTCCGCTTCAGCACGAAGCTGTACAACCCGATCCGCAATTTGCTCGACGCGCAGAACCGGCACGAACGGTTTTCGGCCGAATTCGTCGAAGGCGCCTTTACGTACATTTTGAGCGGCAACCGGCCGGAGAAGCAGGAAGCGCTCATGCACGAGCTCGGCTTCGAGGCGGGGCAATTTCTTTGCTGCTGCATGAAGTTTTATTTTAAGGAAGCGTTCTATGCGGACATTCAGGATACCGACCGGCTGCTGATCGAAGAGAAGCTGACGAAGGTGATCGACGGCATTCTCCGGCCGCACGTGACGGCGTATGTGCTGACGATCCAGAGCAGTTCTTTTGCGGTGATGGTCAATTTGAAGCGTCCGGAAGACCGCGCCGCATTCGACGCCGCGCTCGAATCCATCCTGAGCACGTTCCGCTATGACGCCCAATATTGCCGACTCGCCGTCGGCATCGGCCGGGCGTATCCGCATCTCGGCGATTTGGCCCAGTCGTACGGCGAAGCGAAGATGGCGCTGGCGCTCACCGACGCGTCCGTCGATTTCCAGGTGATCGACTCCTCGCGGCTGCCGCGGGAAGAAAGCTTCCAGTTCACCTTCGTGGACGAGCAGAAAATCGTCAACGGCTTACGCGCCGGCGATATCGCACTGCTCGATTCGGAGCTCGGGCGGATTGTTCGCACGAACCTGGAGAAAGGCACGTCGAATCCATATATGAATTTGCTGCTGATCGAGCTGTATACGATCGGGGTCAAATACGCGTCGGAGAAAGGGATTACGCCGCTGCACATTTTGCAGGAGCACGAGCATCGGACCTTGATCGGCACCCGCCCGCACATGCTCGATTTGCGCGAGCACCTTGCGCTGCTGCGCCGCTTCTACGGCGAAATCGTCGGCCGCACCGCCAGTCCGGAAGATTCCAAGTCGGGTCAACTCGTCTCCCGCATCATCGCGTACATCGACGCCCATTACACAAGCGACCTGTATCTGGAGCGCATCGCCACGGAGATGAACTTGTCCGCCAAATACATCAGCAAACTGTTCAAGGAAATTACCGGCACCAACCTGACTGACTACATCAGCATCAAACGGATTCAGGAAGCGAAGCTCATGCTCTCCACCACCAGTCTCAAAAACGATGAAATCGCGGAGCGCATCGGCATCCTGAGCCGCGCCACCTTCTTCCGGCTGTTCAAGAAGTACGAAGGCGTCACCCCCCAGGACTACCGCAAAATGCTGCAGCAGGAGCAGCCCGACAGCCCGTCCGAATGAGCGCCGCTGCGGCATTGACCGGCAACAAGCGCAGATGAGACTGATGCGGAGTGGTGAGACAACGGCGCAAAACGGACAATCGAGACTCGAAACGACGGATTGCCCGTCGATTTCGCCTGCTGCCCCGGCTTACGATAAGGGAGCGAGATATCCGCTTATCCAAGACAGACTGGGGGTGACAACGTGAACGACCCGCACCGGGGGGCAGATGGCGTCATCAAGGCCGGCCGGCGCTCCGGCGCCATGGCGGCCGCCATTCGCCGGAACAAAGTATTGTACGCGATGTTCCTGCTTCCCGCCTTGTATTTCCTTGTGTTCCACTACATCCCGATGATCGGGAACGTCATCGCCTTCCAGAAATACAACGTCGTTGCCGGGCTGTTCCACAGCAAGTGGGTCGGATTCGATAACTTTCGCCTGTTTTTCGGCGATCCTTATTTCTGGAAGCTGCTGCGCAACACGGCCTTGCTCGGCCTGTACGGGCTGATCTTCAATTTCCCGGCGCCGATCGTGCTGGCACTGCTGCTGAACGAGCTGCGTCTGCCGCTGTTCAAGCGCTTCGTGCAGTCCGTCGCCTACTTGCCCCACTTCCTGTCGACCGTCGTCATCGCCGGCATGATCGTCAATTTCCTGTCCTTCGACGGCATGCTCAACCAGGCGATCGAGTGGTTCGGCGGCGAACAGCTCCAGTTTCTGAACGACCCGGCCATGTTCCGCACGATCTACATCGGTTCAGAAGTGTGGCAGCAGATCGGCTGGGGCACGATCATTTATTTGGCCGCGCTGACAGGGGTGGACCCGCACTTGTACGAGGCGGCCCGCATGGACGGAGCCAACCGGTGGAAGATGACGGTAAACATTACGATACCGGCGATTTTTCCGGTCATCACGATCTTGTTCCTGCTCAATATCGGCCATTTCCTGTCCATCGGCTACGAGAAAATTTTGCTGCTGTACAACGGGTCCACGTATGAAACGGCGGATGTCATTCAAACCTACGTATACCGTAGAGGCTTGCTTGGCGGCGATCTCAGCTACTCGGCGGCGGTCGGCATGTTCCAGTCCGTCGTGGCCTACATCCTGGTGATCGGCGCGAATCGCATCACGAGACGGCTCGGTGGAACGAGCTTATGGTAACGAAGCGTATGCTTCCGATGCAAGTTTTTGCTCGCGTGATGCCGATTCGGGGAGTATCGCAAAACCTTCTGGGTGGTGTCCGCATGTCATGAAACGATCCGGCAAAGTTTCCTTTTCGTTGTTTGACGTCCTTAATGTTCTGTTTATGCTCGTCATCGTGTTCGTCATGTTGTATCCGCTTTACTACATGGCCATCGTATCGGTCAGCAGCGGCGGCGCCGTGTCGCGCGGCGAAGTCGGCATGCTGCCGATCGGCATCACCTGGAAGGCATACGAAATTGTCTTTACCGACGCCCCGATCGTGCGCGCTTACGGGAATACGCTGCTGTATACGACGGTCGGCGTGGCAATCAACCTCGTCATGACGTGCCTGTGCGCCTATCCGCTGTCGCGGCGGACGTTTTACGGCAAAGAAGTGTTCGCGATGCTGATCGTGTTTACGATGTTTTTCGACGGCGGGCTGATTCCCAAATATTTGGTCATCGACAAGCTGGGCATGATTAATTCGATTTGGGCGATCGTGCTTCCCCCGGCCGTCAGCGTGATGTATATGGTGATGATGCGCACGTTTTTCCAGCAGATTCCCGAAGCGCTGCAGGAGTCGGCTTATATGGACGGCGCCAACGACTGGACGGTGTTCCGCAAAGTCGTGCTGCCGCTGTCCGTGCCGCTGATGGCGACGATGACGCTGTTTTACGCGGTCAGCCATTGGAACAGCTTCTTCTCCGCCCTGGTGTATTTGAACGAACGAAGCAAATATCCGGTGCAAATCATTCTGCGCAGCATCGTCGTGGAAGGCGATACGAGCAGCCAGGTGGCGGAAATTCACACGTCCAATGCGGCGATCGTCAGCCAAAATATCAAGTACGCAGTCGTCATTACCGCCATTTTGCCGATCCTCATTTTGTACCCGTTCCTGCAAAAATATTTTGTCAAAGGCGCGATGGTTGGGTCGTTGAAAGGTTAATTGGACTATATCGGGAGGGGATTCCATGCTTACATTCAAGAAAAAAACGACACCCGTTCTGCTCAGCACGCTGCTGCTGGCGGCGGCCATATTGCCGGCTTGCTCGAAGGACAACAAGTCGGCCGGTTCGCCGTCCGCTTCGCCCGCCGCGGGCTCTCCTGCGGCAACGGCGTCGGCCAATCCGGCGGCAACGCCGAAGGAAACGCGCACGATTACCGTCATGATGAGCGACAGCTCGACCCAGCCGCTGGTCAAGGATGCGCCGGCGCTGCAGGAAATTTTGAAGCAGACGAATGTGAAAATCAATCTCGAAGGCGTGCCGCAAAGCGACTACGAGACGAAAAAAAGCACCCTCATCACGACGAACAATCTTCCCGACGTGCTGCGGGCGACCAAAGCGGATTTGACCAACTTCGCCTCGACCGGCGTTTTCCTTGACCTGACGCCGTATCTCGACAAATACGCGCCGAACTTCCTGAAGCGGGTCGAAGCCGAACCGGAAGCGAAGAAGCTGATGGTCGACGGCAAGTTTTACGGCTTCCCGATCATGGCGCGCAAGTCGGCGGCGGCGAACGTCGGCAACTTCCCGATGATCCGCACGGATATTTTAAGCGAGCTGAACCTGAAAGCGCCGACCGATTTCAACGAGCTGTACAACGTGCTGTCCGCGTTCAAGAAAGCGTATCCGGACTCGTATCCGTGGACAATCCGCAACGGCTCGCAATATACGCTGCGGTTTCTCGTCTACGCGTTCGGCGGCGGCTTCAACATCTACTACGAGCCGAAGCAGGACAAGTACATTTACGGCACGTCGACCGATGCGTTCAAGGAAGTCATCACCTACTTCAACAAACTGTACAAGGAAAAGCTGCTCGATCCGAACTTCGCCAACCTGACCCAGCAGCAATGGACGGAAAATTTGAGCTCGGGCAAATCGCTCTTCTTTTATGACAACTACACGTTTGCGGTCAACTTCAACGCCGCGCTGCAGCAGAAAAATCCGAAAGCGAAGTTCGACATGCTCCCGCTGTTGAAAGACAGCAAGGGCGAAAAACGCAACTACATGGATAACCCGTCGAGCTTCAACTCGTATGTCATCAGCAGCAAAGCGAAAAATCCGGAGGAAATCGTCAAGCTGTTCGACTGGATGTATTCGGACGCGGGTGCGGACGTCACCAACTTCGGCCGGCCGGGCACGGACTTCACCCGCTCGGGCGACAAAGTGACTATTCCGGACACGCTGCTGAACCAGTACAAGGATAAACAGGACCCTTACCGCTCGATGCAATCCGCGCTCGGCACCGGCCTGCTGGCGTTCAGCGTGTTCACCGACGATACGCCGATGCTGACGATTTCGAACCCGTCGCTGAAGGAATGGTCGGACATCGTCAAGAAGCAGAAGGACGCTAAGGAAGTCATCGAGAAGCCGCAGGACCCGCCGTTCAACTCGGCCGAAACGGAGCAACTGAAGCAGTTGAACACCAAAGTGAACACGCTGCTTACGCAGAACATCGACAAATTCATTCTCGGCACGCGGCCGCTTAGCGAACTGGACGCTTTCGTCAAGGAAGTGGCCACAAGCGGCGGCACGGAAATCGAGAACATCTACAATACGGCTTGGGGTCGGATTAAAAAGTAACGGCCAGCCGGACTGCAAGCCATTGCGTCAAGCCCGCCGCTCGCCGCGTGCGGGCTTGGCGTTTGAATGAGAGGAGCTTACGCACATGAAACATGTGGTTCTGTATCGCGAGCCGGGGCGTTATGCCGCCTGGCCGGCCAACTACGGCATCTGGTCGTGGGGGAACGAAATCGTCGTCGGGTTTACTTCCGGCTATCATCTGAACGACGGCGGCTTCCACGCCCGCGACAAAACGAAGCCGTTCACCGCCATGCAGGCGCGCAGCCTGGACGGCGGCGACACGTGGACGACCGAACCGATGCCGCTGCGCACGCCCGGCAATCAGGGGCTGTCGGCCGGCGAGCATGCGGCTGCGGCGGCGGGCGGGACGGGCGGCGCGGCGGAAGATCGCAACGAGCCGGTTCCTTATCCGGGCGGGACGGATTTCACCCATCCCGACTTCGCCCTGCTGTTCGCGCGCAAAGACCTGACCGGCGGCGCCATGTCGTGGTTCTATACCTCGACCGACCGCTGCCGCTCGTGGCAAGGGCCTTATGCTTTGCCGCCGATGGGCTTGGTCGGCATTTCCGCGCGAACGGATTATATCGTCGCCGGTCCGAAGGAATTGCTGCTGTTCCTGACCGCGCCGACCATTCCCGGCACGGAAACGGGCAGCCGCACGTTCTGCGCGCGCACCGTCGACGGCGGGCTTACGTTTGGCTTCGTCTCCTGGATCGGCGACGCGCCGGAAGGCGGCTTCGACATCATGCCGGCCGGCGTGCGGCTGGCCGACGGGCGGCTGCTTGTCGCGACCCGCGACCGGCGCGTGGCCGCGGACCGCAGCGACAACTGGATCGACCTGTACGGCTCGGCGGACAACGGCGCCAGTTGGCGCTACATGAGCCGCCCGGTGCCGGACAGCGGCAACGGCGGCAATCCGCCGACGCTCACGCGGCTGGCGGACGGGCGGCTGTGCATGACGTACGGCTTCCGCAACGCCCCGTACGGGATCCGCGCCCGGCTGAGCGAAGATGAAGGGCAAACGTGGGGGGCCGACATCGTGCTGCGGCAGGACGCCGGCAGCCACGACATCGGCTATACGCGCACCGTGCAGCGGCCCGACGGCAAGCTGGTGACGGCGTATTACTACAACGACGCCATGGGCGGCTCCTGCTACATCGCGGCCACGATTTGGACGCCGTAGGTTGAGTGCGAGGCACATTGGAGCGATCGGCGCGACATTGGGTGCGGTTGGAGCGAGATCGACGACATTTGGGGCGAGGTTGGAGCGGCATTGGCACGACTTCAGCTCGATGCGACCTTGGAGCGGCCTCGGCGGCTCATCATATCGAGCCTGACGGGGAATAGTAGTGCCGTGAGGTGATTATTAATGCCCGAATTCAAACCGTCGTCGCTGACCGACGCCCAAATCGAGCAATTAAAGCAATTGGAGCAGCGACTGGAGCGAGAGACGAACGAATCCGTCGTGCTCGTTGCCTATTCGAAGGAAGATGACGCGCGCGACACCAAGTAAGGCAAGGACCGCTCCGCAGGGGCGGGGCGGTACGCTGCGTTGCGCGGCACCCGTCTTCAAAATAAGCCATGATTTATTGCCTATTTCGTTAAAACGGGCGCCAGCAAAGAAATAGCCAGTGATTTCACTGGTTATTTCGCCGTTTTTTCGATTTTGAAGCCGTTTATCAAAAATAGCCAGTGATTTCACTGGCTATTTTTGATAAATCAGGTGCAAAAGCCCGAATAAGCCATGTTTTATTGCCTATTTTGATGGTTAGCCGCATTTCAGGCGGCTCAAGCTCGACTTCGAGCAGAATCCGCCCCTTTCAGCCCTCAGCGAACGGCGTCTCCCCTCTTCCAACAAGCCAAACATCGACCGTCCCCGTCTCCGCCCCAACAACTCGCACGAAGCCGCGCATATGCTCTCAAGTAGCCGAATTCCCTCACCCTCCCCCGACCGACTTGAAGGCGAGCCGATACTCGCTCGGCGTCCGACCTTGAAGGTCGCGGAAAATGCGGGAGAAGCTGCGATAGGACGGAAAGCCCGCATCGGCGGCGATATCGATCAGCGTCATATCGGTGGAGCGCATCATGCTGGCCGCGCTTTCCACGCGCAAGCGGTGCAAGTAGTCAAGGAAGCTGCAGCCGATGCGCTTCTTGAAAGAGCGGCTGAGATGCGCGGCGCTGACGCGGCAATGCTCCGCCAGCCTGTCCAGCGTCAGCGGCTCGGCATAATGGACGTGGATGAAGCGCAGCACCTCGCCAAAATCGAGCCCCGCCTCGGACAATTCGCCCGAAGGCGGAGGCGCGTCGGCGGCCGCCTGCGCGGCGCGGATAAACAGCAGCATGGCCTCGGTAAGCTTGACGCGGATAAAGCTGTTTCGGCCGATTCCGTCCTTGTTGACGTATTCGGCATGCAGCATGTCGAGCACGCTCTGCATCTGCGCAGCCAGCGCCGGGTCGAACGCGACGGAGGAAGGCAGCTCCGACCCGACGCGAAACAGCAACCGGGACAGCTCCGCCTCATAAGCCGAACCGAACAGCAAATTGATGTCGAACATGCAGCAATATTTGACCAGCGGTCGGTCGGAATCGCTTTCGACATGATGAATGTGATGCGGGAGCAGGAACGAAGCGACGCCCGGCTGCATGCGATGCGTCACGCCGTTGATCGTTTCGCTGCCGCTTCCTTCGAGCATAAACGTCAATTCGACGAAATCGTGATGATGCACCCGCGTCTGGCGCACGGAGTGAATCGAAATATAAAACGGAAGCTTCCCGCTTCGCGCTGCGATCATCGTCATTAAATCCTCGTACTGCGGGAAAACGCTCATCGCCCGCCAGCCTCCGATCATAAAATGGCTGCATGCATTCCTTTTTTGGCAAGCTTCCTTCCGGGTTCTCCTTTATTATACGTTACGAATCGCTACCTTTGGCAATCGGGAGAGTGGAAAAACATGAGCAACCATCCATTGGCGTTGTTCGGCGGCAATCGGGCCGTCGTGTCGGAACCGGGCGATCTGTTCGCCTGGCCGATCGTGACGGAGGAGGACGAGGCGGCCGTGCTCGACGTGCTGCGCAAGCGGGCGATGTCCGGCACCGACATCACGAAGCAGTTCGAGCAAGACTACCGCGCCTGGCTTGGGACGACATACACGCTCGGGGCCAACAACGGCACGAGTGCCTTGCATGCGGCGCTGTTCGGCGTCGGCGTCGGCGCAGGAGACGAAGTGATCTGCCCGAGCATCACCTACTGGGCATCGTGCACGTCCGTTTATTCCCTCGGCGCAACCGTCGTGTTTGCGGATATCGACCCGGTCACGCTGTGCATCGATCCGAAGGATATCGAACGCTGCATCAGCGAAAAGACAAAGGCGATCGTGGTTGTCCATTATTTCGGCTATCCGGCCGATATGGACGAGATCATGGCGATTGCAAGGAAACACGGAATCAAGGTCGTGGAGGACGTATCGCATGCGCACGGCGGCCTTTACAAGGGCCGGGCGCTCGGTGCAATCGGCGATGTCTCCGGCATGTCGCTCATGTCAGGCAAAGCGCTCGCCATCGGCGAAGCGGGCATGCTGGCAACTAACGACCGGGAAATATACGAACGCGCCCTCGCCTTCGGCCACTACGAGCGCTACAACGGCGTTATCCATACGGAAAGCCTGCAGCCGTACGCGGGTTTGCCGCTCGGCGGCTACAAGCACCGCATGCACCAGATGAGCGCGGCCATGGGCAGGGTGCAGCTGCGGCATTATGACGAACGCAACGCCGAAATCGGGCGGGCGATGAATTACTTCTGGGATTTGCTCGAAGGAGTGCCGGGGCTCGCGGCGCACCGCCCGCGGCCGGATTCCGGCAGCGCGATGGGCGGCTGGTACGCGGCGCACGGTCACTACAAGCCGGAGGAGCTCGGCGGACTTTCCGTGACCCGCTTCACCGAAGCGGTGCGGGCCGAAGGCGTCGCCGATTGCCAGCCCGGCTGCAACATGCCGCTGCACAAGCATCCGCTGTTCCAGGAAGCGGACGTTTACGGTCACGGCAAACCGACGCGGATCGCCAATGCCTCGCGCGACGTCAGGACGCTCGACGCGGACTTGCCGGTGTCCGTCGGGATCGCCCGGCGGGTGTACTCCATCCCGTGGTTCAAGCACTTCCGCAAGGACCAGATCGAGCAATACGCGAACGCTTTCCGCAAAGCGGCGGAAAATTACGAAGCGCTGCTGGTGGACGATCCGGGCGACCCGCCGGTACTTGGCGGCTGGAGCATGTTCTCGCGCAAATGACATGCCGGACAGCGGAATTTCGATGAAAAAGGAGTGAGGCACACCGCATGCTGGAACGATTGGGTATTATTACGGACGAGGTATCGCCGGTGCTGGACGACGCGCTGACGTGGATACAGGAGCGAAACCTGCATCATGTGGAAATCCGCATGGTGGACGGCCGCAACGTCATCGCACTGACCGACGACGAGGCGCGGGAGGTGCGGCGGCGCGTCGAAGCGCACGGCCTGTACGTGGCCGCGATCGCATCGCCCGTGTTCAAGTGTCCGCTGGACCCGAACCGGCCGGTAGCGGGCGGCGATACATTCGGGCAATCGGCCGACGAGGACGTTGCCCGCCATTTCGAGCTGTTGGAGCGGGCGATAGAAATCGCCGGCTTGCTCGGGACGACGCGCATCCGCATCTTCTCCTTCTGGCGCGAAGAGCAGCCGCAGCAGCATGAAGCGGAAATCGCCGCCCACCTGAAACGGGCCGCGAACATCGCGCAGGAGCGCGGCTTCCTGCTGCTGCTCGAGAACGAACCGTCCTGCAACGGCGGCAACGCGGCCGAAGTCGGCCGGCTGGCGGAGCGGGTCGATTCGCCCGCGCTGCGCGTGCTGTGGGATCCGGGCAACGAAGCCTATACGGGGCGCACGGCGTTCCCCGACGGCTACGAAGCGGTAAAACGGGTGCTGGCGCACGTCCATCTGAAGGACGCCATACACGGACCGGATGGCGCCAAATGCGTGCCCATCGGCGAAGGCACGGTTGATTTTCCCGGGCAGCTGGCGGCGCTGGAACGAGACGGCTACAACGGCCTGTACAGCATCGAAACGCACTACGTGCCCCCGGGCGGCACGACCGCCGACGGCTCCGCGCAGTCGCTGCTCGGCTTGCGGCGGCTTCTTGGCGAAACGCCCGAATAAGCGCAGGCGCCGCAACAAGCTCCTGCAACGGTAAACAGGGAGGCCATCATGATCGATGGCCTCCCTTTATGGTTGCCGAATTCCCGCGGAACACAAGTTCCCTGGCAACGGAACCTTCCCAACCAATCGCTCCAAACGAAAATGGAGCGCCTTCACCAGGAGTTACTTTTTGCCGACAATCACTTGATCAAGAAACCGATCCGCATCGCGATTGAACTTCCAACAGATCCCGAACTTGTCGACCAGCATGCCGAAGCACGACGACCAAGGCGTATTGACTAACGGCATGATGACATGACTTGTTTGTCGTCCATGTCAAGCATATCAGCACGTTATTGCCTGGAACGACTTCACCCGTCGTCCGCTTCATTTAATGGCGTTAACGGCGGCTACGGGATTATGGATGCATACAAGGTTGATAAACGGCTGTTAAGCAACTCCGACCTGGAAAATATACTGACTGCATTAGGTGGATTGGAACAAATACTGCTTAGCGAGGAAGTGGAACGGACGATAAAAAAAATGGAGGCAATGGTGAGCCGGCTGTCTCTGACAAGTTCCGTTCAACTGTCGTTTTACGACTGGGAGGGACAGTCCGAGATGGCGCAAACCTTAAAGACATGTCAAGCTTCCATATCGATGAAAAGGCATCGCAACGAAAAGAATCGTCGAACCATATCAGCTTCATTTTAGCGAATCGAGTTGGTATTTAAGGGGCTTCTGTTTACAACGCATGGACTATCGAACCTTCAAATTGTCGCGGATCGATCATTTTCACATGGATGAAATAACATTCGTCCCCAGAGAACATGTGCCCGAACAAGAACGGGACGCAACCTATCAACCGGAATTAGTCACCATCAAGGTATTGATTTCGCCGGGCATTAAAGATCAATTTATTGAACGGTACGGTCGAAAACGAATGGAAAACCACCGTCCGGCCTATTTATCGGCAACCATTGAGGTCCCGCAAAACAGTACGTGGTTTCAGTTTCTGGCAAGCTTCGGTACCAGCTTGAAATCGTGAAGCCGCGGGCATATGTGGAAGCCTTCCGGAACTATCTGGCCAAAATGATGGAGAAATACGCTTGAGCATGACAGGCTTCATCCTACCAAGGTCAATTGGCAAAAAAAATCGCCTCCCCGGCCAGGACGGCCGAACGGGAAGCGATCGTTTTGCGTTTAAATCCCCAGCAGATCGCGGTGAATTTTGACCACAACTTTGCGGATCTTCATGGGTTCATTCACCGCACCGTTCGGTCGATGGATGTCCGACGGGAAAAACACGGTGAACATGCCCGGCTTCAGCAGCAGGTTGAATTCGTTATCGACATGTTCGTACAGGTAGGCGTCGCCCTTCTCGATCAGATCGTCGGTGACGACGATCGACTCGTCCCAGCGCGCAAACCCCATGCTTTCTTCGCCTTCCAGCAGAAACTGAATATCCGTATACGTCAGATGCGACTCCGCCTTTGGCGGGGCCGGCTTCGTCTCCGGCGTCTGCAGCATGGCGTACAGCTTGTCGCCCTCGACTTCGTAGCGGCCCGGCTCCACCTTGGACCAGTCGGTCGCGCGAATATACTCCAGCCCCCGCCGCACGGCATCCGGGTACGTGTTCTTTTCCTTGTCGTAATTGCGAATATCGCCGAAAATCATGATGCGTTCCTCCCGCTTCTCGTTTGCGATTTGGCTTGCTCCAGTAAAGTTTCTCCGGGGAAGAACGAATTCCTGCCTTCCGGCGAAATTCGCCGCCGTTATCTTCTGCGCGCTTCCGTAAGCTGGAATTGACCGACCAATTGCTGCAGGAAGGCGGTGATCGCTTCCACATGATGCGACGTGTGGCGCACGCCGACAATGTCGGTCATCAGCTCCTGCACCTTGCCTTCCACCTCGGTCGAAATCGAGCGGTTCTGCATGCTGACGGTGGCAATTTTCTCCATCAGCACCACCACTTCGTCGACGATTTGCGTCTTCAGCGAATCGTCCGCCTTGGCCGCGCCCAATATTTCCGAAGCCGCCGCTACCAGCTCGGTGCCTTCGCCGACGACCAGCGTGCCTTCCTCCATCGAGGCGGTTGCATGCTGCGCGTTGCGGTAAATGTGCTGAACGATGTCGCTTACTTCCATCGTCGATTGCCGCGTCAGCTCGGCGAGCTTCTTGATTTCCGCGGCGACGACAGCGAAGCCCCGGCCCTGCTCGCCGACGCGCGCAGCTTCGATGGAAGCGTTCAGCGCCAGCAGGTTCGTCTGCGCGGAAATTTCCTCGATCACCTGCAGCACGTTGCGGATTTCCTGCGTCGTCTGCATGAAGGCGCCGATCGTGCCATTCGTCTCCGCCACCTTCTGCGATATTTGCCGCATCTTGTCGCCGATGCGTTCGACTTCGCCTTGCGCCACCGCAATTTGCGCCGACGCCTTGTCCTCCAGCATGCGCAGCGTGCCGCGCATTTCCCCGGCGACGTCCTTCGCCACGTCGATATCCTTCAACTGGCTGCGGATGCTCAGAATCATCGCGCTGATGCGTTCGTTCATGCGCTCCGTCGCCACCGCCGTGTTCGCCGTAGACTCGCCCAGCACGCGCTGGCTCGACAGCACGTCGCTCGACGCCAGCTTCACCTGCAGCATGATGCCTTCCAGCGAGTCGATCATGTTGTTGATCCATTTGGCCAAATCGCGCGTTTCGTCGTTGTCGAACTGCCGCGTGTCGAGCCGCTGCGTCAAATCGCCCTTGCCCTCCGCATTGATGCGGATGAAACGGTTCAGCCGGCGCATATGGCCGACGATCCGTTCGCTCCCTCTGCGGTGAAGCACCCAGGAAGCGAGCAGCCCGAACGCAATGCCTGCCCCGCCCAGCAGCAGGCCCGATGCGGCAGGCGACACGCGGCCCGCCAGCGCGTAAGCCAGCAGCGCCGTAAGAACGCCGGAGCCGGCGATCAGCCCGAGATGGAGCCGGAACTGGCGCCAGGCGATGCCGCGAATCCGGTACACTTCCTCCAGATCGCCTTCGCACATCATCCCCCAGACGTCGGGGCAGTGCGGCAGTTGAAACGTCACGCCTTTGCCGATGACGGGAATGTGCCGATAGTCGGAATAGCCGGGAAACGCAACGAATAAATTGCTGCCGCTCCGGATCGTATTCGCCACGCCCGGATGAAGCTCGCCGGTCGCCGGGTCGGTAAACATCAGCTCCAGTTCCGTATGCTCCTTGACCGATACGACGCCCCAGTCGGTCGTGACGCCGTCTTTCAAATTTTCCCCGTGCGTAAAGGTGCGATCCTCGAACCGGCTGCGCGACAAGGCCGTGCCGGGCGCAATCTGTTTGTTCAGTTCCGGCTTCGCCATGAAGAGGTAGTTGTCGCCCGAGTCGGGGTACACGTGGCCTGATTCGCGCTGGATCAAGTCGCCGATCACGTCGTTCGGCACGCGGCCGCACAAGGCGCCTTGCCATTCGCCGTGCCAAACGATCGGGGTAATGAAGAGCAGCGTCATTTTATCGTGGAAGGAGGAGGTGCTTGGGCCAATCGTCAGTGTCCACGGATCGGCGTAAGGGCCGTACAAACATTTTCGACCGCCCGGCACGCCGCGGGAATAACGCAGCCCGGGGGCAATCAGCCCGTCTTCGCCGTACTTCTGCCCGCGGTGCCGCAGGTCGGTGGAGAAAACGACCGTTCCCGCCGCATCCAGCAGGAAGATTTCGGAGAAATCCGCCGCCCGCATGTGCGCCTTGGCGAACAGCCGCTCCGCCCCGCTGCGGTCGCGGTCGTCCCACGGCTTCATTTGATCGAGCAAACGATCCAGGTGGCCCCAATATTCCAGCGTCCAAGCCTGCAGCAAGTTCATCCGCGTTTCGGCAATGCCGACGAAAATGTCCTCGACATCTTCTTTCGACCTCGCATTCAAACGATAAGACCACCAGAGGGGCAGCCCTTTCCTCCATCCGAGCCAATCGAACATCGCACCACACCCCTTATCCAACTTATGTAATTTATATGTCACTAATTGTACCATATGAAAAGAAAATTTGGTGCCATTCCCGAAAATTATTGTGCTGCAAACGCTTTAATGTTAAGAAATTTGACGTATAAATCCAATTACATGGAAATTCATGTCGCAGAAATGTAAAATATCCCCTTTTTTCGCAAAGAAGTAACCATGCCCACACCGCCCGCACCCTCCGCTCATACCTTGAGGAAAGAAACCATTCTTGTTCATGGGGGAAGGAGCGACTCCATTGCGGCGAACCACCATCGGCGTATTGACCTACCGGGACAACAAGCGGTTCATGGAGCCGGACTATTTTCGCGATTTGATCCGGGAAGGCCGGAAGCTTGAAGCTGACGTGTATTTGTTCTCCCATCAGGACGTGCAGCATGAGCGCAAAAAAGTTTACGGCTTCGTGCCGAATGCGGGCGGCGGCTGGAGCAGGCGGGAATTGCCGTGGCCCGACATCGTGATCGACCGGTTTCGCAGCCATTGGACGCCGGCCTTGACGCAGCTGCGGGAGAGCAATTGTTTTCGGTATGCGAACAACCATTTTACTTTCAAATCGGAAGCCACGAAGCTGTACACCGCATCGGAAGCGGTGCGCAAATGGGTGCCGGAAACCGAGCTCTGCTCGCCGGAGACGTTGCGCCGCTTCCTGCAGCGGCACCGGATCGTTTACGTCAAGCCGGCCAACGGCACCGGCGGCTTCGGCGTGATGAAGATCGCGCGCCGGGGGACGGGCTACCTCGTCCAGGCGCGGGAAAAAAAGTCCGCCCTGCGATTGCTCGAATTCGGCAGCTTGCAGGCGCTGCTCGTCTGGACCTTGGCCTGGACGCGGTCGCAAAGCATCCGCTCCGGTCGGTTTCTCGTGCAGATGGGGCTGGATACCGAACTGGTGCCGGGGCGCGTCGCGGATGTTCGCGTGCTGATCCAGAAAAACGGCGACGGCGAATGGCAGTTGACCGGCAAGGCGCTGCGCATCGGCGGCCGCAACAGCCCGACGACCAACCTGCTGCGCGGGCGCGGCGGCACGGCGGTGCCGTTCGACGCGTTCATG
This sequence comes from Paenibacillus cymbidii, assembly GCF_004764705.1. Taxonomy (GTDB): domain Bacteria; phylum Bacillota; class Bacilli; order Paenibacillales; family NBRC-103111; genus Paenibacillus_AN; species Paenibacillus_AN cymbidii. The sequence goes on along the minus strand of NZ_SHLX01000032.1, from coordinate 43,738 downwards.
CGCGGCCGGTTTGGCGCGGAGCAAGCGGGACGGATCGGGCGCGAATGCGATGCGCTCGCGTTTGCGGTGGTGGCGGCAATTGAGGAGCGGTTTGGACCGATGATGGAGTTTGGGCTGGACGTCGGCGTCGACAAGAAGGGGCGCGTCTGGCTGCTGGAGGCGAATCCGAAGCCGAGCCGCGACGTGTTTCTCAAAACCGGCGAAACCGGCATTTATGTGACGGCGCTGCGGCGGCCGATTGAATATGCGCTGTATTTGGCGCGGCGGGCGAAAGATGCCGAAGCGGCGTCGGCGGTGACGGCGGCGAAGGAGAATGCCGACGGTATGGCGGCGACGGATGGGCAACGCGATGGCAGCGAAGCCGGTGAATTGGCCCGCGTCAGCGCACTGGTCGCGAAGGGCGACACGGAGGGCGACACGGAGGACGACACGGAGGGCGGAGCGTTTCCCCCGCCTCATCGTTCGGTTGGGGCGAAAAAATAGGCCATAAAAAATGGCTTATTGCCCCCATTTCGCCAGTCTCATCGAAAATAGCCAGTGAAAACACTGGTTATTTCGGTCAAAGAGCCTCAATCAGACCAGATTTACACGAATAGCCATCAAAAACACCGGCTATTTTGAGATGACTGCCCATTTTAGACGAAATAGGCCATAAAAGATGGCCTATTTCGCCACCCCCTCCCTATTTCGCGATAACTTGCCTTTACGGAGGAGCGGCGCCTTTGCGGCGGCGGATGAACGATACGGCGAGCAGCAGCAGCGGCAGCGCGAGCCCGAACGTCATCGCGAAAGGCGTCCACATTTTGCCGGCGAATTGAATGCCGTACATGATGTTCGGGTACACGACGAGCGCAAGCACAAGCGTGTGGAGCGCCAGCGGCATCACGAGCGGCCGGATGCGCGGCAAGCCCAGTACCTGGGCCAGAATCAGCGCCGACACATAGAAGGTGATTGTCAGTTTGAAATAAATCGTGAAGAACCAGACAACCGCCAGAATCGCTTCAATCCGCTGCAGGAAGTTGCCGATATTGATCTTTTTGGTCAAGACGTAGCTCGGGTAGATGTCGCGGACGGTCATATCGGGACCAAGCACCAGAATCGAAACGATGGTGACGCCGAACACCAGCAGGCCGCCGATGCAGCCGCCGATAAGAAACCCTTTCAACCGGCGCTCCGGCCCCGCGACGAACGGCGTCAGCATCAGAAGCAGGACAAGCTCCAGAAACGGGATGCCGATCAGCGGAAACGAGCCGCGCAGCACCGGTTTGATGCCATGAGCCAGGACCGGCTGGATGAACGGCGACTGAAATTGCGGCGCGACCAGGATGGCGAGGGTGACGAAAAAGACCGTTATCCATGGAAACATGATTTCCGCCGTGCGCGTATACGTCTCTAGCCCGAGCAGAACACCCATGACAACGATAGTCATGAACAGGATATGAATCGCTTCGATCGGCGTTTCCGTCATCATCTGCGAAGTCATAAAATCGCCGATGTACCGCAGCATGAACACCGACAGCAGAAACGCAAACACGAAGTACAGCAAGCCAACCAGCTTGCCCAGCCATTTGCCCAGCAGCCATTCGCTCATTTGCACAAGGGTCATGTCCGGAAACCGACTCGCCAATTTGCCGAACAGGACGATCAGCAGCAGGCCGACCAGCGTGCCGACGATGGCCGACATCCAGGCATCCTGTTTGGCGTCGATCGCCAGGGCAGCAGGAACGAGAAGGATCGAACTGCCGACGCAGAACATCGTCACCAGCACAATAAACTGGCGAATCGCGATTTTCCCGTTTCCCATGCCTGCATCCCCTCCCGATTCCGGTTGATGGCTCGTTACTTCAACAACCCGTACAGCCAATTGCTTAACGGTTTGTAAATCGCGGTGATGTACTCGACCGGGTTCGGAAGCGGCACATCCAGTATCCATAACACGTTCAGCGTCAAAGCCGACAGCATCAATACGATGTACACCCAGGTCTCCTTCCGCGACCGCATCTTGCGCAAATACGGCACGTCGATCAGGCCGAGCAGCGTTACCCCCGCCACGACGCCGGCGACAGACCATCCCATTGTCCTCTACTCCTTCAATTGCTGCAGGAACGAATTCGTCACCGTCCCCACCCGTCTCAGATTGTAATCGATCTTCATTTCCACCGGCACATGCTCGAACAACCGGGGCCATTCCGCTTTCCACCGCTTCTCCCAATCTTTCGGATAGGAGCGGTTCAATGCGGCGCCGAAGCCGAGAAAATCGTCGTCCAACTCCTTTTGCGCCTTACGGATTGCCTGCTCCATCAACTCGCGAAGCCGCTGCTCCCCCATCCGCTGCAATTGTTCGAACACCGCAGTGTCGTTCAAATCGACTTTGCAGGCAATTTCGGCGATATCTCCCTCCGCGCGCAAATCGACCTGAATCTTCGGATTGCCGTCGGCCGTCTTCTTGCCGGTCAAGCGGGTATGCGACCGCAGGATTTCCAACACGATCCGCCCGCTGCCGTCCGGACAAGGGAAGTGCGCCACCGCGCTGGTCACCTGATTGACCAAATAATTATACCCCTTGCTCTCGCTGTCGTTCAGCCATCCGATCAGCTTGTCAAGCCTGAATACGCCGAAACCGACGTACTGCAGCTGGCCCGGCGGTTCAATGACGCTCAGGTTGCTCTGCCGGCCGCTCTGCGTTTTGTCGCCGACGATATGGATGCCGGTAATCGCCGGATTCCGCCCTTCCGCCACGAGTTGATTCATCAGCTTGTCGAGAAACACGCCGTTCGTCGGCGACCAGAAATGCTGCGACGATTCCAGCGAGGCGTACATTTCATTAGCCGGAATTTTTTCCAGCGGCGTCAACACCTTCAGGATGTTTTCCGCCAGGTCGTCTTTGGCGATGGTGATGAAGAAGTCGGTGCGCAGCTCATGCCCGCGCGAGAAAAAATCGAGCACAGGCGCAAGGCCTTCCCGCGCCAGCTCCTCGCCGACCACCAGCATGCGCAGATGCGCCATATAGATGCGGCGGGGCGCTTTGGTCGTCATTTTGCGCATCGCTTCGATCACGCTGGCTCCCTGCTCCTTGTAAAGCACAACCGGCGTGCGGTTGCCCGTGGCGCCTTTGCGCGCGGCTACCTCGCCCGGATCGACGACTTGCGCCGAAACAACATACTGGTCCCCCGACTTGTCGATGCCCATGCCGACGGTAATGGCGAGCTCGTTCAGCTCCCGGCGGTTCCAGCAGCCCGTCAGCAGCGTGCCCAGCAGCGCCGCGACAAGCACAAGCATCAGAAGGTTGCGAAAGCGAAATGGGCGGACCGCCATAGGCGTCACGTCCTTTCCTGCGGTATCGACGGAACGATTACGAGCGGCCGGACGGCTTGCGCGGTTTGCCGGCACGGCGGCGAACCCGGTTGTCCCGGCTGAAAAAATGCGGCCGCTTGCGCATGCTCCAGATCGGCAAACGCAGCAGCGTATCCTTCTGGTCCTCCAGCCGGAACGGTGCGAAGGGCGACGTAAACGGAACGCCGAACGAACGCAGGCTCGACAAGTGAAGCAGCAGGGCGATGAAGCCGATCGTCATGCCGAACAGACCGAAGCTGGCGGCCATCGCCATGAACAGAAACCGCAGAATGCGCAGTGAAATCGCCACCTCGAAGGCAGGGATAACGAAGTTCGCGATCGCCGTAAGCGAAACGACGATCACCATCGCCGGCGAAACGAGTCCCGCCTGCACGGCCGCATCCCCGAGCACGAGCGCCCCGACGATCGAAACGGCCTGGCCGATCGCCCGCGGCAGTCGCACGCCCGCTTCACGCAAAATTTCGAAGGTCACCTCCATCATGAGCGCTTCCACAAACGCCGGAAACGGCACGCCTTCCCGCTGCGCGGCCAAGCTGATGAGCAGGCCGGTGGGCAGCATTTCCTGATGGAACGTGGTGATGGCAATATAGAAGCCGGGGCCGAACATGGCGATAAAAAAACAAAGCAGCCTCAGCAGCCGGATCAGGCCATACGTATACCGATGGTAATAATCTTCCGCCGCCTGGAAAAACTGGACAAACACCGCCGGCGCCAGCAGCACGAACGGCGTGCCGTCAACGAAAACGGCGACTCGCCCCTCAAGCAAATTGGCCGCGACCACATCCGGACGCTCCGTGTTGGCTACCGTCGGGAACAGCGCGTACGTTTCGTCTTCGATCATTTCCTCGATATAGCCGCTTTCCAGGATGCTGTCGACGTCGATTCGTTTCAGACGGATCAGCACCTCCGTTACGACCGATTCGTCCGCAATGCCGGAAATGTGCATCACTTCGACGTTCGTTCTGGTCACGCGCCCGATCTGCAGCTGCTCCGTGCGGAGGCGCTTGTCCTTCACTTTGCGCCGGACCATCGCGGTATTGGTGCGCATCAATTCCGTAAACCCTTCGCGCGGCCCGCGCACCGACGTTTCGGTGGCCGGCTCCTCCACGCCGCGCTCCTCGCCGCCAGGCGTATGCAACAGCAAGGCGCCTGCGTACCCGTCGAACAGGAAGACAGTCGCGCCTGACAGCATAGCGTCGCAAGCTTCGTCCGCCGTCGACACCGCCTGCATGCTGTCGGCGGGAATGGCGACATACTGGACGAGATCGGCCCAATCGTACTGCCGGCTCATGCTCGCCAGCCGGTACTCGCGCGCGCAGCGAAGCAGCGTCTCCATATTGCCGCGCACCGCGCCGCCGTCGACGAGGCCGTCGATATACAACGCCGCTCCTTCCCCGGATGCAGGGGCGGGCAGTTCGTTGTCAGGCAGGTCGCATACCCCCGGATGCATGCCCGAGCAGTTCCCGGAGGGAACGACCAGGGGAGCAGTCAGCGAAGCTGACGACCAGGGCGAACGACCGGCCGCCTCGGGTTCGCCGCCGAGCTGGAACGGGCGCACGACAAAGTCGCTGCTGTTTCCGAATTGTTCCGTCATCAGGCGTACGCTTTGCGCCAGACTGGCGGGAATGGCAAGGGTCGCATCGGGCGGATTCATGGGATGGGCCTCCGGCTGGCGGGAATGAGTTCACTTCCAGTCATTCCCGCCAGCGGAGTTTTTCATACGAGGGGAGAGGGAACGGGGCGAAATGAGGATGATTCGGCGGCAAGCACTTGCCTGGCGAAGCTGCCTTTGCTGACCGTACAGCGGTCCTGTATGGCAAAACCCGCCGCCGCGACATCGGCGTCGATCGACTCCGTCGACACGATGACGGCGCGGTGCGCCAGGCGCCGGACGGCGCGCAGCAGCTCCATGCGCTCGCCGGCGGAAAGCACCGAGCATAAATTGTACGGCAAATCGACGATCGCCGCGTCATATGCGCCGTTCAGTTCGCGCATGTCGCCCAAGGCGACGGCATCCTGCGGCATGCCGAAATGGGCGAGATTGTCCCGCGCCCCGCGTACGGCCAGCGGGTTGATGTCGAAGCCGGCGATGGCGATCCCCATCGACATCGCTTCGACCAGCACCGTGCCCATGCCGCAGCACGGGTCGACAAGGCGCAAGCCGGCCGGCTCCGGCGCGGCGATGTTGACGAGCGCCCGCGCCAGCCGGGTGCCGAGCGCGGTCGAATAATTGCGCGGCTTCCGGCTGTTGCGCAGCCAGACGGCCGCGTTGTCCTCGCACGGCCCGAACAGCCAGCGCCCGTTCGCCCGCGCGATGCCGAACACAGCGTCCGGCCGCTTCATATCGGCCCGGCCGACGACGCGCGCGCCGATCAGCCGCTCGATGCGCCGCCGCTCGTCGTAATCCGCGGCGTCCTCGTCGGCCGGCACGTATACGATCTTGAACGTTGCGCCGTCCAGCCGCACCGTCCGCTCCATCTGCGCCGCAATTTGCTCCGGATCGCCGCTTTCGGCAATCACCTCGATCCGCTGCTTCACGAACGGGCTGCGGCTCGCATCGATCGCCCGGCGGCTGACGACGAAGCGGCCGCGGTCCACGGCCGGCAGCCCGTCGCCGCCGAACAGCGCGCGGCGCTCCATGCCGCCAAGCAGCTGTTCGTCCTCGTGGCAGGCGAATGTATATAGGTACTCGTTCATCGAATTGCCTCCGCTCATTCGGGTTCGGTACCAGTATAATGGGAACGAAGACGAAAGTATACGAGGCGGGGAGCCGCCGAGTCTGCTTCGCGGGCAAGCGCGGACAAGTGCGGACAAACGCAAACAAAGAAAGAATTTACAGCGCGGGCCGATTGCCGTATACTTTTTGATAGCTGAATTCGTGAAAATGATTCTCATTTTTATTAACGCATCGCCCGAGGAGGAGCAACGTTGGAGCAATTGCTCGCGCTGGCCGACAAATTTTTTCACATCTCGCTCAAAGGAGCGGACGATCCTGCATTCTCCGCCCCTGTCGCCGAGCTGCTGCAGCCGGACACGATGGCGCAGGCGCTGAATTGCAGCCGCGACCTGCTGAAGGCGCACGGGCTCGATTTGCCCGCGTCGCATATCGGCATGGGTTTCTTCGGCCTGTGCGCGATCGTGCAGCTCGGCATTTCCCAGTACAATCGCGTATTGGACCTGACACCGGACAACCTCGAGTTCCAGCTCGAACAGCACGAGGACCATGCGCATACCGTGTTCCGGATCAAGGAGCTGCGCTGGAGCGACCTGCCTGCAGCGGAAGGACGCGACGAAGCGGTGACGGAAGCGTTGACCGCGTATTACCGCGACACGATCAGACCGATGCTCGCGGCCGTGGGGGCCGGTGCGGGCGTCAAGCCCGACCTCGTCTGGAACCAATACGGGGCGCGCATGGCGTTTGCCCGCGATTTTGTCTTGGAGAACGATCCGCGCGAAGCGGCGCGGGTGCGGTTTCAGGCCGACCTGAAGCTGCTGGAGCAATTGCCGGCCGAGCTGTTCGGCCGCCGGCGCAATCCTTTCGTGCATGAAGCGGAATATATCGACAGCCCTTACAAGCCCGGCGCCAAGCTGATGGTCCGCTCCTCCTGCTGCATGTATTACCGCCGCGAGAACGGCGAGAAGTGCTACAATTGCCCGATTCTGAAAAGCGGCGAACGCGAGGCGCTGAAACGGAAAATCGAGGAGAAGCGCGAGCAACCCGCTTGACGGTACGAGAAAGTGCCGGAATGCCCCGAAGGCCGATCACGCGCAGGCTTCGGGGCATTCTTTTTATTGATTTTCGTCGATCTTGCCGAAGGGCCTGCTGGAAGCGAAATAAGCCATAAAAAGTGGCTTATTTCCCCATTTCGCCCTTCCCCCTCCCAAATAGCCAGTGAAAACACTGGTTATTGGGACGAAACAAGTCCAATCCGGTTAGATCGACACGAATAGCCAGTGAAATTACTGGCTATTTTGTGGCGACTGCCCCTTTTGGACCAAATAGGCCATAAAAGATGGCCTATTTCGCAACAGCGCTCCCGCAGCGTCCTGTCCCGAACAAACAGTTGCTTCGCCTGCGCATCACACCGTCCAACCAGTAGGTGATATGCTGCTACAGTAACTCGAACAAATAACGAACGACCATGATATGAGTTTGCTGCCAAGGTCGCCGCTCGTGTGCGAACTTATGGGACATGACACGTGCACCTGCTTCGTTATGCGTGTTGACGAACAGTTCCCCCTAGCCTAGCCATGCGGTATGATAAGGGCAATGATCAATGAAAACGCGCAGGAGAAGAACAACATGCCGGGGGAACCAATCGACGAACGAACAAATGTGAAGGCAAGCGTGCAGCCTGATGTGCATGCTGACGCCCCTTCCGGCGCGCAGACTCGCGAGCGATGGCTAACCGTCGCCGATGCCGCGCAAGCGCTTGCGGTGTCGGAGGCGACGGTGCGCAACTGGCTGCGGGCCGGCCGCCTCGCCGGCTCGCGGCGCGGGCGCTCCCTCGCGCTCGACGAGCGCGAGCTGCTCCGGCTGCGCGAGTCGCTGCGCAGCGGCAAAGACACGCGGCTGCGCAGCCGCCGCAACAAATCCGCCGTAGGCGGCCGCGCGCTCCCGGCCGCCTACGGCACCGGCAAAACCGGCCGGCACCTGGCTTCGGCCATCGCCGAAGCCTCTGCCGGCGCAGACGATGCCGCGCTCGCGCTGCTGGAGACGGCGCTGCTGCTGCTCGCCGACCGCGGCCGCTTGCCCGCGGCCGGCAGCGCAGCAGCCGGCGGCGCGGACCGCTCGCTCAGCGAGCGGTTCGCCGCCGGCGAGCTCGACGCGGCGCCTTATGCCGCCATGCTCGCGGCGATTTGCCCGCCTTCGCGGGTGGCGGCGGCGAGCAAAGACGCCCTCGCGGCGCTGCGGGCCGTCGCGCGGCTGCCCGTCGCCTTCCGCGAAGGCGAAGATTTGCTCGGCCTGCTCTACATGTCGCTCACCATGCTGCGCACGCGCAAAAAAGGCGGGAGCTACTACACCCCCGCCCCCATCGCCGCACAGCTCGTCGACCAATGCCTTGAGCTGTGCGAAGACGAACCCGCGCCGCGTTTCGTCGATCCTTGCTGCGGCACGGGGATGTTCCTGATACGCGCCTACCTGGCGCTCAAAGCCCGCTTCATTGCCCGCGGCATGTCGGCGGCGGAAGCGGACAAGCTCATTCGTTGCCGCTGCCTGACCGGCTGCGACATCGACCCGGTCGCCGTTGCGCTCGCCCGCGTCAACCTGGCGCTGCTCGGCGAACCGCCCGGCCGGAGCGACGTCGGCGACCGACTGTTCGTCGGCGACTCGCTCGAGCCCGCGCCCGAGCCGGCCGGGCTGAGCGACGGCGCTTACGACATCGTCGTCGGCAATCCGCCGTGGGGCGTACCGTTCGCGAGCGAACAGCGCAAGCGGCTGGCCGGCCGCTACGAAACCGCAGCCGCCAAAGGCGATTCGTTCGCGCTGTTCCTCGAGCGCGGCATCGGCTTGCTCCGCCCCGGCGGAACGCTCGCCTTCGTCCTGCCCGAATCGCTGCTGGCAGTCGGGGCGCACGAGCCCGTGCGCAAGCTGCTGCTCGAACGCAGCAGCTTGCAACGCATCGAAGCGCTCGGCCAGTCGTTCTCGCACGTGAACAGCGACGCGATTGCGCTGACGCTGCGCAAGTCGCCGCCAGACGGCCGCCACCGGGTCGCGATCGCCGGCAGCGACGGGAACCATCGCGCGCTGCAGCGGCGGTTTGCCGGCAACGAAATCTCCGTCTTCAATATCGGCGCCACAGGCGGCGATCATCGCATCCTCGAGCGGATGCGCGCTGCAGGCGGCGGAAGTCTCGCCGGCCATGCCGAATTTGCGCTCGGCATCGTCACCGGCGACAACAGCCGCTGGGTGCTTCGCGACATGCCGGATGGCGGCGAAACCGTCGTGGCCGGCGCCGACGTTTTTCAATACAACGTGTTTCCGGCCGAGCCGCGGTATATTCGGTTCCGGCCGGAGCAGTTCCAGCAGGTCGCTCCCGCCCGCATGTACCGTGCGCCGGAGAAGCTGCTGTACCGCTTCATCAATGCGCAGCTTGTGTTCGCTTACGACGAAACGGGTTTGCTCTCGCTGAACAGCGCGAATGTGCTCATCCCGCAGCTGGACGGTTTTCCGGCCAAAGCGGTGATGGCCGTGCTGAACTCGCGGGCGGCGCAGTTTTATTACCGCTGCGCTTTCGCTTCGGTCAAGGTGCTGCGCCGGCACATCGAGTCCATCCCGCTGCCGCGCTGCCTGCAGCCCGAACAGGAGCGGCTCGTCCGGCTGGTCGACGGCATGCTTGCCTCGCGCAACGCAGCGGAAAGAGCGTCGATTTACGAAACCATCGACGCCCTCATCATGGATCTGTACGCGCTGCCGCCGGCAAGCGCGGCGCGCATCCGGGCCAAATTTCCGGCGCCCCGCTTCCTGACGCCAGACTCCTTCTAACGCCGCTTCATTCCGGCGCCTTCAGCCGGGCCAGGAGGCGGCGCAGCGTGCCGAGCAGCTCCAGCGCCTCCGCTTCGGTGCCGCCCGCACCGGCAAGCAGCTTCTCCGGCAAACAGGACGCCTGCTCCTGCAGCGCCTCGCCTGCGGCTGTCAGCCGCACGACGACGCGCCGTTCGTCAAGCGGATCGCGCTCGCGCACGACCAGCCCGGCCGCTTCCATCCGCTTCAGCATCGGCGTCAGCGTACCCGAATCGAGCTCCAGCCTGGCGCCCAATTCGCTCACCGTCGCGGTTTCCCGCTCCCACAGCACCAGCAGCGCCAAATATTGCGGATACGTGATGCCTAGCTCATCCAGCAGCGGCTGGTACAGGCGGGTAACCGCCCGCGAGGAGGCATACAGCAGAAAACAAAGCTGGTTGTCCAGCTTCATTCGTTCATTTGGCTGCCGCATACGGCGCTCCGATCAGCCGTTCGATTTTGCTGACGATTCTGGCCGGCGTTGTCGTGGGCGAAAACCGTTTGACGACGCGGCCGTCCCGGTCAATGAGGAACTTGGTGAAGTTCCATTTGATGCCCGAGCCGAACAGCCCTCCCGCTTCCTTCTTCAAATAACGGTACAGCGGGTGCGTCGCGTTGCCGTTGACGTCTATTTTGGCAAACAGCGGAAAGGTAACGCCGAAGTTGATCCGGCACGCTTGTTCGACCTGGCCGTTGTCGCCCGGCTCCTGCTCGCGGAACTGGTTGCACGGGAAACCAAGCACGGTAAAGCCTTGCTCCTTGTACGTCTGATAAAGCTTCTCCAACCCGTCGAATTGCGGCGCGAGTCCGCATTGGGTCGCCGTATTGACGATCAGCAGCACCTGGCCGCGATATTCGGCCAGCGTCTTCTCTTCGCCGCCTATCGTTTGCACGTTGAAATCGTATATGTTCATGGTGCGGTCCTCCTTCGAATCAATTTTATACAATTTAATTTTACACAATTTAAATTGATTTGAACAGCCGTTTTGCTTATGCATCCGAGAGATCGTTCAAACGGACTTGTGATTGTGCGGATTGCGGGTTACGATCATATACACCGAGGAGGCATCGCCATGATGCCGTCCATCATGAAAGGAGCCGACCCGCATGGACCAACGTATTGTGATCGGCATCGACGGAGGGGGAAGCTATACGCGGGTGATGGCGGCCGATCCGTCGGGGCGCGTGCTAGCTTATTCGCAAGGAGGCCCGGCGAACGCGCACAAGGATCCGGATGCCGTGCGGCATGTCAGGCAAGCGATAGAAGCGGCGTTGCGGGAAGCGAAACGGAGCGAGGCCGATGTGGCGGCGATCGTCGCCGGCGTGGCGGGGCTGGATCGCGACGAGGATCGGCCGTGGGCCGACGCGTTGATCGATTTGCCCGGCATGCGCGGGGAGAAGCTGGCCGTCAACGACGCCCGAATCGCCCAAGCCGGCGCCTTGCGCGGACAGCCGGGCATTATCGCGATCGCGGGAACCGGTTCGATCGTTTACGGCGTGGACGAGTCCGGCGAGCAGCGGAACAATTATCAATTTCGCCACTATGCTTATGCAGCCGCCAGACATCTCGCTTACGATGCCGTATTCCGAATCGTCGCCGGAGAATATGCAGCGGAAGACGAAACATTCGTTCGACAGGTGCTCGCCTACTGGGAGGCGCCGGACACGGGTTATTTGGGCGGGCTGGCGAAAGACGGATTTCGGCGGGACAGGCAGGCGTGCGATCGATCGTTTGGCCTGATGGCGCCGCTGGTGACGGAAGCGGCTGAAACCGGCAGTCCGCTGGCCGCATCGGTTTGCCGAACGGCAGCGGAACAACTGGCGACTGGAGTCCGGCTGATCGGCGCGGGATTTGCGGATCAAGCCGTCGACGTCGCCTTGATCGGCGGCGTTGCGCGTTGCCGTTATATGCGCCGCCATTTGGTTCGTGCGCTGGGCCAACCAACGATGCAACCCCGCCGCTACACCGTTGTCGAGCCGGCCTTTTCGCCGGCAGCCGGAGCCGTACTGATGGCATTCCGGCTATCGGGCATGGCGGTCACGGCGAATATGGAGCGGCAGCTGGCGGACAGCCCGCATTCCCGCACTTTGGCGTGAGGCCTCGCCACGATGAGCCCAAATTTGCCTGCGGGCATCCCCACTGGAAGTGAACACACACGATTCGTTATACTGTAAGAAACGATAAGCGAAAATGGAGACAGCCCCATGACGAACGCCGGCACCACCGACAAGGCCATGAAAATATGCTCGCGCTGCGGAGTGCCCCGGCCGCTGCAGGAATTCAAACGCAGAACCGGGCGCAGAAGCCGTTCGGGCGAGCGCCGCGGCGCCTGCAGAACGTGCCGGCAAGCCGTCGGCGTTCCCGTCGGCGAAGAAGCCGCCGCCGTACCGATCTCGCACACGCACGCCCACGCGCCGCGTCCTTCGCGCCGCGCCACGATCCGGCCGCTCCCGGGGCAGCCGGATTTCGCCATCCCGTCCACCGGCTTCGACCTGCGCGCCTTGCGGCCGGACCGCACCGGCGTCGTCCGCATGCGCGGCCGCACGGATAAAGGCAAACGCTGGCTTCAGCCGACGGATATGGAAACGGCCGTTACGCTCGTACGGGAAAAAGCCGCCGTCGTCGTAAGCCCGCATACGATCCGGCGGCTGTTCAGCAACAAGGAATTCCGCGATTATATTTTGGATCGGGACGGCCGCATCTGCTTCTTCTGCGGCGGCCCCGGCGACACGCTCGATCATCTCGTGCCGCGCTCGAAAGGCGGGCATACGACTCCGGTCAACTGCGTCTGCGCCTGCAACGAATGCAACCAATCCAAAGCGAATCGCGACCTGGACGATTATTTGAGCCAATAGCCCGGGCCTGGCCCGGCTCTTATGCCCTTACGACGTTTCCGGCAGCATATGGAAGCTGTTGCGGCCGCGCTGCTTGACGTGATAGAGCGCCTTGTCGGCGCTGCTGAGCAGCGCGTCGCTGTCCAAGCCGTTGCCCGGATAGAAGCTGGCGCCGATGCTGAGCCGAATCGGAATCCATTCGCCGTCGACGATGAGCTTGTTCGTTTCGAGTTCCCGCTGCAGCCGTTGGATCAGTTCCTTGACCGCCTGCGCCGATGCGACGGGCTGGAGGAACAACACGAACTCGTCCCCGCCCAGTCTCGCCGCCATGCCGCCCTGCGGCATCGCTTCGCGGACGATCGACGCCAGATGCGACAACGCCTGGTCGCCGACCGCATGGCCGTACTTGTCGTTCAGCTCCTTGAAGCGGTCGATGTCGAACAGCACGACGGCCAGTTTATGTCCGTGCCGTTCGGCGCCTTCTATCGCCGCGTTCAGGCTCTCGTTGAAATAACGCCGATTCGGCAGCCTCGTCAGCGGGTCGTGATAGGCAAGAAACGTCACTTCCCGCTGGTTCTTCTTCTCCTGCGTAACGTCGCGCACAATCAGGATGAGATGGGGCTGATTGTCCACCAGCACATAGTCGCCGTCCAGAACCACATCCACTTGTTTGCCGCCGATATCGATCGTCATTTCGCAATTGCCGATGTCTTCCTTCGCCCGAATCCGCCGCTTCACATCCTCGCTCAGAATGGCGAAAAACCGGGTATAGTCGAGCTTCATCTCCCGACACAGCTGCCTGGCGCTCGGATTCGCTTCCTTCATGTTCCCGTGCACATCCATCAGCATGATCGCCGCGGGGTTCAGGTTGAACAGCCGCTCGTATCTTTTGTCGATATGGTTGAGAAAATCGTACTTCAGCATCGTGCGGCGAAGCAGCACGCACCAGGCGAAGCCGCCGTAAATGTACGGATACGGAGGCAACCAGCCTTTGAAGTCGATCAGGCCGATCAGCAGATTAAAAAACGCCGTCACAACCACGCCAAGAATAAGCTCGTTGTATATTGCGCCATGCTCCGCGGAGACGGCATGCTTCTTTCCTTTGGACAAAATCATTACATAAGCGAGATTGAACAGGTTGCTGCCGACCATTGCGATGTAATAAGCTTCGTTGTACACGGGCAGCTTCCAGATGCCTGCCTCGTGGAACTCGTTGCCCGAAATCATCTGGTCGTTCACCAACAAGTTGACGATAACAAGAAACGTCGGCACATAACAAAAAGCCGGATACAAGTACCGGGGCATCTTGTGCTCCAGTCCGGCCAATTTGATAAACAAGTGCAAGCCGAAACCCGTGATCGTAATGCCCGCGGTGCTGAACCAGATGACGGAAATCATCGGGCTGTAGGACAAGGGCAGCATTTGCCGCACATACTCCTCGGTAAACATCAGCATGCAGCACAAAATAATGCCGCCCGCCAGCCGATGCTCGGCGCTCCTGCGATTGCGCACGATGACGTCCATCAGCATGAAGACGAAAAAAATCATCGGCAGGAAGTGGGTAAAAAGTGGCACGATAACCTGAGATAACGTCAAAGGGGACCCCTCGCTTCCTCGCAAGATAGTCCCATTTTAACGCATTTTTCGCCTGTTGTGACAAAGTACGCCATGTCTTTGGCATTTCCGACCTTATATTTGCGCGTTTTTCAGAAAACAGGCAGGCTATTTGCAACATAACGTAGCGTTATGCATAATGTCACGCGACGGGCGTTCCGTTCGGCACCGGCGCATCGACGGCGAGCAACGCGACGTCTCCCGGTTCGGGCACACCGCCGAGCACGAGTACCTCCGACTCGAACCCGGCAATGCGCCGCGGCGGAAAATTGACGACAGCCGCCACTTGCCGCCCGATCAGCGCTTCCGGTTCGTAGCGCTTCGTAATTTGCGCGCTGGAGCGTTTGACGCCGAGCGGGCCGAAGTCGATGCGCAGCTTGATCGCCGGCACGCGCGCCTCCGGGAACGCCGCGGCTTCGACAATTGTGCCGATGCGAATGTCCAATTTGCTCCAATCTTCGATCGTTGCCATAGTTGTCCGGTATCCTCCTTGTGAAAAGAAAAACCAAGGGCGGGAAAGCACCCTTGGCCTGATGAGCTGCTTTTATACCAATCTGGCCCGGTCCAGCTCCTCTTTCCGCTCGTCCTTCAGCTTCCATAGCGCCTGGATGAACGGGTCGGCCGGATCGCGGTTGAGCAGGTAGAGCGCAAGCAAAAATTGCAGCGGCATCGCGCAAGTATTGACCCCTTCGATCAACAACGGGAAGCCCGCTTCCAGCACCGGCCCGTGCTCGGGGTGAACGTCCAGATCAACGTACACGGTGTCTTCTTCGAATTCCGCGCGCACCGTCTTCGCGCAGTAAGGCACGATGACGTTATCGAACAGCGCCTTCGCTTCGTCTTCCGTCTGCGGCGGCTGCGGCAGCGGTCGGCTGTCGCCTTCGCGAATCATGTCGACGAAGAACGATTCGACATACCCGGCAGGGTCGTTGCCTTCCTGGAAGCGCGGAATCAGCTCCGTAGCGAAGAAGCCGCAGGCGTATACCTTGTCTTCCTTGATCAGTCCGTATGCGTACATCGGTCCGTAGATCGGGTGCTGGCCGATGTTGCTCTGCACCTGGTAATCTTCGAATTGCGAGTCCAGTATATGCTCGACAAGCCGGAAGAGGCCAATGATGGCTTCGTGCTGCTCTCTGGCGGCTTGTTCGTTTTCGTCCGTTTCGTGTTGCGACATGGATGGTGCCTCCTTATTCTCCCGCCATTTTCAATAGTCCCATCTTACCACGTTTCCCGGCAAAACGTAACATTACGGCATTTCCAGCCGCTTCATGAAATCTTCCGCCGCGGAGTAGCCCTGCTGCCGCAAGTACCAGTTGTTCGCGGCCGCCTCCACCAGCCCCGCGACGTCGCGGCCGGGCTGCAGCTGGATTTCGATATGCGGGATGCGGATGTCCATGTATTCCGTAAATTTCTGCTCCAGCTCCAGTTCGTTGTAGAGCGCGTTGTCCTGCCATTTGGTCAGCTCGACATCGAGCACGATGCGCGTTTCGTCCTGGAAGGCGCTGCGCCCGTAAAGCCGCGACACATTAATCAGGCCGATGCTGCGCAAGGCGAGAAACTCCTTCGTTTTGCCGTCGTGGGTGCCGAGAATCGTTTCCGGTCCGGTTTTCTTCAGGATGACGATGTCGTCCGCCACCAGCCGGTGACCGCGGCGGATCAGCGAGTGCGCGGTTTCGCTTTTGCCGACGCCGGACTTGCCGCGCAGCAAAATGCCGATGCCCGACACATTGACGCAAACGCCGTGAACGGCGATTTCCGGTGCAAGCGCTTTCGACAAAAAGGCGTCCGTCAAATCGAGAAACCGCGCCGTCGGCAGCGGCGAACGCAACAGCGGGATGCCTTCTTCCTCGCAATATTTCTGCAAATATTTAAGCCCTTCCAAATTTCGCGTGACCACGAAACAGGGCGGATGATAATTGACGATGTTGCCGATGTGATGATTGCGTTCTTCTTCCGTCAGCTTGTGCAAATACGTAATTTCTTTGCTGCCGAGCACCTGAACGTGCGCATGCGGGAAAAAGTCGAAATAGCCGACAAACTCGAGTCCCGGACGATGCGCCCGCGGCTTCGTAATTTCACGCTGCAACTGGCCGCTGCCCGCCAGCACCTCGAGCTGAAAGCGATCCACCAAATGTTGTACGGTTACGGTTTTCATCCGTGTTCCCCTTTCGCCGGACCGATTAGCCACATGCATATAGGAGCATTATAAGGCACAAGAAGGCGAAGCGCCAATCGGGAAAATGGCAAAACAGCGACACCGCCATCTCCTCGTGACAGTGCCGCCGTTCCCTGTTCGTTACTTCCGTCCGTAATCCGCTTTGATTTCGCCCCACGCGTCGGTTTCCCACTTCTTCACCTTGTTGTCGTATCGGTTCGTGCGCAGCCAGTTGACGGCGCGGTCGACCAGATCCCAAATCTCGCGCGTCGACTCGTCGCGCACGAGCGAAGAAGCGACCGCTTTCTCGCCAACCCATTTGAGCGCGTTGCGGGAGTCGGAGTAGACGGTTTTGCTGCTGCCTTGCTGCTTTAAATAAGCGAGCGCATGGACGATGGCGAGAAACTCGCCGAGGTTGTTCGTGCCTTTGGCAATAGGGCCGTACGAGAACAGCACGTCTCCCGTGCGGGTGTCGACGCCCTTGTATTCGACCGGCCCCGGATTGCCGCGCGTGCCGACGTCGACGGAAATGCTGTCGTAATCGATTTCGCCGGCCGCCCGCTTGTTTGCCGCAGCGGAAGCTTTCGGCCTGGACGCCGCGGCGAACGACGCTTTCCAGCCTTTGCGGTACGCCGCCTCCGCTTCCTGTTGCGATTCGTACGACTTGTACCTGGCGTCCGGGAACTCGGCCACCTGCGCCTGGCATTCCGCCCATGTCCGGTAAACGCCCGGCGTCCGGCCCACCCAGACGACATAATATTTGGACTTCCCCATTTCGCTCACCTTTCGTTTGCCGCATTCCCTCCTACTATATCATGTTCGCGCCGGTTATGCCGCCTGCCGAGCCACTGGCGAAGCGCCAGGAATAAGGCGGCAACCGCAGCTCCGCAGAGCGCGGAAAGCATATCCTTTTGCGTATCGAGCACGTCTCCCTGCAAGCCGAGGTACTGACCGGCCAATTGCGGATTGGCGATCAGCGCCACAGCCATTTCGGCGATTTCGTACAGCGCGCTGGCCGCCATCAGAACGGCCAACGCATAAATATAGCGCCACACGCCGCGCAGCTTGGCCGCTCGGCTGGCGATTTCGAGCAGCGGCGCAACCAGGAACAGCCCGAACGCCGTATGCACCACGCGGTCGTACATGCTTCGTTGCACCCCCATGTGAGCGCGCAGCCACGTATCGAACGGCGTGTTCTGGTAGCCGTAATGAGCGCCAACGGCATGCAGCAGGCAAAAGATCGCCATCAGCACATAAGACGAGGTGCGGAACGCAAATTTGCGGTACGTCAGCGCCATGGCGAGCAGAAACGCAAGCAGCGGAACGTTCTCCAGCCACCAGTCCGAGCGGTCGGTCGGCGATTTGGCCAGCAGGAGCCAGGCATACAGGAGCAGCATAACAGTGACGAGCAAAATCCGGTGGCGAGCGAAAGGCGCCTGGCAGCGAAGTGTAGCCATGGGCAAGTCTCCCGTCGGGTAAAGTTCCAAATGACGATACCGCTAGGATTCCCCCGCCCCGGCCAAATCAAACGGCCCGACACAAGTCGGGCCGCGATGGCCACCGAGGCCGCAAGGTCTGGCCCCCGATCGATTGCGAAAGAAGCAGCCTCACACAAACCGCCGCATCCATTCGATCGATTCCTGAGCCATCTCCGTCGTGAAGTCGTGCTTGACGCCCCGATATACGCTCAGCTTCATCAAGCTATCCTCCCCGTCCCTTCTCCGGAGCAGGTCGCTCAGTCGCTCCGCATGCGGAAGCGGCACCAGCGGGTCCTCGTCGCCTGCGAGCAGCAGAAGCGGCATATTCGGAATCGCCGACCACCGGTTGATCGGCTGCTCGTCGCGCGCGAGCGCCTCCAGCTTGCTAATGTCAGCCTCCATGCTCCTTAATCTTTCTCCCAATTCCGCGTTATGGAGAATGTCGGACCAGACCGACGTCGTAATGGCGGATACGGCGGCCCGGACCGACCGTCTCGTTTGCGTCAAATATTTGAGGACGATCGCGCCTCCCATCGACACTCCGAGCAGTCCGACACGATTCCCATCCACCTGGGGATGATCGCTGTACCTGTCAATCAGCTCGTCAAGTTCGCGCCCGGTCTCGATCATCGCTTCCAGCAGCGGCGGATCGCCTTCGCGCCGCTTGCGTTGCCCGTGATAACAAGCGTCGATCGATACGGCGAAGCAACCGATGTTTGCGAAGCGGGCCGCCATATCCAGCATGTTCTCCTTCTGCCCCGTCCAGCCGTGGCAAACGACGACCAGCGGCTTCGGACCGGCCATGCTTCCGTTGTTCACTTCCAATACACTCATCGCATCCATCCGCGTCAAGCTCCTTATCTTATGCTATTGCGACGGTCCGTCGCCGGCAACGTTTTCTTTTGCACGAATCCACAGGCTCACGGTTGTCCCGTTGCCGGGCTCGGACTCGAAGGAAATGCCGAACCCCTCGCCAAAAAACAACCTCAGCCGTTCTTTGGCGTTCATCAGACCGTAGGAGGAACCGCTTTCGCCGAATGACCGGGTTGTGCCGTCCGGTTCTTCCCGAAGCATCGTTTGGATGCGCTCCGTCTTCATGCCGATCCCGTTATCCGCGACGACAAACTGGATCAAATCGCCGGACAACCTGACCGCGACGGTAATAACGCCCTTGCGGTCGCGCAAGTTGTGGATGCCATGGATAACCGCATTTTCGACGATCGGCTGCAGGATGAGCTTGGGCATCGAGAATCGCTCCAGCCCCGGAATCGTGTCCAGGCGATAGTCGAATTCGCCCGTAAACCGGCTTTGCTGGATGTCCAGATACACCTGGACCAGTTTCAGTTCGTCCGCTACCGAAACCGTATCCCGCCCCTTGTTCAAGCTCAATCGAAAATAATTGGCCAGCGATCCGATCATGGCGCTGATATCCGGCACTTTTCGGCGAATGGCCATCCAGTTGATCGTATCCAGCGTATTGTACAGAAAATGCGGATTGATCTGGGCTTGCAGGGCCCGCAATTGCGCCTCGCGTTCCTGCACTCGGGAAAGATACGTTTCCTCCATCAGCTTGCCCACGGTTCCGACCAAGTGGGCCACGTCCTGCTCCAGTCGCTTGACGCTGCCTCCCGGGCCTTGCTTGACCGGCATTTGAAGCTGCGAAATGCCGCCCCGACGGATCGTCCCGATCATCCGGCGCACCCGGTCGCTCATTTGCCGCAGCATAAACGCAGTCACAATAAACAGGAGCAGGGCAAACAGCAAGGTCAGCCAGACGAAGCTTACGATGCCCGAATAGTGATTTAACTGGGCCGATCTTCGCGAAATTTCCTCGGCAGGCACTTCGCTTACCAGCTTCCAGCCCGTTGGGCCCAGCGTGGTAAACACGGCATAAGTCGATTCGCCGCCGGCAAGCTTGAACCGCACAATGCCGTCTTCCCCGCGGGAAGCCAATGATTCGTGAATTTTCGTTTCGGTACCGATGGTCGACCGATCGGCGTCGTATACGACCCGGCCTTCTTGATCGACCATATACAGCCGCTCGTTGGGGGACCCGATATTGGCCAGAATCGATTGGATGACCTGCGCCTGCACATCCACAACGAGCACGCCGTAAGACTGGTCCAATTGCCGGAAGCTGCGCAGCATCCGCGCGCATGACAGAACCGGTACGGTTCCTTGATCGATAAACCGTTCCTCGTACAACGGAGTCCAATAGATGGCTCCGTTTCGCTGCGTCACCTGGCGGTACCACGGCTTGCTCTCCAGCTGCGCGATCGAAAAAAAATGAACTTGCTCTCCGGTCAATAAACTGCCGGGATGAACGAAAAGTCGAATGCGGAAAATATCCGCCGACGTTTTGGCGGATAAGAGGATGGCATCCATTTCGTTGTAATAATCGATGACAGGGCCGATTTCCGCCTGGTTCTGGCTATGAAACAGATCGTCCTGGAGCCTTGTATTCATCAGCAGCGTATTGGACACGTCCGCAACCCGGTTGAATTGATAGGACACATTGAGGCCCGCCTGTCGAATCGTTTGCAGCATGGAGCGCGTAACCTCTTCCTCCAGAATCGTATTGGATCGCCGATCGAAGAAGTTAAGCAGAATCACGCCCGGAAGGACGATCAGAAAGAGGTAGCCGACGATCCACCATTTGGCCGATCGCAGCCAATGGAGCCATCGGCCGGTCCATTCTTTCCATGCAGTCGAATCGGATGGCATCTCTCTCAACCCCCGGCAATCAATGCGTATCCAAAAAGTCGGCTTGCGGCTTGTTGAACGACCTTTACAAGAAGCGATCCCTGTAGGCGGAAGGACTCAACCCCGTATACTTCTTGAACTGCTTGCTGAAATAGCTCGGATCGGAGTAGCCGACCGCCGCCGCGATTTCATAGAACCGGTTGCCCGGATCCGCAAGCAAGCGCTTGGCCTGCTCCATGCGGGTGCAATAGAGATATTCGTGAATCGTGCCGCCCGTCTCCTGCTTGAAGAGCATGCACATATACGTCGGATTCAGAAACACTTCTTTCGCGATATGGGCAACCGACAAATTGTCGGCATAGTGCTGCTCGATATGTTTTTTGATGAGTTCAATGTAATAGCCGTTCTTTCCTTCTTGCTTTTCTACGATAACGCGGACAATATCGTTCAAATAGGCGGTCAGCTGCTCCCGTACATCGTGCAACGTATCCAGCCGAGGCAGAACTTCCCATAGCTCCGCTTCATCGCGCTCCATCTGTTCGTTCCATAGCCCCAGCTCCAGGGAAACGCGGGAGCCGAGCAGCAGCATTTGAAAGGCGGCATTCAAGCCGAATTTAAACCGGAGCGTGCGCTGGCTCCCGAGCTCCTGGAATACGTCGGCCACAACCCGGTTCAGCCCTTCCCTGTCTCCCGCGCAAATAAGGGCTTCCAGCTTCTCGGCCACCGCGGCGTCAAATTGGGGGGCATGAGGAGATGGCGTCTGAATCTTGTTCATTGCTATTACCCGATTCTTGCCCAGGTACCAGCGTTGGTTAAGCGCCGCCCGCGCCATCCTGTAGGAACGGTGAAGCTCCCTTGGGCCGTCTACCCTCTCGCCGATCCCGATCGTTACATTGAACTTGAGCCATCGCTGGATATTTTCCCGCACCTCTTCGGCAACCCGAAACAACAGCTCCGCTTCGTCGATCAGTTGCGTATCCCATAGAATCGAAACAAATTCACCATTTCCATATTCAATCACATATCCCTGAATATGGCGGTCGATTAGCTCCTGGCAAATGTTCAGAATGGCGTAGGCGAGCAGTTGACGGTCACGCTCGAGCAAGGGAAAGAATTGCTCGGGTTTATCGTCGATGTCGATTACCATGACCCAATAATTGGCCTCGAGCGGCCAGTTCAGCTCGAGAAACTCCAGCTTCTCGCGCGTCCGCTCCCCGGTTGCCGGGGCTTCCCGCAGCAGGGACACCACATATTTCTCCCGAAGCACGGGCATGCTTTCCAGAAGCTTTTCCTGCATCGCTTTGATCCGTTGATCCTGACGCAGCTTGCTTTGCAGCGTCCCCGTAATGCCGAGCAGCACCTGATGCAGCTCGTCAAGGTTAACCGGCTTCAACATGTAGTCGAAAGCATTGATTTTCAACGCGGACTTGAGGTATTCGACATCGTCGTAGCCGCTGATGAACAGGATTCTGGTCGCCGGCAGCCGGGAGCTGACTTCATAAGCGAACTGGATCCCGTCCATAATCGGCATCCGAACGTCGGTAATGACAAGATCGGGCCGGAGCTGCTCGGCGAGCTGCAACGCAAGCTCGCCGTCGTTGGCTTCCCCGACAACCTCGATGCCGTACTGACTCCATTCGATGCAATCGCGCAGCCCCGTGCGAACCGACGGTTCATCGTCGACGATCAAGAGCGTAAACATGCGCTCCGCCTCCCAAGCGTTTGTGATAACAAACGCCGCTTCGAAAGCATATGCCAAGCGTTTGTGATAGCAACCGCCGCTTCGAAAGCATATGCTAGTTGGCGTCGTTCCCGTCGCCGATCCAAGCCCCTTGCCTGACGAGCTGGCGCTGCAAAACGGCCATGTCGAGCTCTCGCGTATTGGTCTTGCCGGCTATGGTCAACAAGGCCCCGGCGGTGCCGGCGGCTTCCCCGAAGGCGAAGCAGGTCGGCATCACCCGCATCGAGCCCTGGGTCGTGCGATCCGCCGAGATGCTTCGCCCGGCCACGAACAGGTTGGCGAAGTCGACGGGAAGGAGCGAACGGTACGGAATGCCGTGCGATTTGCCGGGCGGCAAGTATATTTTGTCGATAAACGTTTTGCCGTCCCGCAAAGGCTTCGATAAATGAACGTCGATGTAATAGGCGTTGCGCGCTATATCGTCCGGAAACGAGCGGCACGTTGTAAAATCGTCGAACGTAACCGTATAGTCCCCGACGATCCGGCGCGTTTCGCGAATGCCGATCTGCTCTCCGGTTTGCGCCACTACCGCCTCTTCGAACCCGGGAATGTGGCGTCTGAGCCAGTCGGCAATATGGTGGACCAGCTTGCGGCCTTCCACCGCCCCTCGGGTCAAATCCTCCGCGTTCGTGCCGTCAATCCCCGCGATATGGCCGAAATTGAAGCCGCACGTCGATTCATTGTGAAAGGCAATGGCCGCCCAGTTGTGAAGAACCTTCAGCTCCCCGCTGGCTTTGCCTCGTTCGATATGCGCATTCAGCTTCCCGTGTTCCCTGGTGAACGCTTCGAAACGGCTCCGATTCAACCGGTTCAGGACGAAACACATCGTCGCCGGCTGAAGCTCTCCCTCTTCGCCGCCTTTATGAAACTTCCCGCCTGCGCGGAACACGAGATCCGCATCGCTTGTGGCATCGATGAACCACTTGGCCTTGACCGCATGGCTGCCGCTCTTGTTATGAATCACCAGCGCCTCCACCCGGTCGCCGCTGCGGATGACGTCGCTGATGCACGTGTGGAAGAGAAGGCGAACGCCCGCTTCCTCCATCTTGGCATCGAGCAGAAGCTTGAGCGTTTCCGCTTCGATCGGCACCCAGTCGACAATATCCCGGTACGCTTCCTTCAATCCCGGCTGCATGGCATCCTTCATCGCTTGCAGCACTTCCAGGCCGATGCCGCGAATGACCGGCTTTTCCTGATCCGAGTAAGGCGTATAGGCAGGAACAAGCGAGACGGTCGCCATGCCCCCCAGAAATCCTCTTTGCTCCACCAGCAGCACGGAAGCGCCGTTCCTCGCCGCCGCAAGCGCCGCGCCGATCCCCGCCGGCCCTCCGCCCGCTACGACGACATCCGCTTCGGCAAATACCGGCAGCCTCGTTTGATACGAATACGACTGGTCCATCGCCACGTTCCTCCTATTCATTGCCGGGCTGACGCATGGCGTCAATAATTTGTCGGAACAGGACAAGATCTTCCCGCGCATCCTCCGCCGACGTTTTGGGCTCCAGCCGCTCCGTGACGGCCCGGTGGAAATGCAGCAATTCGCGTGTATAAGGATCCTGATAGGTCGGTCTCAATACTTCCGTCCGATAGGAGTCGCCGTCCGTTTCGGAGACGGTAACGACTGCCGGGAGGTGCCGGATATAGGGCGTTTCATAATCCACCTTGACCGTTTGGGTTGGACTCATGACCTCGATCATCCCGTCAAACCGGCCTTGCTCGTCGATGCCGGTTTCAAACAAGGCGCGGAAATCGCCGTAATCGAACAGCACGGAGTAGAATCTGCCGCCCCGCCAATATTCGGCGGAAACGACCCGCTTCGGCAAGCCCAGCATCTCTCTCATGGCGGAAATGTCGTGCGAGCTTAAACCGAGAAGCAGCTGGTATACGGACACCAGTTCGCCGCTCGCTTCGCCGATCGCTTCGCGCACAAGCTTGCGGCCGCGTTCACGGCGATCGGCGACAGCCCATCCCGGAAGCTCGAAGCGCTGCACGACGGACGACTGGGAGATGAAATAGGCGTTGGGCCCAATAAGATCGCGAACTCTTGCATACGTAATTTCCTTCATGCCGCGCACCTTGTCGACCGCCTGCTCGAAGGCGGCGGCGAATCTGCGCATGTACCCCACCATAACGGTAACGCCCATCCGATTTTTGGCCGCGATGATTTCGTCCGCTTCCCTGATCGTAACCGACATCGGCTTCTCGATCAACACGTGCTTGCCGGCATTGATTGCGGCAAGCGCCCCTTCCGTATGATATTCGTTGCTGGTCAGCACGAATACGGCATCCACATGCGGATCGCCCGCAAGCTTGTCGAATTGGGTATATTGGGCTGCGCGAGGATAGTCGCTTCCGATGCTGCGAACAAGCTCCGGCGACACATCGCAAAGGGCGGTCACTTCAAACCGATCCTGCAGCTGCTTCAGGACGGGAAGATGAATCACCTGCGCCACTTCCCCCAATCCGATCAAACCAACCCTGATTTTCTTCATGGCTTTCGCTCCCGTCCAACATGTTGTGGCCTTGCTTCGCAAGCGCAAGCCGCTATTTTTTTCTGGCGGAATACCAGGCATTAACCTCTTTGACGCTGGCCTCGCCGCCGGCTGCGTTGAATTTCTGAATAAACGCTTCGATTCCGCTCGCCGGCTCCGCTCCGGCAATCAGCTTGATCGTATAATCGTTCGCCATGACATAGAGCTGCTGGGCATACTTCGTGTAATCGGGCGAATACGGAATGCTCCCGATTACGTCCTTGATCTGCGTATCTTTCGGTTGATTCACGTTCAGAAACGCCCACGCCTCGTAAAGCCGCGGGTCCTTGCGCACGCGCGCCTGCCAGTATTCCGGATACAGCTTCTCGTCAACGCCCGTTTGATAATTGTTGGCATTGTTTCGTTCGGTCGTAAAGATGGGAAGGATCGGTTCGTATTTGCCGTCCTTGAACGTATAATGCTTCCCTTCCTCGCCGATGCTGAGGTTCTTGAACGTTTCCTTCTCCAGCTTGGCATTGATCCATTTCATCGCTTCCTCCGGATTTTTCGCCGACTTCGGAATATAGGACACACGGTCGAAGCCGACGGTAAGCGAGTGGCCGTATTTGCCGGTTGCGCCTTTGAGCGCCGGAATATAGGCTATTTTGGCATTCGGATTATTTTTCAGCAGCGCGTCGCTGACCGCCGGCACATCCGACCAGCCGAGGGGAACCGCCCCCGCTCTCCCGCTTGCGAATTTTTCCTTGACGGTCGCATCCTTGTTGACGGGAAATTCCTTGTCGAGCAATCCATCCTTGAACAATCCGCCCACGAACGTCACGTAATCCTTGAAAGCGGGATCGAGTACCCGCGGAATCAGCTTGCCGCCGACATCGTTCCATCCGTTCGCCATGCCGAATGCGCCAACCAGGTTATCGATAAACGGGGCGTCGCTGCGCACCGTCATCGGAATGTTTTTGTCCCCGTTCCCGCCGGGGTCCTTTTCCTTGAACGCTTTCAGCATGGCGACGAATTCGTCCAGATTCGAGGGCGCCTTCATCCCCAGCTTCTCCAGCCAGTCCGTTCTCACCATGATGCCGTTGCGGACGACATCGGTCGCGCGATTGGGAATTGCATATAATTTGCCGTTTACTTTAAACGCGTCAAGCGACTCCTGGGAAACGAGCGACTTGACGTTCGGAGCATACTTATCGATGAGAGGAGTCAAGTCCGTCAGCGCTCCTTGACTGGCGAAGCTGAAATAAATGCTGTTGAACGTAGCGCCGCTTCCCGTTGTCACCAGATCGTACGCCTCGTTGGAGGCTATGAGCAAATTCAGCTTCTCTTCCGGTTTGTCCTGCGGCAGCATGTCGTATTGCACCTTGTAGCCCGTTTTCTCCTCCAGCATCTTCGCGACGGGATACGTGTTGTAATCGTCCTGCTGCCAGATGCCGAGAACCTTGAGCGTCGGTTTGACGGCGGGAGACGAACTGCCCGCGGATTGGGTTTGCTGCCCCGCGGAAGAGCAGGCGGTCAATGAAACGGCCGCTGCGGCGGCAATGATGGCAGACTTTCGTTTGTTACCGGACATGGAAGATCCTCCTTGTATGATTGGTCCTTTATCATTAAGTTCGGGTGCGACCCCTCCCCTTAATGCCACTACCCTTTGACCGATCCGATCAGGACGCCCTTGATGAAATATTTCTGCAGGAACGGATACACCAGCAGGATCGGAACGGTGGAAGCGACAATCGTCGCCGATCTCACGCCTTCGGGTGAAACGTTCATCAATTCGTCCATCGTTTTTTGCCCGGGAGCGTTGACTTCCATAACGATGTCGCGCAAATACAGCTGCAGTGTACGGAGAGAAGGCGAGTTCATATAAAGCATGGGATGAAAAAAATCGTTCCAGTAATAGACGGCATAGAACAAGGCAATCGTGGCCAGAACCGGGCCGCTCAGCGGGACGATGATTCGAATCAGCACCGTGATATGGTTTGCCCCGTCCATCTTGGCCGATTCCTCCAGACTTTCCGGAAGGCTCTCATAGTAGTTTTTGATCACCAGCATATTGAATACGCTAATCAAGGCGGGCAGTACCAGCGACCATAAATCGTTGATCAGGCCCAGTTGCCTCATCAGCAAATAATTGGGAATAATGCCCCCGTTGAACAGCATGGTGAAAACAAACAGGACGAGCATCCATTTGACGCCGGGGAGGTGCTTCTTCGACAACGGATACGCGGTAACGGCTGTACTAACCAGCGACAGCAGCGTTCCGATCAGGGTGACGATAATTGAAATTTCAAAAGCGCGAATGAATTCGTGCGTGGTAATCACGTATTTCAGCGTATCAAGCTGAAAGCCTACCGGCAGCAGCCCGACCTTGCCGGAGACGACCGCCCATTCCTCGCTTACGGACTTGGAAATGACGTTTACGAACGGAAGCAGCGTGGAGAGGGCCAGAAGGATCAAGCAAACATAAATCACCGCGTCGAGCACTTTATCGCTTGCCGTTTTTGCGCGCATGTCGATCCCCCTACCAAATGCTTCGGCCCGTCAGCTTCTTGCTGGCCGTGTTGCCCAGAACGATCAGTATAAACCCGACGACGGAATTGAACAGTCCCACGGCCGTACTGAAGCTGTAATCCATCTTCCCCAGCCCGATCCGGTAGACGAAGGTTCCGATGACATCGCCGGTTTCATATACGATCGGATTATACATGGCAAGGATTTGCTCGGTGCCCGCCTCGAGAACGGAACCGAGACGCAGGATCAGCAGCAGGACGATGACGGATGAAATGCCGGGAATGGTGATGTGCAGCATTTGCCTGATTCGGCTTGCGCCGTCGATTGCCGCCGCCTCGTACTGCTCTTGCTCGATGCCGGCGATCGCTGCGATGAAGATGATGGCGTTCCATCCGCTTTCCTTCCAGCCCGCCGTGAACACGACAAGACTGCGGAACACCGCGTTCTCCATGAAGAACGCGATCGGTTGTCCGCCTAATTTGCGGATAATCTCATTCACAAGCCCGCCGGAAGGCGACAGCAGATTGACGAACAAGCCGCTGATGATGACCCAGGAAAGGAAGTGGGGCAAATAAATGATCGTCTGCACCGACCGTTTAAACAACACATGCCGAACTTCGTTGAGAAACAAGGCGATCACGATAGGAATGGGAAACAGGATAACAATCTTGTACAGACTGATCAGCAAGGTATTGCGGAATACGTTTCGAAACTCCTCGGAGACGAGCAATTCCTGAAAATGCTTTAACCCAACCCAAGTACTCCCTGATATTCCACTGAATATATTGAAATCCTGAAAAGCAATCAAAACTCCGTACATGGGCGCGTATTTAAACAAAGCCAAAAATCCGATACCCGGCACCATCAGCAAATAGAGATCCCAATTTTTTCGTATGCGTCTGCTGTTCATGTCCCCATGATGTCCCTCCCGCTTCCTGTCATACGCATAGTATAGCAAGCGTTTTCAAGACGTCGTAGTGGATAAACTTCTGTTTTCGGGTAGTTCTCTCTGTTGTCGAAGCGGAGCGAAGCAAGGCCGCGCGCGAATAACCCCGCCTTCGCCCATCTTCGATTCGACGGCGAGAGCGGGGTTATTCGTAAACGCAAACACGGAGCGCACGGCCCTTCTACGGCGCCAGCCCCTTCATAATAAACGTTATCGTCGCTTCGCGCTCCCGCTCGTCGTCCCACAGCGCGCCTTCGCGCGAGCCGAAAAAGGTGCGGAACAGCACATACCCCATAATCGCGGACACATTCAGCCGGATGATCGTCATCGAAGGCAGGTCGACCAGTTTCCCTTCGGCCTTGAACTTGGCGATCACTTTCTCCAGCCGCTCCTTCACCTGCGAAAAAACGACCTTCTGCAGCTGCTCCTGCAGATCGGAGTGGAACGGAAACTCCTGCAGCACGATTTTGAACAGGGACAAATTGCGTTCGAGGAACTGCAGCCTGTTTTCGATCATCGCCCGCAAAAAATCGTCGTAGCTCTTGTATTCGGTATCCAGCACACCGCGGAATTCGCGCAGCAGGAACGGCGCAATCATTTTGACCACGGCGGGGGTGACGATCGAAAGCAGCAAGTCCTTCTTCGTCTTGTAGTGACGGAAAATCGTCCCCTCCGCCACGCCGGCGCGCTGCGCAATTTCGTTCGTGGACGAGCCGGCATAGCCTTTCTCCGCGAACACCTCGATCGCCGCCTCGACGATCCGGCTTTGTTTGGCGGTCATGTTGCCGTCGTTCGTCCCGGCCTGCAGCAGCTCCTCGATCCACGGCTCCATCGCATCCGTCACGTTGTCCCGTCCTCCGCTTCCCACCGTTTTCGTCTATCCTATCACATCGCCGGTCCGCTTGCTAAATGGCCCGCTGTTTCTTGAGCGCAATGACGTTGAGCAACGCGAACGCAACGGAAAAAGCGAGCAGCACGTACACGTCGAGCTGGATGTCGGCGAACCCTTCGCCACGCAGCATGACGCCGCGCATGGCGTCGGCTCCGTAATACAGCGGCATGATGTAGCTCAGCTTCTGCAGCCACACGCTCATCGCCTCCAGATTGAACAAGCCGGAGAAAAACACTTGCGGCACGATGACGATCGGTATGAACTGAATGATCTGGAATTCCGTGCTCGCGTAAGACGACAGCAGCGTGCCGAGCGTCAGCGCCGTCAGTGTCAGCAGCAGATTCAGCAGCAGCACGAGCCAGATGGCTCCTTCCATGTAGAGCCCGAGCACACCGATCGCATAGGCGGCGATGAGCGCGGCCTGCAGCAGTGTAAACACGCCGAAGCCCAGCAAATAACCGGCGACGATTTCCGCTCGGCGGATCGGCGTGGCCAGCAGCCGCTCCATCGTACCGGTCGTGCGCTCGCGCAGGAAGGCGACGCCGGCAAGCATGAACACGAAGAAAAAGGAGAAGAAGCCAATCAGCACCGGGCCGATGTTATCGAATGTCGACAAATCTTCTTCGCCGTGCAAATACGATACCGTCGGCTGCGCC
This sequence comes from Paenibacillus cymbidii, assembly GCF_004764705.1. Taxonomy (GTDB): domain Bacteria; phylum Bacillota; class Bacilli; order Paenibacillales; family NBRC-103111; genus Paenibacillus_AN; species Paenibacillus_AN cymbidii. Next base: position 13,859 of record NZ_SHLX01000032.1, on the reverse strand, counting down.
GCCTGCGCGTCGCCTTGCCCTTGCAGCGCCTTCTGCAGCAACAGCAGCGAGGCGCGGTTCATCGACGGATCGCTGCCTTCGAAGCGGATCGACGGCTTGCCGCCCGCCAGCGACAGCACGGCGTCGAGCTTGCCTTCCCGCAGCGCCTGCTCGGCTACGTCGGCGGTCGCGTAGGAGGCGACATTGGCATCGAGCTGCTCCAGCCGCTGCTGCAGTTGCGGCGGCGTGCCGACGAGACCGATGTCCGGCTTCACCGTATTGCCCGCGAAGACGAAGTACATCAGCGTCAAAATGAGCAGCGGCGCCAGAAAAATAAGCGCCAACGTACGCTTGTCGCGAATGAACTGGCGCATGATGCGGAAGGCGAGGGCGCGGATTCTCATGCGCGGACACCTCCCCCAAGCTTGATGAACGCTTCTTCGATCGTGTTCGTGCCGCTGGCCGCTTTCAGCGCAGCCGGAGAATCGACGGCAGTAAGAACGCCGTCGCGGATCAGGCCGATGCGATCGCATTTGTCCGCTTCGTCCATGACGTGCGTCGTCAGGATGATCGTCGTGCCGCGGTCGCGCAGCTGGAGCAGCTCCGCCCAGATCGACTGACGCAGCACCGGGTCGATGCCGACCGTCGGCTCGTCGAGCACCAGCAGCTCCGGCTCGTGCAGCAGCGAAATAGCGAGCGACAGCCGCCGCTTCATCCCGCCGGAATAGGCGGACACCGGCTTGTTCAGGTGGTCGGTTAAATCGACGACCGCCATTGCGGCGTGGATGCGCTCGTTCCGGCGCGCGCCGGACAGGCCGTAGAGCGAGCCGAAAAACTGCAGGTTCTCGCGGGCGGTCAACTCGCCGTAAAGCGCATCCGACTGCGCCATGTAGCCGAACCGCTGCAGCATCGCCAGCTGCGGCATCCGCTCGCCGAGCATGCGCACCGTGCCGCGATCCGCCTTGTCGATGCCGGTGATCAGCTTGATCAGCGTTGTTTTGCCCGAGCCGGACGGGCCGAGCAGCCCGAACAGCTCGCCGCGCCGGACGCTCAGCGTCACGCCGTCCAGCACGTTGCGGCTGCCGAACGTGCGCACGACGTCGCGAACGTCTACGGCATGATCGTCTGTGGTCGTGGACATGATTGATTCCTCCTTGATCTTGGTCAGCGCTCCCGGCGGCGTGATTGATTCCGCTCCGGACAAGTGAGTGATTACTCACTTTTTTTCTGTTGAGTCGAGTATATGCCAGCATGCGGCAATTGTAAAGGGAGAATAAGCGATAGGCTGAACTTAGGAAATGAAACAGCGGCAGCCAGGGACGTGAAAATAAAGTCCCTGACTGTCGCTGTTTCATTTACGCGACTGAATAATCCTGCCTATTCAATAACTTCCGGTTGCGATTGCACCTGCACGCTCGTAACTCACGACAATAACGCCATTCGGAGCAACTGTGCTCTCCGTCACCTTGAATGCCGCAGGAATTGTGCCGTCAGCAAACAACCGCTTACCACTGCCCAATGTTATAGGATAAACAATCAACCAGAACATATCGACCAAATCATGCTTGAATAGCGTCTGAACGAGATCGCCACTTCCCCAAACGTGCAAATCGGGCCCCTGCTGTTGCTTGATTTGAGCGATTTTTTCCGCAATATCCCCACTTAAAATCACGGACGGTTGCCATTCGCCAGCTGTCATGGTGTTCGAGGCTACGTACTTGGTAGCTTTGTTGGCATTAGGCCATACATCTGCATGTTTCGGCCAATACGGTGCCCAAACTTCATAGGTTTTGCGCCCCAACAACAGATCGAACGGCATGTTCATCTGCCTTCTCACTAGCGTTCCTACGACTTCGTTGGCATATGGCGCTGACCACCCGCCATATGCAAAACCGTCGCTGGTATCTTCGTCTTGTCCGCCTGGGGCTTGAATGACGCCGTCAATAGAGACATGTTCAAGCACAATAATTTTTCTCATCATCGAGTTCCTCCCACATCATTTTAATTGACCTCTGTTTTTTCTCATTTATTTGGACGAAATTCGATTCCAATAATCATCGGTCTGCTTGTTCAAAAGCCCGAATCGGGCAAACAATTTTGCCCAGTCTACAACATTATTTTCTTCGGACACCCGCTATTTCCGTGGATAAGGGGTGCTTGACACGTCCTCTTGCGCCATTGTACAGTTAAGGCATGTCGGAAACCCGCTCAGTGGCATCTTGCACCGCCTTCTCCCCCCTGCTGCCCTCGGAGTTCTCAGACATGCTTTAACGTGATTGAACATTCGTTGCGCTTACGATGGAAGCACCCGTAAGAATGGCCGTATGCGGCCGTTTCTTGCCGGTGCTTTTTTGCGTTCGCGCGACAATCCGCAGAGGGAGGAATGAGATGAAGAAACGCTGGAGTATGCTGCTGTTCGTATGGGCCGCGCTGCTGCTGCCAGTCGAAGCCTGGCCGGCCTTGGCCGCCGCCGGGCTGGCCGAAGAAGGGGTGACAATCCGCGCCTCGCTCGACAAAACGATAGCGGCTGCGGATCGGCAAACGGCGGACAACCTGCGCGCCCGGTACGCCGATCTTCTCGCTTCGCGCAAGCGGGAGGTCGAGTGGGAGGCCAAGATCAAGGCGCTGCATGCCGCCAATGAAGCGGAAGCCGCCGCCGTGCGCAAGCAGATTGCGCTGATCGGCGCCGAGAAGAAGAATCAACTGACAGACGCGGCCAAACAAACGCGCGAACGCCACCGGAAGCTGCTCGATTCGTACACCGCTGTGAACCGCCAGATCGAACTGGCGCGTACGATCGGCGCCAAGGAATGGGCGTCCGTGCTGCGCACGCAGGCGGCGCTGATGAAGCCGGCCGTGCAGTTGGCCAAGGACGAGATTCGCGCCAAAGATAAGGCGCTGCAGGCGGCCAAGGACAGCGCCGCCAAAACCGCCAAACTCGTGCGCGAGACGCTTGCCGGCGTCGATACGCGGAAGACGGGCATCAAAACGCGCACCGCCGGCGCAGCGGCGCAGAAGAAGCAGTATGCCGCGGAGTGGAAATCGTTCACCGCCGCGGCCAAAAAGACAGACGTCCGCGCCGCCGCCGACTCGCTGGCTTCGCTTGTGGCGACCTCCCGTCAGCTTGTCGAAACGCGCGAGACGATTTACGACCTGGAGCTCGGAGTTCAGAGCGTCGTGAGGAAGGCAAAATCTCAGCTTCCGTAACGCAGCTGTCGCACGTTTACAATTCCGTCGGCGGAATGATAAGCTGGTCGCAGGGTACTATTTTCCCGGATGATGGAAGGTGGCAAACGCATGATATTATCCGATCGCACGATCAACCGGCTGTTGGCGGAAGGGCAGCTTGCGGTCGATCCGCTTACGCCGGAGCAAATGCAGCCGGCTTCGATCGATTTGCGGCTGGGCACGCACTTTTTGAAAATCAAGGAAAACCAAGTCGGCTACGTTTCGCTCGATGAAGAGATGGAATACGAGTCGTTCGAAAGCGGCTCGGTCATCATTCCGCCGCACTCGTTCCTGCTCGCCACAACGGTGGAAACGATCCGGCTGCCGGACAACCTGACCGCGTTCGTCGAAGGGCGCAGCTCGATCGGCCGCATCGGCCTGTTCATCCAGAACGCCGGCTGGGTCGATCCCGGCTTCGAAGGGCAAATTACGCTGGAGCTGTATAACGCCAACCGGCTGCCAATCAAGCTGATCAGCGGCTGGCGCATTTGCCAGCTGGTGATCGCGGAGATGGACCATGAAGCGGAACGCCCGTACCGCGGCAAATACCAGGGCCAGCGCAACGCCACCGGCAGCCGCATCTACCTGGATGCGGAGAGACGCACCGCAACAGAGTAACGCCAAGCAGCCGCGCTCGCGCAGGAAAGCCCCGTCTTCGCTGGCCGATTCGGCTGCGGGAGCGGGGCTTTCTATGTGCGGCAACAGCTTCCTGCACGCTAACCAACGCGGCTGAAGCCTTCCTCCTCAAGGTACTCGCGCGCCTCGTCGTACGTTTCCCAGACAGTGTCGAGGTTGTCGCCGGCGAAGACATACCACATGCCGTCTTCCTCTTCCCATTGCAGCAACAGCTCTTGCCGCTTCGCATTGCGCCAGCGCTCCTCGCGCGTCGGCTCGCCCTCGGACCCGGCCGCCGACGGCTCGGGCACGCCCGTTCCTGCGCCGCCAACGCTTTCGCTGCCGCCGCCGAGCAGCCGAATCGACTGCGCGATCAATGCGCGCAGCTCGTCCTCCGAATAATCGCGAATGTTGACCAGCCCTTTGGCATCCGCCTCATACCCTTTCAACTCGCCGGCATAAACGAATCCGTTGCCATTCGGGTGCAGGTGGTAGATCACCGTCTTCTTCTCCTGCACGCTCGCTTCGTAATGATAATTGACGCGGCCGAGCGAAACGTCCTTGCGCGACAATTCGCGAAACGAGTCCGCAATCGCCAGCTTTTGTTCGAAACTGAGCACCTGCAACGCCTCCGTACGTGAAATGAAGTCCCCGTCATTATAGCGGAATCGGGCCATAGCGGCAAACCGTGCGCCAGCCGGCCCACCTTCATGCGCGGTTCACTCCAACTCTTTGAGCATCGCATGCACATCCTGCACCGAACGCATCGCGTAAGCCAGGCGCACCGGCCGACCGTCCCGCAGCAGCGCCAGGCACGGCACGCTGGCGATTTGCCACGCATCGCGCAGCTTCGGCGCAAAGTTGATGTTGGTCTTCGCCAGCGGCACGCGTACGCCGGCCGCCAGCGCAATGTCGAGCATACGCTCGGCGAGCGCGCATGTGCCGCACAGCGGCGTATACAGAAAAACCGCATACGAACCGGCGACCGCCGTCATCCGCAGCACTTCCGCCTCGCTGCTTTCGCGAATCGGCATGGCCGAAACGCCTCCTTCGCTTTTTTCTTATCGTAACAGATTCTGGCCGCAAAATAACCTTACGAATCGGGCCCCTTATTGCGGAGCAGGACATGGGGGGCCGGGCGGCGAAGTAGCATGGACAAGCGACGGGCGGGCCCGGGCGTCGCTGCAGGGCGGCTATTTTCGCAAAAAAAGGAGGCACCCCGTTGCACATCGGAATCGATTTGGACAATACCGTGCTCGACGCTACTTCATCCCATCTGTTCTACTATAATAAAGTGTCCGGCTTATCGTTCGTCCCCGAGGATGTGAACGACTTCTTTATCTACCGGCTGTACGGATGGAGCCGGGCCGAACGGGACGAAATTTACCATCGCCACGGCCACGATATTCACTGGCATTCGTCGCCCTTCCCGTCGGCAATCGAGGTGCTGGGCGAGTTGGCTGCGCAACATCGGCTGTCGATTATTACCGCCCGTCCCCCGCTGTTCCAGGATGTGACGCTCCGCTGGCTGGCGCATCACGGCGTCCCTTACCATCGCATCGCGTTCACCGAAAACAAGCTGGAAGCCTGCATGGAGGCCAAAGTGGACGTGCTGATCGACGACGCCCCCCACTACGCCCGCGAATTCGCCGAACGCAACAGGCCCGTCATTTTGTTCGACCAGCCCTATAATCGCGATGTCAGCCACGAACGGGTATATCGGGCTGCCGGTTGGCCGGAGATCGGCAAACTGCTTGACGATATCGGGGCCATCGGTGAACGCGCCGTTTAACGCAATCGGCTGAGGGAGCAGCAGCCGGGCTATTTCCCCAAACCTGCCCGACTGCCGGATGCCCGCTGGTTTATTGTCCCTTTCAGACCGCATTCGTCTACGTATACTATGGATGACAATCCCGTTCTCCGGAGGTGATCCCCCTTCATGAGATTCAGCGTCGTCATCCCTTCGTACAACCGCGCCGCCCAATTGATGCTTACGCTTGCCGCATTCGAGAAGATGGCTTACCCGCTCGGGCAATTCGAACTCATCGTCGTCAACGACGGTTTGACCGACGATACGGACCAGCGGCTGAGGCAGTATGCCCCGCCGTATCCACTCCAGCTCGTTTCGCTCAGTCGGCAGACGGGCCGGGCCGTCGCCCGCAATGTCGGCGTATCGGCGGCTCGAGGGGACATTCTCGTGTTCTGCGACCCCGATTTTGTTGTGCTGCCGCAATTTCTGAGCATGCACGACCAGTATCAAAGTCAGGCAGAAAACGCCGTCGTATCGGGCATCCCGCATTCATGGGGCCGCGTTTATCCGCATTTCCACGCCGATTTTACCGAAGAGGAGAAGCACGTGGCGCGCGCCTCGCTGCAGCAATCCGGGCTCTGGCAGGACGGCTATTGGCACGCGCGGTCCACCGTCGAAATCGTAACGCCGGACGACATACGGCATGGAACGGGCCAGTTGGAGCGGGTCGTTGCCTCCTGGGATTTGCCGCAGCCGATCAAAGCGCAATTCGCATCGACGGATGTCGCTCCCTGGATGCTGGCCGTCACCCGCTGCCTGTCGATGCCGCGGCGGCTGTTTCGGCAGGCGGGCGGCTTTTTCGACAAATTCCAGCAGCACGGGCTGGAGGATTGGGAGCTCGGCTACCGCCTCCACCGGCTCGGCTGCCGGTTCGCCAGCATCGCCCAAACGATCGGCTATCACCAGGAACATCCGGGCTCGTACCGCAATGGCGAATCGGCAACGGTCAATTTGGACCTGCTCTATGAAAACAACGGCTGCAGCGATCCGGAGCTCAGCCTGCTGGCCGTGTATCCGCCGTCGAAAGATATCCGGGTGTACAAAAACGTGCTGCGCATCCTGCAGGCATGGGCAACCGGCGACAACCCGCTGTACCGCAGCGCCGCCGCCCACGTCCGGGCGACATGCGAACGCGGAGCCCGGCTATGCATCGACAATCCGGCGTCGCCGGCCTACTTGCAGCTTCTGGAAGCGGTGCAGCCGGCCTTCAAGGCGGCAAGCGACCTGTACGAGTTGCACGGGACCGGCGAGCTTCCGGAAATCCGGCGCATCCTGGGCGAGGCATGCGGCGCCGGGCCGTTGCCGGATCAGCCGCCACCCGGGACGGTCGCGCTTCCCGTTAGGAAACGCGCGCGCAAACGCCCGGCGTTCATGCGGCGTCATGCACGGCGGCGCCGTCTGGCGCGCAAGCGTCCGGCGTTTACGCGGCGTCATGCGATGCGACGCCGACGACTCGGCAAGCGCCGACCGGCGCTGCGGAAACGCGCCGCCGCTTCCCGGAGCCGCATCAAGCGCAGCGGCTGATGGTTTGCGCAGCAAGAAAACACCTGCCGCTTGCGGGGTAGCAGCGGTTCCCGCCATCGTCGGCACGCCGCACGTCGCACACCGCAGCCAAGCGCATAAAAGCACCGTCAGCTCGGTGCCGCCGCCTCGTCATGCCGTCACACGCCCGCTAACCAGGCATGTTCAAAAATAGGCCCTATTTTATTGGCTATTGCGTCAAAAAGGGATGACAGCAAAGAAATAACCAGTGAAATCACTGGTTATTTCTTTGAGAAGGCCGATTTTGAGGCTGTTTGGTGAAAATAGCCAGCGGTTTTGCTGGCTATTTTCGCAACCGCAGGCGAAAACGGGCGAATAAGCCATTTTTCATTGGCTATTTCGGCAAAGCACACTCGTGCCGCCCGCCGCTACGCCAAATACACGCGCCCCTGCTCCACGCGCGCCGTGCCGCGGCGGACCGCCTCCGCCAAGCCGCCTTCCGCGGCTTTGTCGAGAGAGGCGCCGGAGCGGGCGTAGCCGAGCAGCTTCACCGTCTCGCGGGCCAAATCCTCCTGCGGCAAACTGATCTGCCCCTCCAGCACTTCCGCCACCGCCGCCGCCACTTCCTGCGGCGGCAAATCTTCGGCGTTCCGCCGATCCTGCTCCCGCGCCGCGACCCGGTAGACGTCGTACCGCTCCGGTTCGACGCCGCGCGGCCAATAAAACGCCGTGCCGTCCGCCGCCGTCGTCACCCCGACCGCCGTCCGCTCGAGCAGCTCGTCGAACTGCCGCTCCAGCCGCGCGCCCGTGCGGGTCATGCCCCACGCCTGAAGCACCCGCCGGCACAGCAGCGGCCGGCTGATCGGCCCTTCGGCTGCAATGACGTCGGCGATTTGCCGGGCGATGAGCCGTGCCTGCTCCGGATTGTAAAACTCCTCCGCCGGCAGCGGCACTTCCGGCAGCGCGCACGACGCATATACGCGCTCGCGCGACGGACGCGACTGCACCGGCGATTCCGCAGCCGCCACCACCACCGCCGGCGCCGCCTGCTCCACGGCGGCCGACTGCACCGGCACGCTCTCCGCGGCTGCCGGTTGCACCGCCGCCTGTGCCGCGCTTTCTGCCGCGGCCGCCCGAACGGCGGCGGCTTCCGCCTGCGCCGCGCGCACGGCTTCGCGGATGCGCGCCAGCTCGCGCCCGGCATCGTCCAGCCAATCCATCGACCAGACGCGATGGATCCGCCAGCCGAGCTGGCGCAGCACCTGGGCGCGCAGCAGCTCGCGGTCGCGCGCCGTTCGGCCTTCGCGGTAGCCGCTGCCGTCGCACAGAATTGCCAGCGCGTATTCCTGCGGTCGCTCATTGTCGATAACCGCCAGATCGACCCGATAGCCGGACGCCCCGACGTGCACGTCGACGCGGCAGCCTTCCCGCTCCAACGCCTCGGCAATTTGCGTCTCGAGCCCGACGCCGGCCGGTTCGGCCGCCGCCAGCTGCCCCGCTTGCGCCTTGAGCGCGGGAAGCCCTTTTTCCGCGTACGCCAGAAACGCCTTCAGCATGGCGACGCCGTGCGCCTGGGTCCGCGAAACGTCAAGATGGTCGGCGCGCAAGGTCGAGAAGATGTGCATCTCATGGCGGGCGCGCGACACGGCGACGTTGAGCCGGCGCCAGCCGCCTTCGCGGTTGAGCGGCCCGAAGTTCAGGCTCACCTTGCCGCCGGCGTCCGGCCCGTAGCCGATCGAGAATAAAATCACGTCGCGTTCGTCGCCCTGCACGTTTTCCAAATTTTTGACGAACAAGGGCTCCTGCAGTTTGCCGGCCGCATGCTCCAGCTCGGCGTCCTTGTGAAACGCTTCGTCGAGCAAATCCTCGATCAGCGTCTGCTGCACGGAGCTGAACGTGACGACGCCGATGCTGAGCGCCGACAGCGACGGATGCCGCAGCCGCCGGGCGATTTCCTCCACGACGGCTTCCGCCTCCGCGCGGTTGCTTTTCGACTTGCCGCGATCGTAGAAACCGTCCACCGGATGCCATTCGACGCGCGAATGCTTTTCGAACGGGGAAGGGAACGTCAGCAGCTTGTTTTCGTAAAAATGGCGGTTGCTGAACGCAATCAGGCTTTCATGCCGGCTGCGGTAATGCCAGAGCAGATGCTCCTGCGGCATGCCAAGCGCGAGGCAATCGTCGAGAATGCTTTCCAGATCCTCCGGTACGACCTCGTCGTTCTCCTCGCCGGTAGCCGCATTCATGAAGAAGCTCGTCGGCGGCAGCTGCTTCGGATCGCCCACCACCACGACGCTGCGGCCGCGCGCCATCGCCCCGACCGCTTCGCTGGTCGGCAGCTGCGACGCTTCGTCGAACACGACAAGGTCGAACGGCGCGTTCGCCGGGTCCAGATACTGAGCCACCGACAGCGGGCTCATCAGCATGCACGGGCAAATCCGCGCCAGCAGCTGCGGAATTTGCTCGAACAGCTTGCGCAGCGACAGCCCGCGCCCGCCGCTGCGGATCGCCCGCAGCAGGATGCCCGTCTCCGAGCTGCCGGCGGCCTGATTGTGCAGCGGCGGTATGCGCGACGCCAGCCGGGCGGCGATTTCTTCCCGCGTCAGCTGCTCGAAGCGCTCGGCGGTTTCGCGGAACGAGCGGATTTTTTCCTCGAACAGCCTGCCCGAGAACGTCGCCAATTCCGGATCTGCAGCCAAAATCGCTTCGATCGCCGCCTTCCACCACGCCCGTTCGAATGCAGGCAGCACGTCGTCATGAGGCAGCTGCTGCCCCGACTCGTAAGCCGCTACGAGCGGCGCCAGCCCGACCGCCAGCGCCCGTTCGCGTATGCTGCGCCAGCTGCACCAGTCGCGCAAATTCGCTACACCGCCGAGCCATTGCCGCACGCGCCGCTCGCGATAAACGAACCACGGCTCCGCCTCCCGTTTCCGGTCCAGCGCCGCCATATCGATCGCCAGCGCCTCCGCCAGCTTGCGTTCCGCCTCGTCCAGCTCCCGCTTGCAGGCGACATAACGCTGCAGCGTTTCGCCGGAGCGGGCAAGGAACGATTCGCGCCCGGCGGCCAAATAAGCCGAGATCCGCTCCCGCGCCTGCCCGGCCCGCACCGGGTCCGTAAACAAGCCAAGCAGCAGCCCGGCGAGTTGACGGGTCCATTCGCCCGCCTGAAGCGCAGCCTCCCAATCCGTTTCTCCGCCCTGCCACAAGGCGCCGAGCAGCGACGCCATTTCCGGCCCGAACTGCCGCAACGCAGCCGTTTCCGCCTGAAACTGCACCAGCAGCGCCAGCGTCGCCGCCGTATCCTTCTTCTCCGGCGCCGCGCCCGGCAGCGCAAATCCTTTCACCTGCTTATGGATGCGATTCGTCTTGAGCCATTGCGGCAGAAACCATTGCCGCTCCGCTTGCCGCCATTCGGCGAGCGCGGCTTCGGCCCCGAAGCCGGCAGCTGCGCCGATGTCGAAACGGCCTTCCAGCCGCGAACGCAGCGCGCCGTACGACCGTCCGTGACCGGCAGCCAGCTCCACGCGCGAGAACGCCGCGCCCGGCTGCTCCGCCCCGAGCACGCCCGTCGGCACCGCGGCCGGCATCGCCAACACATGCTCCGCAACGCCGACAAGCCGTTCCAGGTCGGGCGGAAGCGGCGATTCGTTCGCGTAACCGAGCCACGACGCAAGATCGGCGTAGGCCTCCCGCGCCTCCTCCAGCTTGGCCGCGTAAGCCTGGAGCAAGCTTTCGGCTTGCGCTTTCAGCGCCGGCGTGTAATGCGTACAAGCCGCATCCTCCCACACATTCGCCGCCGGATGGCCGCAAGCGGCCCCTGCCACGCGCAGCTCCTTCGCCAGGTCGGACCAGGCTGTCGCCTGCGCTTCGTCCATCGCGGCCACCGCCGCCGGTTCGAAACGCACCGACCCGGGCGCCGCCTGAACCCGGCCATACCGGGCAATCGCCTCGTACAGCGACGCGCCGAACCGGTGCCGCTTGTGCAGCGCCGTCACGTAGCCGTTCAGCTCGGCGCGGGCGGCGGCCAGCCGGTCGGCCTGCCGCTTCCACTGCTCCGGCGACGCGGTGCGCGCCGATTCGAGCGTCAGCCGCAGCTGCTCGAGCACCGCTTTTTTCGTGCTTTTGTTGGAATGCAGCTCGAGGCAATACGGCCCGAGACCGATCGAGGCGAGCCGGCTTTGCACGACGGCGAGCGCCGCCATTTTTTCCGCCACGAACAGCACTGTCTTGCCTCCGGCGAGCGCCGAAGCGATCATATTCGTGATCGTCTGCGACTTGCCCGTCCCCGGCGGACCGTGCAGCACGAAGCTGCGCTCTTCGCCAGCCGCCAGCACGGCCGTCATCTGCGACGAATCGGCGCTGATCGGCAGCAGCAGCTGATCCGGCGCGTATGTTTCGTCCAGTTGACTCGCCGCCGGGAACGGCCCTTCCGGCTCCCAGGTCAAACGGCCGGCCATGAGACTTGCCGCCACTTTATTGCGCGCCAAATCGCCCGCCCGGCTGCGGATATCGTTCCACATGACGAACCGGCTGAACGAAAACAAACCAAGCAGTGCCGTTTCCACAATGTCCCAGCGGGGCATGCTCATCACGGCGTGGCGGATCGCGCTGAAAATGCCGCGCAAATCGATCCCTTTTTCATCCCGAGGCAGCGGGTCCAATCCTTCGATTTGCAGGCCAAAGTCTTGCCGCAGCATTTCGAGCAGCGTGATGTTGATTTGCGGCTCCTCGTCGCGAATGCGCACGACGAAGCCGGAGCGCGACGTTTTGCGCAGCAGTTCGACGGGAATGAGCACGATCGGCGCGTAACGCGCCAGTTCGCTTGCGCCGGATTCGTACCATTTGAGCAGCCCCAGCGCCAAATAGAGCGTATTCGCGCCGTTCTCTTCCAGCGACAGCCGGGCCGCCCGATACAGGTGCGTCGCTTTGTCCGCCAGCTCCTTTTCGTTTGCGCCTGTGCGCAGCCGCTTCTGCAGAAATTCCTCGCGGATCAGCAGCGCGAGCGGATCGTCCTGGCCGACGCTGGCGAATAGCTCCGCGCTTCGCGCCGTGTCGCTCCAGTCCGCGGGCTTCGCCAGCAGCTGAAACTCGCGCCCTTCCGCCAGCGCATCCTCCAATTCGTCCAGCCGGCTGTACAGCAGCGGCAGCGCCGACCGGGTCGGACGCATATGGAGCAGCGTGTTGCGCAGGCTGAGATCGAGCAGCTTGCGCTCCCACTGCTTCTGCTTGGTGACGGCGATCGCGGGCGCTTCCGCCGGGCGCTCGCGGATCGTCATGTCGTCCGGCGCCTCCTTGGCGGCAGCTGCGGTTTGCCTGCTTTCCTCGAGGATCGCCCAGCCGTCCGGCTGCGGAATACGCAGCGGAATCGGCCGGATGGCGCTTGCCCGCGCCCGGCGCACGTCGACGAAGCCGTCGAACGCCGCCGGGTTGGCGAGCTTGGCCATGGCGGAAGCTTCCGCCTCCTGGTACGTGGCCGCGTTTCCGGCGCACAGCAGCGTCGCTTCGGCGACGCTGATCTCGTGAACGCCGGCGGCCAGCCGTTTGGTCAGCAGCGACACGTCGTCCTGCACGCACTCCGCGAACGTTTCCTGCACGAGCCAGACGCCCGGGAACGCATGCCCCTTCGTAAAAACAAGCAGCGGATACAGCCCGACCGCTTCCAGACAAGCGGCGTAAAGCAGCGTCAGATCGAGGCAGTTGCCCATGCCGCCTGCCGCCAGGATCGCATCGGGCAACCGGACGCGTTGCCCGGTTTCCTCGAAGCTTGCCGGCGCGACACAATAGGTCGGGCGATGTGCCTGCAGCGCCGCGAACAGCGCCGCCGCCTGCATCCGCACCCGGTTCGGGCTGCGGCTCTGGTAGGCGTCGAAGCTCGGGTTGCCGGTCCATTGCTCGAGCAGCGGCGCCGCTTCGGCGATCACTTGCGCGACCGCCGGATGATTCGGCATCACGAACGCCGCCGCCATCTCCGGCATGGAGGCGAGGCCGCCCCATTGATCGTAAGCGAGCACGGCGAGCGGCGAGCTTTCGCGGTGCAGCGTCGTTTCGCCCGCCTTCACTTCCAGCAGGAGAATGCCGAGCAGCCGCTCCGTCAACCCGGCCAAATACGTGCCATTCAAAGGAAGATGAATCGCACCGAGGTCCACCGTCTGGCCGGCCGGCACGACGTCCAGCGTTTTCGTCCATACGGCGGCGAACTCCGGCTCCGCCGAGATGTGCACCGTCACGCCGCGCAGATCGGCGGTCGTTCGGTTCCGGATCGACACTTGCCGGACGACGGGCACGTAATTTTGCTGCATGGCGTAATTGACGACGTCATAACGCAGCCACTCGCACGCAATATCCCCTCCGTTCATGTGCTGCATTGCTGTTCCGCCTTCCCGTTGATCGTTGATAAGGATTTGCCTTTATTTTACCATCCCGGCACGAAATCCCGTAGATCAGAACTCACAAGAAAATTTGGAGGGAAAGCCATATGGGGCGTCCGGAAAATGGAAGCAGGCCGATGGGAAAAGATACCCCCCTCTACCCCGAAACATGTTGTCAGGTTAAGCGACGGCATCTGCCCCGATCTGCTGTAAGGCTGAAATCAGCCTTATTTCGTCCGCCGCTCGCCGGAATGTACCTTTGTCAAGAAAGTAGACACACAATTTAAGCGATCTGCTGTTGCTCGTAGTACCTTTTTTCGCATAAATGCGGGGTGAGGTAACCAATTGACGAATGGATGCGAGTGCGATTGTAATCA
>NZ_SHLX01000031.1 GCF_004764705.1 Paenibacillus cymbidii | reverse complement strand
ACGGAGCAAAAAAATAACCTCCCGCGCCTTCGCTTGGGCTACGGCCGCCCACAACCTTTTACACCAAACAAATGACCTCCATCGTCCCGATGGAAGAACCTACTACACAAACTACTTGACGGCACCCGATTTAGGGCCTGACAGAGCGAATAAGCCATGTTTTCACTGGCTATTTTCGACAGGGCCGGCCAAATCGGGCCAATAAGCCATTTTTTATGGGCTATTTTCGTTAGGTCAAAAAACGCCCATTCGTTTGCGGTAATCCATCGGCGTCAGCCCACAATACTTTTTGAACGCTTTGGTGAAATAGGAATAGTCGGAATAGCCGACTTCGAGCGCAATTTCGTACGTTTTGGCCGAGGCGTTGCCGAGCAGCAGCATCGCCTGCTCCATCCGCACCTCCGTCAACAGCTGCGTGAAGCTGCGCCCGGTTTCTTCCCGCAGCAGGCCGCTCAGGCGCGATGGCGACAAGTCGACCGAAGCGGCAAGCGTCGGCAGCGACAGCCCCTCGTCCGAATAAGTCTGCCGGATCAGCTGCAGCGCATCCTGCACTTTTTTGCGATGGCCGTGCTGACGGATCTGGCGTAGCTCGGCGAACAGCCGGGCGACGATGGCGGAAACCGCATCATCCGGCGCCGCTTCGCCGGCCGGAAGAAGCGTTTCGCGCGCCGCCGCGAACGGTTTGTCCGAACGCGTGGCGAGCTCGCCGAACACGAATTGCAGCAAATTGCGATAACACTGGTGAACGACAGCAAGCGTCAGCTGCCGGTCGGCGAACATGCGGCGAATTTCGGCCAATGTCAGCTCCGCCTCTTCCTCGTTCAGCGTCCACAGCTGCTCCGCCAGCCGTTCGCCGCGCGTTTTGCAGAACCACACCCACTCGCTCTGCTCCGTGCGCTGCCGCTCTTCGTGGCGCAGCTCCTGCTCCAGCTCGCGCAGGCAGGCGAGCAACTGGCCATCGTCGATCGGCTTCAGCAAATACCGCTTCACGCCGAACCGGATCGCCTGCTGGGCATAGGCAAAATCGTTGTAGCCCGACACGATGACAATTTCCGTTTCCAATCCCGAGGAGCGCAGCTTGCCAATCAGTTCCAGCCCGTCCATGACCGGCATCATGATGTCGGTCACGATCAGCTGCGGTTTCGTCCGCAGCGCCAGCCGATACGCTTCTTCCCCGTTCTCCGCTTCGTCCGCCACCCGGAACGGCAAGCCGGCGCCGTCGATCATGCTGCGCAAATTGACTTTGACCGGGTATTCGTCATCGACAATCATCACGTTATACATGCGCTTCCCCCTCTCCGTCCTGCGATGGTCGAAACGGCAGCCTGATTTCCACCACGGTGCCCGATTCGTCCGACGAGACGATATGCAGCCCGAACGGTCGACCGAACGTATACACCAGCCGCTGATGCACGTTCCACAGCCCGATGGCGCCTTCCGGCGACCTTTCGTCGTCCGCGTCGGCAGCGAAGGCGGCATTGTATTTGTCCATCACATCCGGCGCCATGCCTTTTCCTCTGTCCGCGATCCGCAGCCGGTATATCCCGTCGTCCGCCATACCCGTTATCGCGATGTAAGTCGGCTTCAGCTTGTGTTCCATGTAGCCGTGCTTCATCGCGTTTTCGACGAGCGGCTGCAGCATGATCGGCACCGCCTGCACCCGTATCGCCTCCTCTTCGCCGCAGACCAGCTCCCAGCGAAAATCGGGGCTTCGCTCCTTGTATATCCAGAAGTACGTTTTGACGTTTTCGATTTCTTCGTACAGCGTCACTACCCGTTTGGCATGGTTGGCATTGTAGTGGAACATTCGCGCCAGCGCGTTGGTCATCCGGGTGATCGGCTTCGCGCCGGCGATGACCGCGTGCGCGTTGATGACTTCCAGCGTGTTATACAGAAAATGCGGATTGATTTGCGCCTGCAGCACCTTGACCATCGAATCGCGCTTGCGGATTTCGTAATCTTTTTCCCGCAGCTCGGCCTGGTGCTGGACGTCGACGAGCCGCTTCAGCTCGCTCACCATGTTGTTGAAGCTGAGGTTCAGGCTGGCCACTTCGTGATGATAAAGGTTCACTGTCGAAACGACGCCGAGGTCGCCGTTTTCGGCGCGTTTCATCAGCTTCTGCAGCTGGACAAGCGATTTGGTCAAGGAAAAAGAGAACGAGCCCAGGACGACGATCGCAATGACAACGAGCAGCGCCACAACGACGACCGTCACCGTTCGCAAATCGCTCATTCGTTCGGTCAGCTCGCGCTTCGGCACTTCCGCAACCAGCTTCCATCCGGTCTCGGAGGTGGACTTGAAAATAAACAGCTTGTTCGTGCCGCCGACCGTTTGCGTAAAATGTCCTTCGCCGCTGGCTTGCAGCGGCGCCGCCAGCTGGGCCGGCACCGGCTGGCCGATTCGCTCCCGGTCGGGATGCGACACGATCCGCTCCATGTTGTCCGCAATCCACAGCAACCCGCTTTCGCCAAGCTTGAAATTTTCCACGTAGGCCAGCACTTGGTGCACATTGAGTTCGAGATACAACAGCCCTTTTAACGATTTGGAGGACGGATCGAAAATTTTGCGGACGAAGCCAAGCAGCGGCACCGGTTCGTCCATGGACACGCCGAGCACTTTCGTAAGCTCGTCCTCTTTCATCTGCCCGACGATCGACGCGAACGTTTCATTGACGTTAAAACCGCCCAGCGTCGATATCGATTGGCCATCCGCATTCAGCAGCGAGAACCGGTATACTTCCGGGCGGTTGAATGTAACGCTGGGGAACAATTCGGCCTGAATCCGCTCGGAGTTGTGAAACTGATCGTAACGATTCAGCGGGTCGCCGTTCAGGAAGGCAGTGACAAGCGGGTGGGTGATGAGCGGGCTCGTCGTCCGGATCAAGTCGGCGAAATAGCCGTTCAACCGGCCGCTGACCTGGTCGATCAGCTTGTCGTTGGAATCGATCGCGTTCTGCTCGATCGTTTCAATGGAATATTTGTTCCAGAGGACACCAAACACGAGAAACGGAATGCCGAAAAAACCGAGAATAAGCAAACCCAGCTTCGACTTGAGCGATATCGTCCGCCATGCGTTCCTCATCATCCGCAAGCCCCCCGCCTTTTATGTAAACCCATTATAGAAAATATCGGGGCTGTGTGTAAGTACCTCCTCGAAGTAAGCAGCTTCCCACAATCTCACACAATGTTGCGACAGGATGTCCGCAATCGCCTGCTAAAGTAAGGGGTGTCGGGAGAAGAGCCTACATAGAGACGACCGCGGCCCCGACAAACATTCGAGAGGAGATCGAGAGATATGAAAAAGGAATGGAAACGTCGCGCTACGCAAGTCGGTTTGTTTTCGCTGCTGGCAGCAGTTGCAGTTGGAGGAACGGGAGCCAGCGCCGCCGATTCGGGAACGGACGAGGCAGGCAAAACGACAGCGCCGGCAACGTTGACGGTGAGTTCGGTCTCGGCGCTGCCGGGCACGTTCGCGATGACCGCCCCGATGCTGTCGGTGCAGGCGGGCAGCATCGGCGGCGGGCTGCTGATGACACCGGCGCACGAGCGCAACTATTTGCGGCTGCTGGCGGAGTCGTATACGCCGGACGATGCGGCGAAATGGCGCGAAGCGCTGGCGGAGCGCAAGCAGGCCGAGGCGGACATGGCCGACGCAATGGCCAAGCTGGCGCCGAAGCCGGTGAAGCTCGAAGCGTCGTCCGAAGGCGTTCGCCTCGAAGCGTCGCCTGTGTTGCCGCCGCTGCCCGAAGTGAAGGAAGGCAAGCTGAGCGCGTCCGGACCGCTCGGAACGCTGCCGACCCTCACCTTGCAGGCGAAGCCGCTCCCTGCCGGCGAAACGGCGACCGTGGCAAGCAACCTATTTTTCTCCTATGACGTCAAGGGGACGGATGCGATAAAATGGGAAGAGGCCGAGCTTCCGGCTTCGATCAAGCTGCAGAACGAGCTGACGGCGGCCGTTGAAGCCGACGACGCGGCCAAAATCCGCGAGCTGCTGCCGCAATTGCTTGACCAATATCGCGAAGATACGAAAAACCTGCAAGAGTCGGTGAAAAATTTGCCGGCCCCCGCTCCGGCGGACGAACCATCGGAAGAACAACAACCGGAAAGCGCGGAATAACGACGGAACGGCGGAAAAACGCGGATGCCGGCGCAGATGCGGCCGGCGTCCGCCCTTTCGCGCGCATGAGGAGGATACCATGTACCGTATATACGTAGTGGAGGATGAGGAGCATCTCGGCGGGCTGCTGGATGCTTATTTGACCAAGGAAGGCTGGTCGGTGCGCACGTTCGCCGACGGACTGGCGGCGCGCGGCGCCATCCAAGACCGGCCGGACTTGTGGATTCTGGACATCATGCTCCCCGGCGTGGACGGGTATCAACTGCTGCGCGAAATCAAAGCCGCCGATCCGATGCTGCCGATCATCTTCATCTCCGCCCGCGATGCCGATATCGACCGGATCGTCGGGCTGGAGCTGGGAAGCGACGACTACTTGGCCAAACCGTTCCTGCCGCGCGAGCTGGTCGTCCGCACACGCAAGCTGCTGGAGCGCGTGTACGGCGCGCGGCCTTCGGAGAGCGGGCTCGATCCCGCCGGCGACCGGCGCCCCCATCTCCCCGTTCCGCCCTATCGCATCGACGAGCTGGCCCGGGTGGTCATCGGTCCGGACGGCGGCACGCTCGAACTCACCTCGAGAGAGTTCGAGCTGCTGCTGTACCTGGCGAGACATGCCGGCAGGCTGCTCGAACGCGAGCAGGTGCTGAACGCGGTATGGGGCGCAGATTATTTCGGTTCGGACCGCGTGGTCGACGACCTCGTGCGCCGCATCCGGCGCAAGCTGCCCGAGCTGCGGCTGGAAACCGTGTACGGCAGCGGCTACAGGATGGCGCGGGCATGACGGCGCGCATCGGCAAGTTCATCCGAATGGGCTCCCGCAAGCTGGCCGTCAAGCTGTGGGGGGCGTTCGTGGCGTTGACGCTGCTTATTTTTGCGCTGCTGGCGGTGCTGCTGCCCTGGACGCTCAAAGGGTTCTTCACCGAGCAGTTGTACGATATCCTGCTTAACACCCAGAACAGCATTTCCGTCGAGATGGCTTCGACGTTGTCGCTATCGGCGAAGCCGCTCACAAACACCGACGTTCCGCCCGCTGCCGTCGCGAGCGGCGCGACGGGGTCGGGGACCATTGCCGTTGGACCGGGTGCGGCCGGTTCGTTCGCAACAACGGGCGCAGGTGCAACAAGGCCAAACGCGAACGGCGCAGTCGCCGGCGAATGGCAGCCGAACGTCCCGCTCCTGACCGAACCGTCGACGACGCTGCAATGGGCGGGATCGTTGCAATCGAGCGCCGTTGTCGAGCCGGTGTATACGCTGTCGACACAGTCGCTTCCTGTCGGAATCCCGATTGCCCCGCTTAGCGAGGCGCGTCCGTCCGTAGGGCTTTTCCCCGGCTCGTCGATCAATCACTTTACGATCAGCGGAACTTCGGCCCAGCCGGCGGTCCAGGGACAAGAGGGCGGCGGCGCGCTGCCCGCGGCGTTCCTGCAGACGATTGAACACAATGCCTTCGCCCAGGTCGTACCGCTCGCGAAGTATTCGCTCAGCGTCGACAGCGACAGCATCTTCTACGTCATTCGCCGCGATATGATCAAAGGGGCGACGCAGCCGCAGTACGTCGTTTCGTACGTATCGGGCAATTACCGCAACGACCTGGTCATGTCGATGTTCTCGCGGCTGCTGTGGCTGATGTTGGCGCTGATCGTCGTCAGCCTGCCGCTCTGCCTGCTGCTGGCGCGTTACCTCACCCGCCCGCTGGTGCAGATCGAACGGCATGTCGGCCGCGTCGCCGAACGGGACTGGCACGAGCCGCTCGTCACGGGGCGCAAGGACGAAATCGGCCGCCTGGCCGGCGCCATCGAATCGATGCGCCAGCGGCTGGTGCATCAGGACGAATCGCAACAGTTTTTTCTGCAAAATATTTCGCACGAACTGAAGACGCCGGTGATGGTCATTCGCAGTTACGCCCAGTCGATCCAGGATGGCATCTTCCCGCGCGGCTCGTTGAACGACAGCCTGAATGTCATTATGAAGGAAGGCGAACGGCTGGAAAAACGGATTCGCGAGCTGCTGCTGCTGAACAAGCTGCGATTTTTCGCATCGCGCGGGAAGTCGCGGCAAACCTTCGATCTGAGCGAGGTCGCCGAAGACGTCGTGGAACGGCTGCGCTACCGGCGGCCCGAAGTGGCGTGGACGCTCGAGCTGGCACCCGGCGCGATGCTGACCGGCGACCGCGAGCAGTGGGCCGTGGCGCTCGAGAACGTGCTCGACAACCAGCTGCGCTACGCCCGTTCGGCGATTGGCGTCACGGTTGCGCCCGGCGAGGCTCAGGCGGAGCAGCCGCTGCCGCGCGTGTGCGTGCGCAACGACGGGCCGCCGCTGGACGAAGCGGCGACGGAGAGCTTGTTCGAGCCGTTCCGCACCGGCAGCGACGGGCAGTTCGGGCTCGGCCTTGCGATCGTCAAGCAGATCGCCGCGCATCACGGCATGATCGTTCGCGCCGTGAACGAAGCCGGCGGCGTCGCTTTCTTCATCGAGCCGGAGGGATAGCGGTCAGCGCTGCAGCCGGTACGTCCGCGGCGTAACGCCGACGATCGCCTTAAAGACGCGATAGAAATACGGCGGGCTGGGGAACCCGCACAGAACGGCAATTTGTTCCACGCTGCGGTCGGTGCCGAGCAATAGCTCCTTGGCCCGGATCACCCGTTTCGCATGAATGTAATCGGTCACGTTCATCCCGGTCAGCCGCTTGAACACGCGGGACAAGTGCGACGGCGTGACGGCCGCGAGCTCGGCCAGCTGCGCCAGCCCGAGGCCGGGTTCGGCGCAATCGCGGTCGATGTGCAGCAGCACCTCCTTCATCCAGGGCGTGTCGGCCGGTTTGCCGCCGGCAGCCCCGGGCTGTTCCGACAGCGCAAGCCGGTTCAGCGCCAGCAGGAGCCCGAGCAGCTGCAGCCGGACTGCCTGGCGGTACCCGCTCTTGCGCTCGTTCAGCTCGCGCTGCATCGTTTCCAGCGTTTCCTCCGCCAGCGCCCGATGCTGCCCGTCAAGCTCCGCCTTGTAGTGCATGCGCCTCCGGGCCAGTTCGAAGCCATAAAGCCCGTTGTACGTTTCTCCCAGCGGTTCGGGCTGCACCAGCGCAGGCGAAAAGAACGCCGCCGTCGACAACACCGGATCGTCGCCGTCCGGCATGGCGCGGTGAATCGTATTGCCGGGGATGAGAAACAGGTCGCCGGCCTTCATTTCATAGAAGGTGCGATGAATAAAAAACGTCCCTCGTCCCTGATACACGTACACCAACTCGTACCGGTCGTGAAAATGGTCCGGCAGCTCGCGCTGCGGGCTTTTTCTGTCCCGATACACGAGCTCGAACGGAAACAGGGCGTCTTCGGCAACCGGTTTGCGCAGCGGGTTCATCGTTTCCTCCATCGGCGGGTTTGTCTTCTTTCCATCAGCATATCAATAACGGATAATTTTCTGCAAGATTTCGTTATTTCCTATGCAAAAGATAGCTGCTACAATTCCTGTATAACCTGTCGGATGCAACAGGAAGCGAAGGAGTGGAACGGCTTATGAAAGGGATCGTCTGCGCAGAAATCGAACGGTTTGCGCCCGTGGAGCTGCCGGAACCGACGTTTGCGGCGGGAGAAGCGATCGTCGCGATCAAGCGGATCGGCATTTGCGGCACGGACTACCACGCTTTTAAAGGACGGCAGCCGTTCTTTACGTATCCGCGGATGCTCGGGCACGAGCTGGCCGGCGTGATCGAACGGATTGGGGACAACGAGGAAGGGCTGCGCGAAGGCGATATCGTCAGCGTCGTGCCGTATCTGAACTGCGGCGCCTGCATCGCCTGCCGGAACGGCAAGCCGAACTGCTGCACGAGCTTGTCCGTGCTCGGCGTGCATATCGACGGCGGCATGCGCGAGCGTTTGTCGATCCCGCCCCGGCTGCTGCTGAAAGCGGACGGCCTGACGCTCGACCAGGCCGCCGTGCTGGAGCCGCTGGCGATCGGGGCGCATGCGCTGCGGCGCTCGGGGCTGCGGCGCGGCGACACCGCGCTCGTCATCGGCGGCGGGCCGATCGGGCTTGGCGTGATGGCGCTGGCCGGCTACATCGGCGCAACCGTCATCGCGATGGACGTCAACGAGGGCCGGCTGGCGTTCAGCCGCAGTTGGGCCGGCGCGGCGCATACGGTCCATGCCGGGGAGCGGCCGGAGGAGCAGTTGGCGGCGCTGACGAACGGCGAGCTGCCGTCGTTCGTGTTTGACGCGACGGGCAGCGCGGCTTCGATGAACGGTTCGTTCCGCTACGTCGCGAATGGCGGCACGCTTGTTTTCGTCGGCCTGTTCAAGGGCGACGTGCAGTTTCACGATCCGGAGTTTCACAAGCGGGAAACGACGCTGATGGCGAGCCGCAATGCGACGCGCGAGGATTTTGAGCTGGTGATGCGCGCCTTGCGCGCGGGCGGGGTCGACGCGTCGCGGTATATCACGCACCGCGCGCCGTTCGACGGCATGATCGCCGCCTTCGGCGAATGGCTGAAGCCGGAGTCCGGCGTCATCAAGGCGATGGTGGAGTTGTAAGGCGAGACGATAGGGTGTTTTTTTGAGCCATCCCAAAAATAAGCCATAAAAAATTGCTTATTTGCCTTTTTCTCGATGCTTCACTGAAAATAGCCAGTGAAAACACTGGTTATTTTTGATGAACAGCCTCAGAATCGAACTTTTCTTGGGAATAGCCAGCGATTTCACTGGCTATTTCCTCGTTGCCGCCTATTTTCGCTGAAATAGACAATAAAACATGGCTTATTTCGCACCACAATGGCGCGAGGGGATGAAGATTAGCTAGTTTGACGTAATTGCGTGCTCCGATGAAGGTGTGTGCTGATGCGGCGGGGGCGATGGCGAGGTTGCAGGCTGATGCGACTGGTGCTGATATGGCTGGACTGGTGCGGCTGGATACCGACACTACTCATGCTTGCGAAGCTGCTGACTGGCGCCCGGCCCTCCAGGTCGGGCGGCTCTCCCCAAAGCAAAAACCGGACCCGCCGAAGCGGAGCCGGTTTTTGCTTGTCGCGAAAGCGCCGCTTACGCGATGCCGATCGATTTCAAGTAGTCGATGCTCATTTTGACGCTTTCGAGCGGCGGGCGTTTGCACTGGTCCTGCTCGACGATGTAGCACTGTACGCCAACTTCCTCGGCGACGGAGAAAATCGACGGATAGTCGATGATGCCTTGTCCCACTTCGGCGAAGAAGCCTTCTTCGTCGCCGGCCATGTCCTTGACGTGAACGAGCGGCGCGCGGCCTTTGTAGCCGAGCAGGTACGCCTTCGGATCGAGGCCGCCTTTCTTGACCCAATACAGGTCAAGCTCGGCTTGCATCAGCGACGCGTCGACGCTGGCGTACATCTTGTCGAGGATGTAGGCGCCGTCGTTCGCCTTCTTGAACTCGAACGCATGGTTGTGGTACAGGAACGTCAGGCCGGCCTTGTTGCAAGCTTCGCCGAACGTGCGAAATTTGGCCATGATTTCCTGGAATTTCGCTTCGTCCAACAGCTCCGCCTCCGGCAGCCACGGGCAAGCGATATAGGACGCGCCGATTTCCAGGCTGTAGGCGATTTGCTGCTCCAGCTCGCTCTCCAGCAGCTGGATGCCGACATGGCTGGAGACGGCTTTCAAGCCGAGCCCGTCGAGCGTGCTCTTCATCTCTTTGGCCGAAATGCCGCCATAGCCGGCAAATTCGACCGCTTGGTAGCCAAGCGCCGCCACTTGTTTCAAGGTGCCGACAAAATCGTTTTTCGTTTGTTCGCGCAGCGTGTAGAGCTGCAGACCGACCGGTATTTTAGCCATGATGGGAACATCTCCTTAGGCAAATTGAGCAAACCATTCCGCACGATTAGGATGCCCGGTAAGCGCCGGTTGTCCGGCGTTCGCGCGACTTTCTGCCGGAAAAGGCGACGATCGCCTGTTTGGCGCACCACAGCGCAAACAGCGAGAACAGCGCCGCCCAGAAAACGGCGGGCAACGGCGAATGAGAAGCAAGCAAGGCGGCGTCGCCCGCCTGCCCGGGCGAGGTGGCGGCGAGATACAGCAGCCACAGCGGGCCGAACACCGATTCCTCCAGCGACAGGAACGCAATCAGCAAAAAGTAAAAGTTGCGCACGCGATCGCTTGGCAACAAATACATCAGCACGTTCAATATGATAAAGCCGCACAGCCATGTCACGCCGAACGGATTGCGCACGAAAAAGACGAGCGACAGCGCCGCGACGGCGGTAATGACGTTAAGCCCGGCGCGCTGGCGGTTGGCGGCGTACAGGGCGAACAACGCCCACGCAAACAGCGAAGCGAACATGTAGCCCGCCATCGCGATCGGAATCGTCGACCAGTAGCTCGTCGGAATCGCCTGCGTCACGCCGCTGTGGTCGCGGTACAGCTCGATCGCCATCACTTTGCCCGACAGCAGCATCGCGACAAGCGCATGGCTGAACTCGTGAATCATCGTATCCACGTTGCGAAAAAACGACGAAAACGGAATCCAGTGCGTCAGCAGCGCGGAACCGAGGATGTACAGCACCGTTTTTGCCCATTTGCCCATCTGGATTCCTCCTTCGCTTATCCGTTTCCCGCCCCATCTAGCCGCACGCGTCCGGCCTGACCCAGACCGGACGCGCTGTTCTTCTTTCCCACTGTATGCGGGCGAACTATTTCACATGCTTCAGGTTGTAGAAAGCCGACTTGCCGGCGTATTGCGCCACGCTCGACAGTTCGTCTTCGATGCGAAGCAATTGGTTGTACTTGGCGACGCGGTCCGTGCGGGACGGTGCGCCCGTCTTGATCTGGCCGGCGTTCGTAGCCACCGCGATGTCGGCGATCGTGCTGTCTTCGCTTTCGCCCGAGCGGTGCGAAACGACAGCCGTGTAGCCGGCGCGCTTAGCCATTTCGATCGCGTCGAACGTTTCGGTCAGCGTGCCGATTTGGTTCACTTTGATCAGGATCGAGTTGCCGATGCCGTCTTCAATGCCTTTGGACAAGCGGCTCGTGTTCGTGACGAACAGGTCGTCGCCGACGAGCTGCACTTTGCCGCCGAGGCGTTCGGTCAGCAGCTTCCAGCCTTCCCAATCGTCTTCCGAGCAGCCGTCCTCGATCGTGATGATCGGGTACTTGTCCGCCCAGCCTGCCAGCAGGTCAACGAACTCGGCCGGCGTAAACGAACGGCCTTCGCCTTCGAGGTGGTACTTGCCGTCTTTGAAAAACTCGGTCGATGCAACGTCCATGCCGAGGAACACGTCGACGCCCGGCTTGTAGCCCGCACGCTCAATCGCCGAAATGATCGTCGTGATCGCTTCTTCGTTGGACGCCAGGTTCGGCGCAAAACCGCCTTCGTCGCCTACCGCGGTGTTCAGTCCTTTTTCCTTCAGAACGGCTTTCAGGTTGTGGAAAATTTCCGCGCCCGTGCGCAGCGCTTCGGCAAAGCTCGCCGCGCCGACCGGCAGCACCATGAATTCCTGCACGTCGACGTTGTTGTCGGCATGCGCGCCGCCGTTGACGATGTTCATCATCGGAACCGGCAGCGTTTTGGCGTTGAATCCGCCGAGGTAAACGTACAGCGGCATGTCGAGCGCGTCCGCCGCGGCGCGGGCAACCGCCATCGAAACGGCGAGGATGGCGTTGGCGCCAAGCTTGCCTTTGTTCGGCGTGCCGTCCAGAGCGATCAGCTTCTGGTCGATGCCGACCTGGTCGGTAGCATTCTCGCCGATGATTTCCGGCGCGATGATGTCGTTCACGTTTTCGACGGCTTTCAGCACGCCTTTGCCGAGGTAGCGGGACTTGTCGCCGTCGCGCAGCTCAACGGCTTCGTGCGCGCCTGTCGATGCGCCGGAAGGAACGATGGCGCGGCCTTTGGCGCCGGATTCCAGATACACTTCCACTTCTACGGTCGGGTTGCCGCGGGAGTCAAGCACTTCGCGGGCATAAACGTTGGAAATAATCGTCATCGGATTCGTACACTCCTTATGGTTGGATAATCGTATGGCCCGTCATTTCGGCCGGCTGCTTCAATTGTAGTAGATCGAGCAGGGTCGGCGCAATGTCGGCGAGAATGCCGCCTTCGCGCAGCTTGACGTTCGCGTCTGTGACGATGAACGGCACCGGGTTCGTCGTATGCGCGGTGTTGCGCGTGCCGTCCGGGTTCGTGACGACGTCGGCGTTGCCGTGGTCGGCGGTGATGCAAACGACGCCGCCCTTGGCGAGAATCGCTTCGACGACTTGGCCGAGGCACTCGTCGGTCGCTTCGATCGCCTTGATCGTCGGCTCGAGCAAACCCGAGTGGCCGACCATGTCCGGGTTGGCGAAGTTGAGGATGATTGCGTCGAAGTTATCGGCGTTCACCTGCAAGGCGGTCGACGCCGCCAGCTCGTAGGCGCTCATCTCGGGCTGCAGGTCGTAGGTGGCGACTTTCGGCGAGTTGACCAGGATGCGCGTTTCGCCGGGAAGCTCCTTGTCGCGGCCGCCGCTGAAAAAGAACGTCACATGCGGATATTTCTCCGTCTCGGCGGTGCGCAGCTGCTTCAGGCCGTTCTGCGCCACTACTTCGCCGAACGTGTTGTCCAGGTTCTTCGGCTTATACGCGACGTAGCCGCCGACGGTTTCGCTGAACAGCGTCAGGCAGACGTAGTACAGGTTCTGCGGGCGTTTGTCGCCGCGGTCGAAGCCCTGGAAGTCTTCGTTCGTGAATGCCAACGACAGCTGAATCGCCCGATCCGGACGGAAGTTGAAAAAGATGACCGCATCCTCGGACTCGACCAAACCGACCGGCGAACCGTCCGCCCGGGTAATGACCGTCGGAACGACGAATTCATCGTAAACGGACTGGGCGTACGAATCGACGACCGCTTTGACCGGATCGGTTTCTTTCGGCCCTTCGCCGTACACCATGGCGCGGTACGATTTCTCCACGCGGTCCCAGCGCTTGTCGCGGTCCATCGCGTAGTAGCGCCCTTGTACAGTGGCGATGCGGCCGACGCCGGTTTCGGCGATTTTGGCGACGAGCCGCTCCATGTAGCTTTTGGCGCTGTCCGGCGCTACATCGCGGCCGTCGAGGAACGCATGGATGTAAACGTCTTGCAGGTCTTCTTTTTTGCAAAGCTCCAGCAGCGCAAACAGGTGATAGATGTGGCTGTGCACGCCGCCGTCGGAAAGCAGGCCGTACAGGTGCAGCTTTTTGCTGTTCTTCTTGGCATGACGCACGGCGCCGAGCAAGGTTTCGTTATCGAAAAAGTCGCCGTCGCGAATCGATTTGGTGATGCGCGTCAAATCCTGGTAAACGATGCGCCCCGCGCCGATGTTCAGATGGCCGACTTCGGAGTTGCCCATCTGCCCTTCCGGCAAGCCGACGGCTTCGCCGCAGGCGGTCAACGTCGTGTGCGGGAACTGCGACCAGTAGCGGTCGTAGTTCGGTTTCTTCGCTTGCGCCACCGCGTTGCCCTGCGTGTCGCCGCGCAGGCCGAAGCCGTCGAGGATGACGAGCGCCACCGGTTTCGGTCGATTGGCCATGTTACTTGGCCCCCTCGACCAACTGGTTGTACGATGCCGCCTCCAGGCTCGCGCCGCCTACGAGCGCGCCGTCGATGTCGGACATGCCCATGTATTCGGCGATGTTGTTCGGCTTTACGCTGCCGCCGTACTGGATGCGGATCGCGGCTGCCGCTTCGGCGCCGAATTGGCCGCCAACCAGCTCGCGGATGTAGCTGATGACTTCATTGGCGTCGGCGGAGGTGGAGCTTTTGCCGGTGCCGATCGCCCAGATCGGTTCGTAGGCGATGACGGCGGCCGCCACTTGCTCCTGGCTGAGCCCGGCCAGCGCGGCTTCGGTCTGCACTTTGCAGACGTCTTTGGTGCGGCCGGCTTCGCGCTCTTCCAGTTTTTCGCCGACGCAGATGATCGGCGTCAGGCCGTGTTTGAAGGCGGCGTGCGCCTTCTTGTTGACGGTTTCATCCGTCTCGGCAAAGTAGGCGCGGCGCTCGGAGTGGCCGATGATGACGTAGTCGACGCCGAGGTCTTTCAGCATGACGCCGCTGATTTCGCCGGTGAAGGCTCCGCTGTCTTCCCAGTGCAGGTTCTGGGCGCCGACTTTGATTTCGGTTCCCGTGACGGCTTCCACCAGTGCCGGCAGGGCGGTGAACGGCGCGCAGACGACGCTTTCGACGCCGGCGACGGTTTTCACTTCGGCGACGAACGCTTGGGCTTCGCCGGCGGTTTTGAACATTTTCCAGTTGCCTGCGATAATCGGTTTTCTCATGGGCGGTAGCTCCTTTGCTATGGCGTTTCATACAACTCGAAGGGCAGGTCGTCGGGAGGGGCAGGGGTATGCCTGCGGCCGCTCTTAAAATCGTGAATGTTCAATTGGAATTACCCCATGGTTCATTCACGATTTTAAAGGCGGCACGTAAACTCTTCGGCACACCCCTGCCCCTCCCTCCTCCATCGCCTTCGGCAAAATACATATCGGCAGCAGCCCCGGGCCGTGCGAACAAATGCATGCGGCTATAAAAAGCGGAGCGGGAGTATTGTTCCGGAGAAGCTGAACGCTTCCTGCAAGGAAGCGACTTCGGAAGCATAAGCTTGCGGTCGCCTTTGTTGACGGATTGCTACATCAAACCCCATTCTAATCGGAGCAATCCGGCAACAAGAGTGATCGGAGGAACAATACTCCCGCGCAGCGGCCCTGTCTCACCACTTACTCATTTGTCGTTCAAAGCCACAACGCCCGGCAGCGCTTTGCCCTCCATGAACTCGAGCGACGCCCCTCCGCCAGTCGAGATATGGTCCATCTTGTCGGCAAGATGGAATTTCTCGACCGCCGCCGCGGAATCGCCGCCGCCGATAACGGTGTACGCGGCAGTAGCCGCGCAAGCTTCGCCAACAGCGCGGGTGCCGTGCGAGAACGGCTCGATTTCGAACACGCCCATCGGTCCGTTCCAGACGACCAGCTTGGAGTTCTTGATCGTCTCCGCATACAGCTCGCGCGTCTTCGGTCCGATGTCGATGCCTTCCCAATCGGCCGGAATGCCGTCGATGCCGACAACTTGCGTATTCGCTTTCGGACTGAACTCGTCGGTGACGACGATATCGACCGGAAGCAGGAAGTTGACGCCTTTCTCTTTGGCCTTCGCCAGGAAGCTAAGCGCAAGATCGAGCTTTTCGTTGTCGACCAGCGATTTGCCGATTTGGTAGCCTTGCGCCTTCAGGAACGTATACGACAGCCCGCCGCCGATGATGATGTTGTCGGCCAGGTTCAGCAGGTTGTTGATGACGTCGATCTTGTCCTTCACTTTCGCGCCGCCGACGATCGCCGTAAACGGACGCTCCGGGTTGTTCAGCGCCTTGCCGAGTACGTCCAGCTCCTTCTCCATCAGCAAGCCGGACACGGCCGGCAAGTAGTGGGCGATGCCTTCCGTGGAAGCATGGGCGCGATGCGCCGCGCCAAACGCGTCATTGACGAACAGATCGGCCAGCGCGGCGAACTGTTGCGCCAACTCGGGATCGTTTTTCTCTTCGCCCGGGTAGAAGCGCACGTTTTCGAGCAGCAGGACGTCGCCATTTTGCAGCTTCGCCACTTGCGCCTGCACCGCTTCGCCTACGGCTTCGTCGGCTTTGGCCACCGGCTTGCCGAGCAGCTCGGACAACCGTACCGCAGCCGGCGTCAGCCGCATGTCTTCGACAACGGTCCCCTTCGGACGGCCGAGATGGGAAGCCAGAATGATGCGGGCGCCGCGCTCGATCAAGTATTGAATCGTCGGCACGGTTTCGCGGATGCGCGTGTCGTCGGTGATCGCGCCGTTCTCCAGCGGCACGTTGAAATCAACGCGGACGAATACGCGTTTGCCGGCGAGGTCGGCTACGTCGCGGATGCTTTTTTTGTTCATCGGATGGTCCCCCTCATAAGATTATCGCCTGCGGCATTCCTTGCCAAGTCACAGGGAAAGAGGAGAATTGCTTCTCCTCTTCCCGCAGGACGTTGTTCGCTTGGTATTACAGGCCTTTGCTTGCGACGAATGCCGCCAGGTCGACGACGCGGTTCGAATAACCCCACTCGTTGTCGTACCAGGAAACGACTTTCACCATGTTGTCGCCCACGACCATCGTCGACAGCGCGTCGATCGTCGAGGAAGCCGGGTCGCCGTTGTAGTCGCTCGAAACGAGCGGCTCGTCGGAGTAGTTGAGGATGCCTTTCAGCGGGCCGTCGGCTGCCGCTTTCAGCGAGTTGTTGATGTCGTCTACGGTCACGTTTGTTTTCAGTTCGACAACGAGATCGACAACGGAAACGTTCTTCGTCGGCACGCGCATCGAATTGCCGTTCAGCTTGCCTTTCAGCTCAGGCAGCACGAGCGAAACCGCTTTGGCCGCGCCGGTCGTCGAAGGAATGATGTTCTCCGCGGCTGCGCGCGCGCGGCGCAGGTCTTTGTGCGGCAGGTCGAGCACTTGCTGGTCGTTCGTGTAGGAGTGAACGGTCGTCATCATGCCTTTGACGATGCCGAACTGGTCGTTCAATACTTTGGCGAAAGGAGCCAGGCAGTTCGTCGTACACGACGCGTTGGAGAGGATCGTGTGCGCCTTCGGATCGTACTTGTCTTCGTTAACGCCCATAACGATCGTGATATCTTCGTTGGTAGCCGGTGCGGAAATGATAACTTTCTTCGCGCCGCCTTTCAGGTGCAGCTCGGCTTTCTCTTTTGCGGTGAAAATGCCTGTCGATTCGACGACGATTTCCGCGCCTACGGATGCCCAAGGCAGGTTGCCGGGGTCGCGCTCCGCGAACACTTTGATGCTGCGGCCGTTGACGATCAGCGCGCCTTCGCCTACTTCCACTTTCGCGTTCAGACGGCCGTGCGTCGTGTCATACTTGAGCAAATGCGCCAGCGTGCCTACGTCCGTCAAATCGTTGATTGCGACGATCTGCACGTCCGGATTGTTCAGCGCTGCGCGAAATACGTTGCGGCCGATGCGTCCAAAACCGTTGATCCCTACTTTTACCATGATTGAATTCCTCCTAAACGAATTGGTCAAAGCTTAATATGTTCAAGACAAGCCCGGGTAGGGCTGTCCGGATCCCGTGAAAAGGTTGCCGAGCGACTGTGCGAATGTCAGGGCGACTCGTGTTGTCGCAGCATTTCGCCCGCTGCCGCCTCGTCGGTGACAAGCACGTCTTCTTCGCCGAACCGCAGCACCGCGCCGATGCTTTCGCCTTTGCTGCGCCCGCCGGCTACGGCGATCACCGTCTCGATGCGCTGGA
The DNA here is from genome assembly GCF_004764705.1 of Paenibacillus cymbidii. GTDB lineage: Bacteria > Bacillota > Bacilli > Paenibacillales > NBRC-103111 > Paenibacillus_AN > Paenibacillus_AN cymbidii. The sequence continues at coordinate 92,496 of NZ_SHLX01000031.1, read as the reverse complement.
TGTCCTCAAGCCGCAGCCCAAGCGTCGACATCTTGTGCACGACTACGCCGGTCTTATCAAAGTAATACCCGAATGCTTCCGCCAGCGCACCATCCTTGCGCAAGCTATCTAGCATCGCCGGATCGGATTTGCGCCTTCGAGCCATCACCATAGCCTCTCCGATTCCATGAAGGACGATTCTGGCGCTGCGGATGACGTCGACGATCTCGCGGATGTTCGGATCCTGAATCAGCGACTGGAACGCCTCTTCGCCAAGATGGTCCGGCACGTGCAGCAGCCGATAATGACCGCCGGTCTTCTTCGCCATCGTCGAAGCGATCGTATTCGCCTGCAGTTCGACGCTCTCGCCGAGCCCGCCTCGCGCCGGCACGAACCAATTGCCCTTCAGCTGCGCCGAAGGCGTCAAATGATCGGCTACCGCCGCCAGCGTCGACCCGCCGGTGACGGCGATGACGTCGTCCTTGGACGCTACGCCGCGCAGCACGCCCGCCGCCGCCCGTCCGAGCTCGCGCTTCGTATACGGGGAGCTGTCGGAATCGCCGGGCACGACGATGACCTGCGGAACGCCGAATCGCTCGCGAATGCGCGCCTCCAGCTCGGATAACCCGAACAGCTCGTGCACGATCGGCGCCATGCGCTCGATCAGCTCGCTGCCGGCGTCCGTGATGCGCATCCCGGCGCTGTCGCTCTCCAGCAAGCCCTGCTCCTTCAGAAACTCGACCTCGCCGCGCAGCACGCGTTCGGTCATATCGAGCGAGGAAGCAAGCGTTCTTCTGCCGACGACGCGCGACACCAGCACATGGTGCAGAATGGTGTATCTCGTCTTGAGCGTCTCCGTCAAATCCGGCAAGAGCTTCTTCTGAATGTCGAGGATCGATCTCATGCCGTACCACCCGCTTCTTATCACAGCATCGGGACGTATTATGTCCCGGTCAAACATTTTAAGTCCCACTACACCATTATTTTACCCCAATCCTCCTTCAAAATGCAACCGTTCCGCCACATTTTGTACACAGGTTTTTCGGCTGGTTTTGGCGGCAATATCCGGTCCCGGTTCAGCGCCAAGATCGGCGCAACATTCGGCGCAGGAAATGCTTGCTTTTTGCCGCTACATGGCCTATAATAACTTTTGCTTGCTTTTTGCGCCCGTGGTCCAACGGATATGACGTAGGCCTCCGGAGCCTGAGATCGAGGTTCGATTCCTCGCGGGCGCGCCATACTTTCTCTCGAACTTGTCGATAGCCAATGACAAGAGGAATGCGACTCTCGCATTCCTCTTTTTTGTGCGCGAATAGGCATGTTTTCTTGCCTATTTCGCCAAAAACGGGCCGTCGCTTCAAAATAACCAGCGAAATCACTGGCTATTTCGCTTGAAGCGCCTATTTGAAGGCGATCCAGGGCAAATAACCAGTGTTTTCAAGGGCTATTTTCGACGAACCGGACGATTTGGGTCAAATAGGTCATTTTTCATGGGCTATTTGGCTTGCCGAGCAAGAAATCCGGCCACTCAAGGGCGGATCGCCAGGATTTGCTTCCTGCAGCAGCGCGCGAGTACGCTCGTTCACGAAGCAGCGCAGCGGAAGGGCTGCTCTGGAGAAACGCCGGCGTTCGCCTTTGTTTTCGATTAACGGTGGACAGTTGTTGTCCCAAGGAGCCGGCTTGCTGCGAGTCCGCTGCGATGATTTTCCTGCATGGCGCCCGTTCGCCATCGGGAGGCAGCAAGAAGCTTCTTCCTTCCTGATTCGACGTTCTAACGGTTTATAGTGAGCTTATTCGGTCATTTCGGACGATTTTTTGGCGCTAACGGATCGTGGTGAGCTTATTAGCTGATTTTTCTCCGGATTTGGCCGGTTTTCCGTCAAATAGCGACTGTGAAAACCGTTAGATTTACAAACGGGCCGATTTCGACCGAATAAGTCCTGTACGAACCGTTTGGCGCCGAAGCCATTCGTCCAAGGGCCATTGCAGCTTCATTTTGGGCGGACTGACGTTGCTCACAAGAAATCGACTGCCTCTTTTTTGATGGCTTATCTTTCAACATATCGCCTCAAGCTCACCTTCACGCGTTTTTGCCAAACGTGACGCCGCCGTCGATATAAAGCGGCGACCCCATCATGAACGCCGACTCGTCGGAGGCCAAATACAACGCCGCCAGCGCCACATCCTCCGGGCGGCCCAGCTCGCCGCTCAGCTGCCGACGGCGAATCGCCTGCAGCGCCGCCTCCGGGTCGGCGTACGACGTCCGCAGGTAACCTTCGACGAACGGCGTCATGATCGTGCCCGGCAGCAGCGCGTTGACCCGAATGCCGTACGGCGCGTAGTCGACCTGCATCGACTTGGTCAGCGCCAGCACCGCGCCTTTCGTTGCGGCATAGAGAGCGCGCTTGGCAATGCCGATTTCGGCAGCAGCCGACGACATGTTGACGATGCAACCCGCCCGCCGCTCCATCATATGCGGCAGGAACGCCTTGCAAGGCAGGAACACGCCCTTGATATTGACGTCGGTCACCCGATCCCACAACGATTCGTCGATTTCGTGCATAGCGCCGACGCCGGCGATGCCGGCGTTGTTGAACAGCACGTCGACGCGCCCGAAGGCCGCAATCGCCTCCGCCGCCAGACGCTCCGTTTCCGCTTCCCGCGTAACGTCCGTCTGCACGAACAGCGCTTCCCGCCCCTCGCCATGGATCGCCGCCACCGTTTCCATGCCGCTGTCCGCCTGCCGGTCGGCCACGACCACACGCGCGCCTTCGCGGGCGAACAGCAGCGCGCTGCTGCGCCCGATTCCCGAACCGGCGCCGGTAATGACCGCCACCTTGTTGTCGAGCCTCATCTCGCGTCGCCCCTTTGCTCCCGATTCCGTCCATCCGGCGGTGCCCCATCGCCGCCATGCAGCCATTCGCCAAGTGAAGCGCAAGCGGCCCCGTTGCCCCAATCGAAGATCGTGAACTCGCCGAGCCCGAGCCGGGCCGTACCGTCGTGATGGTTGAAATTTTCCATATGAAACCCGTAATCCCGCTCGTCAAAATGCGAATGCACCCGCTCGTACAGCGCGCGGACGACCGGATTTTCCGGACAGTACATCATGTAGAAAGAAGCCTTCATCGCCCATAAGCCGCGCAGCCGGTACGATTCGTCGCCGGTCGCCAGGTGGTAGCGCCGGTAGGTCAGCGCGAACAGGCTTTGCCGCGCGTCGTTCCATTCGTCGTCCGCGTTCATCACGCCGAAGCCGCCCAATGTCGGCACCGCCATGAAGTCGGGCTCCCAAATTTGCTGGTACAGCGAAAGCTCCGCCAGCACCCGCTCCCCCGCATCCAGATAACCCGGATCGCCGGTCGCCCCGTACAGCGCAAGAAACGCCTCGGCGCACCAATACATGCCGAACGTGTTCTGGTGGTACAACCCGCTGCGGGAATCGCGTACGCCGCACTGCCGACCCTGCCACTCTTTGGCGCACGACCAGTACGTTTCGAAGTCTTCCCAGCGTCCCTCCGCGACGATGCGCTCCTGCAAAAAAGCGCCCGCCGCCGTGCAAGCCGGCAAATAGCGGTCGTCCGGCTCCAGTTCGTGCAGCAGGCAGAGCAGCATCGCGTGAGCGGCCGTTTCCGGACTTTCCGGCAAGGCCGGGGACGCCTCCAGCGAATCGGGGCGCACCCAGGCCGGGAACCCGCCATCGTCCCGCTGCAGCGTCAGAAGCGTATCGACATAACGGCGCACATAGGGCAAAATGCGGGAATCGCGCTTCAGATCGCGATACCACTTGAGCAGCCAATAACACGTCCACGACGAATCGAGCAAATGCACAAACGCTTCGTGCCCGGCGGGACGGCGGGGAGGCGACTCGACCCAGCGGCCGTCGCTCCATCCTTCGCGGCCGGCGACGTAATAACCGGGGAACAGCCCGTTCGTCTGCGGCGCGCTGAGCGCAAACGTCAGCGCAAGCTCGGAGCGCGCGATCCAGTCCGCCCGCCCTTTCGCCACGCCCCACAGCCGATAGCCGTAGGCGCTGCGCAAGCTGGAAAACCACGCCTGGTTCCACAGGCTGCGCGGCTCGCGCCAGCGGTCTTCCTCGCCGCCGCCCGGTTTCTGCCGCGCCGTGACGATGAACACGACGCCGCCCGCCTCTTCCCCGCCAAGCCGGAACGATTGCCAGGCCACGTCGCGCCAGCGCTCGAACGCCCAGCCGTACGTATGCTCCATATACGGCTCCAGCGCCGCAGGAACGGGCGGCGTGCGCCGTTCCGCCATCTCGCGGCGGGCAAATTGCCGCCACAGAAACCGCTCCACCGGCCGCAAGTCGCGCCTGGCCGCGCCGGCCGGCTTGTTCCACTCGGCCAGATAGAAGCGGAACGACGCGCGTTCCGCCGCGACCGGTTCGGGGCGCAGCCCGTAGTACACATGCCCGCGCTCCTCGCAGGCGCACAATCCGTACACAAGCTCGTGCCCGGGCAGCGCGTAGTCCATCGCATGCGGGAGCGGACCGGAAGGCTGCAGCGCGTCCAGATCGGGAATCAGCGCCACCAGCCGCCGTTCGTCCTCCAGCACGATGGCCGGCGAACGAAACACCCGGTCGGCGATCGCCATGTCCGGCTCCGGGCACAGATGCGGCTTCCACACGCATTGCAGGCCGGGCGCGAGCGGCATGCGCAGCAGCGCGCCGGCGATCGTGCCGTCGCCGCCGGAGACAACGGAAACGTCGACGGCGTACAGGCCGTCGCAATCGTGTTCGCCCGGCGGCAGCTTGACGCAGACGGCGGCAACTTCGGCGCCTCCGTCCGGGGCATAACGCAGCCCCGCAGTTGCCGCGGAGGCAGAGGCGATTGCGGCCGGCGCATCGCCCGCCGCCGCCTCGCATTCGCGCCACGCGCTGCCGGCAAACCAGCGAAGCGACCAGCAGCCTGCGAACCAGTCCGGTTTCATCTCGCATCCCCCCCTTCCCGTCATTCCCGCGCCGACGCACATCCAGAGCGCCCTGGCGCGAGCAAAGCAATAGTAGCCGCCGCTCGAATAATGCTATAATGAGGAAGACAATCCATTACGTGAAAATGAGGAATTCGATCATGAAGAAGGAAGCGCCGCCGGTCAAGCCAGACGACAACATTATGAGCACGATCATCGCGCGGAAGGATTCATTTCCGAAGAAGCAGAAGATGCTGTGCAACTATATCGTCGAACAATACCAGTCGATCGGCTTCCTGACGGTCAAGGAACTGGCCGACGCGGCGGGAGTAGGCACGACGACGGTCATGCGGCTTGTGCAGATGCTCGGGTTCAGCAGCTACGTCAGCATGCGCAAGGCGATTCACGACGTTACCCTGCAGTCCGCCCCCTATACGTGGTGGACGATGGAGAAGTCGTTCAACCGCCGCGGCGTCGACATGAACGAAACGCTGCCGCAAGTATGGCAGGAAATTACCGACGTCCTGGGCAAATCGTTCAGCACGACCTTGCAGGACAATTTCAACAAGGCGGTCGACCTGCTGCTCGAAGCGAGCGTCGTCAATATCCTCGGCTTGCGGGCGTCGCGTTCCATCGCCGACTATTTCCATTACGTGCTGGAGGAATTTTATCCGAAAACGAACCAGCTCAGCTTCGACAGCGAAATGCTGTTCGACCGCATTCTGCGGTTCAAGGCGGACGAAATTTTGTTCGTCATCACCTTCTACCCGTACGTGAACAAAACGATCGAAGCGGCGCAGTTTTGCCACGAGCGCGGCAACAAGATCGTGCTGCTCACCGACCATCTTTCGTGTCCGATCGCGCGCTACGCCTCCGTCGTCCTGAAGACGGAACCAAGCAAGCAGCAATATTCGATCGTGCCCGCCGTCTCCGTGCTGGAGGCGCTTGTCATCGAGCTCGGCCGCCGCACGTCGGAAACTTCGATCAATTCGCTCAAAGAGCTGGGAGCCGTGCTCAAGAAGAACAAGATCAACTACCTGGAGCAGAACTGACAACGGCGACGCACGACGAGTTGCAAAATAAGCCATCTTTTGTTGCCTATTCCGCCCAAAGTCGGCAGTCGCCGTGAAATAGCCATTGATTTCACTGGCTATTCGCGTCAATTCAACCCGATCGCAGCCATTTGGCGCAAATAACCAGTGTTTTCACTGGCTATTTCGGGCGAACCGGGCGAAAGGAGACAAATAAGCCCCTTTTTATGGCCTATTCGTCCCCGGCCGGCCTACCCGATGCCGCACGCCTCCGCCAGCAGCTCCACCAGATGCACCGAACGCATGCGCCCGGCAAGGCCGCTGCGCTCGATCCCGGCCTGCAGCTGCAGCATGCAGCCGGGGTTCCCGCTGACGACCGTCACCGCCCCCGTCCGCGCCACATGCCCCATCTTTTCGTCCAGAATCGCCATCGACTCTTCATAATGAAGCAAGTTGTAAATGCCGCCCGATCCGCAGCAGCGATCGCTGCCCGTCATCTCGGCATATACCGCACCCGGTATGGCGCGCAGCAAACGCCGCGGCTCGTCCGTCACCTTCTGCACGTTGCGCAAGTGGCAGGAATCCTGGTAGGTCACGACGCCGATCGCGCGTTCCGCACCGGCCGAACGGGCCGCATACGGCAGCGGGCCGTACCATACGAGCAACTGGCTGATGTCCCGCGACTTCGCGGCGAACCGTTCCGCCCTCCCCTCCCATTCGGCATCGTCCTTCAGCCAATGCCCGTACTCCGCCAGCGCCGCGCCGCAGCCGCCGGCGTTGTGGACGACCCAATCGGCCTGCGCCCGCTCGAAGGCCGCGATGTTGCGCCGGGCCAGCGCGCGGGCGTCTCCGGCCAGCCCCTGATGCGCGTGCAGCGCGCCGCAGCACGTCTGTTCGGCGACCACGACGACCTCGAGGCCGAGCCGCGTCAGCAGCAGGGCCGTCAGTTCGTGAATGCGGTACAGCACGGCATCCATGATGCAGCCGGTGAACAGCGCGACGCGCGCACGCGGCGTTGCTCCCAAGGCCGGCGCAACGCCGCCGTATGGCAGCCGGTCGCGCCGCCGGGCCGGCAGCCGCGGCAACGCGCGCTCGAACAGCGCCAGCTTCGGCGAAACGGCGCGGATCAGCCCGCCGGCCCGCAGCGCCGGCAGCATGCCGCTGCGCTGCAGCAGGCGCAGCGCCCCGCCAAGCAAGCGCATCCGCCGCGGATGCGGGAACAGGCAACGCAGCGCAAACCGCGTGAGCGCCGCGCTCCCGCCGCGGCGAACCCGAACCGCCGCGCCTCCGGCGAAAGCCTTCTGTGCGGCGGACTTCTCCTGCGCGTGCGCAATCTCTTCCTTGGCCGCCTCGAGTATGTGCCCGTACGGCACGCCGACCGGACAAGCCGTTTCGCAGGCGCGGCAGCCGAGGCAAAGGTCGATCGGCTCGGCCAGATCGCGCAGCGGGTCGATGCGGCCTTCGGCGGCAAGCTTCACCAGGTGGATGCGGCCGCGCGGCGAAGCGGACTCCTTGCCCATCGACGCGTACGTCGGACAAGCCGGCAAGCAGTAGCCGCACTGAATGCACGAATCGGCCTCGCGAAACGCCTTGTCGAACAGCGACCGGGCCGGTTCTTGCACCGGCGCGGGCTCCCGTCCTTGTTTGCCCGCCGGTTCGCCCCCTCGCTCATCCTTGCCCATCGTACGTCAACACCGCCTTCGTCATGCCGGGGGCCGGAAATATTTTGCCCGGGTTCATAATCCCGTTCGGGTCCCACGCCGTCTTGATCGCCTTCATCAGCGCCAGCCCTTCCGGGCCAAGCTCCATCTCCATGAACGGCGCCTTCATCAGCCCGATGCCGTGCTCGCCGGACAACGTGCCGCCCAGCGCCACCGCCGCCGCGAAAATGTCCGCCACCGCAGCCTCCGCCCGCTTCATCTCGTCCTTGTCCCGCTTGTCGGCGAGAATGTTCGGGTGCAAATTGCCGTCGCCCGCGTGGCCGAACACGACGAGATTGAGCCGGTATTTCTCGCGGATTTCCTTGAGCCGCTGCATCATCGCCGGAATTTGGCTGCGCGGCACGGTGGCGTCCTCGGAAATCTTGGCCGAACCGAGCCGGGCGATCGCCGGCGACACCAGCTTGCGCGCCCGCCAAATGTCCGCCTGCTCGCTGCTGTCGGCGGCCACGCGCACGGAGGCGGCGCCATTGGCCAGGCACAGCTCCCGGCACAATGCGATCTCTTCCTCGATGGCGGCGGGATGGCCGTCGATCTCGATAATGAGAATCGCCTCGACATCCGTCGGCAAGCCGCTCGGCTCGTATTTTTCGACCGCCCGGATGCAGAATTCGTCCATGACCTCCATGGCCGCAGGCAAAATGCCGGCCGCCAGAACGCGGGTCAGCGCAACGCCGGAATCGGCAAAGCGCGGAAACGTCGCCAGCAGCGTGCCGCTTGCCTTCGGCTTCGGAATGAGCCGCACGATCGCCTCCGTGACGATGCCGAGCGTGCCTTCCGAGCCGACGATCAGCCGCGTCAGGTCGTAGCCGGTCACGTTCTTGACCGTACGCCCGCCGGTGCGGACGATCGCTCCCGTCGGCGTCACCAGCTCCAGGCCGATGACGTACTCTTTGGTCGTGCCGTACTTCAGCCCTTTCGGCCCGCTGGAATTTTCCAGCAAATTGCCGCCGATGGTCGACACGGCCGAGCTGCTCGGGTCGGGCGGATAGAACAGCCCCGCCGCTTCCGCCGCCCGGTGCACCTCAGCCGTAATGACGCTCGGCGATACGGTCGCCAGCATATTTTCGGCATCGATCGCCAGGCGCTTCGGATAGGCCGACATGTCGATCACGACACCGCCTTGCACCGGCAGCGGCCCGCCGCTGAGCGAAGTAGCCGCCCCCCGCGGATAAAGCGGCACAAGGTGCCGGTTCGCCCATTGCACGATGGCGGCGATCTGCTCCTTGTCCGTCGGCTGCGCGACGGCTTCGGGCAAGTAGTCGCCGAACGACGCGTCGAAGCTGTATGCATCGCGATCGGCCAGGTCGTTCAGCAGCCGGCCGGGCGGCAGCAGCCGAACCAGTTCCGCAAATGCGGCTTCCGCAATCATCGTTTCGTTACACCCCCAGCAGTTCGCGCGGCATATCGACGATCATCGTGCGGATGTCGTCATCGTTGACGCCGCAGGCGGACAACCTGCCGACGAACTCGGAGAACGCCTCCGCCGCCGGCATGTTGTGCAGCTGTCCGTAGTCGGTTACCAGCACGCACGACCGTGCGCCGAGCCGCCGGATCGAATCGGCCATCTCTTCCACCGTAATGTCGGCAAAATCGCGGCTGCACGCCAGGTAGCATTTCTCCAGCACCGCCCCTTTGCCCGCAAGCTCGCGTTCCAGCTCGAAACGGATGCGCGCGATGCCGAGATCGGTATGCTGGATCAGCAGCTTGCGCACGCCCTGGTTCCGCGCTTCGCTCGCCAGCGCCAGCACCTCGTCCGGAGCCAGATGGCCGGTCGCCAGCACGACGTCCGCTTCCGCCACGAGCGCCACGATTTCTCGCACTTCCGGCAGGATCGCCCCGTCGCGATCGAAAATCGTCAGCCCCTCCCCCGCATGGACAAGCGGCTTGCCCGCTTGAAAAAACCGCGTGTTGCGCCGGGCGAAATGGGCCTGATGCTCGCGCGCCGAAATGGTTGGCATCCAGACGATTTTGCCGCCGGAGCGGATGGCGACGTCGACCGCCTGCGGGCAGAAGCCGCCGACGAACGTGTTACACACGATGCCGCCGTAAACATGCATCTGCGGCTCCTTCAACCGAATCAGCGTCGTGCGGTCGGCCGTGGGCGCTTCATGCGATTTGATGACCAGACCGCCCATGCCGGCGCGCTTCGCGTCCTCCACCAGCTCCCAGTCCGTCTGCCGGCGCGGGAAAATGCTTGGGCCGCTGTGCATATGCAGGTCGATCGCCCCTTCGAGCAGCGGATGAAACGGCATGGCCGCGTCGCCTCCTTCCCGTGTCCCGGGCCAATCGGTCAAACCGCCAGCCCGGCGGCGAAAAAATGCACCAATTCGCGAATCAGCGCCTGGAACTGGGGATGATCGTGGTACATAAAATCGTTGTGCTCGCCGTCGATTTCGTAATAGTATTTGGGCTGCCGTGCCGCCTCGAACAGCGCCTGCGACTCTTCGACCGGGTGCAGCAGGTTGCGTTTGCCATGGGCGACGAACAGCGGCCTCGGCGAAATGTCGGCCGCCGACTTCTCGGCGTTCAGCTCGATAATCGATTCGGTGAACTGCATGCTCGCCTGTTCGCCGAACCCTTCAATATGCGCCAACTCCACATTGACGTGGCCGTCCGTCGAAGGGTCGAGCGGGTAGTACAGAAACGGATCGACCCTAAGCGAATGCCCCGTCGTCACGCGACGGATGCGATCCTCCTCGACTTCTTTGAGAATATGATGCCAGTTGGTATACGTATGAATGCTCTTCAGCCAGCGGTCGCCCCGATAAAAGCCGTTCAAGCCGGCGACGGCGGCAATCCGCTGATCGATCGCGGCCGCGCGAATGACGTTGGAGGCGCCCATGCCCCAGCCGAGGATGCCGATTTTGCGCGGATCGACCGCCGGGTGGTGGGCCATGAAGGTGACGGCGTTGCGAATGTCGGCCACCTGCTCGTCGAGGATGACCCGCCCCCGCTCCCCTTCGCTTTCGGCGAAGCCGCGATAGTCGAAGCCGAGGCAGATGTAGCCGTATCGGGTAAAATTGCGGGCAAACAGCTTCGGATAAAACCCGTTGAACCCGTTATAGCCCGAATTGGGGATCACCGCCGGATACCGTTTGCCTTCCTCGTAATCTTCGGGATAATAAAGCGTGCCCTTCAGTTTGAGCCCTTCGCTGTAAAAGCTGATCGGTTGTTCGTTCATTGCTCTGCCACCTTTATCGTCAGCATGTGCTTTCAAAGCCGCCCTGCGGCGGAAGGTCCGGGGCTGCAACAGCCCGTTTCAATTGCCCCAGCAGGCCGACGACCTGTTCGATCAGCCGCTCCTCCGTTCCCGGAGCGAACGGCGTCGTGTCGACCTCATAACCTCCGTCAGGATAGGCGTCGGTCGTCGGCAAGTACCCTTCCCAGCCGTTCGTATAGCCGCTGAACAACGTGCAGCCGAACGGGGAACGCTCGCGTACGGCCGCGCCGATGCGCGAGAACGGTTCGAGCGGAAGGCCGACCAGGGCGATGTCGCCGACGGCAATCAGGTGCGCCTCGATCTCCTTGCTGTCGACGCCGTAATAGAGCTCGGCGTAATCGGCGGCCATCATCAGCCGCTTCAGCCGGTACGTCGCCTCCTTCAGCGCTTCCGGCTCTCCGCCTGCCGCCTGCAGCTCGCGCAGCCGCTCCTTTGCGGCTTCGGCCGCTTGCCTCGCCCCGGCCGGCTCCGGCGCCGGCTTGACGTCGAGCCGGATCGTCGCGCTGAGCGAACGGAGCGTTCCGTCGTTTGGCGCCGTCTTCGTTTCGGACCAGTAGCCGAGGCTGCAGCCCGATTCGACGATCCGGTCGAAGCGCTTCACCGTGCGCCAGGTCGACACGCGATGAAGCGCCAGCGCGGCGGCGCAGCCGAGCATGTGTCCGACCCGCCGCATCCGCAGCGGATCGTCGGTATAGCCGACCGCCCCCGGGCCGACGTCGCCGGCCGCTCCCTGGAGAAACAGGCACATGCCGCCGACATTCGCCTCGACCGTCCGCTTCAGCGCGCCGGGATAGTCCGGACTGACCAGTTGGTTCGGCGGGCCGAGTATCGTCGGATGCATGGCGTAATGCACGATGCTGGCCAGCGGATTGCCTTCCGTATCGTCGAAGCGCACGACGGCGACGGTAGGATCGGTATAGCCGTCCTCCTGCACCCCGCACACGATGCGGCCGTCGGCCAAACGCTGGCGCCGGTTGACCGCCAGGTCGCTTTCGCCGTAACCGGCCCCGACGGTGGCCGGAACCGCCTCCCGCCTCGCCTGCAGCGCCGCGCCGACGGTCGTCTCCATCAAATGCTCCAAATAAGAAAGCCGGACATGCTTCTTGTCTTCGTAGTAATCGGTCCACAGATACGGACCGGCATGCGTATGCGTGACGGACACGCGCACCTCCTCGCGTCCGATCGCCAGGGCGGCGGCGATTCGCCGGCGCAGTTCGTCGGACTGTGCGGGCGACAGCGAGCAGACGTCCAGATCGACGATGACGCAGACGCTGCCGTCATTCGTCAGGACGAGCACGGTGGACCACAGATCGGCCTCCACGCCGCGCGGCACAATATGGGTTTGCGCCCCCCAGCCGGCGTGGGGCAATGTGAGCGGCGGCGTGATGACCGCCCGGGCGACTCCCGCTTGCAGGCTCATCGGCTTCTCTCCTTCCTTCCGTTGCGCTTCTTCATAAGCCGTCTGCCGGTTCATGCGTCGTTACCATTCCGCGATCGTCCCGTCCGCATGCCGCCACACCGGCGAACGCCAATCGTGGCCGACCGCGGCCATTTGCTTTACCTTGGCCTCGTCGATGTCGACGCCGAGCCCGGGCCGGTCGATAAGCCCGACATACCCGTCCTTGTAGGCAAAAATAGCCGGATTGCGCAAATAATCGAGCAAGTCGCAGCCTTCGTTGTAATGCATGCCGAGGCTCTGCTCCTGGATGAGCACGTTCGGCGAGCAGGCGTCCAGATGCAGACACGAAGCGAGCGCAATCGGACCGAGCGGGCAATGCGGCGCAACGGCGACGTCGTACGCTTCGGCCATAGCGGCGATTTTGCGGCATTCGAGAATGCCGCCGGCGTGCGACAGATCGGGCTGGATGATGTCAGCGTACCCGTCGGCCAGCAGCTGCTTGAAGCCCCAGCGCGTATACAGCCGTTCGCCCGTGGCGATCGGGATCGACGTATGGCGGGCGAGCTCGCGCAGCGCCTCGCCATGCTCCGGCAGCACCGGCTCCTCGATGAACATCGGCCGGAACGGCTCCAACTCCCTCGCCAGCACCTTGGCCATCGCCCGGTGCACGCGGCCGTGAAAGTCGACGCCGATCTCCATGTCCTTGCCGACCGCGGCGCGGACGAGCGCCACCCGCTCGATCGCCGCGTCGAGCCGCGACGTCGTGTCGATATAGTGCATTTCTTCGGCGCCGTTCATCTTGATTGCGGTGAAGCCTTCCGCCTGCTTGCGCTTCGCCGCGGCGGCCACGTCGCTCGGACGGTCGCCGCCGATCCAGCTGTAGACGCGGACGCGCTCGCGCGCCGCGCCGCCGAGCATTTCGTAAACGGGCATCCCGTAATGCTTGCCCTTGATGTCCCAGAGCGCCTGCTCGATGCCCGACATCGCGCTGCAGAGCACCGGACCGCCGCGATAGAAGCCGCCCCGGTACATGACCTGCCAATGGTCCTCGATGGCGAACGGATTTTTGCCGATCAGGTAGGCCATCAGCTCCTTCACGCATGCGGCGACCGTATCGGCGCGGCCTTCGACGATCGGCTCTCCCCAGCCGTCGATGCCGGAATCGGTCTCGATTTTCAGAAAGAGCCAGCGCGGCGGCACCTTGTACAGCCGGAACGAACGAATGTTCATGCCGCCCCGCCTCCATTCGCCGCGCTGCCTTGCATCAGGGCGATGAGACCGCCCATATTGTCCAACCGGTCGAGCTCCATGATCGTGCCGTAGAGTTCGTCGCTTCGCTCGGCTCCCAGCACAGGCGCCGTAAGCCGGCGAAACTTCTCGCGTTTCTCCGCGAAGGAGAGCGGGTAATCGTAGTCGCCGCGCGCCTGCATCGCGCCGGAGACGAGAACTTCGCCGCTCGTCAGCCGCAGCTCCAGCCGGCTGAGCGCCTTGGCCGGGAACTGCGCATCCAGCGCGGGATCGACGCGCACCTCCATCCGGTCCATATAGGCGCGCGGCGCCGGATGCTCCAGCGTGTGCAGCGCCTGCCGCGGCCCGAGCTCGCCGAAGGCGAGATAAGCCGCCAGCGGGTAGAACAGGTTGTACTGCGCTTCCTCCGTATCGCGCGGGTACGTCTTGATCAGTCGCGACGATTCGGCGAACGTGTGGATCACAATCGAGGCGATTGTGCCCCGCAGCGAACCGTACGTCCGCTCGAGCGCGAGCATCGCCTCGATCGCCGGCTGCGCCCAGCGGCAGCACGGGTACGGCTTGTAGTACAGCTCGTTTACGCGGTACCGTTCGCCGAGCTCGGCCAGCAGCGGCTCCGCGTCCGCGAAAGCGAACAGGGACGGGATGCCGGTGAAGCCTTCCCGGGCCAAATACGCTGCGCCGATGCCGGCCATGCTGCCCCAGCCGATGCCGTCCTTCAGCATCGACGGCGCGTCGATGCAGCGCATCATCGGCGAGTAGGTCGCCTGGTATTCGGCGATGCCCAGCGCGTGGCCAAGCTGCCCCTCCGTCAGGCCCAGCAGCCGGCCCGCCCCCGCCGCCGCCCCGACCGCTCCCCAGGAGCCGGTGCAATGGTAGTCGGGACGCTGCGCATGTGCGGCGATGCCGGCCCGAATCGCCGTTTCGTAAGCGACGAGCATCGCGTCGAGAAACGCCGCCCCGCTTGCGCCGACATGTTCGGCGGCGGCCAGCGCCGCGGGGAACACGACGGCGCCCGGATGGCCTTTCGTCAGCCGGTGGCCGTCATCGTTGTCGAGCGCATTGGCCATCGTGGCGTTGACAAGCGCCGCTCCCGCAGGCGACAGCCGCTCGCCGCTCGCCGCAACGGAGCATGGACCGGCGCCGTGCTGCAGCGCGGCGTACCGGCGGACGATGCCGGATACCGGCGCCTCCGCCCCGGCGATCGTGCACGCCGCCACATCGGCGATCGCCTCGCGCAGCGCCTGCGCCGTCGCCGCGTCGATATCGCGTGCCGTTCCTTCCCGAATAAAGGCCAGCATTCGCTTCATTCCTGGTCGCTCCTTCCAGCCGCCCGCTCGCTCAGAGCACGCCGTATTTGTCGTACACCTCGCGCAGCAGCTTGCCTTCGAGCAGCTCGCGCCGGGTGTCGTTTTCGCTCTCGACCTTGCGCAGCGCGCCTTCGACCGTTTCCCGCAGAGCCTCCCGCGGAATGACGACCACGCCGTCGCGATCGCCGAAGACGACGTCGCCTTTGCGCACCAGCACATCGCCGACTTCCACCGGATTGTCGTAATCGATCAGCAGCCCGCGCCCTTTGGAATCGACCGGCTTGAAGCCGGTGCAATAGACGGGAAAGCCGAGCGCGGCAATTTTGCCCGTGTCGCGGATCAGCCCGTCGATAATCGCGCCGCGGGCGCCGCGCATCTTCGCGGCCGTGGACAGCAGCTCGCCCCACAACCCGTTGCGGGTGGAGCGGTTCGTCCCGGCGACGACTACCTCGAGCGGGCGGATGCTGTCGATCGCTTCGATCTCTTTCTCGTAGCAGTTGTCGGCGATATGGTACACGTCGGTCGTCAGCATCGGCTTGGCCCGACCGATCGTAACGCGCTCAAGGTCGAGCGGCCGCAGCCGCTCGTTCATCGCCTGGTTGCGATAGCCCAGCTCATCCAGCGTGTCGCATATTACCGCGGCATACAGCTTCCGCTCCATCAGGGCGAACAGCTCCGCATCCTCAGTCGGCACCATCGTTTGTCCTCCATCGTCAAGAAGTATGTGACGCCGCAATCGGGCCCGTTCAGGCTCGACGCGTTCTGCAATAAGCCATTTTTTATGGCCTATTTCGTCAAATTCGCCCGCGTTCTGTGAAATAACCAGTGATTTCGCTGGCTATTTCGCGGAAATGCTCGATTTGCGGCTGTGCAGGCACAATAGGCCATGTTATCACTGGCTATTTTCGACGCGGCGGGCCAAAACCGGTGAATAAGCCGTTTTTTATGAGCTATTTCGCCGCCTCGCCCGTCACACCGCCCGTCTCAACGCGCCGTCCAGCCGTTATCGACGAACAGATTCGTGCCGGTGACGAACGCCGCCTCGTCGGAGGCCAAATAGACAGCCGCGTAGGCGATGTCCTCCGGCCGGCCGACGCGTCCGGTCAAACATTTGAACATGTAGTACGGATGAATCTCCGGATCGTCGACATCCTTCTGCGTGTTCGGCGTCGCGACGATGCCGGGGCTGATCGTGTTGGCGCGAATGTTCATCTTGCCGTAATCGATCGCGATGCTGCGCGTGAGCAGGTTGACTCCCGCCTTGGCCGCGCTGTAGGCGGAGTGCGCCTCGAAGCCGACCGTGCCTCCCGTGGAGGACGTATTGATGATCGACCCGCCACCG
Source organism: Paenibacillus cymbidii (assembly GCF_004764705.1). GTDB lineage: Bacteria > Bacillota > Bacilli > Paenibacillales > NBRC-103111 > Paenibacillus_AN > Paenibacillus_AN cymbidii. The sequence goes on along the minus strand of NZ_SHLX01000031.1, from coordinate 76,326 downwards.
CCGGCGATCATCGCCGGAAGTACCGCCTTGCAGCACAGGAACGTCCCGGTCAGCGTCACGTCGAGCGTCCGCCGCCACTCCTCGAGCGTCACCTCGAGCAGCGGCCTTACCCGGTACCACATCGCGTTGTTGAACAGCACGTCGATCCGGCCGTACCGTTCCAGCGCCGCCGCCGCCATCCGCTCCGCCTGTTCGGCCGACGACACGTCCGTCGGCACGAACATCGCGTCGCCCCCTTGCGCGACGATCGCTTCGGCCACTTCCCTGCCGCTCTCGGCGATGTCGGCGACGACCACCTTCGCCCCTTCCCGGGCGAACACCAGCGCGCCGCTTCTGCCGATGCCCGACGCGCCGCCGGTAATGACGGCCACCTTGCCCTTCAGTCTCATCCCCGCCATCTCCCTCGCGTAAAATCGGGGATCTCCACCGGCGCGCCGCCTCGCCGCACCGATTCGGCCGACACCGGCACGACCGCGCTCCAGGCGGCCGCGTCGTACACGTCGATCGGCGGCGGCGTACCTTCGCGGATCGCAGCGACAAAATCGCGCAGCACGAAAAAATCGCCGCCCCCATGCCCCGTCCGTTGCGCCTGTTCCTTGTACCGTCGCCAGGCGGGATGCTCGAACCGGTCGTACAGCGCGGACAGCCGGTCCCATTCCGCCGCTTGCCCGTATTCGTCCGTTTGGCCGATGCCCTCCAGCCAGACCAGACCGTCCTCGCCTTCGTACCGGCCGGACAAGTAAGCGCCCTTCGTGCCCTGAAGCGAATAACCGGCCATATTGTGCGGCCGCGCCGAATCGCCGTCGAAGCGCAGCGTCGCCAGCGCGCCGGACGCCGTCTCGACGACAGTCGTCACGGTGTCGCCGTGCGCCCAGAAGCCCGGCTGCAGCGCCGGGTGATCGGCGCCGTAGCGGTCCGCGATGTAATGGAGCAGGCTGCCCGTTCGCGACACGAACGTGGCGGAACGAACGAGCCGGTCCGTGCGGTTGACGCCAAGCCACCGCGCAATCGGGCCGAGCGAATGCGTCGGGTACGAGTTGCCGCGAAACCGCCGCAGCTGCTCTCCCCTCCAGGTAAGCGCCCCGCGCTCATCCAGCCGAAGCCGGCGGCAATCGTGCACGTAGGCGCCTTCGGCGAACGTGATGTCGCCGAACACCCCCGATTGCACCATGTTCAACACCGCCATGTTGGCGCGCAAGTAACAGTAATTTTCCGCCAGCATGTAGACGAGGCCGGACTGTTCGACCGCCTCCACCAGCGCCCAGGCTTCGTCGATCGTGTCCGCCGCGTACACTTCGCACAGCACGTGTTTGCCGGCGCGCAGCGCCGCGATCGCCTGGCCGGCGTGTTGTGCGATCGGCGTGGCGATGAACACGGCGTCGCAATCGCCCGTCTCCAGCATGTCGGCGTAATCGGCATAGCCGCGAATGCCGGGAAACCGCGCCTGCCACGACGCAATCGTTTCCCCCGACAAGTCGCAAATGCAGGTCAGCTCCACTTCCTCCCGCAGCAGCCCCAGCGCGGCGTTAAACGCCTGCCCCCGATTGCCGCCGAGCACCGCCAGCTTGACGCGCCTCTCCATTTCCTTTGCCTCCTTCCTTGCCGCTCCTGTATTCCATTGTGCCGTCGACCTGACGATTCCCGTATGCCGTTGTTCCGTCGCCCTGTCGCTCCCGTCGCCTTTATCGCTCCCTTTTGCCGCTGCTCCATGCCCTGATCAAGCCCCCTCAAGGCCTCAGCCCTTGATCGAGCCGATCAGCAGCCCCTTGACAAAATACCGCTGCAAAATCGGATACACGAGCATGATCGGCACGACGGTGACGATCGTCATGGCCATCTGCAAGCTTTTTGGCGTAATCGTTTGGGCGTGGTTGGCGGCGTCCTTCAAGCTTTCGATATTGTTGAACTTGGCCAGCAGGTTGTACAAGTAATATTGCAGCGTGTAATTTTCCGGGTACATCGTGTTGTAGAGCTGCGTGTCGATGTAGGCGTTCCAGTGGCCGACGCTGGAGAACAGCGTCACCGCCGCCAGCACCGGCATGCTGACCGGAAGCATGACGCGGGCATACACGACAAAATCGTTCGCCCCGTCGATCAGCGCCGCCTCCTCGAGGCTTTTCGGAATGCTTTCCATATAGGTCTTGATCAGCACCATGTTGAACACGCCAACCATGCCCGGCACGATGTACACCAGCAGCGTCCCGATCAGCTGCAGTTGCTGGATCAGCAGGTACGTCGGAATGATGCCCGCGGAAAAATAGAGCGTAAACACAAAATAGCGGCGCAGCGCCTTGATGCCCGGCATATCGCTGCGCGTCAGCACGTACGCGGCCATCGACGTCAGCAGCAGCATCGCCAGCGGGCCGACGATCGTGCGGCAGACCGAAATGAAAAAGCCGCGCACGATGTCCGGATCGGAGAGCACAATCCGGTACGCTTCGAAATTGATCCCGGCCGGAACCAGCATCAGCCCGGTGCCGACCTTGGCCGGATCGCTGATCGAATAGTTCAGCACGTACAGGAACGGAAACGCCATGACGAACACGACCAGCACCATGAAGAGGGTGTTGAGCCCGTCGAACAACAAACCGCCGAAGCTGCGTTTTTTCATGAACCGAAACCCTCCCCGCTACAGAATGGACTGGCCGTTGACCCGTTTGGACAGCGCGTTGACGCCGATGACGAGCAGGATGCTGACGACCGACTTCATAATGCCGACCGCCGTGGCGAACGGATAATTGAGCAGCTGCAGGCCGTAGCGGTAAATGTACATCTCCAGCACCTGCATCGATTCCCAGTTGGTTGCGTTCGTGAACAGGAAGTACTGGTCGAAGTTCGAGTTCAGGATCCAGCCGCTGTTCAGGATGAGCAGCACCACCAGCGTCGGCATCATGTTCGGCACGGTGACGTGAACGATCTTCCAGAACCGCCCGGCGCCGTCAACCTCCGCCGCTTCGTACTGCTCCGCCGGAATGCCGGCAATCGCCGCTAGAAAAATGACGCTGTTGTACCCGAGTCCCTTCCAGGTTTCGAGCCCGATCATCAGCGTCCACGAGAACTTCTTGTCCCCGAGCAGGTTGATCGGATCGGAAATCCAGCCCCAGCCGGCGAGCAGCTCGTTGACGGCGCCGGTCGACGGCGCGAACAGCGAATTCATGAACGCGTAAATGATGACCCAGGAGATAAAAAACGGAAAAAACGTCGTCGTCTGCACCAGCTTGGCAAAAAAACGATGGCGGATTTCGTTCAGCAGAATGGCGAACACGAAAGCGGAAAACAGCCCGACGAACAGCGCCCCCAGGTTCATCACCAGCGTGTTGCGAAGCAGAAAAATGTAATCGTCGCTGCGCAGAAAAAAATCGTTGAAATTTTTCAGCCCGACCCACTTGGCCGACCAGAGGGTCATGCCGGCGCGGTAGTTTTTGAACGCGATGATCCAGCCGGCCAGCACCACATAGTTGAATAGAAACACCAGCACTACCGCCGGGAGCGCCATGGCGTACAAATAACGGTACCGATACCAGCGTCGCGGCGACCGTCTGCCTTTTGCTGCTGCCGTGTCGTTCACCCTGCATCCCCCCTCGATTCCTTGCAGATGGCTTGTGCCCCCGCCGGCGCAAGCCGACCGGAAGCGACAGCGCGACGCGCCCCGCCTCCGGTCCGAAACCCGATCTCCCGCCCGCTACTTTTTGGCCGCATCCAGCTTGGCCTTTGACTCCTTGTACAGCCGGTTGAATTCGTCGACTACTTTATCGGACTGCAGCTTGTCGTATTCGGCGACAACCGATTTGTACACGTTCTCGAAATCGGCGTCGTCCTTGGCCAGAATCAGCTTCGAGGAGCTGCGCGTCAGCAGCTCGACCATCTTCTCCTGCAGCGGCCCGAGGTCGCTCTGCGGGTCGATCGCCGTGCTGTTCGTCAGGCCGAGCGGGTAAACCACGTTTGTCGAGCCGAGCTCCCACGGTCCGCTCGAGTTTTTGTAGCCCATCTTCTGGAAGGCGTCGCGCATCCGCTGCGTCAGCACCATCGAGTCCTTGACGTCCGGGTCGTTGCGCAAGTCGTAATACTGGCCGTTCTTGTCGCGCGACCGGTTCTGGCCGAGGAAAGCGAAGGCGCTGCCGATGCCCGACTTGTTGTCCGGGTCGGCCCATATTTTTTTCAGCTCGTCGGTTGGCACGCGTTTCCCGCCGGAAATCGTGTAATGCTTGCCCTCCATGCCCGATTGCAAAATCGTCTGCCCTTCGCCGGAAGCCGCCCAATTGACCAGCTCCATGATGCGTTCGGGGTATTTGGCCTTTTTGGTAATGACCATCGTGTCGAAGTCGCGCGTCGTTTCCACCTTGATCAGCCGCTTCTCGTTGTTCTTCACCTGCGAGTTGAGCCGGATGCTCAGGTGTACGTATTCCTGGTTGATGTTGCCGCTCTTCTCGAACGCCGCGTTCACTTCGCCGGCCAGCCAGCCGACGTACCAGGCCGCCAGCGCCTGGCCGCTTTTCACCTTTTCCGTCACGTTGTCCATCTTGTCGGTGAAGCTGTCCTTGTCGAGCAGGCCTTCGCGGTAAAGGCGGTTGAAGAACTGGTACGATTGTTTGACGTACGTGTTTTTGATGTAGCTTTCGTATTGCTCCGTCTTCGTGTTGAACAGCGCCGTGTTGGTCGCCGCCCAGACGTAGTCGCCGCCCTTGTCGTACATGAGCGCGGCCAGCGCGCTGCCCCACGACTCGCCGAACGGGGCGACGAGGCCGAGCGTCTTTTTGCCGTTCGTTTGCGGCTGGTCGGCGAGCGCCTTCTTCAGGAAGTTGACGTAATCGTCTTCGCTGACGATTTTCGGCCAGCCTTGTTTCTCCAGCGCGTCGGTGCGCACGAGAATGTCCCAGGTGTCGCCGAGCTCGGTCGGCACGCGGTATTCCCACTTGTACAGCTTGTTGTCGGGGGAGAGCATGCGCCAGTACGGAATCAAATCCTTGTAGGCGGTGTTGAACTCGCTCACCGACTTCAGATACGGGTCGAGCGGGAGCAAGGCGCCGGCGTTCAAATAGTTCTGGAACGTCACGTTCCGCTGCAGGCGCAGCAGCTCCGGATAGTCGTTGCCGGCCAGCATCGTGCTCGTCTGGGCCACGTAGTCGCCGCTGAACGGAATGAATTCGAAGACGATGCCGAATTTATCCTTGATGTATTTGCCCACCTCCGTTTCGTCGCTCGTCTTGACGTTCATCTTCTGGTCCTGCAGCACTTTGATCGTGTACAGCTCTTTCTTCGCCGGGGCCGGCGAGCCGGACGCCGAAACCGACGCCGCAGCCGTGCCGGACGGACTGGCCGACGGCGAAGCGTTCTGCCCTTCGTCCTTGCTTTTGGTGCAGCCGTACAGCGTCGTTGCCGCCATGACGGCGACAAGCGACAGCTTGAAGAAGGAGAAGCGTTTGCCCATTTGCGCGTACCTCCCTTTTAGTGGTCGTTCTAAAAGCCAGCTTTTGATCACGAAGTTTTTCAGGAAGCGTTTTCGGCATCGAATCTTGCGTTCACCCTCGAAGTCCGTTGCTCATTTAGGTTTTGACTAAACTCCGCTACTCCTTCTTCGGGTTCTCGCAACCTTCTCGGTGCTGAAAAGCTGGCTTTTTGAACACGATCTTATAGTGGTCCTGTTTCAAGCACTCTGTGAGCGAAAGTTCTATAAATGAAAACGCTTACTTATTTGGTGTCTGTTACGGGGTTGCCGGCGACTCCGTCCAGAAGTCGCGGTACGTGCGGATAAATTCCTGAAAATACGCCCTGGCCCGCGCGGAAACGCCGTCCAGGTAGCCTTCGTTCAGACACCACGGCTGGTTGCTGAACGTGTCGCGGAACGTGCACGACTCGGGCGTGTACGTCAGCATCAGCGTCAGCCGCGGCTTATCCGTGTGGTAGCGGCCGCGATGCAAGCCGTACGGGTTGAAGATCAAGCCGTCGCCGGCTTGCAGGTGCATGCGGATCGCGTTCGGCATGCCTTCCTCGCGGTTGTGGCTCCATCCGTCCGCCAGGCGGATGTAATATTCCTCGGGCGAATCGTACCGGTTCGCCGAATAGGGAACGTATTCGATATCGGCGTTGTCGTAGAGCGGAATTTGCATCTGCAGCCCGTCGACGAGATCCGAATCGCGGATGTCGCGAAGAATCCGTTTCTCTTCTTCCTCGGCGTGGGCAAACTGCGAATCGCGGTGCCAGTCGCCGTCCTTGCTTATTTTGCGGGGGGCGACGAACAGGCTCGTGCAGCGAAAGAGCGACGGTCCGCGAAAAATGTGCTCCACCGGTCCGAGACAACGCGGATCGGCGACGGTATCGAGCAGCGCGCGGAATAAATCTTCCCTTCCCGCAAACCATTTGGGATCGTTCAAATGTCTGATGACGTGGAAATCTTCCTCCGGACGCTGGCTGTCGTGCTCCGCCGTATATCGCTCCAGCACGTGCAGGCACGCCTCCCGGATCAGCGCCAACTGGCCGCCTTCGTAAAGCTGCGGATAAACGAGGTAGCCCTCTTGCTTGAACCGTTGATAAGGCGATACCGACATGGGCGATCTCCCCCTCCTGTCTGTTGCATGCGGATAAAATTCAATCAATCGAAGTCAACTTGCGGGCCCACCCTCAATGTACCATATGAAAAGGAAAATTTAAATGTTTTTTTGTTTCAATTTGAAAATATTTATTCCTTTTTATTCGACAAACGTTCCTTTTTTCCGTGCCCGGGGTGCCGGGGGCAAGTTTGGCAGGGTAAAGCAACGCCGCGTGTTCCGCCCAAACGTGCAGCACCGCTCGCTGCAAGCAAATAACAGGAAAACCCCCCGTTAATTCGCGCTTAAACCGTCCATTTGCCATAATAACCGGAAAACCTCCCGTTATTTTTCACCATTTGCCCGGAATTCGCGATTTGGCGCTGAAATAGCAGGAGGTTTTCCATCTATTTCCCCTTTTCCAGTCAAAAACGAAAAAAAAACGGGAGGTTTTCCCGTAATGCTGGTTTTGTCGCCGGTCGTTGCCGCGCGCTGTCCGGCCCCATCCGCCAATGGGCCTGCGTGCCATTTGACCTTTCTTGACCTTTTGCTTTTTTTTCGCTATAGTTAGGAGAAAGTTCATCACTTACCCAAGGAGGATTCCCTATGAGCTTCATCCCAATGGTCGTCGAACAGGACGGACGCGGCGAGCGCGGTTACGATATTTATTCGCGGCTGCTGAAGGACCGCATCATTTTTCTCGGTACGCCGGTCAACGATGTTGTCGCCAATGTGATTATCGCGCAGCTGCTGTTCCTCGCCGCGCAGGATGCCGAGAAGGACATCAGCATCTACATCAACAGTCCGGGCGGCTCGATCACGTCGGGCATGGCGATTTTCGATACGATGCAGTTCATCAAGCCGGACGTCTCCACGATCTGCGTCGGCATGGCCGCGTCGATGGGCGCGTTCCTGCTCGCCGCGGGCGCCAAGGGCAAGCGTTACGCCTTGCCGAACAGCGAAGTGATGATTCACCAGCCGCTGGGCGGCGCGGAAGGCCAGGCAAGCGACATCGAGATTCGCGCGAAGCGAATCATCAAGATGCGCGACAAGCTGAACCTGATCCTCGCGGAACGCACCGGTCAGGATCTGGCCCGCATCGAGAAGGACACCGACCGCGACTACTTCATGAGCGCCGAGGAAGCGCGCGTGTACGGTCTCGTCGACAAGGTTATCGAACGCGTGTAAACGCACCTGACCTGCAAGGCAAAAAGGCATCCCCAAGCGGCTATACGGCCGCCCGGAGATGCCTTTTTTTGGCGTGGAGCGATGTTGCATGGAGCAGACACTTTGCTTCATGCGCGCCTTTCCCCCTTCCGACAACTAACCCTCTGCAAAATAGGCCCTATTTTCTTGCCTATTTCGCCAAAATCGGGCAGCCTCTTCAAAATAACCAGCGAAATCACTGGCTATTTCGCTTGAAGTGCCGATTTGTAGGCGATCTGAGGCAAATAACCAGGGAAATCACTGGCTATTGCAGGCGGGCCGGGCGATATAGGGCAAATAGGCCATTTTTCATGGGCTATTCGGGTTGCCGAGCAGTCAATCTGACGTTGCTCGCAAGAAATCGACCGCCCCAAAACATGGCCGATTTCCATCACGACTCCCCCGCGCCGCCGAGCGGAATCGTCATGGACACGACCGTGCCTTTCCCCGCTTCGCTGCGAATGACCAACTCGCTGCCGTACAACCGGTACAGCCGCTTGCGGATGTTGTCCAGCGCCACCCCTTTGCGCTTCGCGGCGGCCGCCCCCGCCCTGCCCTCCTCCGCTTCGCTCGCCATGCCGACGCCGTCATCCGCCACTTCGATGCGCAGCATATCGTGCTCGCGACCGACGGAGACGGTCAGGCGCCCGCCGTTTTCTTTTTTCATGATGCCGTGATAGATCGCGTTTTCCGCCAGCGGCTGGATCACCAGCGGCGGCACGAACGCGCCGATCATCTCCGGATCGACTTGGATGCTGACTTCCAGCATGTCGAGAAACCGCGCTTTTTCGATCTCCACATATGCTTGCAGCAGCGCCAGCTCCTGCTCCAGCGGAACGAACGCGGTCGTCTCCTTGAAATCGAAGCAATTGCGCAAGTAAGTGCTGAAATTGTGCAGCAGCTTGCGCGAGCGCGGATGATCGGAATAACTGTAGGCGAGAATCGCGTTCAGCGTATTGTAAATAAAATGCGGCTTGATCTGCGCCTGCAAGAAACTCAGCTCCTTGCGCACCAGTTCGTCGGCCGATTGCTTGAGCTGGACGAGCGTGCCGACGCGGCTTTTCAGCTCCGCATGATCGTACGGCTTCTCCAGGAAGTCGTTGGCCCCCGCGGCCAGGCCGGCGGCAAGATCGTTGTACTGGCTCTTGGCCGTCACGAGCAGAATCGGCTGCTCCAGCAGCGAATACCGCTCGCGCACGATGCGGCACACTTCGTAGCCGGACATCCCCGGCATCATGATATCGAGGATGCACAAGTCGAACGTGCGGCCGCTCGACAATGCCCGCAGCGCCTCTTCCCCGTTGGCCGCCGTCGTGACGGCATACCCTTCCACGGCCAGCAGGTTCGCCATCGCCTTCAGGCTGCTGTAGTCGTCGTCCACGGCGAGAATGGCGTACGCCCCCTGGCGCTCGCGCTCCGGCGACGCGGGCGCGGCGACGGCCGTTTGCGCCGCGGCCGACCCGGGGCCGAAGACGGCGACCGCCGGCAAGCCGTCCGCCTCGCGGCCATTCGTCCGGTCGCTGCGCCCGGCCGGCACGGAAAACGTCATCTGCGTGCCGACGCCCACCTCCGAGCGGACCCGAATCGTGCCGCCATGAAGCTCGACTAGCTGCTGCGTGATCGCCAGCCCGAGGCCGACGCCGCCGTGCGAACGGGTCAAGCTGGGCTCGAGCTGCTCGAACGAAGTGAAGACGGCGGCGAATTGATCGGCCGGAATCCCGATCCCGGTATCGGATACGGTCACCTGAACGAAGCCGTCCTCCCGTTTGGCCGATATGGCGATTTCGCCTGCCGGCGTATATTTGATCGCATTGTCCAGCAGATTGTACACGATCTGCATGAACCGGTTCTCGTCGGCATACACGACGAATTCGCGGCGGGGCAGCCGGTTCACCAGCGCCAGCGGCTTGTTCCGGATCGAATGGCCGAGCATTTCGATCGCCACGTCGACGACCATGCAGCAGTCGAAATGGGTGAACCGCAGCTGCAAATCGCGGTTTTTCATTTTCGAATAGTCGAGAATGTCGTTGACCAGCGTGGACAGCCGTTTGCCGGTGTCGACCACCAGCTTGAGGTCGCTCGACTGGACGGCGTTCAGGCCGCCGCCCGCACCGGCAAGCAGAGATTGCGAGATGTTGATGATGCCGTTCAGCGGCGTTTTCAGTTCGTGCGACGTTTTGGCCAGAAACTCGTCCTTCAATTTGTCGAGCGCCGACAAACGGTCGGACAAGTCCTGGATCGTTTGGAACGACCGCGTGTACTGCTTCGACATGTACAACGCCTGCGACAAGACGACAATCGGCAAGGCGGCCGGAAATATATAATGCTCCTCCAGCTTCCAGATGTTGTTCAAAAAGTTGACGACGACAAAATCGAGCGTCCCCAAAATGCCGATGTACAAATAGGCCGAACCGTCCTCCGCCTGTTTGGCCGCTTTGGCCATGTAGTAGCTGTTGGTCAGCATGACGACCAGTATCGACAGGGATAGTGCAAGCACGAACGGGCCGTTGTAGCTGGCCGTGGTGAACAGCACCAGCACGATGCCGGAGCCGGCGGCTACTTCGAGTCCCCGGAGCAGCCGTTTCGGATACAGGCCGGGGAACGAATGGTACACATAACGGGAGAAGAAGTACGCCATCAGAATGGCGGCGATATCCTCGATGTACAACTGGACTTCGATCGACAGCTGCGGAAACAGCTGGGTCAGCAGCCGCTCGGAATGGGTCATGAGGAACAACATCGTCGCCAGGCAGCACAGACCGAAGAACAGCAGCTCGCGATGCGGCCGCCGCTGGAAATAGATGCCAATAAAATAAACGGCCATGGTCAAAAATCCCCAGGCGAGCCCGCCGTCGAGCGCGTTGTTGTAGTTGTTGAAGCTGGAAACGGCATGCTGGTTGCCGAAGGAAATCGCCTGAACGATGCCGCTGTTGAAGCTCTTGAAGCTGGCGACCTGGACGATAATGTCGACCGTCGGCGCATTAATCTCAAAATAACCCGCATAAGGCGTGTTGCGATGCACGATCGCGTCCGGCGACGCAGCGGGATTGCCGCTTTGGCCGATGAGCTCGCCATTGACGAAGATGCGGTTCGCCGCGCGAATATTGCTCGTCTTGACCCCGAAGATGCCGTGCTCGACCGGCATCAGCACGCGCAGCCGATAGGTCGCGTAACCGACGGCGGGCAGCCGCTTGCCGTCGATTGCGACGCTATCCCAACTGGACGGCACGTTCGTCCATACCGGCTGCTGGAGCCCGCCGCCGTCCGGCCCTGCGAAGTCGGCCGGCTCCAGCAGCTTGCTCCAGTAGAACGCCCACTCGCCGTTCAGCTTGACGATGTCCGAACCGTCCGCATCCCAGGACGTCAAATCCAGCACGCCTGCCACCGCCTTCGGGCCCGGCTCCGCAAACTCCTTGTAAACCGGCACGGCAATCGTAATTGCGATGACAAGCGTCGACAGCCACAGCAGAAACGTTTGCAACCGCTGCGGCTGCTTCCGCTCTCCCTTGCCCGGTTGCATTCCTTCTTTCGCCATGGCGAGAGCCTCCCATTACGGCCGGTTAGTAGTTTCCCATTGCTCCCAGAGCTGCCTGATGCCGTCGTTCGGCTCCACGCCGAGCTCCGCGCGCAGCGCCTGTTCAAGCTTCTGGTAATGGCCGATAAAAGCGGCCCTGTTGTTCATCGCGATATCGATCCGAAGTAAAATGTCGTAAGCCGCTTCGTCGAGCGGCTGTCGGTCGATCAGCCTCAGCAACCGCTGCAAGGCGGGCTGGGCGCGCTCCGTTTGCAAATAGTATCGGCTGACCCGCTTCGTAAGCGTTGCGAATTGCTGCTGGTACATCTCCCTTGCCTGCAGGCTCCACACGTAGTCCCACGTTCCGAACAGATCGCCCGCATACAGATCGAGACAACGCTCGCAATCGGCGATGTTGGCGTCGCCGATATCGGCGCACGCCTCGTACATTTTGGCAAACTGCTCCATGTCGCTGACCAAGCCGCCCGCTTCGAGGCTATAATGCGAGTTGCGAAACAGCAGGCGGGCCGGAACGCGGTGCGCGGTCAACGTTTTGCGAATCTGGTAGATCGTCGTATGCAGGTGGGAGTGGCTCTGCTCCTGGAGGGAATTCGGCCAGAGGTCGTCCATGATCTGCCACTTGCTGACCTCCTGCCCTCGTTTCATGCACAGGTAGGCCATCAGTTCCTGGGCTTTCGTCGTTCGCCATTTCACAAACGGGCTGTCCGGCAGATCGCAGGCGATGGCAAATCCGCCGAAACAGATCAGGTTGACGGCCTGCGGCTGTTGCGGCTCGGCCCGCACCGCTCCTTGCTTGCGCCGGAACAGCCGCGACAAGGACCGCTCCAGCCCGGTTTCGTCGATCGGCTTCAGCAAGTAGTCGATCGCGCTTGCCTTGAAGGCGTCGAGCGCATAACGATCGTATGCCGTGACGAACACGATTTCCAGTTCCTCGTGAGCCGCAAGCAGCAGCTCGGCCAGCTCCAGCCCGTTCATCAGCGGCATCTGAATATCGAGAAACACGACATCCGGCTTCGCCGCCGTTACCGCCGCCAGCGCGTCCAGCGGCTTGCGGTACGTTCCCGTCACGTCTATCCTTCCGTCGGCGTCGAGCAGCACCTTCAGCATGTCGATCGCCGGCTGCTCGTCATCCACAATCATCGCTCTCATCGCTATCTGCCTTCTTCGTTTTCCTATCATTTTACCACGCGATTCTGGCATTTCTCTGGACAATGACGACCGATCTGCGAAAAAATAGCCTCAACGCCGCAAAAAACGGACCCCGCCTCCCTATAGGGGCGCAAGGTCCGTCGCTTCTTTAATCGCTGCCCTTGACCGGGCGGCGAAGCTTATTCCAGTTCGTCCAGCGGCCAGAAGATGATGTCGATCGGGAACGCCGAGCCTGCCGGCGGCGTGAACTCGATATCGAACGAATCTTCTTTGCCCGTCGTGCGCGCAAGCACCTGCACCTTCTCGAACGCCGGCAGCACGCCGGAACCCGGCGCCATGACGAAGCTGTTGTTGATTTTGAACGGCCCTTTAAAGACGCCGCCCTTGGCCATCAGCAGCACCGCCATCTTGCGCGGCTTGTCCGCATGAATATGATAAAGCATGCCGTAGTTGCCGTCGTTCTTCACTTCCATGCGGCGCTGCTGGTCGTAGCCGGCCACGAACGGATCGTCCTTGCCGTCGCCGATCGTCAGCCGCTGCGGCCTCGTGAAGCTGCTCATGTCGACGTTCCACGTCTTGTCCGCCACCGGGAACGTGCCGCGCACATGGCCGTTGAAGTCGAGCGGCTTGTAGAAGCCGAGCGACGCCGATGTCGGCGTGGAGATCGAGTTGTCCATCGCCACGAACGAAAACTCGATTTCGCCGTCCGTCTCCACATCGTAGAACACGTTCACGCCTTGGCCCGGATAGAAGTCCGGCATCTGCACGTACACGTAGCCTTGACCCGGCGGCACGACGAGCGGCGCAATGTTCTGCGGGTCGTGCAGCATGAAGTCGACGGACGCTTCGTGGCCGATCAGGTTGGCGTAGATCGACGGGTACACTTCGCCCTTGTTCGTCGTTCGGATCGTAACCGGCTTGTTCGATGTATTGCGCGCCATGATGACGAACTGCACTTTATCCTCGGTGCCGTTGACATGGTCCGCGTACAGCCGCGCTTTGCCGTTCACCCGCTCCTGGTACAGGATGCCTTTCTGCATAATCGTCTCGGGGCTGTCGCTGACGATCAGCGTGCGCGAGCGGTCCTCGACGACTTTCGTCGGCAGGATCGGCAAATCCCAGAAGTTGGCCCAAATCATGCTCCAATCCGTCTTGATGAAGGAACCGACCGGCAAAAAGTGCATCTTGTATTCCAGCTCGTTCGGAATGTACACGTCCGGGCTGATCTTGATCGTACGCGTATACGGCTTGCTGACGTGCCCCGAGCCGTCCGTTACTTTGAGCGTGATGCTGTAAGTGCCGGAAGTGAAGAACGCGTCCTGTTTGCCGCTCCACTCATACTTGGGCAACCCTTCCGCATCGGGGTCGTAGCTCAGATCGACATATTCGATCGGCTCGCCGACCTTGTACGTCGACTTGGCGAACGTGAACTTCGCCACCGGCTGCGACACCTCCGACGAGTCGCTGATTTCGTCCGGCCGTTTCACGTAGACGATATCGATCTTGCGCGCGGCGGCATCGTAATATTGCTTCGCGCCCGTATAATCGGCGAACCAGTCGAGACGCACGAGCAGTTTATCGCCCGACATGTAGGCGATCGTATCGGAAGACCGGCTGACGCCGTTAATGAGCACCTGCTTCTGCGCGATGTCGAATTCGATTTTCGCTTTGCCGGCGACCATCTCGACAAGCTTCGTTTTTTCGTTCCATTGTACTTTCACGCCCATTGTATCGCCCAGAAACTTAAGCGGCACGTAAGGCTTGTCGCCAACGAGCAACGCCCCCGCTTCCAGCGTATAAACCGTGCCGTTGACGGTAGCTTCGGGCTTGTACACCGTGTCGTTCACCGTCGGAACGGCTGGATTGGTCAACATCGAAATTTGCAGCGTTGTCGTCGATACGGCTCCCGCGTAAGGAACGGCCCAGACGATGGCGATCAGCGCCGCCAGCAGCAAGGCCAATCCTCTTTTGTGCGTCTTCATGTTCGGTTCTCTGCTCCTTCTCTCCGCTAGTGGTGGACTCTTTTCCTTTTGCGTCCATGTCCATTAGACGCGGGCGGCGGGGAAAAGGTTTCGACACGCCGCTCTCGCAGCTACGACCATTCTTCCCGCTCAGACCCGGCAGCGCTTCTTTCGCCGCGGCGCATTTTCGTAGCGTTATGCATATATGCATAACGCTACGAACCCGGCTCCGCCAGATATAACAACCTCACCCTGGCTCCCTCAATTAGAAATTTATATTTTTAGGAAAAATATCTATAAAAAGTACTTTTGAGCGCGGAATGTGTCGGGAGCTGCTTTCGATACGAAAACGGACGCCTTGGCGGGCTGGTCGCGTTTAAATGCATAAATACATTTAAATGCTGCCTTTTCGACTCGTTTGATTCATTTAAATGTAAAAGCGCGCTTAAATTCGGCTGAGTGGACCTAATGTTGGAAAACCAGAGAAGATAAAATGTATTTTTGCAGTTAAGTTGTCCCCATCAGCCGTTGGGGCGAATTTAAGTGTAATAATGCACTTAAAGTTACTCAGGTACTTTACAGAAGGCCCCGGAACGCCAAACAACCCGCCGACCGGCCACTTTCCTTACGAAAGTGCGCCGGCGGCGGGCTGCCTCCGAACGTTTCTTTATGTGAAAAAAGCTTCCGCTGCCGGAAGCCCCTGGTCGCTCTTATTGGTTCTCCAGCTCTTCCTTGCTGACGAGCACGACTAAAGCGTTTACAGCCTGCTCGGCGTCAGCACCCTCTGCGCTGATGTATACTTCCGTTCCCGAGCTGATCGCCAGGCTCATAATGCCCATGATGCTCTTGGCGTTCACTTTCTTCTCTTCTTTCTCGACGAAGATCTCGGATGAGAATTTGTTGGCTTCCTGAACGAATAACGCAGCCGGCCGCGCGTGCAAACCTGTTCTCAACTTGACGACTACGGGTCGTTTCGACATGAACACAATACCCCCTAATACTGAATTCCAAATAAGCTCCGTTACAATCAGCCGCGACACGCCTTCCCGAGAAAAGCTGCCGGGCGATAATCCATTTTCCGTTTATTATAACATTTTTACGCGCGCTGCACTAGTAAGAAGTGCAGAAATGATGGTTGTCCGCATCAAAACGAGGAATTTCGCAGTTTCTCGGCCATTTCGTCGATTTTGCGCAGCCGGTGGTTGACGCCGGACTTGCTGACGCTGCCTTTCAGCATGTCGCCGACTTCCTTCAGGTTCATGTCCGGATGCTTGAGCCGAATTTCCGCTACCTCGCGCAGCTTGTCGGGCAGCTGATCCAGCCCCAGCTCCTTTTGCAGCAGCCGGATGTTGTCGATCTGCCGCACCGCGGCGCCGATCGTCTTGTTCAAATTCGCCGTCTCGCAATTGACGATGCGGTTCACCGAGTTGCGCATATCCTTCATGATGCGCACGTCCTCGAAGCGCAGCAGCGCCTGATGCGCGCCGATGATGCTGAGGAACTCGATAATCTTCTCGCCTTCCTTCATGTACAGGATAAAGCCTTTCTTCCGCTCGATGCAGCGTGCGTTAAGCTCGAACTTGTTGACCAGCTGCACCAGCGCATGGCAGTGCTCCTCGTACATCGAGGCGATCTCCAGATGATAGGACGAGCCTTCCGGATTGTTGACCGACCCGCCGGCCATAAAGGCGCCGCGCAAATAAGCGCGTTTGCAGCAGGGACTTTTGACGATGCTGCGATCGATGCCGGGCGTAAACATGAAGCCTTCGGACACAATCTTCAGTTCGGCCAGGATCGCCTGCACCTGGTTCGGGACGCGAACGATGTAGACGTTGTTTTTTTTGAGCCGCATTTTTTTGCGGACGAGCAGCTCGGCGTGCACGCGGAACATCTTCTTGACGAGCGTGTAGATGCGTCTGGCGATCGCCGCATTCTCCGTGGAAATATCCAGCACAACGCGTTGGCTCGACACCTGAACCGCGCCGTTCATCCGGATCATGGCGGACAATTCCGCTTTTTCGCAGCAGCTCTCCGCCTCCACCTGCGTCAATTCCTTTTTGGTCTGCGCCGCAAAGGACATGGCGAATCACCTCTTCTTCGACATCCAGCTTTCCACCAACCGGTAAATATGTTCGCTGAGCTTGGCCGCATCGTGCCGGAGATAGGTGCGGAACAGCACCAGCTTGTCGGCAATGACGCGATAGCCGCGGCGGGTCACTTCCTCCAGATCGAGGTGCACCGCTTTGGCGCCTTTCTCCGCATATTTCAGCTGCACCTGCGGCGGAATTTCGCCGTCGTTGACGATGACGTAGTCGAACAGATGGCTGCCGACATGGTCGTACACCGCCTGCAGATGGTCGCTGACCGAATAGTTGTCGGTTTCGCCCGGCTGGGTCATCACGTTGCAAATAAAAATTTTCACCGCATCCGATTCGGTCACCGCCTCGGCCACGCCGCCGACGAGCAGGTTCGGAATGATGCTCGTGTACAGGCTGCCCGGACCGACCAGGATCGCATCCGCCTGGCGAATCGCTTCAATCGCTTCCGGCAGCGGCTCGGCATGGGCGGGTTCGATGAACACCCGCTTGATTTTGCCTCCGGCCTGCGGAATTTTCGACTCGCCTTCCACCATCGTGCCGTCTTCCATCAGCGCCTTGAGGACGATGGAATGGTTCGTCGCCGGCAATACGCTGCCGCGCACGGCCAACACCCGGCTCAGCTCGCGGATTCCGAGCACAAAGTCGCCGGTAATCTCCTTCATCGCCGCCAGAATCAGGTTACCCAGACTGTGGCCGGCCAAACCGTTGCCCGTCTGAAACCGGTGCTGCAGCATGCGCGACAGCATCGGTTCGACGTCGGCCAGCGCAATCAGCACATTGCGGATGTCGCCCGGCGGCGGAATCTGCAGCTCCGATCGCAAAATGCCGGAACTGCCCCCGTCGTCGGCAACGGTCACAATCGCGGTAATATCGACAGGCTTCTCCTTCAACCCGCGGAGCATGACCGAAAGACCCGTACCGCCGCCGATGACGACAATGCGCGGCAAATCGCGTTCCTGCAGTTCCAAGCTCATCCTCTCCCGTCTTCGCGGCTTGTCATCTGCGGTCGCGTTCGGCGTCGCGGTGGGTGACGCGGACCGATTCGGTTTCGCTGTCGCCCATCGCCCTCCCCAAATATTCGGCGATCGCCACGGAGCGGTGTTTGCCCCCGGTGCAGCCGATGCCCAGCACGACTTGGCTTTTGCCTTCCTTGATGTACTGCGGAATCAAAAAATGCAGCATATCGAGCAGCTTCGCCAGAAACTCCTGCGTTTCGCTCCACTTCATCACATAATCATATACGTCGGGATCTTGGCCAGTGTTCGGCCGCAAGCTGTCGACATAGTGCGGATTCGGCAAAAACCGTACGTCGAAAATAAGATCGGCGTCGATTGGAATGCCGTATTTGAAGCCGAAGGAGATGACATTAAGCGACAAGGTCCCTTCCTGCAAGTGATGGAACCGTGCGATAATTTTCTCCTTCAGCTGGGCCGGCTTCAGGTGGCTGGTGTCGATTTCCTGCGTCGCCAGTCCTTTCAGCTCCTCCAGCAGCTTGCGTTCCTGCAGGATGCCTTCGAGCGGCGCGCCGTCCGGAGCGAGCGGATGGCGCCGCCGGCTTTCCTTGTAGCGCTGCACCAGCACGGAATCGGTCGCATCGAGGAATAAGATTTCGTAGGAAAGCGAGTAGTTGTCCTGGATGTAGCGCAGCGATTCCGAAAATGCGGTGAAAAACTCGCGACCGCGCAAGTCGATGACGAGCGCAACTTTGCCTATTTTGCCGTTCGACTGGGCGATCAGCTCGGCGAACTTGGGGATGAGCACAGGGGGGAGGTTGTCGACGCAGAAGAACCCCAAATCTTCCAGGCTCTGCACGGCAATCGTTTTCCCCGCTCCCGACATTCCCGTAATGATAACCACTTTCGCGATCGTATGGCGCTCTTCCATTCTTCGTTCACCCCACAAAGTGACGCCTCATCTTGCGAAGCTTATTCCGGGTATCGCACGGTCACGGTCACGCCCTAATGCAAATTCAAGCCGGCCGCACCGACGACGCCGGCATCGTTGCCCAGCACCGCGGGAACGATCTCGACGCCTTCCTGCGCGGCTTCCGGCGCATATTTCTTGAAGTTCTCGCGAATCGGCTGGAACAGGATTTCGCCCGCCTTGGACACGCCGCCGCCGAGGATGAACCGCTGCGGGTTCACGATTACCGCCAGCATCGCCATCGAGCGGCCGAGGTAATAAGCAGCGCGGTTGACGATGCGCATCGACACCTCGTCGCCCGACCTTGCTTCGTCGAACACATGCTTCGCCGTGATCGGCTCGCTGACCAGCGACAGCGTCGTTTTGTCACCGCGCTCCACCGCGTCATTAGCCATCCGAATGATGCCCGTCGCCGACGAGACCGTTTCGAGGCAGCCGGATTGGCCGCAGCCGCAGCCGATCGCTTCCAGGTCCGGCACGATCTGCAGGTGACCGAGCTCGCCCGCCATGCCATTGAATCCTTGATAAATTTTTCCGTTGATGATGATGCCGCCGCCTACCCCGGTGCCCAGCGTGTAGCAGACGACATTCGGAATGCCCGCGCCGGCGCCGCTCCACGCTTCGCCGAGCGCCGCTACGTTGGCATCGTTGTCGATGGTGACCGGCTTGCCAAGCTTCTGCTCGAGAATTTGCTTCACCGGCACGTTGCGCCAGCCCAAATTCGCCGACAGCTTGACGAACCCTTGCGGAATGTCCAGAAACCCGGCAATGCCGGCGCCGATGCCAGCCACTTGATCCCATTCGAACGGCGAATCATCGACGATTTTGCGCACATACTTGGCCATGCGGTCCAGCACTTCGTCCGAACCGAACTCCGTTCCGGTTGCCCCTTCGTATGTGTGAAGCAACTTGCCCGATTCGTCGCAAATGCCGACCTTGATCGCGGTGCCGCCCATATCGACGCCAATGTAAATATTACCCGACATTTCTCCTGTCACCTCAACAATGGATTCAACTTGCCTCTCTTACAAAGGGACCCGACCCGCGCTAACGACGGGCAAGGCCCCTGAAGCTTTTCTTTCGGGTTGGTGAAGCCGACTTACAACGCCTGGCTCCAGTCGTGAACCGGCATGCCTTCGAGAAACTTCTCGCAGTCCAGCGCGGCCATGCAGCCGCTGCCCGCGGCGGTAATCGCCTGGCGGTACTTCTGATCCTGCACGTCGCCGCAAGCGAAGACGCCCGGAATGTTCGTTTCGGTCGTGCCCGGTTTGACGATCAAATAGCCGGTTTCGTCCGTCTGCAGTTGACCGTCCAGAAACTTCGTATTCGGCGTATGGCCGATGGCGACAAAGATGCCGTCCGTTTCGATAATCTCTTCTTTTCCCGTGGCGTTGTCTTTCACCTTCAGCCCGGTAACGCCTCTGTCGCCGGAGACCACCTCGAGCGGCGTCTGGTTCAGGCTCCAGGTGATTTTGCCGTTCTCCCGCGCGCGGTCCTGCATGATTTTGGAGGCGCGCAGCTCGTTCCTGCGGTGAACGACACGCACTTCGGTAGCGAACTTCGTCAGGAAGTGCGCTTCCTCCATCGCCGAATCGCCGCCGCCGACAACGATGATCTTTTTGCCGCGGAAGAAGAAGCCGTCGCACGTCGCGCAAGTGCTGACGCCGCGGCCGATGTTGTCCTTCTCGTTGCCGATGCCCAGCAGCTTCGCCGACGCGCCCGTCGAAATAATCAGCGACTCCGTTTCGAGTTCGCCGTGTCCTTCGACGCTCAGCTTGAACGGACGCTGAGACAAATCGACCTTGTTCACCCAGCCGGTCTTGAATTGGGCGCCGAACCGTTCCGCTTGCTTGCGCATATTGTCCATCAGCTCGGGCCCCATGATGCCTTCGGGGAAGCCGGGGAAGTTTTCGACTTCGGTTGTGGTCGTGAGCTGGCCGCCAGGTTCGGGACCTTCGATGACGAGCGGCTGCAAATTGGCGCGTGCCAGGTAGATAGCCGCCGTTAAGCCGGACGGCCCGGTTCCGATGACGATAGATTTGTACATTTGGTATCCCTCCTGTTGAATATAGTACGGTATCGAGCGCTCTATGATTCGCCGCTCTGCTTGACGGCGCTGGCAAACTTGGGAAAAATCGCGTCCATCTTCTCCTTGAGCCGGCATGCCTCGTCGATCAGCTTGACGTTTTTGCTGACGGTGCCGATCGAGATGGCGTAACGCGTCGCCACTTCCTCGTAGGAGATCGCGCGGCGATGCATCTTCGCGGTCAAATATTCGAGCGCCGCGGCCCAGCCTTCGATCTTGTTGATCTTCTGGACATGCGGATACACCCGGCTCAAATATTCGACCCAGAGCGTTTCGAGATCGTGCTGCTGAATCATGTCGTAGCGCTTCTGCATGTGCCGCAGCGCCAGCTCCAGCACCTTCTGCCACTGCTGCTCCCATACCGGCAAGTTAGGCGAAAACGGCATCGAGCTGACTACCGACTGCTTCCCTTCCATCAGCACCGGCAGCGGCCCGTCGACGCCGATGCTGCGCAGGACGAAAAACGCCACCTTTTTCAAATAATCGTCTTCCTTCGGATCGATCAACAGGTCGCGCAGCGCGTCTTCCACTTCGCTGTCGGCGATGACCCCGAACGCCTGCACCACCTGCAGCTTCGTCTCCAGATCGCCGTGACGCAGCGCCCAGAAAAACGACGAACGCACGAGCGGATCGCGCTTCATGTGGTCGGGAATGCCGTCGGCCGACTTCTCCAGCAGGCGGAACTGCTCTTCGAACGGCAGATGATAATGATAGCTGATCGTCGCCTGGCCGCCGTTCTGCTGCGCCTCCTGCATCTGGCTCAAATAAAACCGCGGAATGTCGGAGTCCGGATCGAGCTTGCATGTCGTCTGCCACAGCCGCTGCGCTTCGGCATTGCGTCCCGTGTTGTAGGCCGAAACGGCCGTATAATGGTACAAACACGGGTCGAGCGAGGCGTCGCCCGCCTTCGTCAGCCGGCGGAACAGCCGATACGCGCCTTCGTGTTCGCCGAGAATCCCCATCGTCGTCGCCAGCTTGAATACCTGGTCCTGTTGAAACGGGTACATCTTGCGCAGCAGCGACAGTTGGCCGGCCAGCTCCTGCTCCGCGCCCATATGCTGATAGAATATCGCCAAATTGCACAACGCGTGCAAATTGCCAGGCTCCAGCTCCAGCACCTGGCGGATCGTCTCCATCGCCCGCTCGAACTGGCCCATATAGTAGTGGGCAAGCGCCAGGTTGTTGCGCGCCGCCATGAAGTCGGGATGCTTCTTCACCAGCCGCTGCAGGATGCGCACCGCTTCGGCGAAACGTCCTTCCTCCAGCAGCGAACGCGCCTTGTCGTGCTCGAAGAAACCTTCGCGGCATTTGATCGTCGTCAGCTTCGTCGGCCGTTCCAGCTCATACCCGAGCAGTTCGATCAGTTCCTCCGATTCCTCGAGAAACTGGCCGTTCGGATCTTTCTCCAGGTAGCTGACGATCGCCTTCTCGGCCGCTTCGAACTCTTCCATGTTGGCGTAGTTGTTCGCCATATAAAAGTAACATTCCGTCATCGCCGTGTCGACGCTGTCGAGAATGTGCTGCAGCACGCGGTTCGATTCCTCGTAATTGCCCATCTCCGACAAGATGCCGGCGAGGTTGCAGTGATTGACCGGATTGTCCGGCTCGTAATCGGCCGCGCGGCGAAAATACTTGAGCGCCTTGTCGTAATGAAGCCGATCCAAAGACCGGACGGCTCTTTCGAAAAAGAACGTGGCATCCATCGTGACCGCGATTATGTTGGCTTGCTGCCCGGCAACCACACGCTTCTTCTTTTCCACTTGAGCCTTACACCTCCGGTGCTTATCATGCAGGAATCTGCTTGAACAAAAGTATATCATAGTTGCGGGAAAAGCACGAAAGACATTTGCAGGCGATTTGTCCCATTCCTCCGGGCCCGGTCCGCACCCCTTGCGGCGCTATGCCGCCCAACGCGGAATACGGCCGCGGCGCAAGGCGCCCGGCCGGAACCGATACAGCGGATGGCACAGCCCGATCACACGCCGCCGTATTTGAACAGAGAGCTGATCGAACCGCCCTGCATAATAATGCGAACCGAATCGGACAGCAGTTCGTCGACGGAAAGCACCTGGAAGCGCGGCGAACGGTCTTCCGGAATCGCAATCGAGTCGGTGATGACGACTTCCTTGATGTTCGGGTGGTCGAGCCGCTGCAGCGCAGGACCGGAGAATACCGGGTGCGTGGCGCAGATGTAAATGTCGTTCGCGCCGCGTTCCTTCAGGCTTTCGACCACGTTGACGATCGTCGTGCCGGTGTCGATCAAATCTTCGAAAATGATCGGCGTTCGCCCTTCCACTTCGCCGATAACGTGCGTCACGACCGCTTCGTTATGCACGTAGCGCTTCTTGAACATAAGCGCGATCGGCGCATGCAAAATATTGCCAAGATTCTCCGCCCGCGTAACGCCGCCTGCGTCGGGGGAGACAACGACCGGGTTTTCGATATTTTTGCGCTTGATGTAGTCGCTGATCAGATCGAGCGCCGTCAAATGGTCGACCGGGATATTGAAGAAGCCCTGAATCGCCGGCGCATGCAAATCGAGCGTAATGACGCGGTTCGCTCCCGCCGTCGTCAGCACGTCTGCCACCATCTTCGCCGAAATCGGCTCCCGGGGCGCCGCTTTGCGCTCCTGGCGGGAATAGCCGTAATACGGGATAATCAGGTTGATCGTCCGGGCCGATGCGCGCTTCGCCGCGTCCATCATGACGAGCAGTTCGACGAAATGCTCGTTGATCGGGTGCGAGAACGTCTGCACGAGGAAGACGTCGCAGTTGCGGACCGACTCGTCGAAGCAGCAGTAGTGTTCGCCGCTCTTGAAGCGCGACAGCTTGATCTTGCCGAGCGGCTGGCCGAGCGAGCGGCAAATGCGTTCCGCCAGCCGCGGGTTGGACGAGCCGGCGAAAATTTTGAACTGACCGGACATGGATGAACCTCCTGGGCTTATGCCCCCGTAGGGTGCGTGTCGTAAACGGTGTGCGAGCGGACCCGAGTTTTGTCAATTCTTATTATACCGTGGGACCCGAATATTTCAAAAGCCCGACTATTTTTTGTTGTGGCGTCTGCCGAGTTCCGCCATCAGTTCGTCAAGCGGCAGCTTCCGCTCGCGAAGCAGAACCAGCAGATGGAAAATGAGATCGCTCGCTTCGTAGCGAAGCTCGTCATTGTCCTTGTTTTTGGCGGCGATGATCGTTTCGGCCGTTTCTTCGCCGACCTTCTTGAGAATTTTGTCGACACCCTTCTCGAACAGGTACGTCGTGTACGCGCCTTCCGGCCGCTCGGCCTCGCGCTGCGCGATCACCGACTCGAGCGTCGACAGCATTGCGAACCGGTCCGGATTCGCTTCGGCCGCCGCGGCGTTCGCCCGGTTCGGCAGCTCCACCGCGTTCGTGAAACACGTATAGGTGCCGTTGTGGCAGGCCGGTCCCGCCGGAACCACTTTCACCAGCAGCGTGTCTCCATCGCAATCGAGTGCCATCGCCTGTACCCGCTGTATGTTGCCCGACGTCGCCCCCTTGTGCCACAATTCGCCGCGCGAGCGGCTCCAGAACCAGGTTTCCCCGGTTTCCGCCGTGCGCGCCAGCGATTCGCGGTTCATGTACGCCATCATCAGCACGTCTTTGCTGACAGCGTCCTGCACCACGGCCGCCACCAGGCCGTCCGCATTCCAGCGGATCGCCTCCACGGCTTGCTCCAGCGTCAGTTGTTGCCCGTTCGTCGATATATTCAACGGATTTCCACCCCTTTGCGTTTCAATGCTTCTTTTACGCCCTGCACCGACAGCTCTTTATAATGGAAAATGGTTGCCGCAAGCCCGGCGTCGGCGCCGCCTTGCGTGAAGACGTCGTAGAAGTGCTCCGCCGTTCCCGCTCCGCCCGACGCGATCACGGGGATGGACAGCAGGTCCGTTACGGCCCGCGTCAACGGCAAATCGAAGCCGTCCTTCGTGCCGTCGGTATCCATGCTCGTGAGCAAAATTTCGCCCGCGCCCAGCGCTTCGACGCGCTGCGCCCATTCGAGCGCCTTGATGCCGGTGCCGCGCCTGCCGCCGTGCGTGTAGACTTCCCATTCGCCCCACGCTTCATTATAGCGGGCGTCGATAGCCACAACAATGCACTGGTTGCCGAACTTCGCCGCTCCGTCCGCCACCAGCTGCGGGTTCTGCACCGCGGCGGTGTTGATGCCGATCTTGTCGGCGCCGGCGCGCAGCAGCCGCTTCATATCGTCGACACTGGCGATGCCGCCGCCGACGGTGAACGGGATCGTAATTTCGCCGGCCGTGCGGCGCACAACCTCCACCATCGTCGCCCGCCCTTCGACGGAAGCCGAGATGTCGAGAAACACCAACTCGTCGGCATGCTCGCGGTCATACAGCGCCGCCAGCTCGACCGGGTCGCCGGCATCGCGCAGGTTGACGAAGTTGACGCCTTTGACGACGCGGCCGTCCTTGACGTCGAGACAAGGCACAATACGTTTGCACAGCATAGTCGATTACCCTCCTTTCTTGCAGTATGCGATCACGTCGCGGTAAGGCAGCTGCCCGCCGAAAATATCGAGCGCGCTGCCGATCGTAATGTCGAGCCGGCCGCCGGTAATGGCGCGGAACCGCTCCAGATCGGCAAGCGAACGCGCCCCGCCCGCGTACGTCGTCGGGATCGACGTCCAGGCCGCCAGCTGCTCGGCCAGCCGCTCCTGCACTCCTTCGCGCTTGCCTTCGACATCGACGGCGTGGATCAGAAACTCGCTGCAGTACGACTCCAGCTCGACGATATTCGCCGCGTTCACTTCCACATCGCTGAACGTGCGCCACTGGTTCGTGACGACGTAGTAGCGGCCGTCCTTCTCCTTGCAGCTGAGGTCGATCACGAGCCGCTCCTTGCCGGCTTCGGCGACCAGCTTCAGCAGTTCGTCCATATGCAGCTGCCCGTCGCGAAAAATCGCCGACGTCACAATGACGTGCGACGCGCCAAGCTCAAGATAGTTCGCCGCGTTGCCGGCGTTGATGCCCCCGCCGATCTGCAGCCCGCCCGGATAGGCGCGCAGCGCTTCCGCCGCCGCTTCTTCGTTGCCGCCGCCGAGCATGACGATATGGCCGCCGGTCAGGCCGTCCTCCCGATACATCGCCGCAAAATAGCCCGGCCCTTGCGCGGCGACGAAGTTCTCGACGACCTTGCTGGCGTCCGGCTGCAGCGTCGAACCGACGATTTGTTTCACTTTGCCTTGATGGATGTCAATGCACGGTCTGAATTTCATCGTGGGTTGCCCTCATTAAGTTAATCTCAGGAAATTGCCGAGCAGACGCATGCCGAGCTCGCCGCTTTTTTCCGGATGGAACTGCATGCCGTATACGTTGTCCCGCCCGACAATCGCCGTCACCTGCTGAAAATAATCGGTCGTCGCCAGCAGATCGCTGTCGCGCTCCGGCTTCGCATGGTACGAATGGACGAAGTAGACATGCCCTTCCTCCAGCCCTTCGAACAGCGGGCTCGGCTGATGGAAGCTCAGCTTGTTCCAGCCCATGTGCGGCACCTTGTAGCTGCCCTGGAACCTTACTACCTCGCCCGGCAGAAGGCCAAGTCCGTCGTGCCGGCCATGCTCCTCGCTGCTTGCGAACAGCAGCTGCATGCCGAGGCAGATGCCGAGCAGCGGCTTGCCCGACGCCGCGTAGCGCAGCGTCGCTTCGCGCAAGCCGGTCTCGCGCAAGTAGCCCATCGCGTCGCCGAACGCGCCGACGCCGGGCAGAATCGCGCCGTCCGCGGCGGCGATCTGCGCCTCGTCGCTTGTGACGAGCGCAACACGTCCGAGCCGCTCGACCGCTTTGCTCACGCTGTGCAAATTGCCCATGCCGTAGTCGATAATCGCGATCAACGGTTACAGCACTCCTTTCGTCGACGGCACGCCTTTCACCCGGGGGTCGATCGACGTCGCTTCGTCCAGCGCGCGGCCGAGCGCCTTGAACACCGCCTCGATCATGTGATGCGTATTGCGGCCGTAATGCACGATGACGTGCAGCGTGATGCGCGCTTCGAGCGCCAGCTTCCACAGAAACTCGTGCACGAGCTCGACCGTCAGACTGCCGACCGACGCGGCCGGGAATTCGACGCCCTTCAGCTCAAAATGCGGCCGGTTGCTGATATCGACAACCACTTGCGCCAGCGCTTCGTCCATCGGCACGAACACGCTCGCGTACCGCTTGATGCCGCGCTTGTCGCCGAGCGCTTCGCGGAGCGCGTGGCCGAGGCAAATGCCGATGTCCTCAACCGTGTGGTGATCGTCGATTTCGACGTCGCCGCGCGCGTCGACCTTCAAGTCGAATTGGCCGTGCTTCGTGAACAAATCGAGCATGTGATTGAGAAAACCGACATCCGATTCGATTTCGGAAATGCCCGTGCCGTCCACGTTCAGCGTCAGCTTGATGTCCGTTTCGTTCGTCCGCCGCGCGATGCTGCCCGTGCGCTGCTGTTCGTTGTCGCCTGCCATTGGTTGGCCCCCTAAAATAGTAGTGATGCGAATCAGTTTTCCCGGTCGAGCCGCACCTGGATCGCGTTCGCGTGCGCCTGCAGCCCTTCGTGCTGCGCCAGCGCGACGATTTTGCCGCCGTTCGCGAGCAGCGCTTCCTTGCTGTACGCAATGACGCTCGACTTCTTGACGAAATCGTCGACCGACAGCGGCGACGAGAACCGCGCCGTGCCGTTCGTCGGCAGAATGTGGTTCGGCCCGGCGAAGTAATCGCCCACCGGCTCCGAGCTGTACGGCCCGAGAAAAATCGCCCCGGCGTTTTCGATCCGCCCGAGATGCGTCCACGGGTCCGCGATCATCAGCTCGAGATGCTCCGGCGCCAGCCGATTCACCACATCGATGCCTTCCGCCAGACTCGCCACGGTCAGAATCGCGCCGTAGTCGCGAATCGACTGCGCGGCGATCGCCTTGCGCGGCAGCGCCTCGAGCTGGCGCTCCACTTCGCGGCGCACTTGCTCCGCCAGCTGCGCCGACGTCGTTACAAGCACCGCCGACGCCATTTCGTCGTGCTCCGCTTGCGACAGCAGGTCGGCCGCCACATAGGCCGGCTCGGCCGTATCGTCGGCGAGCACGACGATTTCGCTCGGCCCGGCGATGCTGTCGATCGCCACGGTGCCGTAGACGTAGCGTTTGGCGAGCGCCACGTAGATGTTGCCGGGGCCGACGATTTTGTCGACCGGCGCGATCGACTCCGTGCCGTACGCCAGCGCCGCCACCGCTTGCGCGCCGCCGACGCGGTAAATTTCGCGGATGCCGACTTCCGCAGCGGCCACGAGGATGTACGGGTTGACGCCCGCTTCCCCTGCGGTTGCCGGCGGAGTCACCATCACGATTTCCGGCACGCCGGCGACTTGCGCCGGAATCGCGTTCATGAGCACCGACGACGGGTACGCCGCTTTGCCGCCGGGCACGTAAATGCCGATGCGGCGCAGCGGGCGGATCACTTGCCCGAGCACCGTGCCGTCCGGCTGCGCGTCCATCCACGAGACGCGCTTCTGCTTCTCGTGAAAGGCGCGGATGTTCGCCGCCGCCTCGCGAATCGCCGCAAGGAAGGCGGCGTCCACTTTGTTGTAAGCCGCGTCGATTTCCTGCTGCGGGATGCGCAGCTCCTCCACGTCGACGCGGTCGAACTCCTTCGACAGCGCACACAGCGCGGCGTCGCCGCCCTGGCGCACCTGCGCGATGATCGTTTGCACCGCCGCGTTCTGCTCCGGCGAGCCGTATTCCGCTTCGCGCTTGATCGAGAATTGCGCCGCTTCCATAATGCGCATGGGTCATGCCCCCTTTCTTAGTCCAAACGCCCGTTTTACAGCGCGTCTTCGCCGATTTCCGCCGCCAGCCGGTCGCACAGCAGCTGAATGGCGTCGTTCTTCATCCGGTAGCTGACGCGGTTGGCGATCAGCCGGCTCGTAATCGCGAATATTTGCTCCTGCTCGACCAGCCCGTTCTCGACCAGCGTCCGCCCCGTTTCAACCATGTCGACGATGCGGTCGGCCAAGCCGATCAGCGGCGCCAGCTCGATCGAGCCGTTCAGCTTGATGACCTCCACCTGCTGCCCGCGCTCGCGAAAATAGCGGGAAGCGACGTTCGGATACTTCGTCGCCACGCGCGGATGCATGACCGGCGACCAGTCGGGCAGGCCGATGACCGACATCCGGCAGCGCGCGATGCCGAGATCCAGCAGCTCGTAAACGTCGCGGCTGTCTTCCATCAGCACGTCCTTGCCGACGATGCCGATATCCGCCACGCCGTATTCCACGTACGTCGCCACGTCGACCGGTTTGGCCATAATGAACTCCATCTTCGCGTCCGGCACCGAGATGATCAGTTTGCGCGAATCGTCCAAATCGTCCGGCAGCGGGTAGCCCGCGCTTTGGAACAGCTTGATCGCCGGCTTGTTGATCCGGCCTTTCGGCATGGCTACCTTCAATACCTGTTGCATTCCCCGCACCCCACTTTATCGCCTAGTCGTACCTTTCAATAGAAAGCAACAATATCGCCGTAGCGCTGCCCGTCGAACTCGTAGCCGCCCGCGGGGAGCGCCTTCATCCGCTCTCCCTCCGCTTCCCCGGTTATGCGCCGGGTCAGGACGGCGACGCCTTCGCGGGAGCGCGTCTCCCGCGCGCAGCGGAACGCTTCGTCGCGGAACGACGCTTCGTACAGCACGAGCACGCGATCGAGCGGCTCCGACTTCCCGTCATCCGCAAGTTCGAGGATGCGGCTCGTCTTCAGCGCGAAGCCGGTAGCCGGCGCCGGGCGGCCGAACTGGGCGAGCAAGTTGTCGTAGCGGCCGCCGCTGCATACCGGGAAGCCGTGATCGGCGGCGTAGCCTTCGAACGTCATGCCCGTATAGTAGGAGAAGTTGCCGATCATCGTCAAATCGATCAGCACGTGTTCGCTGACGCCGTACGCCTTCAGCACGTCCCACATCGCGCACAAGTGGCGGATCGCTTCCGACGCGACGCGGTCCTGCGTCAACGTCAGCGCCTGCTCGCAAATTTCGTCCCCGCCGCGCAGCCGCAAAATGCTTTCCAGCGCGCCCCGCGCTTCCGCCCCAGCAGCGACGCGTTTGACTTGCTGCCGATAGCCGACGTAGTTGCGGCTGAGCAAACATTCCTTCAGCAGCGTCTGCTCCTCGGCGCGTCCCGGCAGCGTTTCGTCCAGCAAGCCGTTCAGGAAGCCGACATGGCCGAGCGCGATCTTGAACTGCCGCACGCCGGCGGCCTGCAGCGCGGCGATCGCCAGCGCAATCACCTCGGCGTCCGCTTCCGGCGATGCGTCGCCGACGAGCTCGACGCCGGTCTGGTAAAACTCCGACTCGCGTCCCGCTTCCTCCTCGAACGCCCGGAACACGTTGGCGTGGTACGACAAGCGCACCGGCAGCTGCTCGGACTTGAGCAGCGACGCCACGACGCGGGCGATCGGGGCCGTCATGTCGGAGCGCAGCACAAGCGTCCTTCCGTTCTGGTCCAGCAGCTTGAACAGCTTGTTGTCCGATGTGGCGCTCGCCGCTCCCACCGTATCGTAAAATTCAAGCGCCGGCGTCACGATCTGGCTGTAGCCCCACTTCTCCATGCAGGCCAGCACACGCGCCTCCACCATCCGCAGCTTGGCCGCATCGTTTGGCAAATAATCGCGTACGCCGGTCGGTTTTTCAAACACTTTTGGCTTCGACATGGCTATCACCTGTACCTATTCGCTTTAGTCCGCTACCATATTACCATACTACCAAGATAAAGAATGTATTCGTAATAATACCACGCCGAATAGCCCCCGTCAATGGGAGCGGAAGCGAGCGGCAGCCACGATCCCGTGCGCGGCCAAACAAAAAAAACGACTCCTCAGAGTCGCCGCTCCCTACTTCCGTTAGCGCCCCCTGCGCGAGGAGCGGTGTTTCTCGACGCGCGATAGCGCCGGTTCAAGCCGCGTCGGCCCGGAAACGTCCGCAGCGGCTTGCGCCATGGACTCCGCCGGCTGCTGGCAGCGCTCCAGCCTGCTCACGCGCTCCCGCAGCTCCGCCAGTTCCCGCTGCAATTCGCGTACGGTCTGCTGCCAATACAGCATCGTCATGTCACGCATTTTCGCCGCATGGCTGTCTGCCGTCTCTGTCGCCGGATGCGGAGCGGTCTCTTCCGCGGCGTGCGAATGGCGCTCCCCGGGTGCACCCTCCTCCGGCTGCTCCTCCCCGCCTGCGAATGCCGGAACCGCAAGCAGCGCTTCCAGTTCGTCTTGCGTAAGGATATTCTTATAACGCTCCAACCGCTTCCCGTTGTCCGCATTCGATGGATGGAAACCCGTCATTGCAACCACCTCTTATCCGGCAAAATAACACCGTCGCTCGCGATCGCGCTTTCCCGGGCACGTACCCGCCTCTACCCTTACCTTCACCATAACCGACCGCGCTGAACACATTCTGAACAACTGCCGCAACCGGCAATAAGGGGAGCGACAGCAACAGCCGCCACTCCCCGAATCGTTCCCTTACCGGATGCCCAGAAATTCGATCAGCACACCGGCCATCAACGTATGCCCGCGCTCGCCGGGATGAATGCTGTCGTCCATCAGCATCAAATGCTGGTTGGTGGCGCCGCCGGTCTCCTCGTTCCATCGCTCGTAGATGTCGCACAGCGGCGTGCCCGTCGCCATCGCCGCTTCCCGGCATGCCTGCGCATACAGCGGGTAGCTCGCGCGCGACGCGACGGCTCCTTCGTGAACGTTGAAATCGAGCGGATTTTGCGTCAGCAGCAGCGCCTCGCCGCCTGCCGCCTTGATGCGGCCGACGATTTCCTCCAGATTGCGGCGATATGCCGCCACCTGCGCTTCGCCCCGGGTCGAATCGTTCATGCCGAGCATGACCGTCACGAGATCGGGCCGAAACCGCAGCGCATCGCGCTCCAGCCGGTCGAGCACGCCCCAGGTCGTGTCCCCGCTGACGCCCGCGTTCAGCAGCATGAACTTGCGTCCGTATGTATCGATCAGCTTCTCCGCGAACTGGCCGACATAGTTCAGCTTGCCGCGCAGATGATAATTTTGTTCCGTGATCGAATCGCCGATGCAAACGATGAAAGCACGTTCCCCATTTTTCAACTTGTCGATGGTGTTCAGCACGCTCATTCCGCCTCGTTTCCCCCTGTCGTCCGGTTGCCGCTTGCTTTGCCCGCCTCTGCCCCGTCACCCGCCGCCGGACGGATGATCTGCAGCGGATTGCCCGCCACGAAGCTGCCCGGGGCCACGTCCTTGTGCACGACCGAACCGGCGCCGACAACCGCGTTGTCGCCGATCGTCACGCCCGGCAAAATCGTCGTGTTCGCGCCGATCATCACATTGTCGCCAATCCTCACTTCGCCGAGCCGGTACTCCTTGATCAAATACTCATGCGCCAATATCGTCGTATTGTACCCGATGATCGAGTTGCGGCCGACGAAAATTTTTTCCGGGAAGAAGACGTCCACCATCACCATCAACGCAAAAGCGGTATGCTCGCCGACCGTCATGCCCAGCACGCGGCGGTAGATCCACCGTTTGAACGGAAGCGAAGGCGAGTAGCGGGCGAGTTGGATGAACACAAAATTGCGCACCGCTTTCCACCGGCTGACCGTCCGGTACAGCTGCCACAGCGCATTCGGGCCTTCCACCGGGTACCGGGTCGTCCGTCTCACCGCGCACCTCTCGTTACGCCGGCGATGTCGAGCAAATCCCGCATATCGTGAAGCATGTAGTCGGGCTTGTATTGGCGGAGGAACGCTTCGCCCTTGAGCGACCACGCCACGCCTGCCGACTTGACGCCTGCCGCCTGGGCCGCGAGCAAGTCGAACTGGCTGTCGCCGACCATCAGCGTCGTCTCCGGGCTGGCGTCAAGCAGTTGCATCGCTTTGACGATTCCTTCCGGATCGGGCTTCGGCTTGTCCACATCGTCAAACGTGACGATCGCGTCCATGTAGTCGAACAACCCGCAAAACTTCAACCCCTTGTCGGTCGTCAGCCGCACCTTGCTGGTAACGACGCCGAGCCGGGTGCCGCCTTCCCGCAAAGCGGCGACAACTTCCCGCACATGCGGAAACTCGCGCACCAGTTCGTCGTGCCGGGCCAGGTTGTACTCGCGATACAGCGGAACCAGCTCCGCAACATCCTCGCGACCCGTAAAGAAACGCAGTTGCTCCAGCAGCGGCCGGCCCATGTGCGGCACCAGTTCCTCGCGCGTATACGTCCGATCGCTTCTTCCTTCCAGCACTTGAAGGAATGTTGCGATAATCAGTTCGTTCGTATCGACGATCGTGCCGTCGAGGTCGAACAGTACCGTTTCGATCATGGGCCATCTCCTCGCTCGTACAGATTTCCCCTTAGTATATCAATTGAGTCCGGGCGATGCATCTGCGTTCGCAAAAATTTTTGCCGGATAACAATGGCCGGCAAGGGAACGAATCCCCTGCCGGCCATTGCCGCCCATCCCTTATTTAGGATCGTTCGCCGTTTCGCCCGATACGGACATCTCGGCATTGTCGCGCTCCGCTTCCGCTGCAGGAGCCGCCGCTTTGGAAGAGACGATCGGATCGGAGTAACGAACATTGGCGTATCCGGCCTTGCGCCGGTAGACGATGATCGCGATCATCGCTACGATCAGCAGCAGCGCAAGCAGCTGCGACGTCCGGATGTTGCCCGACGCCATGCTGCCCGCATCCCCGAACAGCAGGCTCATCGGCGACCAGATGGCGTCAAGCAGCGAAGCCAGCCAATTCGGTCCGGTGAACGCGAGGCTGTCCGTACGCAACCCCTCCACGAAGAAACGGCCGAACGAATACCAGATGAAATAGCCCATGAACAGCTCGCCGGCGCGCAGGAACGGCCTGCGGCGCAGCCAGAGCAGCAGCAGGAGGCCGACGACGTTCCACAACGATTCATAAAGGAACGTCGGATGATAATAAATGCCCTGAATGTTCATCTGGTCCACAATAAAGGCCGGCAAATGAAGCGTATGGCGGAGGAAGCTTTCGTCCACCGGCATGCCGTGCGCTTCCTGGTTGACGTAATTGCCCCAGCGTCCGATCAATTGGCCGGCCAGAAGGCTGGGCGCGCTTATGTCGGCGATCCGCAGGAAGCTGTAGCCCTTGGCCCGGGCATAGAACACGGCGCCGATAACGGCGCCGATGAGCGCCCCGTAGATGGCGATGCCGCCGTGCCAGATGGCGAACACATCCCAGAAATTGTTGCGGTAATCTTCCCACTGGAACGCAACGTAGTAGATCCGCGCGCACACGATCGCCGACGGCACGCCGACGAGCAGCAAGTCCATGAAGAAATCCGGCGAGATGCCGTACCGCTTGCCTTCGTTCACCGCGAGCAGCAGCCCGGCCAGCGCGCCGCACGCCAAAATAATGCCGTACCAGTGCACTTCCAGCCCGCCAAGGGAAAATGCAATCGGATTCAAAGCCAGCGTCATTCCCGTACCCCTTTCATCCAAAATGGATTATTCGATTTCGTCCATCTCTTCGTTGAGCGTTTCGGTCAGCTTGTTCGTAAACTGCTGCGCCGCATTGAAGCCCATCCGCTTCAGCCGGTAGTTCATCGCCGCCACTTCAATGATGACCGCAAGGTTGCGGCCGGGGCGCACCGGAATCGTCACAAGCGTCACATCCGTATCGATGATGCGCGTCGTTTCCTCGTCGAGCCCAAGCCGATCGTATTGCTTGTCCTGCTGCCACGTTTCGAGCTTGCAGATGACGTTGATCTTGGCGTTGTTGCGCACCGCGCCCGCCCCGAACAGCGTCATGACGTTGATGATGCCGACGCCGCGAATTTCCAGCAAATGCTTGATCAACTCCGGCGCGTTGCCGATCAGCACGTTCTCCGCCGTCTGGCGAATTTCCACCGCGTCGTCCGCGACCAGCCGGTGGCCGCGTTTGACGAGCTCGAGCGCGGTTTCGCTTTTGCCGATGCCGCTGCTGCCGGAGATCAGAATGCCGATGCCGTACACATCGACCAGCACGCCGTGAATCGTCGTCGACGGCGCCAGCTTGCTCTCGAGAAAATCGGTGATATGGCCGGACAGCAAGGTCGTCGGCTGCGAGCTGCGGATGACGGGGATCTGCTTGTGCATCGCCGCGTCGCACAGCTCCTTCGGAACCGGCAGCGATCGCGTGATGCAAATGCAGGGCGTCTCGTCCTCGCACAGCCGCGTCATCCGGTCGATCCGTTCCGCCGCGGTCAGCGTTTCGAAGAACGCCAGCTCCGTGCGGCCGAGAATTTGCACCCGCTCCGCGGGATGATAATTGAAATAACCGGCCATTTCCATGCCCGGACGGTTCAAGTCGGATACGGTGATTGCGCGCCTCAGTCCCTCTTCGCCGCAGATGACTTCCATGCCGAACTTTTGCACCAGGTCGCCCACCCGTACTTTTTTTGCCATGTGCCGTGCTCCTTTTGTTTTTCCAATAACTTCATCGTAAAACAATTGGCCCGACAAAGCAACCGAAAGCGCTCAGGAGGCGGCGGCAGACAATAAGATCGTGGGGGGCGCCGGTTGTTCCTGAAACGAAACGGGATGAGAAATTGAATAGTATGCATAAGCCGCGTTCTATGGCAGCCGATTACAAATGGATAACGCGAGGTCTCGCCAAAATGACCATTGCCGTCGCACTTAACGAACGGCTGTGAAGGAAGCCCCCTTCGGAGAGTAGGGTAAGACGGGGGATTACTCCCCCGGACTCCCCGTCAAACCGTGCATGCGGATTTCCCGCACACGGCTTTCCTTCGTCAGTTCCCCATCTTCAGGAGTGAGTCGTCTTCACCCGTCGCCGGGCTGCACATTTCAGTCCTGAATTAGAAACGTGTGATGAGCAGGTTTGTCAAAAATACCATCCCGGCTTCTTCCAGGGTCTTGTTCGGAAGGAGCCGGTTTGAAACCCTGGACTTCTTTTTCCGCATGAACGCTCTTACTCTCATTCGCATCCATTCGTCCAGTCGCTGAAACTTCCCCTTTACATCCCCAATCCCAAAGTAATTCCCAAACCCTCGCGACACTTCATTTAGCTTGACGATCATTTCGTGGAGGTTGTTCCCTTGCTGCCTACGGGTAATCTGGCGGACTTTCTCTTTGTACTTCTTTAGCTTGGCGTCCGGCAAGATGAGATACTGCTTCCAGAAGTCGAATCCCAGAAAACGGAACCCTTCGTCGACATGCACCACCTTTGTTTTCTCCGGGTGCATTCGCAGCCGCAGTTCCTCTTCCAGTAGAATCCTCGCCGCCTGATACGCTTCTTCTGCCTGCTCCTTTGTTTTGCAAAGCATGACGGCATCATCCGCGTACCTTACCACCGCGAATCCTTTCTCCTTCATTCCCCAGTCGAAATGGTTCAAGTACAGATTCGCAAGCAACGGACTGATAACACCGCCCTGTGGAGAACCGACTTCCGTTTCATGGAACTGGCCATCTTCCATGACTCCTGCGGTAAGCCATCCGCGAATGAGCGTCAGCACTTTCCCGTCGGTTATTCGTTCGTGCACCTTTTCCATCAGCAGGTCATGCGGAATTTCGTCGAAAAAGGACATGATGTCCAAGTCTACCACATAGTCGTATCCGCCGCGCTTTGCTCGCCTGATCGTGCGTATCGCCTGGTGGGCGGAATATCCGGGACGAAAGCCAAAGCTGTAGTAGTAGAAGTCTTGCTCCACGATCGGCTCGATGATTTGGCGTACTGCCTGCTGGCATACGCGATCTCGGATGGTGGGAATGCCCAGCGGCCTTACCTTCCCGTTTTCCTTCTCGATGTACTGTCGTCTCACCGGATCAGGCTTGTACCGATTTTGTTGCAGTAACCGCTGGATTTCCTTTAGGTTCCTGCCGATGTTCTTCTCGAACATCGCGATACTTACGCCGTCGATTCCGCCGCTTCCTTGATTCTTCTTCACGCTCAGCCATGCCTCGTGCAGGTTCTCCATTTGGTATACTTTGTCGATCAGGGTGTAGTATCGTCGTTTCGGTTTCATTGGTGTTTCACCACCTTTGCCGCTACTCACCAAGCTGGTATTGTTTCCGCTACAGATGATCGATTCCTTGCTTGTTCCACGGCTGGGCAAATGCGTCTTAGGCTTATTGCCAATCGCTCCCGTTTGCCCGTCATGTACTCAGGTCGCCAGTAGCCCTCCATCCGTTGGCGCTCTTTCGCCATTGGCGGGACGCACCCTCTTGGTACTACCCTTATTCGATTAAGGCGCTTACGATCTCCACTCACGTCCACTCACAGACTTTGACGAAGCACGTCCCCCTTGCCTCTGTCTTCCCTCTTTTGGAGTGGAAGCAGGGTATGCGACGGCGATTTTTTTCCTCGCTTGCGCATACTCATCCGAGTTTTCCCCTCCAGTCTGTTACCAGCTTTCATCGGCTCGGATTTGCTCACTACTACGGGACGATCCGCCATCTCGCCGCCCATCGATTCGGCTTTCCCTCTACGGTTATACCCCCCCTACCTTGCCGCGTTTGCGTCAAGGAGACGACGAGACTTCCCTCGGTCATCGTCACATTCTGTTCCATCCATCCTGACCCTAATCACGTCGATGAGCCTTGCAGGTCATTTCCCTTTGTTTGTTTTCCTGCAAGATATGCCCATTGGCATAGGTTTCCCCGTTTCTCAGCCGGGTCACCCCGCATCGCCGCCACCTCTGGTTCACCGCATTCCGGGCTGGACTTTGCCTGCAGGCCCTTCGGATTCCCCCTCGCGGGAGACACCCTGCCAGTCCTCTCCACTGGAGTAGGACTTCTACTTCGGCTACGGCACTTTAAAGGGTAAAGTTACCGAGTGGATTTGAACCACTTAGATTGTGCAACTGTGAGGCGCACTGAGCAAATAAGACGGAAAATCCGGCTTATTTGCTGTCGCCCTCCGGATCAGAGCAAATAAAGCGGAAAATCCGACTTATTTCGCTGCCGCCCTCCGGAGCGGAGCAAACAAGGCGGAAAATCCGACTTATTTCGCTGCCACCCTCCGGATCAGAGCAAATAAAGCTTAAAATCCGGCTTATTTCGCTGCCGCCCCCCGGATCAGAGCAAATAAAGCGGAAAATCCGGCTTATTTCGCCCCCGCTCTCCGGAGCGGAGCAGACAAGACGGATTTTAAGAAAAATTTCCACTGTCCACGGTATATTGACAGCCACTTTCCATTGCTCCGGCGCCCGGCGGCCGGCAGCGCGCTACCCCCGCTGCTCGCGCCACGGCAGCTGCGCGATTGCCGCCATGCCGGCGTCGTCGAGCTCGACGCCGAGCCCCGGCAGCCGCGGCACCGCGACACAGCCGCCTTGGTCCAGCGCGAACGGCTCGCGGAAGAAGCCGCGGCCGATCAGCGTCCGGCCGTCCGCTCGCGAGTCGTTCACCTCGTTGTGCTCCTGCACGAGGAAATTCGGCGCCGCGGCGGCGAACTGGACGCACGCGGCGAAGCTGAGCGGGCTCAGCGGGCAATGCGGCGCCACGACGGCGAAATGGCTTTCGGCCATGGCGGCGATCTTCGCCAGCTCGGTGAAGCCGCCGGCATGGGCGATGTCCGGCTGCAGCACCGCCGCGCCGGCATCAAGCGCTTCGCGGAACGCCCACTTGCCCATCCAGCGCTCGCCGGCCGCCACCGGCACGGTCGTACCGCCCGCGATGCGGCGCAGCAGGTCGACGCGCTCGGGCGGCACCGGCTCCTCCAGGAACAGCGGCCGATACGGTTCGAGCGCCCGCGCCAGCTGCAGCGCGTAGTTCGGATGCGGGTTGTGCACGTCGATGGCGACATCGACGTCGTAACCGACCGCATCCCGCACGGCGGCGAAGCAATCCGCGGCCAGCGCGACGGAAGTGCCCAGCGCGACGGTTTCGGCGAAGCTGACGTGCACCTTGAGGCAGCGGAACCCCCACTCGCGCACGAGGGTACGCGCCGCGTCGGCGTAGCGCTCCGGCAGCGGCCGAGCGTCGGCGGTCTCCCCCGGGCCGCCCAATACCGGCGGCATTCCGACCGCCCGATACGGCTGCCCGGGCTCCACCGTATACGGCGCTTCACCCGCACAGCTGCGGTACACCTTCACCTTGTCGCGGCACAGGCCGCCAAGCAGCTCGTACACGGGCGCGCCGAGCGCCTTGCCCTTGATATCCCACAGCGCCATGTCGATCCCGCTGATCGCACTCAGCTTGATCGGGCCGCCGCGGTAGCCGCAGCCCGAGTTGTACATCTTGTCCCACAGCCAGCCGGTGCGGCGCGGATCTTCGCCGATAAGCAGCGGCATCAGCCGGGTCACCTCCGCCGACACGACATCGGCGTGATCCTCGAGAAACGGCTCGCCGAGCCCGCTGATCCCTTCGTCCGTGTGAATGCGGATCCACACCCAACTGGGCGGGATTCGGAGCAGTTCGTAACGGGTAATTTTCATGCGCGGCTACCTCCAAACGCGGGATTCCGGTACTTCCATTCTACCATCATTCCCCGCACAAGAAAGCCATCGCGCGCGGCGACGGCTTTTTGTGCGGAACGATTATTTTTTGCCGGCAAGGAACGCTTTGAACTGCTTGTCGTATTCGGCCACCACTTTGTCGAGGCCGGCAGCTTTCATTTTGGACAGCGCAGTCGCATAAAACTTGTCATACTCGACGACGCCCATTTTCAGCGGGTAAATGCTCGTTTTCACTTCGGCAAGCAAGTTGGCGTATTCGACCGAAACCGGCGTCGTATCGAACGTGAAGCCGACGGTGACCGAGTTGACCGCCTTGTCGTTGATCTGCAGCGTTTCGGCGTACTTCGGATGCGCGGTTTGCGGCACGCGCACGAATTTGTAGTAGCCGAGCTTCCATTCCGAGAAGCCAACCTCCGTGCCTTGCGGATGGAGCTGCTCCATTTTGCCCGCGCCGGCGTCCTTCCACCAGTCGTCCTTGATGCCGTAGGCGAGCAAGTCGTAGTTCTCCTGCTTGCCGTACAGCCAGTCGTAGAACTTGATCATTTCCTCCGGATGCTTCGACGTCTTCGGGATGACGTTGGCGTTGTTCATCAGCAGCGGACGGAACCACGCCTTGTCGGGCGCAA
Source organism: Paenibacillus cymbidii (assembly GCF_004764705.1). Lineage (GTDB taxonomy): Bacteria > Bacillota > Bacilli > Paenibacillales > NBRC-103111 > Paenibacillus_AN > Paenibacillus_AN cymbidii. The sequence goes on along the minus strand of NZ_SHLX01000031.1, from coordinate 36,788 downwards.
GCCGCAGCGTATCGATCGTCGCCTCCGGCTTGGCCGCATGCATCGGATTCCAGAAATCGTACAGCGTCCCGAAGTTGAAAATAAACGTCCCTTCCTGCGACGGCTTCGTCACCTGGTCGAGCGGCAGCGTCAAAATATCCGGATTAATCAGGTTCTTCTTGAACAGCGCGTTCATGAACGCGTTGTCCTGCTTGAATTCCGGCGTCTCCATCCACGACTTGACATTGCCCTTCTGGTCCACATAGATCAAATCGTCGATGACGCTGAACGGATACGCCTCGTATTCGCGATGGATAAAGTTCATGATCGTGTTCGGCTTCAGCGTGATGTTGAGGTTCATGTCTTTTTCGCCGGCTTTGATTTTTTCCGCCGCGGCGAGCATTTCGGCTTGCGTTTTGGGCGGCTGGAGGTTGTATTTCTTCAGCAAGTCGCTGCGGTACGTAATCATCTCGTAGTCGTTCGCCCATTCGCGATAGAAGACCGGGATCGAATAAATTTTGCCGTTGATCTTCATGCCGTCCCAGACGTAGTCGGGGAACGCCTTTTTCAAATTCGGGTATTTCTCCAAATACGAATCGATCGGCACGATCGCGCCTCTGCCCGCGTAAGCGGACGTTTTGATCAAGTCCTCCATGATCGTCAGGTTGTCGAACGCCTCGTTGGAGGAAAGCATCAAATTCGTCTTCTGCTCCCAGGCGTCCCAGCCGATGAATTGGAAATCGACCTTGATGTTCAGGCCGTCGGCCGCCAGCTTCTTGTTGATCGCGTCGAATCGTTTGGCCGCGTCTGTCGGCGCGCTTCCCGGCGAAACGTACGTGAGCGTCACCGGCGCTCCGGCATTGGAGCCGCTCGGGCCCGGCGACGAGCCGCTGCCCGATTTGCTGTTGCTGCAGCTTGCCAGCACGCCCCCCGCCAATACCAACGTCATACCCCATGCCAACGTCTTGTTGATTTTGCCCGTTGCCATTGTCAAACCTCCTTTTTCGATAGGCCACTTCTATAGTTGACGACTATATGATGACGCTGCCCGGTCATGCCGCGGTAGCCCGGAACAGCTCGGTCATCCTTTGACGGAACCGACGATCAACCCTTTGACAAAATAGCGCTGCAGAAACGGATACATCAGCACGACCGGGCCGATCGTCACGACCGCCGTCGCCATCTTCACCGACTCGGCCGGCATGATGCCGCCGGATCCCGACGCCCCCTGCATTTCCGTCAGCATGCGAATGTCCGACTGCAGCTTGAACAGCAAATACTGCACCGGATACAGCTTCTCGTTGTCGACCAGCATGATCGCATTCCACCAGTCGTTCCAATAGGCGAGTCCGTAGAACAGCGCCACAGTCGCCAGCACCGGCTTGCACAGCGGAAAAATAATGCGGAAGGCGATCGTCATGTCGTTGGCGCCGTCGATTTTGGCCGATTCGATCAGCGCAGCCGGAAGCGCATTCATGAAGTTGCGCACCAGAAACAGGTTGAACGCGTTAAACAGCAGATTCGGCACCAGCAGCGCCAGCATGTTGTCGTTCAGCCCCAGCTCGCGGCAAATCATGTACCACGGCACGATGCCCCCGTTGAAGATCATCGTAAAAAAGAAGAACATCGCCAGCCCGTACCGATACTTCACCGCCGGGTTGGACAGCGTAAAGGCGGCCATGGCGGTAATCGCAACCGCGAGCAGCGTGCCGGCCACCGTCACGAAGATGGAGATGCCGTAGCTGCGGATCAGCATATCGGAATCGTTAAACAGCAGCCGGTAAGCGGCCAGCGAAAACGTCCCCGGAATGAAGCGGTACCCGTGCTGGCGAATGCTCGCTTCGCTCGAGAACGAAATCATCACGACCAGCAGCATCGGCAGCACACACAGCAGCGAAAAGAGCGAGATGGCCGCATAAATGAACGGTTGACCGACCCGGTAACGGCTCATCAGAACAACGCCCCTTCCGGAAAATATTTGCGAATGAGCCGGTTGATCCCGAATACGATAATAAAGCCCATGAACGCCTGGTACAGCCCGACGGCCATCGCCTGGGCCGGATCGCCGGAGGTCCGCAGCGCGCGGAACACGTACGTGTCGATCACGTCGGTCGTCGGCAGCAGCAGCCCGTTGTCGCGAATGATCGAATAGAGCATGGCGAAGTTGCCGTAGAAGATTTTGCCGACCGCCAGCAGCACCAGAATGATCGCCGTGGGCATCAGCAGCGGTACGGTAATCCGGCGGGCCATCTGCCAGCGGCTGGCGCCGTCGATGCGGGCCGCTTCGTACAGCTCGCTGTCGATGCCGACAATCGCGGCCAAATAAATGACCGTGGCGATGCCCGTCTCTTTCCATATATTCATGCCAACGAGTATCTCCGTCCATACTTCCGGTTTGGCGTACCAGTTCTGCCGCTCCAGCCCGAGCGACTGCAGCAATTGGTTCAACACCCCGTACTGGGTGGAAAAGACGTTGTAAACGATATAGCTGACAACGACCCACGAGAGGAAGTGGGGGAACAGAAACGTCGACTGCGTCGTTTTCATGAACCACTTGGACTTAACCTCATTCATCATGACGGCAAAAGCGATAGCAATTCCGTGCCCGAGCACGATATACAAAAAGTTAAGCCGCAGCGTGTTCCAAGTTACGGTCCACACGTTGTTGGATTTAAAGAAGAAGGCGAAATTTTTGAAGCCGATAAAATCGTGATTGGCGAATAGCGACGAGTCGTAGCTGAACTTCTGAAAGGCCATCACCAGATAGGGGAGCGTAAAATAACCGAATACGAGCGTGTACAGCGCCGCCGGCAGCACGAGCAAATAGCTGAACGGGTTTTTGCCGATGTCGCGCAGGAAACCGGCCGGTCCTCGCTTGACCATGGTTGCCCCTCCTTTATCGTCGTTGTGCGTCAAACAAGCAAGCTGCGGATGGTTCCCATTGTAGAGCCGCGCGCCGCCGACGTAAATTGAAAATCGCCGCCATCCGTTCAAAAATCGCGCTTGAAGCCACTTAAATTTGCCGCGATTGCTTCAAAAATCGGTCGCTTTGCCGCCCAGCCGACTCTTTCCATTGAATCGCCGCTGGCGTTTCGATACAATTCTGTGTATCCGCAGGAACACGTTGCACGGGTAGAAGCAATTACTTTGCGGGGCCCCGGAATGAGATCTGAGGGAGGGGGAAAATCGGGCATGCCGGCGCTGTGGAACAACATGAAGCAGTATGCGGTGTACCGCAAAATCTTTTTTTCCTACCTGATTCTCGTTCTGGTGACGATTCCGGTCATCTCGACCGTGCTTTACCGGATGTTCGCCGACCGTTCGATCGCCGAAATCAACGACGCCGCCAAATCCATGCTGGCGCAAACGAGCTACACCTCCGACATGATCCAGGATCAGGTGCTGTCGGTCGGCAACGAGCTGATGCACGACAACAACATTATCACCGCGATGCTGTCGGATACGCGCGACCCGCTGCTGGAGAACGAAGTGGTGCAGAAGTTCCGCTACATTCAGGCGGTTTATTCTTTTATCGAATATGTAAGCATTTACAATGGCAACACCGACCGGTATTTGAATTACAAGGGCCAGACGAAAGAGCTCGACGCCGAAGTGCTGAGGCGCATCCACACCCACAAGAGCGACACGTATTGGGAGTTTTTCCCGCGGCGCTACGCGGAGGTGATCAACAACACGCAAAGCTACAACGTGCTGACGTTCATCCTGTACTCCAACTTTTCGGCCCTGATGCCCAACAACAGCGCGCTGGTCATCAATATCAACGAAGAGAAGCTGATCCGCAAGACGATCAGCGGCATGAACCGCAAGCTGAACAGCGACATTATGGTCGTCGATGAAAAAGGAGTCGTCCTGTCGCATACCGACGAGCGCCTGTTTACCCACGATATTTCCGGCGAGCCGTACATGCAGCGCGTCCTGCAGACGGATGCCAAAGAAGGTTCGTTCACCGCCTACATCGACGGTCGGAAACAGCTCGTTACGTATGTCAAATCGGCGGAAAACGCCATGGGCTGGATCTATGTCAGCAAAAAGCCGTATGCGCAGGTGCTGTCGGGCATTCACCGGCTGCTGGTGATTACGCTGCTCGTATCGGCGGCGCTGCTGCTGCTCGGCCTCGTCCTGTCGGCGCTGCTGACCGCCAACATGTCGAACCCGCTGTCCGCCCTGTTCACGCGGGCCCAGTCGCTGGAGAAGTCGCTGCGCACCGCGGCGCCGATGCTGAAGGAGACGTACGTCCATTTGCTGCTGAGCGGCAAGGCGGAGCGGCTGCCGCACGCCGCCGAAGCGGACATTCTGGAGGATTTGCGGGCGCAGCTGACCGGCATGTATTTCTGCGTCATCGTGCTGCGCATCGACGACGCCCGCGCCTTCGCCGCGCGGCCGTACAAGGAGCAGGAACTCGTGCGCTTCGCCGTGCGCAACATCGCCGGCGAGTTGATGGCGAAGCACGGCAGCAGCTACGCGCCGGACATCGACGGCGGCGATGTCGTGCTGCTGCTGCAGTTAGCCGCTCCGGCGCTGCCGGAGAGCGTTGTGCTGACGCTGGGCGAAGTCGGCGCCGCCGTGCGGCAATATTTCCACTTGTCGGTATCGGCCGGCATCGGCGACGTCGTGGCGGAACCGGGGCGCATCCCGGATTCGTACCGCTGCGCCGCCGATTATTTGCAATATCGGCTGTTCTTCGGCCATGGCGTCATCATCGACCGCAACCGGACGGAAGCGTATCCGGCCGCGGGCGGCGGCATTGGTAGTGGTGGCGGCGGGGAGTACCCGCACCGCATCGAAAGCGCGCTGACCGAAGCGATTCAGCTCGGCCACGCCAGGGACGCGGACAAGGAAATCTCCCGGTTCGTGGAGGCGATCCGGACGATGAGCGTCAAACAAGCCGTCGTGGCGATCAACCGGCTCGTCTTTTCGCTGCTCAAGAAGTTCGACGGCATGCTGCCCGAAGGCGACGGCGATTACGCCGGCTACATGCGCGTCATCTACTCGTTCTCCGAGCCGGAGACGCTCGACGACGTCGCCGTGCGGCTGAAGGAGCTGGCCGGCGTCATCACCCGGCGGCTCGAGGAGAAGAAGGAGCATCGCAACCGCGATGCGATCGAGTCCGTGCGCCGGCTCGTGTTGGAGCGCTACAGCGACCCGAACCTGTCGCTCGACTGGATCGCCGACCAGGTGCATTATTCGGCCGGTTACCTCGGCAAGCTGTTCAAGCAGTTGACGGACCAGACATTCGCCGAATACGTCAGCGCCGTGCGGCTGGAGAAGGCGGTCGGCCTGCTGTCCACGACAAGCGATTCCGCCGCCGTCATCAGCGAGAAGGTGGGCATCGGCAGCAGCACGTATTTTTTTACGCTGTTCAAGAAAGCGTACGGCATGACGCCCGCGCAGTTCCGCACGCAGCACGCCATGCCGCTGCCGGAGGAGCGGTAACGGCCAAATAGCCAACAATATATGGCCTATGGGCCCTGTCTTGAATCACACCTAGGGCAATCGATTGGATGCGCGTATGCCGGTTACTCGTAAAGCCGCGACAATGCATGGAAGGAAGCCTTCGGCTCCCACGGCAGCCCCGGATAAGCCGACCCGGATCGGTTCGGGTCGGCGTACGGCTTGACGAGGCCGTAGCTGGCCGTATCCAGATCGTACGCCGGGTCGTCGCTGCGCTCATCGTTGCCCGGGTACAGCGGCATCACGAACGTAAACCAGAAAGCGCCATCCACTCCTTCCTCCGCGAAAATCGCCAGCAGCTCTTCCATGTAGCGCACCTGCACGCTTTCGTCGCGTTCGATGCCGGCCTTCAGCCGGTTCGGCGCCGCGCTGCGGTCCACGACCGCCCAGCCGTAGCCGCCTTTGTCCTCGGCGCCGCGATACGTGCAGCAGCCGAATTCGAGCACGACCACCGGCTTGACATGCCGAAAATAGGAGCGCAGCTTCTCGCGATACATTCGTTTGTTGAAGGAATCGCGATAACAATCGACGCCGACATAATCGAACGGGCGCCATTCGACATTTTCCCAGGTACCCGAAGCATACGTGAGACGGCCGCGAAAATGCTCCCGAATCGCATCCGCCGCACGGGACAGGAAAGCGTTAAGCCGCCTGTGAAACGAGCCTCGCCGCAGCGTGCTTGCCAGCAGACGCCATGGCTTCATCATCGTCTGCATCCGTTCCGCCGCCGTTTCTCCAGCGATGAAACCTTTCATGAACAAGCTCAGTTCGCAGCCCGCCACGAAGATGACGTTCGGCGACTTTTGGCGCATCGATTCCGCCGCCTTCGCGCAGTCGGTCAAATAGGCCAGCATCATCTCCTCGGTCGCGTCGACGTAGGAGGGCGACAGCCACACTTCCAGCCCTTGTTCGAGCGCAAACCCGGCCGCAACGGCAAGCCGCCCCGGATCCTGGCCGGAAATACGCACCGCCGTGCAATGAAGCTCCTGCCGGATGACGGCCATTTCCCGCCGGACGACGGCAGGATCGAAGCTTTCGCGGGAGGAGGCCGCTGCCTGCCCTCGGGTGTAAGTTCCGATATCGTAGTGGATGCCCCTTCGCATCGGCCTCGCTGTTTGATTGCCGCTCATGCTCGTTCGACTCCCCTCTCGTCCGCCGCTAACGTCTTCCGACCCGGCACTCGCCTATACAGGCACCAATCGGAACTGGGCGAATATACTGCTCTCGGTTGCAACAATTTCTCCGGGAGGCGCCGGTATGGTCCCCATGTATCCGTATTACAGCTATCAGACGAAATGCAAACAGGTTCCCGTCACGTTCCCGCCGCAGCATCAGGATGTGCAGCCGGGACTGGAGTATGTGATGGACCCGCTGCCGATTTCCGATAACCCCGATTATCGCGGAAGCGGCAAGCTCGCCGGCAAAATCGCCATCATCACCGGCGGCGACAGCGGCATCGGCCGCGCCGTGGCGATCGGCTTCGCCAAGGAAGGAGCGGACGTGGCGATCGTCTATCTGTACGAGCGCGTGGACGCCGAAGCTACCCGGCGCATGGTCGAGCAATACGGCCGCCGCTGCCTGCTGATCGAAGGCGATTTGCGGCAGTCCGCGTTTTCGGCGGAGGTGGTGCAGCGAACGCTTGGCGCCTACGGCAAAATTGATGTGCTCGTGCTGAACCAGGGCGTCCAGTTTCCGCAGGAGAGCATTTTGAATATATCCGACGAGCAGCTCGAAAATACGTACCGCACGAACATTTTTCCGCATTTCTACATGACCCGGGCGGCGCTTCCCTGCCTCGCGCCGGGCAGTGCCATCATCTCCACGGCTTCCGTTACCGCTTATGCGGGCACGCCGCTGCTGGTCGATTATTCATCGACCAAAGGCGCCGTCGTTTCGTTCACCCGCTCCCTGTCGCTCCAACTGGCGAGCCAGGGCATTCGCGTCAATGCCGTGGCGCCGGGGCCGATTTGGACGCCGCTCATCGTGTCCAGCTACTCCGCCGAATACGTCAAGACGTTCGGCCTGGAAACGCCGATGCGGCGCGCCGGCCAGCCGTTCGAGCTGGCTCCGGCGTACATTTATTTGGCATCGGACGATTCCTCGTTCGTCACGGGGCAAGTGCTTCACGTGAACGGCGGCATCATGACGGAAACTTGAGCGCAGCGCGATGCCGCATAGGTGCCGCGTCCGACAAAGAATCGTTGACGTCGCAAAACATCAAACAGGCGAAGCACCGTTTCCGGCGCCTCGCCTGCCCTCTCCTCTTGCCTTATCTCCACCAAGGTTGCGCCGCTTCCTCCGGCGCGCCGAACGCCAGCACTTGTCCGATACGCGGCGTCGCCATCGTTACGCCCAGCTTGCGCGCCGCCGCTGCGGCTCGTTCGACCGGGTCGGTCCAGTCATGCACCGCCAGCGTAAACGCGCCCCAATGAATCGGAATCAGCAGCTTCGCCCGCACGTCTAGATGCGCCTGCACCGTCATCTCCGGCATCATGTGGATCGCTTCCCATCTGGGGTCGTACTGGCCGCACTCCACTAACGCCGCGTCGAACGGGCCGAACCGCTCGCCGATTTCCTTGAAATGCGGCCCATACCCGCTGTCGCCCGAGCAGAAGACGTTCGTGTCCCGCCCGCGGATCGCCCACGAGCACCACAACGTCGCGTTGCGGTCCACGCCGCGCCGGCCGGAGAAATGCCGCGCCGGCGTACAAGCGAGCGTCAGTCCGTTCCAGCTGACGGTGTCCCACCAGCCCATCTCTTCGATCTTGTCCGGCGCCACGCCCCAGCGTATCAAGTGCGCCCGCACCCCGTAAGGGACGAAGAACCGCCCGACCTTGTCCTTGATCTGTCGCACCGTGCCGTAATCGAGATGGTCGTAGTGGTCATGCGTGATAAGCACCGCGTCAAGCGGCGGCAGTTCCTCCGGCGCAAGCGGCGGCTGTCCGCTGAACCGTTTGCCGCCGATCGCCGGGAACGGCGAAGGGGCGCGCCCCAGCATCGGATCGACCAGCAGCGTCTTCCCTTCGAAGCGCAGCAGGAACGTCGAATGGCCGAACCAAATCGCTTGCGGCCGCTCGTCGCTCAGAAACCGGGCCATATCGACCGGCTCGGCGGCGAGCGTCTCCTTCGGCTGGCGCCGGGGGCCGCCTTTCATGAAATCGATCATTACCGCGATCGTCGTCGCCGGGCCCATGGCCATCGAGGTCGGAATCAGGTTGTCGAACTTGCGGCCGGCGTAACGGACCGATTCCTTCCGCTCCATCGTTTCGCGTTCGCCTTTCGACAGCCGGCCGCCCAGCACCGGCAACAGCCGGTACCCGCCGTATCCGATCGCCAGCAGCACAAGAATACCGGCTATCCACCACATCCACGACATCTTGCAATTGTCCTCTCGTTCGCTCCGCCTGCCGGCGGCGCTTAGTCGTATCCGATTTTACCCGATCGAAAATTCCAGCCCAAGCCGCAACGTTTCCCCCGGTTCGACGAGCAGCAGCTCCTGCTGCCGGTTCATCTCGTTGCTGCGCGCCGTCCAGGGCTCAACGCAAACGAACGGTTTGCCGGGGACGCTCCACAAATATACGTAGCGAAAAGCGTGCGAATACGCCAGCGCGACCCTCATGCCGTCCGCCGGTTCAAACGCAATCGCCGCCGCTCCTGCGTCGAGCAGCGCTACCGCCTCCCGCAGCGGCCCGAGGTCGACGGAGCCGGCGAACGGCTTGACCTCGCGGTCGTTATAGTCGTAATAACGCGTTGCGTCCGTGGCGAACGCGAACTGCTTGCGCTCCGGCTCGCAGCGAAAATAAGGATGAAACCCCGCGACCATCGGCATGGCCGTATTGCCCGGGTTGCGATACTCCTGTTCGATCGCTAGTACGCCGTCCCGCAAGCGATACGTGAAGCGCAGCTCGAAGTCGAACGGATACGCTTCCTTCGTCGCCGGCGAGCTGCGCAGCACCAGCGTCACCGCCGCTTGTCCGTCGCTGTCGACAGCCGCAACCTCCCACGCGCTCGTCCGGGCGATGCCGTGGTTTGGCATGCGGTAGCTGCGTCCTTCCCATGTATACGTCAGCTCGGGCAACTGGCCGCAGATTGGGAACAGCACCGGGTTGCCGCCGCGGATGTTCGCCGCCGGATCGAGAAATGTGTCCCGGTCAAGATACAGCAGCTCCCGTCCGTGCAACTGACAGCCAAGCATGATGCCGCCGCGCTCCGGGCACAGCAGCACCTTGGACGCCGTCGACGGCTCCGACAGTTCATAAATGAAGTACCCGTCGGTATAGGTACGGACTTCGTATGCCGTCCGTTCGTTCCGTTCCTCACTCACCGCTCCCTCTCCCCTCATTTCGGTATGGGTCCATTATAGCCAAATGGCGAACCGCTTCACAAATGTAACGCAGCCCCAGTATCACCGCCACAGCCGGTGCCCATTCCCCGCGCTCCCTCCGCTTCCAAAATAGGCCATAAAAAATGGCTTATACGCCCCTTTTGGCTCGCTACACCCGAAATAACCAGTGAAAACACTGGCTATTTCGTCCCAAACACCCCCAAACCGGCCTTTCCAGCGAAATAACCAGCGATTTCACTGGCTATTTTGCTGCTTCCACCCCATTTGAGCGAAATAGCCAATGAAACATGGCTTATTTCAAAAAAAACCGCATCCAGGCTGGTTTCCCCAACCGGAATGCGGTTTTCCGTTCCTGCGCCCCGCCCAATCCGCCCCGCTTACTCTGCCCTACCCCTTGCGCACCGTGCGCCGCAGTTCGTCGTGCGTTTGCCGCACGGCCTCCGCGAACTCCGCCCACAGGTTGTCTTCGCGATCGTACAGCCCGTAGTTGCCGATCAAGCCGTTACGCGCGGTATAGTCATACAGCGCAAACCAATGCGTGCCGACCATAAACGGCAGCTCGGCGGTGCGCAGCACGAAGCTGCGGTAGCACTCGCCGCGGCGCGTCTGATTGCGCACCAGCGTCTTCTGAGCGCCGTTCGTGACGAGATCGAAGCCCGCTTCCTTGCCGGCAGCGAAGCTGAACTCGGTAATCATCTGCGGCTTGCCAGTCAAACGATGCACCCGCTCCAGCCACGCTTCCGGCAAGTCGAAGCTGTAGAAGTTGAACGTAAACACGTCGACCACATCCTTGGCCGCTTCGAACACAACCTCCGGCGTGCCGGTGCCGACCATGCGGCAGCCGAGGTTCAGATGCGTCGCGTCGTACTGGCGAAGCACCCTCGACGTGACCCCGAAGTACATTTCCGCGATCTTCCGCAAGAACGCCAGCTTGTCCGCCGCGAGCAACGCCTTGTTCGCCCGCAGTTCGCGCAGCCAGAGCAAGTCGTCGAACGCCGTATATTCCGCGCCCCACTGCTCGTTCAACGCCTCAATCGTCCCGTAGCGCTCTTGCAGAAACGCCACCCACGCCTTTTTGCCCGGCCGCTCCGCAGACAACCGGATGTAGTCGTCGACGAGCCCGGTGTCGTTCGCGCTTTTGCCAGGGTCGTTGTCGCCCCATTGCCCGCCGCTGCCCCACCAGTGCAGCTCGTTGTCCGTATACCAGCCGATCAGCGTTTCATCACCGGCCAGCGATCCAGGCTGGTTGTACAAAATTTCGACGACCGCACGGTGCGCCGACACCTCGAACACCGGATCGAACACGTCGGGGAATCCGTACGCGCCGCCGGGACCGGCCCAGCCGCCGTTGACCATCGGCGCGTGGCGCGACATGCGCGCTTCGACCGTCTTCGGCATCGGCTTCGTCCGGTAATACGGCATATGCCAGGCCGCCAGCGTATTGAAGCCCAGCGAACGAATCGCCTCGTATTTGCCCTCCGCCCACCGCCCGAACCAGCCCGCGCCGCCGTATTTGGCGGCCAGCTTCATCTCCATGTCTTCACCGATCTGGTAGGTGACGCAGTTTACGCCAAGCGAATAAAACGATTGCCCTTCGGCATCAATCAAGGTCCATTTCCCGTCGCGCTCTCCGATTGTAAAGCGCCTCGACATTTCTCCCATGCTCCTTGCCCTCTCCTTTTCCTCTATCAAAATGATGCGGCGGTTATGCCTCCATCCGCTTCTTGTATTCCCCCGGGTTCATGCCGAAATGCTCCTTGAACAGCTGCGAGAAGTACACGACGTTCTCATAGCCGACTTCCCCGGCAATTTCGTACACTTTCATCGACGTGCCAAGCAGCAGCTCGCGCGCCTTGCGCATGCGAACGGCAACCAAATAATTCCACACCGTCATGCCCGTTTCCTGCTTGAACAGCCCCGCGCTGTAGTTGCGGCTCATCTCCGCGACGTCGGCGATGTCCTGCAGGCTCAGCTTCTCCGCATAATGCCGCTCCACATACCGTTTGATCTCCTCGACCACCTTGCGCGCCGGATGATCGATCACTTCCTTGGCCGCGCCGAACAGCCGCAAGGCGCCCTCCTCCAGACGGCGCACCGCGCACAAGCGGAAGTAGCTGCGCTCGCGTTCCTTCGGCAGCGTCTTCTCGCCGATCGCCGAGTCGGTGCCTTCGTCGAGCGTCGCGTCAAACTTGTCGCGGCGCAGCTCCTCGCATACCAGGTTCAGCCACACCATCGACAGCGGGATGAGCAAATAGAACGCTCCGTCCGCCCACGACTCCAGCATCTCCAGCGTGTCGACCACCATCAGCGGCATCGTTTCCAACTGGTACGCCTGCACTTGCTTCACCCAGCGCTCCATCATCGGCCGGTGATGCGGCAACAGCCGCACGACGCGCTGGTACGCTTCGTGATAACGGCGCCGCGTCAGCTCCGCAATCGCTTTGCCCAGCGCCGCGTTCAGCACCTCCTGCTCGATCGGCTTCAGGATGTAGTCGATCGCCCCGTGATGAATGCTTTCCCGCGCGTACTGAAAATCGTCGTAGCTCGACACGACAATGCATACCATCCAGGGGAACCGCTCGTTGATCAGCCTGATTAATTCGAGGCCGTCCATCACCGGCATGCGCACGTCCGTGATGCATATATCCGCATGGTGCAGCTCGAGCCATTCGAGCGCCTTGCGCCCGTTCGGCGCCGCTTCCGATACGACGGCGAGCTCGCTTGCGCTTGTTACCCGCTTCTCCAGACTGGAGCGAATCCAAGGTTCGTCGTCGACGATCAACACATGGTGCATTATGGCGTCCTCCTCATCGGCAAAGCTTCGGCGCCGCTGCCGCTCTCGGTTGTTATGCGGTGCAGCCGCGGCGGGAATACGATGCGCACGATAGCCCCGCCCTGCGGATCGTTCATCACCTGTATGCCCGAATGTTCGTCCTGATAGTACATGCGCAGCCGGTAATGCACGTTCAGCAGGCCGACTTGCGCCAGCTCGCTGTACTGCTTGTGCGTCTCCGTCTCGCGAAGCTTGCGCTGCAGCTCCCGCAGCTCGTCTTCGCCGAAGCCGGCGCCGTTGTCGCGGATCGTCACGCCGAGCCAGCCCGGCTCGATCAGCGCGACCCTCACTTCGACGTGCAGCGGCTCACCGGTCACTTCTACGCCGTGCTTGATGCAGTTTTCGACGATCGGCTGCATGATCGCTTTCAGACAATCGCTTTCGCCGCAGCCCGCCTCCATGGCAAAATCGTACGTCACCACATTGCCGTAACGGATGGAAATAATCCGCAAATAATCGTCGAGATGGCGCAGCTCCTGGTCGATCGTTACCAGCTCCGTGCGATAATTGGATGAATACCGCAGCATGCGCGAGAGCGAGATCGTAATTTGCTCGATTTCGCGGTGTCCCGCCAGATCGGCCATCGAATTGATCGTTTCCAGCGTGTTGTACAGAAAGTGCGACTGGATTTGCGACTGCAGCGCCGACAGAATCGCCTTCTGCTGCACAAGCCGCGATTCGGTCAGCTGATGCACCGACTGGTCGAGCTGCCCCAGCATCCGGTTGTATGCCTGCGCCAGATCGGTCACCTCGTCGGTGCCCCCGACCTCGACAAGCTGATCGAAACGGCCGAGCTGCGTCTGCTTGATGACCCGGCGCAAATGGGTAATCCGCCGTGTAATCGACGTCGTGACGTAAACGACAAGCGCGATAGCAATGACGAGCCCGATCGCGGCGATCAGCACCGTTACATTGCGCACCTTGCCGATGCTGCCGGCCACATCCGCATACGGCACCACTTCGAGAATGCGCCAGTCGGTGCGGGGAATCGTTTCGAAGATGACAAGCTCCTTCGTCTCCTTGCGGAAGAACGATCCCTCCGTACGGCCGCCCATCTTCTCCACGATATCCGCATCGAGCTTGGTCAAAATCCGGTTCGTATCCGGATGCACCAGGATCGTGCCGGACGCGTCGCTGATCATGCCGATTTGCCGTTCCCCGAGATGAATTTCCTGCAAAATGCTCTGCAGCGGCGCAAGCGATACGTCCATCTTCAAGTAACCGTTCGGCAAATTGTACGGCGTATAAAGCTTCGTCAACGTCATCACCGGAAAACTGGCCGGCGTCCCGTCCATGTTCAAATATTGATTGGCCGTCGCAATATCGAAGAATACCTTGTCGGTATTGTCAATGCGGCTAAGCCAGGGTTCGTTCTTCAGCGAATATTCGTAGCGGATGCCGTAAATCGTCGTGTAATTCGTCTCCACGCCGCTTGCGGACAGCATCGTGATCGACAAAATTTCCGGGTGCCGCGAAACGAACGGCTGCATCTGCAGCCGGCGAATGGCATAGTACGTGCGGACGATGTCGTACGTGTCATCAGGCGGATACCCGAGCCATTCTTTATATTCGTCCATGTTGCCGATCAGCAGGAATCCTTGCTCATATTCATTCAAGTACCGGTTCATATTCAAATTTGCCTGCCGCAGCACCTGCTGGCTGAAGCGCTCGACATCGGCGCGAATCGTTTGCGACGTTTCGTAATAACTGAAGAAGCCGATGGACACGACAATGCCGACAACGATCGTCGTCGTAATTGTAATGAATTTCCACTTGAGCGATCGTTTGATGGCGTGCAGCATAGCGTGGCCCCTTCGTCCCCGAAGTCGAGACAGGAATGCCCGCAAGGGAAAAGAGGACACGTCAGGCGTGTCCTCTCTTCGCCGCGCGGGTGCGCGTTCAGTCGCGTGCGCTTATTTTTTGCGGTACTTGTTGTACCAATCCGTCTCTTCCTTAATCATAGCGTCTCCGCCCTGTTTGCGCCACGTCGAGATGAACGTGTCGTAGGAGGAAGACGGCGCTGCGCCCAGAATCACTTTCGAGGCTGCTTCCAAATACATCGTATCATAGTTGGCGTTGTTTTTGGCGGTAACCATGCCGACTTGCTGGTTCACGATGCCTTCGCCGTTGGCGACTTTATAAGCGGCCGACAGCTTGGCGTAATCCGCCGGCGAGCTCTTCGCCTTCATCACGTCGTCGTTGTAGCCGTGCATCTGGAACCAGTTTTTGCGCCAGTCGTTTTTGTCGTTCTTGTCTTTGTCGGCATTGTAGACGATGTTCGCACCGTCTTTCTTGTACGTATCGCCTTCCACGCCGTATTCCGTATACGCCTGGCCTTCCGCCGTCACTAGCCAGTCGAGCCACTTGACGATCGCTTCCGGATTTTTGGCGCTTTTGAAAATGATGAACGTTTTCGCCACCGGCGAAATCGACGTGCCGACCGGTCCGTCGTAGCCGACGCCCTTCGGAGTCGGAATCGTGATGACGTCCGGTTTGGCCCCCTGCAGCGAGTTGGTCAAATCGGTTTGCCATTGTGCGGACAAGGACGGATCGTGCGCCCAGACGCCGACGACGCCGGACTTGATCTTCTGCTCCCAGACGGAACGCGAGTTCGTCAGGAATTCCTGGTCGAGCAGTTTCTCCTTGTAAAGGTTGGCCAGGTATTCCAGCCCTTTCTTGATATCCGGCGTTGCGCCGCCATAAATGACTTCGTTATTGAAGTAACGCGTACGGGTAGGAAGCACGCCCCACATGCTGAAGATGTTGTCGCCCCACGAAATTTTCTCGCGCATCGTGAACGGAATTTCGTCCTTCTTGCCGTTTCCGTTCGGGTCGCCGTCGCGGAACGCCTTGAGCACGTTCAGCAATTCGTCCGACGTTTTCGGAATTTGCAGGTTCAACTTGTCGAGCCAGTCCTTGCGGATGTAAAGGATCGAACCCGTTTGCGCCAGGGAAGGCTGCGGGATGGCCAGAATTTTGCCGCCTTGCGTTACCGCGTCCCAAGCCGTTTGCGGGATGACCTTCTTCAGGTTTTGGCCGTACTTGTCGATCAGCGCGTTCAGCTCCAAAATTTTGCCGCTGTCGACCAGTTCCTGCTCCGGCGGCGACCATTGCGAGTAGACGTCCGGAAAATCGCCGGCCGCAAACTTCAGCTTCAGTTGATCGGCATATTGGCCGTGCGGCAGCGTCTGGATATCGATATCGGTATTCGTCTTCTGCATCATGTACTTCAGCGAAGCGTTGTCCTTGGGCGGTACGGCTACACTGTAATCGGAAATGTAGAGCTTGAACTTGGCGGGCGCCGCCGGCGTTGCCGACGCTACAGCGGTAGGAGCTGCGGATGCCGAAGCCGATGGCGCGGTGGATGCGCCGCTATTCTTGTCGGATCCCGAAGAACAGGCGGTAATGCCGACGAGAGCGCTTGCAACGAGCAGGCCGGCAGAACGTTTCCACATCGGAGTCATGGATTTTTTTCCCCCTAGCAAGATGATGGCATAATTTTATGAGGACGACTCCCCCCGGAAGAGAGCCGGTCATAACGAATGAAACGCGATGCTACTCCTTGATCGAGCCGATCAGGGCCCCTTTAACAAAATGCTTCTGAATGAACGGGTAGACGAGCAGAATCGGGATCGTGGCAACGAGCACCGTCGCCATCTGCAGCCCTTGCGGCGAAATATCGGCCGATCGTTCGGCGATCGCCGCCGCGGCGCCGTCGGTTTCATTCATGCTGAACTGCGCGATCATCGTGTACAAGTAGAGCTGCATCGTCTTCAGCGCAGGCTTGGTCACATACAGCAGCGCCAGGTAATAATTGTTCCAGTTGCCAACGGCGTAGAACAGGATAAGCGTCACCATGATCGGCAGCGAGAGCGGTACGGCGATTTTCCACAGGATCCGCATCTCGTCCATGCCGTCTACGCGGGCCGCCTCGAACATCTCTTCGGGCAGCGAGCGGAAGAACGTCATGCAGATCAGCAAGTTGAACGCGTTAAGCGCCGCCGGAATAATGAGCGCCCACAGCGTGTTGATCAGCAAGAACGATTTGACAATAATATACACGGGCACGATCGGAGCCTGAAAAATAATCGTAAAGACGATCAACAGCAGGAACAGCTTGCGGCCGCGAAAGCCCCGCTTGGACAGCGGATATGCGGTCAGAATCGTCAGCAGCATATTGATCGCTGTGCCGACAATGACCACAAACAGCGTATTGCGAAACGATCGCCAGAAAATGCTGTTGTTGATAACCAGCTTGTAATTGTCGAAATTCCATTCCACCGGCCACAGCTTCACCCGCATGTGGATGAGCGCGTTGGTCGAGCTGAGCGAGCCCGCCGCCACGTGCAGCACGGGCAAAATGATCGCGGCGCAGGCAAGCAGCATCAGAAGGACGTTGACAATGTCGAATGTCCGCTCTCCGCGGGAATGTCTGATTCGCATGATGGTTCGTCCCCCTCTCTAGTAGATGCTTTCGCCCGTCGTCGCCTTGCTCGCCCGATTGGCCAGCACCAGGAGTATGAACCCGAAGACCGATTTGAACAGTCCGATGGCCGTCGTAAAACTGTACATGCCTTTCAGGATGCCTTCGCGATACGTATACGTGTCAAGCGTATCTCCCGTTTGGAACGTAATCGGGTTCAGGAAAATATATATTTGCTCGAAGCTCGAGTCCATGACCGTGCCGATCTTCAGAAGAAGCAGCAGCATGATCGTCGGCAGCAGGCCCGGCAGCGTGATATAGAGCAGCTGCTTGAACCGGCCCGCGCCGTCGATCCGGGCGGCCTCGTACAAGGACGGGCTGATGCCGGTAAGCGCCGCAAGAAAAATAATAGCATTCCACCCCATCTCCTTCCAGATGCCGGAGACGACGATAATGGAACGGAAATATTCCGCCTTCATCAGGAAAAAAATCGGTTTGCCGCCGGCCGCGACGATCCACTGGTTGATCAGGCCGGATTCCGGGGACAGCAGCATGTAGCCGAGACCGCCGATAATGACCCACGACAGGAAGTGGGGCAAGTACAGAATCGTTTGCACCGTGCGCTTGAACGCCATGTTCCGCAATTCATTGAGCAGGATGGCCAATATAATCGGCGCCGGAAAAGAAAATAAAATCTGGTAGAAGCCAATAATCAGCGTGTTGAATAATAGCCGGCGAAAGTTGGGGTATTGAAAAAATTGCTCGAACCACTTGAATCCGACCCAGTCGCTGTGGGCGAATCCTTTGAAAATGCTGTACTCTTGAAATGCGATAACACTGCCGAGCAGCGGAACGTATTTGAAGACGACAAAATACAGCATGCCGGGCACGATCATCCAGTAAAGCAGATGATTCTTCTTCACGTAGCGCCACAGCGATTCGCGGACGACCGAGCGGCTTGCCTGATCGTCAGGCTGCTGGGTCATGGCTGTCGCGGAGGAGTTGATGTCCAATGCGAGCCGCTCCTTTCTTCCCTCGGGTGTACTTTTATTATAGTCTTTCCCGATTCCCGAACAATGAGGGCATCCTCCGATTTCTATTGGTATATTCCGAATTGAAGCTGGCCGCCGGCCGCAAAATACAGAAAAACCCTGAAACGACAAACCTTAACGGCTTGCAGCTGCAGGGTTCTTGTTCAACTTGCTTGCGGATTACGAACGTTTGCCGGCTATATGCGCCGCAATCAAACTGCCGTGCTTGCGCCCGGTCTCGATGAATACTTCGTTCGCTTCGCGGCCGGAAGCGACGACGCCCGCCACGTACAGCCCTTCGACGTTCGTCTCCATCGTCTCCGGATCGAACCGGGGAATGTCGTAATCCCCTTCCACCCGTACACCCATGTTGCCGAGAAACGAGCGGTCCGGCCGAAAGCCGGTAAGCGCCAGCACAAAGTCGTTGGCGAACGTCAAGCGGGCCTGTTCGTCCGTATCCGCGGCGGATGACGATCTTTCCACCGTCACCGTATCGTTGTCGATGCCGACGACCCGCGAGCCGAACAGCATGCGGATGATCCCTTTGTTCACCATGCTTTCGAAGATCGGCCGCACCCAGGGCTTGATATAAGGCGAATACGTATCGCCGCGGTAAACGACCGTCACTTCCGCCCCGACCCGCATCAGCTCGAGCGCCGCGTCGATGGCCGAATTGCTGCCGCCGATAATCGCCACCTTCGTGCCCGTATACGGATGCGCCTCGCGAAAAAAATGCGATACCTTGGGCGACGTCTCCCCGGGAATGCCAAGCAGGTTCGGGTGGTCGAAATAGCCGGTCGCAATCACGACATGCTGCGTTTCGTACTCGCGAAGCTTGCCCCAGCGGTCCTGACTGGCGACAACGAAGCGGCCGTCCGGCTGCTTCCTGGCTTCGATTACGGTTTCGTAGCTGTTGATCCGCACGCGGTGCCGCTCCGCCACCGTGCGGTAGTAGGTCAGCGCCTCCTGGCGCGACGGCTTCTCATGCGGGGTCACGAACGGGATATTCCCGATCTCCAGCAGCTCCGGCGTGCTGAAAAACCGCATATAGGTGGGGTATTGATAAATCGAGTGGACGACGACGTTCTTCTCGATGACAAGCGGGTTCAAACCGATGCGCTGCAGCTCGATCGCGGCAGACAGTCCGCAGGGTCCGGCCCCGACAACAATGGCTTGCTCCAACGGCGACTTCCTCCTTCTCCTCTTGCACGGTACGTTTTGCTGGTTCCATTATAGCGAAATCCGACCTATTTAAGAAACGCATAAAAACCTCCGACACCGCATTTCCTGCGGCACCGGAGGTTGGGGAAAACAGAAGAATTAGTTCGCGAAAATCGACAACGACGATTCCTTGTCGAAGAAATGCGCTTTGTTCATGTCGATCGCCAGCTTCACGTTCGTTCCTTCCTTGAAGCCGGAACGTCCGTCCAGACGGGCAATGACGTTGTCTTTGCCGATGCCGTTCAAGTACAATTGGATCTCGTGACCGAGGTTTTCCAATACTTCGATGTGGCCCGTAACGATCGTGTTCGGCGATCCTTCGATAAATACCGGCTCATCGTGCAGGTCCTCCGGACGAATGCCCATGATGACTTCTTTGCCGACATAACCTTTCTCGCGCAGCACTTTGCTGCGGCCTTCGGAAACTTGCACGTTGACGCCCGTCGCTTTGAAACGAAGCGAGCCGCCTTCTTCTCCCAAAGTGCCTGCGATGAAGTTCATCGAAGGCGATCCGATGAAGCCGGCAACGAACATGTTGACCGGGTTGTTGTAGATTTCTTCCGGCGTAGCCGCTTGTTGAATGATGCCGTTCTCCATAACGACGATGCGCTCGCCCATGGTCATGGCTTCCGTCTGGTCATGCGTTACGTAGATAACGGTCGTTTCCAGACGTTTGTGCAGCTTGCTGATTTCGGCGCGCATCTGTACGCGGAGTTTGGCGTCCAAGTTGGAGAGCGGTTCGTCCATCAAGAATACTTGCGGTTCGCGGACGATCGCGCGGCCAAGAGCAACACGTTGGCGCTGACCGCCGGACAGTGCTTTCGGCTTGCGGTCGAGCAGATGCTCGATGTCAAGAATTTTGGCCGCTTCGCGCACGCGTGCGTCGATGTCGGCTTTCTTGAATTTGCGCAGCTTCAGGCCGAATGCCATGTTCTGATATACGTTCATGTGAGGATAGAGCGCGTAGGACTGGAACACCATCGCGATATCGCGGTCTTTCGGAGCGACGTCGTTCACGAGACGGTCGCCGATGTACAGCTCGCCTGCCGTGATTTCTTCCAACCCTGCGATCATGCGGAGCGTGGTCGATTTGCCGCAACCGGATCCGCCGACAAGTACGATGAATTCTTTGTCTTTAATGTCGAGGTGAAAATCTTTAACCGTCGCTTCTTCGTTCCCCGCGTATTTCTTTACGATGTGGTGCAACCGAACCCCTGCCATGTTCATTCCTCCTAAAAAATTAGCTTGTGTTTCGCCTCACGAAAGCGGCAACCCGCTTCGGAAGCTTATACCCCTAACTAACGTGCTTTATCGGTCAAATTTATCTTACCGCACCGCCCTGCAAATGACTATGCACAATCCTTACAAAAAAATTACTTTCTTTTCGTCACTTTATACAACAACAGTGCTACCTTGACAAGAACGGCGTCGCTGAACAGCCGCACGTCGAGTCCTGTCTCCTGCTTGAACTTGTCCAGCCGGTAAAGCAGCGTATTGCGGTGGATGTACAGCTTCTTCGCCGTTTCGCTGACGCTGCAGTCGAGCGCAAAAAACTGCTCCAGCGTCGCCAGCATCTCCGCGTCGAACACATGGTCGACCCGCTTGAACACCTGCTGGGCGAAACGCGTCTTGTCCGCTTCCGGCAAACCGCTCAGCAGCTTCTCCAGCTTCAGCATCCAGGGCAGGTGAATGTTGTCCTCGATGTGGAACGTGCGCCCGAGCATCATCGTTTCGCGCAGCTGCAGAATGGTCGCAAGCAGCGACTTCGCCGGCGTCATCGGGTAATGGATCGAGAGGTGGCACTCCCCCACCCACTCGCTTTCCAGCATTTCGTACAGGCCAAAACAGATCGACGTCAGCGACTCCTCGATGCTTTCCTCTTCCGTCGCCTCTTTGTCTCCGCCGGCCGTCGCCATAAGAATCGATTCCGGACCGAGAATCAGCCACTCCTTATCCATTAACGGCACCAGCGTAATTTCCGCGTCAAAAAACGATTCCAGCAGCTTCTTGAAGTCATGGTACTGCACAACCCGCGAATCGGAATAATCGCCGTACAGCAGCAGCGGGATTTTCGTGCCGTACCAGCCGAGCTGCGCGGCGAGCGCATCGGGAAGCTCCGCATGGGTCACGCCCGATTCCAGCTGCCGGTAAAACCACTCCTTCACCAGCGCCGCCCGCCGCTCTTCCTCGGCCATTGCGCCGCCGTGCCGTTTCTCCTGCGTCCGGTTCGCGTCAAGCGCCAGCTCCACCAGCTTGCGTTCCGCTTCGGTAACGCCGCCGCGCTCCACCGCGAGCACGGCCGCCTGCTGCTTCGAATGATGTTCCAGCAGGAACAGCACGTCGTCTTCGCGGACTACGCTCCGCCGGGAAGAGGACGGCTTGTTCTGCGCCGCGGCAAGCGCATTCCACTCGTCCACCGCAATCGTGATCTGACGGACGGACCCAGGCAATATTTGCTCGAGTTGCTGCTTCAATCGTTCCCAGTCCATGCTCCGCTCCTGCTTCCGAATAGTCTTGGCCGCATGCCGGCTGGCGGCTGGCGGCTTTTTTTCCTATTGTACCACACCCGGGCGGTTTTTCACGGAAAAGCGGGGCTCCCGGATGAATTCCCGTTGCGAGGGAAATAATGACAACAGCAACTGTTCGGGAGGCAACCCGCTACGATGTATCATTTTCGCTACGGATCCGGCACCGTGCCCTTCGAACTGCCGGACCGGTACCGCGCCGACCGGATCGAACCGCAATGGGGGCCGCCCCCGCAGCAGGACCCGATCCGCGCGGCGCTGGCGCGGCCGATCGGGAGCGTGCCGCTGCGCGAGCTGGCTGCCGGCAAACGCAGCGCCGTCATCCTGGTCAGCGACGGCACGCGGCTGTGCCCTGCTCCGCTGCTGCTGGAGCCGCTGCTGGACGAGTTGTCCGCCGCCGGTTTGGCCGACGAGCAGATCGCCATCGTCGTGGCGCTTGGCGTGCACCGCCGGCATACCGAAAGCGAGCTTGCCGCGCTTGTCGGCGCAAGCGTCTATCGCCGCATCGCGGTGCGGAACCATTCCGCGCGCGAGGAGGACAACGCCTTCGTAGGCGTGACGACGCGCGGCACGCCGGTATCGATCAACCGCGCGGTGCTGTACGCCGATCTGCGCATCGCCACCGGCAACATCGAGCCGCACCGGCTCGCCGGCATGTCGGGCGGTGCCAAGGCGCTCGTTCCCGGCGTCGCCGCGCGCAGCACGATCGAAGCCAATCACGCGCTGTCGCGTTCGGCCGCCGCTGCGGAGCCCGGCCGGCTCGACAACCCGGTGCGCGCCGATATGGAGGAAGCGCAGCGTTTGGTGCCGCTCCATTTTCTGCTCAACGTCATCGCCGACAGCGACCGCCGCATTGTCGCCGCGTTTGCCGGGGAGACGGAAGCGGCCTATCGGGAAGGCGTCCGCCGGGCGCAAACGATCTTCTTCCCGGAGGCAGGCAAAGAATACGCGCTCGTCATCGCTTCGCCCGGCGGGCATCCGAAAGACATGCAGCTGTACCAGTCGGTGAAAACGCTGCAAAACGCCGAAAGCGTCGCTACGCCCGGAGCGCCTCTTGTCCTGATCGCGCAGTGCGAAGAATATTACGGCAATACCGTGATGCAGGATTGGCTGGAGCATATGCCGGACCGGGAAGCAATGCTTCGGCGGCTGTCCGCCTCCTTCGTCCTTGGCGCTCACAAAATCGGTCAAATCGCCGCGATCGCCGCCCGGCACCCGATCTATTTGCACTCGGTTATGCCGCAGCCGCTGGTCGAGTTGGCCGGGTTGCGGCACGCCCCCGACCTGCAGGCGACAATCGGCGGGCTGCTCGCCGGCCTGGACGCCGAACGTGCGCGCATCGCGCTTATGCCTTTCGGCGCCGTCACATTTCCGCTACAGAAAGGATGAGTTCCCATGCATTGGTCCGGTTGGCCGCTGGAACGATTGTTGATTTTATTCGTCGGCGCCGCCTACATCCTGATCGGGGTGCAGGTAACGATGTCGCACTACCGCCAGCAATTTCATCACAAAGCGATGTTGGCGCCAGTCATCGCTTCCCCGCTGTTCGTCATCAGCGGCGTTGCGCTCGCTTTTTCGCGATCGGGCCTGCTGCTCGGCATTTTCACCGTTCTCATGTGGATCGGCGTCGTCGCCGGCATGGGCGGGCTATATTACCATCTGCACGGGGTCGGCGTTCGTGTCGGCGGCTTTGCGGGGCGCAACTTCCTGGTCGGCCCGCCGGTCGTCATGCCGGTCGTGTTTACGGCAATGGCCGCACTGGGCCTGATCGCCGTTTACTGGGGGTGAGCGATATGACGGAACCATTGCCAAACGGGCCGACGGTCCGCTCCCACTATCCCGAATACGATGTCATGGACGCGCTCGAACAGTGGGACGACCATACGCAGGCGATCGTCGGCGCCCGGCTTGTCCGCGAGCACGATTACCGGTACCTGACGCTGACCGAAGCCGAGCTGCTGCGCGCCGTATGCTCGCTCCTCGCGGGCGACGACCGCGGCGAAATCATCCAGTATGTGCTCTGCCACATCGACGAGACGCTGTATCGCAACGTTGGCGAAAGCCAGCGCAAAGCCGGCGTGCCCGCAGCGCGCCAGCTCATCCGCGACGGCTTGCAGGCGCTCGACCGGGCGTCGATGCTGCGCTTCGGCGATCATCTGTTCCAGCTGCACGGCAACGAGCAGCGACAGTTGATGCTCGAGTTCGGCGAGTTCCGCGTCGAACCGGCGGCCGTGTGGAACGGGCTGCCGCAGAAGGCGCTATTCCAGAAGCTGCTTGCGCTTACTGTCGAAGCTTATTATTCGCACCCGCTGGTATGGTCGGAAATCGGTTACGGCGGTCCCGCCTATCCGCGCGGCTATGTGCGTACGGCCATTGGCCAGACCGATCCGTGGGAGGCGAAGCGCAGCCATGATGAAGCGTAAATACGAAGGGGAAGAAGTCGACGCCGTCATCGTCGGCGCCGGTGCGGCCGGCGGCGTCATCGCCCGCAAGCTGAGCAAGGCCGGCCTTTCGGTCGTAGTGCTCGAGGCCGGGCCCTGGCGCGACCCGCAGCGCGATTTCGCCAGCGACGAGCTCGCCATGCGGCGGCTTAGCTGGCAGGATGAGCGGCTGACGGCGGGTGCCGACCCGCTCCAGCTCGGGCACAACAATTCCGGCCGCGGCGTTGGCGGCGGCACGGTGCATTTTACCGGCGTGTTCCTGCGCATGCACCGCGCCGACTTCGAAACGCGCACCCGCGACGGCGTTGGCGCCGACTGGCCGATCGGCTACGATGAGCTTGCGCCGTATTATGCGCAAACGGAGAAGGACATCGCCGTGTCGGGGCCGCGCCATTTTCCGTGGGGCGAGTTTCATGGGCCGTATCCGTTGCCCGAACGCGATCCGCTCAGTCCGAACGCCGAGCTGTTCCGCCGCGGCTGCGAGAAGCTGCAGATCGAATCGGCCGTTGCGCCGCTGGCGATTCTGTCCGCGCCGCACGAAGGCCGGCCGCCCTGCATCAATCGCGGCTTCTGCAACCAGGGCTGCATGCCGAACGCCAAATTCAGCACGCTTATCGTGCATATCCCGCAGGCGGTCGAGGCCGGCGCCGAGCTGCTGGCGGATTGCACCGTCACGCAGGTGCTGACGGGAGCGGACGGCCGGGCGCGCGGCGTCGCCTTCGTACATGACGGGCGTTCTTACGAACAGCGCGCCCGGCTCGTCATCCTGTGCGCGTTCGCCGTCGAAACGCCGCGGCTGCTGCTGAACTCCGCGAACGCGTTGTTCCCGGACGGGCTCGCCAACAGCAGCGGCTGGGTCGGGAGGGCGATCATGCCGCACAGCAGCCACGACGTATACGCCCGCTTCCCGGAGGAGGTGCGCCTGTACAAAGGCACGCCCGTGCTCGCGACAACGCAGCATTATTACGCGACGGACGAGCGCCGCGGCTTCGCCCGCGGGTATTCGCTGCACGCGCACGGGGCGCGGCCGCTCTCCTTCGCCCAAGGCATCGTCGGCGCCGTCGGCGGGCCTTACTACGGCCCCCGGCTGCGCCAGGCGGTGCTCGATTACAACTTCTACGGCCGGGTCACGATGGTCGGCGAAGTGCTGCCCGATGCCGACAACCGGGTGGCCCTGGCGGATGAAAAAGACGCGCTCGGTCTGCCCCGGGCCAAGGTGACGTTCAGCTACGGCGACAACGACAGTCGCCTGATCGGCCACGCCGTCGCTTCGATGCAATCAATCCTGCGCGCCGCCGGCGGCACGCCCGAATTCGTCGTGCCCGATACGGCGCACCTTGTCGGCGGCTGCCGGATGGGCAACGACCCGGCGACGTCGGTCGTCGACAGCTACGGGCAATCGCACGACGTGCCGAATTTGTTCGTCTGCGACGCCAGCATTTTCGTGACGTCCTCCGGCGTCAATCCGACGAATACCGTCATGTCGCTGGCGGCGCGGACGGCGGACCGGATCATCCAGTTGGCGTCGCGCTTCGAGCTTGCCGCGGGGGCGCGCACGCCCTGACTTGGCCCCGCCTTTCCAATCGGCTACAATGGAATCAAACGCAGCGTCCAATTGCCAGGGAGGGGTTGCCTTATGCCAATCATGGAAATCACCGTCGTGCCGCTCGGCACCGCCACAACGAGCATCAGCGCTTACGTCGCCGACCTGCACCGGCTGCTCGACGATTCCGGGCTGCCGATCCGTTTCGAAATGTCGTCGATGAGCACCGTAATCGAAGGGAAGCTGGAGCACCTGTTCGCCGTAGCCCGTCAGCTGCATGAAGCGCCGTTTCACCGCGGCGCACAGCGCGTTTCGACTTCGCTGCGCATCGACGACCGCCGCGACAAGGACGCCTCCATGGCGTCGAAGCTGCAATCGGTACGCGACAAGCTGGTGCAGGACACACCCGCGTCGCCGTCGTATTGACGGTGTTTATGAGAAACCATCAGGGAAGGATCATCTTGCCGGTCCTTTCCTGACGCGAAACAGACGCCTTGGTGGGTGGTTTGTCAGCTTCCGGTTCTACTTCTCGCCAAGCAGACATGTTGCACAAAGCGACGCACCCTCCCCTTCCGCCAACTAACCAAATTTGCTTTCGGGCCGCTCCGATCAAGCCTGCTGAAAAAAAGGCCCGTTTTTATGGCCTATTCCGCCAAAAACGGGCTGACTCTCGGAAATAACCAGTGAAATCACTGGCTATTTCGGCTAAAAGGCCTGATTTAGAGCCTGGCGGAGCAAATAGGCCATGTTTTCACTGGCTATTTCCGAAGGGGTGGGCAAAATAGGGCAAATAGGCCATTTTTCAGTGGTTATTTTCGCTACCCGACCGGAGTGTGAAACGATGCTTCCGGCCACGCTTGGCTGCGCGACGGTGCAAAGGGGGAGCCGGTCAATGACCAGCCCCCCCAATGGTTTCCATTTATTGAAAACCACATCCCATTAAACCCCTCTTACTGGAACTCCTCCAATTCGTTCGGCTTCACCTTTTCCGTGCGCTGCAGCGCCATCATCCGTCTGCCCTCGTCGTAGCGGAAATGATACACATCAATATAATCTTGCCCCGCCCCGTATCCGCCCGTCACCACAAGCTCCTCTCCGACGATGCGCACATGGTCGCGCGGCAGTTGGCCGATCGCCGTCAGCACTCGGCCCGGTTCCATTTCGAACGGAATCGGGAAAGCCCGGCCGTCCTCCGCGCTGACGCCAAACAGGTACGTTTCAAGTCCGTGGCAGTCCGTATAGCGCGGAACGTAAACATAAACGACGCTGCCGCCGAGCGCGAGTCGTTTCATCGCCACCGGATCGCGCTGCGGCTGCACGATTTCAAAATCGGCCGGGAACGTCAGCACCACACTCGGCTGCCCGCCTCCCGCGGGCTCCCATACCGCCTCGTAAGTGCCCCTCCAGCTCCAATCGTCCTCCAACCCGTAGCAGCTTGGCGCGCCGAGCTTGGCCGCGCGCGCTTCGTCCGCCGGTTTCACCAGCAAGCGCCCGGCCGGATCCTCGGCAATAGCGCGAACCGAACGATCTTCCTCCGAATCGTCCGCCACCGCCGCAGGCTGCGCGGAAGGCGCGGCATCGCCGCCGCGGGGCGAATCCGTAGTCGCGGCCGCATCCGGCTGCAGCCCGAAGCCCGGAGGAAGACGCCCCTCTCGCTGCTGAGGGGCAAAGATTAGCACCGCCAGCACCAAAGAGGCCGCCGTCGCCAGCATCAACCGGCGCATCGCCGTCGCCCGCCGCAGCCGCGGCACTTTGCCGGCAACGTCCATTCCGCGCCGCACCCGTTCGGCTACCGGCGCGAGATCGCGCGGCGCCGGATCGACCGCCAGCTGCTCTTCCCAATTCGATTCGCGTTTGTTCACGGCCGCTCCCCCTTCTCCGCCTGACTGGATATCCGCTTGCGGGCGCGATGCAGCCGCGACTTGACGGTTCCTTCGGCAACGCCCAGCACGCCGGCGATTTCCTCCACGGACAGCTGATGATGCGCCGTCAGCACCAGCACTTCCCGCAGCTTGACCGGCAACGCCAGCACTTTCGCCCAAACGTCGTTGGCCGCCCAGTGGCGGATCGCTTCCGCCTCGGCCGAAGGCGCAACGCCCCGGTCGGCGATAAAGCCGACCAGCATCACCTTGCGTATGTAAGCGGAGCGCAAATGATCGTACACCGCGTTGCGGGTGATGCTGAGCAGCCAGCTTTTGACCGTCGATTCGCCCCGGAACGTACCCAGGTTGCGAAACGCCCGCATGAACGCCTCTTGCATCATATCGTCGGCCAGCTCGGGCTTGCAGACGAGGGAAAAGGCGAAGTTCCACACGTCTCTGCCGTAAGCGTCCATCAGGTCGCCCACGATACGGCGCTTGTCGAAGTCCCCGGACAAATGTTTGAGGTAATCAAACTCCACCGATTGCCCTCCTCTCCTCCAAGAGGACGAAACAGCGCGCGTTCAGGTTCCCTTTTCGACAAAAAAAGACGGCCCCCCGCAGGAACCGCCCCTCTCCGCTCGAAACAATCAAAACTGATCCGGATCCGGACCGCAACGCTCGTCGCGGTTGAGCGCATCGAGCCTGGCCATATCGGCCGGCGACAGCGCAAAATCGAAGATCCCGGCATTTTCGGCGATCCGTTCCGGCCGAATCGACTTCGGGATCGTCACGACGCCATGCTGCAAGTCCCAGCGCAGCACAACTTGCGCCGGCGTCTTGCCGTATGTCGCAGCCAGCTCGCGCACGACCGGCTCGTCCAGCACCCGCCCGACCATGAGCGGGCTCCAGGCTTCCAGCCGGATGCCTTTCTCCTCGCAGAACGTCCGCAGCGGCACCTGCGTCAGGCGAGGGTGATACTCCACCTGATTGACGGCCGGCACAACATCGCTGCGCTCCAGAATATGTTGCAAATGCCGAACTTGGAAGTTGCTCACGCCGATCGCGCGCACCGCCCCTTCGGCATACAGCCGCTCCAGGGCGCGCCACGTCTCCGCGTATTTGCCGCTGATCGGCCAGTGCACCAGGTACAGATCGACGACGTCGAGATCCAGCTTGCGCCGGCTAGCCTCAAATGCGCGCAGCGTCTGGTCGTAGCCGTGATCGTCGTTCCACACCTTGGTCGTGACAAAAATATTCTCGCGCGGCACCCCGCTCGCCTTGATCGCCCGCCCGACGCCGGACTCGTTGCCGTACAGCGCCGCCGTATCGATGCTGCGGTAGCCGAGCGCCAGCGCCGCTTCCACCGCTTGTTCGATATGATCGCCGTCCTCCGGCTTGCCCATCCACACGCCGAGCCCCAGCCACGGCATCGCGATGCCGTTGTTAAGCGTGACGCGCTCCTGAATCGATGTGACCATCTGTTCTCCTCCGATCGTTGCGTTGCGTGGCCCGGCGCCGCACCTGCCGCGTCCCCCGCCTGGTTTTATTCTACCCAGCGGTTCGGCCGTCCGCAACTTTCCGCCGATCGTAAGCCCCTACCTCACCCGATACTGGTCAAAATACTGAGGCACAATCTCCGTCGAAGCCCCCGGCATTTCCGGCAGCACGTAGTACCCGTCCTTAACCGTAGCCGGCTCGACAAAAATATGGCGAATCCACGGAATATACTCCAGCATGATCGCCCCTTGCGTGGAGGCGACAAGATGCTGATGGATTTGCCCCATATCGCCGACATGCGGGCAGATCGGCACGTCATAGGACGCCGCAAGACCGGCGACTTGAAGCCATTCCGTAATGCCAGCCACGCGGGTCACGTCCACCTGGCAATATTCGACGGCTCCCTGATGGATATAATCGCGGAACGCATATTTCGTATACACGTGTTCGCCCAGCGCAATCGGCACGTTCAGCTCGTCGGCCAGCTTCTTGTGGCCCATAATGTCGTCCGGATTAAGCGGCTCCTCCAGCCAGAACAGATCGAACTCCTCCAGCTTCTTGCCCCATGTCATCGCCGTATTGATGTTCCACTGCTGATTGACGTCGATCATGAAAATGACATCGTCGCCGATCACTTTGCGCACCGCCTTGCAGCGGTCGTAATCCTCGCGCGGGTCGGGTTTGCCGACTTTGATTTTGACGCCGGTAAAGCCGGATTCGACGATGTCCGCCACGTCCTTCAGCAGCCGCTCCTTCGACCAGTTGAGCCAGCCGCCGTTCGTGTTGTACGCCTTGATCCGCTTCGACTTGTGCCCGCCGAGGTACATCCAGAGCGGTTTGCCCGCCGCCTTGGCCATCAGGTCCCACAACGCGATGTCGACCGCCGCCAGCGCCATATGCGTAACTCCTGCGCGGCCGATCCAGTGCATTTTGCCATACCGCATCTCGTCCCACAGCTCTCTCACCATATAGGGATCTCTGCCGATCAGCAGCGGCGCGTAATACCTGTCGATCGTCTCCACGATCATTTCGTCGCCTTGCGCGCAAGTGCCCGTGTACCCGTAGCCGACGAACCCTTCGTCGGTAAACAGCCTTACCCCCGCCAGCCCCCAATGGGTGGCGACATTGATCGCGTCCGTAATCGGCGGCGTAATCGGCACGTGCAGCACGAAGCTTTCCACTTTCGTAATTTTCATCCGACTCTCTCCCTCTCTTTGCATATGGCCCCTCAGCGAAAATAATCGCGCGTCCGTTCATGCGACGAACGAATATGGGCAAGCAGCTCCTGCTCCGCTTCCTCCGGCTGGCGTGCGCTCAAGCGGCGAATAATCGCCATATGCTCCTGCCATTCCGTCTGCAGCGTCTGACGCTCCATCTCCCGGTGCGCGAACGACAGGTAGCGCTGGATGCGTTCGATGTACGCGCCGACGAGCTGCTTCAGCGATTCGTTGCCGCAATGGTCCAGAATCAAGCCATGCAGCCTCCGATTCATTTCCGCGATGTAGGCGATTTTCTCCTCTTCCTGTTGCGGTTCGCGTGCCGCCCACGTCCCCATGTCCCGTTCCAGTTCGGCGAGGAGGCCGCCCGGAATATGCGGCGCGGCCTTTCGCAGCGCCAGCCCCTCCAGTGCCAACCGGATCTCGAACATATCGTCAAGCTCTTGCAGCGACATATTCGCCGCATACATGCCCTTGAACGGCACCACGTCGACGAAGCCCTCTGCCGCCAGGCGCGACAGCGCTTCGCGAATCGGGATGTTGCTGACTTCCAGCTCGCGGCCGAGCTGATCGATGTTGATTTTGTCGCCGGCCGCAATTTGATGGCTCACAATTTGCTCCTTCAGCAAGGAGTAAATTTCATCGGTCAGCACGTAGCGGTTCAAGCTTTTTTTCAAGGCGGCTCACCTGCGTTCAATAATTATGTATCATACACGATTTATCATATCAAAATAACCCTTCCCCCGGCAATACACACTGACCGTGAAAAGCGAAAAATCTCCGGACGCCCTGCTCCGGAGATTTTGAATCGCTCGTTTACGCTTTCAAGCGAGTATAAATGACGTAGGAATAAACTACAGGAATCAGCGATACGATGGCGATCGCTGCCAACGAAGCGAACACCGCCGCCACGCCTCCCGCCAGCAGCGTCACGGCGATGGCGACAATGCCGCCGATCATGAACAGCGGCCCGCCCAAGCGGTGCGTTCTCCGCCATACCTCTTCGCTCGCGAGCGTCCACGGCGTGCGAATGCCGATCATATAGTTGTGCTGCACTTGCGTCATGTAGTTCCCGGTCACGATAAACAGCAGCCCGATGGCGATCAGCGCCAGTTTGCGGATATCCAGCTCGTAACCCAAATTAAACAGCAGCACCATCCAACCAGCCGCAACGACCAGCAAGCCGGCTCCGAGCCGAATCACTTCATAGGCGACGGGGAACTTTTCGTAATTGTCGCGCTTCGGATCGAGTCGCCGCACCACGCGCAGGATCGACGGAACCAGGCCGAGCAGGGCGAACATCAGAATCGACATGTTTTTGCTCATCGTACCGTTCACTTCATTGTTGACGCCAAAATGCGATGCCATCGTATCGGGCAGCCGGTCGTACATCAGCAGCGCCGCGATCGCGGGCGAGAGGCCAATCAACAGCACAAGCGCTTCTTTCCAACGTTTCATGACGGCTCCTCCTTCTTTTCAATCATGGTGAACATCCAGCCAATCACGTCTTCAACTACGGTCGTATGCAAGGTGTACACGATATTCTGACCCTGGCGCTCGTCCAGGATAAGTCCCGCCTGCTTAAGCAGGTTCAGATGGTGGGAAATGCTCGGCTTGCTGATGGCGAAGTGGTCGGCGATTTCTCCGGCATTCATGCTTCGATCGCGCAGCAGTTGCAAGATGCGGCGGCGCGTCGGATCGGCAAGCGCCTTAAACGCTTCGTTCATCGTACGACGCCCCCTTAACATTTAGATATTTGTCTAAATATCTAATTTAATCTTACGATACCGGGTTGCTTGCGTCAACCGCTTTTTCCTCGATTCCGGCTGCTGCGGCACCGTTCGCCACGTTTCAACAAAAACACCCTCTTTACATCGGACGCCCCTTCCGCTGACAATTAACTCATCTCCACGCGGTTGGGAGGCCTGCGCATGCATTCCGCTCCGTCAACAGTCCCGACCGACATTTGGGCAAAAGGGGTGTTCCGCAATGAGCGCACTGTTGTTTGAAACGATCAGCTATCACTGTGAGTTTCGGGTGTACAACGGCTATGTGCAGTGGATCAACAAAGGCTTCGCCTCGCGCAAAGACCACCGGCTGCCGTTCAGCGACATCGACGCGGTTACCGTGGATGCGCCGGGATGGGCTCATCCTTCCACGCTGCGCATCACCACCAAGGACGGGCAAACGCTGCAGTTCCTCGGCACGGACAAATCGATGGCGCAAGCGCGGGACACGATTCTGAGCGCGCTGCCTTAAGCCCCTTCTTTTGACCCTACATCGCGATGGCAGCTTTGTCGATTTTCACGAACGATATCGCCGAAGTTAGTCATTGTCCACGTACGCACCCGATTCGTGCCGCTCTATACTGGAATCAAACATCCGGTAGAGGAGCGGTCGCCATGATTATCGGCATCCCGAAAGAAGTCAAAAACAACGAAAATCGCGTCGCCGCCACGCCGGCCGGCGTTCATGCGCTGGTGCAGGCCGGCCATACGTTGCTCGTCGAGAACGAAGCAGGCGCCGGCAGCGGCTTCACCGACCCTGAATATGCCGCCGCCGGCGCGCGGCTTGTGCGTCAGGCCGCCGACGTTTGGTCCGGCGCGGACATGATTATGAAGGTGAAGGAGCCCCTGGCCGCGGAGTACGGGTATTTCCGTCCGGGGCTGGTGCTGTTCACCTATTTGCACCTCGCTGCCGAGCCGGCTTTGGCCGACGCACTGATCCGCAGCGGCGTTACCGCCATCGCCTACGAAACGGTTGAAGTCGGCCGCGGCTTGCCGCTGCTGAAGCCGATGAGCGAAGTTGCCGGTCGTATGGCCGCGCAGATCGGCGCGCAATTTCTGGAGAAGTCCCATGGCGGGCAAGGCATTCTTCTCGGCGGCGTGCCGGGCGTTGCGCGCGGTAAAGTGGCGATCGTCGGCGGTGGCGTCGTTGGCGCGAATGCGGCCCGCATCGCTGTTGGTCTCGGCGCCGATGTGACGATTCTCGACGTCAGCCCCGACCGTCTGCGCGAGCTAGACGACCTGTTCGGCCGCGACGTCCAGACGCTCGTGTCGAGCCCTTATACGATCGCCGAAACGATCGCGGCAGCCGACCTCGCCATCGGCGCGGTGCTCATTCCCGGCGCCAAGGCGCCCAAGCTGGTGAGCGAAGATGTCGTGCGCCGCATGAAGCCGGGTTCGGTCATCGTCGACGTGGCGATCGACCAAGGCGGCATTTTCGCCACGGCCGACCGCGTCACGACGCACGACCAGCCGACCTATACCAAACACGGCGTCGTCCATTACGCCGTCGCCAACATGCCCGGCGCGGTGCCGCGCACGTCGACGATGGCGCTGACGAATGCGACGCTTCCGTATGCGCTGCTGCTCGCGAACCAGGGCACCGCGCAAGCCGCCCAAACCAGCGTGCCGCTCCGGCTCGGCTTCAACATCGCCGGCGGCGCGGTCACGCATCCGACCGTTGCGACAGCGCTCGGCCAGCCTTATGCGGAGCCGCTCGAGGCGTTGAAGCAGCCGGTCAGCCCGTAAGCCTGGCTGCCCCTTGCGGCAGGGATTGACCACTTGCATCCCCCGGAAACGAACGTAGCCTTTACGGGTACGTTCGTTTTTTGCGGGGCTGCTTCCTCTTTACAGCCGGGCGGGAATCCGTACAATTAGGAGAGACAGGGCGATACACTTCAAGGAGGAACGACCCGCATGATGGACCATGCGTTTAACCGTCATTTCGATCGATTGGAAGATTTGGCGGATGCCATCGGGGAAACGTTTCATTGCCCGGTCACAATTGAAGACGCCAACCACCGGCTTCTGGCCTACAGCTCGCACAGCGCGCTGACCGATCCTGCACGAACGGCGACCATCATCGGCCGCCGCGTGCCGGAGCAAGTCATCAGCAGCTTGTGGGAAAGCGGTGTCATTCCCAAACTCATGAGCAGTCCGGAGCCGCTGCGCATCCAATCAATCGATCCGATCGGGTTGGGCAACCGGGTCGCTGTCGCCATCCGCAACAACGAGGAGACGATCGGCTACATTTGGGCGCTGGAGGTCGGCCGGCCGTGGGCCGAGGCGGAGATGCGCCTGTTCAAATCCGCGGCAGCGGCGGCCCGCGTCAATTTGCTGCAGCATCGGCTGCACCGGCGGAAAGAAGACGAAGAACGGCAAAGCTTGTTCTGGCAACTGTTGACCGGCCATCTCGGCCAAGAAGCGCAGATTAACGAACGGGCGGCCGAGCTCCATATCGCACTACCGGTCCCTTTTTTGGTGATCGTATTCGAGCTTGGCATCGATGAGATCGATTACGAAACAAAACAGCGTCTGCATTACATCATTCATGCTACTCAGCGCATCCGCCCCGTGCTGCATACCTTCGCCCACAACCGGCTGCTGGTGCTCGCTTCGCCGGCAAGCTTTCCCGATTTCCCTCAGCAGTTGCTCGCCTTTGTCGAAACGTGCCGCGACCAAATGCAGGAGCGGCTCCACCACGCCTCCGTGCTGGCCGGCGTTGGCGCCGCTTACGAATCGTACGAAGCCGTGGAGCTTAGCTACAAGGAAGCGCTGATGGTGCTGCGCATCAAGCGGCGTTTTCCCCGGGAAACCGGCTCGATCTACTTTTACCACGATCTCGGTTATTATCGGTTCCTGCCCTCCATCCTCGAACAGAAACGCCAATTCGGCTACGAGAACAGCAATTTGCGCAAGCTGAAAGCATATGACGCCGAACATGGCGGCAACTTGCTGGAGACGCTGGATACATTCCTCGCAAACGACAGCAACAGCAAACGCACAGCCGGCGCGCTCCACATCCATCCGAACACGCTCGCCTACCGCCTGAGCCGCATCGAGCAAGTCGGCGAAATCGACCTGACCAACATGGACCAGAAAGTCACGCTGTACATGGATCTGAAAACGGAGAAGCTGGCGCGCGGCACGGACGTTTAGTCACCACTTGCCTTGCCGCAGATGCCGGTTCGGAATAAGCCATGTTTTCGTGCCTATTTCGCCAAAAACGGGCTCCCCCAGTAAAATAGCCAGTAAAATCACTGGCTATTTCAGCAAAAAGGCCCGATTTGGGGCCTGGCGGAGCAAATAAGCCCTATTTTCGCTGGCTATTTCCGACGTGGCAGACCAAATCGGGAAAATAAGCCATTTTTCATAGGCTATTTTCGTCCCTTTACGCGTCAAAAAAAGCCCCCTTTCATCGAAAGGAGGCGGTTTAGGCAAAACATGGTGAGCCATGTAGGACTCGAACCTACGACACCCTGATTAAAAGTCAGGTGCTCTACCGACTGAGCTAATGGCTCTTGCAAATTCAATTTTCCCGTAAAAACGACAACTTATGCCGGATGCGATGAAGGAAATGGTGGAGGGTGATGGATTCGAACCACCGAACTCGTCAGAGAACAGATTTACAGTCTGCTGCGTTTGGCCACTTCGCTAACCCTCCGCGTTTCATCGGAAAAACCATATGGTGGCTCGGGACGGAATCGAACCGCCGACACGAGGATTTTCAGTCCTCTGCTCTACCGACTGAGCTACCGAGCCATAATGAGTAAGGGTCCAAAAACAAAAAAAATAAAATGGCGGAGCCGACGGGATTCGAACCCGCGGTCTCCTGCGTGACAGGCAGGCATGTTAGGCCTCTACACCACGGCTCCATAGCCAAATTATTCAGTGGTGCCGCCGAGAGGACTTGAACCCCCAACCTACTGATTACAAGTCAGTTGCTCTACCAGTTGAGCTACAGCGGCATATGAAATTGTAATGGTGGGCGCTGAGGGGATCGAACCCCCGACCCTCTGCTTGTAAGGCAGATGCTCTCCCGGCTGAGCTAAGCGCCCTTGTCCAATGATAAAGCTGAAATGGTAGCGGCAGAGGGGATCGAACCCCCGACCTTACGGGTATGAACCGTACGCTCTAGCCAGCTGAGCTACGCCGCCATAGTGATACAAACAAATATGATACAATCAGGGAAGTCTCGTGGCGGAGAGAGAGGGATTCGAACCCTCGCACCACTTACGCAGTCTAACCCCTTAGCAGAGGGTCCCCTTGAGCCACTTGGGTATCTCTCCAAGCAATTATTCCCTGAAAACTGGATACGAAACGAATGTCATGCACACAAGGTTTGAAGCATACGCTTCCGAAGTGAGGATCAGGTGTCCCTGACCATCTGTAGGATAAGCCCTCGACCGATTAGTATTCGTCAGCTGCACGCATTGCTGCGCTTCCACTCCGAACCTATCCACCTCGTCGTCTACAAGGGGTCTTACATACTGGGAAATCTCATCTTGAGGGGGGCTTCACGCTTAGATGCTTTCAGCGCTTATCCCGTCCGTACTTGGCTACCCAGCGGTGCTCCTGGCGGAACAACTGGTACACCAGCGGTACGTCCATCCCG
>NZ_SHLX01000030.1 GCF_004764705.1 Paenibacillus cymbidii | reverse complement strand
TTGATTACAATCGCACTCGCATCCATTCGTCAATTGGTTACCTCACCCCGCATTTATGCGAAAAAAGGTACTACGAGCAACAGCAGATCGCTTAAATTGTGTGTCTACTTTCTTGACAAAGGTACATGATCCGC
The DNA here is from genome assembly GCF_004764705.1 of Paenibacillus cymbidii. GTDB lineage: Bacteria > Bacillota > Bacilli > Paenibacillales > NBRC-103111 > Paenibacillus_AN > Paenibacillus_AN cymbidii. The sequence continues at coordinate 110,551 of NZ_SHLX01000030.1, read as the reverse complement.
GAAATTACCTGCATTTTTACGCTTAAATTGTTCAAACCCGCTTGTTTGGCAGTCTTTAAGCGCATTTTTGCGCATAAACTACTCAACCCGCCAGTTGATCCTCAAACCGGTATGTCGAGCAGCAGTCGCTTAATCTGAAACCATTGACTCGCCCCCGTTCCCCTATGCCTGCTTTCTTAAGCGTCTGCTTCTCCTGCCCGCTATCCCCTTCGCTCAGACGGAACGGGGTTTGTTCGCTCCGCACTTCCTTTCTGCCCGTTATCCCCTTGACTCAATCGCAAACATCCACAACTTTTATCCCCGTTCAAGAAAAGTCTCCCTACGATGCAGGGACACCATTCGGGTACACGTCAAACTCAATACATCCAAACGCCAACTTGAGCCAATGGGATAACCAGCAGAAGCGAACTACTGCCGACTATAGGCACACTCGCCGCCGCGCCAGCCAGCTTGAGCCAATGGGATAACCGGCAAACACGTCCTTCAATTGACCACTTGAGCACGACCTGGCATGGCATATCAGCGAACGAAGGCCGGTTCAGCCTTGTAATATCGATCGGGGCAGCTGCCGTCGCTTAACCTGACCACAGTGCCGCCGCCCCCTCGTCCGCCTCGATTACTCCGCGTCTCCACCGACGCGCACGACTGTGCGGCCGGTCGCTTCGCCTTGCAGCAGCCGCGCGGAAGCGTCGGCCGCTTCCGCCAGCGGCACTTCGCCGCTGACGATCGCGCCGAGCCGCTGCGGCTTCCATTCGCCGCCAAGCTTGCCCCAGAGCCGCTCGCGCACCGCCTTCGGGCAATAGACCGAGTCAATGCCCAGCAGATTGACGCCGCGCAGGATAAACGGCAGCACCGTCGTCTGAAGCTCCGCGCCGCCGGCCAGGCCGCAAGCGGCGACGCTTCCGCCGTACTTCGTCGCGGCAAGGATGCCGGCGAGCGTCCCGCCGCCGACCGAGTCGACCGCGCCGGCCCACAGCTGCCGCTCCAGCGGCTTGCGCTTCGCGCCGCCGTCTGCGGCCGGCTCGGCGCGGCCGACAATCCGCGCGGCGCCAAGCTGGCGCAAGTACGGGTGCGCCGCCGGTTTGCCGGACATGGCGACGACCGTGTAGCCGCGCTCCGCCAGCAGCGCCACCGCGAAGCTGCCGACGCCGCCGGTCGCGCCGGTGACGAGCACGTCGCCGCTGTCCGGGCGCAGGCCGGCCTGCTCGAGCCGCTCGATGGCGAGCGCCGCCGTGAAGCCGGCGGTGCCGATGCCCATCGCTTCGCGCAGCGACAACCCGTCCGGCAGCGGCACGAGCCAGTCGGCCGGCAAGCGGCAGTACGCGGCGAAGCCGCCGTAGTGGGCGGTGCCGAGGTCGTAGCCGGTGGCGAGCACGCGGTCGCCTTCGCGGAAGCGCGGATCGCCGGAGCGGGCGACGACGCCGGACAAGTCGATGCCCGGCACCATCGGCAGCTTGCGCAGCACGCCGCCGCCGCCCGGCGTCAACGCAAGCGCGTCTTTGTAGTTGATGCTGGAATAGGCGACGCGGACGAGCACGTCGCCGGCCGGCAAAGCGTCCTCGGCCAGCGTCGTCAAGCCGGCATCGCTGCCGTCGTTCGTTTCGCGGTGCACCCAGGCCGGAAAAACCATGCCCCGGGCCGATTCATTTTGGTCCATTTCGCTGTCTGCCTCCTTGTGAACGCGGATTTCTTCTATTGTGGCGATTCGGTTATCGCCATTATACCGCACATTGCCGCCCCCCGTTGAACCTCCGCCGCACATCGACTATCATCGAAGTAACAGGCCAGTTGGCGCCAAAGGGGACGAGCGGGATGGAACGCGAACCGTACGAGCGGGAACGCACGGTCAAAATCGGAGCCAAAACGACACGTACGGTCAGCCGTTTGCCGGAGGAGATCCGCTACGATTTGCCGTACCCGCACCGCTTCGAGCAACTGCTGTATCTCAGCAAATTTTGGAACGAGCGTTGGACGACGCCAACGCAGTACCACGATTTTTTTGAAATTTGTTATGTCTGCTCGGGCAGCGGCTGGTTCATTCTCGAAGGAAACCTGTTTCCGGTCGGGCCGGGCGACATCTTTTTCACCAAGCCGGGGGAGGTGCACAGCGGAGGGGCCGGTACGGACGGCACGTTCACCGTGTTTGCGGCCGGGTTCCGCCCGAACCGGATGAGCGAATTGGAGAACGGGCTGTACCGGATCGGCGGCAGCCGCGTCCGCCGCGACGCGGACGGCGCCGTGCGGGAGCAGTTCGAGCGACTGCTGGCGGAGCTCGAGGCGGACGAGCCGTATGGGTACGCGATCGCCGAGTCGTGCCTGCTGGCCATCGTTGCGCACATGCTGCGCTGCTACGAGAAAGGAGACGGCGTCGCCCGGGAAACGAGCCGCCTGTCGGCCGTCATCATCCAGGCGCTGACGCTGCTTCATGCCGAAGCCGGTTATGCGGGGCGCATCGACGAGCTTGCGCGGGCGGTCAATGTCAGCCGGGTGCACCTCGACCGCCAGTTTCGGCGGCAGATGGGCGTGTCGACCGGCGAATACGCACGCGGCGTCCTGCTGGAGCGGGCCAAAATGCGGCTGCGCCAAACCGACGAGCCGATCGCGGCGATCGCGAACCGGCTGTTGTTCGATTCGCCGCAGGCGTTCTGCCTGTTCGTTCGCCGGCATACCGGGCTGACGCCTTCGGCATTCCGCAGAAAGTTCGGTACGGAAGCAGGCCGGGCCGCAGACTGACGGACTGACTGACGGACGAACGAACGGGCCCCAACGATCGATGAGGATCAAAAATGTAACCTTTCGCATCAATTCGGCTACTGAATCGCCGGCTGCGCTTCCCTATAATGAGGGCAAACACGTTTTGCCACTTTACCGGAAGCGAGGTCGTTCGTCATGCCGCACTATTTCAGCTCCGAAGAAGCGCTGCGCAAGCTGAAGCTGTTTTATTCGCTCGAATTCGATTTGCTCCGCCATACGATCGGCTATTGTCCGCTGCTGCCGCGATATGCCGACAAGTGCCAGTTCGTTCGCCACGTCTACGAAGATTTGAAACGCACGCGCGCGCTGCGCGAGCGCATCCAGGATTTCGGCATCGCCCAGCCTGAGAAGCAGCTGCATGCCGGGTGGACCAATTTTGTACGACGACTGATGGGGGCGCAAGGCGCCGACCGCTTCATTCCGGCGCTGTACCGCGTCGTCAAAGCGGAGCAGGCCGCCGCGTACCGGCTGTATGCGCAGAGCACGCTGCGCCTGAACGACGCGCCTTCCGTCGAAGTGTTCGAGGATCATTTGTCGGCATTGGAGCGGCAGATCGCCTGGGGCAAACAATTTATCGAATGCGGTTCGATATCGGCCGAACGGGAGCGCGAAACGGAAGCGTTCGAGGAGGAATTGCGGGCGCATATGGCGCTGCTTGGCGGATTGTACGACGGAGCGGCGACGGAGGAGGCGCAGGAAACGATCGCCGAATATCCGGCTTATGCCGTGCCGGCCGAAATGCTGCTCGAGCCTGCCTTCGTCTGGCGCAGCGCGGAGCGTATCTACGATGTGGTCGCCGCAGCCGAAGAGGAGCACCCGGCGCATCACTCGTATGCCCATTTTACGGAACTGCCGATTATCGATCTGGTGGCGACGATCGTTTACGACGGCCGGCATATGCCGTTCGACTATATCGCCGATTTTGTCCGCCAGGCGTGGGACGAGGTGCGGCATTCGCAGATGGGCTTTTCGCGGCTGCGCTCGATGGGGATCGACCCGTACGCCGTGCCGATTCCGCTCGGCCACTACTCGTCCTACCTGGCGCAGCCGCTGCTGGAGCGGATTGCGGCGCTGACGCAGGTGGGCGAGGCGTGCTCCTTCGTGCCGAAGAAGAAATGGCAGCAGATGGCCCGCGACCACAACGACTTGCTGACCGCGCTCGAGCACGACTTCGACGTCGTCGACGAAAAAAATCACGTCAAATTCGGCACGAAATGGATGAAAGAACTGATGGCGAAACAAGCGGAAACGCGGCCGTTCGCCCAGGTCGTGCAGGATGCGGAGTGGGCGGTGCGGGACGCCGTCAACGAGCTGAAGAAGGAGAAAGGCGAGAAGTGGCAAGCCGACCTCGGCCCCAAATTTACCGGCTGCCAGGGCAGCGATACGCCGCTCAACCTGGCGCCGCCGATTATGTTCGCCTGACCGGCGGCAAATCGAAGCTTGTCCGGTTCGCGCGGGATATGCGACAATAGAGCGTGGAACGCGATAACCGGAATGGGGAACGGGAGCGGCAAAACGATGAAACGAGCGGTTTTTGTAATCGGGGACAGCATTTCCATTCAATACGGCCCGCATTTGCAGCGCATGCTGGAGGGCTTCTGCGACTACGACCGGAAGAGCGGCGAGGAAGAGGCGCTGCGCAATCTCGACAATCCGCTCGGCGCGAACGGCGGCGACAGCTCGATGGTGCTGGCGTATTTGCAGGCGCTGGAGGCGGGCGGCCGCAAGTTTGACGTGCTGATGGTCAATTGCGGTCTGCACGATATCAAAAAGCTGAGCGAATCCGACTCGGCGGAGCAACAAGTCCCGCCGGATCGTTACGCGGCGAATCTGCGCGAAATTGCGGCCATTGCCGGCCGCATCGCAAAGCGGCTTGTCTGGGTCAACACGACGCCGGTGGATTTTGAGCAGCATCGCAAACGGACGCAGCAGTTTTACCGCCGCAACGAGGATGTGCTGCGCTGCAACGAGACGGCCGAGGCGATTATGGCCGAACACGGCGCGCGCGTGTTCGATTTGTACCGCTTCACCGCCAATGTCGGCGGCGAACTGTATTGCGACCACGTGCACTTCCATGAGCGCGTGCGCGAGCTGCAGGCCGCTTTCCTGGCGGGCGCGTTGATCGCGGACCTGCAGCGGTAGCTACTGCTGCGGCCGCGTCGAGCGCAGCGGGACGAAGCCGAACTCCTCGCGCATGCGCCCACCCGCGTAAACCGGCTTCGTTTCGTTGCCGGGCTTCGCATAGTACGACAAGTCGTATTCGCCTGCCCGGTCGCCGAGCACGGCGGCGAGCATGTCCGCCGTCGGCGCGGCGCAGCAGGCATCCGGCCCGACGACGTTGCATATGCGCACGCCCGGCTTGTGCGGAGCCGCCAGTACGGCGGCAATCGCGCGCACGATGTCGGACACGTACACGCGGGCCAGCAGCACGAACGGGATCGACAGCGCCGTCCCCGGCACGATGACGGGCGGCGTCCAATCGTCGGCGACCACGGCGCCGAAGCGCAGGTTGACGAAGCTGGCGTCCGCGTGGACGCGGTGCAAATAACGCGTCAGCTCTTCCGCCTGCGCTTTGCTGAAGCCGTAGGCGTCGCGCGCGAGGCACGGATGGTCGTCCGCTATCGGCAGCGACAGCGGCGCAAACTCGCGCGACAAGCTGCCGACGGCGGCGATCGAGCTGGCGGCGACGAAGGTGCGGCAGCCGCGGTCGAGCAAGTAGCGGTATAGCCGCCGTGTGCCGATCACGTTCGTCGCGAGGCCGTCCTCTTCGCTGCAGCCGCCGGTGACGGCGGCCAGATGGACGACGGCGTCGATGTCATAGGCGTCGAGCTGCCGCAAATCCTCGAACCGGTCGAACGCGCCGCGCACCCATATGACTCCTTCGCTTCCGCTCTCCATAGCCGTCGACATCGCCCGCTCGGGCGCGGCGCTGCGCGCCAGGGCAACGACCCGATGACGCGTTTGCAGTTCCTCCGTCAGCTTCCTGCCGATAAAGCCGCTTGCTCCGGTAATCAAAATCGTCATGCCGGTTGCTCTCCTTTTTTTCTCGACAAGTCAATCAGTCGCTTTATCTGCATCTCACGACCAGCGGATCGCGATCCCGTTGTATTCGTTCCGCGCCGGCGTAAACAGCCGGCTGTACAGCGCCGCCGACTCCTGCCAGCCGACTTCGTGCGAGATGAGCGCAGCCATGTTCAGATCGCCGCGTTCAATCAGGCGGATGACGCCTTCGCGCACCGGCCTGTCGCCGATGAAGCACGGGAACACCGCGCGCAGCTGCTTGCCGTGCGGCGTCTGGTAGTGGAAGCTGGCGCGGTCCGGGTACCAGCCGAGGAACACGAACGTGCCTTTGCTCCGCGCCGCCGACATGGCGTCGTCCAGCAGCGCGCCGAAGCCGGTCGACTCGGCGACGATGTCGGCGCCGTCCGGGAACCGCCGCTTCAGCGCTTCCAGCGCCGATTCCGCCGCGCCGTCGATCGCCCAGTCGGCGCAGTAGGCGCTCGAACGCGCCAGCCGGTCGGCGGCGATATCCGAGGCAACCACGTAGGCGCCGCGCAGCCGGGCAAGCATCGCCGCGCATTGGCCGATCAGCCCTTGCCCGACGACGTACACGACGTCGCCGGCATTGACGCCGGCCAGGTTCCAGGCGTTGGCCGCCACGCTCGGCTGCACGAAGAACGAGCAGTCGCGCAGCGCGGTTTCGCCTGACAGCTTGTGAACGAGGTGGGCTTTGGTTTTGACGTACTCCGCATGCGCCCCGTTGCAGAAGACGGCGACAAAGTCGCCGGCCGCGAACCGATCGGCGGCGTTGCGGCCGACTTCCACAACCGTGCCCGTCGCCTGATAGCCGTTGACGAACGGCACGGGGCCGTAATCGTTGCGTTTGCCTTCCGCGATCCACATTTCGGTGCCGATGCTGACCCCCGAAAAGGCCGTGCGAATCACAATCGAGTCGTCGTCAGCGGTCGGCTTCGGCAATTCAATCAGCTCCGCCCGTTCCCCCAATTTCGTTACGGCGAGCGCATTCATTTTGTCGGACATATCGTTCCCGTTCCTTTCCTTCCCAAAGTAGCGGCCGGAACGCCTCATGCAGGCCGGTCGCGAGTTGCCTTCATCATAGCCTGCGGCAGCGGCGGCGGCGATGGCGATTGTTCCGGCCTTGATGGCAAAAGCAACGGAAGCGGGTGGTTTTCAGACACGCCCAAGCCTCGCGGATGTATGGTAAAATGATGGCGAACGCGCACACGGACAACACAAAGAAAGGATTCGCAAGCCATGACCGTATACCGGGGCGCAACGTTTTTTGGCGGGGCGGAGCCGTTCGCCATCATCCGCTTCGCCGAACCGGCCGAGCCGGACTGCGTGTACCATACGCACGATTTTGTGGAAATTTGTTACGTCGTCGAAGGAAGCGGCTACCACCTGGTGGAGGGCAATCGGTATCGCGTCGGCAAGGGAGATTTGTTCCTGATCAATTACGACATGCGCCATGCGTTTTATCGCGGGGAAGAGGACGGGGAGCTCGTGACAGTCAATGTGCTGTTCGAGCCGGGTTTTCTGGACGCGAGCCTGCTGGCGTTTCACGATTTCTCCAGCCTGGCGATGTCTTATTTGTTCCGCGGCGTATGGGACGACGAGCCGTTTCGCGCCGATCTGCATTTGAGCGGGAGCGAACGGCGCGATTTCGAAACGCTGCTGGATCGCATAATGCGGGAACACACGCTCCGTCCCCCGGGCTACCAGGCGGTTCTCCGGGCGCATCTGATCGAGCTGATCGTCAGCATCATGCGCGGTTTTCACGGCAGGAGCGCGGCGGAGCCCGAGCAGCGGCGCAAGGCGTCGGTCATCGATGCGGCGCTGCGGTATCTGGACGAGCATTACGGCGAGCCGATCCGGCTCGGCGAACTGGCGCAGAAGGCGTTTCTGAGCAAAAATTATTTTGCCGGCCTGTTCAAGGAAACGACGGGCATTTCCGTCTATCAATACGGCCAGCAGGTGCGGATCGAGCAGTCGTGCCGGCTGATGCGCGAAACGGACATGCCGCTGGCCGGCATCGCGCTTGAAGTCGGTTTCGCCGATTACAAGTCGTTCTACACGGCGTTCCGCAAGCAGAAAGGCGTGTCGCCGCAGGCGTACCGGGACGGCGAACGTCCCTGATGCAGGCCGCTCGACCATGGGAACCGCTATCCCTCCAACTTGTAAAAAGCTGCCGCATTGCCGCCGTACAAGGCGGCTTTTTCTTCGTCGCTCCAGCCGTCCAAGGTGCAGCTTTCGAGCAGCGCGACCACGTCGTCGTACGTGGCGGAGAACAGGCACACCGGCCAGTCGCTGCCGAACATGACGCGTCCCCGGCCGAACGTTTCGATAACCGCCCGCGCGTAAGGCGCGATGACGTCCGCCGACCACGGCGCGTCCAGTTGCTCCGGCACCATGCCCGACAGTTTGGCCATGACGTTCGGATACGCGGCGATCTCCTCCATGTGCGACCGCCACGGCTCCAGTTCGCCGGTCATTGCCGGCTTCGCCAAGTGGTTGACGACGGCGCGCAGGTTCGGCACTTGCCGCAGCAGCTCGACGATGTACGGCAGATGGCGCGGATTCGCCTGCAGATCGACCGGAAAGCCGGCATCGGCGAGCGCGGCGAGATGGCGCACGACTGCAGGAGCCAGCAGCCAGTCGGACGGCAAATCCTGGATCATCGGCCGCAGGCCGACGAGCTTCGGGTAGCGGCGCCGGCGCTCGCCCCACTTCGCGAGAAAATCGTCCGCCGTCAAATCGAGCCAGCCGACGACGCCGGCAACCGTTTCGTCCGCTGCGGCAATGCCGAGCATAAACTCGCTTTCCTCCCACGTCGGTGCCGCCTGAACGAGAACCGTGCGGTTAATACCGTGCCGGGCCAGATGGGGCTTCAGTTGCGCCGGCATGTAATCGGCGTAGATGCGGCCCAGCTCCGGCCGCAGCCAGCCGTAGTCGGTGCGCGAGGTGAGCCAGTAATGCTGGTGCGAATCGATTCGCATGGTGGGAAACCCTCCTCACAGGATTAAAGACTTGCGGGCTGTTGTTTGGCCGCTGCGGCGGCGCGAAACGCCTGCGGCGTGCAGCCGTACGCGCTGCGGAACACGCGGATGAAATGCGACGCGTCGTTGTAGCCGCATTCCGCGGCGACGATGTGCACCGGCAGCGCGGTGTCGCGCAGCAGGTTGCGGCCATGGTGCATGCGTTTCATCGCCACGAACTGGCGCAGCGTGTAGCCGGTATGGCGGTGGAACAACTGGCTGACGTAGTTCGGGTTCATGTGCACCTTGTGCGCCAGATCGGACAGCGACAGCGGCGATTGAAAGCCGGAGCCGACGTGCTGCAGCAGGTACACCACTTCCGGCGGCAAATGCGGCGACGCCGCAGGCTCGGCATGCCCGTCCGCGTTGGCGGCGGCGAAGCGGCGAAACAACGCCAGCAGCGCTTTCACATAACCGGAAACGGCGTGCTCGAAGCCGAGCGGCTTGCGCTCCAGCTCCTCATGGATGCTGCGATATAGGAAATCGGCGGTATCCCGTTCCGCCTTGGGCGCGATCATCGGCGCGCCGAAGCGGAAGCCGCCCTCCTCCTCCGGCAGCACGGCGGCTAGTCCCTCGCGGCGGAACCAGTCTTCGCGCAACAGCAGCACGTGGCGGCAAACCGGGTGCGCCGCGTCCGTCTGCAGCACCTTGTGCAGCATGCGCGGGCGGATCGGCATCAGCGTGCCGGCTTCGAGCGCGCACGCGTCGTTGCCGGCGATGTAGGTGCCGCAACCTTGCCACACGTAGTAAAATTCGTAGCCGTCGTGGGACTGAAAGTCGGGAAACGGCGCGACCGTATCCAGGCCGTAGTACAAGGCGACCGGAAATTCGGCGAACAGGCCGTCGATGGCTGCGCTCAGTTCGGCCGCAGTTTGAAAGGCGGTGCGTTGCATACGGCGTTACCTCCGTTTGCGGATGGGTGAATGATTGGATGGATGCGCGGGTGCGCCATGACAAACGAGGGCGGCTGCGCCCGTTCCCATTTTACCACATAAGGATGGATAAGTTCCCTTGCGAAGCTCCGACAAGAAATAAGCCATATTTGATGGCCAACAGCTGAAAATAATTCGATCAACTACCGAATAAACGACCATTTTGCGCCGATGTTCGCGATTACAATAGAATCATTCTCATGATCTGGTGGAGGGATTACCGTGGCGCAACGCAGGAGCGACTGGAGAAACATCGCAAACGGCTGGGACATTCCGAAGGAGCATTATTGCGACCAGCCCTATGTCGTCATTTCGCAGGAAAATACGTGGGTGTGCGTCATGACGACCGGGCGCGACGTCGAAGGCGAACCCGGGCAGCATATCGTCTCGACGATCAGCCGCGATCAGGGGCGCACCTGGTCGCCACTGACCGACATCGAACCGGCAAACGGGCCGGAGGCGTCCTGGGTCATGCCGCTGATCGTGCCGGGCGGCCGCATTTACGCGTTCTACACGTACAACGGCGACAACGTCCGCCAGATCACCGGCGGCCTGTTCGACGGCAAACCCGGCGAGCAGGTTATTACCCGCGTCGATACGATCGGCTGCATGGCGTTCAAATATTCCGACGATCACGGGCGCACCTGGTCGCAGGACCGCCACTATATTCCGGTTCGCAATTTTGCGATCGACGACCGGAACCGCCATGGCGGCAAGCTGCAATATTTCTGGGGCGTCGGCAAGCCGATCGTGCACGAAGGAGCCGCTTATATCGGCTTCGCCAAAGTCGGCGAATTCGGCGTCGGGTTCATGGCCGAATCGGAAGGCGCGTTCCTGAAGAGCGACAACATTCTCACCGAACGCGATCCTTCGCGCATCCGCTGGGAGACGCTGCCGGAAGGCAATGTCGGGCTGCGCGCGCCGCTCGGCAGCGTGGCGGACGAGCACAACCCGGTCGGCCTGAGCGACGGCAGCCTGTACTGCACGTACCGCACGGTGGCAGGCTCCAACTGCCACGCCTACAGCCGCGACGGCGGCCGGACGTGGACGCCGCCGGCTTTTGCGGTTTACGAGCCGGGCGGCCGGCGGATCAAACATCCGCGCGCCGCCAACTTCGTCAAGAAGTTCAGCAACGGCAACTATTTGCTGTGGTTCCACAATCACGGAACGGATTACACCGCGCAGCCGTACAAGGCGTACAACGACCGCAACCCGGCCTGGGTCAGCGGCGGCGTGGAGCGGGACGGCCACATCTACTGGTCGCAGCCGGAAATATTGCTGTACGACGACAATCCGGTCACGCGCATCAGCTACCCCGACTTCATCGAGCAGGACGGACGGTACTTCGTTACGGAAACGCAGAAGGAAATCGCACGCGTGCACGAAATCGACGCCACCTTGCTGGAAGGCATGTGGCGGCAGCGCGAATCGGCGCACGTTGCGGGCGAAGGGCTGCTGCTCGAGCTGAACGGCGGCGGCAGGGGCAAGCTGGCGGCGGCGCTTGGCGATTTGCGCGATGGCGGCGGCTTCACACTTGAAGCGTGGCTGCGCCCGTCATCGCTTGCGCCCGGCCGGGTGCTGCTGGAAACGACCGACGCGGCATCCGGGGCCGGCTTCCGGCTCGTGACGGCGGAGCGGGGCGCGCTGCGCGTCGAACTGAACGACGGCCGCACCGGCGCGTTCTGGGAAAGCGACGGCGGCCATCTGCGCGAAGGCGGCTTGCACCACGTCGCGGTAATGGTTGACGGCGGCCCGAAAACGATCGTGTTCGTCATCGACGGCGTGCTGTGCGACGGCGGCGAGCAGCGGGCGTTCGGCTGGGGCCGGTTCAACCCGCATCTGCGCGATGTGACGGGTTGCGGGGAAGTGACGGCCGGCGAAGAGGCGGCGGTCGTTCGCGTGTATGGGCGCGCGCTGCGCACGTCGGAAGCGGTAAGCCATTATCGGGCCGGACAGGAGGGATGAGCGCATGACAACGGACAACAAGCTTGTGCGGCGCTGGCGCGACAATAGTAAGCTCGGCATCAATCACCATCTGCTGTTTCCGGTTTCTTTCGATTCGGCGGACGTTCATCTGGCGACGCTGCCGGTGCCGCTCGGAATGGAGGTATTTTCCATCGTCGACTGCATGATCCCGGATGCGCGGCACGAAGAGAAGGCGGTTGCGCTCATTCGCGCCTCGGGCAAGGAAGCGATTTACAACTGCCCGCTGATGACGGGGCCGGGCCTGAACCCGCACGGGGCGGACGAAACGGCGCGCGCCCGCGCGGAAGCGGAAGTGCGCGGGCATATCGACCGCGCCAAACGGCTCGGCTCGCGTCGGATGGTCGTGGCGAGCGGCGTCGATCCGGGGCCGTCGCAACGAGCGGAGGAGACGGAACGATTCGTCTCCTACATGCAGCGGCTGTGCGCTTATGCCGGGCCGGAGCTGACGCTGATGATCGAACCGTTCGACCGCTCCATCGGCAAAAATCTGCTCATCGGCCCGACACGCGAAGCGGTATCGGTCGTGGAGGCGGTGAAGGCGGCCGGCTTCGCCAATGTCGGCATTCTGATGGACATGGGGCATGTGCCGCTGATGGAGGAAACGTTCCGCCACGCCGTCGCGACGGCCGGCAGCCATATCCGTCACGTGCACCTCGGCAGCTGCGTCAAACGCGATCCGGCGGACCCGCTCTACGGCGACATGCATCCGCCGTGGGGCTATCCGGGCGGGGAGAACGACGTGGCGGAAACGGTGGAGTTTTTGCGTTGCCTTGGCGAAAGCGGCTATTTCGACGGCGCGGAGCCGGCATCGTTGACGCTGGAAATGCGGCCGTATCCGGGCGTAAGCGAGCCGGACAGCGTGGCGGCAATGCTGCGCAAGCTGGACGAAGCATGGGAGGCGCTGGCGCGCGGGTGAGCCGGAGCGCAACTTGCGTTATTGCGTTCGAAAAAATGGAGGGGTGACGGCGATGAAATGGATGATTCGCGTCGATATGGAAGGGTTGACCGGCGTTGTCGACATGGCGCAAGTCGTGCCGGGAGCAAGCGAATTCGCGTTCGGCAAACAGATGCTGAAGCACGACTTGCTGGCCGTGATCGACGGTTTGCTGCAGCGGGAGGACGACCGGGTGGTGCTGTACGATATTCACTTCTACGGCCGCAACGTCGATTTCGACTGGCTCGATCCGCGCGTGAGCGCGATTTGCGGCAAGCCGAACTATACGCCGGCGAACGGCTCGTTCCTCGATGCGAGCTTCGACGGCGTCGTTCTGCTCGGCCTGCACGCCAAGGCGGAAACGCCTGGCGCGGTGCTGAACCACAATTACGAACACGATATTCGTTCGATTCACGTGAACGGGCTGTGCGTCGGCGAAATCGGCCTCGAAGCGCTGATGGCAGGCGAAGCGGGCGTGCCGCTTGTCCTCGTCACCGCCGACGACGAAGGCTGCCGCGAAACGGAAGCGCTGCTGCCCGGCACGCTGACCGCCTGCGTCAAGGAGTCGCGCGGCATTGCTGCGGCGCTGTGTTATTCGCCGGCCGTCACCGGCCCGCTGCTGACGAAGGCGGCTGCGGCTTGCGCCGATGCGGCGCGCCGGCTGCAGCCGTTCACCGTGGCCGGGCCGATCGAGCTGGCGCTGCGGTTCAAGCCCGGCGCGCTGCTCGACAAACTGCGCGGCACGATGGCGGCGCACATGGTAGGCGCGGACCGTTTCGTCATTCGCGGCGACAGCGTTATCGCAGCGTGGGAGCAGTATTTGATCGCAAAAGCGTAACCGCCTCGTCGAGCTGCCAATCTAGCGCGAGCGGATCGTAGGGCACCCATTTGTCGCCGATTCGCGCGACGCGCCCTTCCGCCGCCGGCAGCCCGCGCCAGACCGGCGATCCGCCAGCGCACCCGCTCGGGCGGCGCTAGCCGAGCGCGCGATAAATCGTATGCCCGATGTTACGGGCGCCATACACAAGCAGGCGGCTGCCGGTCAACTGAAAGATCGCAGCCGACTGTTCCTGACGCACGCGCGGCGCAAGACGGCCGCGCGTTTGCTCCGTTCTGGCGGCGAAGCGGGCAATCCACGCTTCCGCTTCTTCGCGGCGGTCGAATTGCGCCTTATTTTCCCGAAATGACCGAAACGGTACTACCGTCCTGATTCGTCACATAAACGCGATTGTTTCGTTCGTTGACGACGCCGGAAGAAGTGTCCCGTCCGACCCGCACGGTGGCGATGATCCGATTGTTCACGCCATCGATGACGACTACATGCCCAGCCGGCGCATCTTCTTCGGATGTGACGACGAATATCCGGTTCAACTTGCGGCTTACAATAGCAAGACGAGGCGATTCGCCGTCGACGACCGTCGCGATGACTTTGTTGGCGGCTCCGTTGATGACGGATACATTCCGGCTGCCGGTCGTGTCGTCCGGCGCGTAGATTCGGTTCGTGACGGGGTTGACGCCCATCGCGCCGACGGCGCCGACGCCCGAAATGACTTTGTGCAGCCGGTTTCGGCGTCCGTCGATGACGGCAACGGTGCCGCCGGCTGTCGAGGTTACGGCGTAGATCCGGTTCGTACGCAAGTTAATGGCCAGCGAGTCGGGCATTTTCCCGACGGTGATTGTTTTGATCACTTTATTCGTTCCCCCGCCAATGACGGACACCGTGATTTTACTGTCGCCACGACGCGATTGGAGGCGCTGTCGATGATCGATACGCTGCCGCTCCCGTTATTCGCCGCGTACAGTTTGTTCGTGCGCCGGTTTATCGCGATAAAGGACGGGTTCTTCCCTACCCGAATCGTTTTGATGACGCGAACGGTGCCGATAGCCGATCCCTTCCCGACGGTTGATGCTTTACCATATGCGGCGCGGCGGCAACGGTTATTTGTCCGATATATTTGGATGCTTCGTCTGCAAGTTGTTATCAAAAGATAATCGATGGCCACACATCGCTATATCGGCCTCACGATCCGATTGATACAATATGGCTGCATTCATTGTGTACAACGTATCCATGGCAAGGAGGGATAGCGGATCCGGCCGTTAGCGGGAACCCGACCATGTAGCAAGAAGCCGGCAAGACGTTTCCGCTCACTCTAGCCCGGACAACTAGAAGTCGCGCGCGCAAGTTGCATTTTGCGGGGGATTCCGGCAACCCGAACTTATTTGGAAAAGCGGCTGCCCCGCCGGTACGAATGTCCGAAAGGACTCATACGAACAGGAGGAGTTTTATGAGAAAGTATGTATCGTTGGTGCTGGCCAGCTGTGTCGCTTTTGCCGCTTGCTTCGGTACGATGCTTGTAACGGGAAGCCGGACGGCAAGCGCCACTCCGGTCAAAATCGCGCTGTCGCCGTCGATGGTGACGAATTTGTCCGTTGGCCACGGGGACCCGACTTTGCTGGTCGACGAGCAGTTGACCAAGGCCGGCGATCCCGCGGCAGGGAGCGGCGGCTTGCCGACTACCGGCTGGCATGCCGGATGGACCGGCAGCTACTATCCGCTTGAAGCCTACATCGACCTCGGCCAAACCTACGATTTGACCGACATTTATTTGTTCGATTCCAGCAGCAGCGGCAGCTTTACCGTTTCGGCGGGCACTCCGGGAAACTTCACGCCGCTGTTCGTCGATACGCTTGGCTTGTACAACAAGTGGAAGGCGCATCCCGTAACGGTTTCGACGCGTTATATCGGAGTCACGATGGGAACGATGAATTCGTGGATGAATGAAATCGTCGTTTACGGCACGCCGAGCGCCGGTCCGGACACGACGGCTCCGGCGGCGGTGGCGTTGTCCGCTCCGTCGTCGACGAGCAACTCGGTGACGCTGACGTGGACGGCGCCCGGCGATGACGGCAATACGGGAACGGCCGCCTCGTACGATGTGCGCTACAGCACGTCGCCGATCAACGACGGCAACTGGGCGAGCGCCGCGCTGGCAAGCGGCGAACCTACGCCTTCCGTCGCCGGCAGCGCGGAAACGATGACGGTCGCGGGACTGTCGGCAAGCACGACGTACTATTTTGCGCTGAAAACGGCGGATGAGGCGTCGAACGTATCGCCGCTGTCGACACCGTCGCTCAGCAAGGCGACGGCGGCAAGCGGTCCGGACACGACGGCTCCGGCGGCGGTAGCGTTGTCCGCTCCGTCGTCGACGAGCAACTCGGTGACGCTGACGTGGACGGCGCCCGGCGACGACGGCAATACGGGAACGGCAACCTCGTACGATGTGCGCTACAGCACGTCGCCGATCAACGACGGCAACTGGGCGAGCGCCGCGCTGGCAAGCGGCGAACCGACGCCTTCCGTCGCCGGCAGCGCCGAAACGATGACGGTTGCGGGGCTGTCGGCAAGCACGACGTACTATTTTGCGCTGAAAACGGCGGATGAGGCGTTGAATGTATCGCCGCTGTCGACACCGTCGCTCAGCAAGGCGACGGCGGCAAGCGGGACGGACACCGTTGCGCCGGCCGCCGTCGCGAATCTGCAGGTTGTTGCCGGCAGCACGTCGACGACCGCCAATTTGCAATGGACGGCGCCCGGCGACGACAACAACACGGGAACGGCAGCCTCATACGATGTGAGGTACAGGACGACGCCGTTTACGACAAGCAATTGGTCGTCCGCGAAGAAAGCGACGTTCCTTCCATCGCCGCAACCTGCCGGATCGGTCGAAACGATGACCGTTTACGGGCTGACGCCAAGCACGCTATACTATTTTGCGCTGACCGCAACTGACGAAGCCGGCAACGAATCGCCGCTGTCGACGGGCACGGTCAGTTATTCGACGCTTGCGCCGACATCGGGCACCGCGATCACGCTGTATCCCGGCATGGTGTTCAACGAACAGGGAAGAGGCGAAGCCGACATGCTGGTCGACGAACCGTCCGATCCGCGCGGCGGCACGCCGACGACGCCGATCTCGATCTGGAATTACGGCTCGAACAATTTTTATTATCCGATCTCGGTCATCATCGATCTTGGCATCCCGTATCAGCTGACGGACATTTACTACTACGACGGCGTCGGCAGCGGCGCGGACGGCGTCACCTTCTCGACCGGCTCGCCGGCCGGCTGGACCGATCAATTTACGGATAAGCTCGGGCAAACGAACAAATGGGTCGGGCATCCGTTCCAGGCGACAACCCGTTATGTGCGGCTCTACATGAACGAATGCTGCCAGAAAATCGGCGAAATCGCGCTTTACGGCACGCCGATCGGCACGCCTCCCGCCGCGCCGACGCCGACGCCGCATACGCTTCCGACGATGAACGAGCTGATGAGCGTCAACGCGCTGGTCGACGATCCGGCGGACAAAATGGCGGTCGTTCAGCATATTCGCGAGTACCACAACTGGGATTGGGACGAGGGCGATTACAATTTCGGCGGAAACGGCAATCCTGCCTCATATGCGGGGGCGTATCCGAACAATTTGAACAAATTCGCTCCAACGTATGCCAATTCCGGCGGCTGGAATTTCGACAGCTTCTATAATACGCTGCATAGCGGCGGATTTACCATTACGCCCGCCGTGCAGGCAAGCGTCAGCTGGCTGACGCCGAACCGCTGGGACAAACCGCTGTCGTCCGGCGACAGCGCAACCGACCCCGCTTCGTATGTCGAGCATGCGGACCACATGTTCCAATATGCCGCCAGATACGGCGATGCCTCCGTGGCGGACGGCAAGCTGAAGCTGGCAGCCGGCCAGCCGCGCAGCTCGGGGCTCGGCACGATCGATTATCTCGAAAACGCCAACGAGCCGGACAAATGGTGGCAGGGGCGTTCGGCCTATTTTACGCCGTACGAGTTCGCCGCGATGTCGAGTGCCGACTACGACGGGCATTTGGGCGCGATGGGCAACACGGTAGGGGTGAAAAACGCCGATGCCAGCTTGCAAATGGTAATGGGCGGACTTACGGAAGTTAGGCTGGATTATATCAAAGCGCTTAAATTTTGGGCCGATTATTACCGCGGCGGCAGCATTCCGTTCGACGTTATCAACGTGCACCATTACAGCAATGCCAATCCGGACAACAATACGGTCGGCATCAGTCCCGAGCAGGACAATTTCAAGGATAAAATGGAGAAGCTGGTCCAATATCGCGACATGTACATGCCGAATCAACCGGTGTGGCTGACCGAGTTCGGCTATGACACGCATCCGAGCTCCGTGCAGCGGGCGCCGGCAATCGGGACCAAATCGCAGGAGGATGTGCAGGCGGACTGGCTGGTACGATCGTATTTGGCGGCGGCGGCTTCCGGTCTGGATCGCGCTTATGCTTACTTCCTCCGGGACGCCAACCCCGGGAGCACCACAAAATACGACACGTCCGGGCTTGTCAAAGGGAAAGGCGACTGGACGCCGAAAGTATCGTGGTATTACATCTACACGCTTCGCAACACGCTCGGCAACATGCGTTATCTGGCGGAGCAAAGCTCGGGCACCGACAACTTGCTCATCTATAAATTCAAGAACGCAACCGGCAACGGCGGCGCTTACGCCGTCTGGCTTGGAACGAGCAACGGCGGCACGGTCGCCAATTACTCCTTGTCGCTATCCGGCAGTCCGACGAGCGCCACGAAAGTGACGATGGCCGCAGGCGATACCGACGGCGTTTCGACGCCGCTTGCGATCAGCGGCGGCACCGTTGCGGTGAGTGTCAGCGAAACGCCGATCTTCATCGTCGTCGACGATATGCCTTAAGGAGCGGGCTCGCTGGAAGCGCTCTCCTGGTTGTAATCAAAGTGTAATATTTTATTCATCTTCTCTTCATGTAGACGGGGTATTATGAAGTCAACCCCCCTTTTTGAATATATAATTTCTTGAACCCGCGGCGGAAGCCGGCGGGTTATTTTTTTGCCGCGCCACGCCTCCTAGCCGATTGGGACAGCGCTGCGGCCCGGTTGGCCACAGTTGCGATTGTTGCGATAGATCCCAGTTTCTGGTACACTGAATTGGAATAGCGAAGAACGCTCTCTTGTCACCGGTTTGCGGTGATGGAGGGCGTTTTTGTTTGTGTATGAGAAGATGTGATTGGAGGAGGAGCGGCATGAATTTCGAAGAGGCGCATGGCAACTGGCTGCAGGGACATCTTCTGCGACGAACGGGAGAGCGGCGGGGAAGACTGGAGCGAGGACACATCCACGGAGAACGGTTGTTTCTGCGCAACGTGTGGTGGCCGCTGGTCGGCCATTTCGATTGCTTGCATCCGGAGTACGAGGTGTTGGACTGGCGGGGGAAACCGTACTTCGTCGATTTGGCCTGGCTGCCCGGCCATATTAGGTTAGTGATCGAAATCAAAGGGTTCGGCCCGCATGTGCGCGATATGGATCGCAAGCGGTATTGCGAGGAAACGTGCCGCGAGGCGTTCATGCAAGGCATTGGCTACATTGTCGTGTCGTTTGCCTATGACGATGTGGCCGAGCGGCCGGAGCTGTGCATGACGCTGCTGCGGATGATTATGGGGCGGTTCGGGCATGGTGCTCCGGGGACTGCCGAGCAGCACCTGAATCGGCACGAGAAGGAGGCCATCCGTTTCGCCATTCGTCGTGCTGGCCCGATTCGTCCGCTCGATCTTGCGCAAGCGCTGGGGATAAACCATCGAACCGCAGTGAAGCTATTGCGTTCGCTGTCGAGCGAAGGCTGGTTCAAGCCGATGCGCAGCGGCGACAGTGAGCGCGTGTGTCGCTACGAGCTTGTCTTTGACAAAGCGAGCAAGTGTATGTGGTGACCATCGGTGCAGCAGCTGCGTAAATAAGTGCAACTTGGGCGGCAAATGCGGCGAGAGATGAAAAGTCGGCTGCTGAGTAGCCCAGGCAGCGGCAAATGTAAAAATGCACGTCATTTTTCGCTAAAACGGGGAGACGCCCTATTGAAATGCAAATATGCAGCTGAATTTCGCGTTTGGGGAAGAAGTGGAGGTGATGCAGGCAAATAAGATGCATTTGTGCATGCGAATCGATCCATATGATCGGAAACGCGAGAATCAAATGCATTTATGCATGTGAGCAGCGCTGCATTACGGCAAGGGCGGGGCTACGGCGCAATTTCGCCTCACCGCAAGCTGTCAGCTCCCGATTTTGCACGAATTCCGAAAAGGAGGCCTTTCCCATTCCACAAGAACCGTCGTATGGCATCCGCTGGCGTTCGCCGACGCGGAACGGCATTGGGCCAAGGAACTTTGTAACACAAACTTAATAGTGGCTTTATGTTCGTTTAATGTTGGGCGGGCATACTATAAGCAACCCCCCTTTTTGAATATAGCATGGCATCGACCCGCGGCGATCGGCTTGCGGGTCATTTTTTTGTGGTCTATCATAGGCAGTAGAACATATGACGATGGGGGAACGGACATGGGAAAAACGTTAGTTTTTGTCGGCTCTTACGCAGAGCAAACGACCAATGGGCTGTACGTATACGAGTTAAATGAAACGACGGGCGAGCTGAAGCTGCAAGACGAACTTGGCGGTTTGCAAAATCCGACGTTCCTGAACGTAGACGAATCGCGCGGGCTGCTGTACGTCGCGGCGGAGCAACTGTCGCCGCAAGGAGAGCGGATCGGTTCGGCGGCAACCTACGAAATCGACCCGGCGGCGGGCAAGCTGAAGCAGCTGGATCACGTGCCGACGATCGATACGACGACATGCCACATTCAACGCGACCGTACGGATCGCTTCCTTGTTGTGGTCAGCTACGGCGGCGGGCAAGTCGGGCTGCTGGCCATCGAAGCGGACGGCCGCGTCGGCAAACTGCTGGACAAGCATCGCCACGAAGGCTCGAGCGTGAACCCCGAGCGGCAGGAGAAGCCGCATCCGCATTCGGCTTTTTTCAGCCCGGACAATCGCTTCGTCTTCATCCCGGACCTTGGCCTGGACCGCATTGTCGCGTACGAGCTGGACACAGCCGGCGGAACGCTCGTCAGTAGCGGAGAAACGGTCGTTCATGCCGGCGCGGGACCGCGCCATATGGCGTTTCACCCGAATGGCGGCTACGCGTTCGTTATCAATGAGCTCGATTCCACGATCGAATCGTACCGGTACGATGCGCATACAGGCGCGATGCAGTCGCTGCAAGTCATTTCCACGCTGCCGGAAGCTTACGACGGCGAAAGCTGGTGCGCGGAAATCGCGCTATCTTCGGACGGCCGCTTCGTCTACGGCTCGAACCGCGGGCACGACAGCATCGCTGTCTTCTCGTTCGACGCGGGCAGCGCAACGTTGTCACCGGTCGAGTATGTGTCGACGGAAGGCGGGCATCCGCGGCATTTTGCCTTGACAGCGGACGGCCGGTTCCTGATCGCGGCCAACCGCGACGGGAACAACCTCGTCACATACCGCGTGGACGCGGCCAGCGGAAGGCTGACGCCGACCGGCCACCAGGCGAGCGCGTCCAAGCCGGTATGCGTCAAACCGGTGCGGTACGAGCTGTAGGCCGGACTTGCCAGCAAGCAGCAACGGCGATCATTCGAAAAAGGGGGCGGGAACATGAACAACAGCGGAAACAAGCCGGACGACGAAAAGAAACAAACGCCATCGGCGCGAACGGAGCGTAAAGCCGAGCACGCAGCCGATGCAGCCGGGCACACAACCGGGCAAGTAAAAGAGGCGCCGGTAACGTACGAGGCTTATTACAACATGCCGGATGACGGCAACCGGTACGAAGTGGCGGACGGCAAGCTGGAGCTGATGAGTCCCGGCCCTACGACGACACACCAACTGCTGGCCACGGAGTTATATAGCAGATTGCGTGACGATTGTCGGAATGAATACCTCATCATCGTATCGCCGATCGACGTCAAGCTGGCCGAAACGGAAGTGCGCCAGCCCGACATCGTGCTGATCCACCGCGATCGGATGGCGATCGTCGAAAAAAGGTGCATCAACGGTTCTCCGGATCTCGTGATCGAAATTACCGGCAAGTATTCCTACCGCCGCGACAAGCTCAAGAAAACAAAAGTATACGCCAATTACGGCGTGCCCGAATATTGGATCGTCGATCCCGACAACGCGACGCTGGAGCAATACGTGCTGCAAGCGGACGGCACCTATGTATTGGCCGACGTCTACAGCGAAGACGAAATCGTTCGTTCCGAGCGGCTTACCTGCGCCGCATTCAGCATGAACGAATTGATGCGCGGCATCCCCCAATTGCCGCAATAATTTCGAGTCGCCAGCAGGCGTTAATTAGAAATATGCTAGAATTAACCCATTTTCCCACGAAACAGGAGGTGAGCGGTCCATGCTGGCAGAAGCGCAGCAACTGCTGCAAACCTATTACGGTTATCCGGCTTTTCGCGAAGGGCAGCGCGGCATTATCGAGCGCATCCTGGAAGGCCAGGACGTGCTGGGCATTATGCCGACCGGCGGCGGCAAGTCGATTTGCTACCAAATTCCGGCACTGCTGATGCCAGGCGTAACCCTGGTCATATCGCCGCTGATTTCGCTGATGAAGGACCAGATCGATACGCTCGAGAGCATGGGCATCGCCGCCGCGGCCGTCAACAGCTCGCTGACGTACGCTCAGACGGAACAGCGGCTGCAGGACGCGGCGCGCGGCCGGATCAAGCTGCTGTACATCGCGCCGGAGCGGCTCGAATCGGAGCGGTTCCAGGCGCTGCTGCGCCGGTTGAACCTGTCCATGGTGGCCATCGACGAGGCGCACTGCATTTCGCAGTGGGGCCACGATTTTCGTCCGAGCTACCGGCTGATCGCCGAGCTGATCGAACAGCTTCCGAATCGGCCGCAGGTGACGGCCTTTACCGCAACGGCGACGCCGGAAGTAACCGACGATATCGTCGATTTTCTCGGCATCGAACGGCGCAATGTGTTTTTGAGCGGTTTCGACCGCGCCAATCTGTTTTTTAACGTCGTCAAGAATACGGACAAAACCGGCTACCTGCTCGACTATATTCGCACCCATGGCGACCAGTCGGGCATCGTTTATGCGGCCACCCGCAAGGAAGTCGACGGAATTTGCCAAACGCTGCTTCAAAACGGCATCGCCGCGGGTAAGTATCATGCAGGATTGACCGACGAAGAGCGCAACGGCGCGCAGGAACGGTTCCTTTACGACGACGTGCAGGTGATGGTGGCGAGCAACGCGTTCGGGATGGGCATCGACAAATCGAACGTCCGCTACGTCATCCATTACAATATGCCGAAAAATATGGAAGCCTATTACCAGGAAGCAGGACGCGCGGGGCGCGATGGGGAAGCGAGCGAATGCATCCTTCTGTACAGTGCGCAGGATATCGTCATCCAGAAGTTTCTGATCGAACAAGGCACAAGCGCGCCGGAACGCAAAAGCGCCGAATTCAAGAAGCTGCAGGGCATGATCGATTATTGCCACACGCCGCGCTGCCAGCGGGCGTATATTCTGCGCTACTTCGGCGAGACCGACCCGCCGGCATCCTGCGGCAACTGCGGCTATTGCTGCGACGACAGCGAACTGGTCGACGTCAGCACCGAGGCGCAGAAGGTGCTTTCTTGCGTCATGCGCATGCGCGAGCGGTTCGGCGTCACCCTGGTGACGCAGGTGCTGCGCGGCGCCAAGTCGCAGCGCGTGCAGGAGCTCGGCTTCGACGGGCTGCCGACGTACGGCTTGCTGCGCGACTATTCCGACAAGCGGGTGGCCGACCTCATCAACGCGCTGATCGCCGACGGCTATTTGACGCTTACCGAGGGGCAATATCCCGTCGTCAAGCTGCTTCCGGCGGCGGGGGCGGTGCTCAAAGGCACGGAGCGGGTGTGGCAGAAGGCGAGCCGCGAGGAAGAAGCGAATCGCGCCGGCGCCCGCGGCAAACGCGGCAAGTCGCGGTTCGGCGGCGCCTACGGCGCGAATCCGGTCGGCGCGGGCACCGGCGACGAGGCGCTGTTCGAGCGATTGCGCGAGCTGCGCAAGGCGATATCCGGCAAGGAGCGCGTACCGCCGTACGTCGTGTTCCCTGACAGCGCGCTGCGCGAAATGAGCGAATACAAGCCGCAATCCCGCGGCGACATGCTGCGCATCAAGGGCGTGGGCGAAACCAAATGCGACAAATACGGGGAAGCGTTCATCGACGCTATCGTGGCCTACGTCCGGAAGTAAAGCTTCCACGCCCGTACAGGGGGTATTTCATCAATGCGGATTATGATCGTGGACGACAACCCGGTCAACCTGATCGTCATCGAAAAAATATTGCACAACGCCGGTTACCGCAACTGTGTCAAAATGGCGTCGGCCAAAGAGATGTTCGAGCACATGCTGGCGGATAAGCCGCTTCCCGGCTACGAGCCGGTGGACTTGATCCTGCTCGACATGATGATGCCGGAGATCGACGGCATCGAAGCGACGCGGCGCATCATGCGGACGGAAAAGCTGAAGGACATTCCGGTCATCATCGTCACCGCGCTGGGCGATTCGGCCAAGCTGGCCGAGGCGCTCGACGCCGGCGCGACGGACTACGTCATCAAGCCGATCAACAAAACCGAGCTGCTCGCCCGCATCCGCTCCGCGCTGCGGCTGAAGTTGGAGCTCGACTGGCACAAGGACCGCGAGAAGAAAGTGCAGGAGGAGCTGGAATTGGCCCGGCAAGTGCAGCGCAGCGTGCTGAGCGATCCGGTCGATACCGCCAAACTCCGGATTCGGGCGTCGTACGCCCCGTCCTCCGAGCTCGCCGGCGACATGTACGCCTGGTTCGCGATCGACGAGCATCGGTACGGCGTGATCGTGCTCGATATGATGGGGCACGGCATTTCGTCTTCGCTCGTGTGCATGTTCATCGCTTCGGTCATGCAGGATGCGATCACGCGCCGCGTCGATCCCGAAAATGTGATGCGCGAGCTGAACCGTTATATGCACCGGCTGTATAACCGCGAGCAGTTTCTCCATTATTATTTCACGGCTATCTATATGGTCATCGACACCGAGCAGCGCACGATCGATTATGTGAACGCGGGGCATCCGCCCGGCCTGCTGGTGTACGATTCGGGCAAGGTCGAGCGGCTTGCTTCGTCGACTTGCGCCATCGGTTTTTTTGAAACGATCGAAGTGACCAAACATACTGTCGCTTACGACGAGCCGCTGCGCATCGTGATGTATACCGACGGCCTGCAGGAAATGATCGCCGGCGACGAGGAGGAAGCGCTTGCGATCCTGACCGATATCGTCGTCCGGGAGCGGGAAGCCGACCCGACCGCGCTGCTGGACATGCTCGTGCCGGAGAACAGCCGCGAGCGGCAGCACGACGATATGTGCCTGGTCGTGATTGGCACTAAGGAGGGGGCGAACGGGGATGAGAATCCGCACTAAGCTGTTTATCGGCTTCGGCGCGCTTATATTCCTCATGTTCGCCTTGGCCGGCGTCGGCCTCAACCGGATGACCGGAGCCGACAAAAGCTTGAACGACAACTACAAGGAACGGTTCAACCAGGTCAAAAACGCCTATACGATCCGCAACGAAATCAGCACCGGCTCCCGTTCCATCAACAGCTTGCTGACCGGTTTGCCCGATCTTGACCGCAACCGGGAATACACTGCGCTGAACGACAAAGTGAACCGTGCGAACGCGCTGCTGAAGCAGCTCGGCGAAGGGGCCAACAGCGAACTGGAGGAGCAGCTTGTCGACCGGATTGGCAGCAAGCTGGACAGCTTCATTCGCTACAAGGACGAACTGCTGACTCTGCTTAGTCAAGGCAAGGACAAGGAGGCGCTGACTCTCCGGCAGCAAACGGGGCTAGGCGCGCTCGACGATTTGTACGGAGCCATCGACGAACTCAGCCGCTACAACGAGCGGGCGATGGACCAGACGCTGGAGGACTCCCAGGACCGCAACCGGGATACGCTGGCGGTAACGGGGCTGCTGACGATGGTCGGTTTGCTGCTTGGCATCGGCATCATGTTCTGGATCATTTTCAGCATTACCGGCGGGTTGAACTATTTTGCCCGGATGATTACGGACTTCGCCCAAGGCACGGCCGACTTGTCGGCGCGCATCCCGCTCAACCCGAAGGACGAGATCGGCGAGCTGGCCATCGTCTTCAACCGGATCGCCCGCGAGCTGGAGGAGAAAACGGCGCGCGAGCGCGAGCTGGCCAAAGTGAATGAAGAGATGGCGTGGCTCAAGTCGAACGTCGCCCAAATGACGATCGAGCTGCAGGAACTGGATGACGTCCAGGCTGTTGCCTCGACGTTTCTGCGCAAGCTCGCGCCGCTGGTCGGTGCGAGCTGCGGCGCGTTATACGTGCTTGAAGACGCGGACGGCGACGACGGCGAAACGAGCGCCGAAGCGCGGCAGCTCGTGCTGAGCGCCGCCTACGCGCGCCGTGGGGGAACGGAGCCGGCGCCCCGCTTCGCGCTCGGCGAAGGATTGATCGGCCAGTGTGCGCTTGAGCAAGCGCCGATCGAGCTGAAGGACGTGCCGCAAGGCTACGTCGGCATCGTGGCCGGGCTCGGCGCCATTGCGCCGGCGACGCTGCTCGTTTACCCGGCTTGCGCGCAGAACGAAACGATTGCCGTGTTCGAACTTGCCGCCGCCGGCGCGCTGCATCCGCTTCACCGTCCGCTGCTGGAGCAGCTGGCCGGCAATCTCGCCGTCGTGCTCGGCAATATCCGCAGCCGCAACCGGATGAGCCGGCTGCTGCGCGTGTCGCAGGCGCTGACCGAAGAGCTGCAGACGCAGTCGGAGGAGCTGCGGATGACGAACGAGAAGCTGGAGGAGCATACTCACGCGCTGCTTCATTCCGAGGATATGCTGCAGCGGCAGCAGGAAGCGCTTGAAATCAGCAACGCCGATCTGAAGCTGAAGACGATGCAGCTCGAGGAGCGCATCGAGGAAGTGCAGCAAAAAAACCGCCAGATCGAACAGTCGAAGCGCGACCTGGAGCGTCAGGCGGCGAAGCTGGGCCTGATCTCCAAGTACAAGACCGAGTTTCTCGCCAACATGTCGCACGAGTTGCGGACGCCGCTGAACAGCCTGCTCATTTTATCCCAGCTGCTGGCGGAGAACAAGGAAGGCAACCTGCAGCCGAAGCAGCGCGAATACGCGTCGACGATTTACTCCTCCGGCCGCGACTTGCTCAAGCTGATCGACGAAGTGCTGGATTTGTCCAAAATCGAAGCGGGCAAAATGGACGTCTCCCTCGATTTGCTGCCTATTCGCGATGCGGTCGAGTTTATCGAGTCGAGCTTCCATCCGGTGGCCCGCAAGAAGTCGCTTGACCTGAGCGTGCTCGTGCGCGAAGGCGTGCCGGCCGGCATATGGACGGATAGCCATAGGGTCAAGCAGATTGTGCGCAATTTGTTGTCGAATGCGTTCAAATTTACTCGCGAGGGCGGCGTTACCGTCGAAATCCGTCAAGCGGACCGGGAAGAGAAGGCGACCGCCGGAATGGCGGACGAAAGCGCGGTTCTCGCCATTTCCGTGACGGATACGGGCATCGGCGTGCCGCGCGAGAAGCAGGCGCTGATCTTCGAGGCGTTCCAGCAAGCCGACGGCACGACAAGCCGGCATTACGGCGGCACCGGGCTCGGCTTGTCGATCAGCCGCGAGCTGGCGCGGCTGCTTGGCGGCGTCATTACGCTGTGCAGCGAAGAAGGGCGCGGCAGCTCGTTTACGCTGTATTTGCCGGAACGGACCGCGCCGCCGGCGGCGGAAGACACCGGCGTACGCGAGGATAAGCAGGCGCCGCCCGCCGGGCTGCCGGCCGGCGCTGCCGCGGCGGCCGCCGCCGATGCAATCGTCGGCTTGCCCGGCCGGCGCGCGGACGAGATCAAAGCGCTGCCGGCGCCGCTGCCGCGGCCTGACGCAGGCGAAGCGCTGCAAGGCAAACGCGTGCTGCTCGTCGACGACGACATGCGCAACGTATTTGCCATCGGCAGCGCGCTGGAGAGCGCGGGGTTGCTCGTGTCGTTCGCCGACAACGGCGGCGACGCGCTGCGGCGCATCGAACGCGACCCCGCCGCGTTCGATCTGGTGCTGATGGATATTATGATGCCGGGCATGGACGGCAACGAAACGATTCGCGCCGTCCGCGCCTTGCCGGATGGCGGCGCGCTGCCGATCATCGCGATTACGGCCAATTCGCAGGAGGCCGACCGGCAAGCGAGCCTGGCGGCAGGCGCTTCCGGCTTCCTGCAGAAGCCGGTGCAGGCGAGCCGCATGTTGGCGCTGATGGCGGAGTTGATCGGCAGGACGGACGACTGATACGCAAGTTGGGCTCACTTGTATGGTCTATTCAACCAAATCAGGGAAAAATTATTGCACACTGCGACACAATTTTCCTTTTTGCTGCGAATATTATGGTTAACCGATAGGCCCGCGTACGGACAACGCTGTTAGCTCGCGTTCACAAAGCCGGCTTTTTGAACTGCCGCTATATTTTGCGCAGAAGTGAGGTGAAAGGATGACCGGACATTCGGCCGTATCCATCCTGCTCGTGGACGACCATCCGGAAAACTTGTTGGCGCTGGAAGCCGCGCTGGCGGAAGAGCAATACCGCCTGGTGAAAGCTTATTCCGGCGAAGAAGCGCTCAAATGGCTGCTGAAGGAGGAGTTTGCCGTCATCGTGCTGGACGTGCAGATGCCGGGCATGGACGGCTTCGAAACGGCGCGATACATCAAATCGCTGGAGAAAACCAAATGGATTCCGATCATCTTCATCTCGGCGGCCAGCAAAGACGAACAACATGTCTTTACCGGCTATTCGGTCGGCGCGATCGATTATATGGTCAAGCCGTTTTCGCCCCATTTTCTGAAAGCGAAGCTCGCCGGCTTCGTCAGCCTGTACCAGGCCAACCAGCAACTGCTGCAGCAAACGGAACTGCTTCACCAGAAGACGGAAGAGCTCGAACGCACGAACAAGGCGTTGGTGCGCACGGCCGGCGAATTGTCCCGCGCGGAAGCGATCGCCCGCATTATCGGCGAAACGTCGATCGACGCGATGATTATTTTCGATGCGAGAGGGCGCATCGTGACGGCGAATCCGGCGGCGGAGCGCATGTTCGGCTATCGCGGCGACGAGTTGATCGGCCGGCCGATCACGCTGCTGCTGCCGACGATTGCCGAACGGGAGAACACGCCCTTTTCGCTGGACTGGATGCACGGCAAGTACGCCAACGGCAAAACGACGGAAGTGACGCCCGTGCGCAAGAACGGCACCACCTTCCCCGCCGAGCTGCAGATCGGCGAAACGACGATTGAAGAAAGTCCGATGTATGCCTGCACCATCGGGGACATTACCGAACGCAAGATGGCCGAGCAGGAGATGGTGGCCGCGAAGGAAGCCGCGGAAAGCGCGGCGAAAATCAAGTCCGACTTCCTTGCGACGATCAGCCACGAAATCCGCACGCCGCTGAACGGCGTCATGGGCATGACCGATCTGCTGCTGGAGAGCGCGCTGGACAGCGAGCAGCGCGAATATGCGCACATGATTCGCACCAGCGGCGAAACGCTGCTTGCCGTCATCCGCGACATCCTCGACTATTCCAAAATCGAATCGGGCAAGCTCGAGCTCGACGAGCAGCCGTTCGACGTGCACGCCTGCATCGAAGAGACGTTTCAGCTGTTTACGGCGCAAGTGCGCGAACGCAATCTGGAAATGTCGCTGCAGCTAAACGAGCGCATTCCCCCGTGCATCGTCGGCGACGAAGTGCGGCTTAGACAAGTGCTCATCAACCTGATCGGCAATGCGGTCAAGTTTACCGAAGCGGGAGGGGTCTACGTTACCGTCGGCTGGCCGGAAGGAACGGCGCAAGATGCGGTTCAAGGCGACGACGGACAACCGTTTCTGCTGGAATTTGCCGTGCGCGACACCGGAATCGGGATCGATCCGGAGAAAGTCGACCGGCTGTTTCTGCCGTTCTCGCAGCTTGATGCCTCCATGACGCGCAAATACGGCGGCACCGGGCTGGGTCTGGCCATTTGCAAAAATCTGGTGCAATTGATGGGCGGCGACATTCGCGTCGAACCGGCCGAAACGCGCGGGGCCTTGTTCCGTTTTACGATTCGCACGCGTTGTTGCTGAACGGCTCAGCTTCCGGCATTTTTGCGGACGTTCGGCTTGTTCATCGATTCGTTTGCGGCTCGCTGCACGATTGTTCCGGTTCGGCGAATGATATTGTTGGCATGCACGGTGATCGGCACGGTGCGGAACGTTTCGTCCCAATCGTCGATCTGGCGCCACAAGCCGGGATAACGACGGTGAAACACGCTGCCGAAGCCGAAGATGTCGGTGCCGAACTCTCGCTGCAGTCGTTTGATCGCACTGTCGACGATGTCGTGCAGCTTTTCATCGCCCATTTGTTTGATGGACGCCAGCGTGGCGGTTTTGGACAGGTCGAGATCGCATTCCATGGCGGCAACGTCCACTTCCAGCCGCAAGTATACGTCGAACGTTGGTTTGCCGTCCCGTACATGCGCCTGAATTTTGGAAGTGGCATTCACTACTTCCAGCGATAAATTGCCCCCGTTCGGGCACGGCAAAAAAGCCGACGATCGGCTGACAGAGCCTTGAACGTAGTTGAGCGCTTTCGTCTCCCCTTCGCTGATCCAGCCGACCATGTGCTGATGCTTAAAGACGGCCATCCCCGAAAATTTCAGCGCCGCCCGCGGTTTGATATGCTGACCGTTCTGGACGTTGTCGATCTCGGCATCCTTTCCGATGATCGATACGCCGGTCAGCGCGGCGTTTTTTCCTTCGGTGTTCAAATCGTCAAGCAACTGGTCAAAACGGATTTTTCCGGTCGCCGCCCACAGCCTGTCGGACGTTTCCAGCATCGTATACAAGTTGTTCGCCTGGATCGGGTCCACCATCATATACGTCTGCAAAATCTTGGCCGCGCTCGTCCCATGCGCCACCTCCAGAAAAAAATCGGTGCGCAGCGCCGAATTGCGGGCAATAAAGTCAAGCGGATTGCCAATCCCTTCCCGGGCGATATCTTCGCCGAGCACAATGACCCGCACATGGGAGTACAGCAGCTGCCGCGGCGCCTTCATCGTCATGCGGCCGAGCGCTTCCGGGATCGTGGCGCCGGATTCCTCGTATACGAGCACAGGGGAGTTGTTGCCGGACGGCATTTCTTTGGATGCGGCCTGGCTCGGATTGACGATTTGCACCGTGACCCGGTAAGCGCCGCGATCCGACTTGTCGATGCCGATGCCGGTAACGATGCTGAGGTTGTTCAATTCATGCCGGTCCCAGCAGCCGGGCAACACCAGCAGCGCAATAACCGCGCCTAATGCCGTTATGGCATGCCGCATGAGAGGCACTCCTTTCGGCCTACGTTTTTCGCTTCTTCTGCCGAACGATATTTCGCGGATACAAGCTGTACGGACGCTTCAACATGCGCGAAAACGGCAGGCGGAGCAGCGCATCCTTCTGATCGGAACGGCGAAACGGAGCGAGCGGCGCCATATAAGGGATGCCGATCGATTTCAGCCCGCACAGGTGGACGATGACGACGATCAAGCCGATGAAAATGCCGATCAGGCCGAAGGCGGCGCCAAGAATCATCATGCCGAAGCGCAAAATGCGGGCGGCGATGCCGAGGTTGAACGCAGGCAGCACGAAGTTGGAGATGGCGGTGATCGACACGACGATCACCATCGCTGCGCTGACAAGGCCGGCTTGCACCGCCGCCTGCCCGATGACCAGCGTGCCGACGATCGAGATCGACTGCCCGATCGTGCTGGGCATACGCACGCTCGCTTCGCGCAAAATTTCAAACGTTATTTCCATCATCGCCGCTTCGACGAACGCCGGGAACGGAACGCCTTCGCGCTGGCTGGCCAAGTTGTACAGCAGTGTGGTCGGCAGCATTTCCTGATGAAAGGTGGAGATGGCGATATACAGCGAAGGCGTCAGCGTCGCCAGCAGGAACGACAGGAACCGCAGCAGCCGGACCAGCGAGGAGAAGTCGGAGCGTTGGTAGTAGTCTTCGCTGGATTGGAAAAACTGGACGAACAGCGCCGGCACAAGCAGCACGAACGGGGTGCCGTCGACCAGCAGGGCGACCCGTCCTTCCAGCAGGCCGGCCGCGATGACGTCCGGCCGTTCCGAGTTGAAGACGGTCGGAAACAACGTGATCTGTTTGTCCTGTACGAATTCCTCCAGATAGTGGCTTTCCAATACGCCGTCGATGTCGATCGTATCGATCCGCCTGCGCACTTCTTCGACGATGTGCGGGTCGGCGATGCCATGCAGGTAGGCGATGGCGATTTCGGTTTTGGTGACGCGGCCGACGCGCCGGCCTTCGATCCACAGCGACGGATCGTTGATCTTGCGCCGCAGCAGCGACGTATTCCACTCGAGCACTTCCGTGAAGCCTTCCCGCGGCCCGCGCACGACGGATTGCACGTTCGGCTCTTCCACCGGCCGGGCTTTCGGTGCTTTCGTGTCCGCGGACAGCGCGGCGTCGCAGCCGTCGACGAACACGATCGTATTGCCCGACAGCAGCCGCACGAACAACTCGTCGAAGGTGCGAACCTCCTGCACTTCGCCGTGAGCGGTCGCTCTGGCCCGGTAGTGCTCGAACAGCTGCGCGGCGTCCGTCGGGGGAGGCTCGGCGCTGCCTGCAATCGTCAGCGATTTGATCGTGCCTTCCGTAGCCGTCATGCCTGCGATATAAACCGCGACCGCGCGTATGCTTGCGCCTTCCGCGTCGTCTTGGCCGATTTCCCGGCATTTGACGTCGCTGCTGCGGCCGATTTTTTGCAGGAGCAGCTCCAGATTGGTGGCGAGGAGAGGGCTTACCGTATCTCCAGGCATCGAACGTTCCGGCACAGGTTCATCCCTCCTGTTTGTTTGCGGTCAAACGCGCGCCCGCCTGCCGCGAATGAAGGAGCCGGCCAGCAGCAGCAGCGGCAGCACCACCATGAACAGGATCGCCAGCGGCGCCCAGGTGCGGGCGATCATTTCGCGCGCATAGACGATATTCGGGTAGCAGGCGAGCGAAAGGGCGATCATGACGGCGGCAAGCGGCCACAGGAAAGGCCGTTCGTCGCGCAAGCGCAGCAGCTGCGCCATTCCTTTTACCGAAGCGTGAAACGTAAGCGTCAGCTTCATAAAAATCGACAGCACCCACAACAGCATCATGCCGACCTCCAAACGCTGGAAAAATTCGCCGATGCTGATATGTTTGGCGATGTAATAGGCGGGAAACAGCTGATTGCCCGTCACCGGCGCGCCGATGACGAGGATGATCGCGGTTGTCGTCAATTGCAGGATGGCGCTGCCGATCAGCGTTCCAACCAGGAAGCCGCGCTTGCGCCCGGTACCTTTGACCACATTCGGGTAAAACATCAGCATGATGACAAGCTCTTGCAGCGTCATGAACGTAAAGCCGCTTTTGACGCTGGGCATAATGCCGCGTTCGAGCGCGGGAAGCACGTGGGCAGCCTGAAATTCCGGCACGGACGGCAGAAATATCATCAGGAACAGCACAATCATGACGGCGTAAAATAGCTCCGCAGCCATCGAATATATCGCAAGCCCCGCACGAACGGTAAAGATGACGGCTGCGGCGAACAGCAGCTCCGAAGCTTCGATCGGCGTGTCGGTCATAATTTGCGAGGTCAGGAAAAATCCCATATCGCCGATCAGCAGCGATGCCAGCAGAAAGCAGAAGCAGATGAAGGCCAATGCCAGCGCTTTGCCGACCCACTTGCCAAGCGCAAGCTCGCAATATTCCACGATCGAGCGGTCGGGATAACGTTCCGCGAGCGCGATATAAAGCCAGACGAGCAGCACGTCCATGGCGATGCCGATCAAACTGGCGAGCCAGGCATCCTGCTTCGCACCGTGAGCCAGTCCGCTTGGCGCGATCAGGATGGACGTTCCCACGGTGAAGAAGGCGACCAGAATCATAAACGAACGCGCCTCGATGACGGTGTTGTTCACCGCGCTTCTCCCCCTCTGTGACTGTGATTGCGCGCATGGCACGATAGCCGGGCGGCAGTTGAACGGGATTATTCCGCGGCGCCATATATGGCTTCGCTCACCGGCTTCAGAGCGGCTTCGATCCAATCTAACGGGTTCGGCAGTTTGACATGAAGCGCAAGCGGGATGCCCGCTGCCAGCGATGCGGCGACAAGCAGGCTGAACACCGCGATTTCCTTGTATTGTTTGTTCCTCCGCATGGCGGGAAGCTCCAGCCACACGTAGCCGATCGTAAGCAGTACAATCCCCGAAACGGCCCACATGCCGGCGCCTCTCTTCTGCCAGCCGCAACCGGGGGCGGCCGGCGATAGTTTCCATTCCATACAGTCATGTTTTGCCAATGAGCGCCATATTATTCGTTGTTGTGCACTTCCAGCCGCTGCAGAGGCAGTCTCCGGCACCAACTGGTTCAAATTGGCGAAATGGGGTGAAGAAATTAGGGTCTGGCAGAACCGGGCATTCGCCGGTTCCAAGAAATGAACGGGAGGAACGCGAGATGAGGAGAACAAAAGAATGTGTAGCCATGCTGCTTGCGGGCGGGGAGGGACGCAGGCTCGACGCGCTGACGGAACGGTTGGCCAAGCCCGCGGTCCACTTCGGCGGCAAATATCGGATGATCGATTTTGCGCTGAGCAATTGCGCCAATTCGCAGATCGATACCGTCGGCGTGCTGACGCAATATCAACCGCTCGCGTTGTCGAGTCACATCGGTTCGGGGGCGCCCTGGGAGCTGGATCGTCGGGACGGCGGCATCACGATGCTGCCTCCGTTTGCCGGCAGAGACGGGTTGTGCTGGTACAAAGGCACCGCAAGCGCGGTTTACGAAAATTTCGCTTACCTCGAACAATATGCTCCGAAGTACGTGCTGATCCTGTCCGCCGATCACATTTACCAGATGGACTATCGCCCGCTGCTCGATTTCCATAAAGAGAGCGGGGCGGACTTGACGATCTCTTCCATTCGCGTCGGCCGCGAGGAAGCGAGCCGATTCGGCATTATGTCCGTAGCGGAAGACGGGCGCGTGACCGAATTTGCCGAGAAACCGGCCAAACCCGCCAGCGACATTGCCTCGATGGGCATTTACGTCTTTACATGGGATAAGCTGCGCGACGCGCTGGAGGAAGATGCGCAGCTGCTTTCCTCCAGCAACGATTTCGGCAAGGACGTCATTCCGCTGATGATCGCCGGCCGCAAGCGGGTGTATGCCTACCGCTTCTCCGGGTATTGGAAAGATGTCGGCACGATCGACAGCTTGTGGGAAGCGCATATGGATCTGATCTCCGCCAATTCGCCGCTGCGGCTTGGCAGACGCGACTGGCCGATTCGCACGCCGCTGCCGTCGCTGCCGCCGCACTATATCGGCGATAGCGGAGCGACGCGGCAATCGCTGATCGGCGAAGGCTGCATTGTCGAAGGTACGGTCGACCGTTCGGTCGTTTCGTACGATGTCGAAATCAAACCGGGCAGCCTTGTCGTCGATTCCGTCGTGATGCCGGGAGCCGTAATCGGCCGCAACGCCACGCTGTACAAAACGATCGTCGGCGAAGGGGCGATCGTCGCGGACGGCGCCGTCATCGGCGACTCTACCTGCGGCACGGTCACCGTGATCGGCCACCACGAGCACACGCCGCGCAAGCCGGAACTGCGGCCGGTGGCGATTGCATCGGCGCCGCAAACGGGAGCGGGAGCAAGGTTGTCGCGAATCGGATAAAGGTCATCGGCTTCCGTGAACGCAAGTTTCACGGGAGCCGATTGTGGTTATAGAGGATGTAGACGTATGGGGCTTCAGGAGAAGCGGAAAGGCGGGGGGGATGAAAATGATCGCAGCTTCTGCTATGCTAGGGAAAGAACGAACGCCGGGGGTGAACGGGATCGTGTCAGGCAAACAATTCGGCGTCGGTTATGAAGAAACACCGGCAAGTCGGGTAATGCTGCTGCGCGGCGAGCTGGATTTGTCGGCAGCCGCGTACTTTCGTTCCATTATCGAACCTGTGCTGGCGCAATTCGACAAGACGCTCGTTTTTGATATGCGGGATTTGACTTATATGGACAGTACCGGTATTGGCATCGTCATTTTTGCATTGAAAGCGCGCGCCGACCATCCGGGCTCGTTCCGCATCGAACAAATCCCGGGCAAAATCAAACGGCTGTTCGATTTGACCGGCATCAGCCGTTTTTTGGACGGCGCAGGCGACGGCGGGAGGTAGCGCGGAGTGGAGCCAGCAACTGTAAATTTGACGATCCCGGCCAAAGCGGACTGCATCGATGTGGCCAGACTGGCGTTGTACGGCGTTGCGACGCGAATGGGTTATTCGTTCGAAGAGATCGAGGATATGAAAGTAGCCGTTTCCGAGGCGTGCAACAATGCGGTGCTGCACGGCTACGGCGAAGAGATCGGCCGGATCGAGCTGACCTTCGAAATGCTGGAGGATCGGCTGCGCATTTCCGTCGCTGACGACGGCGGCGGCGTGCCGAGCGACTTGCGCGTGCCGCGGCAATCGCCGCTCCTGTCCGGCAGCTTGTCCGAAGTCGAGGAAGGCGGGCTTGGCATCTTCCTCATGCAGGCGCTGATGGACGAGATGGAAGTGAACCTGCGGCAGTCCGGTACGGAAATCGTCATGACCAAATATTTGCCGCAGCCGAATTGAGGCGCGGCGGTGTCCGTCATACCAAAACCCCAACTGCACGAGGCAGTCGGGGTTTCGTTTTGTGCTATGGCAGCGGTCGATATTCATTCAACCGAGGAATGCTTTGAGCATCCAAACATGCTTCTGCAGCGACGCCTTGACGCCGGTCAGCATGTCCGCCGTCGGCGAATCGTCGTGTTCTTCGCTGATGCTGACGCCTTTGCCCAGTTCGTCGATAATCGTTTCGAAATCGGCGACCACTTGACCGACCATGTCCGTCTCCGTCTTTTCGCCGCCGGCTTCCTTCAGCGACGATTCGGCCAGCGATTCCTTCAACGTGGCGATCGGTTTGCCTCCCAGCGACAGTACGCGTTCCGCGATCGTATCCAGATGCTCCGCCGCTTCGTTGTACAATTCCTCCAACTTGACATGGAGCTCGAAGAAATGTTTGCCTTTGACGTTCCAATGGTAGTTGTGCAGCTTCATGTAAAGCACCGACCAGTTGGCGACCTGTTTGTTCAGCAGGTCCAAGACCGCGTTGCTCTGCGCGCGGGGCGCTTCCTTCAGATGTTGTGCCATGGGTTTGTCCTCCTTCGGCTATTGAGATGCTAAGCTATTCTTATTATACCATCGGAACCGGGCGTTGAAACGGCGGAGATATGAAAAATGCCGCCCCTTTTTGTTTCATTTGCACAAAGCCGGGGTAAGGATAGGAAAGACAAGGCGATGCGCAAGGGAGGAATCGGCATGGTCATCCAGATTAGCGCGGCGCTTGCGGCCGTATGCTTCGCGGCGCTGGTGGTTTATCTTATTCGTACGTTGCGCACGGTGGACGACACGCTGCAGAAGGCCAATCGGCTCATCGACGATACGAAAGTCCAACTGGGCGAATGGAACGAGGAAGTGCAGCGGATCGTTCGCGCCGGCGAAGACGTGATCGGCGACGCCCAGACCAAGCTGCGCACGCTCAACCCGCTGTTCGAAACGGTGCAGGAAATCGGGCTTGCCCTGCACGACGTGACGGCTTCTCTGCGGCATGTGTCCGCCGCGGCGGCGCAGGCGATCGCCCGCGGCAGCCGCCATGCGGAGAAGCTGGAGAACAGCGAAAGCGCCTTTCTGCGCGGCATCCGGCTGCTGGCCGCCGCCGTGCGTATGGTAAGATGATAGCTAGAGGAACAAGCCTATAACGGAAGATGGAAATCGGGATAAAGGAGCGGTTATCGCGCATGAAGGAAGAAACGACATTCGAGATTCGGCAGGAGAAACGCGGCAGCGAGTGTATCGTACATTTGAGCGGGAAGCTTGATTTGTCCAAAGCCGCCGAGCTGCGGTCGGCGGTCGATCCGCTGCTGGCGCGCACGAACGACACGCTGCGGCTTAATTTGCGTCACCTCGATTACATCGACAGCACCGGGATCGGGCTGATCGTCACCATGCTCAAAGCCAGGGACGAGCGCCAGGCTCCTTTTTTCGTGGACGAAATTCCGGCCAAAATCAAGCGGTTGTTCGACATCACGGGATTGACCGGCCATTTGCAAAGGAGCGAAACATCCTCATGAACGATAACAAAACGCAAGTGCGGGTAATCATTCCCGCTTCGGCTGAACATATCGATTTGATCCGTTTGACCTTGTACGGCATTGCGACCAAGCTTGGTTTCTCTTACGAAACGATCGAAGACATGAAGGTGGCGGCGGCGGAGGCTTGCAACAATGCCGTGCTGCACGCTTATGGCGACCACGAGGAAGGCGAAATCGAAGTCCGGTTCGAGTGGGACGACGACTCGTTCCACATCGTGGTGAAGGATGAGGGGCGGAGCTTCAATTTTCGCGAGCATGCGGATGGCCGGGAAGCGTCGCTGGAGGGCAGGCCGCTGCAGGAGCTGCAGGCCGGCGGACTCGGCATCTACCTGATGCAGGCGCTCATGGACGATGTGCAAGTGAGCACGGCATCGGGAACCGAGGTGACGTTGACCAAACGGCTGGAACGAAATGAGGTTTTGACATGAATGTGCCGTTGCACGAGCAGATTGCGGCTTATCAGGAAACGGAGAGCGAGGAGCTGCTGATCCCGCTGCTGCGCCAATTCGAGTCGATGGTCAAGATGGCCGCCGGCAAAATGTCGCGCAACCGTCCCGACCTTTACGACGATTTGACGCAAGTCGGCAGTATGTCGCTGCTGCGGCTGTTCAAGCAATTCGACGCTTCCTACGGCATCCCGTTCGAGGCTTATGCGATGAAAAGTTTGATCGGGCACATGAAAAATTATTTGCGCGACAAAGCGTGGTACGTGCAAGTGCCGCGACGGATCAAGGAGAAGGGGTTGCTCGTCCAACAGGCGATCGACACGTTAACGATGGAACTGGAGCGTTCGCCGCGCGTTGGCGAAATTGCCGAACGCCTCGAACTGTCGGAGGAAGAAACGATCCAGGTGCTGGCCGGCCGCGAGTGTTACCAGTATGTGTCGCTCGATACGCCGCTGTCCGGCGACGAATCGGGTTCGACGATCGGCGATTTGATCGGCTCGCGTGACGATGAATATGCGACGGTGGACAACCGACTTGACATTCAGGCGGCGCTTGGCGAACTGAAGGAAGAGGAGCAGCAGGTGATTCAGCTGGTATTTGCGGAAGGGCGGTCGCAGCGGAGCATCGCCGATGCGCTGGGCATCTCGCAGATGAGCGTGTCGCGCATCCAGAAGCGGGCGCTCGACAAGCTGCGCGGCAGGCTGCTCCAGGATCGGGAAGAACGAATGGCGGCGGACCGGTAAGCTCCCCGGCGGGGAGTTGCCGATCCGCCGCTGTTTTGTTGGTGACGGGTACTATCTCTCAGATATCAGATTGCGCGGACGACTGCGTGTGCAACATATGGAGCCGAACTGCTTGGTGAGCAGGTTGTGCAGACTATGCGTAAGCGTTGAAACAAAGTGATGTGATGTGCGGGAGTGTGAGTTTGTTCCGTCCGTGGTAGGCTGTCGATTGCGTTATCGGGTTAATAATTTTTTCAGCAGTCTGATATCCAGTGCGTTATCTTCTACGGTTGCAGGTTTGTGATGAAGCGAAGGGGTGAATGCACTGTTGCGCACGACTTGCTCGAAGGTAACGTCCAGTTTCTTCTCGACGCGGGCAAGCCCTGCCGACAGTATATCGAATTTGGTATCGAACTTGGCATCCAGTTTGGCGATATCGTCCTTGGTGGCCATGCCGTCCATACGAACTGTCATTTCATCCATGCAGGTTTCCAGTGTCGAAAGCTTGTCCACGATAAGATGCAGCAATTGTTCGCTCATGGGTTCCTCCTTCAAGTGGGAAAATATAGAACATGTGTTTGTATGAAATATATCATAGATGGGGGAAGTTGGAAAGAGGAAATGAGTAATTGGTGCCAGGGCTCGACACCATTCGCTATAAAGCGGTTGCAGCGCCGATCGGCCAACTGTTTCAAACTGGGCGGTGCCGGTTAAATACTAGTACGACAGCAATTTCAGCGAAAAGGCGGTGTGAGTCATGACGGTGAAGTACGCGGTGAACTGCTTTGACAGCGAGGTATACGTCTATCAGGAAGATCCGTCGACGTTTCATGTCAACATTCAATCGTTTTCCCGTCCGCTCGGCCAAGGCAACAAGCTGGAAACATTCGGCACGGAGTGGCAGGCGATCGAAGCGGCCAAACGGTTTTGCCAAATGTACGCGGCTGCCAAGGAGAAGGGCTACTACTTGAAGGAACGCCACTTCATCAAGCCGGAAAGGGAAACGATCCCGATTCGTCCGATGCTGGCCTCCGGCGTAACCGTCGACGATTTTGTCGTATTGATCAGCAACTGATCAAGTTTCATCGCACAGAATGACAAACCAGCGGCTCCGGCGCTCAAGCTCCTAATGGGACTTGAGCGGCGGGGGCCGTTTTTAATGCGTCAGAAGAGTGAGAGACTTGCCGCCATATGCCATGTAAAAGTCGCAGGGAACGCGGGAGACGCAAGGGCAAGGGGACGCAGGAAACTTGGGGAAGGCGAGAAACGCAGGAAGCCCGGGAGACGCAAGGAACCACCACTACCCACCACTCCCAACTAGTCAGATTACGTTTTATTTGATAGTAAAGAATTTATAAGTTTCGGGGTGGGGACAGGATTTTGCAGGCGTGCTGGCGCCATGAAGCGCAACCAAACTCCACGCATCAGCCGTTGCGCGGAAGGGCTGCTCCCCCGATCGCTTGTTGTTTTCGGATGCCGGGAAACAATTGGACCAAGGCAACCATTCGAAAACAAAGATACTTGCACGCTACTGCAGGAAGCAGAACCTGGCGAGCCGCCCCCTTAGTGGCCCGATTGATTGCTTGGCAACCCAAATAGCCCATGAATAATTGCCTATTTGCCCCCTATCGCCCGGCTCGACGGAAATAGCCAGTGAAAACACTGGTTATTTGCCCGTGATCGCCTTCAAATCGGCACTTTCAAGCGAAATAGTCAGTGATTTCGCTGGTTATTTTGAAGAGGTTGCCCGTTTTTGGCGAAATAGGCAAGAAAACATGGCCTATTTTACAAGGTGATAGTTGGCGGACGGGGAATGGCGCGATTGAAGAAAAGTGTCTGCTCCATGAGCGGCGCTCCTGCCCACAAGGCCAGCCTTCTTTTGCATCAGCCCGGCTCCACTGGAGGCTTGGCAGTTGCCGGCCAAGCCAGATTGAAGGCGCGGCATTGCGTTTGCGCCGATGGCCGCGGGGCAAATTTCTTGCCCCGGCTCAGGTGCCGGCGGCGGTTTAAGCGGGAATTATCGGCTTAAATATATGGAGAGATGATCAGCATACCGGCGAAATGACTTGGGACGGTTTGTATAGTGCTTAATCGGCCGAAATCGACCTGTTTGCCGCGCTAACGGTTCCAGGAGTGGCTATTTCGCAAAAAACAGTCGCATTCGGAGTAAAATCGGCTAATAAGCGCAACTGAAACCGTTAGCGGCGAAAAGTGGGCGAAATGCACAAATAAGCTCGCTCCAAACCGTTAGCGCGACCAACTGAAGCGAAGCACGCCATTTCGCGAAAGCGATTTCGCGCCTGCTTCCGGCGTAGCACCGCCAGCCGCCGCCAGCGGCGCGCCCGCTCAACCGCCGCCAACTCGCCGCACGGCACTGCCGCCGCCTGCAGCGCCGCAGCGCGCCCGCTCAACCGCGTCGCCCCGCCGCACGGAACAAAAAAAACATGCGCCCGGGGAGCTTGCCCCGCGCGCATGCGTTGTGCCGGCTATTGCATCGGATCGGGCACCATGCCGTCCGCTTTGACTTCGGCGTTCGTCTTCATATTGCCCATCTCTTTGCCGAGCTGCCTCATCTCCTGCTCGTCCTGGGCCATCGAACCGTTGAGGTTCGCCTCCAGCTTGGCCGACGTGCTGGCCGGCCGCGGCTCGGAGTGAAGCAAATATTCCGCCGCTTCCAATAGCTTGCATTCGGCTGCGGTCATAATGTGCAGCGGAATGCCTAAATCGCCGCACTGAAACGCGGCTTCCGAGAGCTTCACCAGTGTCCGCCCTTCGCGGCTGGTGAAGGTGGTCAACTGCAGCGGATACTCCAGCTGCGTCGTGCTGTCCCGCAGCGAAATCCGGTACAGCGTGCGGTCGCGCGCGCCGATCGCAACGAATCCGAGGCCCGTGAGCGTATTATGGACGAAGGCGAACGGCCGCATGATCGTGATGTGCTGATATTTTTTTCTCATGATCGCACCTTCCTTTCCCATAAGAAAAAAAGCCGGCTCTTCCGCAACAGCGAAACAGCCGGCACCGATCAGGTCAAGCTGGCGCGGTGCTCGTGATCCGCGTCCATGTCCCGGTCGGCGGCTCGGCCGAAAGCCGAACGGGCTTTGTCGGCCGTGCCGTTTATCTTGTCCCTGGCCTTGTCGCCAAGATCCTCCGCTTCCTCGGAAGCGCGCTTCACCATCGTCTGCGCCTTGTCGCCGGCCGCCTTGGCCGTATCCGAAATCGCTCCGGCCACTTGCTGCGCCTTGTCTCCCGCCAGATTCACAAGCGAGGAAGCCTTGTCGCCGGCGTTCTGCAGCATGTCCTTCGCGCTATCCTTGATTTGCCGGGACTTGTCGGCTATATCG
Organism: Paenibacillus cymbidii; assembly: GCF_004764705.1. Lineage (GTDB taxonomy): Bacteria > Bacillota > Bacilli > Paenibacillales > NBRC-103111 > Paenibacillus_AN > Paenibacillus_AN cymbidii. The sequence goes on along the minus strand of NZ_SHLX01000030.1, from coordinate 68,205 downwards.
CGCCTGAGCTCGCTGCCCTTCTTCGGCGCCAGCATAAGCGCCGCCGCCGCACCGACGACGCCTCCGATAATCGCTCCGGTCAGCATACCTCCGCCGCTTTTCGATTCTTGTGCCATACTATCATCTCCTTCATCGTAATCGTCGTGCCGTGTACGTATACTTACCCGGGCAAGAACGAATTGAATCCGGAAAAAAGGACGAGCCGCCGACACGCATGTCAAAACCGCAGCCGCGGTCCCCGTTCGGCCGCGGCCGAACGCTGCAGCAGCCAGCCGCAGGCGGCCAACCCGGCGCCGCCCAGCCCCTGCAGCACAAGCGGCGCAAAGCCCAGATAGCGCAGCGCAACGACCGCGCACAGCGCAAACAGCCAAACGCCGAGCCACACAAACGCGCCGCCGCGGTACATGCCGATCAGCGCGAACATAACGGCAAGTAGCAGCCAGCGCAGCAGTTCCAGCGCGAACAGATCGGCGCGGCCCGCATACAGCAGCAGCACGGCCGAGCCGGCGCCAAGCAGCGCGGCAATCAAACCGGCGACGCGGCTGGCCGAGCCGTAGCGTCTTGTCCCGTCGATTCCGCCGATCAGCGGAAGCGCAAGCAAGCTGAGCGCAAGCGCCGCAAGCGTAAGGACGAACGTCGTGCGCCCAACCGGCCAATAAATGCTCGCCACGTCGACGAGGCCGGCGGCGATGCCGTGCAGTCCCCAAATATAACAAAGCGCAGTCCAGCGTTGCATGGCAAGTCATCTTCCTTTCGTCTGCCGCTAATCCATCGTCATATCGGTCATGGACACCCGATGCCTCTTGGCGTATTCGCGCGGCGACACGCCGGCGATTTTCTTGAAGATGCGGCTGAAATAAAACTCGTCGCTGTAGCCGACGCTGCTGGCGATCGACTTCAGCCGGTAATCGGAAAGCACCAGCAGCTCCTTGGCGCGGTCGACGCGCAGGTGGGTCAAATAATCGATCGGGCTGTAGCCGATCAGCTTCTTGAACAGCCGCGAATAATGGCTTGCGCTGAGCCCGGCCATTTGCGCCAGGCCGTCCAGCGTCAGCGGCTCCTGATAATGCGTGCTCATGTGATCCTGCGTCGTTTCGATCGCCGATGTCGTGTCGCCGGTGTTTTTCTGCGCGCGGAAGTCCTGCACCAGATGCAGGAAAAACTCCTGCAGCAGAATGCGCCGCCGCATCGCCGTCATATGGCCGCGCCGCCGCCAGAGCACGTCGATCTGCTCGACGGTGTAGATGAGTTGGGGCATATTTTGCACCGTGTACATTCCTTCCAGCGGAAACGGGCTTTCCGCAGCGCTGCGGGTAATCCATTGTTCTTTCTCTTCGTACGTTTCCGTATAGTGGAAGCGGACAAAATAATACTCGATCGGCGCATCGGAATCGGCCTGACGTTCGACGATCATGCCGGGGTTGAAAAAAAATACTTTGCCCGGTTCCGCGGGATAACGGATGCCGTTGATCGTAAACGTGCCTCTGCCTTTGACGATCAGCCAGAACGAATGATGGCGGATTTGCCGCGGCGGCTGGCGCCAATCGGATTCGCCCTTCTGGTGGCCGACGAGCAGTATCGAAAACACGAGCCGGTTCAAACGGGCGGCGAGCTCGCCGGGTGTCAGCATGCCGGTCCCTTCCTTTCGAAGACGGGAATACCCTCATTCTAACATAACGCCCGGCAAGTGCGCGAAGCGGGACAAGAGGAAGCCGCAAGCCGGAGGCCATTGGGAATGGCATACCGAACTGCGGCGATTGTAATCTTTTCTATGCGATTTCAGCGATCTGCGGACGCGGCTGCCGGTAGTGTGGTACGATAGGAGACGGACTATCGACCGTTTGGAGGATCGGGCTCGCATGGAAACGAACATCGACGATGACAAAGCTTACTACTCGGCGGAGCTGCTTGCCTGGTACCGTCGCGGCAATCGCGACCTGCCGTGGCGGCGCAGCAAAAACCCGTATTACATTTGGATATCCGAAATTATGCTGCAGCAAACGCGTGTGGAGACGGTCATTCCGTATTTCAACCGGTTCGTGGCGCAGTTTCCGACTGTGGACGCGCTGGCCGATGCGCCGGAGGAGGAAGTGCTGAAAGCGTGGGAAGGGCTCGGCTACTATTCGCGCGCCCGCAACCTGCAGGCGGCGGTGCGCGAGGTGCAGGAGTCGTACGGCGGCGTCGTGCCGGATGAGCCGGAAGCGATCGCGCAGTTGAAAGGAGTCGGCCCTTATACGGCCGGGGCGATCTTGAGCATCGCGTACGACAAGCCGGAGCCGGCCGTCGACGGCAACGTCATGCGCGTGCTGTCGCGTTTCTTCGAGCTTGAGGACGACATCGCCAAGCCGGCGACGCGCGTGCGCATCGAGAAGCTGGCGCGCGAGTTGATTCCGACCGAACCGGGCGCGGCGGGCGACTTCAATCAAGGGCTGATGGAGCTCGGCGCAACGGTATGTACGCCGCGTTCGCCGCACTGCCTCGTCTGCCCGGTCATGGCGCGCTGCAAGGCGCGGCTGGCCGGGCGCGTAGACGAGCTGCCGGTCAAGACGAAGGCGAAGCCGCCGCGTCCCGAGGCGCGGGCGGTCGCCCTCGTCGCCGGCAGCGGCGCGCGCGAAGGCCGGCTGCTCATCCGGCAACGGCCGCAGGACGGGCTGCTCGCGCGCATGTGGGAGCTGCCGCACGTTGCGCTGCCGGCCGGCGCCGAGCCGGAGACGACGGCTGCCGCCGCCGCCCCCGGCCGCGGCCGGCCGAAGCGGGCGCAAGCGGCTCCTGCGGCAGGGCGCGCGGCGGCGGAACACGACGCGGCGATGGCTGCGCTCGCCGCGGGGCTCGCGGAAGCGGACGGCGCGCGCGTGCTGCCGGAGCGGTGGCTGACCGATGCGGAGCATACGTTCAGCCACATCCGCTGGGACTTGCGCGTGTACCGCTGCAGCCTGCTCGGCGAAGAAGAAGCGCTGCCGCCGGACTACCGCTGGCTGCATCCGGACGAGAGAGCGCGCTATGCGTTCCCGAACGTGTTCCTCAAGCTGATTGCGGACTATTTTGACCGGTGAGGGTTCGGAACGTTGCTGTGTGTTGGGCAGATCGAGTCATTAAATGTAATTTCAACTAGTGAAATACATTTGTGTAGCTCATCCGGATGAATGGCTTCAGCGCCTAACGGTTCGTACAGGTCTTATTCAGTCGAAATCGGCCCGTTTGCAAATCTAAACGGATCTCACAGTCGCTATTTGACGAAAAACCGGTCAAATTAGGAGTAAAATCAGCTAATAAGCTCACTACGTTCCGTTAGCGCCGGAAAATCGCCCGAAATGGCCGAATAAGCTCAATATAATCCGTTAGAAAGCCGAAGCAGGAAGAAGAAGTTTCTCGATCCCTCCTGCATGGCGCCCGGGCGCCATGCAGGAGAATCATCGCAGCGGATTCGCAGCTAGCCGGCTGGCTCCAGAGTACAACAACTGCACAGTTAATCGAGCCTCATATTCCGGCTTATTGACCCGTTGCGGGGGGCGGTGGTGTATTCAGCCGACTTCATTACCGTTGTTTCGGGGCTCACTTGGTTGTAATTTCTTTGGCAAGACTGCAAGAAAAAAATGTCTCCCCCAAGCTTTTCGTTGGAGTGCAGTAGCCATCCTCCGATTTTTCTCATCCAATTGTAATGTCGGATTAAGCTGGAATTCAGTTCGGTTGTCTACGATAGCCGTGTAAGCTAAATTTTCCAGCGGAGGAGTGGAACGCATGAAATGGAACAAAAAATTGGCGGCTGGCAGCATCGCGGCGGCGATTATTTTAAGCGGCGGAGCGGCATACGGGCTGCAATCGACGTATGCGGCGGATGACGGGACGTCGGCGCAGACGTCGCCCGCGCCGTCGGCAACGCCGGGCAAGCAGGCAGACGGCAAACAAGGCCGGATGCAGCATCCGGGCAATTTCGGCGGCAAGGAGGGAGCGCGCGGAGGCGGCGGAATCGGCTACATAGGCGACGCGCGGAGCTGGCTGGCGACTGCGGCGACGACGCTTGGCCTGGAGCAGGACGCGCTGCGGCAGGAGCTCGCCGGCGGCAAAAGCCTGGCGGACATCGCCGCGGAGAAAGGCGTTGCAAGCGATACGCTGACGGCGGCATTGACCGCGGACGCCACGAAGCGCATCGACGAGCAGGCGACCGCCGGCAAGCTGACCGCGGAGCAAGCGGCACAAGCGAAGGAGAAAGTCGCCGCCGAAGTGGGCAAGCTGATCGAGCAGAAAGGGCTGCATGGGCCGAACGGCGGCAAAGGCGGCAAGGGCGGACCGGGCGACCGCGGCGGCTTCGGTTTCGGCGGCGGGAAAGGCGGGCATGGCGCGGGCGGCTTGCCGGTAGCCAATGACAAGCTGGCGACCATCCTCGGCATCAGCCAGGACGATTTGGCCGCCGAGCTGAAGGAAGGCAAATCGTTGTCCGACATCGCCAGCGAACACGGCATCAGCAAAGACCAGCTCGTCGGCAGCATAAAGGACAACCTGACTGACTGGATCGGCCAGATGGTCGACCGCAAGCATGAGCCGCGCACGGACAAACAGGACGCCGGCAAACAAGGCGCCGCGCGGCAAGCGCCGGCTGCTTCCGGCACGCAAACGCAGAGCTGAGCGAACTCGCTCGCCGCAACGCAAAAACTCCCTTTCGATCCGAAAGGGAGTTTTCGTATGTTGCCGAGGCGATTATTTCGCTGCGTCGTAACGTTTGCCAACGGCATCCCAGTTGACAACGTTCCAGAAAGCGGCGATGTAGTCGGGGCGTTTGTTTTGATATTTCAGGTAGTACGCATGCTCCCACACGTCAAGGCCGAGAAGCGGCGTATCGCCTTCCATGATCGGGCTGTCCTGGTTCGGCAAGCTGTATACTTTCAGTTTGCCGCCCGACAGCGCGAGCCATGCCCAGCCGGAGCCGAAACGCGTCGTTGCTGCAGCAGCAAACGCTTCTTTGAATTTGTCGAATCCGCCCAGTTCGCTATCGATGGCTGCCGCCAGCGCGCCGGTCGGTGCGCCGCCCGCGTTCGGGCCGATAACTTCCCAGAACAGGCTGTGGTTGGCATGCCCGCCGCCGTTGTTGCGAACCGCAGTGCGGATTGCTTCCGGAACGGCGTTCAGATCGGCGATCAGATCGTTCAGGCTCTTCTCGTGCAGCTCCGGTTGTTTGTCCAGCGCGGCGTTCAGGTTCGTTACATAAGCGTTGTGATGGCGATCGTGATGGATCATCATCGTCGTTTCGTCGATGTGCGGCTCAAGCGCGTTGTTCGGGTAAGGCAGCGGTGGCAATTGATGTGCCATAGTGGATAACCTCCTGTGAGATGGAATAGACAACCTCTATTATCCTCCAATAAGGATAATAAATCAACATGTATGTATCGAAAGTGCAGCGCGAAACCTGTCTGCGACAACCGTAGTATCGTTTGCCGGCAGAGCGGTTTGTATGCGCGATAACTGTTTACCCGTGCCGCCCCGGCTTGAAACAAGATGTACAAAACCGGAGAGAACCGAAGATAATCGACGAAAAAAAACGGAAATGACATATAGAGGAACGCCTGTATGTGTATACGCTTTAAATAAAGCGCTTTCAACGAAATTTCAATTTATTTTGTTAAAAGTGTGGCGAATTTTCGAAACTGTTGCAGGAAAACCGAAAATTTTGTCGAAATTGTAAAGCTACCAGAAAGCAAGGCGCAAGGGGAGACCATACATGAATGTTCGTTCGTTCCGATTGTCCGATTATGTGGCGGTAAATGGTTTGCTCGAGAACATTTTGTCCGAAGCTTGTTATGAAGAAACGGTCGAGGCATTTGTCAGGCAACTGTCCCTGGACAGCGGGCTCGTAATGGTTGCCGAGCAGGACGATTTAATCGTTGGCGTCCTTATTGGAACGGTCGACAACAACAAGGGCATCTTTTACCGGATTGCGGTACATGCCGAGCATCAGCGCCGCGGCATCGGCAGAACGATGATCAAGGCGATGAAGGATCGATTCGAACAGCGCCGCGTGAGCGGCATTTACGTTTCGGTCGACGTGCACAACGAACCGATTCTGGCCGTATACGAATCGGCGGGCTATCCGGTCGCCGAGTCGGCCAAGTACGTCGGAAAGTTGGCAATCGTGAGCGGCTCGTAGTCCTGCATATATCCGTCTGCAGCGTTTCTTTTACCGCGTCGAATCGGTAAAGGGAACGCTTTTTTCTTTGTACAAGACGGTCCGGCGGCTTGCCGGCAGTCGAAGCTGCGCTTTTGCCCGCGATTCGCCTTTTCCGGTCGCTTCGGACGCACAAGGGCCAATTTCCCGCCATTCTGCGGCGCTCTCTCGCTATTGCCCATCTTTTGCGTTAAAATAAAACGTAAAGCAATTACACGGAAGGACCGGACGGCCCATGAATCCCAATCGCGCAACGATTATCAAAAGCTTCAAGCACGACGGGCATCTGCACCGCATGTGGCTGGAAAACTGGCTTGTGCCGGGCGAGTTGCTGCACGCAAGCCATGCCGCGGAGTCGATGCTTGTGTTGGTCAACAGCCAGACGAGAATCAAGGAAGCGGACGGCCGGGAGTGGATCAGCAAAATTCCCGGCGTTTCCTTTTTTATCCCGCAAGCGTGGTACAACATCGTCGCACTGATCGAATCGGGAGGCATTCGGTACTATTGCAACGTCGCGTCTCCCGCCTATCGCAACGGCAACGTCATTACTTATATCGATTACGATCTGGATGTTATCGTCACGCCGTCGAAGGACGTGCATGTTGTCGATCAGGACGAATACGAACGGCACAAATCCAATTATCACTACTCTCCGGTTGTCGAGGAGAAGGTCAAGAACGGCCTCGATTCGCTTATGGCGCGAATCCGGCGCGGCGACGCTCCGTTCGACGACCGGCACGTAAACGACTATTACGCGTTGTGGCAGAAGCAAACGCGGCAGCGGCCGGGCGACGCGTAATCGCGCGGAAACGGGGTGACGGGCATGAAGGCGGCGGCAGACGCAGCGGCGGAGACGGAAACGGCATCGTGGCAGAAGCTGAAGGAAGAGCTGATTGCCGCCGCTCCGTCGCTTGGCATTGACAAGATCGGATTCGCTTCGGCGGAGCCGTTTCTCGAATTGAAGCAAATTTTGCTCGACCATCGGGCCAAAGGATTCGAGTCGGGCTTCGAGGAGCCGGACATCGACAAAAGGACGCATCCCGAGCTTATTTTCGACGGACCGCGATCGATCGTTTCGTTCGCCGTCGCTTATCCGTCCAAGCTGGCGAACCCGCCGCGCTCCGAGCCGGGGGCGTATCGCGGCATGATTTCCCGGTCCTCCTGGGGCGAGGACTATCATCATGTGCTGCGCAGCCGGATGTCCCGGCTGGAGGACTATATTCGCGAACGGGTGCCGGACGCGCGGATGGAAAGCATGGTCGATACCGGCGCGCTTGCCGACCGGGCGGTTGCCGAGCGCGCCGGCATCGGCTGGTCCGGCAAAAACTGCGCCATCATTACCCCGGAGTGGGGCTCCTGGGTCTATCTCGGCGAGATGATTACGAACATTCCGTTTCCGCCCGATGTGCCGGTAACGGAGCAATGCGGCGACTGCACGTTGTGCATCGACGCTTGCCCGACCGGGGCGCTGGTCGGCCCTGGACAGCTGAACGCCAGCCGCTGCGTGTCGTTCGTGACGCAGACGAAAGGCTTCGTCAGCGACGAATTGAAGCGCAAAATCGGCAACCGGCTGTACGGCTGCGACACGTGTCAGGTGGTCTGTCCGAAGAACAAAGGAAAAAACTGGACCCATCAGCCCGAGCTGCAGCCCGATCCGGAAACGGTCAAACCGCTGTTGCTGCCGCTGGTCGGCATCGGCAACAGGGCGTTCAAGGAGCGTTACGGCCGCAGCGCCGCGGCGTGGCGCGGGAAGAAGCCGATCGAGCGCAATGCGATCATCGCGCTCGGCAATTTCAGGGACGCGAGCGCGCTGCCGGCGTTGATCGAGCGGCTGCAACGCGACGAACGGCCGGCGATCCGCGGCACGGCCGCCTGGGCGATCGGCCGCATCGGCGGCGAACAGGCGGCCGCCGCGCTGCGTGAGGCCCAGCGCGAGGAGCGCGACGCGGAGGCGCTGGCCGAGGTGGAGCGGGCGCTGGCCGCGCTGAGCGGCGGCGCGGGAGCGGACGCCCAAGCGGGAGCAGAACCGGTTGCGGGGGAACGTTACAGCGAAGCGGGGACGGGGGAAACACGATGACACGGATAGGCTATGCCGAAATCGAATCGCCGATCGGGCCGTTGACGTTATGCGCAACGGCAGCGGGATTGTGCCACATCGAGTTCGGATCCTGGCGCGATATGGCGGACAAGCTTGCCGGGTGGGCAGGCAAAATGTACGACGCTCCTGCTTTCGAACAGGATCCCGCCCTGCTTGCCGAAACGGCGGAGCAATTGCGCGCCTATTTTGTCGGTCGCTTGCAGCGGTTCGAGCTGGCGCTCGACTTGCGCGGCACGCCGTTTCAGGTGCGTGTGTGGCAGGCGCTGTATGCGATCCCGTTCGGCGAAACAAGGTCTTATCTGCAAATCGGAGAAGCGATCGGGTCGCCGAAAGCGGTTCGCGCCGTCGGCGGCGCAAACAATCGCAACCCGGTGCCGATCGTCGTTCCCTGCCATCGCGTGATCGGCAAGGACGGCACCATGGTCGGTTACGGCGGCGGTGTCGGGATCAAGCGGCATTTGCTGCAATTGGAAGGCGTTCAAGCCCGGTTCGGCGAGTAATAAATAATCAATAGGTCAGGCTCTCACCCGCAATTTCCGGCGAGTCAGTCAGCAGGAGAATACAATTTACGAGCAGCGAGGGGCGATTGGGTTGCGTTACGTATCGATCGAAACCGTGGAGCCGGGCCAGTATTTGGGGAAAACGATATTTGCGAGCAACGGGGCGATTCTGCTTTCCGAGAATGTGCAGCTGACCGTTTATATGATTACGACGCTGCGGCGGATCGGCGTGGCGATGGTGTATATCAAGGACCCGAATTTTGCCGACGTGGAAATCGAGGAAGTCGTTTCGGAAGAGAACAAGCGGGCCGTCATGCAGCGGATCGGCGATACGTTCGACTCGATCAAATCGGGCAAAGATTTCAGCACCAAGGCGATCAGCATCAGCGTGGACCGGCTGTTGGAAGACATTACGCAGAACAAGGAAGTGCTGCTCCAGCTGTCGGACATTCGCACGAAGGACAACGAAATGTACGTGCATGCGTTGAACGTCGCCACCATGTCGACGCTTGTCGGCATCAATATGGGGTTGTCGCAGGCGCAGCTGAAGGAACTGGCGATCGGCGCGCTGCTGCACGACATCGGCAAGCTGGAGCGGATCACCGACGACGAATCGGACGACTTGAAGCTGCACCATACGTGGCGCGGCTTCGAGGTGCTGAAGAACAAGCGCGAGTTCAGCCTGCTGATAGCGCATGTCGCGTTTCAGCATCACGAGCGGCCCGACGGCCAGGGCATCCCGCGCCGGGTGGCGAGCGAGCAGATTCATCTGTACGCCAAAATCGTGGCAGCCGCCAACATTTACGACAATTTGCTGTTCGATCTGTCGGCGGGCAAACGAATGCTGCCGCATGAAGCGTGCGAGCGGATGATGGCGATGTCGGGCTCGGAGATCGACCGCGAGGTGCTGATCCAATTTCTGAAAATCATTTCCGTCTACCCGACCGGCACGTCGGTCCGGCTGACGACCCGCGAAACCGGCGTCGTCGTCGGCCAGCACCGCGGCTTGCCCGGCCGTCCGGTCATACGCGTCGTCAAGCAGGAATACGACAACGATCTGACGATCAAGGAAGTCGACCTCGCCAAACAGACGACGGTGTTTATTGAGAATGTGTTGACTTAAATCTAGGGGTGTTTGCAAACAAGCCGTACCAGCAAATAGGCCATATAAAAAATGGCCTATTTATATTTTCGCGCGAGCCAACCCGCGTCCCGCAACGCGGAAGTCATCAAATAGGTCATTCAGGTCATCCTTCGGCATATTACGGCACGGCCCCGAAATCGGGTATAATCGTTAATATGTCTTGGCTCCGATAAATAGTAAACGCTTTCAATCAAGGGGGAAACGCATCGCGGACGAATCGCCTGGCGCACGACTATTCAATCGGGGAGGGATTTTGGCCATATGCTGCATAAAATGAGATCGTACGCGCGGCACAAACGCTTTTTGATGAGATTGGTCATCTTTATGCTGCTGTTGTGTCTTGTGCCGATCGCCATCCTCGGCGTTTTTTTCTACCATAATGTGCAGAAGTCGATGCGCAAGGACATCGAGCAGGCGAACGAACGCTACTTGCTGCAAACGGTCAACGCGATGGAACTGGTCGTCAAGCAGCTTGGCAACGGCTACCGGCAGTTCGTCACCAACAGCACCTTCGTCGAGTTCGACCGCTTCCCGCTCGGCAACTATTTCGAGGAAATCGATACATGGTACATCGCGAGCAATCGCGAAGAGCTGACCAACTACATTACCAGCAAAGCCAAGGTGCAGAAAAATATCGAAACGCTCATGCAGTTGAGCGATTTTATTTTTTCCATTTATTATGTTAATCCGGCGCGCGGCATCGTGCTGACGTCCGGCTCGCTGCAATATGAAATCGGCCGGTTCTACGACAGCGGCTGGGATGCCCAACTCCAGCCCACGGCGCTTGGCTATCCGATCATGATGAATGTGCGCAATGCCAAGCAGGAGGACGGCAGTGTCAAACGTGTCGTTCCCGTCGTGTTCCGCCCGCTGGACGCGAAATATACGGTCGTCATCAACCTGGATGCCGACGCCTTCTATACGAATTTAATCAGCCGGCTGGAGTCGAAGGACAAGTCGTCGCTGTATGTATTTTCCCGCAATGGCGAGCCGCTCTTGTACGACAGCGACGCCGGCAAAGCGGGAGACTTGTCGCTTGTGCAGAGCGTCGTAGGAGGCCCGAACGTCGGTTTCGACGGCGGAACCAAATCGAACCAGGTGCTCAGCGGGCGCGAGCTCATCTCGTGGCGCTCGTCGGGCGTGCTCGGCTGGAAAATCGCCAGCGTCACCAGCCTGCACGACATGTACAGCAACATTTCGAGCATACGCAATCTGTTCTTTACGATCTCCGTGCTGCTGGCGATTGCGGCGGCGATATTGGCCGTGCTGACGAGCAGCCGGATGTATCGTCCGGTGTCGATGCTGCTGCAGTTCGTCAAGGAAGGCAGCTGGCGCGACCCGGGCGGCAAACCGGCGCAAGGCGAGTTCCACGTGATCCGCGAAGGGCTGGCCGACGCTTACGAAACGAAGCGCAACCTGCAAATTCGGCTGCGGGAAAGCTTGCCGGCGCACCAGGAGAAGTTTGTCCGCTCCCTGCTGAAAACGAACGCCTTCGACGAAAAATATATCGAGGAACGTTTCGGTTTCCTCGGCATCGGTTTGCCGACGCGCGGCCTCGTGCCGCTGCTCGTCTCCGCGGAAGGAAGCGACGGCGCCGCGGCCAGCATCGAAAGCGAAAAAATCGAACGTTTGCTCGTGACCGATACGATTGCCGGCGCGCTCGACCCGATTTTGGCCCACTGGGTGCTGGAGCTTGACGATCAGTTGTACCTCGCGCTCGTCCATTGCGGCGAAATGGAGATGGCCGTCGTGTTCGAGGCGGCGGAATCGATCCGCGACTTGCTTGCCGAACGGCACAACCTGGCGTGCACGATCGGGATCGGCACTTATTGCGGCACCATCGCCGACTTGCCGGGGGCGTTCCGGGAAGCGGAAGAGACGCTGCAGTTCCGGGGCATGAGCAGCGGCAGCGACATCATTTATATCGAAGACGTCCGCCTGCACGCGCACAAGCCGCTGCATTACCCGAAGGAGAAGGAGGCGGCGCTGCTCGTTTGCCTGAAGAACGGCGACAAGGACAAGGCGCTGGACGTATTCGCCGAAATGGTGCGCGACCTGCGGGCGCAAACGGGCAAAATCGCTTTTCCCCAAGTGCAGCAAACGTTCCTGCTCCTGCTTGTCAAGCTGATCGAAACGGTGCGCGATCTGCAGCTTGACATGGAGCAGATTGTGCCCGGCGAGCGCCCGAACGCGGTGGCGGCATTCCTGCAGAAGGAAGGCTGGCGCGAAATGACGATCTGGTTCGAAGGGTTGATCGGCACGATGGCGACCTACATCGGCCAGGCATTCCTGGAGAAGAAAAACGCCCACGTCGAAAACGCGAAGCAACTGATCGACACCGAAAACATCAATACGTTGTCGCTGACGTTTGTGGCGGATAAGCTGAACCTGAACCCGGCGTATCTCAGCCGCATTTTCAAAGAGTATACCGGCGTTACGTTCACCGATTACGTCACGCGGGCGAGGGTGCTGCGCAGCAAGGAACTGCTGCTGCACACGGAGCTGAAGGTGCAGGACATCAGCGAGCAGCTCGGGTACGCCAAGGTGACGCATTTTATCAAGCTGTTCAAGGAGATGAACGGAATCACACCCGGCGAATATCGCAAACAGCACATTTAAACTCACAATCGCACTCGAAAGCAGATAAGGAGGGCAGCAGCCACTGTCCTCCTTTTGTTTTCTTCGCTGCTCTCGGATATTCGCGATACCGTTATTTTTACTTTATCATCAAACAGGAGATCGAAGTCACGATTGCGGTATTCTCGGCAGGCGGGATCTCCCCGTACGATCAAAGAGCAACACACATGCCAAGGGGAGGAAGGGATTCGTTTGGAACAAGTCAAACAAATTGCATGGGGGAAAACGGCAAAATGGATCGCGGTAGCCGCGGTAACGACAACGATCGTCAGCGGCTGCAGCGGCAAAGATTCGGGCGAAGGCGCCAAAGCAAGCCCAAGCGCGTCGGCATCGTCATCGTCTCCGGCCGCGGGATCGGCGTCGCCGGTGGCGGGCCCGTACGCCAAACATCTTGATATTTCGTGGATCGGGCACAACCAGATCGGCAAAACGAATTTCAACAACGACAACAAGATCAAGAAGCTGATCGAGGAGAAGTTCAACGTCACGCTCACGATGGTGCCGCTCGACGTGCACAACAAGGAGCAGGTGAACCTGTTTTTCGCCGACGGCAAAACGGCAGACCACATCCGGCTCAACGTCGACTCGACGTTCGTCATGGAGCAGGGACTCGTCCGGGAAGTTCCGGAAGACAAGCTGCGCAAGCTGATGCCGAGCTGGATGAAAAGCATCGAAAGCATGGTCGATCCGAAAATCGTCTCTTCCACGATGAAGTACAAAGGCAAGCTGTACGCCGTGCCGTTCATCAACTACGCGGCGCTGCAGCCGTGGGTCATGGGCATCCGCAAAGATTGGCTCGACAACGTAGGCATTACCAAGCTGCCGGAAACGATGGACGAGTTTCACGAGGTGCTGAAGCGCTTCACCTTCAACGATCCCGACCAGAACGGCAAAAAGGACACGTTCGGCAGCCACGGCTTGCAGCTGTATTTGCGCGGCGCGTACGGTCTCGGCGGTTCCGCGGTGGGCGTGCAGTATTACGCCGACAGCGCCGGCAAAGTGAATGCCAGCGTGCTGGGCGACAATTACAAGGATTATTTGAAAACGCTTCAATCGTGGTACAAGGAAGGCTTGATCGATCCGGAATCGATCACCGACCTGCGTCCGCAGCAGCGGGCCAAGTGGGCCGACGGCAAGTTCGGCGTGCTCGCCGACCATCCGTGGTGGTACGCGTCGACGACGGCGACCAACGTCACGCAGATGGTGACCGACAAAAACCCGAAAGCGAAAATCGACTTCCTCAAGCCGTTTACCGGCCCGACCGGAGATAAAGGCGCAGGCGGCGCCGCTTATCCGTCGATGCAGCGCGGGTTCTTCTTCGGCAAAAACACAAGCGACGAAAAGATGGAGCGGATCATGGCGATCAAGGAGTACATGTCCGCGGACGACAAGTTCTATATCCGCGCCTACTTCGGCGAAGAAGGCAAAGGCTATACGCTTGACAAGGACGGCGTCATCCAGGTGCCGGCGGACTACTTGAACGTCGACAAGATCACGCAGGAAGGCATCGGCCAATATTTCGCGCTGCGTCCGGACAACTGGGATTTCTACAAAAAGAACAACGTGCTGAAGATAGACGCTCCCGCTTACGACGTCGCCATGGCCAGCCCGAAAAAGTACAACGACATCAACTTTACGGTCGCCGGCACGAATGATTCGCTGCTGAAGTACGGCACCGCAGTCAACACGGTCGTCACCGAATTCGAAACAAACGCATCCAGCGGCAAAATCGACATCGACAAGGAATGGGAAGGCTTCAAGAAAAAGTTCCTCGACGCCGGCGGCCAGTCGATCATTGCCGATTACCAGAAGCTGTACGACGAATCGAACAAGAAGTAAGCTTCTTGGACGCCGGGAAAGGAGACGATCCGCATGAGCGAAAACGCGGCCGAATTGCCGGCGCAAGGGGCGAACAAGTGGGCGGGAAGATGGAACAGGTACGGATTTTATTACTTGATGCTGGCCCCGGCGATCGTCTGTTTCATCGTGTTTAACTATGTGCCGATGTACGGCGTCATCATGGCGTTCAAAAACTACCGGTTTGTCGACGGCATTATCGGCAGCCCGTGGATCGGTTTGGAAAATTTCAGCCAGCTGTTTGGCGACATCTTTTTCTGGCGCATCTTGCGCAATACGCTGATCATCAGCGGACTGCATATTGTATTCGGTTTTCCGGCGCCGATCGTGCTGGCGCTGCTGTTCAACGAGCTGGCTGGCGGCAGGTTCAAAAAAGCGGTGCAAACGATCTCCTATTTGCCCCATTTCATGTCCTGGGTCATTCTGTCCGGGATCATGATCGAGCTGCTGTCGCCGTCGCGCGGCGCGTTCAACTATATCATTACGCTGTTCGGCGGCAAGCCGATCCACTTTCTGGCCAACCCGGACGCGTTTGTCGGCGTGCTGGTCGTCAGCCACCTGTGGCAAACCGTCGGCTGGGGCAGCGTCGTTTATTTGGCGGCGATCGCCGGCATCAGCCAGGATCAGTACGAATCCGCGCGCATGGACGGGGCGAACCGGTTCCAGCAGATGCGCTACATTACGCTGCCGTCGCTTGTGCCGATCATGACCGTGCTGTTCATTCTCAGCATCGGCGGCATCATGAACGCGGGCTTCGATCAAATCTTCAACCTGTACAACCCGGCGGTATACAGCGTCGCGGACGTCATCGACACGTACGTGTACCGGATCGGGCTGCTGGAGACCAAGTACGGTTTCTCCACGGCAGTCGGCCTGTTCAAAAATGTGGTGGCGCTCGTGCTCGTCGTCGGCACCAATTACATCATCAAACGCTTCAACGAATACGGCATTTGGTAAGCATATGCTTCCGAAGCAAGTTTTGCTCGCAGGAGGCAGATCAGGTAGTATCGCAAACCTTTCAGGGGGACGTCAAGATGACGACATTTCGCCGCAAAACGATGGCAGGCCAAGCTTTCGACGTGTTTAATATCGCTTTCATGCTCGTGCTGGCGCTGCTGTTTCTGTATCCGTTCTGGAACCTGCTGATGCTGTCGATGACCGCCCCCGCCTATGTCGACAAGCTTGGGCTGCGTATGTGGGCGGAGGGGATGAACCTCGCCACCTACAAGCAGTTGTTCGCCAGCGACGTCATCTACGTCGCTTATAAGAACACAATCATTCGGACCGTGCTGGGCGCGGGATTGACCGTGGTCGTAACGATGTGCGCCGCCTACGGGCTGTCGCGCCGGGATTTGCCGCTGCGCGGCGTCATTACGCTGTTCATGCTGTTTACGATCTTCTTCAGCGGCGGGCTCATTCCGACGTTTCTGAACATTCGCAAGCTCGGGCTGCTCGGCTCGATGTGGTCGCTCATCCTGCCGACGCTGGCGAACGCCTGGTACATTATCCTGGCGCGCAATTTCCTGATGGGTTTTCCGAAGGAACTGGAGGAATCGGCGCTCATCGACGGCGCGAATCCGGTGCAGACGGCGTTTCGCATTATCTTCCCGCTGTCGGCGCCGATCATCGCCGTCATCGCCCTCTGGTCGGGCGTGGCGCACTGGAACGCCTGGTTCGACGCGATGATTTATTTGCGCGAGAAGAACGACTTCGTTGTGCAGCTGCTCGTGCAAAAGATTTTCCAGCAGGATAAAATCGATCCGTCCAGCACCGGCACGTACATCCAGATTACGCCGGAAGTGACGAACCAGTCGGTAAAAGCCGCAACGATTATCGCCGCGATTGTGCCGATCGTCATCGTATATCCGTTTCTGCAAAAATATTTCGCCAAAGGCGTAATGGTCGGTTCGCTCAAGGGCTGACCTCAGGAAAGGTGGAGCCATGTCCAAAGTTACACCGCTGCAGCATGTGGAAATTTACCGGGATGCCCATTACAATTCGTTCCCTTCGGCCGTACGGCTGCCGGACGGCTCGTTCCGGCTGAGCTTCCGCCAGGCGCCCGATCGGCGCGCGGCATACGACGGAATGATTACGCACCTCGACGCCTCTTCGAAAGGCGTGTCGCTAAGCTCGAAGGACGGGATCGTCTGGGATGCCGCCGCGTCGGTCATCTGGGACGATTTTTTCCACGGCGTGCAGGATCCTTGTCTGAACGTGCTGTCCGACGGAACGCTATTTGCGACTTATTTTACGTGGAAAGTGTACGAGGAGCAGGACGCGCCGCCGCTGGCGGAACGGAGCTCCGGCGCATGGACGACCGCCGTGCAGGGCCGCTGGGTCGGGCAAATGGCCGGCACGTATTCGATCCGTTCGACGGACGGCGGAGCGACCTGGGATCGCCCGCTGCCGGCCGGCCTCGGCGACGTCGCCGTGCGCGGCAACAGCGTCGAACTGCCGGACGGCGCCATTCTGACGCCGTTCTACGGGCAGGAAGGCGACACGCACAACGTAGTCGTCGGGCGTACGGTCGACCGTGGGCAAACGTGGGAGCGGCTGGCGGTGCTGCCGGGGTACGAAGGGCAGTATCATTTTCATGAGCCGAATTTGTTCCGCACGGCCGGGGGCAAGGTTGTGCTGTTCATCCGCAGCGTCAAGCTGGAGAAGACGCCGGGCGAAGAGCATCTTGCGTCGCCGCTGTTTACGTCCGAATCGACAGACGGCGGGCGGACATGGAGCCCGGTTGAGATGTGGCCGATCTATTCGCCGAGTCCGTTCAACGCGCTGCAGCTGGCCGACGGACGGGTACTGCTTAACTACGGCTACCGGCTGAAGCCGTTCGGCGTGCGCGCGCTTGTGCTGGACGCGGAATGCACGAATCTCGGCAGCGCGGAGGAATTCGTCGTGCGCGACGACGGCCTTGGCGGCGACATCGGCTACACGAGCGCGGTACAGCTCGCGGATGGACGCGTGTTGATTACGTACTATTACTACCTGGCGGATGGAGTCCGGTTTATCGCCGGTTCCTTGTGCGCAGTCGAATAGCTCGCGCCAAAGCGAGCCCCAAAGGAGCGTGCCGTGATGGCCGAAACGGGCAACATTATCGCAGCGGATAACAGGGTGAAGGCGGCATTAGGCGAAGAAGTGACGATGCTGGAAGGCGGGCTGCAGCCGTTTCTGCTCGTAACGTCGCAAGGGACGATGGTGGCGCAGGCGCAGCTGCCGGAGAAACCGTTCGGCACGAAGCCGATGGTGTATGCGCACTTGATCGCAACGGTCGTTTCCCGGGACGGCGGCGTTTCGTGGCAGCGGACGACGCGCCGGGAAGGCTTCGACGAAGTGAACATCGAAGGCGGCGCGGCGCAACTGTCCGACGGGTCGATTATCGCGCTCGACACGTACGTGGTGGCCGATCCGGCAAATCCGGACCGCGGCACCGGGGAAGTGGCATACTCCTACGACGATTGGCATACGCTGGAGGAGCCGATTCCCGTTTCGTTCGAGCTGACGAATGTCGACGTCGCTTCGAGGAAAGACGACGGCGGCCACGACCATCAGGCGGCGCGGCTGCATCGCTCCGTGCTGGAGCTGCCGGACGGCGACCTGCTGACGCTGATGTACACGTGGTTTTACGGCGACGACATCCCGTGCTCCTATACGCCGAGCATGCACAAGTGCCGGACGATTCTGTACCGCTCCTCGGACAAGGGCAGGTCGTGGCGGCAAATCGGCTGCGTTGTCGACGGCACGGACGTCGGCACCGAAGGCTACGTCGAGCCCGTGCTCGTTCGGTTGTCGCAAGGGACGCATGAGGGCAGGCTCATCTGCATGATGCGCACCGGACGGGACATGATGTCGGCGTATTCCGACGACGAAGGGCTGACCTGGAGCGAACCGCGCGTGGAGCAGTTCGGCGACATCGACATTCACGCCACCGCGTCGTGGGCGGAGCAGTTCCGCGAGATCGCGGCCCAGACGCACGAAGATCGGCGCGAGCTGCGCGGCATGTACGCCGACCCGGATCTGATCGAGCTGCGGAACGGCGTGCTCGTCTGCGTCTTCGGCGTACGCATTTCGGAGAAGATGTGCTGGGCGGATCCAAGCCATCCGTGGAACGGCAATTACGTGGCGTTCAGCTTCGATCAGGGGGAGACGTGGAGCCATGTCGTGCAAGTGACGTCGGGCGTCATGACGACTCATTACATGGCGGTGCGCGAGCTTCAGCCGAACGTACTGTACATCGCTTACGACCTCGGCGCCTGGGGCAAACCCGGCCGGCGCGCGGTCGGGCGGCGGGTGGAGTTGAGCTTTTCGCCCGAGCTGTAATCGCGAAAATAGCCAATGAAAAATGGCTTATTCGCCCATTTTTAGTCGGCTCGGCGAAATAGCCAGTGAAAACACTGGCTATTCTGCCCAAGCAGCCTCAAAATCGAGCTTGTCGGCCAAATAGCCAGCGAAATCGCTGGCTATTTTTTTGCGGCAGGCTGTTTTTAACGAAATAGCCAATCAAACATGGCTTATTTTGAATCGGCCGCCAATGTCCGACGAGTAGCAACAGCTAATCGAGCGCTTGCAGCTCGAAATGAAGCGCAATCGCACGCGACTCGCGGCTTGTCCACTGCGCCAGCCGGTAGTGGCCGTTGCGGTTCGGCATCAGGCCGGGCAGCAGTTCGTACGTTAGCGGAGCGTCCCCGTCGACCGGACGAACGGTGTACCGGTACCTGTCGTGCGTAACCTGGACGCAGCGGGTATCGCCGGTAACGGCGGCCTCCCCGGCTCCATTGGTCGCAAGCAGCGGAACGCCGACGCCAAACGCCGTAATGTCGCCGCCCTCCGCCGCTTTCACACTCCAGGTTACCGTGACGCCATCTGGTCCGAGACGGTATTCCTCGACGATTTCCGCCGCGCTGCCCGCACCCGGCCGCGGCCGGATGTCTCCCATGGCCTTCTCGTACGTCGTTTGCGCATTCGCGCCATGCCCGTCGCTGCCGAACTCGGCTGTGCGGACGTTGCGGTCGGCAACGTAACGTACTTGCAGCCGGAGCCCGGAGGCAGCTTCTTCCACCGCTTCGACCGATGTGCGCCAATCCAGCTTCTCGCCGTCGATCGGCTGACCGTTTTCGTCCAGTTCGTGAAACACTTCGTGTTTTTTTCGGCCGTAGCGGGCGAGCCGGTCCCATGTTCCATGCTCGTCGCGCCACATCGGGCCGATCGCTGCGGCTTGGCGCGGGGAGGGAATGAGCAAACGCGGCCGGATGAATATCCACGGTACTTCGTCGTCCATCCCCGCAATGCCTGTCGAAAGCGCCGTTTCCTCCGCGACGCCGCGCTTGTGCAGGCGAACGAGGCCGGTTGCGTCGTGACCCATTTGTGCCGCCGTGTCCACAACAAGGTGGTAGCCGTTGCTGCTGGCGTACAGCCGGTGAAACGACGGCACGTGGAACGCGTAGCCGCCCGTATCGGCAGGCGCGGGAAGCTCGGCGATGCGCTCGTCCGCCGCTTCATAACAGGAAGCGGCGATTTGGGCGGCATACAGACTGTAGGGAGAATAGTACGCATACAGCTCCCAGCCGGCGCGATGCTTCGCGTCGAACCGATTTTTGAACAGCCGGAATTGCTCCGGATCGTCGCTCCAGCTGCGGATCGACTGCAGCGCGAGCCGCGCGGCCCGCTTGAAGCTTCCGGCCGTTCGCGTATCGCCGGCGGCATAATAAAGCGAAGCTTCTCTTTCGCACAGATGCGCGAACGTCAAGTCGTTCCAGACGATCTGGTTGCTGCGTCCGCCGCAGCTTACCGTGCCCGTCGTCGATTGCATGAACAGCATTGCCCATGCTCCGCGCCGCAGGACAGCGCGCAGAAACGGCGCATGTTCGCCGGTATATCCCGCGTCCAGCAGACCGCTTAATTGCTGGCGGGCGGCCAGGTCGTAGGCAACCGGCAAATTCGGGTCGCGATACAGCCCCTCGGGCGTAAAGCGGGTGAGCTGGGGCGCCAGGTACTTGTCCACGAAAGCGGCGGAATCGGTCAGCCCTTCGCGTTGCCGCATCATTTCCCCGTGCATGGCGTATGTCGCCCAGTTGCGAATCGATTTGAGATTGGCGAAATTGCGTTCGGTTTGGGAATAAGTAGCTTCCGGCACGATACGGGACAGGCTCGTTCGCCAGGACAACACGCGTTCGTCGGTCGTTTCCGGCGCCAGCAGCTGCAGCGCCCTGACCAGCATATGGGTCGTAAAATCGGCATGGTCGTCCGGTATCTTGTTTTCCCCGAGGCAATAAGACGCCCAGTCCATCGCCTTCCGCACCGATTCGCCCAGATCGCCGCAGCGTCCTGCGTTTAGCAGCACGGCTCCCGCTTTGGCGAAGCAGGCGGTCGCGAACTGGCGCTCGACGCCGTCGTAAGGATCAAGGATTGCGCCGCGTTCGTCCTGCTCCGATGCAAACTGGCGCAGCCGCTGTTCCGCAAACGCCAAATAATGCTCGCGTGTCGCGCCCGATTCCTCAAACGGTTCGCCAGTTTGCTTCGCGAGGAAGCGTTCCACATGCGGCGTTACCGGATCGTCCCGCAGCAGCCGCGTCAGGTATATTTGCTCGTGATTCGTCTCCATTCGGTTTTCCTCCACATTCTGTTCGCCATTCCGTGTGCCGGCGATGACCGGTTAGTCCCCATCGTATCACTGGCCGTATAAGCGCAGTTTTCCCGAATCGACCAATAATGTTGCGCAAATGCACAGTTTCGGAGGCAAGAGGACGGCAGGGGCGGCAGCGGACATGTCAAGAACGGGGCGATAAATCGCAAGATTGCGGCATAGGCTTCCGCCCGGGTGGCGGGGTACGATAACGATGCAACAAGATCCGAATAGGGGAGTGAAGCAAGTGGAACGATTCATCGCCATCGACAATGTATGCGCATGGCCGAACCTGACGCTGCTGCAGAATGGTGCGATCACCGCCGTCATCTTCGGCAAGCCGAATCACGGCGTAACGGAAGGCGACGTGGAATGCTGGATCAGCGGCGACGAAGGCCGAACGTGGGCCCGCGGCGGCGTGCCTTCCGGGCACCTGCCGAAGCAGAACCGGATGAACGTGGCGGCGGGGCTTGCAACGGACGGCTCCCTGGTCGTGCTCAGCTCGGGGTGGGACGACGTTTCACCCGCCAACGATCCGGCCCGCGTGTCGGGGCAGAGGGGCAATATTTTGCCGGCGAGGGTGAGCCGTTCCAGCGACGGAGGGCTTTCATGGACGATCGAAGGCGGCATCGAGCTGCCGGAAGGCACGGAAGCGGTCATCCCGTTCGGGGATATCGTCAGCAGCGGCGACGGCACGCTTGGCTCCGCCTGCTATTCTTTTTCGCGCGATGCGGCACGCACGGGACGGGACGCTGTCCTCAACCGCAGTTGGTTTTTCCGCAGCTACGATCAAGGCAAGTCATGGGTCAATCCGCGTCCGATCGCGCCGATCAAAGGCAACGAAACCGCTATCGTTGCGCTGGGGGACTCGCGGCTGCTGGCAGCGGTGCGCACTTGGGAGAGCGAGCACCTGGAGCTGTTCGGCTCGGACGACTTCGGCGACAGCTGGAGCCCGCGCGGAGCGGTATCGCTTCCCGGACAAATTCCGGCTCATCTGCTGAAATTGTTGGATGGACGCATTCTGCTTACCTACGGGGCGCGCAATAACGGCCACTACGGCGTCGACGCCCGAATCAGCGACGACAACGGCGCGAGCTGGAGCAAGCCTGTCTTCCTTGTCGACTTCATTACCGCAACGGACGGCGGCTATCCGTCGTGCGTGCAAACGAGCGACGGCACGCTTGTGCTTGCCTACTACGCCAACCGGGTGCCGCAGCATCAGCGTTACCACATGGGCGTCGTCCGCTTCCGCATCGACGAGTTGTTCTAACCAGCCCGGGCCGTCCATCGCCCGAAGGCGCACGAGTGCCGCATCGCCGGCACCGTGCGCCTGTTCCGCTTTTCCGCTTATCCTCCTCCACAAGTGAACATCAGGGCAACGAATGTCAAAATTAAAGCATGTCCCGGTCCCCGTCGATTCGCCTATACTGGACATATTACTACCAACGACGGAGAGGATGCCCCTTGTTCGACAAACTGCTGATTTATTCGCGGCACAAACGCTTTTTGATCCGTCTGGTCACTTATATGCTGCTCATTTGTACGATTCCGATCGTGACGCTCGTCTTTTTCTTCTATTACAATGTACAATCGTCGATGAAGCGGGAAATCGAACAAG
Organism: Paenibacillus cymbidii; assembly: GCF_004764705.1. Lineage (GTDB taxonomy): Bacteria > Bacillota > Bacilli > Paenibacillales > NBRC-103111 > Paenibacillus_AN > Paenibacillus_AN cymbidii. The sequence continues at coordinate 45,569 of NZ_SHLX01000030.1, read as the reverse complement.
CCAATGCCCGCTACCTGAAACAAACGGCCAACGCGATGGAGTTGATCGTCAATCAGATCGGCAGCGGCTACCGGCAATTCGCCACCAATAAATCGCTGCTGACGTTCGACCAGTCGCCGCTCGGCGATTATTACTCCGAGCTCGGCCAGTGGCACAACGCCGCCGAATCGGAGCGGCAGCGCATCGTCGACTATATCGACAGCAAGGCCAAAGTGCTGCAAAGCCTCGTCGATCTGAAAAATCTCAACGAATTTATTTATTCCGTTTACTATATCAATCCGAACCGGGGCATCGTGCTCACCTCCGATCATATGCAATACCCCGTCGGGCAATTTTACGATAGCAACTGGGACGAACACGTACACCAGAATGCGTTCGGCTATCCGATCATGACGGATGTGCGGGATGCCGCGCTGCCGAACGGCGGCGTCAAGCGCGTCATTCCGATCGTTTTCCGGCCGGCGCAAGTCAATTATGCGGTTGTGATCAATCTGGATGCTGAAGCCTACTATAGGAATCTGATCAGCAAGCTGGGCATTGACCGCGGCACGACGCTGATCGTTCTTTCCCCGGAAGGAGAACCGTTGCTGTACGACAATTCCGCCGCTGCGGCGCCGCTCGTCGACACCAGCCGCGCGGCGATCGCCGCCGCCGACGCGGACGGACGCACGCCCGGGGAACATGCCATGAGGCATAACCGCTGGCTTGTTTCCTGGCAGTCGTCGGAGCTGCTCGGCTGGACGATATCCAGCGTCACCGACATGAACGCCATGTACGCCACCATCGCCGGCATCCGCAATTTGTTCATCGTGTTTACGGCGCTCCTGCTGCTGGCAACCGCCTCGTTGGCGCTTGTCTCCAGCCGCCGCATGTACAAGCCGATCTCCCGCCTGCTGCAGCTGATCAAAAACGATCACCAGGGCGACGGTGAGCGCAAGCCGGTCGGATCGCCCGTCGTTCCTGGCCTTCGGACGCGGACCGCCGGCGAATTCCAGGTCATCAGCGAAAGCCTGACCGGCGCGTACGAAGCGCGCAACCGGTATCGGCAGCGGCTTCGCGAAAGCTTGCCCGCCTATCAGGAGAAATTCGTCCGCTCCTTGCTCAAGGAACACGACTACGGGCTGGAGGCGATCGAGGAGCGGCTGCGCTATTTTGGCGTCGAGCTGGGGACGCTTGACATCGGTCTGCTGCTGGTCGCCGTGGAAACGCAAGTACAGTGGAGCCGGCACGCCGACATCGAAGCGGAGAAGCTGGAGCAGTTGAAAGTGAAAGACTCCATCGCGGAATCGCTCGACCCGGTTGGAACGCGCTGGGTAACCGAAATCGACGACCATCTGTACGCCGTACTGCTCAATAGCGGCGGCAGCGGCATGGCCGACGTGTTTGCCGCGGCCGAAGCGATCCGCCGCTGCCTGCACGATCGGCACCGCGTCGCCTGCACGATCGGCATCGGCGGCTATTGCCGGACTGCCCTGGAGCTGCCGCGGGCTTATACGGAGGCGCAGGAGTCGCTTTGTTACCGGAAGCTGAGCGGAGAAGGGGAAATCATTTATATCGACGACGTCAGGCTGCAAGCGTACGATCCGCTGCCGTACCCGAAGGAAATGGAAGCGGCGCTTGTCGTCTGCCTGAAGAATGGCGAAAGGGCGAAGGCGCTTGGCGTGTTCGCCGATATGGTGCAAACGATGCGCGCCGGGTCAAGGCGGGCAGCCTTCCCGCAAGTGCAGCACGCCTTTCTGCAGCTGCTCGTCCGGCTGAACGAAACCGTCATGGATTTGCACCTCGACATGAAAGCGATCGTTCCGCAGGAACGTCCGCACCTGCTCGCCTCTTTTCTGCTGAAGAACGACTGGCAGGAGCTTTCCGTCTGGTTCGAAGGAGTGATCGCCGCCATGGCGGACTATATCGGTCAGGCGTTCCAGGAAAAACGAAACATGCACGTCGAGCATGCCCGGCGCATGGTAGAGCAAGATTGCGGCGATAAAATCTCGCTTTCGTCGGTTGCGGAAGCGCTTAACCTGAATCCCGCTTATTTGAGCCGAATCTTCAAGGAGCATACCGGCGGAAACTTCAGCGATTTCGTCACCAGGACTCGTATAACGCGAAGCAAGGAGCTTCTTCTCCTGCCCGGCGCCAAAATCCAGGATATCAGCAGCCAGCTCGGCTATATCAAGGTCAATCATTTCATCAAGCTGTTCAAGGAATCGACTGGCCTCACGCCCGGCGAATACCGGAAGCTGCACAGCTGAACGGAACGATCGCCGGCCGGCCCGGATTTTTCCCGCCATTGTCAAGATCGGGGCAATAAACGTCAAGATTGCAGCATTTCGCTCCGCGCCTGTCCGACCGTATGCTGGGCTGGCAACACCATTTCGAACGAGGAGTGAGACGATGGAGAAGATTGGCGGGGGTATCGTGGCAAGAAAAAAATGGATGGCCGGACTGGCGGGAGCAATCGCCATTGTAACGGTGCTGGCAGGCTGCAGCGGCGGCAAGGAGGAAGCAGGCAAGGGCGCGTCGCCTTCGCCGGCGGCGTCGGCGAAGGCGGGAGCATCGGCAGCACCCAATCCGTATGCGCAGAAGCTTGAGCTTTCCTGGATCGGATTCAACCAGACCGGCAAGGCGAACGACAAACTGGACAGCCCGACGAAGAAGCTGATCGAAGAGAAGTTTAACGTAAAAATCAATCAGGTCATGCTCGATATGTCCAACAAGGAGCAGGTAAACCTGTATTTCGCCGAAGGCAAAACGGCGGATTACATCAGCCTGAACGTGCCTTACCAGTTCCTGATCGATCAGGGCTTGCTTAAGGAACTGAGCGAAGAGAAAATTCGCTCCGCGATGCCCAAGTGGATGGAGAGAGTCGACGCCATGCTGGGCAAAGACGTCGCCAGCACGACGATGAAGTACAAGGGCAAAAACTACTTCATCCCGTTCCTCAGCTACGCGCAGCTGCAGCCGTGGGTCATGGCCTTGCGCAAGGACTGGCTCGACAACGTCGGCATCGCCAAGCTGCCGGAAACGATGGACGAATACCACGAGGTGCTGAAGCGCTTCACCTTTAACGATCCGGACAAAAACGGCAAAAACGATACGTTCGGCGGCCACGGCATCCAGCTTTATTTGCGGGGAGCTTACGGGCTCGGTTCGTCGAACACCGCCTTCTACGCGGACAAGAGCGGCAAAGTATCGCCCGTTGCGCTGTCCGACGGCTTCCGGGATTATCTGAAAACGATGCAGGCATGGAACAAGGAAGGGCTGATCGATCCCGAGTCGCTCACCGATCAGCGTCCGCAGCAGCGGGCCAAATGGGAAAGCGGCAAGTTCGGCGTGCTGGCCGACCATCCGTGGTGGTTCGCGTTGTCGACGGCAGCCAATTTGACGAGCATGGTAACCGATAAAAATGCCGCCGCCAAAATTGAATTCATCAAGCCTTTCACCGGCCCGACCGGCGACAAAGGCGCGGGCGGCATCAACTTCCCGTCAGCCGGCTTCGGCTTTGCGTTCGGCAAAAACACGAGCGACGACAAAGTGGCGCGCATCATGGCGATCAAGGAATTTCTGGTGGCAAACGACGATTTCTACAAACGCGTCTATTACGGCGAACAAGGCAAGGGGTATACGCTCGACAAGGACGGCATCATCCAACTGACGCCGGAATACTCGAAGGTGGACAAGATCAACGAGGAAGGCATCGCCCAATATTTTGGCCTGACTCCGGTCACGTGGGATTACGCCAAAAAAAATCTGGTCACCAAGGCGGACAGCCCCGCCTACGACGTGTCCATGTCGAGTCCGATCAAATATACCAACGTCAACTTCAGCTTCAGCGGCACGAACGAGTCGCTCGTCAAATACGGCACGGCGATCGCAACGGTAGCGACCGAATTCGAAACGAACGCGGTAGCCGGCAAGCTCGACATCGACAAGGAATGGGAAGCGTTCAAGAAAAAGTTCCTCGACGCCGGCGGGCAGGCGGTAATGGACGAATACCAGAAGCTGTACGACGCGTCCAATAAGAAGTAACGATGATGCGAGACCGCTTCGGCAAATACGGTTATTACTACCTGATGCTTGCTCCCGCGATCGTTTTGTTCGCCTTGTTCAGTTATGTGCCCATGTATGGCGTCATCATCGCCTTCAAGGACTACAGGTTCATCGACGGCATATGGGGCAGTCCGTGGGTCGGTTTCGACTATTTCGAACAGTTTTTTCACGACGTGTTTTTTTGGCGGATCATTCGCAACACGCTGACGATCAGCGGTCTGCATCTGCTGTTCGGCTTCCCGGCTCCCGTTGTGCTGGCGCTGCTGTTTAACGAGCTGATCCACGGCAAATTCAAAAAATTCGTGCAAAGCGTCTCGTACTTGCCCCACTTCATGTCGTGGGTCATATTGGCCAGCTTGCTGACCGAAATTTTGTCCCCGTCGCGGGGAGCGCTCAACTATGTGCTCACCTTCTTCGGCGGCAAGCCGATTCATTTTCTCGCCGATCCGGACACGTTCGTGGGCATGCTGGTCATCACGCATATTTGGCAAAGCGTCGGCTGGGGAAGCGTCGTCTATTTGGCCGCCATTGCCGGCATCAGCCAGGATCAATACGAATCGGCCACGATCGACGGCGCGGGCCGCTTGCAGAAAATCGTGCACATTACCTTGCCGTCGCTGGTGCCGATCATGACGATCCTGTTCATCCTGAATGTCGGCGGCATCATGAACGCGGGCTTCGATCAAATTTTTAACCTGTACAACCCGGCCGTGTACCGCGTCGCCGACATTATCGACACGTACGTGTACCGGATCGGCTTGCTGGAAACGAAGTACGGCTTTTCCTCGGCCATCGGCTTGTTCAAAAACGTGATCGCGCTCGCGCTTGTCATGGGCACCAACTTTCTCGTCAAACGGTTCAACGATTACGGCATCTGGTGAGGGGGAGGGCTCCGTCATGACCGTATTCCGCCGCAAAAGCCCGGCTGGCAAATTATTCGATGTGTTCAACGTGTTGCTTATGATCGTGTTGTCCATCCTGTTCGTGTATCCGTTCTGGAACTTGCTTATGCTGTCCGTGACCGGACCGGCCTATGTGAACCGGCTCGGACTGCGCTTGTGGCCGGAAGGCTTCAATCTGTCGGCGTACGGGCAGGTGCTGCGCAGCGACATCCTTTATTCGGCCTTCGGCAATACGTTGTTCCGCACGTCGTTCGGCGTTACGCTGACGGTGGCGGTGACGATGCTCGCCGCGTTTGCGCTGTCGCGTCGCGACTTGCCTTTGCGCGGGGCGATTACGCTGTTTTTGCTGTTTACGATGTTTTTCAGCGGCGGGCTCATTCCGACCTATCTGACGATGAAATCGTACGGCTTGATCGGCTCCTTGTGGGTGCTGGTGCTTCCCGGCCTGGCGAACGCTTGGTACATTATCCTGGCGCGCAATTTCCTGATGGGATTCCCGCGGGAACTGGAGGAATCGGCGCTGATCGACGGGGCGAATCCGGTGCAAACGGCGTTTCGGATCATTTTTCCGCTGTCGATGCCGATCATTGCCGTCATTGCGCTTTGGTCGGGGGTGGCTCATTGGAACGCTTGGTTCGATGCAATGATTTATTTGCGCGAAAAAAACAGCTTCGTGCTACAATTGCTGGTGCAGAAGCTGTTTCTGCAGGAGCGGATCGACCCGACCAACACCGGCTCCTATATCGACATGACCGAGCAGGTGACCAGCCAGTCGATCAAAGCGGCGACGATCGTCATCGCCGTTGCGCCGATTATCGCTTTTTACCCGTTCCTGCAAAAATATTTCGTCAAAGGCATCATGATCGGATCTCTCAAAGGGTAAGCAAGGCGGGGGCGGGACAAATCCGATAGAAACGGGAAGTGGCTGTGGGCACGACAAGACCAAAAGAAGCGGGGAAATGGAATGGATGGAGAAGACAGGCTGCGCGGCATGCTTGGCGCCGATGAGCTGGATCAGCCGGCAGCCGGCGGGGAACCGTCCGCAGCGGGCGGCCGGCGGGGAGTACCGTACAATCCGGCCGCCTTCGCACGGAACCGGATTATCGACACGTGGGACAAATACGACGGGGCGCTGAGCTGGGGCAAAGGCCAGTGCCTGGCCATTCTGGACGACGGCTGCGACTTGTCCGTTCCCGAGTGGCAGGCCCGGCTGCCATGGGGACCGAAGGTGATCGCCGCCTACAACAGCATCGACGGCAACGACGATCCGACGCCGGTCCCGCCGGGTTATCACGGCACCAGCGTCGGTTATCCGTCCTCGCTCCACTACAACGGCTTGCTGGGCGCCGCTTACAACAATCACGTCGCGCACGTTCGCTGCGCAAGCATCGTTCATTTGCGGCGGGACGAATCCGCTTCGATCGCGGAAGGGCTGCAATGGGTCGTCGATCATCGCGAACGGTACGGCATCACGGCTGTCAACTTGTCCGTGCTCGACGACCTAATGCATGAAACGCCGATCGCGACGATGATCGACGCGAAGCTGGAGGAACTGCGGCGCCTTGGCGTGTGGGTAAGCGCGCCGTGCGGGAACAACGGCTACACCGCCGGCATTTCCTGGCCCGCCTGCCAACCGGCGTGCTTCGCGATCGGCGCCGTGCATCCGGACACGGGCGAGGTGCATCTGGACCGGGGCGCCGGCACGGACCTGCTGGTCGCCGCAACGGCGACCTCTTCGTCGAACGCTTATGCGGCGGCGTGTGCGATGATTTTGCGCGAAGCCGTGGCTGTCAGCGGGTTTCGCTGGGAAGCGTGGGGCGCCACGCTGCCGGATGCGCTGATGGCGATTTTTCGCCATACGGGGACCGCAGTCGACGATCCGGCTTCCGGCCGCAGCTTTCTTTGCCTCGACCTGCTGGCTGCCGTCGACTTCCTTTTTGCGGCACCGATGCGGACGAAATAAGCCAAGAAAAATGGCTTATTGGCCCGATTCGGGGTGCCTCGTTGGAAATAGCCAGTGAAAACATGGCCTATTTGCTCCGTCAGGCCCCGGATCGGGCCTTTTCGCCGGAATAGCCAGTGATTTCACTGGTTATTATGGAGGGACTGGGTGCCGATTTTGGTGAAATAGGCAATAAAATAGGGCCTATTTTTCAAGAAGCTTCATCGGAGCGGCACAAAAGCGAATTGGTTAGTTGGCGGAGGGCAGAATGCCGCGCTTTGTGCAACATGTCTGCATGGAGAGGGTTAAACAGGGGGCGAGGGGCGGGAGCGGAGAGCGGGGGTTGGTATGGAGAAGCTGAGCGCTTTCTGCAAGAAAGCGGCTTCGGAAGCATACTCTAGCGTTCGCCTTTGTTTTCCGGATTCCCCCTTGGCTGATCGTTCGAAGAATCCGGAAAACAAGAATCGATCGGAGTACCAACCCCCGCGCGCAGCGGGAGCCGGTTTCGCCGGGGTTCGCAGTTTGTCTTGCTCTGACGACCATACTCAGTCGACGCCAAACAACCGTCGCTTCCTCCAAAAGGGGAATGCGGCGGTTGTTTGGCATGTTCGCTACTTACAATACAACCGTACGCCCTTCGGCGGCGGAACGGTTCGACGCTTCCATCAGCACAGTCAGCTGACGGCCTTGATCGATCGTAATCGTCGGCGCCGTGCCGTGCACGATATGATCGACCCATTGATTGAGCGGTTGTGGCGGCACGGCCGGCAGCCGGTCCGGCGTCACCCAGCCGTCGTTTGCGCCGAGGCCAAGCTTGCGGCTGCGCAATTGGATCGTGTTGCCGATGAGCAGGCAGCCTTCGGTGCCGTGCACTTCGACGCTGAACGGGCTGAAGCGGCTGGCGAAGCCGGCTTCGACTACCGCCAGCGCGCCGTTCTCGTACGCCAGCACGGATACGGCGTTGTCTTCGACATCGCGGCCGGTTACATGACCGAACTGTGCGGTGACGCTCTTCGGCATGCCGAGATAGAACGCGGCCAAATACATCGGATGGCAGCCCAGGTCGATCAGGGCGCCGCCGCCGCATTGCTCGCGGCTGAAGAAATGCTCCGGCAGCCAGCCTTTGTCCGAACTCGCGGTCGGCAGCGCGCCGTCATGGGCGAGCCGGATGCGAAGCAGCGTCACGTCGCCGACGAGACCTTGGTCGATGACTTGTTTGGCATAGAGGAACTTGTTCTCCGTCAGCCGCGGCAGCGAAATCATGAACGATTTGCCGGAGGCGTTCACCGCTTCGATGATCCGGTCGGCGTCCGCCGTTGTGATGGCAAGCACTTTTTCCGTAAAAATATGTTTGCCGGCATTCGCCGCCGCGATCATCACTTCCGCGTGCAAATGGGAAGGCGTGTCGACGACAACCGCATCGATATCCGGGTTGTCCAGCAGTTCCTGCAGCCGTTCATAGAAAGGTACGCCCAACTCGTTTGCCATTTGCCGGCCGCGATCCGGCAGTTCGTCCCATACGGCGACGATTTGACATTCGGGTCTTGCCTGCACTTGGCGGGTATAATCTTTGGCATGTACGTGCCAGTAGCTGAGCATCGCGACTTTGATCGTCATCGGTCGTTCCACCATCCTATTCTGGCGTTTTGTTTCATAAGGAGCCGTGTAACTGACGGCTTTCCCCAACGATCATACCACCATCTGCCCGGGCAAATATATTGTGAATATGCGACATTTGTCTGAGATTTCGGGACATGCTATGATAGGCGTGGAAGTTTGTGATGACGTTCGTCGCCCGGTCACGGGAGGAACGCCGAAACCATGACGCGGGGTGAACATAATGTGGAACTGGATCATACCGATCGTAACGCTGATTGTCGGCGCTGTCGCCGGATTTTTCGTCGGCGTGTACTACTTGCGCGGGCAAATTGAGCGGATGCAGAACAACCCGGACATGTTGGCCAAGATGGCGAAGCAGATGGGCTACAACATGAACAAGCAGCAGTTGAACAAGGCGCAGCAAATGCTGAAGAAACAGAAGTTCAAATAAATCCGCGCCGGTTTGCCGGCAAGCGGACGGAACCAAAGACAGCGGGGGGTGCCGACGCTACGTCGGTGCGCCCCGCTTCCTGCCATTATAGCGATGAAAGGAGTACTACCTCCATGCCTGCCAAAGATTACAGAAACGAAAGCGTCGCCCGCAACCGGGAGCAACTGGAATATCATGTCCGCGAAATATTGCGGTTGATCGGCGAGGACGTGGACCGCGAAGGCTTGCTGGACACGCCCGCCCGCGTCGTCCGCATGTACGAGGAAATTTTCGGCGGTTACGAAGCCGATTTGAACGACGTAATCGGCGTTACGTTTGACGAAAACCACAAGGAGCTCGTGATCGTCAAAGATATCGTCTACTACAGCCAATGCGAGCATCATATGGCCCCGTTCTATGGCCACGTGCACATCGGCTATATCCCAAGCGGCAAAATAGCCGGCCTCAGCAAGTTCGCCCGCCTGGTCGAGGCGGTCACCCGCAAGCTGCAGGTGCAGGAGCGCATCACGTCGGAGCTGGCGGATGTGATCGACGAAGTGCTGAAGCCGCAAGGCTGCATGGTCGTCGTGCAAGGCGAGCATCTGTGCATGTGCGCCCGCGGCGTGAAGAAGCCCGGCAGCAAAACCGTCACCTCCGCGGTGCGCGGCGAATTCAAGTCGAACGCGGCGCTGCGCTCGGAGTTTCTGTCGCTGCTCAAGGAGTAGCGGCAACGCGGGCGCGTTCGCCGCGCCAGCGGCCGATCAGCGCGACGGCAAGGCAAATGCAGCCGCTCGCGGCGAATAACCAGCGCAGGCCCGATGCGGTCTGCGCTTGTGCCGCTGCGCTGGCGTCGGTAGCGCCTGCGCCGATGAGCAGCACGGCAAGCGCGATGCCGCCGACCATGCCGAGATAGCGGATCAGCGCCAGCATGCTGCCGACGAGGCTCGCTTTGCTGCCGGGCGCGGCGCTCATGATCGTCGCATTGTTCGCGGCGAGGAACAAGCCGGTGCCGAGGCCGAACATCGCGTTGAACGCGATCAGGTCGGCAAGCGTCGGCGTTCCTCCGGCCGCAACCGGCACGGTGGAAGCGGCGCAGATCAGCATGCCGGCGGTCGTCGGCCATGCCGGGCCGAAGCGGTCGCGCGCCCAGCCGGACAGCGGGCCGGACAACCCCATCAGCACCGGCTGGACCGCCAGCACCAGCCCGGCCGAGGAGACGGACAAACCGAGCCCGTGCAGCAGGTAGAAGCTGAGCGGCAGCTGCGTGCCCGTCTGCGCGGCGTAGTACAGGAAGTTCGACAAGTTGCCGATGCCGATATGGCGATTGCGGTACAGGATGCTGTCGACGATGGCGTGCTCGCGCCGCCGTTCGATCCGCCACAGTGCGGCTGCCGCCAGCAGGCCGGCGGCGCCGACGATCAGCACGGGCGCGGAGAAGCGCTGCTCCTGCGCCATGATCGCGGCGGCGAACAGCAGCGTGGCGGCAGCGGCCAACACGAGGGCGCCGGCCGTGTCGAGCTTGCGCTGCGAGCGTTCGGTTTGGGGAAACAGCCGCAAGCCGTAATAAGTCGCCGCTGCGGCGAACGGCACGTTGATCAGGAACAGCAGCGGCCATCCGCCCCACTGGGCGAGAAAACCGCCGATCGCCGGGCCCGCCAGCGTGCCGGCCGACATGAACACCGTATTCAGGCCAAGCGCCTTGCCCCGTTCGTTGTCCGGGAATACCGCGCGCACCATCGCCTGGCTGTTGGCCATCATCATCGTGGCGCCGATCCCCTGCACGACGCGCGCGGCGATCAGCAGCCACAGTTGCCCGGCGAATACGGCAAGCAGCGAACCGAGGCCGAAACCGAACATGCCGAAGCTGTAAATGACGCGCCGCTCCAACCGGTCGCTGAGGCCGCCCAAGATCGGCAATAGTCCGATCATCGTCAGCAAATAGGCGGTGATCACCCACTGCACGTCCCCCAGATTCGCCCCGAATTGCTCCGCCACCTGCGGCAGCGCCAAATGGACGATGCCGACATCAAGCGTCGTCATAAACGTTCCCAAATTGATGACATGCATGATTTTCCATCTTTGCGGATTGACGGTTGTTTCTCCTGTTGACACGCGTTATCCTTCTTTCCCGACGTTCACCGAAGCCTGCGATCGTTCGTTTTACTCGATTGTAGCGCATTTTTGCGTGCGGCGGTGGACCAATTCGCAAACGGGGCGGACAACTTTTGGCCTCATTATGTTCGGCCTTGCTTCGGAGGGCTGTTTGAACGCGCCGCGCCGCGGGTAAATTCGTTCTAACCTACCCCGAGGGAGGATGAGACCGATGACCGTTCAGGAGCTATTCGACCGGTACGAACGGGCGCTGGAAGCGGGCGACATTGAAGGCGTTGCGGCGGCTTACGGGCAACAGGCGCTGATGAGCGGACCGGACGGCGTCTATTATATCGAAAACAACGACGGGTTTCGCGAGGCGCTGCGCCAGGCCTCCTCCTTCTACAAAAGCATCGGCGTCGCGTCGATCGGCCGGCGCAAGTTTACCGAGGCGCCGCTCGGCGACGATCACATGCTGGTCAAAGTGAACTGGAAGCTGGAGTTTGCGACCGGTGATCCGGTCGATTTTGACATGACGTATGTGGTTCGGTGCAATCCGGGCGGGGAGCCGCATTTCGTGTTCCTGATCGCGCACAATGAAGAGGAGCGGCTGCGCGAGTCGGGCCGCAAGTGGAAAGCGTAATCGAACCGCAAGCTGCATATTTGCCGCGTCCGTCGGATGCGGTTTTTTTTGTGGCGTGATTGGATCGAATTATAATGAAACTATAGTTTTATTATGCTAAAATGGGAGCGATGACGACGGGGAGGTAAATATGCGGTGAAGAGGCTGAACGCGGAAGACATTAAAGGGACATGGGGCACGGTGCTGCTGCCGCTTGGGGAAAACGAAACGATCGATTATGCGCGCATGCGGACGCAAATCGAAACGATTGCCGCGGCGGGGGTTAACGGCATTTATTCGAACGGTACGGCGGGCGAGTTTTATGCCCAATCCGAGGCGGAATACGAAACGATCAGCGAGCTGGTTGCGGAAGTGTGCGAAGCGCGCGGATTGCCGTTCCAGCTCGGCGCGTCGCATATGAGTCCGCAAACGTCGCTCGAACGGATTCGCCGCGCCGTCAAGCTGGCTCCCGGAGCGATCCAGGTCATTTTGTCCGACTGGTATGCGCTGACGGACGACGAAGCGATCGATTGCTTGCAACGGATGGAGGATGCGGCGGACGGCATCGGGCTGGTGCTGTACAACCCGCCGCACGCCAAACGGGTGCTGCAGCCGGAAACGTACGGCAAGCTGAAAGCCGCCGTGCCGAACTTGATCGGCGCGAAAACGGCAGGCGGCGACAGCGCCTGGTACGCGTCGATGCGCGAGCATATGCGCGGCATGTCGGTGTTCGTGCCCGGCCATCGGCTCGCGACCGGCATCTCGCAAGGGGCGCACGGCTCCTACTCCAACGTGGCGTGCCTGAGTCCTGCCGGCGCGCAGCGCTGGTATGAGCGGATGCAAACCGACCTCGCGGGCGCGCTGGAAGCGGAGGAACGCATCTTCGGCTTCATCCGCGACAGCATCGTGCCGTATATCACGGAGCAAGGCTACAGCAATGCGGCCGTCGACAAGCTGCTCGCGGCGATCGGCGGCTGGTCCGACGCCGGGACGAAGCTGCGCTGGCCATATCGTTCGATTCCGCTGGAAGAGGCGGAGCGGCTCCGCCCGATCGCCGTGGCGCAAATGCCGGAACTGTTCGCCTGACACCGCTTTTTCAACATACGGGACCCTGCCAGGCAGGGTTCTTTCTTTTTTCATTTCCGACAACACAGTGACATATTCGGGCAACCGTTTCATATTAAGAGGCGGCTGCAGCGAGTATAGTAAGGGCAAGACCTGACGGGAGGCGGAAATCGACGTGAACGCGATCGGTTTGACAGAATTGACCTTAAAGCAACTGAAACGGGTGTTGGAGGAAACGCCGGCCTGGACCGGGACTGAGCACTTGTTCCCGGAGACGGCTCGTGTGGGCGCACTCCGCGAAAGTGACGGGAACGGGCTTGTGAACGAGGCGTTCTGGTCGGAACTGAAGGAGCGGGGCGAACGGTTCGCCGAAACGCCCATTGTGCAGCTGCCGCTCGCGGAGTTTTGGGCGTTCGGGCGCACGGGCGATCGCGGGCGATTCGAGCATGCGTATTTCGAGCGCAGGCGGAAGCTGTCCGTTTACGCGATGCTGCAGTTGACCGAAGGCGAAGGCGGCGACCGGTGGCTGACCGCGCTGGAGGAAGTGATCTGGGCGATCTGCGACGAATACACGTGGGTGCTTCCGGCGCATGTCGGCCTGTACGTGATCGAGTATCCGAACGGCATCTGGGACAAGCCTGCCCCGCCGCGGGAGACGGTCGACTTGTTTGCGGGCGAAACCGCTTTTGCGCTGGCGGAAATTATGCGGCTATTCGAGCAGCGTCTGCATCCCTGGGTTGTGCACCGGGTGAAGGAAGAGATCGAGCGGCGCATTTTCCGCGTTTATTTCGACGATCCGACTCCGCAAAACTGGGAGATGAAAACGAACAACTGGCCAGCCGTTTGCGCGGCGAGCTCGGCTTGTGCGGCCATTTATTTGGTCGACGACGCCGAGAAGCTGGCGGGGATGATCTGGCGGGCGCTGCATGCGCTGCGGGCGCATATTTCCGGCTTCGACGAACAGGGCGCAACGCCTGAAGGCGTCGCTTATTGGCAGTTCGGTTTCGGGTATTACGTCTTTTTTGCCGAGCTGCTGCGCGCCCGGACCGAAGGGAGAGTCGACTTGCTGCAGGGCGAGCATGTGGGCAGCATTGCCCGGTTCCCGCAAGCGTGTTTGCTGACGGGCAGCCAGGTCGTCAATTTCTCCGATTCGCCGAGCGTCGTCGATCTTTCCGTCGGCTTGTTCGCGCGGCTTCGCGACCGCTGCGGCGGCGTTTCGCTGCCCGAAGCGGAAGCGGGGTTCGGCGACGCGCAGCTTCGCTGCTGGGCTGCTTTCAGCCGCAGCGTGCTTTGGGCGCTGACAGGCGAAACGGCGGAGCCGGCTGCCGAGCCGCAGGAGGATTTCCATTTCCGCGGCAACCAGTGGGTCGTTTCGAAGCGCAGGCTCGGCGGCGGTCCGGTCGTTTTTGCCGCGAAGGGCGGCCACAACGAGGAACCGCACAATCATAACGACCTGGGGCATTTTGTGCTGCATACGCAGGGCGGCAGCGTGCTCAAGGATATCGGCATGGGCGAATACACGCGGCAGTATTTCCAAACCGGGATCCGCTACGGCTTGTGGACGGCCGGTTCGCACGGTCATTCGGTGCCGGTCGTGGACGGCGTGCGGCAATCGTACGGCAGCGCGTTCCGCACCGAAACGCTGGCTTATGAAGCGGGGCCGGACGGCGGGTTGTTCCGGCTCGATTTGACGCGCGCTTACGAGTGCGAGCATTTGCAGTCGCTGCACCGCACGTTCGAGTGGGCGTGGGCGGAAGAAGAGCTGACGCTGACGGTCACCGATGAAGCGGCTTTTGCGCGCGCGCCGGAATCGTTCGAGGAAGCGTTTATTGCCGATGCGGAGCCGGTGTGCGAAACGCCGGGCACGGTGCGCATCGGGCCGGTGACGCTGGCGTACGACGCGGCGGCGTGGAGCTACGCGGCGGAGCAGCTCGTCGCGCGCGTGCACGGCGGCGCGGACGGCGCGTTCTGGCGCATCGCGCTGCGCGCTATTCAGCCGGAAGCGAAGCTGGCCGGGCGGTTTACATTCCGCACGCGGTAGAGCGTCTCATGCACGTAACTGCGCCGGTATTGCCCGGTGTTTAACAAATTCAAGCTTCTGAAATGCACCCGCGCCCATCAGGCGCACATGTTGCCCCATCCCGAGCGTTATAGCGCGATCCAGGCGTTATTTTGCAAAGGCTGGGGCTTTTCGTCGACCCATCAAAAAAATTGCCCATGAAAAATGGCTTATTTGCCCGATTGGCCGGCCTCGTGGGACTGCCCGTTTTGGGCGAAATAGGCAAAAAAATAGGGTCTGTTTTTCAAAGTTGTCGCCGCAGGGGGGGGGCACGAAAGCAAATTAGTTAGTTGGCGGAGGGGAGAAGCGCTTTGTGCCACGAGTCCGCTTTTGCGGAGGTTAAAACAGAGGCGAAGGGGGGAGCGGAGAGCAGGGGGTGATATGGAGAAGCTGAGCGCTTTCTGCAAGAAAGCGGCTTCGGAAGATTACGCTGCGTTCGCCTTTGTTTTCCGGATTCCCCCTTGGCCTGATCGTTCGAAGAATTCGGAAAACAAGAAGCGATCGGAGTACCAACCCCCCGTGCGCAGCGGGAGCCGGTTTCGCGGGTATTCGACAGTTGAGGCGACTTTCTAATCGGCATGAAAAGTTATCGCCGCAGCCGGCAGTCGCGCTAGCCTCTGCCGACAAAAAAGATTGCGCTCAGCCCGAATTTCCCCTATAGTAAAACTGTTAACAGTTTTACTATAGGGTTTCTTAGTCGTACACTCCACTGAGGAAACGAGGCGGTCCCGATGACGGTCGTCAAACGCCACATGCTGGGCGACGCCATCTCCAAAAGGCTGCGCAAAGCGATTATCAGCGGCGAATACCCGCATCATTACCATTTGGCGGAACCGCAGCTCGCCGAACAATTGGGCGTCAGCCGCGGGCCGGTGCGCGACGCTTTGCAGCTGCTGGTCCAGGAAGGTTTCGCCGAGCGGCTGCCGAACGGACGGGTACGCGTCAAAGCGGTGGAGCTGCAGGATATCCGCAACTTGTACGAGTTCCGCACGATGCTGGAGACGATGGCAGCGGAGAAGTGGATGGCAGGCGGCGGTACGCTATTTCCCCGGGCGGAGTTCGACGACATTCTCGCGCAGATGGAGAAGCGGACGATTACGTCGGAGGAATTTGCCGGCTGGGACGTGCGCTTTCACCAGCGGATCGTCGAATTGTCGGGGAACAAAACGCTGATGCAGGCCTGGATCGGGCTGGAGGAAGTGATCCAGTCGATCCTTGAAATTACGAACCAGGGCAACCCTCGTGCCGAGACGATTTTGTCGCATCACGCGGACATTGTACAAGCGCTCGCCGCCCGCGATCTGCAGGCAGCCAAGGCTACGATCGCGGCGCATCTGAAGGAAGCGGAAGAAGTGATGATAAGCGAGTTGGGCAAATGGATTCCGCACCGCTGACGTCCGCCCGGGCTGCGGCAAACTGCCGCAAGCCGCGGCGCTCAGCTACACACCGAAAGGGGAAACGACGAAGATGACAACGGCGACGATGAACGCGCTTGTTTACGAAGGACCACGAACGATGAATATCCGGGAGCTGCCGATTCCCGAGCCGGCTGAAGACGAAGTGCTGATCCGCGTCGAAAAAGTCGGCATATGCGGCTCCGAGCTGGGCGGCTACCTCGGGCATAACTCGCTGCGCAAGCCGCCGCTCGTGATGGGGCACGAATTCGCCGGCAGCGTCGAACGGATCGGCGCGGCGGTCAGCCACCTGCAGGCCGGCGACCGTGTGACAGTCAATCCGCTCGTGTCGTGCGGCATTTGCCGCTATTGCACGAACGGGCAAGCGCAGTTGTGCCCGAAGCGCAGCTTGCTTGGCGCGCATCGGCCGGGCGCTTTTGCCGGCTATGTCGCCGTGCCCGTCAAAAACGTATTCCGCCTGCCGGACGGCGTCTCGATGGAAGAGGGAGCTTTCGCCGAACCGTTCGCTTGTGCGGTGCATCTGCTGCGCATGTTGCGTCTGACGCCGACCGACAAGCTGCTGATCGTCGGCGCCGGGCCGATCGGCCTGTTTACGCTGCAGGCGGCGCACGTGTACGGTTTGCGCGACGTAACGGTGCTCGACTTGAACCGCAGCCGGCTCGAAATCGCCGCCGAGCTGGGAGCGGTGTGCGCCACAACGCTTGCAGAGCTCGACGAATCGCTGCGAGAAGGCGCTTATGACGCCGCCGTTGACGCGGTTGGCGCTGCTGTGACACGCCGCCAGTGCATCGATGCGGTGCGGCCGGGCGGCCAGGTGATGTTCACCGGCCTGCACGAGGCGGACAGCAGCTTGCCGATCAACACGGCGATCCGCAGCGAAATTCGGATGACCGGCGCTTTTGCTTATGCGCCGGAGGATTTTGCCGCCGCGCTGCAATGGATCGGCGAAGGGCGCGTCAGCATGATGCCGTGGACGGAAACCGTCGCGCTTGCCGCCGGCGGGGAAAGCTTCGAGAAGCTGATCCAGGGCCCGGGCAAAACGGCAAAAATTTTGCTCGACCCGTGGCAATAAGCGGATCGTTCGCCCGATCGATGCAAAAACCCCCGGAGCCGTTCGGTTCCGGGGGTTTCACTATACGCTCAACGGCCAACGCCTTGCCAGATCAGCTCGACGATGGCGCGGGCGGCAGCGGAGGTCGAGGCGAACAGCGGCTTCTCCTCCGCATAACGCGTGTTGCCGATGCGCATGACGGCGATATAGGCGTGGCCGGCGACGGCAGGGTCGACGTCGCGGATTTCGCCGGCGCGGGCGGCCGCATCGAATGCGTCCACCACGACGCGGTAAATGGCAGCTTCCGCTTCCCGCATCGCTTGCGTCTGCTCCGGCGTCATCGCTTCCGCCGCTTTGGCCAGCATGATGTCCATATCGAAATGGGGGACATTCAAATATTGCTCCGCGATGCGGATCAAACGCGCCTGGAGCGGTTCCGGCAGCTCGAGGATCGACAGAATGCGCGTCTTGACGTTGCCGAGCATCCGCACGATCGTGGAGGTAAACAAGTCCGATTTGGTCGGAAAATAGTAGTAGACCGTCGCTTTCGTCACGCCGCAATCATCCGCGACAGATTGGATGGAGACGCCTTCGTAGCCGAAGCGCATGAACAATTGCGCCGCCGATTGGAGAATTTGTTCCCGCATCGGCGCGGCGATCGGTTCGGCGTGCGGCCTGCCGGGCGAACGTTTGCGTTTCGGTTGCATGAGGGTCGCCTCCTGTAGCATTGCATCGATTAAGGAAATCATTACCGCATGGGGCTGTTCCTCAGGTCCAATCGGCAATGATTTTCACTACTTGCGCCGGGCCAGCTTCGCTGAATTGCATCGATTAAGGAAATCATTACCGCATGGGGCTGTTCCTCAGGTCCAATCGGCAATGATTTTCACTACTTGCGCCGGGCCAGCTTCGCTGAATTGCATCGATTAAGGAAATCATTACCGCATGGGGCTGTTCCTCAGGTCCAATCGGCAATGATTTTCACTACTTGCGCCGGGCCAGCTTCGCTGAATTGCATCGATTAAGGAAATCATTATATCACACTGCAAAAACGAACAAAATATGACGGCATTGAAAATTAACCTTCCAGTATATATAATAAAAAGCGGAAGTTTTTCTTGCGAAAGTAAGGTAGTGTTGGTTAAGTAGGTTGGGTTTCCTTGTCTTGTCAAAATAGGCCCTGAAAAATGGCTTATTGACCGCATTTCGGGTGCCATTTGACAAATAGCCAGTGAAATCGCTGGCTATTAGCGCCAAACTGCCTCCCAATCGGCCATTTCTGTGAAATAACCAGTAAAATCGCTGGCTATTCCACAGCGGCTGCCCATTTTCCGCGGAATAGGTCATGAAACAGGGCCTATTTCCGAAGCCGCGATCTGCAGCGGTGCAAAGACGGTCTCTTTTTGCGCGAATAAGGCTTATCAATCAGGAGGTATCGCATGACCCGGAAACGTTCCCATTGGCTGGAGAAATACGGCGGCCTCGTCGCCGGACCACGAACGCGCTGGCTGACGCTGGCGGTGTGGATATTGCTGGCCGGGCTGCTGTCGTCGCTCGCCCCGTCGGTGAACGACGAGGAAAACAACGCGGCACCCAATTTGCCGCAGGATGCGCTGTCGGTGCAGGCCGATGCGCTGCTGCAGCGGGAGTTCCCGAACAGCGCCGGCGTTCCGGCGCTCATCGTCTGGTACCGCAGCGGCGGGTTGGCGGATGCGGATTACGCAGCGGTCCAGCGCCTCGTCAAGGAGCTGCAGGAGCAGCCGCTTGACGCGATGACCGGCGTGCCGCCGCTCGACAAGCAGCCGCTGCCGGCGCTCAAGGCGCAAGCTGCCAAAGACGGCACGACGTTCGTGTTGCCGGTATCGTTCGGCGAGCAGGAGCAAACCGAAACGCTGAAAGCGTCGCTGGACGACTTGAAGAAGCGCGCCGCCGTCATTCTCGGCGCCGATGCGTTCGAGTCGGGCGCGCTGGAGGACAACCAGCTGCACGCGCGGATTACCGGCCCCGTCGGCATCCAGACCGACGCCACGGCGCTGTTTCAGAACGCCGACGTGTCGCTGCTGCTGGCGACGGTAGCGATTGTGCTCGTACTGCTGATTCTGTTATACCGTTCGCCGCTCCTCGCTATCGTGCCGCTGATCGGCGTCGGGTTTGCCTATGGCGTAATCGGCCCGATTCTCGGTTTTCTTGCGCACGAGGGCTGGATCGTTGTCGACAGTCAGGGCATATCGATCATGACCGTGCTCCTGTTTGGCGCCGGCACCGATTACTGTTTGTTCCTTGTCGCCCGTTACCGGCAGGAGCTCCTGACGGAAACCGACAAGTACCGGGCGATGAGAGCAGCGATAAGCGGCGCTTCCGGCGCCGTAGCCATGAGCGGCCTTACCGTCGTCGTTTCGTTGCTGGCGTTGCTGGTGGCCGAATACGGCTCAAACCACAGGTTTGCGATTCCGTTCTCGCTGTCGATCCTGATTATGGGTCTGGCAAGTCTGACGCTGGTGCCGGCGCTGCTGGCGATATTCGGTCGCGCGTCGTTCTTCCCGTTTATTCCCCGCACGGCGGAGATGCGCCGCACGTACGCCGCCGCCAAAGGAAAGCCGGCCCGCGAGCTGAAGCCTGTCGGCAAGCCGAGCCTGGCGCTCGGCCGGCTCGTCACGAACCGTCCCTGGACGGTTATGCTCGTCTGCGTTGTGGTGCTCGGCGGGTTCGCGTGGCAAGCCGCTTCGATTAAAACGACGTTCAACCTGCTGCAGTCGTTCCCGAAGGACATGGCTTCACGCGAAGGCTTTGCCTTGATCGGCGACCACTTTACGCCGGGCGATCTGGCGCCGGTGAAAGTGATCGTCGACAGCGGCGGGAAGGAAGCTCCGGTGCGGCAACGACTGCAGGAACTGCCGTTCGTGGCGCAAGTCGCGGAGCCGGTCAAAGGCGCGCATAACGCTTCGCTGCTCGCTTACGACGTGACGCTGCGAATCGATCCTTACTCCAACGAGGCGCTCGCCGCCATCCCGAGTATTCGCAATGCGGCCGAATTTGCGCTCGAGCTGCCGAATGCGGACCAGCGCGTCTGGGTCGGCGGCCAAACCGCCACGCAGCGCGATACGCAGCAAACGAGCGCACGCGACACGCGGCTTGTCATTCCGCTTGTGATTGGGCTGATCGCCCTGCTGCTGCTCGTCTATCTGCGCTCTGTCGTCGCGATGCTGTATTTGATCGCTACCGTGGTGTTGTCTTACTTTTCCGCGCTGGGGGCGGGCTGGTTCGTACTTCACGATCTGATGGGCGCCGAGGCGATTCAAGGCTTTATTCCGCTGTATTCGTTCGTGTTCCTGGTGGCGCTTGGCGAAGATTACAACATCTTCATGATTTCGGGCATCTGGCAAAAAAGGCGGCACATGCCGCTGAAGGACGCCATCGCGCAAGGGGTGGCGGAGACGAGTTCTGTCATTACGTCGGCGGGCCTTATTCTGGCGGGCACGTTCGCCGTGCTGGCGACGCTGCCGATCCAGGTGCTCGTCCAGTTCGGCGTCGTAACGGCGATCGGCGTGCTGCTCGATACGTTCGTCGTGCGGCCGTTCCTTGTGCCGGCGATTACGACGCTGCTCGGGAAGCGGGCGTTCTGGCCGGGCAAAGCCGGGGAAACGGCGGCGGAAACAAGCCGCGGTTAACGCCGCGCCGACTCCGCCGCATACCCGCGCCGATGCACGCCACTGCGCCACACCGCTGCCACCGCGCTACGCCGCAAGCCGCCCGCTATCCGCGAACGGCCGCCGCGAAGCGCGCTTCCGCCGCCGGCCAGTCGACGACGGTCCACCAGGCGGCGATGTAGGCATCGGCGTCCGCGCCGTACCGCCGCAAGTACGCATGCTCCCACATGTCGAGCGCCAGCAGCGGCACGGCGTGCCGGTCCGCCAGCCAGCGGTCGTGCGCCGCGCTGCCGATGCCAAGCCGGCGTCGCTGCGGGAGCCAGGCGAGGAACGCCCAGCCGCAGCCGGCGACCGACCGGGCCGCGGCGGCGACCCGGCGGCGGAACGGCTCCGCGCCGCCGAAGTCTCGCGCCAGCGCATCGGCCAGCGCGCCGCCCGGGGCCGGACCGCCCCGGGCGTCGGCGTCGCCAGCCCGCCCGGCGGCCGGGCGCATGCTGCGCCAATACAGCGCGTGCAGCTCATGCTCCATCGCGCGGTAGGCGGCTTCGCGCATCCAGGCGACGCAGCCTGCGGCGTCGCCTGCCGCATCGGCTGACGACAGCATCACTTCGGCGCGGTTCAGCGCCTCGACGTGGCGGCGATGATGCACGCCATGATGCTCGCGCACCGTAACCGCATCGATCGCCGGCTCCAGCGCGTCGAAGGAGTAGGGCAGCAGCGGCAAAACATAAGAAGGCGCAGCCGAATCTGCCTTTGCCGCCGCGCCGCTTTCCGCTGCTGACGCATCCGCCAGCGGCTTTATCGACCAGCTGCCTTCGCCGGTTATCGTCAAGTCGCCGGGCGGCCCGCTCGCGTGCATCGTAACTTGCTCTTGCGTGATATATCGCGCGGTGCGTTGCTCGCGCAAGATGAACCGCAGCGCCGCCTCCGTCTCCGCATTCGTTCGCAGCGTTTCGTTATCGCCCGCCAGCCGCTCCAGCTGGCGGGCGAATTGTTGTTGCTGCGCTTCGGCGAACCGCTGCAGCGCCTCCGCTTGCCGGCGCCGGTCATCTCCGCCGGCGCCGAGCAGCCGGTCTGCGGCTGCTATCGTTTGCCCGAACGAAAGCTCCCACTCCCGCAGCCATTGCAAGTACCTCGGCTCCAGCCCGAGCGCTGCCGCGCGCATCAACGTCGCATGCGCAAGGCAGTCGAACGCCTGCCGCCGGGCGAGCATAAGCCCGTGCAGCCCAGTCGTACCTCCCATAGGAATCCCCTCGCTTATACCGCTATTTACCTTGCCCGCAACGCTCTTTACCTCGCCTGTACCGCTCTTCCCTTCACGCGCATCTTGCCTATACCTATTCCCGCCCCGTTCGTGCTATGCGGCGCCTTCACGTTTTGCGATATTCAAAGAAAGTATCCACCATTGCAAGATCGTTCCGTTGAACGCGGCCGGAAGGCACCATTACAATGAAGGCGTCTGCGGGCAAAGGTAGACAGGAGCAGCACCGTTTGTTTCACGACAAGGAGGAACTTGCAATGGACAGGCAGCAAGGAAGCTGTTATTATGTCGCGCCGGAAGGCGACGACCGGAACGACGGCCTAACGCCGGAAGCTTCGTTTCGCACGATCGGCCGGGCGGCGTCGCTTATGCAGGCGGGGGATACGTGTTATATTCGCGCAGGCGTCTACCGGGAGACGGTCAAGCCCGCCCATTCCGGCACGGCGGCGGCGCCGATCCGGTTCGAAGCGTATGCGGGGGAGCAAGCAGTCGTCAGCGGCTGCGATCTCGTCACGAACTGGAAGCGTTGCGACAACACCGGCGCCATTTATCAAGGCGAGATGGACTGGACTATGGCGGACGGCAACGGCAATATCGTTTTCGTAAACGGCGAGCTGTATCACGAGGCGCAGTGGCCGCATCCGACAGACCGGCTGGATCTGGCGTCGTATGCCGTTGTGGATCGCGCCATGCATGAGGATGGCGAAAGAGCCATTTTCGACGAGGACTTGACGGCTTTTCCCGACGGCTATTGGGACGGCGCCATCGTCGCTTGCGTGCACGGCGTCGGTTATTTCATCTCGACCGCTCGGGTAACGCGATTCGCTGGCGGCACGCTTTACCACGAGCCCTGGATAAGCTCGGCCGCAGCGTATCGGACGCAGGCCGGGGACCGTTATTTCCTGACCCGCAGCCGCCGGGCGCTGAACGGCGGGAAGGTTTGGCACTACGATCCGCAGGAGCGGCAATTGTATCTCGCGATGGAGGACGGGAACGATCCGCGGCAAACCGAAGTCGAAGCCAAACGCAGGGAATACGCGTTCGACCTGCGCGGGCTGGCGCACGTGGAAGTGATCGGCATCGATTGCCGCGCGTCGTCGATTACGACGGAGCGGGCGCATCATTGTTTGATCGCCGGCAGCCGCCTGACGGCGCTTGACCGTTATTTCGGCTCCAGGCAAACCATTTACGGAAGAACGAAAGGGGTGGAACTGGGCGGTCACGACAACGAGCTGCGCGACTGCGAAATTTGCTGCTTCGAAGGAATTGGCGTTCATGTCGAGGGACGGCGCAACAAGGTGGTCAATTGCTACATCCACGACGGCAACTGGGAAGCTTCCTATGCCAGCCTGGTCAAGCTTACCGGTTCGGAGCATCTGGTCAGCCACTGCACCATTACGCGGGCGGGCAGAGCTTGCGTATCCGGCGTTTTTGCCCGTTCGGTCATCCAATATAACGATATTTCGTTCGCCAATTGTCTGGTGAAAGATTCGGGCATCATTTATTTGTTCAATCACGACTTCGACAACAGCGAAATTCACCACAACTGGCTTCACGACAATATTTCCACTCATCTGAGCTTCGGCTTCTACATGGATGCCTGGACGAGCGGCGTCAACTTTTTCCGCAATGTGGTGTGGAACGTTCCCCATCACGGATTGCATCTCAATCGGCCGCTGCAGCGTACGCTGGTGTACAACAACACGTTTTACGGCAGCGGCGACGCCCATTCGAGCGTATTTTGCTTCGACGATATGTGCGGCGTGCAGGTGGCGAACAATATTTTTGCGGACGGGGTTATTTCCGACTGGGGCGAGGACAGCTTGATGGCGCACAATCTGATTGGCGCGGGTGCTGCATTTGTTGACCCGCAGAACGGAGATTTCCGCTTGCGCGGGCATTCGGCGGCCATCGATGCGGGTGTGGAGATCGCCGGGGTGACCGACGGATACAACGGGACGGCTCCCGATCAAGGGGCTTACGAATATAACGGGGACGATTGGATGCCCGGCCATCGGTTCGGGGTTCGCCGGGAAGCGGAATGGCGGCTGACGAATTTGACCTGCGGCAGCAAGCTTGGCAATTGCGGGTTCGAATCCGGCGACTGGGGCCCATGGCGAGTGGCGGGCGGCGATCCGCGCGTCGTGGAGGAATGCGCCTGGGATTACAGTTGGTACGGTTATCACTCCGTCGCGCGCAGCAATAAATTTGCCGCGGCGCTCGGGAAAGGCGACCGGATCGAGCAGCACATTACCGGGCTTGCGCCGAACACAACCTATACGTTCTGGATCGGTTCGCGGACGGGAGAGCTGTACCGGCAGGCGATCCGCTATGACGAGTGCCGCGCGGGGGAGGCTTGGGAGACGGATGCGGCGGGCAGCCATGCGGTTTATCGCGATGCCGCTTATGTGGGGCCGATGCGCGAAGGGGACTGGCTGAAATTTGCCGATGTCGATTTTGGCGATACGGGGCAATACAACCATCTGTCCCTGGGGCTGAACAAAATGAAAGGTCCGCTTGCGATCGAAGCCAGGCTCGACCGGCCGGACGGGGAGCTGCTGTGCCGGCTGGCCATTGCCGACGACTACGACGGGGTATGGAAATACGTGCAGACGACGATTCGCCCGGCGGGCGGGAAACGGCACTTGTACCTGCTGCTGCACGGAGGAACGGGGCAACTGCTGCTGCAAAGCTTCAAGCTCGGGCATTCGCACGCGGCCAGTCCGCTGCGCGTGTCGGTCGGCGGGCACGGGAACGAGACGCAGGGGACGGTGTCCAAGGTCATCCGCAGGCTGAATTGGGACGCCAGGCCGGAGCAGCTCCATTTTACAACAGGGGAGAACGGAACCGAAGCGGTCGTGTCGATTGCAAACGAGGGCAAGTATTTCGTCCATGTGGACGATTGCGGGCTGTGGAACCCGCACCTGTGAAAGATAGTATTGTCGTTTCGATGATATTACAATTGTTATTGCGCTCCGATCTTCGTAAGATGCGAAGTACCGGTAAGCGTTTTCTTCGCCGGTGCCACTAATTTGTAAAGGGGATCAGCAAACATGGGCATCACCAAACGATGGATGGCCGGGGCGATGATGACCGCCCTGGTAATGGGCGTGCTTGCCGCCTGTTCGTCCAAGTCGGGCACGGAATCGTCGCCCAAGCCTTCGGGCGCGGCGGCAACGGCAACGCCGGCGGCATCCGCGGCTCCGGAGAAACCGATCGAAATTACCTGGGCCAACATTTATCCGCCGAACGACGACAACAGCAAGGTGCAGCAGTACCTGGAGAAGAAGTTTAATGTCAAAATCAAAAACGTCCGCATCGACCGCTCGAACTGGGACGCGCAATTCAACGTCAAAATCGCCGCGGGCGAAATTCCCGACATCATTCCGTTCGCGCTCGCGGGAACGCCCGAAGCGTACAAAAAACAAGGCATTATCGCCAGCGTGTCCGTCGATGAAATTCGCAAGTACATGCCCAAGTACATTGCCAGCATCGAAGCGCTTGACCCGCTCGTCTGGGAAAGGGCTACGGTCGACGGCAAAAACTACGGCATTCCCCGCATCTTTTCGGCCGGCTCTACACCGTTCCTGCCGATCTACCGGGCGGATTGGATGAAAGCCGTCGGCGTGACAGAGGCGCCGAAGACGATCCAGGAGCTGGAGGACTTGCTGTACAAGTTCCGCAACAACGACCCCGACGGCAACGGCAAGAAGGATACGTACGGCCTGGACGCCCGCGGCAAGGACGCGCTTGGCACCAATACGTTCTCCGTCGTATTCGGCGCGTTCGGCATCAATTCATATTCCTGGCAGCCGGACAAGGACGGCAAGCTGCAGTTCGGCATGGTCACGGAGCAAGCCCGTCAGGCGTTCAAGCTGCTGGCCAAATGGTACAAGGACGGCGTGCTCGACCCCGAGTTCGTGACGGAAGATGCGGCGAAATTGCAGCAAAATATCGCCGGCAGCCGGGTCGGTTATATCGATGCCGGGCTGTGGTACCATTACATCGCCGGCGGCGCGTACGAAACGCCGTTCAAGAAGGCGAATCCGAATGTGGAGCTTGTGGTCGGCCCGCTGCTTTCGGGACCGAACGGTCCGGGCGTCGGTTATTCCTTCGGCATCAAACAATATCCGATCGCGTTCGGCGTCCAGCTGGAGAAGGACGAAAAGAAACGGATCAAAATTTATGAGATGATGGAAGCGCTGGCGACCGATGACGAAGTTTATCTGATGGCCACTTATGGCGAAAAAGGCGTCGATTGGGAAATAAAGAACGGCGTGCCGGCGATGATTAACCCGGATTACAACGATATGGTCAAACGCGGCGCGGCGCTTGGCGCGGGCAACTTCTATTCCTACTTCACCGGCGCCAGCCCGCTGATGGACAAGTACAGCTATTCGCAGGAGCAGCTCGCTCAGCGCGACAAGTGGACGAAGGGCCAGAAGACGATCGAAAACAGGTATCCGCTGAACGCCAAACCGAAGGCGGAGCATCCGAACCTCGACAAGATGCAGAAGGAATACTACCTGAAATTCATTCTTGGCGAAGTGGATTTGGACAAAGGCTTCGACGATTTCGTTGCCCAGTGGCGCAAAGAAGGCGGCGACGATTTGACGGAAGCGGCCAACATCGCTTACCAGGCGAACAACAAAACCAAATACTGATCCGACTTGACCAGAAGCAGCCGGACGCCACCCGCGTCTACGGCTGCTTCTTTTTTGCCGCCGCACCCGATTTTCAAAGATAATGCACATGGGTGAATGATGTTATCGTAGCGGGGGCGCCGCAGCGCGGATAAGATGAAGCTACTCGACGATAAAGGTGTGACGCATAGTGCAGGCTGATTCCCGCTTTTGGAAGCGCTATACCAAAAACAAATATTTGCTGCTTTTGCTGCTTCCCGTGCTCGTTTGGTATGTAGTGTTCGCTTATATTCCGATGTACGGCATCATCATTTCGTTCAAGGATTTTAAGCCGCTGCTCGGCATTACGGGCAGTCCCTGGATCGGGCTGCGCAATTTCGAACTGCTGTGGGACCCGTACAGCGGGTTCGTCCCGGCGGTCAAAAACACGCTGATTATCAGCTTCTATCATATCGTGTTCGGCTTTCCGGCGCCGATTGTGCTGGCGCTGCTGTTCAACGAATTGAGAGCCAAGCTGTTCATGAAAGTGGCGCAAACGATTTCGTATTTGCCGCATTTTTTCTCCTGGGTCGTGATGGCGGGCTTGCTGAGCGCCGTGCTGTCGCCTTCCTCGGGAGCGGTGAACGAGGTGCTGAGTTGGTTCGGCATCGATCCGATTTATTTTCTCGGGGATAAACATTGGTTCCGGTTTACGCTGGTCGTGTCGAGCATCTGGAAGGAAATCGGCTGGGGCACGATCATTTATTTGGCCGCGCTTGCCGGCATCGATCCCGACTTGTACGAAGCCGCGGTGCTGGACGGCGCCAGCCGCTGGAAGATGATGCTGCATATCACGTTGCCGTCGCTTCTGCCCGTCGTTTCGATCATGTTCATTTTGCGCATCGGCGGCATTATGGACGGCGGCTTCGACCAAATATTCAACCTGTACAACCCGGCGGTATACGCGGTTGCCGACATTATCGACACCTTCGTTTATCGCACCGGCTTGACCTCGTTCCAGTACAGCTTCGCCACGACGGTCGGCCTGTTCAAGAACGTGATTGCGTTCCTGCTGATTCTGCTGACCAACTACGCGGTGAAAAAGGCCGGCCAGGAAGGATTGGTGTAACCTTATGCTCAGTCGGATGTCCTACGGGGAGAAACTGTTTCAATGGTTCGCCATGGCCCTGATCGTTGCAATGTGCGTATTGATGCTGTACCCGTTCCTGCATGTGCTTTCCATCTCGATGAGCACCTACAAGGAGTCGCTGCGCATCGGGCTGCACTTGTACCCGCGCGCCATTTCCTGGGACGCGTATGAGAATGCGTTTGCCGCGGGAGATATTTGGCTGGCGATGGGCAATTCGGTCTTCCGCACTGTCATCGGCACGTCGCTGTCGATCGTGCTGATGAGCTTCGGCGCCTATGCGCTGTCGAAGAAGCATTTGCCGGGCCGGTATTTTTTTACGATGGTTATCGTGCTCACGATGTTTTTCAGCGGCGGTCTGATTCCGTCGTACTTGCTGATCAAAGCGCTCGGTCTGATGGATTCCAGATGGGTGCTGGTGGTGCCCACGCTGTTCAATACCTTTTCGATGATGATTCTGCGCAACTTTTTCATGAGCCTGCCGGTCGAGCTCGAGGAGTCGGCGAAGCTGGATGGCGCGAACGATATCCGTATCCTGTTCTCGCTGGTCATGCCGATGTCGAAGCCGATTCTGGCGACGGTGGCGCTCTGGACGGCGGTCGCCCATTGGAACGCCTGGTTCGACGCGCTGATCTACATCAGCGATCACAAGAAGATGGTGCTTCAGCTTTACTTGCGCAAGCTGATTATCGAGAACCAGGACCAGGAAATGCAGAGCATTATGCTGCAAGCGACCGGAGGAGCGAAAATGACCGCCGAAACGGTCAAGGCCGCCGTGCTGATGATTGCGACGATTCCGATCGTGCTGGTGTATCCGTTCCTGCAGAAATATTTTGCCAAGGGGCTGATGGTCGGTTCGTTGAAAGGATAACAGGAATTAACCGGGGTTGGCCGTACGGAAGAAAGTACACTACAATATAGAAAGAGAGCGGCATTCGCAGGGGGGATAACGATGGGGATTGTATCGAAATATACGAGTCGATTCTGGGTTCGCCTTGTTTTCTCCTACCTGATTCTGGCTGTTCTGATCATCGGCTTGTTCGGCGGCTTGCTCTACACGCGCGCGAACAACATGATGGTGGAGGAAGTGTCGCAAAGCAGCAAAATCAGCCTGGACACGATCCGCGACTACACGGAGCGCACCTTTCTGCCGCGATTCGTGGAGACGAACAAATTGATGGCGACGATCAATCCGGACAGCGCCAAGGAAACGATGTTTCTGCTTGACAATCATTACCGCGACAACGGTTATTTGATTCCGGAGCTGAACAGCAGCCTGAAGGTCGCCGCTTACGCCACCCCCGGGACGAAAAATATTACGTTTTATTATCTCAAAGACCGCATTGTCGTCGACGCCAACTATTTCTACGAATCGACGGACCGTTCGCCCGACAGCGAATTCGTGTCCCGGCTTGCCGAAGTTCCGAAGATGACGTGGCTGCGCCGCAACGTGCAGGCGGATAACGGCACCGAATATGCGGACAGCCGCGTGTTGACCTATGTGTATACGCTTCCATTCATGGCCGAAGGGGACGCTGTCAAAGGGTATATGTACATCGACGTCGACGTGGCGTATCTGGAAAATGTGCTGCAGACGATGCTGGCCCCGCAGCTCGAGAAAGCGTATGTGTTTGCCCCGGACGGCGAGCTGTTGTTCAGCACCGCTGCCGCGGACAACAGCCAGCTAAGTTCGTTGCGGCAGGAGAGCGGGCAGCGCCAGCCCAGCTTCCGGGTACGAACGGAGGACGGGGTCAGGGAGGTCGTTTCGCACTCCCCCGCCTCCTTGTCGCAGTTGGATTGGTCCTACGTCATCGTCCGTCCGATGCAATCGTATTTCCTTTCGGCGAACAAGTTCAAGGACGACATTATCAATGGCTGCATCCTGCTGCTGGTTCTCGGCGTGCTTTGTTCCTATTTCCTGTCGCAGCGCTTCTACATGCCGGTGAAAAAAATCGTCTCCTACATCCGCAAGCAGCATGCGGACAATATCGCGCCGCATACGCGCAACGAATACGCCATCATCGACAACGTGCTGCATTCGCTGGACAGAAGGCTGAACGAGCAAACGCGCGTCAGTCTGGTTCATCATGCGATTCACGGGAACGTCGAGGCGCTGGCGGACGGGCGGCTGCTTCCCGCCGATTCCTGCTGCATCGTTGCCGTCGTTCGGACCGACGGCGGCGCGGAAGCGTTCAAGCGGCGGCATCAGGCGGCATCGCAAGCGGTGCGCAGCGAGCTTGTTTGCATGAACGCCGATGAAATCGTCATCTTGTTCTACTTGCCGGGCGAGGACAACAAGGCGCCGGGGGCGGCGGTGCGTGCGTTTATCGAGCGGCTGCGGACGGCCCGGCCGGAGGAGGCCGGGTTCAGCTGCGGTTTTGGCCGTCCGGCGTTTGCAGAGGAAGACGTTCACTTGTCCTACAAACAGGCGCTTCATGCGCTCAAATACACCTTTCTCTATGGCATGAACGTCACCATCGGCTACGATCAAATCGATTCGCGGCGCGGCTTCGGCAAGAAATTTGCCTACGACGGCTATCAGAACGCGCTGCGCGCCGCGGATGCGGAGTTGGTCGAAACGTTTCTTGCCGATTTTTCCCGCGAGCTTGGCCGCGAGGACCTGCAGATCGAAGTGGTCGAATTCGAAATCATGCAGCTGATCACCCGGCTTTCGCATACGATTATCGAGCTCGACCTGCATGAAGCGGTCATATCCAGCACCGACTTGTTCAGCGAATTTAAAAAAAGTACGCTGGCGGAAACGCTCGACTGGCTGCGCCACATCAATACGGCGATTATGGACCGCCTGCGCGTCAGCTCGGAAAATCCGCATTATGCGATTATCCACGATTTGAAAGCGTATATCGACACGCATCTGGAGGAGGACATCTCGCTGGACTCCTTGGCCGAACGGGCGTACTTGTCGCCTTCCTACATCTCTTCATTGTTTGGCGAAATACTTCACGTGTCGTTTTCGACTTATTTGACGAACGCGCGGGTCGACAAGGCGGCGGAGCTGCTGCGCGGCAGCACGCTTACGGTCACGGACATCACGACGGCCGTCGGCTACCACAACATTCAATACTTTTGCCGCAAATTCAAGGAGAAGTACGGCGTGACGCCGATGCAGTACCGCAAATCCGCGACCCTTGCGCCGGAGCAGCTGCTGACGCCGGAGAGCGGTTGATCGATTACAAGCCGATTGTGGCGATTCTCCAAGGATGTTTATACTGGCAAGCTGGGCGAAGACGAGTTGAAGGAGCTGACGGCGATGGATAGCATGATCGAAAAGACGGAAGCGAAGCTGGAGCAACTGAGCGGCGATCCGCTGGCAATCGAATTGGCGGAAGCGCGGGAGAAGGCCATCCGGGACTGGAATTCGTCGATGGCGGGAAGCCGGGAGGAAGGACGAGAAGAAGGCAGGGAGGAAGGGATCCTGCTTGGCGAAACGAAGAGCAAAACGGAAACTGCCTCCAAGCTGCTGAAGAGCGGGATGAAACGAGGTTTCGTGGCGGAGATGACCGGATTGACGCTGGAACAAATCGACCGTTTGGACGCGGAGCGGCAACCATGAACAGTGAAGTTGCAGAGTATTTACTATGAATTTTCGATTACAATCGATGGATCGGGAGTGAATTCGGCGCATTCTATATGATTTTTCGAACATAATGGATGGGTTGGGAGCGAGTGCGGCGAATTCTGTATGATTTTTCGACTATATGCGGCTTTCTGTACTTTCCCGATGGTGCACCGTTAATCAATAACCACAAAAAGATGGCTTATTTCGCCATCGCCCCATACTCGAGTTGCGGGACAACGACGTGCTATCGGCACTCTTGTTCCTTTTTGTTGTGCTCGGCGACACCAATCATATATACTAAGTGTAACCGAGTTTCATGAGGTGAAACGAAAAGGGGCGGAGCCGCGGATGGATGACGGCAAATTAACGGTGCGTGCCGTGGAACGGGCGCTTGATGTGCTCATCTGCTTCACAGACAGCGCCGAACTGAGTTTGACGGAAATTTCCGCTCGCGTGGGGCTGCACAAGAGCACGGTGCATCGGCTGCTTGCTTCCCTCGAAGGCAGAGGCTTCCTCGTTCGCAGTTCGGCTACGGATAAATATAAGCTCGGGCTGCGCATCTGGGAGCTGTCCGCGCATCTGTCGCACAGCGACGATCCGGCGGTTGCGCTGCTGCCCGAGATGGAGCGGCTGCGCGATACGATCGGCGAAACGGTCAGTCTGTACATTCGCGACGGGCTGGAGCGGGTGCGCATTCAGGCGGTCGAAAGCACGCAGGCGATTCGCCGCGTTGCGCCGGTCGGCGCGCGCATGCCGCTGTATGTCGGCGCATCGGGCAAGGTGCTCGTCGCCTTCGAGACGCGCCAAGTGGAGCGCGACCTGTTGTCCGCGCGCGATTGGCCGGCGTCGCTCGACCCGCAGGCGTACCGCGGCAAGTTGGCCGAAGCGCGCAAAACCGGCTTCGCCATGAGCATTGAAGAGCGCGAGCCCGGCGCGGCCGCCATCGCGGCGCCGATTTTCAGCCGCTCGCACAAGC
This sequence comes from Paenibacillus cymbidii, assembly GCF_004764705.1. Lineage (GTDB taxonomy): Bacteria > Bacillota > Bacilli > Paenibacillales > NBRC-103111 > Paenibacillus_AN > Paenibacillus_AN cymbidii. Next base: position 13,113 of record NZ_SHLX01000030.1, on the reverse strand, counting down.
TGGTGGCGGCGCTCGCCATATCCGGCCCTTCGAACCGGCTAACCGCGGATAAGATGCGCGAGGACGCGCCGCATCTTATCGCTTTCGCCGCGCGCATGGGCAAGATGATTCGCTGATGAGTTCCGTATGCGGCCGGATAACAAAATAGTCCATAAAAAATGGCTTATTTGCCCGATTTGGCCTGCCTCGTCGGAAATAGCCAGTGGAAACATGGCCTATTTGCTCCGCCAGGACCCCGAATCAGGCCCTTTAGCCAAAATAGCCAGTGACTTCACTGGCTATTTTGGCGAGGTACCCCGTTTTTGGCGAAATAGGCAATAAAGCAGGGCCTATTTTATTTCCGTAATAGGGTCAGAAGGGCAACTCCCGAATTTCGTCCCGGGTTATTCGCACCGTCCGGTCGTTGAGCCATTCGATGCCTTCTCCCTGTTTTCCGTTCGTCTGCGGGGCGAGATAACCGATTTCCAGTACGAACGGTGCCGCAAAACGCGTGAACGGCGCAATATCGCCCATGCGCCGCACGGCTCTGGCCGCACCCTCGCGCACGACCCGGCAAGCTTCTTCGCCGCTCAAATGTTCGGCTGCTTCGATTCCTTTGCCCCGCTTCACGACGGCCGTTTCGATCTCCGGTACGAACATGAGCGCCTCCAGCGCGGCTTTATCGTCGCCGGCAAGAAATACGGTCGGCACGCCCTGCAAGCCTGCGATCAGCGCCCGCGCGCCGAATTCGCCGATAAACACGCCGTTCAGCCTGTAGTAGGCGATCGCCCGCGAGGAGTACGTATGATTGAGCGGCGCGTCGATCGTCCCCGCCATCGCGTGCTGGCCGACGAATAGCAGCGCATCGTAACCTTCCAGCTGCTTGTAGGGCTGATTTTCCCGCAAATATCGGCCGCCGATCACATCCGCCGCGTTCAACCCGCCCGGACCATGCCCGTCCCAGACGTCGATAACGGCATCGGCATATACGCTGCGAATGCCTTCGATGCACGCGTTCACTTCGCGCGCCAGCAGCTTCTTCGCGGCTTCGATCCGCTCCGGCGCCCCGTCGCCCGGACGCGTCTGCTTGAAGCTGTCGACACCGGCCGGCCCCTCCAGATCGGTAAGAATGAAAAAAGACTTCATCCGCAATCAGCCTCCTTTAAAAACACTTCCATTAGCATACTATCGATACCCGGAAAAGAAAAGCTCCGCCCGAGCTTGCAAAGCTCGCCTCACGGCGGCATTCCTGCGGTTGCGGGCAGCGCATGCAGCCACATTAATTTATGAAGCACCGGCAAAAAGTAAACGTATACATTTTCGAATCGCATTTGTACAATGGGGTCGTGACGGGCGCCCGTCACCAATTTTATTAAAAAAGGGTGGTACACAAATGCAGAACAGGACGAATCGACTGCGGATGCTTTCGAGCGCGCTGTTGGTTGTCACGCTTGCCGTCGCCGGATGCAGTTCTTCGAATTCTTCGGGTTCTTCGACCGCTCCAAGCTCATCGCCAGCATCAACGACCGCTGCATCGGCGTCGTCTGCCCCCAAAGAACCGATCACGCTAACCGTCTGGATGCCTGTAGAGTCGCAGCAGCTGACGTACTACAACAATCTTGCCGAAGCTCCGGTTGCCAAAGAGTTGATGAAACGTACGGGAGTTAATCTGAAGTTTATCCATCCGCCGTCCGGGAATGAGAAGGAACAGTTTAACGTGATGGTTGCGGCGCGCGATTTGCCGGATGTGGTAATGGGCTACTTCGACGGCTATAAGGGCGGAGCGTCGCAGGCGGTCAAAGACGGACTGATCATCGACCCCAAAGACTACATTAAGGACTATGCGCCCAATCTGACGAAAATATTGAATGCCGACCCGGATATCGGCAAGCTGATGAAGAATGACGAAGGCCAGTTTATCGGATTTGGAGCGCGTGTCAATAACGACGTGAAGCGGGGCCAGGGCATGGCTTACGCCGGGCCGATGATCCGCAAGGACTTGCTCGATAAGGCCGGTCTGGCCGTTCCGGAAACGATCGACGAATGGTATAACGTGCTCAAGACATTCAAGGCCAAGTTCCCGGACCTGCAATCGCCGCTGGGCTGGTCGGATATGAGCGAAACCTCTTACTTCATCGCCAGCGCCTATGACATTCCGAACAAAGGGTGGTACCTGAACGGCGATAAGATTGCTTTCTCCAATATCCAACCGAATTACAAGACGTATTTGGAAACGGTTAATAAATGGTATAAAGAGGGATTGATTCAGAAAGATTTTGCGACGGACGGCTATACCGACAAGGTTCTCCCGCTGGTGAAAACCGGGAAAGTTGCTGCAGCGCCGATGCACTTGTACTGGTACGGCGTAATTCAACCTGAATTGCCAAAAGACTTCGAGTTTGTCGTTGCGCCGCAGCCTACGTTAACCAAAGGCCAGAAACTCCACATCCGGGTAGACTCCGGCTGGGGCGTGCTCATGGCGAATACGAAGTACATCACGACCAAAAACAAGTATCCGAAGGAAACGATCAAATTTTTCGACTACCTGTATTCGGACGAAGGCAAGCTGCTGACGAATTGGGGCATCGAAGGCGAATCGTACAAAATGGTGAACGGATCGCCCGAGTTTACCGAGGCATACACCAAGGAAATAGCCAAGATGGGTTACCTGTACACGCCGAATGTGCTCAAGGAACGGATCGACGACCGGATGAACCGGATGCAATACAAGCTGCCGATCCAGCAGCAAGGGTTCGATCTGTGGGCCAAACAATCCGATACATCGATGGTACTGCCTCCGGGATTGACCTTTACCAGCGAGGAGCAGGCGGTGAATACGAAAATCATGACGGATGTCGATACGTATACGAAAGAAATGAACCTGAAATTTATGATGGGCGTGGAATCGCTGGATAAGTTCGATTCGTATGTGAAAAAAATTCAGGATTTCGGCATCGATAAAGTGACGGCCAATTACAATGCTGCTTATGAGCGCCTGAAGAAGAGATAATAGCAAGTGGATTCGGGACAGGGCAGCGGCCCGGAGGCCGCTACTCTGTCCTATTCTTGGCAAGGAGCGGGAAGCGCATGCTGACAACGTTACGCAAGGATTTCGCCAAGTACAAATATTTATACCTGATGGTAGCTCCGCTGGTGATATACTACGTTGTATTTCATTACATGCCGATGTACGGGGCGGTCATTGCGTTCCAGGATTTTAGCCCGGGCCTCGGGATCGCGGGAAGCAAGTGGGTCGGGTTGCAGCATTTCAGCGATTTCATCAACAGCTACTACTTTTGGCGCCTGGTGAAAAACACGTTTCTGCTGAGCTTCTACAGCCTGATCTTCGGTTTTCCGGCGCCGATTCTGCTGGCGCTGCTCATCAATGAGCTGGGGAAGGATTTATTCAAGCGGTTTGTGCAAACGATCAGCTATTTGCCGCATTTTATTTCAACGGTGGTCATCTGCGGCATCGTCATCGACATGACGAGTTCCGACGGATTGATCAACGACATCATTGCCATGTTCGGCGGCGAACGCGCCTCGTTGCTGTCGAATCCCGGGCTGTTTCGCACCATTTTTGTGTCCTCGAGTATTTGGACGGAGCTTGGCTGGGGCACGATCATTTATTTGGCGGCCCTTTCCACCGTCAATCCGCATTTGTACGAGGCGGCGGAGATGGACGGCGCCGGTCGATATACGAAGATTCGTCATATTACATTGCCCGCGATCGCGCCGGTCATCGTCATTTTGTTGATTTTGCAAATGGGCAGGCTGCTGTCCGTCGGCTGGGAGAAAGTCATGCTGCTTTACAATCCGCTCGTCTACGATACGGCCGACGTCATTTCCACGTACGTATACCGCAGGGGGCTGGAGCAGGCGGATTACAGCTACAGCACGGCGATCGGCTTGTTTAACGCGGTCATTAACTTTATCCTGCTTGTGATAGCGAACAAGATCGGCCAAAAAACGAATGAAACCAGCTTGTGGTGAGGTCTGTTATGAAAATGAGAACCGGCTTGGGCAGCAAAATGTTCGACGGCTTCAACCTTGTATTCATGGTCGTGCTGATGGCCGTCACGTTGTATCCGATCCTTTATGTGCTGTTCGCATCGTTCAGCAACCCGACCGCCGTGGCAACGTCAAGCGGCATTTTGTGGCATCCGGTCGATTTTACAACCGCAGGATATAAACTCGTGTTTCAGAACAAAAATATTTGGCACGGGTTCCGAAATACGCTCACGTATGTGTCGGTGGGCACGATTCTCAGCCTGAGCAGCACGGCGCTTGCCGCGTATACGTTGTCCCGGAAAGGGCCGCTGTGGAATAAGCTCATCATGATGATGATCGTAGTTACGATGTTTTTCGGCGGCGGTTTGATCCCGATGTTTCTGCTCATCAAGAAGCTCGGCATGATCAACACGATATGGGCGATCGTGCTGCCCCCCATGATTTCGGCGTATAATATTATTGTGATGAAAACGTTCTTCCAGGGGATTTCCAATGAACTGATCGAGTCGGCCAAGATGGATGGCGCCAATGACTTGACCGTATTTTTCCGCATCGTGATGCCGGTGTCGTGGGCGGTTATTTCCGTCATCGGCCTGTTCTACGCCGTAAGCGAATGGAATTCCTGGTTTGCGGCGAGCATTTATTTGCGCGATCGCGAGCTGTATCCGATGCAGTTGTATTTGCGCGAAATTCTGGTGCAGAACAAGGTGGACTTCTCGATGGTCAGCACCTCGGACATGGACGGGATCGCGGCCAAACAAATTATCAAATATGCCGCCATTATTGTCACCACATTGCCGATCCTGTTCGTGTACCCGTTCCTGCAAAAATATTTTGTCAAAGGCGTCATGATCGGCTCACTGAAGGAATAGGGGGAATGAGCAATGGCCAGAAAACTGCTGTTCGACTTGCGTGTCAAGGCGGAAGAGGGAGCCGTCCGATTGTATTTCGGCAAAACGACGCCGCTGTTTCAATCCGATCCCGGAGACCGGGACCCGCTCGTTATCCGGATCTATCGCAAGGAGGAGCCGGCGTTCGAGTTCGGCCGCGATTACGGGGAATATTTCATCGGACTTGACGTTGCGGACGCCGAGTTGATCTACGAAGGGCGGCTCGAGGCGGTCGACGCCAGGATGTACAGCTACACCGACCGTACCGTCAAAGTGGGAGGCACTTACGCTTATTGGGTATCGGGCGACCGTGGCGATATTCCCGTAGGACCGGTGCCCGTGCGTTTGCGCGATACGGAAATCTGGTGGCCGCAAGCTAAGGTGGAGCGATATATGGAAAGGCTCGCCGCGACATATGCGGACCAAGTCGCAACAAGAAGCTTCGGTCGCACGATCCGCGGACGCACGATTAGCGGGCTGTTCGTCGGCAACATGCAGAACTGTATCGCCCTCGTTGGTCTCGTGCATGCCGGCGAAGCGGGGCCGGAGCTGATCCTGCCTGCGATCGAACGGCTGCTGCGGGAGCACGCCGACTTGCTGCGGCACGTCGGGGTGGCGGTTCTGCCTTCCGTCAACATCGATATGCGCGAGCTGCAGGTGTTGGGAGAGCCGTCCTATTTGCGCACGAATTATAACGGCGTCGATATCAACCGCAATTTTCCGGCGAATTGGGAGACGATCGATCATTCGTACGGACAAGATACGAGCAATCCGCACGTCAGCACGTATCGAGGAGAAGCTCCTTCCACCGAGCCGGAAACGCAGGCGTTGATGGCGTTTATCCGGCAAACGGCGCCGCGCGGCGTATTTTCGTTCCATTCGCTTGCCAGCATTTGCGGCGATACTTTCCTGACCTCCAAATATGCGGCCGGCGACAGCGAGTTTACGGGCAAATGCTTGCAGTTGATCAAAGCGTACAGCCACGGATTTGCACTCGGCGAAGCGTACAAGATCCAGTTCCATTACGGATGCCGCGCCGGAAGCTTGCCGCATTGGTTGTACGCGGAGTCCGGCATCCCCGGCTTCGATCTGGAATGGGACCGCCGGGAGCAGTCGAAGGCGTCGCTTGTTGATGAGACGACGCGGCAAATGCTGGAGGAGTATCAGACGCGGCATTATCACGGGATCGCCAGCGTACTGCAATGGCTGCACGAGCATCCGGCGGAACAAGCGGCGCAATTATAATCGGACGCATAAAGTGGGGGACAGGCAATGAAGACAGCGGATGCGGACAAAACCGCCATAACGCTCGGCAGCAAGCGGCTGCGGCGCAAGATCGAAATTCATGCCGGAGGAGCCGGAACCGTCAGTTTGACCGTAGACGGGGAAGAGCTGCTGTCGGCTTGCAAGGAGTTTTCTTTTCAGGTGAAGCAACGAACGGTCGATGCTCCGCCCCGGGGCATCGACAAGGAGAAGGCGCCGGTCATTGAGACGACGGCTGCATTTACAGAAACGGACTTTTTGGCGGTTACCGAACAGGGCGTCTATCATGACGATTCCGCCGCCTGGGGCGAGCCGCTCTCCGTCGACGGTTCCGGCTGCGACGCCCGCATGAAGCCAATGACGGTGACCCATGAGCGGGAAACGGACGAACGCGGAATCGAGCGCCATCGTTTCGCCATGAACGGCTGGCCGTTGCCGGGACACGGATCGTTCGCGGTCGCGCTCGTGTACGAAGCGTATCCGTCCGACGCCGCCGTCCGCAAGCGGATCGAAGTTCGCAATGACAGCCCCGGCTGGTTGAAGCTGGAGCAACTGCTGATTGACGACATTCAGCTGGCGGGCGATAACAGGAGCCAGGTGGAGCTGACGCCGTCCGAGCGCGGCGCCAAGTCCAGTATACTGGCATTCGGCAATGCCGAACATACGAGAGGAGTGCTTGTGTGCAGCGAAGTGCCGTCCGCCTTGCGGGAAATGAACGACTCGGGCGGAACCGGCTATGCCGACAGCCACTTCGAATGGGTGCTTGCCCCGGGAGAAACGTTCGTTAGCGAAGCGGTTTTCCTGTATGCTTATTATGGAACCGCTGTCGACACGGGGGCCGGCATCTCGCGGCCGCTCGACCGAACGGTCGAACGCGATTTCGTCCCGTTCCTGCAGCGCGAGCTGGGCGTAAGCGCGCCTCCCGTCGAGAAGCTGGCGCCGGCGTGGTGCTCCTGGAGCAACTTCGGCAACCGGATCGACGACGCGATTGTGCGCGAGCAAGCGGGCATTGCGGCGAAATGCGGGTTTGCGACGATCATTCTCGATCAAGGCTGGCAGCGCGGGCTGCTTGGGACGGAACCCGATACGAACAAGTTTCCGGACTTTCACGCCACCAGCGCGTTCATCCGATCGTGCGGACTGCAGCTTGGGCTGTGGGTGTCGTGTTTCCGCGATCCGGACTCCAAGGATATGACGGCCATGCCGCGCGCGGAAGTGTTGCCGCTGCTGAAACGCATCGACGGGTACGGCATGAGCTTCGCCAGCCCGTGGCGCTATTATTACGCCGACGATTTGGCGGCGCTCGCCGGAGCATACGGCGCAATCCATTTCAAGCAGGACTTTACGAATGTGAAATTCGGCGATATTGCGGACGGGCACGAGAGCCGAACGCGCAAGGAGTCGCTGCTCAGAGGGCTGCGGGGGCTGCTCGAGGCGCAACGACTGGTGAGCGAGCGGGCCCCGGGCGCGGTTCCCGAATTGACCCATGAAATTTATTGGGGTACTCCCGGTACTCCTTGCGATATTGCGGCGTTGCGACATGCGGGCATGTATCACATTCCGCCCAACGACTACTCCGGGGCCGGTCATCAGAGCAGGCGTTTTTTCGAACTGGATCGGTTCGATCCTGAGACGCTGCGCCAGGGATTGATTCGCGGCTGCTTCAACGCCCGTATGCGATTGTACGCGCACCGCGGGCTGCCGCTCTGTTCGATCAATTATTACGGCGCGGCCACGATCAGCGTGCGCGGCAGCCTGACACCGGACGTGCAGGACCGGCAACTATGCAGCTGGCTGATGGGCGCGCCGCTGCTGTATGCCGGGGATCTATCTTCGCTGACGGAAGAGCATGCGGCGCATTACCGGCAACGCTTCGATCTGCTTGCGCGGCTGCAGCGCGACTACGGCATATACCGCCACTTCCAATACAGCGGCGTGCCGGAACCGACCGATACCGATTGGCATTGGTGGGGCAAGCTGAACGGCAGCGGCGAAGGGGCCGTTGTTGTCATCAGGGGCAGTCATGGAGCGGAGCGTCGTCCGATCGTCATTCCCTGGGTAGACGAAACGCACACGTACCGGGTGCATGCGCTTCTCGGTTCCGCCGCCCTCGGTACGTTCACCGGCAAGCAGCTGCAGAACGGCGCCTTGGTATTGGCGCTTCCCGCATACGGCCAGGAACTGCTGGAGCTTGCCAGGGCAACGGGTGAATAAGCGGCGCGGCTTATCGTGCGGCCAAACCATTCGGGTTATTTGAGCGATGGGTGGGGGAGTGACTGCAAATGCCTGAATTCAAACGATTTCTGCACAACAACCGGACGTTGTTTTCCTTTGTGGTTCCCTATCTGCTCATCCTGTTCATTCCCGTCTTGTTTTGCGCGGTCATTTATTTCAAGTCGATGGCCATCATCGAAAGCGAAATCGCCCGTTCGGACGATTCGATTCTCCGGCAGGTCGAGCAAAGCATGGACAGCCGGTTGCGGGACATCGAGCGGCTGGCGATTACGATCGAGCTCGATTCCAGAATCAGAGGGCTGTTGTACGTAACCGACGACGAAGATCCGATTCATAGCTATAACAAGTATTGGCTGAGCAACGAATTCCGCACGTACATGCTGGCGAACAAGTTCATCAGCCGCTTCTATATTTATTTGTACCAGTCGAATTCCATCCTGGCCTCGAACGGCGTGCACGATCCCGAGTTTTATTACTCGCAAAATTATCAGTTCAGCCACATCAGTCCGGAGGAATGGAAAACGAATGTCCTGCGGCCGGCTGTCAAGGGCTACTTGCCGATAGACGATTCGATCGTGTTTGTCAAACCGCTCGTGCCTTACGCTTCGATTCATCCGGAGGATGCGATGGGAACGATCGTGTTTCAGTTGGATGTCAGCGAGTGGCGGCATGAGCAAACGATTCTGATCGTCGACGATCAGAATCGGCTGATGTACACCTCGGAGCCGACGCGATTCAGCGAGACGATCGATTACGGGCTGCTTCGCAATCAGGAGGCGGTGAAGCTCGATTACGCCGGTCGGGAGATGGTCGCCTACACTGTTCCTTCGCAGGTTGCCAACTGGAAATACGTGTCACTCGTCCCCCGGGAATTGTTTATGCAAAAGGCGTCGGCGATCAAACGACTGACCGTCGTCGCGTTTGCGATTACGCTGGCGATTAGCGGTTGTCTCGTCTACATCTTTTCCCGCCACAACTACCGGCCGATCCATCGTCTATTGCGTGTCATCACTCACAAATCGGGTATTGCCCGTGACGCTCGCGCGAGCGAATACAAGTTTATCGAAGAAACCGTCACCCATATCGTAGCGGAAAATAAACAGATGGAGCAGAAAGTCGATCGGCAAAACAGCTCCTTGCGCGATTATTACCTGATTCGACTGATGAAAGGCAAACCCGACGACCATTTGACAGCCGCGGATATGCACGACTACTACAGGCCGTATTTTGTGTCGGACCGGTTTGCCGTTTTGCTTTTTTATATGGAAGACATTGCTTATGAACGAGGGGAAGACCTGATTTTTTTCATGACGAAAAATACCGTCGAGGATCTGGTTCGGCAAAGTCACGCGGGATACGTCGTGGAAGTCGATCAATTCATCGTCTGTTTGGTCAACTTCGATCCTGCGGACAGCGGCGATGCCAAAAAGGAGCTGCTGCATATCGCCGAACAAGCGAAACGAATCATTTCGAGCAAATTCGGTATCGTCTTCACCGTTTCGGTCAGCAGCACGCATCGTTCGCTGGAAGGAATCAAGTCCGCTTATAACGAAGCGATGGACGCGATCGAGTACCGGCTGATTTTCGGCAGCGAAAGCGTGATCCATTACGACGACATCCAGCACCGCAAGCAGGAGCATATCACGGGCAACGAGCGGTTCCGGGTCAAGGAGCGCCAGTTTGCGAATTATGTGAGAGCCGGCGATTTTCAGGGAGCGAAACAGATCATTCACGAGTTGATCGGCGACACGGCGTTTTATGCGCAAGTGCCGGTGGACATTGTCAAATGCAATATGTTCGGGTTGATCAACACCGTGATCACCACGATCGGCGAATTCAACGTCGTGCTGGACAAATCGTTTCTGACCGCACTCAGTCCGATCGACAGGCTGGTCAATTGCCGGACGCTGCCGCAGCTGGACAAGGAGATTCGGGCGATATTGGACGAAATCGAAGCTTATGCCTCGCGGAAAGAACAAATCCATGAAAATTATTTGAAGGACAATACGATTTCGTTCATCGAGGAAAATTTCCGCAACCCGGATTTGAGCGTATCGATGATTGCCGACCGGATGCAGGTTAGTTTGCCGTATTTATCCAAATTTTTCAAACAACAAACGGGCGAAGGACTGCTGGAGTACATCCAGAAAGTGCGCATGCAAAAAGCCCAGGAGCATATGGCCAAACAGGATTTGAGCGTCAAAGAAGCGGCGGCGCTTGTCGGCTATGAGAATACGATCACGTTTACGAGGCTGTTCAAAAAGTATACCGGCATCACGCCGGGGAAATTCAAAGGCGATTGAATGAGAGCATGCAATGCGCCGACAAAGGCGCAACATGAGCAAATCCTCAGGAAAATCCAGAAAAGTGGCTGCGGCGAGCGATTGCTTCCGAATTTTCGTTGCCTATGAGAATGCGCGCAGTCGAACTGTGAAAAACGTTGGATTGCGAATGGAAAAATGAATATGTTAAGTGATGAAGGGGAACGAATGGGAGGGGTATAGGTGAGGCTCGACTTTAAAGGCGATACGGCCGATCTGAATGACGGCATCCGGATCTTGGCGAAAAAACTGCCATTTGAGGTCGCCGAGGGCGGATTCCCGGTATATGTGAAACGTCATGATGCCGAGCCGTTAACGGTCGAAAAAAACGCGAGCTCGGCCACCATCTCCTATGAGCGGAAGATTCATTTTTTTCGCGCTTTGGGGCTGCTGCTGGAGCATATGGATGAGGTGGAATGGAAAACCGAAGAAACCCCGCAATTTGCGACCAACGGTATCATGTTCGATGTCAGTCAAGGCAACGCCGTCATCAATGTAGCGAACGTAAAAAAAGTATTGACCTATATGTCCCTGATGGGCCTCAATATGATGATGCTTTATTGCGAAGATTCTTACGAGGTCGAAGAGGAGCCGTATTTCGGCTATATGCGCGGGAAATATAGCGAAGACGAGCTGAGGGAATGCGACCGGTTTGCCGATCAATTGGGGATCGAGATGATTCCGTGCATTCAGACGCTGGCGCATCTGATCGACGTGCTGAAGTGGGATCGGTACAGCAAGCTGAAGGATGACGACGACACGCTGCTTGTCGGCTATGAACCGACGTATGAATTTATCGAGCGCATGATCAAATCCGCCACGGCCCCTTTCCGGTCGAAGCGGATTCATATCGGCATGGACGAAGCCTGGAAGCTGGGGCAAGGGAAATATTTGCTGCAGAACGGATACCGCAATAAAGCGGAGATCATGAACGAGCACTTGCACCGCGTCATTCAGATTGTCGACAAGCTCGGTTTGCAGCCGATGATTTGGAGCGACATGTATTTCCGGGCGGCCTCCCCGAAAGGCGCCTATTTTGATTTGTCCATTCAAATACCGCAGGAAGCGATCGACGGCGCGCCGAAACAGATGCAGCTGGTGTTTTGGGATTATTATCATCATGACGAGCATTTCTACCGGGAATTTATTCGCAAGCATCAGGCTTTCGGCCAAAATCCGATATTTGCGGGCGGCATCTGGGGCTGGAGCGGGTTCGCGATCGATTACGACAAAACGTTCCTGGCGACGAACGCCGCGCTTCGGGCATGCAAGTCGGAAGGGATTGACGAGGTGTTCGCTACGATCTGGGGAGACGGCGGCGTGGAAAGCAACCTGTACGGCCATTTGCTCGGCTTTCAGTTGTTTGCGGAGCATGGTTATTCCCGCGAGCTTGACATGGAGAAGCTGAAGAAGCGTTTCGCCTTCTGCACCGGCGGAGACATGGACGATTTCCTGGAATTTACCTGGCTGGACAGGCCGCCGGGCCTGGAGCCGGAAACTCGTTACCGGCCGGCCAACCCTTCGAAGTATTTGTTGTGGCAGGATCCGCTTGCCGGGCTGTTCGACAAAAACATCGAAGGGTTGGGCATGAAACAGCATTATCGCGAGCTTGCCGACCGTTTGCGCGCACGGGAGGCGGCGAACGCCGAGTGGAAATTTTTGTTCCGGTTTATGGGCAATATCGCTTCCGTGCTGGCGGATAAAGCGGAGCTCGGCATCGAGCTTTACGAAGCGTATCACGCCGGCGACCGGGAACGGTTGCGTTCGTTCATGGATTCGGTCCTTCCTGCGCTCATCGAGGGGATCGGCGAGCTGCGCATCAATCACCGGCAGCTGTGGATGGAGATCAACAAACCGCTCGGCTGGGAGGTTCTCGACATCCGTTACGGGGGGCTGCTGGCGCGAATGGATACGACCATTCGGCGGCTTGACGACTATTTGAACGGCTGCATCGACAAGATTGACGAGCTGGAGCAGGAGCGGCTGTATTATTCCGGGAAGCCGGGTTTGGTCGTGTGCAACATGTACAGCAGAATGCCAAGCGCCAGCCGCTTGTCGTTCAGCTGGGGATTCTAGCGGCGGTGACGGTCCGCGTGATAATTAAGCCGGGAAATCCGGCTTAATGGTGCCTGCCGGGGCCACAGGGAGGGAATAAGCCGGGAAATCCGGCTTAATGGTGCCTGCCGGGGCCACAAGGAGGGAATAAGCCGGGAAATCCGGCTTAATGGTGCCTGCCGGGGCCGCAGGGAGGGAATAAGCCGGGAAATCCGGCTTAATGGTGCCTGCCGGGATGACGTACAATAGTGTGTGTAACCAAGATTTGGAGCCTAGCCAGGCAACAAAAAAGTAGGGTATTCTCGGGATGGTCAAAGTCACCAAGAAAGGAACCCTACTCGATGACTACTATAGCGGAA
>NZ_SHLX01000002.1 GCF_004764705.1 Paenibacillus cymbidii | reverse complement strand
CGGGATGGACGTACCGCTGGTGTACCAGTTGTTCCGCCAGGAGCACCGCTGGGTAGCCAAGTACGGACGGGATAAGCGCTGAAAGCATCTAAGCGTGAAGCCCCCCTCAAGATGAGATTTCCCAGTACGTAAGACCCCTTGTAGACGACGAGGTGGATAGGTTCGGAGTGGAAGCGCAGCAATGCGTGCAGCTGACGAATACTAATCGGTCGAGGGCTTATCCTAAACGGCTTTACCGACAGGTAAAGACGGCTTCGGAAGCGTATGCTTCAAACCTTGTGTGCATGACATTCGTTTCGTATCCAGTTTTCAGGGCGCAAGTCCCTGAATCATGAAGGCATATTCCCTGATAGCTCAGTCGGTAGAGCACTCGACTGTTAATCGAGTTGTCGCAGGTTCGAGTCCTGCTCGGGGAGCCACTTGCTTCCATAGCTCAGTAGGTAGAGTGCATCCATGGTAAGGATGAGGTCACCGGTTCGATTCCGGTTGGAAGCTCCAGATTTACGGCCCGTTGGTCAAGGGGTTAAGACACCTCCCTTTCACGGAGGTAACAGGGGTTCGAATCCCCTACGGGTCACCATTGTTCCTTTAAGCTCGGGCATACATAAGACTTGCGCCCGTCGATTGTTTGCTTCGGCTGCTCAGCCGTAAGACAAGCACATTGGGGATTAGCCAAGCGGTAAGGCAACGGACTTTGACTCCGTCATGCCTAGGTTCGAATCCTAGATCCCCAGCCATTTGAGCCATTAGCTCAGTCGGTAGAGCACCTGACTTTTAATCAGGGTGTCGTAGGTTCGAGTCCTACATGGCTCATGTTTTATCCAATGAAGATTGACATCGCAAGTTATTGACGGGATGAATTGCGCTTGCGCGTATGGCGGAATTGGCAGACGCACCAGACTTAGGATCTGGCGGGCGACCGTGGGGGTTCAAGTCCCTCTACGCGCACCACAACTCTGTTTCATTTGCCCTTCAAAGAAGGGTTTTATTTATTTAGCATGACTAATACAATAACAGACGTATATAATAATCATTGCATGAATAAGGAATTAGGGTTATAATGTTTGAACAAGATAATCACTGGAGCATTCTGCTCGCACCATTGGCAACGTGGTGTTCCCTGCCGGGGGGACCATAATCTCCGAGTTTACCGAACGCTTTTACTACCCAACAAGAACAGCTCTGATGTCGAAAGCATCAGGGCTTTTTTCGTGCAAGGAGACGCTGAATAATGGTGCTTACACTTGAACAACTAATGGCCCGGACAACCAAACCGTTAATTACAGACATTAGTTTGCAGGTCCTACAAGAACTTTATGAACAGTATTTGTTGCCGTATACTGTTTCCGCTGAATGAAAAAGTCCGAAAGCTGACGTTAATGCCTGTCCGGCGGTTGACCGATATAATGACCAAGAAGAATAGCAAGGGGGAAAAGAAAAAACGCCGCTATGGGATGGATACTGCGGGAACAGTATCACAAGCGGCGTTTTTCACTACGAGTATGGTTATTGTATCAACATATACGTTACTTGAAAAGGAGCCGTGAAGCGGCGTTTTTTTAAGTGTGCGGGCAGGTGGCTACGCCCTGTTGTGGCGGATGCTTAGGCGCGGTGGGTAGTCGTCCGAGAGTATGTTACGTGAGCTCGGGAGAGAAGCGAACGCTTATCATTCGCAGGCTTTACTGCAAGGCATGTGAGCGAATTCACCATGAGTTGCCGGACATGCTTGTGCCCTACAAACGGTACGATGCGGAAAGCATCGAGAGAGCGGTCTCAGTGCCGGCCTGGATCGACATCGCGGCAGGCTGCCTGCAAGCCATTGCCAAGCGTTTTGAGCTCCCTGTGGTTGAACCGTCCATTCGACCTCAATCTGCACGCGCCTTACTCGGACCATTTGTAGGCGATGCTGCCGGATGGCTGAAACGAGCTGTCCGGCCGATCGCCAATTCGCATTTGTGGGTCACAGACCCGTTCTGCCTTTCTGTCCGGCCCCTTTCGGAGTAAACTCATCCACAATCCGAGAGAAAGGGGCATCAGACAGGAAGGATCAGAAGAAAGCGGAAGAAATCGCCGCACAGCGCGTTCAGTTGCTGTCGCCGTTGTTAGCGGAAGGGCTGGATTCAGCCAAGGCGAGTCAAATCAAGGCCTCTCTTTGTGAACAGACGGGGGTATCCGAGCGTACCTTGCGCCGGTATTTGCGCAGTATCAGGTGGGAGGCTTTGCCGGATTGAAGCCTAACCCCCGAGGTCGGCAGCGCGTAGATGCCGTGATCGTCCCGGCCGTATTGGAACAAGCGATCTTGCTCCGTCGCGAGGTGCCCAGCCGCAGTGTGCGGCAGATCATTCAGATACTGGAGTGGGAAGGACGCGTCAAACCGGGTGAAGTGAAGCGCAGCACCCTGCAGGAGAAGCTCACCCAGAGCGGGTACAGTTCCCGGCAAATGCGACTCTATGAAAGCAAGGGGGTGGCCGCAAGGCGTTTTCAGAAGCGTTGCCGCATGGCGCTGGCGCAGTCGGACATCAAATATGGACCCTACCTGCCCATCGGGCCCAGCGGCGAAAAGAAGCAAGTCTATCTCGTTCTGTTTGAGGATGATGCCTCACGGCTGGTGCTACATGGGAATTTTTCGCGTTGTTCGACCAGACGATCGTGGAAGATTGCTTTCGCAAAACGATTCAGAAGTACGGTGCACCTCAGGCGGTCTACTTCGATCAGGGGAAACAATATAAAACAAAGTGGATGACACGCACCTGTTCCAAGCTGGGGATTCGCCTTCTTTTTGCCAACCGCTGTCTCCGGAATCAAAAGGAAAAATTGAGCGACTGAACGGCGTCATCGATTCCTTTTTAAATGAAGTGGCCCTGGAAAAATCGAAGACGTTGGAGCAACTGAATGGGCTGTTTGGGGTGTGGCTCAGCGACCCGCTCTCCCGGAGCACCTGCAGCCGAAAGCGGCAGAAGCCTCGCGCTTGTTGCGCGGAGCCCAGAAGCAGCAGGCCCAGCGTCAGGAACGACAAACGCCCGCCATCTCCTTCCGCGCCATTCACAAGGAGGGGAAGCGCGATGTTTGAAGCGTTCTACGGCCTTCGCCATACGCCGTTTACACGGGATATACCGACCGATGAACTGTATATGCCGGTGATGCTGGAAGAAACGCTGGAGCGCCTGACCTACGCGGCGCAGCGCCAGTGGTTTGCTATTGTTACGGGAGACTGCGGAACGGGAAAAACGACCGCGATCCGCCGGATTACGGCGGCGTTGGATGCGGCGAAGTACAAAGTGCTGTATGTGTCGGACTCCAAGCTCACACCTCGCCATTTCTACAAGGGTGTGCTGGAACAGTTGGGCTGTGAATTGAAGTTTTACCGCGGCGACGCGAAACGGCAACTGCACCGCGAAATTGAACTGTTGCGCGGGATGCACCACGTCAAACCGTGTGTCATTGTCGATGAGGTGCATCTGCTCGATCGGGAGATGCTGGAGGAGGTCCGGTTTCTGCTTAACGTCAGGATGGACTCGGAAAGCCCAATGACGCTAATGCTGGTGGGACAAAGTGAGTTGTGGGACCGCCTCAGAATGCAGGCGTACACGGCGATCCGGCAGCGGATTGACCTGCAGTGCAAGCTTCACTATTATGATCGGGCGCAGACGGGTGCGTATATGGCCAGACATCTGGCCTATGCGGGAAGTGAGCACGACATGTTCTCCGATGGTGCGATCGACGTCATCTGCCAGTTCTCGGGCGGCGCGGCCCGGTTGATCAACAAAGTGTGTACAAACAGCTTGATCTACGGGGAGTACGTTCCCACGCCGACAGTTCCTGAACTATTTCGGAAATCGAAGGAATGCGTCAACCCAGGCATTGGCTGGTCATCACACTAAGTTTAATTTCTGCAATATTCAGCCAACTCCCATGCTTGGGTGTGTAGTGTATCCTCCAATCGCTTGGCTAAGCGGTTTCAGGCTCGAAGGCTTGGTAGAGCGAAGCGGTGGAATGCGTGTTGACTATATATGTTTTGTTGTTTAACCGCAGTAACTCTTGTGAGTGGAGCAGCCAAACCCAAATCGGCGCCTTTGCAGGCGCGCCGAAAGATTCGAAAACTGCCATCGTCCGGTCATAGCTTTGGAGGATGCGAAGTTAGAGAAGCCATGCAGTGTCTGTATTCTGTATGAAGGTAGATAGCGCGGGTATACCTCTGAACGCAACACTGGCCATTATGCAGACGCTTGAAACGCCGCGCACGTGCAAGGGGGGGCGGTTTATCCGGCTGATCGGTAAGCGGATAACGATGGGAAATGGACACATACGCTTGAGAACGGCTGCACCAAGCAGGCGAAATTAAAGTGGAGCAAGGACAGAAGCCCCGGAACCGGATGGATCCGGGGCTTTCATGTTTTGAAGCAGATCTCGAACGATTCTGGGCAGTGCGTACTTTTTCAGTCGCACCGAGGCGACCTGCATTTTGAAGGGCTGATCGTTCAACATCAGTTTGACAGCAGCAATGTTGCCGTTCTCCAGGAAGTTATGGTTGCGAATAACAAGCTCGGGTATTATGCTGATCGCCGCATCTTGCGCTACCTTGCGTTTAATGTAATCCAGGTTGTTGGTTACGACGGAATATTGGAAAGAGTCATCATTGAAATAATAATTCAGCCAATCGACCATATTGCAGTTGTAGCTGATGAGACTCAAATTCAGCAGATCCTCCGGGTATAACTGTTCCCGATCCGCGAGAAGATTACGTTTGTTGACGCATACATACATATTGCTTTCGAGCAATACATTGCATTTCAAATCTGGCTCCTTCGTCAGATTCGGATTGACAACCATAAAGCCGACATGAATGACATGCTGCATAACGTCTTGCATAATTTCCTTCGACTTTTTCTCCGTGATGTCTATTTGCAATTTCGGATTATTCTGCATCAATAATTCCAGCGACTCCGACAGGATCGGGGTGAATAACGGAACGCAGGCAAGCGATATTTTGTTGCTGGCGGCTCCTTTGCACTCCTCGATCCATTCATCGAACTCCTGCAGTTGTTCCAAGATTTCATCTGCTTTCGCAATGATACGCTTTCCCGTTTCGGTTGGTGTGACGCCGGATTGCAAGCGAATAAACAGGGGGGAACCCAGATGGTCTTCAAATCGCAGCAAGGACTTGCTGATCGCGGATTGGGACACGTGCAGATTGCGAGCGGCAGCCGAAACGGAGCCGGATCGCGCGATTTCAACCAAATAGCGCAATTGTTCTATTTGCATGGGGTTCCCTCCGGTCTGATGATCTGCAGGGTATGACTTCCATTCATATCGGTATGAATAATATCTATTTTATCTGATTGGCATTATGAAGTACACTCTATTCAAGAAAGCGTTTTAATAAGCCATGCCGGAAGGGGATACCAATTTGACATGAAGCATTCTGCGGAAATAGCAAGCCGGATCAAAAAAGACAAATGGCTCTATTTCATCGCCCTGCCGGGCATTCTGTACTTCGCCTTATTCCATTACGGTCCGATGTACGGCATCGTGGTGGCGTTCAAGCATTACAACATTTACAAGGGTGTGTTTGCGAGCCCCTGGATCGGGCTCGACAACTTTCATACGCTGTTCGGGATGTCCGGCTTCCGACGCGCACTGTGGAATACAGTCATCCTCGGGTGTTATCAATTGCTCTTCGTCTTCCCGGCGCCGATCATTCTGTCCTTGCTGATTAATGAGCTTCGGCATGTTGCCTACAAGAAATTGGTCCAAACGGCTATTTACCTGCCTCACTTCGTTTCGTGGATTGTCATCGGAGGCATCATGTATGCCATTCTCTCGCCCACGACCGGGGTCGTGAAGGAGGTGGCCGTATGGTTCGGCTATCACGACAGCGTGATCAACCTGATGGCCAGCGCGGATTACTTTCGCTCGGTGCTGATCGCGTCGAGCATCTGGAAGGAGGCGGGCTTCGGCACGGTGCTGTACCTGGCCACGATCGTTACGATCGATCCCCATCTCTATGAGGCGGCGGAGGTCGACGGGGCCAGAAAGTGGCGGCAGATCTGGCATATCACGCTGCCCGGCCTGCGCACCACGATCGTCATCCTGCTGATCTTCCATGTCGGCAATTTCTTGAATGTTGGCCTGGAGCAGGTGTACGCCTTGTACAATCCGGCAGTGTACTCCGTCAGTGAAATTCTCGATACTTTCCTGTATAAGCTGGCATTCGAAAGCGCCAAGTACGATTTGGCCACCGCTTCCGGCGTGTTCAAATCGGTCGTCGGATTGATCCTCGTGATCACGACGAACTACATCGCCAAAAAAATCGATCCGGACAGCGGCCTTATCTGATGGAAGCATCACTCCTGGGAGGCGAACGGCATTGGGACGCAACAACGATATTCGATGGGGGCAATGGGTCTTGTGCGCCATTCTGCTCCTGATCATGATCATTACCCTGTATCCCTTCTGGCATGTGTTGATGTATTCGTTCAGCGATCCGCCGAAGGCGATGGGCGGAGGCTTGTTCCTCTATCCCAAGGGTTATTCCCTGGATTCCTATAAACTGCTGTTCCGCAACTCCAGCATCTTCCACGCCTATGGCAATTCCTTGTTCCGTCTGGCTGCGGGAACGAGCGTCAACCTGTTTTTTACCGCCCTGCTGGCTTACCCGCTGTCGGTTCGCCGATTCATCTGGCGAACGCCGATCACGCTCCTAATCTTTTTTACGATGCTGTTCAGCGGCGGGATGATCCCGACCTATTTGCTGGTCAACTCGCTTGGCATGGTGGATACCCTGTGGGCGCTTATCGTTCCGTCGGCGATCAGCGCGTGGAATTTCTTCATTATGAAGAACTACTTCCAGAGCATCCCGCCGGAATTGGAGGAATCGGCCAACATAGACGGCGCGACGCCCATGCGCACGCTGTTCTGGATCATCATTCCGGTGTCTCTCCCGGTTCTGGCGGCGATTACACTGTTCTATGGCGTGTATCACTGGAATGCATACTTCGATGCGGTGCTGTACATCCACACCCAGGAGAAACAGGTGCTGACGGTATTCTTGCGAAATATGATGAACTTCAGCGCAATGGAATCGACCCGGTCGATGGAGGATACCGCGAGTACGGCGAAGGTATCGGAAGAGTCTGTGAAGATGGCGACGATTGTGGCCGCTATGATTCCGATGCTGCTCCTCTATCCATTCCTGCAGAAATATTACGTGAAGGGGGTGTTGATCGGCTCGGTGAAAGGATGATGGCGGCAAGCTGGAAGTGCACATCGGTTTATGCAAGCGCTTTTTTCAAAATAGCATCGCGGAATTCCCATCTGCCTCGGCGAATGACTGGATGCTATGTACGCCAAAAGGAGGAGGGTAAATATGCAAAAAAAAGCAAAGTATAGTTTCACTGGAACTACTGCGGTTTTAATTGTCTGCACGCTGTTGGTAGCTGCATGCAGCAGTGGAGGGAAGTCGGCAACGGGGGGCACGAGCCCGGAGCCGGCCGCCGGTTCCAAGCAACCTGCGCCCAGTACTTCGGCTCCTGCGGCTAACGGCAAGATGCCGGTCGTTACGGCATTATTAAACACCGCGACCAACTTTCCCACGGAGAATCCGGTTATCAAAGCCATCCGGCAAAAATCGGGCGTCGATTTCCAGGTGGAATCCGTTGCGAGCGCCGATTATGAGAAGCGGCTGAATACACTGCTTGTTTCGGGACAGGCGCCGGACATCTTCAGTGTCAGCAAAACCAAGATTCAGGAATTGGTCGCTAACGGCGTGATTATGCCTTTGGATGATTTGATCGCCAAATACGGTCCGAATATCAAGGAGAACAAAGGACCGGATTTGCGTGGCACCGCCTTTGTAGGCGGCAAAGTTTACGGAATTCCGAGTATCTCCGTTCTCGGCAACGCCTTGGCGATCCGCAAGGATTGGCTGGATAAATTGAAATTGCCGGTACCGACTACACTGGATGAATTCGAGAAAGTGCTGCAAGGATTCGTGAATGACGACCCGGACGGCAATGGAAAAAAAGATACCATCGGTTTGGGAGCGGCCATGGATACCGATTCCAACTTTACGGGCATATTCGGAGCCTTTAATGTCCCTCTGGGGCAGGCCATGCTCGTGGATGGCAAAGTGACCCCCTGGATGCTGAGCCCGGGGTATGTGGATGCGGTAAAATATTTGAACAAATTGTTTCATGCAGGGCTGATAGAGCCGGAAGTGGCCACCATCCCCTACCTTCAATCCGTTACCAAGTTTTTCAACGGCAAAGTCGGGGCCTATAATTTCAATGCCGAAGGTACGACGCAAAACTGGTTGACCCGATACGTGGAAAATCCGAAACCGCAGTTTGTGTATGTCGTCCTGAAAGGACCTCAAGGCTTCGGCGGGTATCCGAAAGTAGTCGCTGCCGATGCAGGCTCCTATGCGGTCGTATCCAGCAAAGCCAAGGACCCCGCAGCGGTTATGAAAATGCTGGACTTCCTGGTCAGCAAGGAAGGGGACGCGATGACATGGGCGGGGATCGAAGGGACGTCCTATCAATACGTGAATGGCGCGTTCCAATGGATTCCTCCTTACGATGATGCGGTCAAACTGAGGGATTTTGGCGGCTATATGTATTCGGTGCTGTTAAATCGCACCAATGGCATGAAAGAATCGCTGTTAAATGACGCCACCAAGCAAGGTATAAAGCTGGTGACGGATAATCCGATCAAAAGCGCTTATATTTTCGGGGTTCCCCAGGTACAGGTCGAGAAAGGCAAGATCCTGAGCGACATGGAGAAAGAATTCAGGACCAAGGCCATGCTTGCCGACAGCGGCGCCATCGATCAGATGTACGCCGATTTCAAGAAGAAGTACCTGGATGGCGGCGGAAATGAATGGATTACGCAAGCGACCAAGATTTACAACGACGAACAGGCGGCGAGGAAATAAACCGGCCGTTCCGGTGTTGGAAATCTTGACCGACCTTGGAAGAGCTGATCTTTGCCGGGGATGCCGTCTTGGGACTTCCCCGGCAAAGCGCGGCAAGGCAGAGATGAGGAACGTCGAGAACGACGAAAGGAATGGACAGAGGGATGAAAGCGATTTTGCTGAATGAATCGGCGCAGCGACTGTATCTGGGCCATACGCAAGAGCCTGTCCCGGGAGATGACGACTTACTCGTTGCCGTGCGGGCGACGGCGTTGAATCGTGCCGATCTGCTCCAGCGCATCGGCCAATATCCGCCTCCTCCGGGAGCGTCGGACATCATCGGATTGGAAATGGCCGGTGTCGTGGAGCGAGCGGGACGACATGTGACAGGCTGGAAGGCGGGAGACAGGGTGTGCGCGCTGCTGCCGGGGGGCGGCTACGCGCAAAAGGCGGTCATTCCCGCACGTATGGCCATGGCGATTCCGGACCGACTGTCCTTCGAAGAAGCCGCTGCGATCCCGGAAGTTTTTTTGACCGCCTACTTGAATCTGTTCGTTCTGGGCGGACTGGCGGCAGGAGAGCATGTGCTCATTCACGCCGCCGCCAGCGGAGTCGGGACAGCCGCCATCCAACTGGCCAGGGAAGCGGGGGCGATTCCGATCGCGACTGCGGGCTCCGATAACAAGCTGGACGTATGCAAGTCGCTGGGGGCACAGTGCTTGATCCCATACAAGGAACAAGACTTCGCAGACAAGGTGCTGGAGTATACGAGCGGCCGCGGAACCGAGGTCATCCTCGATCCGATCGGAGCCTCTTATTGGAAGCAAAATTTCCGCTGCATCCGTTCGGACGGCAGGTGGGTGCTCATCGGGGGGCTCGGAGGCAACAAGGTCGAGCAGCTGAACATTGCCTCCTTCATGTCCAAACGAGTCAAGGTGATATTCTCTACGCTGCGTTCGCGCCCTTATACGGACAAGATCGCCTTGACCGAGCAGTTCGTGCGCTTCGCTGCGGAGAAATTCGCTTCCGGCGTGCTGACGCCCGTACTGGACAAAGTGTTCGATTGGACGGAGGCGATGGCTGCGCACGAATACATGGCCAACAATCAGAACATCGGGAAGATCGTGCTCAAGGTACAGGGCGTTTAGAAAGGATGAAGAGGATGGCCAAGGTCAGAGTCGCGCAGATCGGCGTTGCGCACGATCACGCCAGCGGATTCATGGAGAGCGTAAGGCGGCTGGCGGATGTGTTTGAAGTCGTCGGGGTCGCCGAGCCGGATGAAGCCAACAAGCTCAAATTCGGCGGCAACGCCGTCTACGGGAGTTTGAAATGGTTGACGGTGGAAGACATCCTGGGGGACGATTCGATCGATGCCGTGCTCGTCGAAACGGATGACTGGAAGCTCGTCCCTTACGGACTTGCGTGCGTCCAGGCAGGCAAGCATCTCCATCTCGACAAGCCATCCGGTGAAAGCGTGGAACAATATGAGACGCTGATGGCTGTTGCCCGGCAGCGAAATCTTGTTGTGCAGCTCGGGTACATGTACCGGTACAATCCGGCGATTATGTACGCGATGGAGGCGGTCAGAAGCGGGAAGCTCGGGGAAATCCACGAAGTCAACGCGGTTATGAATACGTATCATTCCAGGGAAAAGAGAGAATGGCTCGCCCATTTCAAAGGCGGCATTATGCATTACCTCGGCTGCCACATGGTCGATTGCCTAATCAACATCATGGGGAAACCGGAGGAGATTATCTCCTTTTGCGACAAAACGCATGCGGACGGAGTGGATGCCGTTGATCGGGGGTTCGCGGTATTTCGGTATAAAAACGGCATTTCCACCGCAGAGGCCACATCGATCGAGCGCAACGGATATGCGAGACGTCAACTGGTGGTAATCGGAAGCAAGGGAACCATCGAGATCAAGCCGTTGGAAAATCCGACGCGAATCCGGGAGACTTATATCGAGGATATTGATGGGAACCATTACAGAGACAACAGCCGCGAGGTTGTCGTTCCGGAACTGGCGGGCAGATACGATACGATGATGCTTGATTTCGCGGAAATGGTGCGAGGGAATAAAGAAAATCCATTCACGTATGAATATGAATTGTTGGTCCACCGGGCCTGTCTCAAGTCTTGCGGATTCGATGTTGCGCTATAGACGGGAGGATGCGGAGCATGACGCCTACCGGGCAGGTTAAAAAAGTATTGGTAATGGGAGGAACCGGCGCGATGGGCGTGTACCTGGTTCCGGAGCTCGCGGCACTGGGTTATCGGGTAGACGTCGTGTCGCTGGATCAGGTGATCAGCGGCAATTCGAATATTGCTTATATCCAGGCCAACGCCAAGGATGATTCTTTTTTACGCAAATTACTGGCCAATAAGTACGATGCCATTGTCGACTTCATGTATTACTCCCGCAAAGAGTTTCTAAACCGATATGAGCTGTTGCTGGACAATACGAGTCATTATATTTATTTGTCCTCTTATCGCGTCTACGCAAACAGCGATTCTCCGATCAAGGAGACTTCGTATCGGCTTGTTGACGTATCTGACGATATGGAGTTTCTTGCGACGGAGGATTACGCCCTGAACAAGGCGCGGCAAGAAAATATGCTCCAATACTCCAGGTTTGCCAATTGGACGATCGTTCGTCCGGCGATCACGTATTCGAAACTCCGCTACCAGCTTGTCACGCTGGAAGCGAATACGGTTGTCCATAGAGCCAGAAATAACTTGCCGATCGTGCTGCCGCAGGAAGCAATGCCGGTTCAGGCAACCATGAGCTGGGCGGGCGACGTCGCCCGGCTGATGTCCCGCCTCGTTCTGAACCCTGCAGCGTACAGGGACATCTTTACGCTTGCCACTTCCGAACACCGGACTTGGGGAGAAATCGCCGGCTATTATAAAGCAATCATCGGTCTTGATTACATCACGGTCGATACGGAAACGTATTTGTCATTTTTCGACCCGGCTGTGGCAAAAGCGGCAAGGTATCAGCTGTTGTACGACAGATGCTTCAACAGAGTGGTTGATAATTCCAAGGTGCTGCAGGCAACCGGATTGAAGCAAGATGACTTTGCCACGATTCAAGGCGGTCTCAGGCAAGAGGTGTCCGCTCTGCCGGACAATGCCGTGTGGGAAGACAGCCGTGTAAACGAAAGAATGAATAAGTATGTCGAAGGGGTGCTTCAATGAAAGGCTATCGCGTTGTATGGCCTGCGGCAGGCCGGATCGAATTGGCCGACTTCACGCTCCCTGCGCTGAAGCCGGGAGATGTCCTGATCGAGACGGAATACAGCGCAATCAGCGCCGGTACGGAGAAGGCGTGGCTTAAGGGCATGCCCAATACTTCCGGGAAATTCCCGCAATACCCGGGCTACAGCGCCTCGGGCCGCATTCTTGAAGCCGGCTCCGATGTCGAAGGACTCAAGGCGGGCGACAGGGTGATATGCTACTATACCGGGCATGCCAGCCATGCCGTCAAGCCCGCGGAAGGTTTGGTCAAGATTGAGGATCCCGCAGTGTCTTCGCTGGAGGCCGCTTTCTTTGAAATTGCCAGCATCGCCATGCAGGGGGTCCGCAAAGCCAGATTGGAATTGGGGGAATCCGTTCTGGTGATGGGGCAAGGGCTGCTTGGTTTGTTAGCCGTGCAATTCGCGCAGCTGAGCGGCGGATTGCCTGTCATCGCCGCTGACTTGAATGAAGCGAGACGTCAATTGTCGGTGCAGCTTGGCGCAGACCACGCGCTTAGCCCGATGGATGAGTATTTTCGGGAGGCCGTGGAGGAATTGACGCAAGGCCGCAAGGCGAACGCCGTAATCGAAGTCACCGGAGTCGCTGTAGCGTTGAAACAGGCGCTTGCCTGCACCGCTCGTCAGGGGAGGGTCATTCTCCTCGGCTGCACCCGAATTAACGACGCCTTCGTGGACTTCTACAAGGACGTTCATCTGCCGGGCATTTCACTGATCGGCGCTCACCAATTCGTCCGCCCCGATCGCGATTCGCATCCGGGTTACTGGACGCGCCAAGACGAATTTCGGACCTTGCACAGGCTGCTGTCCGCCGGCAAATTGAAGCTTGCGCCGATGATTTCCGAAGTGACGGCTCCGGAGAACGCCCCTATGGTATACAAACGGTTGATCGAGGAGGAGCACGCTCCGCTCGGCATTGCATTTCACTGGACGAAACGGGAGGAGTGACCGGAGCATGACGCAACACTTTTTTCCCGGATTGGACGGGGTGATCGCTTGCGAAACCCGCCTCTCTTATCTGGATGTGGAGCATGAAGAGATTGTGATTCGAGGATATGACTTGATCGAGCTGTCCAGGAAAATGAAATACGTCGACCTGGTCTATCTTCTCCTGAATGAAAATCTTCCGCTTCCGGAGGAACGGGCGGAGCTTGAACAGGAGTTGAGGGATGCATACGGGCTGCCGGAGGAGGTATTGTCCGTATTCAAGCTCGTTCCTCCCGCAACGGACAGCATGGATGCGCTGCGCACGGGAATTTCTGTCCTGGCCGGCTTCGATCCCGAGCTGGACAATTTGTCTCCGGACGCCAACCGCCGAAAGACGATTCGCTTGCTCGGCAAAGTGCCATCCATCGTGGCGGGCGGTTATCGCGCCATGAACAAGAAACCCATGGTTCCCGCGCGCAAGGATCTTGGCTACAGCGCCAACTTCCTGTATATGATTACGGGCGAGGCGCCGTCTCCCTCCGAAGAAGCCGCATTCGATCAGACCCTGATGGTATACGCCGAGCATGAGATGCCGAATTCCACTTTCACGGCCAGGGTGATCGCTTCAACGACGGCGGATATGTACGGCGCGCTGACAGGCGCTGTCGCTTCGTTGAAAGGGAAGCTTCACGGCGGCGCGAACGAGGCTGTTATGGAAATGCTTCTGGAGGCGGGGACGCCGGACAACATGGAGCGATTGATCATGAGCAAGCTGAAGAATAAAGAGCGGATTATGGGCTTCGGGCACCGGGTGTACATGAAGAAGGCGGATCCCCGGGCCTTGCTGATGAAGGAGGCGCTGCTGGCGCTCATCGAAGAGAAGGGCAATCGCCAGCTGTACGAGATGTGCGTCATCGGCGAAGAGGTGATGAAGCGGGAAAAGGGGCTTTATCCGAACCTGGATTATTATGCCGCTCCTGTCTATTACTTGTTGGGAATTCCCATTGAACTGTATACGCCCATCTTTCTTGCTGCCCGCACGATCGGCATCTGTTCCCACGTGATGGAGCAGCATGCGAACAATCGTTTGTTTCGTCCGCGCGTGCATTATTTGGGGCCGCGCGGCCTTCACCTGTAGACGGCAATCCATTCTGGAGGCGATATCGAAGATGTCCGGCAACTATGACGATAATATGCGGCAAGAAACCGACGGATTGCTTGAAGAACTCGCGGCTTACGTCGCGGCGTACGAAATCCGCAGCAAACGCGCCTACGAGACTGCGCGTCTGGTGCTGATGGATTCGCTAGCTTCCGGTCTGCTGGCCTTGCAATATCCGGAATGCACGAAGCATCTCGGCCCGATTGTTCCCGGCACGATTGTGCCGAACGGCGTTCGGGTGCCAGGAACCGCTTATGAACTGGACCCGGTCCAGGGCGCCTTCAACATCGGCTGTCTCATCCGTTGGCTTGATTTCAACGATACCTGGCTGGCCAAGGAATGGGGGCACCCGTCGGACAATCTGGGGGCCATATTGGCCATCGCCGACTATGTCGGAAGAAGCAGCATCGCCGAAGGGCGCGCTCCGCTTGCCATGAGGGAGGTGCTTGCCGCATCGATCAAGGCGCATGAAATTCAAGGGGTGCTGGCGCTCGAGAACAGCTTTAACCGTGTCGGTCTCGATCATGTCCTGCTGGTCAAGGTGGCGTCCACTGCGGTGGCAACCGCCCTGCTCGGGGGAAGCAAGCAGGAAGTGATCCATGCGCTGTCCAATGCCTGGATCGATAACGCCAGCCTGAGAACCTATCGCCATGCGCCCAACACCGGTTCGCGCAAATCATGGGCCGCCGGCGATGCGACGAGCCGCGCGGTCCGTCTTTCCCTGATGGCGGTCAAGGGGGAGATGGGATATGCCTCGGCTTTGTCGGCTCCGACCTGGGGGTTTCAGGATGTGTTGTTCAAGGGGCAAGAGCTGAAGCTTGGCCGTGAGCTGGGCTCCTATGTGATGGAGAACGTCTTGTTCAAGATTTCGTTCCCGGCGGAATTCCATGCCCAGACTGCCGTGGAGTGCGCCTTTCAATTGCACGAGCAGGTGAAGAACCGACTGGATGAGATTGCGGAAATCACGCTGAGCACGCATGAAGCGGCGATTCGGATTATCAGCAAGCAAGGTCCGCTGCATAATCCTGCCGACAGGGATCATTGCTTGCAATATATGGTGGCGATCGGATTGCTTCACGGCCGGCTGACGGCGGAGCATTACGAAGACGCGGCTGCGCAGGATCGGCGGATCGATCACTTGCGGGAGAGAATGACGGTAACGGAGGAACGGCAATTCAGCCAGGACTATCTGGATCCGGACAAAAGGTCGATTGCGAATGCGGTGCAAATACGCTTCATGGACGGGAGCCTGACGGAGAAGGTGGTTGTCGAGTATCCGCTTGGCCATCCCCGGCGGCGTCAGGAAGGGATTCCGCTGCTGCTGGAGAAATTCGAAGCCGGCCTCAGAACCCGCTATCCGTACAAGCAAGCTGCGCGCATCATGGAATTGTGTCTGGATCAGGAGCGATTGGAGAACACGCCGGTTCCCGATTTTATGAAGCTGCTGGCGATCTGAAGGCGTTCATACCAATGAAGGAGGTGTAGCGCATGGCATGGCTTGCAGAGGAAGAAAAGTCCCAGTTGGAGCTGTCCCAACAATTTCTGAAGCGTATCCACGCGCCGGAAATAGTGAAAATTCCCGGCGCGCACGACGGGTTGTCCGCTCGCATCGCCAAACGCACGGGGTTTGAAGCGCTGTATTTATCCGGAGCTGCCTACACGGCCAGCCGCGGACTTCCCGATCTTGGCATCGTGTATTCGGAGGAAATGGTTCGCCGCGCCCGCGACTTGATTCGCGCGACACAGCTCCCGCTGCTCGTGGATATCGATACCGGCTACGGAGGCGTGCTGAACGTTGCCCGCACGGCGAGGGAAATGGTCGAGGCGAAAGTCGCTGCGGTGCAAATCGAGGATCAGGAGCTTCCCAAAAAGTGCGGGCATCTGAACGGCAAGAAGTTGATTCCTGCCGCAGAAATGGCGCAGAAGATCCGGGCGATCAAGATGGCCGCGCCCTCGTTGATTGTTATTGCCCGCACCGATGCCAGAGGGGTCGAAGGAATCGAGGCCGCCATGGAGAGAGCGGCCATATATGCGGAGGCCGGAGCGGACGGCATATTTCCGGAGGCGCTCGTCACCGAGGAGGAGTTCGTCCGCTTCGGCAGACAGATCGAGTCGCCGCTGCTGGCCAATATGACGGAATTCGGCAGAACCCCCTATTTTACCGCCAAGCAATTCGAAGCCTGGGGGTACCGCATGGTGATCTACCCGGTCAGTTCGTTGCGCGTTGCCGCCCGCGCAGTCGAGCATGTATTCCGGGAGATCTTCGAGAAGGGGACCCAGCTCGCTTGCCTTGAGGAGATGCAGACGCGGGAACAGCTGTACGATACGATTCGGTATGACGACTATGAAGCGCTGGATGCCACGATTGCCAGAACGGTGTTGCCGGAGCAGGAAGGGAGGAAGTTCCCATGATGACGCCGGAGCAATATATGGATAGCCTGCGATCACTGAAGAAGGAAGTTTATTTCATGGGCAATCGCGTGGAGAACATCGTCGATCATCCCGCGATTCGTCCGCATATCCATGCCGCATCCGTGACCTACAGGCTGGGTACCGATCCGGAGTTTGTGCACCTGGGGGAAGCCCGGTCCCACCTGACGGGAAGGCCGATCAATCGCTGGACCCACATTCCTCAGAATCAGGAGGATCTGGTGAAGAAGGCGCAGATGCTGCGGGTCGCCGGACAAATAACGGGCACCTGCTTCCAGCGCTGCGTCGGGATGGATGCGCTCATCACGCTGTACACGATCACGTGGGATATGGATCGCAAGCTGGCGACCCGGTACCATGACAGATTTCGAGCCTTTCTGATCGACACCCAGGATCGCGACTATATGACCGTCGGTGCGATGACAGACCCCAAGGGAGACCGTTCCAAGCGTCCGTCCCAGCAGCACGATCCCGATCTGTACGTCAGAGTGGTCGGCAAGGACGAGAAAGGAATTGTCGTGCGCGGAGCCAAGATGCATCAGACGGGAGCGGTCAACTCCCATCAAATATTGGTCATGCCGGGAACGGGGATGTCGTCTGAGGAGCGGGAATACGCCGTTTCGTTCGCTGTGCCGGCAGATGCGCCCGGAATCGTGTATGTCTTCGGCAGACAGGTGAACGACAGCCGGAAGTGGGAAGGGAAGCTGGATCAGGGCAATCCGGCTTATGGCGTCGTCGGCGGAGAAGCGCTGATCATATTCGAGGATGTGTTCGTTCCGTGGGAGCGTGTATTCATGTGCGGGGAAACGGAGTTTTCCGGCGTACTGGTCGACCGGTTCGCCTCGTACCACCGGCAAAACTACGGGGCGTGCAAGGCCGGCAATCTGGATGTCCTGATCGGCGCCAGCACCTCGGTTTCCGAGATGCACGGTGTGCTGAAGGCCGGACACGTTAGGGATAAGCTGGCCGAGATGGCCCATCTGGTGGAAACGATGTACAGCGGCGCGCTGGCCTGCTCTTACCATTGCTCGATACTGGAGTCGGGCGTCGCTTTCGTCGACCCGATCATTGCCAATACATCCAAATACAATACGGCGCGTTATTATCCGGAGGTCACCCGCCTGGCGCAGGATGTCGCCGGCGGCTTCATCGCGACGATCCCTTCCGAGCAAGAACTGGATAATCCAAGAGTTGCCGCCTACATCCGGAAGTTCTACAAGACAGGCGAGTCGGTCGATCCGGTAGAACGCATCAAGCTGGGGCGTCTGATCGAGAATATGACCGGGGCGACGCCCATCGTGGAATGCATGCATGGCGCGGGATCTCCGCAGGCGCAGCGGGTAGTGGTGCAGCGTTCGATCGATTGGAATGGGAAGAAGCAGTTGGCCCGCAGCATCGTGGAAGGAGCCGAAATACCTTCGGCTTCGGGAGGGCATACGGGATGAACGCGTCGCTGTTCGATTTGCAGGGAAGCGTCGCGCTTGTAACCGGGGGAAGCAAGGGGATCGGTCTGGGAATGGCCCTGGCGTTGGCGCATGCCGGCGCGAAGGTGGCGATTGCGGGAAGGAATGAAACGGATGGACGGGAGGCGGTTCGGCAAATCGGCGAACTAGGCGGAGAAGCCGACTTCTTCCGGGCGGATGTGGCCCATAAAGCGCAAGTCGACGGGATGGTCGGCGCCGTGGCGCAGCGTTACGGACGGATCGACATTCTGGTCAACAATGCCGGGATGAACATCCGCAAGCCTCTTCCGGAGGTGGAGGAGAACGATTGGGATGCCGTCTTGTCGACGAACCTGAAGGGTGTCTTTCTGGTGGGACAATCGGTGGCCAAGCGCATGATGGTGCAAAAATCGGGGCGCATCATCAATGTTTCTTCGGTCCTGGGCAGCATCGGCATGCCGCATCAAACGAGCTATGCCGCTTCCAAGGGCGGCATCAACCAGTTGACGAAGGTATGGGCGGCAGAGCTGGCGCGCTTCAATATCAACGTCAACGCGATTGCTCCGGCCTATATCAGGACGCCGATGACGGAGATGTGGCTGGAGGATCCCGTCCGCTATCAAGAGATTGTCGGCCGTACGCTGCTGGGAAGAGTGGGAGACGTATCCGAGCTTGCGGGTCCAATTGTATTCCTGGCTTCCACCGCTTCGACCTATGTGACGGGTCATATTTTGCATGTCGATGGCGGTTGGCTGGCCCAATAAAGCGGGTAAGGAAAGGAGTAATATGGCAAAAGTGTTGGTTGCAGGCGCGGGAACGATGGGGACGGGGATTGCCCGGGTCGTCGCTCAGCATCGGCATGACGTCACGATCATGGACAGCTCCGCGGAGCAGGCGAGCAAGAGCATGGCTGCCATTCGCGAGCAATTCGACAAGCTGGTTGACCAAGGGAAGCTCGGGGAAATGGAGAAAGCGCAACTGGTAAGCGGCATTCGGGCGGTGTCGCATTGGCCCGAGGAACCGTTCGACATCATGATCGAGGCGGTTGCGGAAAATATGGAAGTCAAGCAACAGGTGTTCCGGCAGATGGAGGCGCTGTCGACGGTCCAAACGGTATTGGCCAGCAATACCTCGTCGCTTGGAATCAGCCAGATTGCCTCGTCCGTGCAATGTCCCGACCAGGTCATCGGCATTCATTTCTTCAATCCGCCGGGCGTCATGAATTTGGTGGAAATCGTGAAGGGCATTCATACGCGAAGCGATATTGTGGAGACCAGCAAGCAATTCGTTCTCTCGATCGGCAAAAAACCCGTCGAGGTCAAGGAGGCCCCTGGATTCGTCGTCAACCGGATGCTCGTGCCGATGCTCAATGAAGCGATTTTCGTCTACATGGAGGGGGTCGCGTCGGCTGAAGATATCGACGAGGCTATGAGGCTCGGTGCCAATCATCCGATGGGGCCTTTGGCCTTGGCCGATCTGATCGGCCTGGATGTAGTTTTGCATGTCATGGAAACGCTTTATCGGGAATTTGCCGATAGCAAATACCGGCCGGCGCCGTTGTTGAAGCGGATGGTCAGGGGCGGCATGCTGGGCAGGAAGTCGAAGATGGGCTTTTATTCCTATCAGTAGGAGGACATCCCATGTGGAGCGAAGCGGAGACCGCGGGGATCGGCAGGGAACGTCTGTTCGAGCGGGATGTGCTGGCGTATGCCGGGCGCCCCGCGAATGTGAATGTGCTTCTGCGGCGCACCGTTTCCCGATTTCCCGAGAGGGAAGCGCTGGTTATGGACAACAGGAGCATAACCTATAAGGAGATGCATGGTTTCGTCGAGCATATCGCAAGCCGGCTTTACCGGGATTACGGGATCAGAAAGGGCGATCGCGTGGCTGTATTGCTGGGCAATTGCATCGAATACGCGCTTATCTTCTTTGCCTGCTCGCGTATTGGCGCGATCTCCGTTCTGCTGAATACCCGGCTCACGTCCGGGGAACTCCAATTTATGCTGGAACAATCCGGAAGCAGTGCGGTCGTTGCGGATACGGAATTTGCGGCGAAGGTGGAGGATTTCGGACAGGCACCCGTAGCCTTTCTGGTGGGCGGGGAGCGGCAAGGGTTTGTCTCCTTCGAAAGCTTGTGTGCGTCGGCCGAACCTGCTCCGGCAGTGGATATCGGAGAAGGGGAGCCGCTGTATATCATGTACACTTCCGGAACGACCGGGCTGCCCAAGGGGGCTGTCGGGAGTCATGCGGGAGTCATTCATGCCGTAATCAGCTACCATCGCATTATGAGGACGACGGAAGCGGACCGATCGCTTAACGCCGTGCCGCTGTTTCACGTTACAGGCCTCGTCGGGCAAATGCTCCATATGGTATACATCGGCGGCGCCAGCGTCCTCGTCCGCAGATTCCGTGCGGCCGAGTTCGTCCGGGTATTGTCGGAAGCGCGGATCACGTTTACCTTCAATGTTCCCGCTGTGTACACGATGATGCTGTGCGACGAGTCCTTCGCGCGATTCCGCTATGATGCAGTCCGCATTCTGGCTTACGGCGGCGCGGCGATGTCGCCGCAAACGATCGAGCAGCTGAAGCGGACATTTCCCGGCGTTCAGCTGTACAACGCATACGGCGCGACGGAAACGACATCGCCTGCAACCGTCATGCCTGCGGGATATCAGGAACGGAAGCTGCTGTCCGTCGGCTTGCCGATTCCCGTCATCGAAGTGAAGATTGTCAATCATGACGGAGAAATTTGCGGACCCTTGCAGGAGGGAGAACTGCTGATCAAAGGACCCAATGTCGTGCAAGGATACTGGGACAACAAGGACGCCAACGAGACATCCTTCGAAGGAGACTACTGGCGCTCGGGCGATATCGCGATGATGGACGAGCAAGGGTTCATCTGTATTCTGGATCGGGCCAAGGATATGATCAACCGGGGCGGGGAGAAAATATATTCCATCGAGGTGGAAAATATATTGCTTCGTCATCCCGACGTGCTGGAGGCGGCTGTCATTGGCATACCCGACCGTGTGTTCGGCGAATCGGTGAAGGCCGTCATCGTGCCGAAACCGGGAAGCGCAATCGAAGCCGCGGCGATTCAGGCATTTGTCAGGCTGCATCTGGCGGATTACAAAGTCCCCCGGATGGTGGAAGTCCGTTCGGAATTGCCGCGGAATCCGGGAGGCAAAGTGCTGAAAAGCCTGTTGAGGGACTCGGTTCAACAAACATAATTCGGTGTGATGCAGGGAGACAGAAGACAGGGAGGACGTCGTCATGGAGGAAATCTATATTCTCGGAGGCGCGAGGACCCCGTTCGGTTCCTTCGGCGGCGCTTTGAAGGATGTCGGCGCGGCGAAGCTCGGAGCCGTCGCAAGCAGGGAAGCGATCAGACGGAGCGGTGTGGAGCCCGGTGAAGTCGATCTTGCGGTCGTG
Source organism: Paenibacillus cymbidii (assembly GCF_004764705.1). Taxonomy (GTDB): domain Bacteria; phylum Bacillota; class Bacilli; order Paenibacillales; family NBRC-103111; genus Paenibacillus_AN; species Paenibacillus_AN cymbidii. The sequence goes on along the minus strand of NZ_SHLX01000002.1, from coordinate 498,572 downwards.
GGCAATGTGATTCATACGTCCGCCAATGCCGCTTACATCAGCAGACATATCGCTCTGGAGGCCGGACTTCCGGTCGCAAGCACGGCGCTAACGGTAAACCGCTTGTGCGGATCGGGCCTGCAAGCGGCAATATCGGCTGCACAGTCTATTATGCTCGGGGAGGGCAAAGTCGGTCTGGCTTGCGGAACCGAGAATATGAGCATGGCTCCCTATGTCCTGCGCGGAGCGCGATTCGGCGCAAGGATGGGAAGTCCGAAGCTGGACGACATGCTGCAGGCGACATTGACCGACGAGCGCTGCGGTTCGGCCATGGGGATAACGGCGGAGAATCTGGCCGAAGCGTATCGCATTTCCCGCGAGGAACAGGATGAAGTGGCTTGGTTGAGCCATCAAAGAGCCGCTGCGGCAAGACGCAACGGTATCTTCGCCGACGAAATCGTTTCCGTTGAATCGATGGGCAAAAAAGGAAAAGTGCTCGTTGATGCGGATGAGCATATTCGCGAAGATGCGAGTCGGGAAGCGTTAGGCGCGCTCCGACCGGCATTCAAGACGGAGGGCACCGTAACCTCGGGCAATGCCAGCGGTATTAACGACGGCGCCGCAGCGCTCGTCGTTGCCGGCGGTTCATTCGTTGCCGGACACAACAGCAAGCCGCTGGCTCGCATCGTGTCCTGGGCGGTTACCGGTGTCGAGCCCTCCCTGATGGGCATCGGTCCGGCGACGGCGATTCCTTCCGCGCTTGCCAAGGCAAATTTGGCGCTTCATGAGATCGATCTGTTCGAAGTGAACGAAGCGTTCGCCGCCCAATATTTATCCGTGGAGAAGATACTCGGGCTGGACCGGGGGAAAACGAATGTTCACGGAGGTGCGATTGCGCTGGGACATCCGGTTGGAGCAAGCGGCGCCAGACTGCTGCTGTCCCTCGCCATGGAGCTTGTGAGACGAAGATTGAGGTACGGCGTCGTTTCCCTCTGCATCGGAGGCGGGCAAGGCATCGCCATCATAATCGAGGCTTGTAGGTGATGGGATAATATGGTATTTGAGGAGGGGCTGCATATGGTGCCAACCGCATTGCGCGTGAAGGTGGAGAAGAAGGTCGCCTGCATTACGATCGATCGCCCCCCGGTGAATGCATTGAGCCGTCTCGTGATCTCGGAATTGAGCCAAACGTTGGATGCCGTCGCCGCAAACCCCGAAATTAAAGCGGTTGTGATAACTGGAGAAGGCAAATGCTTCGTCGCCGGAGCGGATTTGAACGAACTGGTTGAGCTGCTCGATGATCGACGTAAAGCTTTGAAAACCTCGGAAGAGGGCCAACGTCTTTGCGACAAGATCGAGAATTTGACAAAACCGGTGATCGCCGCTATCAATGGCGCATGTCTTGGCGGCGGGCTTGAGCTAGCGATGAGCTGCCACATACGAATCGCCGCGGATGAAGCGATGCTCGGATTGCCGGAAATCAAATTGGGTATTATCCCGGGATACGGCGGCACGCAGCGGCTCTCGAAATTGACCGATCAAGCCAAAGCTCTGGAGCTCACTTTAACCGGGGAATCCATAGACGGGAAGGAGGCGGAGCGGGTTGGCTTGGTCAATCGTTCCTGTCCGGCAAGGGAAGTGATGCCCAGGGCCATCGAGATGGCGGAAACGATTGCCCTGGAGCGAAGCGCGGTACCGGTGCAGGCGGCCATGGATGCCGTCCTGAAGGGCATGAAGCTGTCGGTCGGTGAAGGACTGGCGCTGGAAGCAAACTATTTTGCCGATCTGTTCCTGTCCGGGGACGCCAAAGAAGGCATTAAGGCATTCCTGGAGAAGCGCAAGGCTGTGTTTCGGGATTGTTGACCAACTGAACGGAAGCCATGCACAACTGCACGTGAGTGCTTGGCGCGCCTACATTCGCACTGCAGCTGCGCTCACCGTGCGACCGCTTCGCGAAATACACGTTCACTTCCACATGGCGCGACCGGAAGCCTGCCGCTTCGCGCAGCAGCCCTTGCTCCTCCGGCGAGCCGACGGTGGCGTAATGCGCAAACAAGCTGCCGACGATGCGCTTCGCCGCGGCGCGGAACAGAGCCGCATCATCCGGCTCCGCCAGCTTCAGCAAGCCGGCCGCGGCGATAGAACCGGCCGACGTATCGCGCGGCTCGCCTTCCTTCGTCGGCAGCCGGAAATCCACATCGGCACGCTGTCGGCCTCCAGCTCGCGGATGAACAGCTTGGCGCAGCCGACAGTCATCTTGGACTCTCTCCGCGATCAGCTGTGCTTGATTGATAAATTCGGAAACATAGTATTTGCGAATCAAGCATGGATTAACGCTGCCCTGAGCAATGGCGGAGATATTCAACGCTGTGGAGTAGGCGCAAATTACTTGGAGGCTTGTAAAGAAGAAAAGGAGATTTATAGTGGTATTTCTTCAATACTATCAAATAAAGTGGACTATTTTTCTTGTGAATACCCTTGTCATACTCCAACAACAAATAAATGGTTTTATATGCAAGCTACACCTTGCAATGTTGATCGCAATAGTTTTGAAGGGGCTGTTATTTGGCATGTCGACATTACGGAGAAGAAGTTACTTGAAATGAAATTGAAAGAATATGCCGTGACAGATCCATTAACCTCGCTATATAACCGAAGATTTTTTGATCAGAAGCTAAAGTCGGGGCTGTGTCTTCGGAGGCAGGCACGCGAACTGATTGTTGGCTTGCGGGACGGTGACATGATTACGATCGATAGCGACCCCGGGAACTGGCAGTGGCACTATCGGAAGACGAACTGGCCGCCCCGCGGCGGCGCCGCTAAAGTATGACAGGGGCGTACTCAACAAGTATGCAAGCCTTGTTTCATCCGCTTCAAGAGAGCGTTCAAGGAGTAACGTTAATCAAAAACACAAAAGCTAAGGTTAGTCCTTCCAACACAAACGGCCAGGGTAAGGTTCTTGGTTGTTTTTTTAATGCATACACATAGAGGTAAAACTATTTGGAGGTGGACATGCCAAATGATTCTAAGTCTGGTCGTTTTCCTTTTCGTTTATTTGTTATTTTCACTTTCCGGTATTTTGTTTCCCGTTGACAGGAAATGGTACGCTGCCTTAACAAAACCGAATTGGGCTCCCTCAGGTAAAACCATAGGCCTTGTCTGGGGGGGGTTATATGTCCTAATTTCATTGTCGCTTGCTATTGTCCAATTTAAAATCGGCCTAAAAAATACAAATTCAACTTTCATTTCGTTGTGGGTTATAAACTACATCACAAATCAAGCTTTCAGCTTCTTTTTATTTAAGGCGAAAAGACTGGATCTGTCGGTAATTGACACGTCTATCGTATTTTTTACGTCTTTACTGCTCGTTGCAGGAACTTGGGAGTATTCAATTCTTGCAGCCGTCTTGTTAATCCCTTATATGCTTTGGACAGCTTTTGCCACTTACTTGGCCTGGATCATATTTCGCCTAAACAAATAGATATACGCAAAATAATCTTCTCCTTACTACACTCTCGCAATGCAGTGTCTTGCTCATCGGGATACGCTACGTTAGATTTTCAGAATGATTGATTATTGACGAAAACCAAATCTCCCAGTCGTCATAATTTCCGGTTATAACATATGACGATAACGAAGGAGGAAATAAACCTAAATTGCGCCCGCCAAGTACGAATTTGATCGTGGGGAATTGTTCCTGGCATATTTTAATCCAAGCACTCAGTTCTGCAACAAGAGCCGGATTAGATAAAGAAACGGCAACAATCGAGATTTTTTTCATTTCAATAATATCCGTAAGTCCCGAATAAGGTGTATTGGGACCGAAATAGATCACCTCCAGACCTTTGTGGCGCAAAAACAAACAAAACAACATCAGACCGATATGATGTAGTTCTCCTTCAGGGCAGAAAGCAATCGCTTTAGGATGGGAAAATCGAATAGGCAATATTCTAAAGAACTGTTGAAATCTTGTGAGCACCAGTTCTGATGCGAAGTGCTCTTGTGCAACGTTTACTATCCCATTCTCCCACTGTTCACCTATTCGGCAAAGTACCGGAGTTAATATATTATGAAACACCGTTTCGAAGGGAAACAATGAAAAGGCGAGATCAATAAGTGCATTCGCCTTTTCTCCATCTAATTCTATTAGATTTTGGTAAAGTTTATCTATGAGGTCATCTTGATAACTAAACTTGTTTATCGAGGTATCTTTCCCGCCCTTCGCAATTGAGTTCTGTCTTTGTTTTAATATGCGAACAGCTTCCCCTATTTTAATATGCTTGTTGTTCATCTCATTTTTCAGCCATTGTAATACCTCAATATCAGCATCGCTGTAACTGCGATGCCCCCCGTCTGTTCGAGTAGGCGATATAATATGATACCGTTTTTCCCACGCCCTCACTGTAACTACAGGAATATTTAATAATTCTGAAACCTTTTTAATACTATACATCTCGTTCTTGCCCTCCACTCACTATTCTCTGCTTCAAATTATTAAGTGGAACCAGTAAATCAATATATCATATCTAGCCTGAATTTGCAGCTATATGCGGTGATTGTTCGTCAATTAGCTGCAAGCACTGCCTAATCAAAGCCTCCAGAACCTGATGTTCGGAGCCTGGTTTGCGTTCTAGCAGAAGGCTTAAACGGAAAGGATAGAATCAGCACGGTAGCATAGATCATGAACGCTCCGAAGATTTGGGTAAGCGTGATCGCCTTATCGAGAAATACCCAGTTAAGAAATACGGCAGTCGCCGGGAAGAAGAGCTCGGCGATTGTGGCGTATGAAGCTTTCGTCTCGCGAAGTCCGCGGTAATAGAGCAGCATGCCGGTCATCCCTGGGATGAACGTTAAGAATGAACATCCGGACCCTATCCAATCCTCATAAGGAACACGCATAAAAGGAGCTCCAGACCGAATGACAATAGATATGCTCCTATTAATGCCACAGGCAACACGAATAAATAAAGCTTCGGAAGCTTCTCGCTCAACATGAGCTTAGCGGTCAGAGGCTAATATTTAACATTGAGAATTCTTCATGGAAATGAGAGGTCAAACTCTTAATTACATCAATAGGCGATGTTAGCTCCATCATCGCTACAAGCTGAATTTGCGTTGCTTCCGATGAGCCCTCTACCTTGGAAGCCATCTGTTCTGACAAGAGCGTAACCGCTTCGAATCTAGAGGATAATTGATCATACAGACGCTCCCAATCGTTGACCTGTTGCTCCATACTGGCTTCAATTGACATAACCTCGTTTGCTGATTCACCGATTTCGGATAGTACATGTTTAACAGAGGAAGTCATTTGAGAGCTGTCGGAAATAACCTTCAGTTGGTTGTCGAGCTCGGCAGTTGTCTTCTCGGATTGCGACATGAGTTGTAGAGTGAGATTGCCAAGTTCTGACGATAGCTTCTTGGATTGGTCGGAAAGTTTACGTATTTCATGAGTAACTAATGCTGAATTCTTTAAATTGTTGCTGTGTTTGCCTAGATGCTCCTTCAATCCGATAAATGCCGTTTAACAGCTTATCAATCGTATTCGTGCCTTCGGACATGATTTGCGTTAAATGTTCTGTCTTTTGCAACTTGCTTTGGACTGCCATCTTGGTATCGACAAATTGCTCTTCCACTTGATTGGAATTTTGCAACGTTTCACGAGCTTGTGAAACTTGAGTCTCCAAGTCCAATAATATTTTGGACGAGATCTCGGCGATATTTTCAGCTCTTGACTCAACCTCGGCGGCATTCCCGGCAATGGACTCTACCGCAGCATCCGTGTGCCGGATAATGGACGAAAGCTTACCGAACAGCTCCGATTGAAGGTATTCGGTTTGAGAATTGGGGGAAGACTTATCGTTAAGAGTGTCTGGATCAATCTGTAATTTACTTTTGTAATCGTACACAAAGATTGCTGCAGAGAAGATGATGTAAATCAAAAGTGTTGGCCAGGTACTGCAAATACCAATTAAGGCGCAACCAACTGCAAAAATCGCTAGCGGAACGCGATGCTTTAATAATCGATTCCTCATCCTTCACCTCAATTCTTAGCTGAACGTTTCCGTGATTCACTCTTCGCGTCCGGAACGCGTATGTATAGTTTTTGTTTAGATATAATATAGCAAATGCGATTGGATTTTGTAAACTACTCGAAAAATATCATTTGTTATTGTGGTTCATGACCGTGATTTAGGGGAAAACAATGATAGACAGATAGACAGATAGACAGACCTAATGAGGGTATGTATAATTATTGTATAGCATATTGGGCCGTTCCAGGGGGGGTAAGATGACAACAGATCCTGAAACCTATGAAAGAGAAACAGAATCAGACACGCTCAAACGAAAAGATGAACATCTGGATATTTGCTTGCATGAAGATGTTCAGGGATTAGGAGATGGAACAGGCTTAGACCGTTACCGCTTTCGCCATAATGCCCTTCCTGAACTGGACTATTCCGCAATTGACACATCTACGCAATTTCTGGGACGGAAATTACGGGTACCATTTATCGTCAGTTCCATGACCGGCGGGACGCTCAGAGCAGGTGAAATCAACCGTCGGCTGGCTGTTGTTGCCCAAGCCAAGGGATGGGCGTTAGGGCTTGGATCGCTAAGAGCCGCAATAGAAAATGTTGAAGCTGCGATGACTTTCCGCGTTCGGAAGCTGGCTCCGGATATCCCTATCATTGCCAATATTGGCGCGGTGCAGCTTAACTATGGCTTCAATGCGGAGACATGCAGCCGCGCAGTTGATATAGCAGAAGCGGACGGCCTTGTCCTTCACTTGAATTCGCTTCAAGAAGTTATTCAAACCGGCGGTAATACAAACTTTAACGGATTATTGTTACATATAGAGAGAGTGTGTCGATTGTTGACTGTCCCGGTCGGAGTGAAAGAGGTAGGCTGGGGAATCGACGGGAAGACAGCTCGACTGCTGGTTGATGCCGGCGTGCAATATATTGACGTTGCAGGTGCGGGAGGTACCTCTTGGAGTCAGGTAGAAAAGCTGCGTTCCTCTGACCCGATGAAAAAAGCGGCGGCGGAACTATTTGCCCAGTGGGGGATTCCAACTGCCGAAAGCATTAAGGAGGTTCGATCCGCCTTGTCTGATATTTTTATGATTGGCAGCGGAGGCATAACCAACGGACTGCAGGCATCCAAGGCGTTGGCACTGGGGGCGAATCTCGCTGGCTTCGGACGCAGTTTGCTTGAGGCGGCTCATGAATCTGAGGAAAGCCTGGCGCTTGTTTTCGAACAAGCCGAATTGGAGTTAAGGATCGCCATGTTTGGGATAGGTGCTGCAAATATCCAAGAGCTTAGGGGTACCGACCGCCTGGTGCCGGTTAGGAGTTAACGATGAGATTATGGCACGAATCGCTGATTCCATTATTGCCGAGACAACAATTGCTTGGACAGCATCGGGAGTGCTGCGCTTTACGTGGAAAGGGGTGGGGAAAGTCTCATTCTACGGTGAATTATGTTTTTGCGTATGCGCCTGAACGACTTTTTTCTTACCATGCTGTGGTGATGGCCGAAATGAAGAGACGCGGATTTTCCGTAGATAAACTGTGGGAGAATCCCCTTTATCGCGGCAAGCAATGCGAGCCTTATAACGCTAACCACTCCAACGAGTTCACGCAATGGGACGGTCCTATTTATCCTGAACATAATCGGGCGTATTTGGTGGAATGTTTGGACAATCTCCTTTCTAAAGGGATTCAGATCGAGTTGGAGGGGATTTCCATCGGGTACCCACAGGGTTGGGAGGTGGTCAATATGGATACAGAGCCTATGCAAGCCGATTTTGCTTATTGTGAAGCCATTATTAAGAAACATTCCAAAAGCTTTTACTACGCTTTTTCACAACTCCCCGTGGAAAAAGCAAATGCTGTCTATGCCATTTACGCTTTTTGCAGAACGGCAGATGATTGTGCAGACTCAAGCCAACCGCATCTTGAGAAGCTGGCGTCTCTGCATCGATTAAAGAAAGAACTCGATTTATTCAGGGATCATGCAGAAGTGGATCTTCCACTATGGCGTGCGCTTAGGCAAGTTTTTACTACATATGATATGGACATCCAACCCTTTTACGATCAACTGACCGGGCAATGGATGGATATGAATTTTGCCATTCCGAAAACCATAAGTGAGCTTGAAAGCTACAGTTATTATGTAGCTGGCTCAGTAGGCTTGATGCTGCTGCCAGTCCTGGCTTCAAAAGCTGTTGCCGATTTGCGTCCATCAGCGATTCATTTGGGAACCGCGATGCAAATAACGAATATCCTGCGCGACATCGGCGAAGATTTCCATACCAAGCAGCGGATCTATTTGCCCAAAGAAGAAATGGAGCGATTCCGATATACCCCGGAGGATTTGAGACATGGCTTCATTAATGAGAATTTTGTTCACCTATGGGAGAAACTCGCCAAACGCGCAGAATCTTTATACGACCTTTTCTACAGTAGCATAGATCTCTATGACGATGACAGCAAGATGCCGCTCTTACTGTCCGCTGGCGTGTATAGAGGCATATTGGACGCAGTCAGAAGCAATGATTATGACTGTTTCTCCAAGCGCAACTTTGTAAGCAAGGAAAATAGGAATAAAATCAGCGCTGCTGTTTCCAATTGCTCCTAAATGGCTGAAAGGTGTTGTGTGAATTGTCGAAAAATAAGAGCGTGTTGATCATCGGAGGCGGGCTTGGCGGCTTGTCGGCTGCCATATCTCTGAGGCAAAGCGGATATAGCGTTTCTTTATACGAACAGAACAAGCATATTGGAGGTCGATTGAATCGGCTCGAGCAGGATGGCTTCGGCTTTGACCTCGGCCCCTCCATTCTGACGATGCCGCAAATCTTTCAAAAACTGTTCGCTGCCAGCGGTAAAAATATGAACGATTACGTCCCCACGGTGAAACTGAATCATCAATGGCGATCTTTTTTTCCAAGTGGCAATATCATCGATTTGCATGAAGATATTGGAGAAATGAAAGCGAAGAATCCATCATTGAATGAGCGGGATATTATCGAGTACAAGAATGTACTTGAATACTCAAAAAAGCTTTACGATATGACGGAGCTCGGGTACTTTAAGCATGGTGCCGACAATACGAAAGATATCGCACGATATAATGGAGTGCTTAATGCGCTGAAAAACTTTGACTTGTTTTCTACCGTACATAAGTCCATTGCGAAACGGATAAGCGATCGGGAGCTGCGGGTCATGCTCTCCTATTTCACCAAATACGTCGGTTCTTCGCCATATGATGCACCGGCTGTATTGAATATGATGATCTACATGCAGCATCATCAAGGCGTATGGTATGTCCCTGGCGGGATGCATCTGCTCGCGCGCGGGTTGGTGCAGTTGGCGAAGGAAATAGGCGTGTCGATTCATACAGGAAAACGAATTGTTCAGCTCGACAAGAAGGAAGGCAACATTACCGGTGCAGTGCTAGAAGACGGGACGAAATTGTCGGCAGATTACTACATTTCCAATATGGAAGTCATTCCGTTTTATGAGCAACTGTTGCAGGAAGAAAAGCGTTTTATCCATAAGTTGAAAACGAAGTACGAACCAGCAAGCTCAGGGCTTGTCATACACCTGGGTGTCAAGAAAATGTACCCGCAGCTTGCTCACCACAATTTTTTCTTTGCAGAAAATATGAAAAAGCAAATGGATAAAATATTTCACCGTCATGAATTACCGGATGACCCGGTCATTTATCTGGTGAATGTCAATAAAACGGACCCTTCGCAAGCGCCTACAGGGCATGAGAATGTAAAAGTATTGCCCCATATTCCATACATTCAGGATAAGCCGTTTACACAGCAAGACTACGATCGTTTTGCAGAACGGGTGTTAATTAAATTAGAAAAAATGGGGCTTGATGGTTTGCGTAATCACATTGTGACAAAGGACGTATGGACACCGGAAGACATTAAACGGGTTTATGGTTCCGACCGTGGTGCCATTTACGGCACTTTATCGGATCGCAAAAAAAATAAAGGATTCAAGCATCCAAAGCAAAGCACGCGCTATGACAATCTTTACTTTGTCGGCGGAACGGTAAACCCGGGAAGCGGAATGCCCATGGTTGCATTAAGCGGCCAGCAAGTACGGGATATCATCGTGCGAAGGGATGCGGACAATGGCTGAACAGGGTAGTACTGTGCTGCAGGCATTATTGGAAAAGCAGCAAGAAGATATTCTCCAAAACGCCGTCCCTACAGTGAGAGAGAGAAAGAAAACGCTTCTGCAGTTGAAACGGATGCTTGTAGACCATGAAGCTGCATGGATCAAAGCGCTAGTCTCTGATATGCGAAGGCCAGCATTTGAAGCCTTCTCATTCGAAATAGCACTCCTGTTGAATGAGATTGATTATGTATCTCGGTCTTTGAAAGGTTGGATGCGGTCAGAGCGTTCCGGTCATATCAAATTCGGGTACATCGAAGCTATTCGCAAAAAGCGGAGCCCTTACGGAAGTGTACTCATCATCAGTCCATGGAATTATCCGCTCCAGCTCGCATTAATGCCAGCCATCAGCGCGATCGCAGCCGGAAACCGTTGCGTGATCAAACCGTCGGAGTACGCACCGGCAACAAGCGAGCTGCTAAAAAAGGTGATCAGTCAAACCTTTGCACCTGAAGTACTTACCGTTGTTACCGGAGATATCCATACTGCAAAACAATTAACTTCACTGCCATTTGATCTGATTTTTTTTACAGGGAGTCAAGAGACTGGAAAGGCAGTATCCGAGCAGGCTGCCAAACGGCTTACCCCTGTAATAGCAGAGCTAGGCGGAAAAAATCTCTGTATATTGGATGAAACTGGGTACTCGCCTGGGGCCATTCGAGAAATCGTCTGGGGTAAATTTCTCAACGCAGGACAAACCTGCATTGCACCCGATACGCTATTTGTACACGAATCGATATACGAAAAAACACTTTCGGAAATTTCAGCAGCCCTTTTGTCGTTTTACGGGGAGCATGCTAAGGAAAGTAAAGACTATGGCAGGATTTGCAATCCAGGACACTTTCAAAAACTGCTTCATGTCATCACACAGGGAAAAATCAGGTTTGGGGGCGAATGCGATGCGGAAAATTTATTCATTGCCCCTACAGTATTAACAGATATACCTTCCGGGAGCTCCATTTTGCTTGATGAAATTTTCGGTCCCATACTCCCTGTCATTTCCTATGCCAGCCTGGAATCTTTATTAAATCAACAGGCGATTCAGCGTGATGCATTGGTTGCATATATCTTTAGCAAGAACAAGCAACACATCCGGCTAGTCGAAAAACATATGCGATCGACAACCATCAGCGTCAATCAAGTCATCCAGCATGGTGCTAATCCTCATGTTGCTTTTGGCGGCGTTGGGCGTAGCGGACATGGCAGTTATCACGGCAAGGCGGGTTTTCAAGCTTTCAGCTACGAAAAGACAGCGTACAAAGTGTATCGCTACTTGCATGTACCCGGCAAATTTCCGCCTTATTCCGATCGGAACCTGCAAATTGTGAAGAAGTTTAGAAAATGGCTTTTATAAGAAAAGAATATCGAATGATTACAGGAGGATTGCCGTGCCGCCTATATCGTTACCGGTCATATGGACGGTATGCATTGACATCTTCGCCTGGGCTTTTTTTCATGTAGTCGTGGCTGTTTTGTGCTTGAAACTGCCTCTGGCGTTCTTTTTAAAGGATAGGATCTGGTTTAGACTGTTCGTCTGGGAAAAATCCGGGAAGTTATGGCAACGGTTATTTCGCGTTAAAAGATGGAAAGGACGTCTCATCGACGGGACTGTGATATTGAAAAAAGGATACGGTAAAAAGAAATTGCACGGCACCGGCATAAGTGACTTGAAAGTGTTCGCTGCGGAAACCAAACGGGCGGAGCTGACTCACTGGCTTTCTATCGTGCCCGCTCCCTTGTTTTTCATATGGAACCCCGTATGGGCAGGTTGGGTCATGATCCTCTACGCAGTGATGTTCAACTTGCCATTCATCATTGTACAGCGGTACAACCGCGGACGCATTGATGCGATTACATTATCGACTAATAGATAGGGAGGGGAACATTTCAGATGGGCAAAAAAGTCATTGTTATCGGTGCAGGTGTCGCCGGACTTGCTGCTGCAATAAGATTACAGCATGACGGATATCAGGTCGAAATCTATGAGAAAGAATCCTTGCCAGGAGGGAAAATGAATCGAATTGAAACGGGTGGCTACAAATTTGATTTAGGGCCAACGATCGTCATGATGCCGGAATTGTACAGGGAGATTTTTGAGCTTTGCGGCCGCAATCCGGACGATTATATTCCCATGGAGAGATTGGACCCGATGTATCGGGTTTACTACAGTGATATTCCCGAAGAACCTTTTGATATTTCCTCCGATCTTGTGGAATTGGCAAAGACGATTGAAAGAATTAGCGAAGAGGACATGGAGGGGTTCTTTCTCTATCTGAACGAAATTTATAAACGCTTTATGGTTGCCAAGAACAGCATTATTCAAAGACCCTTTCGTAAATCTCGCGATTTCTATAACGTGGCCATGTTAAAGAAAGCTCTAAAACTGAAGACGTTGGACACTGCAGATCATTTTATGAGCAAATATATAAAAAATGAACGGCTAAAGCAGATGATCAGCTTCCAGACCTTGTACATTGGCATTTCACCTTTTAAAAGTCCTTCGTTTTACACCATGATTCCCATGTTACAATTTTTATATGGCGTATGGTTTATTAAAGGCGGTATGTATACGATGGCTCAGTCTATGGAGAAGCTTTTCAAAGAACTGGGCGGTACCATTCTCTACAACAAAAGCGTGCAGGAAATATGTATTCAGAACCGAAAAGCGACTGGCATTATCGTAGACGGGCAGAATGTCTCTGCGGATTTTGTGGTATGCAACGCGGACTTCCCCTATGCCATGAAAAACCTGGTGAAAGACCATACAGCTAAAGGTAAGTACACGGACAAAAAGATCGATAAAATGAAATACTCCTGCTCTTGTTTTCTTTTGTATCTGGGCATGAACAGAAAATATGAGGAAATAGAGCACGTTCATCATTTTATTTTTAATGAAGATCTTAGAAAAAATCTGCATGATATTTTTGCCGGGAATAAACTGACGAATGCTTCGTTTTATGTATATATCGCATCGAAGATGGATGCTTCGCTTACTCCCGATGGAAAAGATGGATTATACATATTGATGCCGGTTTCCAATCTAGCCACGGCTAAGTATCCCTGGAATGAGGAAACGATTCGTGAGTACCGATCCTATATTTTAAATACGTTAAAAAAAATACGCGGGTTTGAACATATCGACCAAGAGATTGTCACGGAAACTTGCATTACACCGCTCGACTTCGAGTCGAAGTTCAATGCTTATAATGGCGCCACTTTCGGTCTGATGCCAGTCTTGGCTCAAAGCAACCATATGCGCCCGCAAAGCAAAGCCAAAGATTGTGAGCAGCTGTACTTTACCGGAAGCAGCACACATCCGGGCGCAGGAGTTCCGATTGTGCTGTTGTCAGCCAGAATTACCGCACAGGAACTGATTCATGACGACCAGGGGATTGTATACGACTATTCCGGGAAGTGAAGAATGGACGAGTAGAATCATGTTCTAACATGGAGGAGGAAATTCTATGCCAGGCTCAGAAGGAATCAATCTCATGATCGGTTTTCTGGCTGTTCTGGTCGGATTCATGATGTTCCGGTCTTTGCCGCTTCTTCAAGCCACGGATAAAAATAATCGTTTACCGTATGTATCCATCATTATACCTGCCAGAAACGAATCAGGCCGGATTTCTCCTCTGCTGCAATCCTTGCAAGAGCAAACCTTCCGGTCATTTGAGGTTCTGGTTGTTGACGATCATTCTACCGATCATACTGCAACTGTTGCAGAAAGCTTCGGTGCAAAGGTTCTACAGAACAGAGCAGTAGACTCAGGGTCAGGGAAATCTATGGCTTGTTGGCACGGAGCGCAGCACGCTAAAGGAAAATGGCTCTTGTTTTTAGATGCAGATACATCTTTCACAAGTACGCACAGCCTATTTAATTTACTCAATTTCTATCAACAAAAAGGTGCTAAAGGGATTTTATCTTTGCAGCCCTATCATACAATGCGTCGATTATATGAAAATCTATCGGCGATTTTTAACATTATTGTCATTGTTGGAATGAATGTATTTACTTTCTGGGGGCCCAGGTTCAAAACCGCAGGCTCTTTTGGTCCGTGCCTATTATCCGATAAAGACGATTATTTTTTGACAGGGGGGAATCAAAAAATTCTAGGTGCCGTAATGGATGACCTGGCACTCGGACAGGCCTTCCTTGATAAAAACCTTCCTGTTCATTGTATGGGGGGGAAAGGGGTAATCACTTTTCGCATGTACCCGGAAGGAATGAAAAGTCTTGTAGAAGGTTGGTGCAAAAGCTTTGCTGTCGGATCAAAATCAACTCATCCGATCGTGATGATGATGACCATCATTTGGATTTCCGGAAGTTTTATCAGTACCGGGGCACTCCTATCTTCCATGACGGCAAATCCTCCTGCAGCCATCATATTCAGCGGTATATTGTATATGGCATATGCCGTGCAAACTCTGCTATTTGCCCGCAGATGCGGCAATTTCAGTTGGGGTATCTTTTTGCTGCATCCGATTTTGTTTTTATTTTTCACAGCCATATACGCTTATTCTTTATTCCGAACGTACATCCTGCGTTCTGTAAAATGGAAGGGCCGTAAAATAGACGTGTAATGAAGGAGGATAATAGAAGAATGACGGAAAACATGCTAACGATTTCACGATGGTTTACAGGCAAATGGAGTCGGTGGGCTACGTTATTAGTCTGGTTAACGACCGCTGCACTGATGAATGTGCTGCTACCGTCAGTAAACAATGAGGAAACAAATAACGCACCCAACCTGGCGGACAGCAAGCCGTCTGTCGTTGCGGAAGCCATAGCAAACCGTGAATTTCCCGCAGGGGGAGATGTTCCCGCCCTCCTTGTTTGGCACCGTAGCGGGGGTCTTCTTGACAACGATCTGTCGCGCGTGCAGGAACTTTCTTACAGGCTCACGAAAACGCCCGTACTCCACCAAACTAATATCCCCCCCTTGCATCAAATGCCATTGGCTGGCTTGAAAAGCCAACTGTCCAAAGATGGAAGCACGCTCGTGACGCCTGTCTTTTTTGATAAAAACGCCGATACGGAACAATTAAAAACAGGCACGGAGCAGTTAAAAAAAGAGGTGAGGGAGTTGTTTGGCGCCGATCCGTTTGCTGTGCCTATGGGTCGAGCGGAAGAACTGAGTGCGCGCATGACCGGGCCGGTCGGCATTCAGATCGACGCGACCGGATTATTCCAGAACGCGGATGTTACGCTGCTGCTTGCCACGGTACTGCTCGTACTTTTACTGCTGCTATGCATTTACAGGTCGCCGATCCTGGCTTTGATTCCGCTTGTCGGGGTTGGTTTTGCCTATAGTGTCATCGGGCCGCTGCTGGGCTGGTTGGCACACACAGGATGGATCAAAGTGGATTCGCAGGGCATTTCCATTATGACCGTGCTGCTATTCGGGGCGGGAACCGATTACTGTTTGTTCCTGATTGCCCGGTTTCGGCATTTGCTGAAAACGGAAGGCGGCAAGATTCGCGCGCTTCGCAGCGCATTTTCAGGCGCGGCGGGCGCCATCGCCATGAGCGGTCTTACCGTTGTCCTTTCCATGCTTGCTCTGCTCACAGCCGAATACGGAGCGTTCCACCGATTTGCCGCTCCATTCAGCATCGCGATTCTGGTTATGGTGCTCGCCAGCTTAACGCTAGTGCCGGCCCTGCTTGCGATCATCGGCCGCGCCTCCTTTTGGCCCTTTATTCCCAGGACGGATGAAGAACAGGAAGAATGGATGAAACGCAAAGGCAAACCGATCATATCGGGAAGGCGAGTGTCAGCACCGCGCTACCGAATCGGCAACTTTGTCGTAAAGCGCCCGATACTGATCATCATCGTCAGTATGATCCTTCTTGGCACTCTTGCAGCGTTTACAAGTCAGATTCGGTATACGTACGACATCTTGTCCTCATTTCCGAAGGATATGGCATCCCGCGAAGGGTTTCGGCTGATCGGCGAACAGTTTTCCGAGGGAGAGCTTGCGCCGGTTCAATTGATCGTAGATACGCAGGGCAAACCGACTTCGCTTGCGGAAGATGTGAAGCTGTTGCCATACGTAACTGCTGTTGCAGAACCGAAAATAGGCCGCGTCAATGCTGACATTCTTGCCTATGAAGTCACGCTGAACTTGAATCCGTATTCCATCGACGCGATGAAGCGCGTGCCTGAATTACGTGCCGCGGCGGAACGTTCGCTAAGCATGGCAGGCGTTGACAATCCCGGGACAAGGATCTGGGTTGGCGGGCAAACAGCAGAACAATATGATACGAAGGTTACCGGCGATCGCGACACGCGGGTCATCATTCCCATTGTCATCGGTATGATCGCGCTGTTGCTGCTGCTCTACTTGCGCTCAATTGTCGCGATGCTATACTTGGTACTGACCGTTATTTTGTCCTATTTTTCAGCACTCGGTCTGGGATGGCTTGTTTTGCATTACGGGTTTGGAGCCGATGCCATACAGGGGGCAATACCGCTATACGCGTTCGTCTTTATTGTCGCACTTGGAGAGGATTATAATATATTCATGATTTCGAGTATTTGGCAGAAGCGCAGAACGATGCCACTCAAGCAAGCGATTCGCGATGGTGTCGGGGAGACCGGATCCGTCATTACATCGGCAGGTCTTATCCTTGCGGGCACCTTTGCGGTACTAGCCACACTGCCGATTCAGGTGCTTGTGCAATTCGGCACTGTAACGGCTATTGGCGTTTTGCTTGATACCTTTATCGTCCGGCCCTTCCTTGTACCCGCGATAACGATGATTCTTGGCCGCTGGTCCTTCTGGCCAGGCGAGCACAAAGAAATCGTAGAACGCGCAGAGGCGTAAACAACGGTGGCTTTTTTTGCTAGATTTGAAGCTGACTTCCGCTAGATCAGACAGTAAAGTAATAGAAGGCTGCTATTCCAGCATTCACAATTTGATTTGAATTTCTGTTGAATGGCAACAACATATGGAAAACGGCAAAACTGTCGAAAGGCAGTGACGCAAAGCCACGGGTCTTCTCACTGTTCAAGTCCGGGAGGCATTCCCGCCATAATCGAGCGTCTGCTCAGGCTCTTGTACGACGGCTTCCTCGAGCTTTACCACACCCTCACGTTGTGAATGATCGTTTTCTTGCAACCAGATTGATTTTACACGCTCGTTGATAGACTGAGGTAATGAAATAAGCCGCGGAATATCAGGCTCCGCGGCCTCGTTTTCACCTATTTATACGGCTTACCGTTGACTGACTGGCCAGGTAATTGTCAAGTTGCTCGAACGTGCCTTCAAACCCTTGAGCAACCCGCGTTACCCATGAACGCAAGAATGGGACCACTCGTTGAAGGACCTCCTGCTAGATAAGTCGAAGCGATTCCGCCGACCAGGAGGTACAAAAGGTACTATTCCCGCGGCGCAGCGACCTCTTTCGATTTGCGTTGGAGTAAATACTCCTGCATAAGTCGATCGCGCTCTTTCCGTTCTGCTTCGTTTTGTGGAGGGATTGCAAGAACGCCATTGCCGGCTTCAGACAATTTTTCAAATGCGTCCACCATTTCTTTTTCGTTGGTCATTAGGCTTCACCCTCTCTGAAGTATCGGTTAACCAATTTTTTAGCCGCGCTGGTCTCGATAGTCATTAAATGTCCGCCGATCCTAACTGCGCCTAATTTGCGATTATTCCCTCAAATCCGAGATCAAAACTGACTATACAAGCAATTGCAAATAAATGGGCACCGACCCCGACGAAAACTTGGGAAGCTGACCCAACATTCCAAGGAGCACTTTCGACCAAGAAAACGTCGACATATCCTTGTGCGACCTCGAAGCTGATAAGTCCCTGAATACCATCGGAACCTACAACCATCAGCCTGTATACGCGACGATTGGGTGAAGAGAATTCCTTTTTCCAATCGAAATTGCCCCACCTTGCTCCTTTGTCAATCGATTCAGGTCGGATTTCTTCAAGGTTTCGATGATTGTCGTATATTCTTCCCCGGATTCCCGATGAATCAAACACGGGGTCAGTTCGTCAATTACAACTTCGATTTCGTTACGATTCATCATTGCATCCTCCATGATTTATTTTAACATAAAAACTGCATTCGGAGCTGAAAGCAAATGCGGCAGCAAGTGAAAGGAACAAGGGGATTTTGCGCTCCATCCGTACGAAGCTGTCTCCGGGGATACCCGTCACTATCGTCTTTGTGCGCCACCGCTCGAACAAGAAAGAATGGCTCGCCATGCTATGCACCGATCTCACACTGCCCGAAGAAGAGATCATCCGAATCTACGGAATCCGCTGGGACATCGAAGTGTTTTTTAAATGCGCCAAATCGTTGTTGCGTCTGCAGAAGGAGTTTCAGGGTCGTTCTTACGATCTGCTAATCAGTCACACGACGATTGTCTTCTCTCGTTACATATTGCTGGCATGGCAGCATCGACAAAGCACCGACAACCGTACGCTCGGCGGCTTATTTCATCTGCTCTGCGATGAAGTCAATCAATTGGATTGGGCGGTTGCTCTGAAGCAGCTAATTGAAATTCTTGAAGATGTGGTTAAGAAAGCGAGCAAGAAAATCACAACACTCATCCAAACACAACTTCAACAATGGATTGCCGGTTTGCCCAGTTACATCAAGGCTTATCTGCCGAAATTAAGCTGCGAAAGTTGAGTTAATTGAGCTAAAGGTTTTTATTAT
Organism: Paenibacillus cymbidii; assembly: GCF_004764705.1. Lineage (GTDB taxonomy): Bacteria > Bacillota > Bacilli > Paenibacillales > NBRC-103111 > Paenibacillus_AN > Paenibacillus_AN cymbidii. Next base: position 479,722 of record NZ_SHLX01000002.1, on the reverse strand, counting down.
TTATTGGCGTATGACAAGCCGAAGGCAGGGTGCCATATGAAGAAAACACCACAGTGGGCGACGATCTTCCGCTGTTCTGAATACATGCCAAACCTTCCATGCGCCTGCGCTGCGGAACGCTGCCGCTCGGACGCTCTGCGCGGCGCCGCCTTCGAGCAGCGCGGCGAGTGTCCGAGAAGGAGCTGCGACTGCCGAGCCCCCGCCTCGTTTAAGCCGCAGCTTAAAGCCGTGGTCGCCGCCGGTGTGAAAGCAGAACGCGACGTGCTCCGCCCCGATATACCAAGGTGCGACTTCGAAGCTTACAAGTCCCTGAATATCATTGGAACCTGTAATCAACTACATGGTAAACCTGTAAGCAGGATACTAGCCGAAAATAACGAATTATGTTATTTTGAAAGCACCTTGTCAGAGATAGATTCAAAAGGTGTATTCCTTGCTTGGAGGGGTCACTTTGTACAAAGTGTTGATTGTTGAAGATGAAATGATGTTTAGAATGATGTTGAAAAGCTCTGTAAACTGGAGCAAGCATATGATGAAGGTCGTTTCCGATGTATCCAATGGTGCCGATGGATGGGCGATGTACCAACAGGTCATGCCCGATATCGTCATTACGGATCTTCGTATGCCGGTCATGGACGGCATGGAGCTGATCGGCAAAATTCGCGAATCCGCCGAGACTGCGCCCAAAATCGTGATTTTGTCTTGTTTGGATGATTTCGACATGGTACGCAAGGCATTGAAATATGGCGTATCTGATTATATTTTGAAGCTGACAATGACGCCGGAGGAAATGGAAGCCATTCTGATCAAGCTGGTGAATGAATTAGAGCAAGAAGGAAGAATGGTCACAAATGAAGCCCAAGTCGAAGGGGATCGCAAGTCATTTTCATCCGCCGAATTTATTAAAAGGGCCGCAGAGCTGCAGCTAAGATTGGATCCGTCTAAAAAAGTGGTCGGCGCATTGATGGAGATCGATGCTAAGGGCCCCATTTTCAAGCAGTCGGTATTGAACGTGTTGGATGAAATTATGTCCGGTTTTCGTTTGGGGGAACCGTTTTTTGACCATGATTTCCGTTATTTTCTAGTAGCAAACCTAGAGCATGCAGATGGTATGCTGCCCTTGCTCGAGCATATAAAAAAAGTGATGCATACCTACTTTAACGCCAACGTCACATTTGGGATCAGCCATGCTCACTTGGATCTTAAAGAACTGAGTGTTGTATACACGGAAGCCGTTTCTGCGCTGGAGCATAAGTTTTTTCGAGGCGCGGGTTCGTTTATCCAGTATGGAGTGAATGGATCGCCGGAAGCGTCGATCCCTCTATTGCATCATGGCGAAAGAGAATGGCTGCTCAATGAATCTGATCGATCGCTGATGTTTGACAAGCTTAGGAAATTAACAAGATTGCCCCCGGATGCGAAGCAGCAGGTCATTTGGTTTTTTCTGCAAGGACTGCACTGGGTTACGTTTTCTTTTCGCCTAACGGATGACACACTGAGGGAGCTTGTTTATACCTATTCAAAACGATTAACGGAAAGTGAAACTTTAGAGGAAACTATCGCATGCTTTGAAGCTTATATGAGTGAAATCAAACACCTGCGATCACAACACCATATAAGCAAGGAAGTCTCGCAAGTAATGGGATGGATTGAAAAGCATTATCGGGAAAACCTGAGTTTACAGCAAGGCGCCGAGATGGTTGAGATGTCATACAATTATTTTAGCATGCTGTTCAAGCGGGAAGCGGGTCTTAGTTTTATTGATTATTTGCAGCAGGTTCGTATAGAAAAAGCGAAAGGTCTTTTGTTAAAAACGAACAAAAAGCTTTACGAAATCATGGATGAGGTTGGATTTACAGATCAAAGCTATTTCAGCCGTACGTTCAAGAAGGCGGTGGGCGTAAGACCCAGCGAATTTAAGAGGATGTGGTTAAGGGGTGTACTCGTTGAGATGGAGGAAACGCAATGAAACGGTGGTTAAGGCCGGTTGGAAATGTAAAAACGCAATTAGTGGCAAGCTTTCTCTTATTGACTGTACTCATTGTAACAGCAAGCTTGGGTATATTTTATTTTCTGGTGCTCGATATTCTGCAGAAACGCTCCGAGGATTCTACCGTGCTCTTGTTTAATCAGGCGGAATACAGTATCGTGCAGTTTCGTTCCGAGATGGAGAAGCTGTCGAAGCTGATCCAGGTGGAACCGGCGGTTCAGAATTATTTGGAGGAATTTCCCGAGCTGCAGGGGTTCAGTCTTATGGAGCTTGAGGTTACGGTTAGTCGAAGGCTATCCCAAATACTGAATAACTATACCTTTCTTGATTCGATATACCTGTATAATCACGATGCAGGCAAGGTGATAGAAATTATGAAAAATCGCGAGCTGGTCACGGAAGACGATAAGTTCTTCGGCAGTTCGTTATATATGCTGGGCAAAGAAAATTATCCAAGGCTGGAGTGGACGGGGGCTAATCCGGCATCCTTATTCTCGATTTATGCATACTCGGACACCGCGATGACTACGCCCACAATCCTGTCAGCAATCCGCGGGATTAAATCGTTGAATGGCAAGGAGCAATCCGGAACCCTTGTTCTGAATCTGAATGAACAGGTGTTGGCGAATATTTTCGGAACGCTGTATACTTCGCCGAAGTCTAATATTTATATCACCAATACGGATGGTGTGATTATATCGGATCGCAACAAGACAAATTTAGGAACAACCAGTTTATATTTCCACGATATACCCGCTAATCAAAGCCACGGCAGCTTTACCTCGGAAGCAGATGGCACGAAGAAACAAATTGTCTATTATGCTGTTAGCAATTCGGGATGGACACTGATTAAGGAAATCCCCTTTGAAGAGTTTCTGAAGGACACGAGAATGATTCAATGGAGTGTGCTTGGCTTAATCATTGTCAGCACCCTTGTTTCGTTTATACTTGCGTTCTATTTAATTAAAGCGTTAACCAGTCCGCTGCGAGAGCTTTCGAATGCGATGATTTTGTTGGAAAAAGGCGAGCTGGGGAGTACGATTTACTCCTTGCCGAACAATGAATTTGGCAGGCTGGGGCGACATTTCAATCGAATGTCCGCCAGTATACTCAAACTGGTGGAGGATAACAAACGAATCGAGAATGAAAAGAGCCAGCAGGAAATGAATGCCTTGCAAGCTCAGATTAATCCCCACTTTTTGTACAATACTTTGAACTCTTTAAAGATGATGGCGCAGATGGTACAGGCATCTCATGTAGCAGAAGGCATTACTACCCTCGGTGTCATTCTCAAAGGGATTTTTAAAGCGGATGGGCCGCTCTGTTCGTTGGGGGAGGAGGTTGAGTTTACACAGAACTATGTGAAAATTATGAATTACAGGTTTGGAGAGCGAGTAACCTATGTGGTTGATGTGCCGGAGGCGCTCCTTTCGAGCAAGGTAGTAAGATTTTTGTTGCAGCCCATTCTCGAAAACGCCTTTCTGCACGGTTTTACAGAGGAGTTTTATACAGGGGTTATACGATTAGAAGCGCATGCAGATGAGGGAAATCTGGTCATTCTCGTTTCGGATACCGGCAAAGGAATGAACGACGCAGAACTGAACAGCGTAAGAGCGCGAGTGGCAGAAGAAAATATAGGGATGGTTCATTCAGGCAAGGGAATTGGATTAAGGAATGTATACCACAGAATGAGACTCCATTTCAAAGGGGCTTGCAGCCTTCATATAGAAGCTTCGCCCGCAAACGGGACGACGATCACCATTGTTATGCCATTAGGGCGTGTCTGAAAACCCGCTCGAGGTCATCTTGCACCGCCTTTTCGCCCCCTGCTGCGTCAGTTTTGCTTGACTTACCCCCGGTAAGCCTGCGCAAAACTTCCTTGCATGGGACGAAAATTCGGCACAATCTGTTCCCCTCGGAGTATTCAGACACGCCTTAGTCCAATTATCGTAAAATAAGAATAAGGGTCATTGCTGCGGCGCATCCGATCCGGCATCAATCAACAAAAATCGTTGATCTGTTTCTGTGAAGCAGGGCCTTTTGGGATTACAATTTAATAGGTGAAGAATGGCGAGGGATTGAAGCGATGAATGGCAAAAAGATGATGGTATATATAGTGAGCTTCATGCTTGGCATCAGTATAGTGTTGACAGGATGTAAAGCCAAACAGGACGTGTCCGTAGAACCAAAAAAATTGGTGAAGATGAGTATTTCTTTGCAACAGGGCAGTGCGTACGAAGGCGTCCAGACCGATCCCGTTGCATTGGAAATCGAACGCCGTTTTGGCATCCAGTTGGATTTCAAGCAACTTAATGAAGACCAGTTTATGCTGCAGGCCGCGAGCGGAGAATTGCCGGATATCGTTTTGGCTCAGCGCAGCTGGCTAAAGATATTGATCAATGGCAACAACATTATTCCATTGGATGAGTTAATCAAGCAGGCGCCTCATGTGAACAGTCAATCCGCACGAATCGAATTTGCCAAGAAACACTTGAGTGAAGGCAAGGGAAAGCTGTTTGCGTTATCCACCTTAGGAGGACCGGTCACCCATCAATATATGTATGATGTCGGACCAACCATAAGATGGGACTATTATAGAGAGCTTGGATACCCGGAGATGAAGGATGCCGATGAATTCCTTCAAGTGTTAAAACGAATGCAACAAATTCATCCAAAGGTGGAGAATGGGAAACAAGTATATGGATTTTCATTATGGAATGATTGGGGGATATGGCCCTATAAAATATATCACACGTATGGAAACGGCTTGGAGCAATTAGGCACGATGGAATACGATAGTGATTTTAATGCCAAAAACTTCTTGCTGGATGAGACCAGCGCATGGTGGGAAGGCGTCAAATTTTATTATAAAGCGAATCAAATGGGACTGCTTGATCCGGAATCGTTCGTACAGAAGTTTGATAACATGCAAGCCAAGGCGGCAAACGGTCAAATCCTGGCTACCTATGCCTCATGGACAACGCAGTTGAATACTGAACTCGCCAAAAAGGGATTAAAAACCAGCGGTTTTATGCCCGTGCCCGGTATTTTTCCCTATGTATTTCATGGCGGTTATTCCAATAACGGAAGTCAAGACCAGCTCCTCGTGATCACGAACAATAATCAACATCCGGAAAGAGCCATGGAATTGATTGATTTTGTTTTCTCCGAAGAAGGCTCGAGAATACTCTGGAGCGGTTTGGAGGGGACGCATTGGACAAGAGAGAGCGGGAAAGCGCAGTTTCGGGACGAATTAATCGCTCAATACGATATCGTCAATACTGACTTTGCCAATACAACCGGAATTACCAAATATCATAAGCTGGCTGGTTTTAATGATGCAACGGTGCATGCCGACGGGCAGATGATGAATTTGGCCATGTCGCCTGAATTATTTATCAAATATAGCAATAAACTGGATCGGGATTACAGCGATCATTATCAAGTGCAGTATCCAGGGCAGCTATATGATCAGTTGGCTGAAGCAAACAAAATCAAGTTTCTTGCCATTAATACGGATTTCCAGGTTGCTACTGGCTCCGTTCCTGATGAGATCAAGCGGATCGATGGCCAGTTATTGGAATATATCGGGAAAAATGTGCCTAAAATCATTATGGCGAATTCGAATGACGAGTTCAATGCTCTGAGGAAGGGGGCTATTGACGAAATGCTTCGCATGGGATTAGACCAATCGAATCGATACTGGCAGGGTATATTTTCCAAAACAAAAGGTTTATTCACGAAATAGTCCAATCCGGTTGGAGGGGGTCATTTTGTATCATGTACTAATTGCCGAAGATGAAATGATGTTTAGAATGATGCTGAAAAGCACGGTGAATTGGGCCAAGCTGAATATGAAGGTCGTATCCGATGTATCCAATGGTGCAGATGGCTGGACCGCATACCAACAAGTCAAACCTGATATCGTCATTACGGACCTTCGTATGCCGGTCATGGATGGTTTGGATTTCATCGTCAAAATTCGCGAATCCGACGAGCAACAGTCCAAAATTGTCGTTTTAACTTGTTTGGACGATTTTGACATGGTTCGTACGGCGTTGAAATATGGCGTATCGGATTATATCTTGAAGCTAACGATGACTCCCGATGAAATTGATAGCGTGCTGAACAGACTTGTGAAAGAGCTTGAAAAAGAAGGCAGAACCATTCAAACGGATGCTCAAATGGAATGGGATCGGGATGTGCAAAAGGAAATCCTGATCAAAGATTATTTATTTCGCAGGCGATATTTCGTCGAGGAATTTACCGGTAAAGCGGAGGAACTGCAGCTTAGATTACAACCATCGAAAGGTATAGCGGGAGTGATGATGGAGATTGATCACTTCGAGCTGCTTCAGGAAAAATTCAAAGATCTTAAGGGCCAGATTATCAAAATGTCGCTATTAAATGTGTTGGAGGAAATCATGTCAGGCTTCCGTCGCGGGGAATCCATCCATGACAGTGATTCCCGTTATTTTATCCTAGCAAACTGTGCGAAGGTGGAGGAGTTGTTTCCACTGTTGGAGCATATTAAAAAGGTCATGAAAACCTATTTTAACATGACAGTCACGTTCGGCATCAGTTCCTTGCATATTGGCTTTGAAAGGCTGAAATCCGTTTACACGGAATGCTCAACCGCTTTGGAGCAAAAGTTTTTTCGAGGTTTAGGCACATTAAATGAATATAAAACGAGTGATTCCAAAGATTCTCACTTGTCATCTTATTTGCTGAACGGAGGCGATCAAGATTGGCTTACAAGTGATTCCCGTCGAAAGATCTTGTATGACAAGCTACGGCAGATAGGCGGGTTCCGTTCAGAGGAGAGGCAGCAAGTCATCTGGTTGTTCATGCAGGGCCTGCACAGGATAACATATTCGCTGCGGTTAACAGGCGATGCTGTGTCAGAGCTGGTGTATACCTATACAGAGCTCATGGCCAAGAGTGAAACGTTGGAGGAGTTGTTTGCATTCTTTGAAGCTTTTGTAGAGGAAATCCACCGATTGAGGTCGCGAAACCAGATGAGCAAGGAAGTATCGCGGGTTATGGAGTGGATGGAAGAACATTACAAGGAAAGCGTGGATTTGCATCAAGCGGCGGAAAAAGTGAATCTGTCTTACAATCATTTAAGCATGCTATTCAAGAAGGAAGCCGGAATCAGCTTTAGTGATTATTTGCAGCAGATTCGCATTGAAAAAGCAAAGGAGCTTCTCTTGAAATCGGATAAAAAGCTATACGATATCATGGAAGAGGCCGGATTTACCGATCAAAGCTATTTCAGTCGCTTGTTTAAGAAGGTAGTGGGGGTAAGGCCCAGCGAATTTAAGAAATCATGGGCTAAAGAGGTATGAAGGGGGGAATAGGCCATGGAAATAAATCAACATGAGGGTTGTCGGCTCGTCAACGCGGCATGGGAATTAAAAGTAAATGTCGTATCCAATCAATTAAAAGTTTCGTGGACGGAACGATCAACGGGAACCCGGATGGCGGATGATGGGTATCTATATCGGTTTACGATTCCATCCCTGCACGGCTATAGAGTGATTGATCAATTGGAGCATCTGGTTTGCCGCTTGCTGAATGAACAGACCATCGAGATTCGTGGGAAAGCGGCGGGACTGGAAATCATTCATCATTTTACAATGTCCTGTAATCAACCTGTTATGGAAGAAAGTATACAACTCGTCAACACTACGGAGGAAACCATTTCACTCAAGCACATCGAAATGGGGCTGCAAAAAACCTTTACACAAGATCCGGGATGGCACGGAAAACCGGATGCAGTCATCCTGCCGGAATTGAGAAATCAAAGGCTGACCGCCCTGCCCTTTAAACATGCCGCGGATGATTTAAAGGGAATGGATCGCTCTTACACCTTCATGGATTTGTTGGCGAGGCCGGGAGAAGAGGTTCGCACTGCCGAGAACCTCGGCTGTATGTATTTTCCGGCGCTGCATCGTGCTTCGGAGGGTTGGGCTTGGGAGTACGAGCTATTTACCCTGGGCATCTTTCATTTTTCGAGTGTACATATGATGTATAGCGTTATCGCGGTGGAAGCTTATCCGGATCGGGCAGCGCTCCGGTTTGGAGGTGCAGCCATGGTGGACGGCGAACCTGCTATTCTGAAACGGATTGGCAAGGGAGAAACGGTTCAACTCGGTTTGACAAGATTCGAGCAGGTGGCCGGGAAGTATTATGAAACCGCTTATGCATTCCGTGCTTTCCTGGATCATCAGGGCTGCAGATTTCCCGCATCCTTCAATCCTCCGATTCATTGGAACGAATTGTATGACAATCCGGAATGGAACATGAATTGTCCGACGCGAGACTTTCAATCCAAAACGACACGTTCCTTCACCTATACCAAAGCTTGGATTGAACAGGAGGCTATTAAGGCAGCGCAATACGGGGCAGAAGCGCTATACCTGGATCCAGGCTGGGACACGGAATTTGGCTCCTTTCTTTGGGGAGAAGCGTGGTTAGGATCAGAGCAAGCCTTTATGGATGAAATGAAGGATAAATACGGTTTGCAAGTTTCCCTGCACGCTCCGGTAGCTCCCTGGACCAGCCAGGCCGGCTTTGTTTCCAGTTGGTCGAAAGAGGCCTATCGGAAAGATCGGACGGGGGCGATCCTCGAAGGCTCCTTGTGTCTCGGCTCAACATCGTATCTGGACGAGGCGGCCGGCCGGTTGCTTGACCATTGCGCCAAGGGAGCCGGCTTTATTATGTTTGACGGGAATAACTGGAACGGAGGGTGCTGGAATGAAACCCATGGACATCCGGTGCCCTATGAAAAAAATGATCATATGGAAGCCTGTATGGAACTGACCCGGCGAGTGAAGATGAAGTATCCGGAAGTATGGATTGAAATGCATGATATGATCAGTGGAGGAAGTCGAACCCGGTATACCCCGGTTTATTATCAATATGGAATGGAACACAGCTACGATATGCGTTGGGGCTATGAGTTAATGTGGAATCCGCTGGAGGATCTGCTCGAAGGTCGATCATTAGCCTTGTTTTATTATAATTTGGCTTGTAATGTTCCGCTTTATTTGCACATTGATCTCAAACAAGATAATGAACACGGCATTGTTTTTTGGTGGTATGCTTCAACCTGCAGACATCTGGGAATAGGGGGCACTCACCGTCATCCGGTTATCGCGGAATCGCAAAAGATGTGGATGAAGCAATACAAGCGGCTCAAAAAGTTTTATACACAAGGTGAATTTTACGGATCGGCAACCTGTCCCGAGGAAGCTCATTTTCACGTGTTGCCGCATGAGAATGCTTTGGTTATTAATTTATTTAATTTAACTACGGCGTTTCGGGATATTAAGGGTGAAATAGACGTGGCGGTATTGGGGCTTGATCCCGATCTGTGGTACTTTGTTCCGCAACCCAATGTTGCTATGATCGATGGGAAATTGAAATGGACTCGTTTCCTGCCGCCTCTGGGGGCGGATCTATTAGAAATATGGCCATCTGACTCGCTGGGCCATCCCTCATCCGTACAAAATTCGTAACTGCACAATAAATAGGCCATCACGATACAAAAGGATCGAATAAACGGCTCTTTCATTCCCGTTTCAAAACAACAAATTTCGTTGTTTTGTTTCTGGGAACGGGGGCCGTTTCTGATTACAATCTGTCATGTAGGAGAAAACGCAGATTATGCTTGTGAAGCCGATTTGCTAAAGCAAGCCCTGAGGAGGATTGCCATACATGTTTAGTAAAAAAGCGGGCTGGAGCAGAAATCGAACGATGCTGGTCTCCATGGCGGCCCCCTTCATGATCATCACTTTTATCTTTTATTATATTCCTTTATTCGGTTGGGTTTATGTTTTTTTTGATTATAAGCCGGGAATTCCACTTGGAAATACGCCCTATGTGGGTCTCAAGTTTTTCGAGCTGGCGCTAGGTCCCGGCAGTGATTTATATAAAGTGCTGAAGAATACGTTCGTCCTAAGCTTTCTGGCGCTCTTGACCGCACCGCTTCCAGTCATGCTGGCGATTATGCTGTCAGAGTTGAAAAATCATCGATTCAAGAAGCTGGTGCAAACGACAACGACATTACCTTATTTTATCAGCTGGATTATCGTTTTCTCGTTGGCTTTCTCCATGTTTTCTATAGACGGGTTGGTCAATCGGATTCTCGGCATGCTGAATATAAGCGATGCCCCGTTAAATGTATTGGGGAATAATGCGGGAGCCTGGTATATTCAAACCGCCTTTCATTTATGGAAAACGATTGGCTTCAACGCCATCATTTACTTGGCGGCCATCAGCGGAATTGACCTCGAACAATTCGATGCGGCCAGGGTGGACGGAGCCAACCGGCTGCAGACGATCTGGCATATTACCGTTCCGGGCATTATGCCTACCTTTATTGTGCTGCTGCTGCTTTCCGTCAGCAACCTGTTATCCAACGGCTTCGAACAATTTTTTGTTTTCTACAATCCGTTGGTCGCCGACAAGCTCAATGTGTTGGACTACTACATTTACAGAGTCGGCATTCTGCAAGGAGACTATGCTTATGCAACCACGATAGGCGTATTCAAAACGATCGTTAGTTTGGCGTTGCTGTTCACGATCAATCAGATTGCCAAAAAAGTGCGCGGAGAAGCCATCGTTTAGTGAAGTGATGATGCGGCATGCAGAAAGGAGTTCAAATGAAAAAACATTCATTTGCCGGGCATACATTCAACATGATTAATGCAGTCCTCTTGACCCTGTTAATGATCGTGTGCATGTATCCCTTTTTCTATATCTTTATTTATTCCATCAGCGACCCCATCCAGGCTTCCCAGGGGCTGATTCTTCTGCCCAAGGAGGTGACCTTATCCAATTACACGCAAATATTAAATCAACAAATGATTGGGCAAGCCATTTTCATTTCCGTTTCCCGAACAATCATCGGCACGTTCGTTACCGTTCTAAGCTGCTCTTTATTTGCTTTTACCTTGACCAAAAATGAGCTGCCGCTGCGCAAGTGGGCTTATCGGTTCGTCATTATGACGATGTATTTTAACGCAGGGCTTATCCCTTGGTATTTAACGATGAAAGGCTTGGGGCTGGGCAATAATTTTATGTTATACATTCTGCCTACCGCCATTGTTGGATTCTATGTGATCCTCTTGAAAACCTTCTTCGAGCAAATTCCGCCTGCGTTGGAGGAATGTGCAACGGTCGATGGAGCGGGATATTATACGATTGTCTTCAAAATCATCCTTCCATTATCGCTGCCGATTCTTGCGACGATTGCTGTGTTCAGCGCGGTAAATCAATGGAACACTTGGGTGGACAATTATTTTCTGGTGTCCGGGCAGAAATTAAGAACCTTGCAAATGGTACTCTATGACGTTTTGAATCAATCGGAAATGCTGGCGAGAAAAATGCGGGAGGCACAAACGCAAACATCGATTTCGCGGCCGGTTTCGGCAATTAGCCCCCAGTCCATTCGAATGACCATGACGATCATTGTCACATTGCCCATCATATTCGTCTATCCCATCCTGCAAGGTTACTTTGTCAAAGGGATCATGCTGGGCGCTGTCAAAGGGTAAACTCGATTCCTCTTTAACGGGGCAATCGGTTGCTATAAGTCGAAATTTATTCATAAAAAGGAGCGAAGTAAGCGTGAAATTGAAAAAGACGATGGTTGTGGTCGCGGTTCTAACGCTCAGCATCAGTACGGTGTTATCGGCATGCAGCTCCAAGAAGGAAACAAGCAAGGAGCAAGCGAGCAGTAGCCCGGCAAGCACTCCGGCTGCAACTCAAGCCTCGACTCCAACGCCCAAGCCCGTAATCCGGATGACGATTTCCTTGCAACAAGGCAGCTTGTATGAAGGCGTCCAGTCCGATCCGGTAGCCAAGGAAATCGAGAGACGCCTGGGCATTCAATTGGATTTTAAATCGATGAATGAAGATCAGTTTAAGGTGCTGGCGGCAAGCGGGGATTTGCCGGAGATTGTGCTGGCCCAGCGCAAATGGTTGAAGGTGCTGGTAGACGGCAACAAGATCATCCCGCTGGACGATCTCGTCGCGAACGCGCCGAATATCAAGAAACAGGCGGATCGCATTAAGTTTTCCAAACAATATTTAAGCGAGAATAAAGGAAATCTGTATGCGTTATCGGCAGGCGGCGGCCCTGTTGCCATGCAGTATATGTATGATGTTGGCCCCAATATCAGATGGGACTATTATAAGGAGCTCGGGTATCCGGCGATGAACAATCCGGATGACTTTCTCAATGTAATGAAACAAATGCAAGATAAACATCCCAAGACGGCAGATGGCAAAAAAGTGTATGCATTTTCCTTGTGGAATGATTGGGGAACATGGCCCTATAAGCTGTATCAAACGTATGGGAGCGGCGTTGAACAAATGGGCACGATGGAATACAACAGCGATTTTGCCGCCAAAAACTTTTTGATGGATGAAAGCAGCAGTTGGTGGGCGGGGATTAAGTTTTACAACAAAGCCAATCAAATGGGACTGCTCGATCCGGAATCATTCGTGCAGAAATTTGACAATATGCAGGCCAAAGGGAATAACGGCCAAATTCTGTCCACCTATGCAGCATGGACTACACAGCTGAATGCCGAACTGGCCAAACAAGGCAAGGATACAGCCGGATTTATGCCGGTGCCTGGAATGTACCCGTATGTATTCCATGGGGGATATTCCAATAACGGCAATCAGGATTATCTGCTGGTGATAACGAAAAACAACAAAAATCCGCAAAGAGCGATGGAATTGCTGGATTTCGCTTTTTCCGAAGAGGGTTCGAGGATTCTCTGGAGCGGGATCGAAGGCGAGCATTGGATGAAAGAAGGCGGCGTATCCAAACTGAAACCGGATATCGTAGCAAACTATGATACAGCCAACAATGCATTCGTCAACTTGTCCGGAATCACCAAGTATCAGAAAATGGCAGGATTCAATGCAGCCAAGGTGCATGCCGACGGGCAGAGAATGGATTTGGCATTGGCTCCGGAGGTCTTCGTTAAACGAAGCAATCCGCTGGATAAGGACTTCAGCAGCCATTACAATGTGGTCTATCCAGGCCAGTATTATGACAAGCTGGTAGCAGAGAAGAAGCTCAAATTTCTGGAAATCAATACTGATTTCCAAGTGGCGACAGGCACTGTGCCGGATGATATAAAACGAATCGATGATAATTTAATGACATTCATCAGCACCAATGTGCCGAAGGTGATCATGGCCAAGACGGATGCGGAGTTTACGACGCAGATGAAGAGTGTTATTGCTGAAATGGTCAAGATGGGGCTGGATCAATCAAACGCATATTGGACGGACGTATTCACCAGAACGAAAGCCTCCTTTAAACCGTAGGAAGCTTCAGCCCTGCAAGCTGGTTTACTCCGAAAGGCCGGGTCGATCCCGGCCTTCTCATTTTAACAGTTGGAGGCATCATTATGGTTCGGGTTCGGAATGAGTTCGCTGCTGCATCCATCGTTCTGCGTTATGCAGAACAGGAATTAATCGAAACATGGGATCGTTTGGAGCAGGAAGCGTTATTAAGTGATGTGGAGTCGGATGAATGGGTTTTTGAGCTGAAGATTGACGCTTATATGGAGCCCTTTAGCTTTGCTGTAACTACACAGTTGGAGAACGATCGCACCTTTCGGGTTCAGCTTACGGGGGCAGACGGAGCCTGTGTATTGCATGCCGTGTATACGATGTTTGAACAGGCCGGCATTTGCTATGATATCTCGGATACGATGATCTCCGCGCATTTCTCATTGAACAACCTGCTGGGGTTCTCCATCCTCGTGAATCCGTCCGTACAAAGAAGAGGCATTCGGCAGCATATTAATTTCCCGATGGATATTTCCTCGTATCCATTGGCAGAAGCGAAACGGTACATTCGCCAATTGGCTCGTTTGAAATATAACCATATTACCTTTCACAGCTATCCCGGGCAATGGTATGAATTTGTGGACAGGGGAGATGACGTGAAAGCCGGTCAATTCTTTTATGGCCAGGAGCATGCTATTCCAGCGGCGCATCCGATCCGGAATTCGATTCGGAATGAAAGCATGTATTGTATACCGGAATTGGAATCCTTGTTTATCGGGCGAAGCGACGAACATACAGGCGCAGCTTTAAGCCAAGCGGCCATTCACTGGCTGCAGCAGGTGATGGAGGAAGCCAAGAAGACGGGCATGCAAGTTCAATTCTCCATAGAGCTGAGGCGGGAGAAGCCGGGGGATCTGCTGTTTGCAGATTGTTATGCCAAGTGTCTGGCGGCGCTTGCGCAATACCCGCTGATTGACGTGTTCGAAATCATCACATCGGAGTGCGGCGGGAATGAATACCTGGAATATGCCGCTTCCGTTGCCAAGGTGCGGGAGCTGGCCAACCAGCTATTTGGCAGCTATTTGGTTGACGAGTTGGAGCTTGCCTCTGACCTGAAGGATGCTTATGTGCAAACACCTGGTATTATGAGCCAAATCTCGCTTGCTTTAAAAATCACGGAGAAATTGTTGAACGCCGGGCTGGAGCGTCTGCCGCTGATTGCGCTTGGTGTATATGCTACAGAACATGCCGCCCTCCGGGTTGCCCACAAGCTCTTGACAAGGCTGGCTCCACCCGAAATCAGCTTTGCCTTTTTACCTGCGCATGGGGCGCGAGAGGTTGTTGAATCTCTTGAACAAATGGCGCTGGAGCCTGAGCATTTACAAAGAATGATGATCTATAGCTGGTGTGAATTCGATGGCAATATGTATCTGCAGCAGAATCCGTTAACCGGCATTTATCGGTTAATTGAACTGATTCAGCTCAGCGGTTCCAAGGGGCGTGTGGCAGGGGTTGTCTTCAATCATTGGAGAACCGCCGAGAATCGAATAGCGATCAACTATGCCGCAGCACTCTGTAACGACCATACGCTGACACCCGATCGCTTCTATGCAGCCTTTACGCAATCCATGGGAATGGAAGCTGCCGAATCGTTCATTCGTGCCATAAAAGACCTTGACGACGTAGACCATCGCGTACGGAAAGAGCTGCCTAATGTGGGCTTTTGTTTTGTTGCCTGCTGGTTCTCCGCAGGTTTGGGCAGTATTCATTGGTGGAGCCTGAATAAGGTGATTGAGATTAAGCTGGAATATCATCGCATTCACAAGCAGCTATCTGCTTGTCTCGAAGGGAGGAGTTCGTCCTCCGGAACGAGTCTGATCAAGTTTCTTCTCAATCGAATCATGTGTACCGTCCATCATTTGGAGGCGATTGAATCGTTGGTGCCGCTAGCTGTGATTTGTTCCGGCAAATCGCCTTACTCGCTAAACGAAGAGGATCAAAGCGTTGTGAGAAAGGCTTGTGACAGGGCCAGCGAAAAGATTGAACTGTACATGCAATTGCATGCAGCGGATCTGCCGGACCGCGGCTGCGAAGGGACACTCATCAGTTATTTCCACACCTTGCCCGTTGTCGTCAAGAAGATCAGAAAGGAATATGGAACAAGCGAACAGACGGAAGAAACGGCCAAGCATAGAGGAAGTGCGGGTGACCCCCCGCCTCCGGCTATATTCTGAACGAAAGGAATGAGGGATCTGTGAACAGAGAAATCGTTGAACAGGCTATGCAGAAAACAAAATGGTTGCGGGATGCGAAATTCGGCATCATGGTTCACTGGTTATCCATCACCAAGCCTAAAGAGGAGGAGGAGGCAATTGCAGATTACAATGAAATGGTCAACCAATTTAAAATAGAAGCATTCTGTCAGCAGGTGCAAGCTGCCGGTGCAGACTATGTCATCTTTCCATTCGGGCAAAGCACGGGCTTATACTGTTCACCCAATTCCTATCTCGAACAGATTCTTCCGGGAAGGTGCTCCGGGTTTGATTTGGCTCTGGAAATTGCCAGAAACCTGGAGCAGAAGGGGATCGGTTTTATCGCTTATTTATCATCCGAGGTGGATAGCTGTCCGGATCGTGAGCTGCGTGATGCATTTGGCTGGGATCTCGATCCGGTTGATAAAACGGTGTTTCAAGCGCGTTATCTACCATTTATCGAAGCGTGGTCGGTTAAATTCGGCCGTCTGATCAAAGGCTGGTGGTTCGATGGCTGTTACGATCAGCATCCCTGGTCATTGACGCAGGAATGGAGCAACGCCCGCTTTGATTTTCCGGCCTGGGCCCGGGCTTGCAGGAAAGGGAACGAGCAAACCTTGATCGCCTATAATAATGGCGTCGGCAGCTTTCTGCCGATCTGCAGAGAACAGGATTATGTAGCAGGTGAGGCAACGGATCTTTCCTACTATCCTGCAGAAGCTTGCGTTGGTTATAGCCAATGGCATGTACTCACTTATATCGATTGCATCTGGGGACATGTGAAGGAAGCGGGAGTGATTCCCGATCCCATTTATACGGATGAGGAATTGTTTGCCTACGTGGGCAGGTGCAAGGAAAAAGGCGGTGCGGTCACCTTAAATGTTGGCATCTATCAAGACGGCACCATGCCCGAAAAAAGTATCCAACAGTTGGAGAGACTGGCTAAATTTCTGGTCCAAAAATCGTAGAATCGGAACAAATTCGATCATGAAAGACCAACTATGTCGACATGAAGGAACAAAAATCGATAATTTGTTCATGGGAAAGGGAGTCTCGTTGTTTTAGAATTATTCTTGCATGTGGAGTGATCGCATCCGTAACAAGACGAGGGAATCCAGGAGGACGTGAAATGAGCATCCTATATAAAAAAGGAATTCCCGGGATCCTTGTGATGTTGATGGTCGTGGGAGGATTGGCGGGACTTATTGTACTTGGAGGAAAAGCAAGCGCTGCAACAAAGTTCGCCGGAGGAACGGGTACGGCCGATGATCCTTATCAGATTTCAACTGCCGATCAGTTGAGTGAAGTTAGGAATAATTATGCTGCGGGCACTTATTTCAAGTTGACGGCAAATATTGATTTGAGCAGCTTCAGCAGCGGAGCCGGCTGGCTGCCGATCGGTGATGATAGCGGTTTATTTCAAGGAAACATCAACGGGAACGGATTTACAATTGCCAATCTAACCATCAATAGACCCACATCTGTCAACGTAGGACTTTTCGGGAAAACGGCTAATTCAAGTGTAATAACCAATATGATGGTGAAAAATATGGCCGTGCTCGGGAAGGATAATGTAGGCGGCTTGGCAGGAAAGAATAGCGGAACCATCAGCAGCAGCTACACTACAGGAAGTGTAAGCGGTACAACCTCGGTAGGCGGCTTGGTAGGACACCACGCTTATGGAACCATCAGCGGCAGCTACTCCTTGGCAAACGTGAGCGGGACAAGCACTGTAGGCGGCTTGGTGGGTCAAAATTATAACGCCACCTTTACTAACACAATCAGCAACAGCTATGCCGCAGGAATGGTGAGCGGAACAAGTTTCAATCTTGGCGGCGTGGTTGGGTACAACAATGGAATGATCAGCACGAGTTATTACGACAAGAATACAACGACCCGAGTGGACACAGGCAAAGGGGAGGGCAAATCAACTGCAGAGATGAAAGACCTCGCCACATTCAGCGGTTGGAATTTCAACTCGGATTGGTATATGCTTCCGGATCAATATCCTCAATTATGGGCGCTTACTGCTTTGGCACAAGGGACGGGATTCGGAACAACGAAGCTAATGAATGTAGCGGCGGGTATGGAGTATTCACTTGACGGCAATCATTATACGGCGATCACGGGCACTTCTGTGGACAACATTGCTGTGAATGCCGGGGATACAATCACTGTCCGGGTAGCGGCAACTCCAACAAGCAAAAAGATTTTGGATGTCGGTTTAGCAGACATCCAGCCGCCGGCAGCACCCGCAGCGGCATTGGCTGCCGGAACAACCGCGGGGACAACGAAGATCATCCATGTGACGAGCGCGATGGAGTATAAGGTACAAGGCGGGATCTACATGGCGATTGCCGGTACCTCTGTCGATAATTTGGTTATGAATGCCGGAAATGCCTTATTGATCCGAGTGAAAGAAACCGCAGAACAACCTGCATCCCCGGCTGTAACATTGACGGTCAGTCTGACGGACATTTCGCCCGGCGGCGGCGCGGCCAATGCAAATTTCGCAGGGGGCATGGGTACGGTCAGAGATCCCTATCAGGTTGCAACCGCCGATCAGTTGGATCAGGTCAGGAATTATTTTGGCGCCGGCATTTATTTCAAGCTTACGGCAGACATTGATTTGAGCAGCTATAGCAGCGGAGCCGGCTGGCTGCCAATCGGCGAGGACAGTTCGCTTTTTAATGGGACCATAAACGGCAATGGATTTGCCATCACGAATGTAACCATTAACAGGCCAACTGCCACGAATGTAGGGCTTTTCGGGAAGACGGCTTATTCAAGCGTAATCACCAATATGGTTTTAAAAAATGTAGCCGTGCAAGGAAACCAAAATGTAGGCGGCTTGGCGGGAATGAATAGCGGGACCATCAGCAACAGCTACACAACAGGAAGTGTAAGCGGAACTTCCACGGTAGGCGGCCTGGTAGGAACCCACTCATTTGGAACCATCAGCAAGTGCTACTCCTTGGCAAGCGTGAGCGGGACCAGTTATATAGGCGGTTTGGCGGGTCAGAATTACAATGCTGATTTTGATGCCGCCATCACCAACAGCTATGCTGCAGGAGTTGTGAGCGGATCGGGCAACCTTGGTGGTTTAATAGGATATAATGGCAGAACCATTATTAGCAGCTATTATGATAAGACGACAAGTACCCGAACCGATACAGGAAAAGGGGAAGGCAAATCCACTGCGGAAATGCAAAATCCGGCCACATTCAGCGGCTGGGATTTCCATTCGGACTGGTATATGCTTCCGGGTCAATATCCGCAATTATGGGCGCTTACTGCCTTGACACAAGGAACGGATATCGGAACAACGAAGCTGGTCAGTGTTGCGGCGGGTATGGAGTATTCACTTGACGGCAATCATTATACGGCGATCACGGGCACTTCTGTGGATCATATTGCTGCGAATGCCGGGAATACAATCACTGTCCGGGTAGCGACATATGCCTCAAGCGCAAAAACCTTGACAGTCGATATAGCGGATATCAAACCGGCGCTGAACAGCACGATCGGCGCAACAGAAGGCGACTTCGACAAGTATGCATGGTCGGCCGGGAATTCGGATATGACGACGAACCTGTCGCTCAATGGCAACACGTTGGTTAGCATTAGCAACGACGCAACGGCGCTTGTGTTCGGCACCGACTATACAGTAACGGGCAGTACGGTGACGATTAAAAAGAGTTATTTGGCTAACCAATCCGTAGGCACAACGATCCTGACGTTCGCGTTCAGCGCAGGAGCGGATCAGACGCTGACGATCACGGTTAGCGACACGACGCCACCGAACTACAACGTGATGTATAGCGGCAACGGCAGCACGGGAGGAAGTGCGCCAACGGATAGCGGCTCTTATGCGCAAGGAGTTACGGTGTCGGTGTACGGCAACACGGGAAATCTGGTCAAAATGGGTTACACGTTTGCAGGCTGGAACACGCAAGCGGATGGAAGCGGAACGAGCTATGCGGCGGGAGCGGCCTTCACAATGGGAACCTCCAACGTTACGCTGTATGTGAAGTGGAAAAGCAGCAACGCGGATTTAAGCGGTTTGACGCTGCCTGGCAGTACACTGAATCCGGCATTTGCGGCAGCCACGACAAGCTATACGGCGAACGTGGCGAACAGCATGAGCGGAATCACGGTAACGGCGACGGTGAACGATGCCGTTTATGCCACGGTTACGGCCACGGTGTACAGCAATGCGGGGATGGTGACAAGCGGTCCAATTGCATTGACAAACGGTGCTGTGTCCCCGTCGCTTCCGCTGAACGAAGGCAACAACATGATCAACTTGGTCGTGACAGCACAGGATGGTACAACGAAGACATATATAGTTGCAGTGAACCGCGCATCCAATGACGGCGCTGGCGCTGAAAGCAGCAGTGGCGGCTCTGCAGCGCCAAAGCTTCCAAGCGACAATGAATCGACCTCAGCGGATGGCAAATTGACACTTCCTGCGGGTAGAGCAGGCGAAGTTAGTCTGGCGAATGCGGTCAAGATCTCTATTCCGGCAGACGCTTCCGATCAAGAGCTGAAACTGACGATTGAAAAAGTGTTGCAAGTTGAAAATCTGCTAACGAATAAAGACATTTTACTCAGCCCAATCTATGAGATTCTGAAAAACTTCACGGAAAACTTCAGTAAACCGATCACGTTGACCTTATCCTTCGATCCGACTATCTTGAAGAGCAACCAAAAGGCAGCCGTCTTCTACTATGACGAAACGAAGAAATCGTGGGTGGAAGTCGCTGACGGCAAGATCGGCGGCGACCGCATCACAGTAGAGGTGGATCATTTTACGAAATTTGCTGTATTCGCTGCAGACCAAGTGTCGGATATACCGACAAAGGCTCCTTCGACAGATCCGAAACCGGCGATTGCATTTCACGATATTGCCGGACATTGGGCGGAGGCCAGCATCATGCAAGCCTTAAGCGGCGGAATTGTCGCCGGCTACCCGGACGGCACATTCAAGCCGAATCATACCGTGACTCGCGCCGAATTTGCTGTGATGCTGATGAATACGCTAAAACCGCAAGGAGAAGGAGCGGCGCTGACGTTCACGGATACAGCGAGGATCGGATATTGGGCACAGAAAGCGGTTGCGCAAGCGGTACAAGCAGGAATTATTAACGGCTATGAGGATGGCAGTTTCCGTCCGGATGAAGCGATAACACGTGCCGAAATGGCGGCAATGCTTGCAAATGCAAAAGGGCTGTCTGTCGAATCGAATGCCGCAACCGGCTTCGCGGATGACAAGGACATTCCGGCATGGGCAAAAGGCGCAGTGGCAGCGGCTAAAGAGTCTGGCCTTATCGAAGGCAAGGGCTCAAACGCATTCGACCCGGGTGCCGGTACAACAAGAGCGGAGAGTGTAACCGTTCTGCTGAGAATGTCAGCACGAAAGGGCACATAATAAAACCATCGTTGTATGATATACAGTGGAGTATTATACCCGACTAAATTTTGATTCTCATCAAAATAAAGTCGGGTATTTGCTGTTTTCTGCAACTCGTTCCAAATGAGCGTACGGTCCGTCCATTTGCCGGCGAACGCATCGGGACTAAGATAGAAAGAAAAAAGGAGATGCGTTCGCATGGCAAAAGCTATAACCGGTGATTACTCGTACGAGGACAATGTAGGCAGCGCACTGGTCAAAGGCGTGCCGGAGGAGCAGGCCCGGTATATCGCACAGCGCTATTATCGGTATGACCGGCTCGCCGACACCCGTTTCGACGGCGGGGACCCTATGGCGGAGGAGCACATCCGCTTTTACAAGGAGCAGGGCTACCTGGTGGTCGACAACCTGATCGGCCGGGAGGAGGTGGAAGGGGCGCTGATGGAAATCGGCGATATTATTCACGAGCGGCTGCCCGGTCCAAAAATTCAATTTTTCAAGCCGGTCGATGAGCGATGGACATCCGAGGAACGGGAGCTCGCCGTCCGGAAGATATATAACTATGTCGCATACGCCCCCCGGCTGGCCGCATTGGCCCATCACCCGGCACTGGTCGGGCGGGTGGAACGGCTGCTCGGCGAGCGGGCGGTATTGGTCGGGGAGCAGGGGCTGCTCAAGCCGCCCTTCGGCGGAGGCGAAAAGCCTTGGCATCAAGATATGGCGTACGGGGGACTGTTTTTCAAGAAACAGATCGTGACCGTCTGGCTGGCGCTCGACGAGGCGAACCTGGAAAACGGAGGCATGCACATCATCCCGCGCTCCCATTTGCTAGGCGGCGTTCCCCATTTCATGATCCGCGACTGGCAAATGTGCGATACCCATGTGGATGTGGAAAAGGACGTAGCGGTATGCTTAAAACCGGGCGGCGCTCTCATTTTCTCCGGTTTGCTGCAGCATGGGACGCCGGCCAATTTCTCGCCGTTCAAACGACGGGCGCTGCAATTCCGCTACGCGCCCGCATCGGTGAATCTGATGAGCCGGGAGGAGTTCAAGCGGATGTTTACCGGCGAGATGATGGACGCGGAGTGTTGATGCCGCCGCGGCGAAGGCGGGTGAAGGAAAGAAAAGCCGGTGCGGGGAATGCAGCTACCGGGCTTTGCCGTTGTCTTCCCGGCCGGGAAACCGCAGGCCGTTCGGAGTAATTTTCGTGCTGCCGTGCGTATAGGAGGTCGGCGACACGCCGAAATGCCTCTTGAACGTTTTGCTGAACGAATACAGGTCGGTATAATTCAACAGCTCGGCGATTTCGGTGACGCTTAGCATCGATTCGGCCAACAGGTGCTGCGCTTTTTGCATTTTGGCGTTGTTCATATAACGCCTGAGCGATTGGCCGGTAAACTGCTTGAACAAGCTGTTCAAATAACGGGGAGACAGCCCCGCATGCCTGTATACGTCCGCGTAGCCGATACGCGGACTTTCCCTTTGAATGTAGTCGACGACGCTGCGCATCGCATCGCTCTGCTTCGGGCTCATGGTCGGCAGGCTCGTTTGGCGTTCGCAAGCCGCATGATGAAGATCAATCAAAACCAGCTTCATCAAATAGTCGAATTCGTCCGCCTTCCACAGCCTCGTGCCGTGGTCCACTTCCAGCAGACGGTTCAGCAAACCTTCAAACACAAACACGTCGGAGATATAGGTGCACTCCTGCGGAGAGACGAACGTTTCGCCGGAGCTTTCCTGGACAACAAAATGGACGAATAAGACCATCAGCGGATGCTTATCATCTTGGGTTGCCAGCGGGAGCGATCCGGGGCGCACGAGCATGCATGTACCTGGCTTCAGCGCGTAAGTAGTTCCCGACAGCCGGATTTCTCCCGAACCCTCGCATACATACCACAGATCGTAATCCGGCAATGGGACGGACGGATTCCATCGCCAGCCGGGCACGCATCTCACTTTGTTGCTGATACCGCTGCTTTGCAGCATGATGCTGCGCAAAGCGGCAATCGCGTCCATAGTCGGCACTCCTCGTTTTGGCGTTGCAGTTTTCCGCCCTAGTGTACCAAAAAAAACTCCCGCCGGGCAAATCGAACATATCAGCCTGTCACTCGCGCAGTGATTTGCCCGAGGTTGTTGCCGAAATCGGCATTACGGCATACTTGCTTTGAAACGGAATATTTCCGTTTCCTACGGTTGTTATTATGATAGGACTACCATAACAAGGAGGGAATTGATGATGCCTAATATCGGGTCGACAGGATTTATTCTCAACGGAGCCGGTTTCGCCGCCGTCTCGACGAAACGATTGTCAAAAGACAGGAGAATGAAGGATGAATCATAAACAGTTGCAAGTTGGCTTCATAGGTACCGGGGGGATTTCAATCCTGCACGGAAAGCAGTTGAAGGAGCTGCCGGAAGTGAATATTGCGGCGATCGCCGACATCAGCGAAAGCAGCCGCGAGTCCTTTATCAGTCAGGTCGGCGTTCCGGGCATATTGCAGTTTGCGGACTACCTGCACCTGCTCGATAACGTCGAGTTGGATGCGGTGGTGATTTGTTCGCCGCATACGATGCATTATCGGCAAGCCAAGGATGCATTGCAAAGGGACATTCACGTGTTGATCGAAAAGCCGCTCGCTTGTACTTCGCAGGAAACAACGGAATTGGTTGCTTTGGCGGAAGCGAAGGAGAAAGTGCTGCAAGTTTCTTACCAACGCCACTTTTGGCCGGTATATCGGTATGTCAAACAAACGATTGACGAGGGACGTATTGGAAAGTTGACGTCGGTTACGGCATCGCTTCATCAGGGGTGGAAGCAGGCGTTCGAGGGAACTTGGAGACTAGACCCGTCGATGTCGGGCGGCGGCATGCTGATGGATTCCGGCAGCCATATTCTTGACGTATTGCTCTGGACGACCGGATTAACGCCGAAGGAAGTGAGCGTACAGATGCATAGACAGGGCACACCGGTTGAAATCGATTCATTTACGGCTATCTCCTTCGAGGAAGGGGCCATTGCGGGGGTAAACATGGTCGGGTCTTCGCCGTTCCAACACGAGCACTATATCTATTGCGGGGAGAAGGGAGCGATCCACGTAACGAATGGGGACATTCGTATCCTGCCGTTTCGGCAAGAAACGGTAGTCCCGGAATTGCCCCCCCACACCTCCAATCCGGACAAGAGCTTTATCGACGCCATATACGGGCGGCATGAAGTCGAGGTGCCGGGTTTGTTCGCGCAAAAAGTCGTTCTTCTGACGGAAATGATCTATAAGGCCGCCGGCTACCAGCCTTAGCAGAGATTATGGTCGACGGAAGGGCGACAGAATCATTTCAGGAGGCTAGCGAAATTGAATCAAGAACTAAAACTTGGCATGATCGGATTGGATACCTCGCATTGTACTGCATTTGCGAAAATTTTGAATGACTCGTCCTACGAGCATTATGTACCGGGCGGTCGCGTCATGGCCGCTTATCCCGGAGGATCGCCCGATTTATACGCCAGTTACTCCTGTGTTGATGGATACCGGAAGGAACTGAACGAACAGTACGGCATCGCGATGCTTGATTCGCCCGAAGAGGTCGCAGAGCGTTCGGATGCCATTCTCCTAACTTCCGTGGATGGCCGAAAACACCCGGAGCAGTTCAGCAGAATTGCGCCGTACGGAAAACCGGTATTCATCGACAAACCTTTCGCATTGAGCAGACAAGAAGCCGAAGCCATATTCGAGCAGGCAGCCAAATACAATGTTGTCTTGATGGGTTCTTCCTCTCTCCGGTATGCGGAGGAAGTAACGCAATGTCTTGTTGATCGCGAAGCGGGCGCGGTTATAGGCGCGGACGTCTTCTCTCCCATGCCAACTGAGCCTACCAACCCCGGTTGGTTTTGGTACGGCATTCATGGCGTAGAAATGCTTTACACTGCCATGTCCACCGGTTGTAAAAAGGTGCGTTCCGTTGGCGATGAAAGGAGCGATCAGGTTGTCGGTGTCTGGGAGGATGGCCGCATCGGAACCGTGCGGGGGAATCGTACGGGAGTCTACGAATACGGAGCAATGATCCATCGTGAAAAAAGCACTGCCTTCGTAACCAATGTGTTTAAAGGCGGCAGACCGCTATATGTGCCCTTGCTGAAAAAGGTAATGGAGATGTTTCAAACCGGCATTTCGCCGATTGATCCTGCCGTTACCATTGAGTTGACCCGGTTTATGGAGGCTGCCAACGAAAGCCGCAGAACCGGTGCCGATGTATATTTATAGCACATTGTATTGAGGCCCGGAAGGATGAGGCATACTCCCGGGCAAGCTTTCCGCTATGAAGCCGCGTTTTCGCCGGACATTCGCCTGTTGCCGACGTTCCGTCTGCCTGCTTCTCCTTCATGAGGGAGCAGGCAAGGACTTGACATAGATAAGATCCATATCGAAGGAGTGACGATAATGGGAAAACAAGACGCCGAACGGCAGCATGCTGCAGAGCCTCCGGTTCACCGAAGGCAAGTATTGGCGGGATTAGGGGCTTCGGTGCTGGCAATGGCGGGCGTCGGATCGTTAATCGGAGGCAGCAACGCATTCGCCGATGCGCCGCTGGTAGGGTGTCTAGCCGTCTCGATTGCGGAGCTGCGCGCTTCCACGACCGCCCTGGCGGACCATATGTACTATGTGCGGGATTACGGGAAAGAAGGCGTGTTTCTTTACGACCCGACCGATTTGGCATCGCCGGACAATCTCGGCACCGTCATCGTGGCGGGCAGTTATCGCTTTAAGCGGGTGCACGGCGAATATGTGAATCCGAAATGGTTCGGCGCTGTCGGAGACGGCAGCGGCCAATTGCTGTCCGCTCACTATGCGACATTGCTCGATGCCCAGGCCATATTTCCGCATGCGATTGCGCTAACTGACACGATGGACTGGATCGGCATCCAGGGTGCGGTCGAATACGCCTCCCTGGCGACCGACAAGGGGAAGGAAGTTTTTATCCCGTACGGCACGTACATCATCAATCGGCAGATTCGGCCGGAAGCGGATAATCAGACGCTCCGCGGATCGGCTGGCGCCGTCTTGTCGCTGAATTCGGACTACTCGGCAATTTTCGTCGACGGGCAGTCTGGCGCTGGCACAACGCCTACTCGCAATCTTGTGCTTCGCGACCTGACTCTCGTGGCGAATACCGGCCATGGGCCGGCCGACCGCGGCATTATTTCGCTGCGCTGCGCGCAAGATGTGTTGCTTGACAACATACGTATCACGGCGGACAACGAGGAGCTGGCGCTGAACAGCCGGGAATGCAACGGCATCTCGCTTGGCAGCGAGGTGAGCGGCGTCGTTCGCAACGTCTGGGTGGAAGGGACGACGCTAGCCGGCATCGCGGTGAAGGATGGGGCGAGCGGCGTGACCCTGTCCCAGTGCGAAGTCAAGCTGTCGAGCGGACCGGCAGGCGATGTGCCAGGTATCGAGCTGGCCGCATGCGAGCAAGTGATCGTCGACAGCTGCCAGCTTCATCTTAACCAGGGAGCGGGCGTGTTGCTTGTAGCAGATGAGGACGCGGAGCCACAGCATGTGGAAATTTCCGAAACGTTCGTTTTCTCCAACGGCGCGCAAGGCTTCCTGCTTACCAGCTTGGCCGACGGCTATAACCCGCAGCATGTCCGAATCTCCACGACTTCAGCACACGAGAACACGGGTGACGGCATCCGTATCGAAGCGGGCGTCAACATCGCGATAGCAGACCATACGTCACACCATAACGGCGGCTCCGGCATCGATATCGCGCCTAAATACACCGCGACGTCGCCTTACAACGTAAGCCGGGTCGATATCCAAACCCCCGCCTCGTACGACAACGGACAATCATCCACCGCTGCGGGCATTCGCATCGCGGCAGCGGAACGCGTATCGGTGAAGGGCGGCAGCGTATATGACGATCAGTCGACCCAGACGCAGGAGTATGGCATCCAATTCGTTGCGGACGCCAACTCGAAGCCCATCGCGCAGCTTGTGCTCGAAGGAATCGACGTGCAGGGGCTTGCGAACGATTACGACTTTAATTCTTCACCGGCGGCCAGCGGCTATTTCAGGCTGCGCAAATTATATCCGATATCGTCACCGGCTCCGACTGTAAGCCCGGAGAGCCAGGTAGCGGCGCCGGCCGGATCGATATTCAGCTATTCGGACCTGAACACGAGTACGGGAGGTTTGTACATCAAGCAGTCCGGCACCGGAACAACCGGCTGGAAAGCGGCAAGCTTAATCTAATTGGAGGGGGAGGAAATCGTGTTGGATAAACCACTGAAGGAGCAATTGCTCGATCGGCGCCAGGCGCTTGTCGGCTTGGCCGGCATCGCTGCGGCGACGGGGGCTGCGCTTGCCGGCGCGCAGACGGTTCGCGCCGACGATCCGGAGACGTGCTGCTGGCAATCGGTGACGGTCGCCGATCTGCGGGCCGCTACGACGCCGGTCGTCAACATGGTCTATTATGTGATCGATCGGGGCAAAGAAGGGATATTCCTGTACGATGAGGCGGATACAACTTCTGCCGATAATCTGGGGACGATTCTCGTGTCAACAGCGAGCGGCGCCAGGTTCAAGCGGATCTACGACGAGTATATCGACGTGCGCTGGTTTGGAGCAGTCGGAGATGGCATCAGCCGTTCGCTGTTTGATTTGAACTATGCGAACTTGACCGAAGTTAAGGCAGTTTACTCGTTCGTCACGAATTATTATGCTTATCTCATTGACGGAATTGCCATTCAAGCCGCGATCGAATGCGTCCGAGACGGGGCGAATGCGCGATCCCGGGAAATTTTCATCCCCAAGGGCCGGTACTGCGTCAATACGAATATCAAACCGACTGTGGACAACCTCGTCTTGCGCGGGACGATGGAAAGTGTGCTGATTCCGAAGCCGCTGGCGGAGGGGAGCGGCTCGACGTATACCTTGCATACGATCTTGACGCCAGCGGCAGCGCCGACCACCAAAAATCTCGTCATTCGCGATTTGCGCTTCGAGCTGCTGGAAGGATACGGACCCGACAGTGGCGGGCCGATCTCGCTGAATTACGTGGAGAACAGCCTGATCGAGAACTGCCACGTGCGGATGGATACGTCCAGGCTGACAATAACGAACAGGAACGTGAATGGCATCGTCTACAGCTCGAGCAAATCGAGCATCATTCGCAATTGCACCGTAGACGGCTCGAGCAAACCTGCCATCTACGTCGCCGCCTTCAGCGAGAATATCCGCGTTGAAGGCTGCATCGTGCGCAACGTGCGCGGTCCGCTGGGGCAACAAGCCGGCTTCGTGCTGACGGGCTCCAAAAATCTTGTCGCCGCCAACTGCCAGGCATACGGCTGCCAAGGGACGGGGTTCCTTTTTCAGGTGCAAGATTTCCCTGCGGAAGATCCGCCAAATCTGAACCTGCTCTTTACCGGCTGCCAGTCGCGAGACAACGAATGGAACGGGTTCGATTTCTCCAGCCAAGGCGTCCCCTATCAAACCGGTGCGTGGAATCGTCATGTCAAAATGGTCGGTTGTACGGCGAACAACAATTACGGCGAAGGTTTGCAGATGACGATCGGGGTTTCGAACGTGCTCATTTCCGCCTTTACCGCCTACGAGAATGGGAACACCGGCATTTATATGAACGGAACGACGAACGTCACGATGAATGCGTATGCGCTGCAGCACATCCTGATTGCGAACAGCTCAATTTACAATAACAATCAAAGGGTTACAAGCAACGGCGGAATTGCGATAAGGGGCGTGAAGCACCTGACCATTCAGGGGGGGACGATTCACTCTGACTTCGCCGCTCCCGTCCTCCAGCAGTCCGCTTCCATTCAGTCGCTTGCCGTGACGGGTTACCCTCAGGATAACATCATTGTCCAGGATGTGCACATCTACGGCAATGCCAGAACGGCCGAGAACTCATTCTACATCGGCGCGGCAGTCGCTGCAAGCGGCTATTATTCGCTGCAATTGCCCGGCACCCCGACATTGTCGGCCCCTTACGGATCGGTGTTCACCAACACAACGACCGGCAAAACGTATGTAAAAACAACAGCTACCAATAACACGGGCTGGCGCGAAGTTGCGGTCATTTAGACAATAAACGTAAGAAGGAGGAGGAAAACGATGGATAAAAACGTGGAACTTGCAGCTTCGCCACGGAATGCGAGTGCTGGCGTCAGCAGAAGAAAGCTGCTCGCCTCGATCGGCGCGGCGGGCGTCTTGCTTGCAGCAGGCGGCTTGCGGAACATTGCGCATGCCGACGATGAAGATTGCTGTGCTACCGTATCGATCGCGGATTTGCGGGCGATGACCGACCCGCAGCCGGAATGCCTGTACTATGTTCATGATGCCGGCAAGGAGGGCGTCTTCTACTACGATCCGAACGATACGACGTCGGCGGACAATCTGGGAACGGTTGTTGTGGCGAGCGGGCTCGGTGCCCGATTCAAGCGCATTTACGAGGAGGAGATCGATGTCAGATGGTTCGGTTCCATCGGCGACGGTACCAGCCATCCGGTCGGCGGAACGCTGAATCCGGTATTCCCGCATTCGGCCGACGCTTCCGACGAGATGGACTGGATCGGCATTCAAGGGGCGATCAATTGGGCTACGAAACCAGCCGCGAAGACGAGGAGAGTCGTCGTCCCGCCCGGTCGATACTTGATCAATCGCACGATTGAAATTGATGGCAGCAATGTGGAGCTGGAAGGAAGGGCCGGCACGGTATTGTCGCTGGAAGCGGACGTCAGCGCCATCGTGGCGGGAGCCGGAAGCTCGGATGTCACGCGCGTGGTGCTGCGGGACTTTATCGTGGAAGCGATGAGCGGGAACGGCCCGACCGGTGCCGGTATCATCGAATGTACGGGTGTCGAGTTCCTGAACGCCGACAACCTGCGCGTCTTCGCCGATCCCGTCGCGCTTGGCAGTGTATCATGCAGCGGAATCCGGACAAACGGCGGAACGAGCGGCGTCCTGGCGAACTGTCTCGTATCCGGGACGACGCGCGCCGGCTTCAACATCGACGCCGGCACGCAGGAGCTGCGCGTGATCGGATGCGAGGCGAGAGATTGCACGGGCGGGGGAGACGTCCCGGGCATTCGGATCAGTTGCAGCAAGAATATCATCGTTTCCGACTGCCGAAGCCACGACAATCAAGGAGCCGGCTTGCTGATCGAAGCGGACGAGACATCGCCGACGTCTGCCGTGCAAGTGGTCGGCGGCCAATACTTGAACAACTTTACCGACGGGATTGCTGTGGTATCCGCCGTTTCGAACGTGTTTCCCGAGAATATCGTCATCGAAGGTGTTCGCGCGAAGAGCAACGGCAATGGGATTCGTGTAGCGACCGGCCGGAATATCGCGATTACCGGACCTTCCTGCAAGGGTAACGTGACGGGCATTGCCCTGGCGGAGCAATATTCGAATCCGTCCGCTTCTTCGACGCTGACGAGCATTCGTGTTTCAGCGCCTCACCTGGCTGAAAATTCGGATGGCATCACGGTTTCGGCGGGCAACAATATCGTCATTGAAAGAGGGAGCATCTACGGCGGAAACTACGGTATTCGGACATTGACCGATCCGAACGGCAAAGCGACGACCAACCTGTTCTTGACCAATGTCTATCTGTTCAGCAACACGAACGATCTCGATTTGACGACTGTTCCGGCATCGAGCGGCCACTACCGGTTCCGCTCCAGCGTCAATCCGGAAAGCGTGTACGCCGCGCCGGTCGGGTCGCAATGTACCGATTCGGCTACCGGGAAGCTGTATTGGAAGCGAACCGGCACGGGAACGACCGGATGGAAGGAAGCCGCGCTCGTACCGTAATGCGAGCAGATGAAGCGCTTGGAAAAGAAAAAGCCCCGCCCAAAAACCGGCGGGGCAATGAGTTTTCAATTATCTTGGGCGCCATCGTTTTCCTGAAAAAGGTTGCAATCAGCACAAAAACCTGATACTATAACAACTGTCGCTATTGCGAGATGTATCGCCTCTTGTGGTACTAGCAGACTCAAGATCTGCGGGCGATCATTGAACTTTTATGGTTGTTGTATTCCTTTTCTCCTTATGCGGTCGTGGCGGAATTGGCAGACGCGCTAGTTTCAGGTACTAGTGGGCTAACCCCCGTGGAGGTTCGAGTCCTCTCGTCCGCACCATCTTTTCGAAGAATAGCTCTTGATCCCGTCCTTGTGACGGATCAGGAGCTTTTTGCATGTCCGGGATGGGTGAGGCAACGCTGCTTGCCGTATTTGCCGGCCAACATTGTAATTGGAAGGAAAACCATCTTCTCTGTCGAAAAAGCAAGAAGGCGAGTCTACATGTGTCGCCGTTGAAATTTGCGGTTCGCGATCAGTTGGGGGCGAATCCGGAGAAAGGGACGGTGCGCCAGCTTCAGCATACGTTGGACGATGCGGGGAAGCAGGCACAAGGTAACCAATGAGAAAAAAACTGGCTGCGATCGTCTTGACGCTCGTTATTTTTACTGCCACTTATGGCCTGTTATATGCGTATATATCCCTCCAAAAAAAACCAACGCCGGTTGCGGCGGACGGGGCAATGGATTTGACGGCATGGTCATTCGCGGAAAATGGTGTCGTGCCGCTGAACGGACAGTGGGAGTTTTATCCGAACCGGCTCATGTCGTACGCCGACTTTGTTTCCGCCTCGGCGGTTGGCAGCGGAGTCGTCCCGACAACGATCCAGGTGCCCGGTTCGTGGTCCAGCCGGATGAAGACGATCGGGATGGCTACCTATCGACTGCGGCTTCATATCAGCCATGCGAAAACGGTATACGGACTGAAAACGACGTCCATCCAAATTTCCAGCAGGCTTATCGTCAACGGGGAAGTCGTTGGCGCAAGCGGGAATCCGGCCGAGAGGCGGGACTATACAGGATTGAACAAACCCTATGTCGCTTACTTCACCTTGCAGCCGGGCTGGAATGAGCTGCTGCTGCAAGTGGCCAATTACGAGCATGCCGCCGGCAGCGGCATTAACGATTCGATTTTGCTGGGAACGGCCGGACAAATCGCTTCGCTTCGCGACAGGGCGCTAACGCACGATTGGATTACGGTCACCGCTTTTCTGATTATGGGGCTGTATTTCGTCGGGTTGTATGCCCAGCGCAAGCACGATCGTTCCTTGCTCGTGTTCGGTATGATGTGCATGAGCATTGCTCTGTTCACAAGCGCAAGAGGGGAAAGGGTGCTGTTCGCAGCGGTGGGCGACTTGCCTTTCTGGTTCTTCTTTCGCCTGCAGATGGTCGCGGCGGTTGGCTGCGGGTTCGGATTTTTCCTGTACGTGTATACCGCATTCCGGCCTCTTTGCTCTCGGAGGTTCGTCCAGGGCAGCCTGATCCTGGGGGGCGCGATCGCTCTTCTCTATTTGGGCTTCGCGGTCGAACTGACGAGCATGCAGTCCATCCTGCTGCGTCTGACGACGACGCTTTATATCATCGTCTCGTTGCTGTATGCCACGTATATTTTCGTATTGGCGGCCCTTCACAAAGCCGAAGGAAGCCGATATTTGGTTCTTGCGGCAATCGCCTTGAACGTGCTGTCGCTGAAGCAAAATATGAACATCTACTTCGGCGTGGAGGTATATGCGGTTGCGCCGCTCGAACCGTTCCTCGTTTTGCTCATGCTCGCTTTGCTGATGTCGCTGCGGTTTTCGAACGCGTTTCAAAAAATCGGCGATTTATCCGAGCAATTGCTGAAAGCGGACAAAATGAAAGACGATTTCCTCGCGAGAACGTCCCATGAATTCAAGTCGCCGCTTCACGGTGTAATGAACATTTCCCGGTCGATGCTCGAAGATGCCGCACATCCGCCGACTGCGGAACAACGACAGAAGATTGAACTCATCACCGGGATTACGGGCAGGCTGTCGCAGTTGGTTTACGATATGCTGGATTTTTCGAAACTGAAGCAGGGTGAGCTTCGCATCGCGTTATCTCCGACAGACGTGCGCTCGACCGTGGAGGTTCAAGTGCGCATTTACTCGTATTTGTGCAACGAACGCAATATTCAACTGCTGAACCATGTCCCTGCCGGATTGCCCGCCGCGCTTGCCGACGAAAGTCGCTTAAGCCAAATTGTCGGCAATTTACTGGATAATGCAGTTAAATATACCGAGAATGGGAGCATTGTCGTTGCGGCCGAGGAACGGGACGGCATGATCGCCATCTCCGTGCACGATACGGGGGGAGGCATCGCAGCGTCCGACTTGCCCCACATTTTCGAACCGTTCGTATCGAACGATGAAGCGGGGCGCCGCGGCTTCGGATTGGGGCTGCCGATCGCGAAGCAATTGGTCGAGCTTCAGAACGGCACGGTTTCGGCGGACTCGACGCAAGGCGCAGGTTCGACGTTTACCATCACGCTGCCGGTCGCGGGGCGGGGGCAAGGAGCGAAAGCATTCCGTACGGATGCCCGGATTACGCCCAAACAATCCGAGTATTCTTTCGTGACGCCTTATGATTCGAATCGCAAGGGCAACCATACGGTGCTGATCGTCGACGATCAATTCGTGAATCTGAAGGTGCTGCTGGACGCGTTGCAGCCGCTCGACTATCGCGTCATCGCGGTCAAGAACGGCTACGAGGCGCTGGAGCAGATCGATGGGCCGAACCGGATCGACCTCGTCATCCTCGATCTGATGATGCCGGGCATGTCGGGATACGAAGTGTGCCAGGAAATCCGCAAGCGGTATTCGCTGCCGGAATTGCCCGTATTGATGGTGACGGCGGCGATTCAACCGCAGGACAAGGTGGCGGCCTTCCAGGCGGGAGCCAACGACTATTTGCCGAAGCCGTTCGATCTGGAGGAATTGAAGGCAAGAATCGGCAGCTTGCTGGCGATGAAAGCGTCGCTCGGCAAAGCGATTCATCTGGAGGTCGCCTTTTTGCAATCGCAGATCAAGCCGCACTTTTTGTATAACGTGCTAAACAGCATTGCGGCCGCCAGCTATACCGATGTGGAGCGGGCGCGCAAGATGATTGCCGATCTCGCCGATTATTTGCGCGGCAGCTTCCGGTTCAGCAATACGGAGGGGCGCGTTCCGTTCGAAGAGGAGTTTAAGCTGATCCGGGCGTATGTCGATATCGAACAGGCACGTTTTAAAAATCGGATTCGGTTCGAGTGTGACATCGAGGAGGCTGCGTTTCGTTTGCGGATGCCGCCGCTCCTGCTTCAGCCGTTGGTGGAAAACGCGATCCGTCATGGCGTCGGCGATCGAATCGAAGGCGGTACGGTGCGCTTGACGGCCCGCGAAGCGGAGGGGCAGTGGCAGTTTGTCGTTGCGGACGATGGCGTAGGCATAGAGCCCGAGCGATTGAAGCGGCTGCTCGAGCGCTCCGGAACGGACGAGCCGCAAGGCGTAGGCTTGTTGAATATTAATAAGCGGTTGAAGCACGAATACGGGGTGCAACTGGAAACGGAAAGCGAACCTGGCCGAGGGACGAAAGTGACGGTGCGCATTCCTGCTGCGTCGATCTGACGCAGGGGGGATTTCAGGAGATTTGGGTGAAGCAAATGAAAAAAAGCTGGCTTGTGGTGAGTATCCTTTCGATCGGCGTTTTTTTGCTGCCGGCGTATTGGATCGTCAATATGATGAAGTCCTGGCAGGAAAACCCGGTCGCCCATAAGGGAATCATGGATCTCGGAGAGTGGGATTTCGCGCGGGACGGTGCGGTCAAGCTGGTTGGCGGCTGGGAATTTTACCGGAACCAGTTGCTTACGCCGGAGTCGTTTCATGAGAATCGACCGCCCGGGCTCCCGGCGCCGCAGCTTACAAGCATCGTGCAGGTGCCCGGAAAGTGGAACCGGTACATAGCCGATAATGGCTCGGAAGCGAGCCGGGGATTCGGCACGTTCCGCCTTGTAATCCGCGTAGGCGATAAGCCGGATGTGACCTATGGGGTTCACGTCGTCAGTGTTTTGATGTCGAGCAAGGTGTTTCTGGGTGGTCATGAGGTAGGCACGAGCGGTGTAACGGGCACGACGGCAAAAGAGACGATTGCCAGCAATATGCCTTTTGCCGGGTTTTCGACAGTCAGCGGCGACACGGTGGAGATTATTGTTCAGGCAGCCAATTACAACTTCCCGGCAGGCGGCATCACCTATCCGATCGAGTTCGGAGACCAATATGCCGTGATGAAGGCCCGCGATTTTTCGCTGTTTATGGATCTGACCACGATCGGGGGCTTTATCCTTGCCACGCTGCTTTTGTTGATGCTTTACCGTGTGAGAACGAAGGACCCCACGCTGCTGTTTCTTGCCTTGTTCTGCCTGTCGGCCTTGTTGTATGTGCTGACGAACGGGGAAAAGCTGCTGGACGCGATCGTTCCCGCACTTCCTTACGTCTGGTTTCTTAAGCTGCAAAATATCGCTTCGGTTGCCGCTTACTATTTTTTGCTGCAGTACATAACGTCGACGATGCCGGGACCTTCCCATAAAATCGCTTTGGTCATCGCCCGATTATTTGCCGTGATCGCGTTGCTGATCTACCTTGTGTTACCGCCAACCCTATCCACCGTTATGATGGGCATTCCGATTGTGTTGTTCAGCATATTCGTTGTGTCCTATACAGGATATACCTTGCTAATAAACTTGAAGCAGTACGCGCAGAGCAAGCTTTTTATTCTCGTCAGCATGCTGGTTATTGCGATGGACACGATTAACCAATCGTTGATCCTGGCAGGCATGTTGCAGGTGCAAGTCCTCATTCCGTACGAAATGCTGCTCCTGGTCGTCGCGCAGGGCTTGCTCTTGGCCAACCGTTACACCGATTCCTACCGCGAAACGGAGCTGTTGTCGCGGCGGCTGATGACGCTGGACGGGATGAAGGACGAATTCATGGCCAATACCTCTCACGAACTGCGGACGCCGCTGCACGGCATGATCAATATCGCCGATTCGTTGCTTAGTAGAACATCGCGAATACTGGACACCGAACAAAAAAACGATTTGGCCCTCATCGTTTCGACGGGCAGGAGGTTATCGTTGCTCATCAACGATATTCTCGATTTTGCCAAAATGAAAAATGGCAATCTACTCCTGCACCGGAAGCCGGTCGATCTGCAGGCGGTCGTCGGGTCGGTTCTTGAGGTGCTTGGCCCAATGACGGCAAAGAAAGACGTCCGCTTCATCCAGTCCTGGCCGGAACGGCTGCCGTGGCTTGATTCGGACGAAGACCGCCTTCGCCAGATTTTGTTCAATTTGCTCGGCAACGCCGTCAAATTCACCCGGCAAGGGGAAATCGGCATCAAGGCCGCGGTCGGCAAAGACGACATGACGATCACCGTGTGGGATAGCGGAATCGGCATTGCCGAAGCGCGGTTCGCGGACATCTTTCGCTCGTTCGACCAGGCGGACCCGCTCGTGCACGAGCCGTCGGAACGAGAGGCCGGCACTGGTCTTGGGCTAAGCGTAACGAAGAAGCTGGTTGAGCTGTGCGGCGGCCGCATTTGGGTGGAGTCGGAGCTGGGCAAGGGCTCGGCGTTTCATTTTACAATGCCGCTCGCCGACCCGCAGCCGCAAGCAACATCGTTGCCATCATCGCGGACGGCAAGCCGGATAACCGCAATGGCTGACGAGAGTGCAGCAGCTTCCGCCAATGAGCCGTCGCAAGAAGCGATAGCCCGCGATCAGACGGTGCTGATCGTGGACGACGATCCGGTGAATCTTCAAGTATTGAAGCATTTGCTGTCTCCCGGGAACGTTGCGATTATCGCCGTAACCGGCGGAGCGGAGGCGTGGGAGGAAATTGCCCGCAATCCGGGCATCGATCTTGTGATTGCCGACTGGATGATGCCCGGCATGTCCGGTCTCGAGCTGACCCGGCGCATAAGAGAGCGATACTTGCTGTCGGAACTGCCGGTGCTGCTGCTGACGGCAAGAGGCCGGCCGGAGCATATATGGACAGCTTTCCAGGCGGGAATCAACGATTTTCTCAGCAAGCCGGTGGATGCCGGGGAGCTGCGGGCGCGTGTTCATACCTTGCTTGAACTGCGCAAATCGGTGCAGATGATCATGCGGACGGAAATGGCTTTTCTTCAGGCGCAGATCAAGCCCCATTTTTTATATAACGCATTGAATACGATGATCGCTCTTTGCCCGGTCGACCCGGAGAAGACAATGGAGCTGCTGGAGGAATTGAGCGAGTATTTGCGCGGCAGCTTCGACTTCCAGAATCGCGACCAGCTTGTGCCGCTGAAGAAGGAGCTGGAGCTGGTCAAATCGTATTTGTCACTGGAAAAAGCCCGGTTCGACGAACGATTGCACGTCGAGTATTCGATCGAGGCCAACTTGCAAAGCCTGATTCCTCCGCTGTGCATCCAACCGATTGTAGAGAATGCGGTCAGGCACGGCGTCACGCAAAGGGAGCAGGGAGGGACGATCCGCATCCGCTTGACCGAAACGGAAGACAAGGTTACGATCACGGTAACGGATGACGGCCCCGGAATCGGCGAAGAACGGCTCGGCCGCCTGTTGTCCGATCAACGGGAAGACGGCGGCGTTGGGCTGCTGAATATTCACCGGCGATTGATGCATCTGTATGGAAGCGGGCTTCGGATCGAGAGCGAGCGGGACAAGGGAACGACGGTCCGGTTCGACGTGCTGAAAGCGGCAGCGCCGGCGGGCGCCGAGCGGAAAGGAACGGTGAACGACGATGAGAGCGGTTCTGGTAGACGATGAGAAGCCGGCGCTGCTGCAATTGGAACGGCTCATTCTCGCCGATGGCCGGATGGATGTCATTGGCAAATATACGTCGGCAAAAACGTGCATCGAACGTCTGGAGATCGATCAGCCGGATATTTTGTTCCTCGATATCAGCATGCCGGGAATGAACGGTCTTGAAGTCGTCGAGCGAATGCGGCAAGTGAACGGCGATCTCCCGTTCGTGTATGTTACGGCCCATTCCGCTTATGCGATCGAGGCGTTCGGGCTGAATGCGCTCGACTACTTGTTGAAGCCGGTCACTTCGAAGCGTCTGACTCAGACGCTCGATCGGATCCAGCATTATTGGAATCGGACGATGATTCACGCCAGCGCGCCGGGCAAGAAACGAATCTTGTGTTTCGGTCAACTTGAATTCGTGATGCGGATCAATCGACATAAACCGCCCAAGTGGCGGACCTTAAAAGCCAAGGAGTTATTCGCTTATTTGCTGCATCATTCCGGTCAGTGGGTTGCCAAAGAGCGGTTGTTGGAAACGTTGTGGCCGGATCTGGAGTACGACAAGGCGGTCACCCATCTTCACACTTCCGTTTATCAGGTCAGGAATGTGCTGAAAAAATGGGGGAGCCAGGCAGTTGTAGGATATGCGCATGACAGTTACTGTCTCGAACAGATCGATTGGACGACCGATGTGGAAGCGTTCGAGCAGCTGATGGGAACGATCGGGGGCGGGCAGGAATTGACGCGGGAAAGCCGCGAGGCATATGATCGCAAGCTGGCGCTGTATCGCGGCGATTATTTGGATCATCACGATTTTCCTTGGGCGGTCGCCAGAAGAAGCAAGCTGCAGAAGCAATATACGAACGCGATGTTGGAATTGGCCCATGCCGAGCTGCAGGCGGGGTTCGTCGCGGAGGCGATGGAGCGGTTGGCCGTTCTGCAAGACAAGGAGCCGTATTCGGATGAAATGTGCCGGCTTATCCTGAGCGCGTATGCAAACGTCGGGAATTGGGAGTTGGTGCGGTGCCATTACGACAAGTTTGAGCGCCTCCTGCAGGCCGATCTTGGCATTGAACCCGATGCGGAGACGATAAAATGTTATGAACAGCTAGTAAACCAAAGAAAATAAGCGAAATTTGTTGAAAAAGTCCCTGTATGCTGTCGAAACGACAGCTGCTGGGGCTTTTTTTGCGAAAATAAGCGAAAATGGGTGCTCAGAATCGGTTCAGCGTATTGCTCTATACTTAGTCATCCATATTTATGCGCAGGAATAGCTGATTCATAGTTTGTTCCGCGAGAAGGGAGCCAACGTGCACGCTTTTATATTTCATAAACCGAGTCGAATCATAGTGAGCTGCTTGCTTGTTATCGCTATGCTGATTAACCTGTGTCCCTTGAACTGGGCTTCGGCGGAAGGGACGGGAACTGCTTCGAGCGCGGATCAACTGCCGTCGAGCGAGCTGCCGGCCGCGCTGCCCGGCTTCCAGGATACGAACGATCATTGGGCGGAAAAGGAAATCCGCGAATGGTCGAATCTGGGGCTGATCAGCGGATTTCAGGACGGCACGTTCCGGCCGGATCGGGAGGTGACGCGGGTCGAGTTCGCGACGCTGGTCAACCGGTTGTTCGGCTTTACCGAAAAAGGGCAAGCGCGCTTCCCGGACGTCAGCCCGGAGGACTGGTTCGCCGCGCAAGTCGAATCGGCTGTACAAGCCGGCTACATGCAAGGGGACAGCGACGGTTCGTTTCGTCCGACGCAGCCGCTGAATCGCGCCGAGGCAGCCATCATTCTTTCCAGGCTGGTGCCTATGGTCGCCTTGACGGGAGCGGACCCGTTAAGCGGATTTGCCGATCGATCCGCCGTTCCCGCATATGGCAGGGAAGCGTTGGCGGGAGCTGTCGATGCCGGATACCTGGCCGGGTTGGACGACGGGACGCTGCGACCGGGCAAAGCCATTACCAGAGCGGAAACCGTGGTGCTGCTGGATCGTGTGCTGGGGCAATCGAACGGGAAGCCCGGACCGGGGTTCAAGCCCGCGCCGAAACAATTGGCGAAAGCCGGCACGTACGGCCCCGCTTCGGGAGCGGCGACCGTCGCCGGAGATTTGACGTTGAACGCACCCGGCATCGTCTTGCAAAATGTGACGGTTAACGGAGACTTGTTGATCGGAGAAGCCGTGGGTGAAGGAGACGTGTACCTGCGCAATGTGAAGGTCGCGGGCCATACGATCGTCAAAGGCGGCGGGCAAAACAGCATCCATATCGACGACTCCGATTTGAGCACGATCGTCATCGAAAAGGTCGGCGGACGCGTGCGCGTTGTCGTCGGAGGCACGACCGTCATCGAACAAATGGATATCCAATCCGATGCGACCGTCGTTTCGACAGGCGACGGCGCGAGTGGCGGAATCGCGGGAATTTCGATTTCGAACACGGGAGAAGTGACGTTATCCGGCAATTTCAAGAGCGTGGAAGTCAAGTCGAATGTGCAACTGACCGTAGCGTCGGGAAAAATTGAGCATATTCAGGTCAACAATACCGTCACGGATTCGACCATCACGTTGACCGAAGGAGTGCACGTCGGCCAGATGGAAATGAACGGAGGCTCCTCGGTCGAAGGGAAGGGCACGGTCGACAAGGCGGTTGTGAACGCGACAGATGTGAAATTCGAAAATAAACCTGCAGTCGTGGAATCGACTGCGCCGGAACCGACGGCGACGCCAACACCAGCGCCGACACCGACGCCAACGCCGATATCGACGGCGACGCCAACGTCTGCGCCGACGCCGGAACCGACGGCAACATTGACGCCGACCCCGACGCCAACGGCAACCCCAACGGCAACACCGACCCCGACGCCAACGGCAACCCCAACGGCAACACCGACCCCGACGCCAACGGCAACCCCAACCCCGACGGCGACGCCGACGTCGGAACCAACGGCAACACCAACGCCGACTCCGGTCGCTCCGGATGCGCCGACGATTACAAGTGTGATCGGGGGCACCGGCCAAGTGACGGTCCATTTTACGCCTCCGGCCAACAACGGCGGCAGCCCGATTACAAGCTACACGGTGACATCAACGGTTGGCGGCTTTACGCAGACCGGCGCCGATAGCCCGATTACTGTCACGGGGCTGACGTACGGCGAGATTTACCGGTTTACGGTAACCGCAACGAACGCAGCGGGCACGTCCGCAGCTTCGGCGCCGTCGGACGACGCGACGCCGGCATCCGCGCCGGTCGCACCGGATGCGCCGACGATTACAAGCGCAACTGCGGGAATTGGCCAAGCGACGGTCCGTTTTACGCCTCCGGCCAACAACGGCGGCAGCGCGATAACAAGCTACACGGTGACATCGACGGCGGGTGGCTTCACCCAGACCGGTACGGATAGCCCGATTACCGTAACGGGGCTGACGTACGGTCAGATTTACCGGTTTACCGTCACCGCGACGAACGCGGCGGGCACGTCCGTGGCTTCGGCGCCGTCGGACGAAGTGACGCCGGTTATCGTTCCTGTAGCACCAGATGCGCCCACTATTACGGGCGTAACCGCAGGCAACGGCCAAGTGACGGTCAGCTTCACGGCTCCGGCCAACGATGGCGGCAGCGCAATCACGAGCTACATGGTGACATCGACGACGGGAGGCATCACGCAGACCGGCACAGGCAGCCCGATTATCGTCACAGGGCTGACGAATGGCACGGCCTATACATTTACCGTCACTGCGACGAACGCAGCGGGAGCCTCAAACGCTTCTTCGGTATCGGATACTGTGACGCCGAAAGGCGTACCGGGCGCGCCTGCCATAACGGGCGTAACCGCAGGCAACGGCCAAGTGACGGTCAGCTTCACGGCTCCGGCCAGCGATGGCGGCAGCGCGATCACAAGTTACATGGTGGCATCGACGTCGGGAGACTTCACCCAAACCGGCACAGACAGTCCGATTACGGTTACGGGGCTGACGAACGGTCAGGTTTACCAATTTACGGTAACCGCGACGAACGCAGCGGGCACATCCGCCGCTTCGGAGCCGTCGGACGAAGCGACGCCGAACGTGTTGATTACGCCAACAATCGACGATATCGCACAGACGGGCTTTTCCATGCGGCTCGACAGCGACATTGCCGATCTTAACGCGCTGAGCCTCATTCTGCAGGATCATGAACAAACCGCCGTCCCCATAGACATGGTTACCTCGGACGGTGGTGCAGCTTATGGTGTCTGGACGCAATTGACCGAAGGCGAAACCTACACGCTGTCGTTGGACGAGACAGGTTACGCTTTCCGGGATGCCGTGGAAATAACGGTGCCGGTCGTCGAACGTACGCTCGTCCCGGTAACCGTCGATTGGGTTTCGCACGACGGTTTCCAAATTACGTTCGCAGAATCGGTCGATCGGTTGTACGGGATTGACATTGTGCTCAAGGACGATACGGGCGAACGCGTCGTCATTCCTTCCGTAACCGAAAAAGTCGCCGGCCGAACCTTTGTCGTGCGGTTACCCTTGACCGGCAACAAGACCTATACGTTTACGATTGCACTTTCCGGACATCGCACGGCTCTGGGCAATGTAGAAGTCACTGACACGATCGCGATAGCAACGCAAGTCGGGGGATTGGGCTTGGCGGGATTCACCGTCAGCTTCAGTGCGGAGTTGCCCGGTTTGACGCAGTCGCAATTCATTTTGCAGAAGCAAGACGGGGAAGAAGTGCCTATCCTCTCGGCTGCTAAGGTGGGTACCGACGGGCAAAGCTATGAGATTAAGACGGCCAGAGAATTCTATCCGGGCTATTACAGCTTGTTCATTACAGCTGCCGGGTATGATTTCGGGCCTTATGTCAACTTCGCATACGTCAATAAAACGATCGAAAGATGGGGAACAGATGCGGTATACGCCGGCTTGAACCCCAGAATCTTGGGACTCGACGCCAGCAACTTCCCGGTGACGAATTCGTCCGGTCAGGCGGTTGCGACTGTCGTTTCGTGGCAGCCTCAGTACGGATTTTACCTGATCGAGTTTCCTCGTGTCAGCGGGGAGACCTATACGATCAGCGTGATTGTGCCGGGTTACGATTTCGGCGCGCCGCGTATCATTGACGCGAACGCAGTCCGTTTCGATTATATTCAGAACGTGTCGGCTGCCGGCTTCAGATTGACGCTCAGTCCGGCGATGATAGTCGACGCTTCGGATTTTGTGCTGAAGGACAGTCTCGGCAATCCTGTCGAACTGCCTTCCGTGACGATGAATGACAGCGCAGGATCGTCATACAATTTTGCAGCCGATTTGGCGCCGGGCAGCTATTCGTTGTCGCTGACATCCGCACCGAATGTTAGCTTCCCGGCGATCCGGGTTCCCAAATCCATCTCGCTCGCACTTGATGCCGATAGCCTTAGCCGCAAGTCATTTACGGTCGGGTTAAGCGAAGCGATAGCGGGACTGGGAATCTACAGTTTCTCGGTGGTGACCTCGTCCGGCAGCTATTTTAATCCTGTAACTGTTGCAACGACAGACAGTGGGCTTACCTACAGACTCACCATGGGAGCGGGCGGGGGCAACGGTCTGAATCCCGGCGCTTATACGATAATCGCCAGCGGCACATTGCCGAACGGCATATCGTTCAACTCCGGCGCCGGAGTCCCGCTCGCGATTCCCGAAGATACCGATGCGACGAACGCCGTCATTACGGATGTGTCGGCAACCGGCTTCGCCATTGCATTTTCCCATGCCGTTCCGGGATTGACTGCGGCGAATGCCGTTCTGAAAAACGCGGCGACGAAAGCCGTCGTACCGAATCTGACGCTTGTTACGGCAGACGGCGGAATGCATTACCGGGCGTCCGCGGCGCTTGTCAACGGTCAGGACTATAAGGTCTCTTTCGCCAAAGCGTTCTATGTATTCGACGCGGAGAACCCGTTCCATGTCAATTTGGACGCGACGGCAAGCATGCGCGATGTGACCTCGAACGGCTTCAGGCTGGTGCTGAATCCGGCCCTTCCCGGATTGAACAACGACCAGGTGATCATCAGGGACGAACAAGGCAACGAAATATACGAGGCGCCTGCGACTTCCGACAGCGGAGCGAGTTATCTCGTCAATGTCGGCAATATCGACTGGCTCGGTTGGGGACGGACGTATACGGTCGACATCCGTTATCCGGGCTACACAACGCCTGTTCTTAGTGTGACAACGCCTGTTGTGCTGACGGTAGGCAGCTCGTCGGAGTCGCAAGTCGATGCGGTGTTTAATACGCCGGTAGCGGGACTTACGGCGGCGAGCTTCAAACTGGTCGACGAGACGGGAACGGCTGTGGCGATCGGCGCCGCGGAATCCGCGGATAACGGATACACGTACGTGCTGCATGCCGACTTGCCTGCAGGTCGTGCGTATTGGCTGTCGTACTTGCCCGATGCAAATTACCTGACGTACGATCCGCTCCGATTCACCGTGAAGAAGATCGTTTCGGCGGAGGTGACAAGCCCGTCGCTGCGCGGTTTCACGCTTCGATTTGGCGAGGCGGTTCCCGATTTGCAGGCGAAGGACTTGCTGCTCAAGAACAGTGCAGGTGTCAGACTCCCGTTCGATCAATATACGCTGACGACGACTGATCAAGGGCTCACGTATAAAATCTCCTATACGCTTTCCATACCGGAAGCCTACACGGTGGATTTGGCCAGTGACGCTTACGGCACCTATCAGGACAAATTCGCGCTGGTCGCGCCGGTCGGCTTTGAAATACCGATTCCGGTCAA
Organism: Paenibacillus cymbidii; assembly: GCF_004764705.1. GTDB lineage: Bacteria > Bacillota > Bacilli > Paenibacillales > NBRC-103111 > Paenibacillus_AN > Paenibacillus_AN cymbidii. The sequence goes on along the minus strand of NZ_SHLX01000002.1, from coordinate 435,307 downwards.
GGTCAATCTGCTCTTCACGAACAACGATTACATGACGCTGCAAATTTACCCTGAGCTGGAGCTGGAAGCAAGCAACTTCATATTGAAGGACGAGAACGGCGAGGAAGTTGCGTTCGGATTCAGCCGGGAGGGCACCCTCTATGGGCTGGAGAAGAACGTGACAGAAGCGGCCACCTTGTATTTGACGATCGCGAAGCCGGGATACGACTTCGGTCCGGCGATGACGATCGCGCGCAACATTGCGGTTGCTGCTTCCCTGTACAACCAGACGCAAACCGGTTTCAGCCTCCGTCTGACGCCGGGCGTTCGGGATCTTGAAGCGGACGACTTCACGATCGAGGACGAGTCGGGGATTCCGGTAGCCGTCGACGGTATCGAGACGGACGATTTCGGCGCCAACTTTCGTGTGCAAGCAGCGTTGTCCAGCGGCAGAACCTATACGATTACGCTGACCAAAGACAACTATGTTTTCCAACCCGTTACCGGTGTCAGTCTGAACGCGAATGGAGCCATCGTGGGCAACGTAAGCGCGCAAGGCTTCAAATTGAATTTGCTTAAAAAATTGGATTTCGGCTACCTGGACGTCCTCGTGACCGACGACAGCGGCAAGCGTCAACCGATTCAGACCTTGTATTCCTCGGATGGCGGCTTGACGTATCATGTCGGCATCGCGCTTGCGGCGGACAAAAATTACAAGGTGCGGGTGCAAAATCTGAACATCAACACGACCAGTCCGGGCAACGACTACGGACCGGATCAGACGGTTCGGCTGACTGGAGTGACGGCCGCATTCGGCGGGATCGTGCCCGGGACGGGCAATCGGTTTGTCGTCTCGTTCTCGCCGGCTCAGCCGGATCTTGAGGCAAGAGATTTCCGTGTGACGAGGGATGGGCGGGAATTTCCGGTGTGGGACGCCGTAACCGAAGACGAAGGTGCGACTTACGTGCTGACGACGGCGGCATTCGTCGAGGGCGTCACCTATCGCGTAGCGCTCGTCAAGGACGGCTACGATTTCGGCGCGCCGCTCGCACTTGACGTTCCTTACACGATTATTCCGAGCGTCAGCAATATCGGCGCCAGATCGGTCGGCATTGCGCTTAATCCGGCACGTGCGGGACTTGCGGCAGACAACTTCACGCTGAAGGATGCGGCCGGCCACACACTGCCGGCATCGTCGGCGACGACCGCGGACGGCGGGGCGACTTACACGATCGCAGCCGATTTTACGGGCGGCCAGGCTTATACGATCGGCATTGCGAAAGACGGCTATTATTTCGGCGCCGCTTCCGAAGCATTCATTCCGAGCGAAATCGTGCCTGCAGTTGAATCCTCCGGGCTGACGGGAGTTGTTGTCTCTCTGAACCCGTCGGTCGCAGGGCTGAGGGCCGATTCATTCAGCCTGGCACTTGAAGGCGGCGAGTCTGTCGCAATCGATGCCGCGACAACGACGGACGGCGGCGCGACGTACACGCTGTCGGCAAATCTGGTCGGCGGGCGGAGTTACTCGCTTGGCGTCGCGTTGGCAGGTTATGTGTTCAACCCGGGATCCAGCAGCTTCCACGTCGATATTCCTGCAACGGTCTCCGCCTCCGGCTTCAAGACGACAGGCTTCAAGCTTGCGTTCGACGTCGCCGTTCCCGGCTTGACCGTGTCGGATTTGGCGCTGAGAGACGCGCAGGAAGCGCCGGTGGCCATAAGCTCTGTCAGCACGACGGACGGCGGCTTGACCTATACCGTGCAAACGTCGCTTACGCTGGGCGCGCAATATCGTTTGACCGTCGCGAAGACCGGCTACCGCTTCGCCGCAGATGTGGCGGCTGGTCGTTCGCCTGACGGCGAACTGCTCGCCCATGCATCCTGGTTCACGGTGCCGATTCCGGTGCCGACGACAGTCGCTTATGTGTCGGAGCATGGCTTTGCGATTGGTCTGGGCCATGCCGTCCCCGGCCTGTCCGCCGGCGATCTGAATGTGACGGACAGCTCCGGCGCCTACATTGCGATCGCGTCGCTGACGACGGACGATAATGGCGAGAATTACCTTGTCGCCGCATCGCTCGAGCCCGGCGAGACTTATACGATCCGGCTGAACCAAACGGGTTACGATTTCGGCAGCGCAGCGACGACGACCGTTCAGCAGACGATTGCGCTTGGCATCGGGAGCGTCGACGAGAATACCTTCCGATTGAATTTCAGCCGTGCCGTGCCGAATTTCTATGGCGGATATGTTACCGTACGCGACGAAGCGGGCAACGTCCATACGTTCCTGGGCAGCAATGACGTATTCGACGTGAGCGGCGCCGCACGCCAGGGATACAGCTTCGACGTGAAGTTCAAAGCTGCGCTCGGCACGGTCTACACCGTAGAAATCCACGATCCCGATCACCCGTTCGGCGAATCGGTCCAGCTGCTTAAACCGATCGTCACGGTGCCATCGGTCAGCGATCCGATAGCCGGAAGCTTCGTCCTGACGCTCGGTTCGGGTATGACGGAGCTGGCAGAGGCGGACGTCAGCCTGTATACCGAGGACGGAGAAGAAATGACGGGGTTCAGGCCGATCGGCGGCGATACGGCGGGAACCTACCGGATCGTCGGAAACGTCGCCGAGGGCACCCGCTATACGCTCAAGCTTCATAAGCGGGGCTACGATTTTGGGACGGATATCTCGTTTCTCGTACCGATCAAAGTTGCCGTTGCCGTCACGAACGAAGATACGAACGGTTTCACGGTCACGATGCGGCCCCGCGTGGACGACGTCGCGATTTCGCTTAAGCTGGACGGCCAGTCCGTTGCCATCGCGTCGGCGACAACGGCGGACGGCGGATATACGTACCAGGTCAGGACAAATCTCGGAGCGAATACCGTCCACCAACTGCAGCTTGTCAAAGCCGGTTACGACTTCGGCGCACCGCTGTCGGTCAGCAACAAGGCGACAGCCCCGTCGCTGATCGGCGTTGTCACGAACGACATGGGTACCCGGGTCGTATTGAACTTCGATAAGCCGCTTGTTGCGGTACCGAACACCGGGTTATTCTCCATCAGGTACAACTACAGATGGCTTAACGCAGTAGTCCCGCGTCTGAGCGACGACCGGATGAGCATTGTGCTTGACTTCGAAAGATATTACATCTTGGCCTCGAACGATACCGTGGAGGTTACGTTCGTAGGCAGAAACACAATAAAAGCCGATAACGGCACTTATCTGGCCGCATTCGCCAACATTCCGGTTAACGTCGCTACGACCGCGCTCGGATACGCGATGGGATATGCGCAGATGGACGGTTACGACACGGCGCAGAAGCTGAAGGACGGTTATCGACTCAGCGCGTCGGAAGCCGGCAGCATCATGCGTCAGGCCGGCTTCCGGACAGACAATTATGCGCGATCGATTAGCCGAGCTTACGAATTGCATGAGGTGGAGGAAATGGCGGTTGTACTTCGCGACATGCAAGTAGACGGCTTAACGGCGCTGACAGCGCTGCGCACGATGTCGAGAGAGGATGATCCGTTGATGCAGGCGCTTGTCGCCGTCGGCTACAAAGCGGCGATTTTCGTCCCGACACTGCGGGCGACCGGCTATTCGAGCAAACGGATCGCGACCCTGATGCGCACGATCGGGTTGACCAACGCGGATATTGCCGCCATTCTGAAAAATCTGCCGGAGCCCGCAAGCGTGGCGGCGGTGCTGCTGCGCGACATCGGCGTCAGCCTGTCGGATACAGCCGGGCTGCTGGCGACCGAATACGGACTGGGGGCCGCAGACCTTTACAGGGCACTGAAGGATGCCAATATTTCCGCTGCTCAAGCGGCCGGGGTGCTGCGTGACCGACAGTCCGGCAATCCGTCGGCGCCGGATGCAGGGGCGAGCAGTTCGCCGTCAGGCGAACGACCAGCGGTGGAAGCGGCCTTGCTCTTGAACAATGCCGGTTACGGACTGCCGGACATCGGAGCGGCAATCGCGCCGCTCTACGGACTTTCCGCCGGCACGCTCGTACGAACGCTGGAGGACGCCGGGCTCGGCGTCAATGAGGTCTACATCGGAGCGGGCAAAGCGTTCGCACGCCATGATGTCGCGATTACGCTGCTGAGCGAGGGCCATCCGTTCGGCAGCGTGTCGGGTGCAGTCAAAGCTGCGGGAGATTCGGACGGCGCGAAGACGATCGCGTATGCGGTCAAGCACACCGGTCGCGACATCAACGAGCTGTTCGTAGCGCTCAAATCAAACGGATATTCCGTTCAGGCCTCGTCGGACGCGTTGCTCTCGGTGGGGTATGGGCTGCCTGAACTGGCGGCTCTCGTTAAACAAGTGTACGAGCTGGATGTCGCAGGCGCGTATCCCGTGCTTGAGGAGCGCTTCCGTAACGCTTATGTCACTAATCAAGCGCCTGTCACGATATTCCAGGCGATGATCGGCGCGAACTACGCGCCCGAGGCGTTAGCCAGGTATTACCTGGATCGTTACAAACCCAGGTACAAGGCGGTTGTCATCCTCGAGCTGAGGGCTGCCGGTTTGGGAACGCATCAGGCGTTGCGGATCGTTCACGACATCCTGCAAGCGGACGGGAACCCGCTCACTCTGGAAAGCGCCTTTGACCTCTTTCCGGGTTTCAACTCCTTCACGAGCGACGAAGTGTTGTCCGCCGTGCTGTATGCTTTTGCCGGAGATCCGGGCGTTTCGCTCGATGTGCAGTCCGTAGGACAGGCTTTCTACAGCATCCGCTTGACGGGATGGTCGACCGAATGCTACGAACGGGCCAAGGAGCTGCGCAACCGGATGGGCATGACGATGAAGCAATGGATGGAGCTCCAAGCGTCCGACGGCAGAGTCTGCGGCAACGGGGCGTCGTCGACCTGGGCGATCATTCGCGACACGCTGGCGCTGTTCGGCAGCAGTACGGTTACACTGCAGGATGTCGTCAACACAATGAGCACCTCGGACAAGTTCAGCCTGAACCAGTTGATCGACGGCATCGCCGTCTTCCTGGGCTCCTACAACGTAGAAGGCATTATGGCCTTGCTCAAGAATACGGGCGTGCCGATGCAGGATATTCTTGGCACAATTGAAGCGAACCCTGCGCGTTACGGCACGGACTGGGTGAGCAAGTTCAAGCGATACGGGCTGACGGCGGGCGATGCTGTCGCGTATTTCAAGAACAAAGGCACGTCCAATGCGGATATCGTCACGAAAATCAGCTCGTACAGCATGAACGAAATCGTGCTGGCGCTGCGCTCGGAGCTTGGGCTGGGCGCAGCCGAAGTATTGCCCTTGCTGGCGCCGCTCGGCAAGCCGGATGAAGCCAGCCGGGCAGTCGGCTACGTCTATCGCGAAGCCGAGCGCGACGTCGCCGTCAAGCTGCTGAAGCTGCAAGGCTACAGCGCGGCGCAGGTCGGCACGTATTTGAGCAACCATAACGTCACCGATGCCGGCGTGTTCATTAATGCGCTCGCCACTGCCGGATTTACAAAAGCCGAAGTAACGAAGGTCGTGCTGGAGCGCTACTACGGCGTGAACGAGATGCCTGGCGCCATTGCCGCGCTGCGCTCCGTATACGGCGGGCAAGAAGTGGGCATCGCGGAGGTGCTTGCGGGCGCGGGCATTACAAAGGCGGAAGACGCGCTGGAGTTCATGGCGACACACAGGTATGAGCTGCCGCAGATGGTTGCAGCGCTGAAATCGGTGTACAACAAAACATCCGGCGAGACGACGTCGCTGCTTGCGGGCCGATTCGGCGGCAACGGCGGCATTCCGCTCAGCGAAATTCTCTCCAAAGTAACGATGGGCTACAGCTCGACGGAGGAGAGCACGCTGATGGACGTGCTTGCGGCAGCGAACGCCGCGACCCCGCAAGCCGCAATCGCCACGATGCGCCGGCTGGGCTACGACAGGATCGATAACCGCACCGACCTGACGATCGTCGTCCGCGTGCTCAAGAACGGCTATGGACTGGATGCCGGACAGGCGACGGACGCGCTGCTCCGGGATGGGTCTTACAACGCGGTCGACATCAATGGCGGCATAACGGCGGTCTATCAAGCGAATAACGAAATCGGCACGATGGCCAAGGTGCTGATCGGCGCGGGTATAACGGACGCGGCTTCGGCGGTCCGTTACATGGCCGACAAATATGCGGGCATCGGTTTGACGGCGCGCGTGCTCAAAGAAATCTATCAGGTGGACAGCATTACCGCCATTTCCCGGTTGAGCGTCATTTCGCGGTATGCGCAGACGGATATTTTCAGCGCCGTTCAGACCGCTTACGGAACGGACCCGACGTTCGGTTACCTGGCCCAATTGAAAATAAAAGGCGCCACCGCCTACCAGGCCGCGAACGAATTCGATAAGCTTGCGAATGTTGGCGGCAGCGCGGGACGGAACAGCTTGATCGAAACGCTGATCAAACTCGGCTACGACAAGGAAAGCGTCCTGTACGAGTATTTGATGCGATTTCGTCAGTATGCGGCCGAAGACGAAATCGCGTCGGCTTTTGTCAAGGCGGGCTTCACGGATGCGACAGGCATCGCCAAGCAGCTGTTGCGGGCGCCATTCAACCCGAACCAGGGCTATACGCCTGCGCGCATCATCGCCCTTGCTCTGCCGGGCGCAACCAGAGGCGGCATCGCAGCCGGGATGAAGAACGCAGGCTTCACAAACGAGGCGGTCATTAGCGGCATGCTCACGATCGGGTTCAACGACTCCGTAGCGGCTATGCTCAAGGAGCTTGGATTTACGGCTGCGAGAGCTTCGGCGATATTGCATAGCGCCGGTTACTCGACCGAGAGCAAGATTGTCTGGCTGAAGCGGCTCGGGTATCCGCTGAAGGATTACTTCCCTACGCTCGGCAACCGGGATGGCACGCTGGTCGCGCTTCTGAAGAGCAACGGCTACTCGGCGACCGAAATCGCTCAGGAGCTTTATCGAGCGAACTTGGGCGCGAATTGGATTATACGGTACCTGGACGAAGGCGGCTTCACTGATCTCTCAACCCTCGTTACGGCCTACTACCGTTCGGGTCAACCGCTCCAATGGGTCATTCACGATATTTACCAGTTTGGGACGACCTACGGGAGCGGGGAAACGCATCGTTGGCCGTTGATGGACGTCGTAAGACAGTTGCTCGCCAACGAGACGATCACCTTGACGGCGCTGGCGCCGCTGATCAATTACGCCAATAACAACAACTTAAACGAGACGTTCCGGATCATCAGGGAACTGTCGACCAAGGAGCAGACGGCGCTTCATGCCGAGCTTGGTGTGGCGGACGCGGTGCTTGGCGTGCACGTTTCCAACATCGTGGCCTTGACCGTGCTGCGCTCCATCGGCATCAGCGCGGCGACAGCGGCACCGATTCTGAAGGTCGACGGCGGCATCGGCGATTGGAAAAACGCGCTGCTCATTCTGTTTATGACCGGATACGGCGTCGAGGACGTGTTTGATGCCGTGTTGTCGACTTATCGCGTCGAAATCGGCATCCAGGTGCTAACCGCCATTGCCAGCTCCGGTTTCGGTCAAATTGTCAAGGACTGGGACAAGTTCAAATTCGCGATTGAAAAAATCGTCCAGCTCGTGAGCTACGGGGTGAAGCATTCCTGACGGACGGCCGATTCTTGGCGAATAGCGCGGAAAACAGGAAGCTCCGGGAAATTTTCCGGAGCTTTTGTCTTACGGGGGTGGGGATACCTTGGAGCGGACCAACTTCTTGGTTTCCGGACTTCATTCCACTTCATCGTATATACCTCCTCGTAAAAAACTGATAAACTAATATGACCATTTGGCTATGCGAAAATGCCATTTAAACGACACAACGAGACGCTCCACGGGATCGAGGCGACAACGAACAACATGGCACACGTTAAGAACACGATCAAGCGCAAGGAATTGCTGCTCATTACGGCCGTAGCGCTCGGCACGCTGCTGAACCCGCTCAATACGACGATGATTTCCGTTGCGTTGTCGCGGCTGCAGGAGGATTTTCGGCTTTCGTTTGCCGACGTGTCGTGGCTGATTTCGACGTACTACTTGGCCAGCGCGATCGGACAACCTCTGATGGGCAAGTGGAGCGACTTGTTCGGACGCAAAAAAGTATTTTTGGCCGGCCTGCTGCTCGTCACATTGGCCTCCTGTCTTGCGCCGCTGTCTCCTACGTTCGGCTGGCTGATCGGCTTTCGGATCATTCAGGCGCTGGGCAGCTCGGCGCTGTTCCCGTCCGGCATGGGGATGATCCGCAGTCAAATTTCGGCCAACCAGGCCAAAGCGCTTGGCATCATCTCGATCTTCTCCAGCACGTCGGCCGCGTTCGGGCCGTCGCTCGGAGGTTTGCTGCTGCATTATGGCGACTGGCCGCTTATTTTCCTGTGCAACTTTCCGTTTATTATCGGTTCCTTCGTGCTGGCGTGGAAGCTGTTCCCGAAAGACGCAAAAGCGGCGGGAAGCGCGGCCGACATGGATTGGCCGGGCGTTGCGCTTTTCTCCGTGGCGATCTTCATGTGGCTGTTGTTTTTCCTGTCGCTGGCGGACGGATTCGGCTGGTGGCAACTGGTCGTCGCCGCGGGACTGTCGTACGGGCTGTACCGGTTCGAGCTCGGGCGAAGCAAACCGTTCATCAACGTCGCTTTCCTGCGCGGCAACAAGAACGTGACGTTCATTTACGTGCAGTTTGTTTTGACAAATATCGCGTTTTATTCGGTCATGTTCGGCATACCGTCGTACTTGCAGCGCGTGCAAAATATGGACGCCCAGAAGACGGGGCTGGTCATGCTGTCGATCGCCGGCTTCAGCGTGCTGGTCACGCCGCTCGTCGGCCGCTGGATCGACCGCAGCGGCTCCAGGCCGTCGCTGCTGGTCGGCACGGTGTCGGTCGTGGCGGGAAGCTTGCTGCTGCTGCTCATTCGCGATCAGGCGAGCGCGGCGACGATTTTCCTCGTGCTCTGCGTGCTTGGCATCGCCAACGGCTTCAACAACCTGGGCATGCAGACGGCGCTTTACGATTTTGTCGCGAAGGAAGAGACCGGCATTGCCTCGGGATTGTTCATGACGTCCCGTTTTCTCGGGACGATCCTGTCGTCGAGCCTGCTCGCGGCGCTCTTCGGCAAAACGATCACAACGCCGCACCTGCACAGCATGGCGTGGATTTGTGCGGTGCTGGGCTTGCTGATGCTGGCGCTGACGGTGCGGATGCCGGGAAGAAGCGGGAAGCTCGCCGGGGAGTGACGGCGATGCAGGAGCAGAATGGCGAAATAGGCCATCTTTTATGGCCTATTTCGTTAAAAATAGGCAGCCTTCACAAAATAGGCAGTGATTTCACTGGCTATTCGTATCAAACAGCCCCAATTGGGGCTGTTCAGCCCAAATAACCAGTGTTTTCACTGGTTATTTTTGATGAGACGGCTGAAATCGGGGAAATAGGCCATTTTTTATGGCCTATTTCGCGAGCAGCAGCCGTTAAACCTGACTACTTCGCTTCGCCAACGCCGCATACGGGCAACAAGGGGGCTTGTGCCCCCTCCTCCAACATTCCCCCACTGACTTATCCAACCTGCACCGGAAAATAGCTACTCCCCCGAGCAAAAAATCAAACGCATTCCGCGTTTCACATCATTTTCTCATTTTCGTTCGTTATAATGTCCATGATCAAATAATGATTATCATTCTCAATAAGTCTCGATCGTACCTAACTGCCGGATGCCGCTTATGTCGATTGCCGGTCGACCGTCCATGCGACCGCCCATGCGACCATCCATGCGACCATCCATGCGACCATCCATGCGACCATCCATGCGACCGTCCGACTGTCCAGGAAAGGAGGCTGGAAGATGAACGCTCATCAGGAAAGGAAAGGGACATGAAGCAAGCGTCACGAGTTGAAATCGCAGCGGCGCGCTGCTGGAATTTGCTTAACGAAGGCAAGCCGTTTACGCCGTTATTCGCCGTTGCGACTTTTATGCTATACCGTATCGACCGGTGGTCGGACGTCGGCTTTTGGGCCAGCGCAGGCGCAAGTCTGCTGTTGATCGCGCCGCTGCTCGTCTTGTACTACCTGTTCGATTACCCGCTATTTTTGCGCAACTATTTGTGGTTCCCGGTCGTATCCGCGCTGCTGATCTGGGGTGCGGGGCATTTAGCGCTGTACGCGCTGGCGATTGCGCTCTATTTCTTTTTTACCGTGTTCTTCTGGGGAACGTTCTATTACCATCTGCGGATCGGCACTTCATGGTGGAATTTCAAAAGGTTCTGGAAGCTGGTGCTTAAGAACAGCGACTCCACCAGCGGCAATGCGCAAGAGCAGCTGCCGAAGCTGATGCTGGTGCTGCTCGTATGGGACTACTTTTACCGGCTGCTGGCTGCCCGTCACGGAACCCCCGGCCCGGTGCCCGGGTTCGCGGGCGAGTCGGCAACGCTCGGCGTGTTTACCGGATGCCTGTTGATGTATAGCTGGTTGCTTCACCGCTATTTGTTCGATTGGAAACCGAAAGAGCGGACACAGCCGACCGAAGCGCCGGACCGGCCCGAGCGGACACCCAGCGACAAAGTGTTCGTCATCGTCATCGACGGCATGCGCAAGGAACGTTTCGAGGAAGCCGATGCGCCGTTCCTCAAGCGGCTGCGGGCGGAAGGGACGGAATATACGCAGATGGAAACCGTATATCCGGCTCGCACTGTCGTTTGCTTCTCCTCCATGTTTACCGGCGCTTATCCGAGGCAGCACGGCATCCGCTCCAATATGGTGTGGCGGCTCGGGATCAAGGTGGAGAGCATCTTCGATTCGCTGCGCAAAGTCGGGAAACGCGGCCGGCTGCTCGGGATCGCGCATCTGATCGATTCGATGGGCGACGATGTGGAGAGCATCACCGCGGTCATGCATAACGATACGGCCGACCGCAACATTATCGAGCGCGCGAAAACGATCGTGGTCGAGCAAAATCCCGACTTGCTGGTCGTCCAACTGATCGCCGTCGATCAGACGGGACACAGTATGGGCGTGCTCTATGACGAATATTTGCAAAAAATCGCGGAGGCCGACCGGCTCGTGGAGCAGTTCGTCGGATGGCTGGAGGAACGCGGTCTGACGAAAAACGCGACCCTTGTCGTATGCGCGGATCACGGCCAGGCAGACGGCATCGGCGGGCATGGCCACCTCGACGAGGGGGAGCGGTTCGTACCGTTCTTCATGCACGGACCGGCGATTCGGGCGGGGGTAAGAGTCGACGAACGCCATTCGCTTGTTTCCGTCGCCCCCACGCTGGCGTACTTGCTCGGCGCTCCGTTTCCGAACGCAAGTCGCGGCAGCGTGTTGACGGACGCGCTGCGCACAAGACAGGAGGGCCGACATGAAGGCGGATCGCTTCAAGAAGCTGGTCGTATTCATTCCCGCGCACAATGAAGTCGGCAATATCGAACGGGTCATCCCGCGTGTTCCGCGCAGCTTTCACCCGCACTATACGGTTCAAGTCGTCGTCATCGACGACGGCTCGACGGATGGCACCGCGACGGTCGCCAAACAGGCGGGGGCGGATTTCGTGTTTTCCTTCGCGGCCAATCGCGGGCTCGGCGCCGCCGTCAGGGAGGGCTTGGCGCAATGCTGCCTGCTGGATGCAGACATCGGGCTGATGATCGACGCGGACAACGAATACCCGCCGGAGCAAATTCCGGACGTGATCGCTCCGATCATCCGGGGGACGGCGGACTACACATTCGGCTCGCGCTTCAAAGGAAGCATAACGGGCATGAAGCTTCATCGCCGCCTGGGCAACTATTTGTTTACACTGCTGCAGTCGATCCTGCTGCGGCAATGGATATGCGACGGGCAATCGGGCATGCGCGGCTTCTCCCGGCAAGCGATGGAGAGCGCGGAAATCATTCACGATTACAACTACGCCCAGGTGCTGACATTGAACTTGCTGCGCAAAGGCTTTCGCCTGGAGGAAGTGCCGATCGCGTATCGGACAAGAACGCAAGGGCGGTCGTTCATCAAATTCCGGCAGTATGTCGCATCTGTCATCCCGGCCATCTATCGGGAGATGAGAAGGCCCGTTTGCCGTCACAACGAAGGAGGAGTTCGCAAGTGGTCAGAGGGATAAGAAGCGCGCTGGCAGCGCTGGCGCTGCTGATCTGGCTCGCTCCGGCGCAAGCGTTCGCCTACTCTTACGGCGATGCCAACACCGAGGACGTGGCGGAAACGTTCAAGACGATCGCAGCCGCGCTCGGCGGCGGGCAGTCCGACTGGAAGACGGCAACGGAAGCGCACAAGGTCAGGCGCAGCGAGATCCAGTCGCATTTCGGAGATGCCGTTGCCGCCACGCTCGACAAAAATATCGAAGCGGCGGACAACGCGCTTCTGATCGCCAATTACAAGGCGGTGCTCGTCATGAACCTGGATCGCCGGTTCGCGTACGCGCTGCAAGATGTGGGCGATTATGCCGGCGCCAAGCTGCTGCTGGCCAAAGCGAAAGCGACGTACGACACGCTGGCTCCGTATATGAGCGCCGGCAAGGACGAGATCGACCGGTCGTTCGATGAAGCGTTGGACGCGCTCGGCAATCCCGGCTTGTTCGGCGTAGGGAAGAAGAAGGCGGACCCGGAGCTGTTCAAGACGAAGGTCACGTTCATCTACGACAAGGTCAAACCGTTGTTCCCTTACCAGGCGTATGCGGCGCCCGCGCCGGAGCCGGCGAAGCCGGCCGCTGCAAGCGTGGCGCCTGCGGCCGCCACACCGGAAGCGAAGCCGGCGGCAGCGACAGCCGAGCCGGAGAAGCCGCAAGCCGCCGAATCGCCGGCTCAAGCGTCGCCAAGCCCTTCCGCTTCCGCGTCGGCCTCGCCTACGGCTTCCGCGTCGGCGTCGCCTACGGCCGCATCGTCGACGACCCCGGCCGCGTCATCGGCCGCGCAATCATCCGCTTCCGCAGAGGCGCCGAAACCGACACCCGCGGCAAGTTCCGCTGCGGCGCCGGCTGCTTCCGGGCAAGCGCTGCAGCAAGGCGAGCACGCGCCGATGGAGCGGACGAACAAAGTGAATCCGCTCGTGACAGTTTTCGTGATTGCCGGCGTTGTTCTTGCGGGCGGCGGGGCGTTATGGTACAGCCGCAAAAAAGGCTTTTTCTAACCAAAAACGATTGGGAGAGATAAACATGCGTAAATGGTTGTCGATGGCAATGAGCTTTTCCTTGCTGGTATCGTCCTTGTTCGTCCTGGCTTCCGCGGCGGGTGCCGCATCCAAGTTCAACATCGCCGAAGATCCGGAAATTGCGGCGCGGGTGCAAGCTTTTGCCGACATCAAGGCGCTGTTCACGGACAACACCGACCTCAAGGAGGTGCAAGCTTATTATGTGAGCAAGTTCCAGACGGAAACGAAACGGATCGATGCTACCATTAAAGCCGACGATCCCAAAATTGACGAAAACATTACGTTCGTGCTGAACAACGCCGTCAAAGGCGACTTGAATGTCAACCAGGCCAAGCAAGCGGTCGACAAGGGGCTGCAATGGTACTTCTTCTTCGCGCTGCGCGACCTGATCAGCAATACCGTTCGTCCTGCCCTGAACCAGGGAGATTACGCAGCGGCGACCAAAGGCTTCGACAAAGTCGTGCAAATTTACGAAGGCGTGCTGCAAAGCACGGTGACCAAGCGCGACGCTTCGTACGGCCTTGATATGGTCGGCATTCTGAAAGGGACGATCGAACAACTCCAGCAGGATTTGGCGGATAAGAACGTCAACGACTTCAACATTCATCGCCAGGTGCTGGATAAGCTCCTGATCAAGACGTATGCGCTCGCGACGAACACCTATGCGTCGAGCATTGCAACGAAGCCGGCGGCCGACCAGCCGGCAGCCGTCACGGAAGGCTACTTCCTGTATCTCCCTGTCTACACGTATCTTAGAGGGGGAAGCGTGGAAGACGCCAACGATGTGCTGGATGCATTCGCTTCCGGCGATGCCGGCCAAATCGACGGGAACCGGATCAAGCTTGCGCTGCAGCGCACGATGATCGGCAAAGTGTCCGAATACGTCAACAACGCTTTCGTCAAGCTGGCTGCCGGCGATTTGCAAGGGGCGCGCGGCTACGCCATGGAAGGCACGATGTTCCTGTCGACGCAGGAGCCGTTCTTCACGAAAGAAGCGTATGCGGCTGCTGCATCATATGCGCAGCAATTCGTCGAAGCCGTCGACCAAGCGAATTTGCAAGCGGCCGAAGCGGCCGGCTTCCAGATGCTGAAATATATCGTTCCTGTGGACGGCATCGAGCTTGCCATCGGCGACAAAACGTATCGCGTCGACGGTCAGGCGCACACCGCCGTGAGCGAACCCTACATCAGCAAGGAAACGGGCCGGACCCTCGTTCCCGTGCGTCTGATCGCCGATGCGATCGGCGCCGAAGTGAGCTACGACGGCAATACAAGCACGGTCCGCATCGTCAAGGATGGCGCAACGACCGAGCTCAAGGTCGGCTCCAGCACGATCGTGCAGAACGGCAAGACGAACGAAACGGTTGCGTTGGATCAACCGGTCGTGATCAAGGACGACAGCTCCTTCATCCCGCTGCGCGCAGTCGCCGAGCTGTTCGGCAAAGGCGTATTTTACGACAAGGGCAACATTATCATTCTCCGGTAATCCGGTGCATTCCAGGCGGGAGGACGCTTGCGCTTCATGCGCGGGTGTCTTCCGCTTGTTGCATCCGGGCGCAGAAATGGAGGCTGGCGCATGGAATTGCAGTCGTTTCTGATCACGTTCCGCGAAGCGCTTGAAGCGATCCTGATCGTGGGCGTTATTGTCACGTATTTGAAGCGGATCGATCAGACGCAGTGGAACAAGTGGGTATGGGTAGGCGTTGTGCTGGCGCTGATCGCCAGCTACGGCGTTGCGCTCGTGTTCCAAACCGTATTGACCGGCTTCGCTACCATGGGCAGTCAAAATTATTTGAAAATCGGCATTATGCTCGCCTCTTGCGTCTTGCTGTCGCATATGGTGCTGTTCATGAGCCGGCAAAGCCGCAATATGCAAGACAAGGTGGAGCACAAACTGTCCGCGGTTTTGACGGCAGGCGGCGTGGCCAACATGATTGTGCACTCCTTTCTCGTCGTCGTGAGGGAAGGCGTCGAAACCGTATTTTTTT
This sequence comes from Paenibacillus cymbidii, assembly GCF_004764705.1. Classification (GTDB taxonomy): domain Bacteria; phylum Bacillota; class Bacilli; order Paenibacillales; family NBRC-103111; genus Paenibacillus_AN; species Paenibacillus_AN cymbidii. The sequence continues at coordinate 420,204 of NZ_SHLX01000002.1, read as the reverse complement.
TCGCGGCGATTACGGGCGGCGATATCCAGCAGGCGCTGCAAAGCTGGGGAGCGCTGTTCGGCCTGCTGTTGGCGATTGCGGTAGGCTATTTCTTTTTTAAAGGTTCCCGCAAAATCCAGCTCAAAACGTTTTTCCGCATTACCTCGATTTTTTTGCTGATGATTGCCGGCGGTTTGCTCGTGCAAGCGGTCGGGATCATGCAGGACATCGGGCTGATCGGCTCGGTATACCGGACGCCCGGCGGCGAAATCGGCGAAGTGTACAACTTGACGGCGTTCATGCCGGAGCATCCGCTCGATGAAACGCAGTATATTCGCGACACGGGCGACAAACCGCTTATCAACGGGCAAGCGGGCATTTTTTTCAAAGCGTTTCTCGGTTATACGCAGAATCCGTCCGTAGAAGAGTTCGTCCTGTATTGGACGTATTATCTCGTCTTGCTGATCTTGATCGGCCGATTGAAGAAGCGCGACGGGAGCGTGTCCGCGAACGGATCGACCGCTGCGGCGCGGCAGCGGGACGCGTCGGTCTCCAGCCGTTCATCAGGAAACGAGGCTTGAACATAGCGGCAAAATCCAATATGATAGTAAATAATAATGATAATCATTTTCACGCGAGATGGGCGGAAAGGACGGCATGAAAAAAGTACTGCTGATTGAAGATGAGAAAAACATGTCATCCTTCATTGCACTCGAGCTGGGGCACGAGTCTTTTGCGGTTACCGTCGTTTTCGAAGGTTATGAAGGATTGAATATCGCGATGGCCGAAGAGTGGGACCTCATCCTGCTCGATATTATGCTGCCCGGTCTGGACGGTCTGGAAATATGCCGGCGCATTCGCATGCACAAGATGACGCCGATCATTATGCTGAGCGCCAGGGACAGCGTGACCGAGCGGGTGGTCGGGCTGGATTGCGGCGCCGACGATTATTTGCCCAAGCCGTTCGCGATGGAAGAATTGCTGGCCCGGATGCGCGTCGTGTTCCGCAGGCAGGGGAGCCATGAAGCGGCGCCCAGGATGTCGCCCCTGCTCGTGTTCCAGGACCTCAGCCTCGATCCGGAGACGAGAATCGTCAGCCGGGCCGGCAAGGTAATCGAGTTGACCAAGCGCGAATACGATCTGCTGATCGTATTCCTGACTCATGTGAATCGCGTGCTGGAGCGCGAGACGCTGCTGGATAAAGTATGGGGCTTCGAAGCGGCCGTCGACACGAACGTCGTCGATGTTTACGTCAGGTATTTGCGGCTCAAAATCGATCCTCCGGGCAAGTCGAGCTACATTAAATCGCTGAGAGGCATTGGTTATGTGATGCGCAAATGAGCGTAACCCGCTGGACGGGCCTGTTGTTCCGCGTGCCCATCAAATTCAAGCTGACGCTATGGTCGACCGTGCTCATTATGGTGCTGCTCATCGGCAATTACGCCCTGCAGTATCTCGTCATGGATAAATGGATCATTCACCGCGAGAAGAGCGGCGTGCAGCGCACCATGAACGGCATCCTGAACGACTTGCTGGAGCGGGAAGCCGCCTTCACGCCGGACCGTATCAAGGAGATCAAGCTGTACCTGGAAAAAGCGAATCGGGACGATCAAATGATTCGTATCGTCGGCAGCGACGGAGTGCCGCTCGTTACGGTGGCCAACGATGTGACGGAGAACGGAATTGTTCCCCGCTTCGTTTCGCAGCAGCAGATCGAGTTTTACCGGATTGACGACAATCCCGTGCTGATCATGCGCAGCCCCTTGACGATTTTCGAATTTGCGGGAACGGTCGAGATCGTGAAAAGCCTGGCTGCCTATGAGCAGCTGCTCCATACCATTATGCAGGTGATGCTGGCGTTTGCGGCCGGAGCGGTCGTGTTCAGCGTACTGGTCGGCTGGCTTATTGCGCGGAAGCTGCTGAAGCCGCTGCAGGCGATGGCGCAAACGATTCGGGACGTGAACAGCAAGGGCATACAGGAACGAATGATACCTGCCCATAACGGCGATGAACTATCGACGCTCATGATCTTGTTCAACGACATGATGGACAAGGTGGAGGAGTCGTTCTGGCAGCAGGGCCGGTTTGTCGAGGACGCGTCGCACGAGCTGCGCACCCCGATCGCCATCATCGAGGGGCATTTGTCGCTGTTGCACAGATGGGGGAAAGACGACGCCGAAGTGCTGAACAACTCCTTGCAGGCGTCGCTGCAGGAGTTCGGCCGGTTGAAGGGGCTCGTGACGGAGCTGCTGGCCTTGACGCGGGCGGAGAAGGAAGCGGGCGACCCGGATGCGCTGCTGACCCGTCCGGATGAAGCGATTCGCGCCATGACGGAACGGTTCATGTCGCTGCATCCCGGCTTCGCGGTCACGTTCGATCTGGACGAGCTGGCAGGCGTCGAATTGCTCGTAAGCGCCCCGCATCTGGAACAGCTGCTGCATATTATTTTGGACAATGCCGTTAAATATTCATCGCGCGAAAAAACGATCGTTGTTCGGGCCGGGCAACTGGAGCGGAAGGCGTTCATCGTCGTCGAAGATCGGGGGATCGGCATCCCGGCGGGCGACTTGCCCTATGTGACCGAACGTTTCTATCGGGTGGACAAGGCGCGCAGCCGCGACCTGGGCGGCAACGGGCTCGGGCTGGCGATCGCCAAGCGGCTGGTCGAACGGTATGAAGGCAAGCTGACGATTCAGAGCCGGGAGCACAGGGGCACAGCGGTTACCATCTATTTGCTCCGTTCCGCGGACGGGCGACGATTGGGGGAAACGTTATCGTGAGAGTGATCGCGATCCTTTTGTCCGTATCCATCCTCTGCTCGGGTTGCGACCTGATCGGTTTCAACAACGAATCGTCATACGACGCCAAAGCGGCAAGCGCCGCCGGCGAAACGATCACGGTCTATTCGGCGCGTCATTACGAAGCCGACTCCGCGCTGTTCGCAGCGTTTACGAAGATGACCGGCATTCCGGTGAACGAAGTGAAAGGAACGGCCGAAGAGCTGGTCGGCAAGATGAAGCAGGACGGGCCGAACTCGTCCGCGGATCTGTTCTTCGCCGTGGACGGCGGCGTATTAAGCTATGCCAAGCGGGAGCAGGTGCTTCAGCCGCTGCGCACCGCGGCGATCGACAGCCAGGTGCCGAAGAAGTGGCGCGATCCCGACGAATACTGGATCGGGGTTACGACGCGGGCGAGAGTGCTCGTTTATGCCAAGGACCGGGTCAAGCGGGAAGAGCTGTCGACTTATGAGGCGCTGACCGACCCGAAGTGGAAAGGCCGGCTGCTCGTCCGGTCGTCGGCAAGCCTGTACAACCAGTCGCTGCTGGCTTCCTTTATTTCGCTGAACGGCAGCAAGCAAGCCGCGCAATGGGCCAGGGGGATCGCGGGCAATCTGGCCCGCCAGCCGGAAGGCGGCGATCGCGAGCAGGCGCTGGCGATCGTCGACGGGATCGGAGACGTGGCGATTATGAACACGTATTATTTGGGCCAGCTGTCGATCTCCGCCGACCCGGACGAGGCGAAGGCGCCGGACAAGCTCGGCGTGGTGTTCCCCAATCAGGCGACAACCGGCACGCATGTCAACATCAGCGGGATCGGGCTCGCGCGCTATGCTCCCCGCAAGGACAACGCGGTCAAGCTGGTCGAATTCATGACGAGCAAGGAAGGGCAGACGCTGCTGGTGAGCCGAAGCTTCGAGTACCCGGTCAACGAGGAAGCGAAGCTGCCCGAGCTGATTGCGTCCTGGGGAACGTTCAAGTCGCAGCTCGTGGCGTTCTCCGAGCTGGGCGATCGCCAGCGCGAAGCGAACGAGCTTTTTCAGGCGTCGGGCTGGCAGTAAGCCGGCTGACGGCGTCACTCTGTCGCCATATCCTTGCGGAACTTGGCCGGGGTGACGCCGTACTTTTTCTTGAATATCGGATAGAAGGAAACCGTGGAAGCGAAGCCGCAGCGCAGCACGATGTCGTCGATCGACAGCGATGTGCCGCCCATCAGCTCCACGACCCGAGCGAGCCGGCGGTCGTTGATATGATCCATCAGCGATTGGCCGGTTTCGGTTTTGAACAGGTTGCGCACGTAGTTGACGGACAAGCCGAGCTGGTCGGCGATCGTCTTCGTCGACAAGTTCTGGTCGAGCAGTTGCTCCTCCACCAGCTGGCGCATTTCGTCGATCAGGCTCCTGCTGCGCGACGGCTTGTGCAGCGAGGCGACGTCTGCGCACAGGAGCGACAGCAGCTCGCGCAGCCAGTCGAACACGGCTTCGCTTGTCTCAAGCTGCTCGATCCGCGATTGAATCGGCGACAAGCTCCACTGCGCCGTGCGGAACGACGGCAGCGGCAGCGAATGCAGCGCCTCGCCGATGCCGAGCAGCAGCATCGCGATCGCCAGCTTCGCCTCCGAATGCGTATTGCCCTCAAGCTGCCGCCGGAACGATTCCAGCTCCTCCAGCGTCTGGTCCGCATCCCCTTTTTTCAACCCCTGAATGAGCAGCCGCTCTTTCCCTTTCGGATAAGGCACCTTCGTATAGGCGGGACGGTCCGTCTCCGCCGCCGCAATCGTACGGCCCCAGCCGGATTGAAAGCGTTCGTTCGACAACTCGTACGCTTCCTTGCAGCCGTCGTGCAGCTCGCGGTAGTTTTCGACGACCGGTCCGACGACCGCCGTCGTGTCGATCGCGAGATATTGGCGAATGAGCTGCTGGCATTGCGCCACGGCGTCTTTAATGGAGTCGGGCACGGTGTCCTGCTCCGGATTGAACAGCAGCGCGATATGGTCGTTGCCCATGTCGACGGCTTCGACATGCAGCAGCGGCTGCAGATGCTCCTTGGCGATGTTGCCCATCGCGAAACGCAGCAGCCGGCGGTCGCGCTCCGGGTAACGCAGCGTAAATGCGGCGTAATGGTCGATGCGCAGCAGGGCGATGCCGATGTTGTCGGTAGCCAGATGCAGCTCGTGCTCGCGGGAGTGCCGCTGCACCTGTTCGACGTCGGGAGCGGAGGCGGACTCCAGCAAGCTGCGCAAGTACGCTTCCTTGGCGAGAAATTTCCGATTGCGCGAGTAGTCGCCGATCTGGCGGTGCTGCTCGGAGAACACGCTGGACAACATCCGCAGCTCGTTCGTGCCGCCGGCGCCCGCATCGGGCGGCGTTTCGAGGCCCGCCGTGACGTCCATGATCAGCTCCTGGATCGGAGTGTATATTTTTTTGGACAGCTTCCGGATCATCCATAAGGTAACCGCCAGCAAACAGACGAAAAACAGCAGGGTAAACGTCTGCAAATAACGGATGTCGCCGAGCACGCGGCGCTCCGGCAGCAGGTCGACGATTTTCCATGGCGTGAACCCTTTGAGGATTACGTCGGAATGGGCGACCAGCAGCTTGTCGGCGGCGGAGCTATATTCGAACCAGCCTTGCTTGCCGGCAAGCGAAAAGGAGTAGTCGAGCTCGGAGAACGGCTTCAGAAAGTCGGTCGCACGCGTGCTGGCGACGATCCGGTTGTCCCGGTCGAGCACAAACGTATCGCTGCCGGACGGAGCGGGCGGGCGCGGATTGAGCTGCAGCAGCGCGTCGGAGCTGATGTTGACGACGAATGCGGTCGCCGATTTTTCGATTTCGAACGGGATGACGATCGTCAGCAGGCGCTCCTGGGGGGAGAAGGAGACGGTGGAAGGAACAGACCGCGGCGTCATGAACGGCACCACCTCCGCCCGGCCTTGCTTCAGCAGCCGCAGCGTCTCCCGGTCGTAGAACGCTTCCGTGTCGGAAACGCCAAGCCGCGTATCGATCACTTTGCCGGAGTAGCCGTTAATCACATAAATCGAATCGATATAAGGATTCGTATCTTTCATCCCGACCAGCAGGTTCCAGAAGTTGTAGTCTTCGAACGGGGTGCTCTGCGGCTGCAGGGCATAGGCGCGTACGGCCGGATTTTGGCTGGAGCGCTGGGCGTATTCGACGATCCAGTTCATCGCGAAGGAGAGCGATTCCGCCCGCTGCGACAGCTGCGACTCCGTATGCATCCCGATGTTGCGCAGAATGGTGCGCGAGGACAACATGTACAGAAACACGGTGCTGATGACGAGCACGCCGACGCCGGCGATAACCAGGTAAGTCCAGATTTGCGCATACGTTTTGCGCCACTTCCATTTGCCCCGGATTCGTTTCAAAGGCAGCCGCATTTCGATTCCCCGCTTTAATTAATAACTTGGGTGTGGAACAGCCCCGTTGCATGCCCCCATTGTATCACACAAGCGCCGGCCGGTACGGGCACCGATTGATTTGTGAAAGTGATGTTTTCCTGAATGCAAGGGCAATCGATACTTTGCTGAACCGTGCTCGTTTTTCGGAATAGGCGGCGCAATTCGGCCGTGCTAAGGTGTGTCTGAGAACTCCGAGCCACTCGGTGTACGAACGAAGGAGGGGACGCGGCTTGGGCCTGAATGCAGTCAAGACCGGGCAACGAGAAAGGAAGGCCGGGCGTCTGCAGGCGGCCGGAAAGGAAGGAAGCTTCGCCTGCAAATGGAGACGAATTCGCGGCGCGCCGTTTCTGTACGGCATGGCGGTGCCGGGCGTGGCGCTGCTGTTCCTGTTCAGCTACCTGCCGATGTACGGCATTCTGATCGCGTTCAAGCACTACAGCCTGACGTCGGGCGTATGGCGGAGCCCGTGGGCGGGTTTCGACAACTTCGCTTTCTTCCTCACCTCGGACCAGTTGTACCGGGTGATCCGCAATACGCTGCTGCTGAATGTGGCGTTCTTGTTCTTTACGACGATATTCGCGGTGGCGGTGGCAGTGCTGCTGAACGAGATGAGGACGAAGTGGCTGAAGCGCGTCTCGCAGTCGGTCATGTTCCTGCCGTTCTTCATGTCCTGGGTCGTCGTCGGCATGATCGTCGAATCGCTGCTCGGCGGGCAGCAGCCGATGGTGAACGAGTGGCTTGTACGGCTCGGGCTGCCCGAAGTGAGCTGGTTTACCGAACCGGGCTTGTGGCCGTGGATTTTTACGGTGTTAAAGGTATGGCACGGCGCGGGCTATTATTCGATCATTTATTTGGCCGCCATCGCCGCCATTCCCGAAGACTTGTACGAGGCCGCCCGCATCGACGGCGCTTCGCGGCTTGCGGCGATGCGCCGCATCACGCTGCCGCTGTTGATGCCGACGGTATCGATCCTGACGCTGCTCGCCATCGGTAAAATTTTCAACGGCGACTTCGCGATGATTTACGCGATCGCCGGCGACAATTCGCTGCTGTTCCCGTCGACGGACGTCATCGATACGTATGTGTTCCGCGCGATGCGGCAGCTGAACGATTTCGGCATGTCGTCCGCGGTCGGGCTGTTCCAGTCGGTGATGGGCTTCGTGTTCGTGCTCGGCGTGAACGCGATCGTCAAACGAGTGTCGCGCGATTCGGCTTTATTTTAGCGGGGGAGGGGTACACGATGAAACAAAGCGCGGCAGACCGGGCATTCGGCGCCCTGGCCCATGCGTTCGTGCTGGCGTTTGCGCTGTTCTGCCTGCTTCCGTTCTGGCTGATGGCGGCGGGCTCGCTGACGAAGGAGTCTGCGCTCATTCTGCACGGCTATTCGCTGCTGCCGCGGCCGTTCTCGGCCGACGCTTACGCGGTGCTGCTCCGCTCAAAGTCGCTGTGGACCGGCTACGGAAACACGATGTTCATCACCGCGGTCGGCACGCTGCTCGCCTTGTGCGTATCCGCGATGCTCGCCTACTCGCTTGCGAATAAGCGCAACGTGGTGCGCGGCGGCTTGCTGTCGTACGCCTATTTTCCGATGCTGTTCAGCGGCGGGCTGATCCCGTTCTACATTACGGTATCGAAGACGCTGCACCTGTCGAATACGCTGTGGGCGGTTATTTTGCCGCTGCTGTGCCAGCCGTTTCTCGTGTTCCTGATGGTGAACTTCTTCCGCACGCTGCCGGAAGAGCTGGAGGAGTCGGCGCGCATGGACGGGGCGAGCGAGGTCGACGTATTTTTTTGCATCGTCGTGCCGATCGCGCAGCCGATACTGGCGACAGCCGGGCTGTTCTATGCGCTCGCTTATTGGAACGACTGGTTCATGGGCCTCCTGTTCATCGACGAGGAGAAGAAGCTGCCGCTGCAGCTGCTGCTGCGCCGGATGATCTCGAACGTGGCGGCGGCCAAGACGCTCATCCCCGACGCGGCGGGAATGGCCGTGGACGTGCCGTTGATGGGCGTGCGCATGTCGACGACGATCATGACGATCGGTCCGATCGTGCTGTTGTATCCGCTGCTGCAGAAATATTTTGTCAAAGGGCTGACGGTCGGCGCCGTCAAAGGCTGAGCGGGGGAACGGTGCGAGTGTCTATAAACAGGGCCAAACCCTGTTATTATAGAAAATACAATCGAGTTATCGGGAGGTTGTCAGCGTGAACAAACGAAAAGCGGGAAGTGCGCTGCTGGCGGTAGCCATGGTCGCAACGGGCTTGCTGGCGGGCTGCAGCAAGCAGGAGGGATCGGCGTCTCCGTCGCCGACGAAGGCGGCGAGCACGGCGCCAAGCGCCAGCGCAACGCCGTCGCCGAGCGCGGCGCCGAAGGAAACTGTCGAGCTGAAGGCGATTTTTCCGGGCGATGCGCCGCAAGGCTTCGATACGGTGCTCGCGGCCGTAAACGAGAAGCTGAAGAAGGACAACGTCGGTGCGTCGCTCAAAATCCAGTTCGTTTCGTGGAACGACTATGCGAGCCTGACGAACGTGAAGATCGCCGCCGGCGAAGATTTCGATATGCTGCTCGACGCGCCGTGGCAGCACATGAACCAACTGATCGCGTCGAATTCGCTGATGGCGCTCGACGATCTTGTCGCCAAGGCGCCGGAGCTGAAAGCTTCGATTCCGCAGCAGATGTGGGACGCCAACAAGTTCGGCGGCAAAATCATGGGCATCCCGCTCGGCACGACGCAGGGCACGGTGATGGGTTTTACGGTGCGCAAGGACTTGCGGCTCAAGTACGGCTTGCCGGAAATCAAAACGATCGCGGACATGGAGAAGTTCCTTTATACCGTCAAGGAGAAGGACAAGGACATCACGCCGCTGCTCGTGCAAGGCAGCGTGGCCGCCCACAACGCGATCAAGTTCAACAGCCTGTACTATACGAACAAGCTGGACGGCTTCTCGATCACGACCGGCTTCCAGGTGTGGGAAGACAAGAAGGTGCACATGGTGTGGGAGAACCCGCAGCTGCTGGAAGGATGGAAGAAGGGCGAGCAGTTTTTCAAGGACGGCATCTTCGCCAAAAACGTGGCGCAGGAGCAAAACGCGGTCACGCTGTTCAACCAGGGCAAAGGCGCGGCTACGTCGTATTATGCCGATGGAGCGGAAGGGCTGAAATACCTCGATGTGCTGAAAACGGTGCCGGGCGCCCAGCTCGAAGTCGTCGTGCCCGCCGATGCGGGCTGGAAGCCGATTTCCGACTTCAAGCAGGCGAACTACTTGTGCATTCCCAAATATTCGAAGCATGCGGACCGCGTCATCGATGTGATGAACTGGCTGTCGATCAAAGAAAATCACGACCTGCTCGAATACGGCATCGTCGGCAAGGACTGGAATCCGATCGGCGACAGCTCGATGCAGACGCTCAGCAAATATGCGTTTCCGGGCTACACGATGTCGTGGCGGCCGAAGCTGGAGCGCACGCCGGACAACATGCTGCCGGACGACAAGAAATGGCTCGACTTCGCCAAGGACGCGAACAACTTCCGTCCGACGGTCGCTGCCGGCTTCTCGGTCAATCTCGATCCGGTGAAGACGGAGATGGCCAAGTTTACGCCGCTTAACGCGCAAATCGTGACGCCGCTTGCAGTCGGCGTGCTGGAATATGACAAAGGCTTGGCCCAACTCAAATCGGAGGCGGAAAAAGCCGGCTACGACAAAATCAAACAGGAATTCCAGAAGCAGTTCGACGATTTTCTGGCGGCGAAAAAATAAACGCGGCGCTCGCGCCGCAAGCAAACGAGCGGAGCTGCCGGAGCTGGTGGAGGGAACCGTATGACGAAAGAAAGACGCGCGGATATCGCCGTCATCGGCGGCGGACTGGGCGGCTGTGCGGCCGCCCTCGCTGCGGCGCGGTCCGGGAAGAGGGTCGTGCTGACCGAGGAGACGGCCTGGATCGGCGGCCAGCTGACGAGCCAGGCGGTGCCGCCCGACGAGCATCCGTGGATCGAGCGCTTCGGCTGCACGCGCAGCTACCGCGAGCTGCGGGAAGCCATACGCGGGTATTACCACGATCGGTTCCCGTTGACGGAGCGGGCGCGGGCCGAGGCGCGGCTAAATCCCGGCAGCGGCAATGTCAGCCGCATCTGCCACGAGCCGCGGGCGGCGCTCGCCGCGCTGCAGGGCATGCTGGCGCCGTATGTGCACGCCGGCAGGCTGATCGTGCTGACGGAGCACGTGCCGGTGTCGGCGGAGACGGATGGGGACGTCGTGCGATCGGTGCGGGTGCGCAGCAAGCGGACCGGCGATGAAACCGTCATCGCCGCCTCTTATGTGCTCGACGCGACCGAGTGCGGCGATCTGCTGCCGATGACCGGCACGGAGTACGTGACGGGCGCGGAGTCGGTGCGGGAAACCGGCGAGCCGCATGCTTTGGCAGGCGCTGCCGATCCGTCCGACATGCAGGCGATCACGTACTGCTTCGCGATGGATTTCATCCCAGGCGCGGATTATACAATCGCGCGGCCGGCGATGTACGAGTTCTGGCGCGGATACAAGCCGGCCTTCTGGCCGTATCCGCTGCTAGGCTGGACGGTGCCGCTGCCGTGGAGCATGGAGCCGCACCATAAGACACTGTTCCCGCAACCGGGGGACAACGAGTGGATCTCGTTATGGCTGTACCGTCGCATCCTTGATCGCGGCCATTTTGTGCAGGGGCTGTATGAAAGCGATGTCACGCTGGTCAATTGGCCGCAGAACGACTATTGGCTCGGGCCGGTGATCGACGTGGCGGAGGCGGAGCGGGTGCGGCATCTGGAGGCGGCCAAGCAGCTCAGCCTTTCGCTGCTGTACTGGATGCAGACCGAAGCGCCCCGTCCGGACGGGAAGGCGGGTTATCCGGGGCTGCGGCTGCGGCCGGATGTCGTCGGCACCGAGGACGGGCTGGCGATGGCGCCGTACATCCGCGAGTCGCGTCGAATTCGCGCCGAATTTACGGTGCTCGAGCAGCATATCTCTGCCGATAGCCGGCAGGGGGCCGCACTGGCCGAGCCGTTCGCCGATTCGGTCGGGCTCGGCTCGTACCGGCTCGACCTGCATCCGAGCACTTCCGGGCGGGCGTATGTCGACCTCGCCACGCTGCCGTTCCAACTGCCGCTCGGCTGTCTCATTCCGGTGCGAATGGACAATTTGCTGCCGGCATGCAAAAACATCGGCACAACGCATGTGACTAACGGCTGCTACCGGCTGCATCCGGTGGAATGGAACGTCGGCGAAGCGGCGGGGCTGTTGGCCGCGTTCTGCCTCGAGCGGCAGTGCCGGCCGCGCGATGTCCGCGCCGGTGCGGAGCTGTTCGAGGATTATCGGTCGCTGCTGCACGCGAATGGCGTGGAGACGCATTGGCCGGCGATGATGGAGGCGGAGGCGTAAATGAAATCGCGCGAGGAAGTGATCAAGCCCGGCCGGTTCGGCACGGCGGTTGCCGCCGACCAGCTGCGCGGGCTGTACGACAAGCATAACGAAGTGCTCGTCTGCCACGAGGTTCCGGTCGACATCGTGTTCATCGGCGATTCCATTACACTCGGCTGGAACGTGTGCGCCTATTTCGGCCGGACCGGGCGGTTCGTCGTCAACCGGGGGATCGGCGGCGACATTTCGCAGTATGCGCGCAAGCGGTTCGAGGCGGACGTGCTGCAGCTGAAGCCGAAGCTTGCCGTGATCAAAATCGGCGTCAACAACACGTTCGACCTCGATCACTGGGTGCCCGGCGACCGAAGGGAGCCGGCCGACATTCGCGACCGGGTCGTGTCGGACGTGGCCGCGATGATCGCCATGGCGCAGGAAGCCGGCATCGTGCCGGTCGTGTGTTCGGTGCTGCCGACCGTAGTCGACGTGAACGCCAACACGGACCGGCGCAACGCGCTGATCGCAGAGATCAATGCAGGCTTGCGTTTGGCGACCGAGGCGGCGGGCGGCGGCGTGTACGTCGATTATCACGCCCGCCTCACCGGCCCCGACGGACGTACGCTGCGGCCCGAACTGGCCGAAGACGGCGTGCACCTGAACGTGCACGGCTACGACATTATGGCGGCGGCGCTGCGGGAAACGCTGGCGGAGCATGGGCTGGAGATTTGACAGGCACAACACGACGGGCTGCTGCGAGCGGAGAGCAACGGCTATCAGCCGGGCTTCACGGCCAAAGTCGAGATCCATGGCTATCGGCGGCCGGGATTATAGGCGATTTTTCGCATACATTTCGCTTAATTGCGGCTGTATGCGGGAAATATATATGATTTTTCGAATATATTTTGCCAGATCGCAGCTTTGTCCGGAAATGGATATGATTTTTCGTATATATTTGGCCGGGCCAGAAACGAATCAATGAAGAAAGAGGTGCGGGCATGAGTGGGAGCGAAGCTTGGCGCATATGCCGGGAGTGGCGGCTCGCGCATTGTGCGCCGGAGCGGCTCGATCCTCAGACGTGGGGAGAACTGGAATGGCGGGCGGCGACGGTGCCGTCCAATGTGCAGACGTCGGCGTACGGTTTGCCGGCAGGTCAATTGTATGCCGGCGACCGGATTGGCGAAGTGGCGTGGATGGAGGCACGCTGCTGGCTGTACCGGACGGAGGTCGACATCCCGGCCGTGACGGCAGAGGAAGAAGCCGTTCTCTTGCTGAAGGGCGTCGATTATCGCTGCGCCGTGTATGCGAACGGGGAGCGCGTGTTGGACCACGAAGGGATGTTCAGCCCGATCGAGCTGGCGCTTCCCGTCGGCCGGCACGAGTTGGTTGTCGTCATCTTCCCGTTCGACAAGGGCGCCGAACCGTACGAAACGCTGAAGGCGCGGTACAGCTTCGGCGACGGCTGGGATTTCGCCCCCCGGCTGCGATCCGCAGGCATCTGGGACGAAGCCGGCGTCCTCGTGCGCCGCAAGCTGCGGGTGACGTCGGCTTGCGTCGACGTCAAGCTGGCGAACCGGCAGCGGGCCGACGTCACCGTCTTCGCCGAGCTGAGCGAAGCGGTGACGTCCGGCGCGATCGTCGTCCGTCTGGGCGGCGCCACGCGCCGGTTCCCGCTTGTGCACGACGGCAGCCGCCTGGCGCTGCCGCTGCATGTGCCGTCGCCGCCGCTGTGGTGGCCGAACGGCCTCGGCGATCCGCAGTTGACGGAGCTGACGCTGGAGCTGGACGTGCCGGGCCGGGAGACGGCTCCGTTCGTGCGGCGCGTCGGGCTGCGCGCCGTCGAACGCGTGCCGTGCCCCGGCCAGGGGCAGGAGGATACGCCGCTGCAGCTGCGGGTGAACGGTCGGAGCGTGTTTCTGAAAGGGGTCAACTGGGTGCCCGCGGACGCCTGTCCCGCCGATGTCGACGAAGCGCGCTACCGCCTGTTTCTGGAGCGGTTCCGCGAAGCCGGCGTCAACTTTGTGCGCGTCTGGGGCGGCGGACTGAAGGAGAAGGATGTCTTCTACGACATCGCTGACGAGCTTGGCCTGATGGTTATGCAGGAATTTCCGCTTGCTTGCCAGCTGCTGGCCCGCACGGAGCGGTTCTATGAGCTGCTGGAACGGGAGGGGACGGCGATCGTGCGCGGTTTGCGCCATCACGCGTCGCTCGTGCTCTGGTCCGGAGGAAACGAGCATTATCATTACTGGGACGCCGTCGATTCCGGGACGGCGGAGATGGAGCGGGCGAAGCCGGTCGTCCGCCGCTTGTTCGGCATCGCGGAAGACAGCCGCGAATGGCTGGCGGGCGCCGGGCGTTACGACGAGCCGGCGCTGGCGCTGCTCGGCGCGCTGTGCGCCCGGCTCGACGGCACGCGGCCGTTCCAGATCACGTCGGCGTTGGAAGGCGAAGGCGAAGTGCACGGCATCTGGAGCTGGAATCCGCGCATCGGCGACCATCGCTATCGCGACTACGACAGCGCATACGACTTCTGGCTGCAAGCCAACCGGCAGCTGTACTCGGAGGCGAGCGTGCCGTCGATCGCCAACCTCGCGACGATCGGCGACGTGCTTGGCGCCTCCGTTGCGGAGACGCCCGGGCTGCCGCTGCCGGGGCGTACCGATCCCGTTTGGCGGCTCCACCATGCTTTCGGCAGCGCCTGGGACGGACTCGACGACTTGTGGCTCGACATCCCGTCGGCGGAGCGGCTTTTCGGGCCTTTCGTCCGGCTGGAGCAGCTCGCGTTCGCGAGCCAGTGGATGCAGGCGGAGATGGCCCGGTTCCTGATCGAGGAGCTGCGCCGCAAGCAAGGCCGCGTCGCCGGCGTTGTCTGGTGGGGCGTCAACGAGCCGTGGCCCGGGCTGGCCGGCAACGCGCTGCTCGATTACTTCGGCCGACCGAAGCTCGGCTGGTCGTTCCTTGCAAACGCGTTCCGCCCGACGATCGCGTCGCTGCGATACAGTCATTGCGTGACGCGCGCCGTCAAGCCGGAGCTGTGGATCAGCCACGACGGCACAGAGACGTTCATCGGCCGCTACGAGGCGGAGCTGATCGACATTGCCGCGGGAGTGGCGGAGAAGCTCGACGGCAGCGTTGTTTGCGGCGCCGGGGAGTCGGTTTATGTGCGCGCGCTGCCGCGCACCCGGCTGGCGGCGGGGAAACGGCTGCACATCCGGCTGCGCCTGTTCAATGCTGCCGGAAGCGAAGCGCACCGCAACGACTACGTATTCGCATCCGATGAGGAGGTGGCCCCTTTCGGCGGGGAAATGACGGCGTATATGCGCGACTTGTACATCGGCAAGTAAGAAGAAACCCCTATGTTATCGAGAGAAAGGATGAAGCGATGATGTTTATGAAAAAATGGATTGCTTGTCTGCTGGCGGTGATTTTGGTTTGCACCGGACTGTTCGTCGCCGTCCCGGCGCCGGTTGCCCGGGCGGCTGTTGCCTGGAGCCAGACGTTCGCAATCGAGGAAAAGCTGAACCTGTACGATTTTCCCGAAGAGCTGATCAGCTATGCCATTGCGCCGCCGTCTTCGGCGCATGTCGACAAGACTCATTTGAAAGTGACCGATCAGGCCGGCAACGCGCTCGAGTACCAGTTGTCCGGCGTAACGGAGAGCGGCGGCGACCTGATCGGCGCCACGATCAGCTTCCGCGCCGATCTGCCGAAGAAGGCGTCCCGGCGGTTCACCGTCGCGTACGACAGCGCGTATACGCCGGGCTTCACGCAGCATGTGGCGCTGACCGACATCGACACGGTCGCCCATACGGCGGTCATCGCGGCGAACAAGCAGCAGGTCAAGGTGCCGTACGGCCCGGTCGCGTACAGTCCGGCCGTTGCCGCGACTTACGCGCTTGCGCCGGTGCTGGCGACCCGTTATTCGTCCGCGGACGCATTCATCGGCCAAGGACAGTTTGCCGAACTGAAGAACGCCAAGTACACCGGATTTACGGTCAGCTCGATCGCCACTTCCGTTGTCGAGCAGGGACCGCTGTTCCTCGTGTACCGGATCGCCTATACGTTCAGCGGCGGACGTGTTTACACCGTCGACATCACCGTGCGGCATAACGAGACGTATGCGGCGATCGACGAATATTTGAGCGGCTTCGACGACGCGGATTATGTCGCGAGCGGCACCGATAACGGCGGCGGGCTGTTCTACCGCTTCGACTACACGAGCGGGCTTGATCCGACCGGGCGCATCTCGATGTCGAACAACGGCTACAACATCGAAACGAACAAGCTGAGCGGCTTTTACGGTCGGGGCAAAATCACGTCCGCCACGCCGACGCCGGCTCTGCTCGGCAAGCTGCCTTACGAGCTGGGCCTCTTCGCGGCCAATTCCCTGGCGATCACTCGCTCCACCGCGTTCTGGAACGAAACGGCAGGCAGCGAAGCGCTGCAATTCGCCGTCAACCGGCCGGGAGACTGGAAAATGGACCGCAAGCTCGTCTGGAACAGTCCGAGCTACGGCAACCTGCGTTTCTACGAAACGGTCGACGCCACGCCGAAGAAGCTGATGCAGACGCGGCTCGAAGGGACGGAACGGCACTGGGCGCTGTCGGCCATTCCGCACGGCGACCTCGTCATCTCCGGCTATGCGGGCGGCTCGAGTACGTTCCAAACGTACAACATTCACAACACGTCGACGGTCGAGCTGGAGGGATACCCGACAGAGGCCAAGCTGCAATTCGGCGCCGCTTCCGACGTCCGGCTGTGGGAGAAGCTGACCGATTTCAGCCTGAACAAGTACAAGGACATGGTGCTGGACGGCTTCGCGGAAGACGTGAACGAGAAGCTCGACCTGCCGGCCAAATTCGGCCCGGTCACGGTTCAGTCGTACGACGAATGGATCGGATTGTATTTTCCGCATCTGCTCGATATTTCCGAGAAGTACTGGGACTGGTCGAGCGGCAACGAAGGCATCGGCCGGGGACTGAGCATCTATATTCAGAATTATGCCGCCAGCCGGGCGTACTGGACGCAGTCGCAGCGCGATCACGTCAAGGCGCTGCTGCTGTTCCTCGCTTATGCGGCCGAGGACGACAGCTGGCATCCGTACCGGAGCATGTTGTCCGGCCATCCGAACTTTATCGCCGACAACAAGCAGATTCTCGGGCTCGTGACGGCCGTGTTCCGGCATCACCCGCACGCCGATGCGTGGAAAGCCGCATACACGACGTTCCTGAACGATTATCTCAATGAATGGGTACGCCAGTCGGACAGCGCGAACGATGCGATCGGCGGCCGGCATACGGAAAATTTGGCCACGTACACATTCGCCTCGCTGCAGCCTACCTTGCATGCGGCAGCCGCCATCCGGCAGTACGACGGGTCGAACGTGCTTGACGACAACCGCGTGAAGCTGTGGCTGAACTGGATCATGAACACGATGATGCCGGTCGAGAAAGACAATCGTTATGTGCCGCCGCAAGGCGCCCACGCTTCGGGCGCGCTGCCGGGCGACGAGTTCGGCGACGTGCTCCCCGAGGCAGCGACGTTTATTCGTCCGTTCTTCCCCGAGTTGGCCGATCAGCTCGCCTGGAGCACGACTTCCGGCGAGACGGCGCCGGACGGTGTGCGGCCGAATCTCGAATCGACGCTGTTCACCGACTACGGCGCCGTCATGCGCTACGATTTTGGCGGAGATCACGAGGCGTACGTCAATTTGCAGCAGCTGAACGGCTCGCAGTATCGGTGGAACGGGGGCAACAACGGCAACATTTTTTATGCGTCCGAGCATAATCGGTGGAGCTGGAACGGGGAAGAAGACAGCGAAGGCGGCTCCACGTTCGACTTGCGCAAGCTGAACGCCGCGTCCGTCTCGGGAGACTCGATTTTGAATCCCGGCCCGATTCGCAACGTGCTGTACGACTTCGATTTTGCCCAATTCTATAAGGTGCCGAACGGCAGTTCGGGGAAATATACGTCGCGGGGCGTCATGATGGTCGAGGACCGTTACCTTTCCGTTTACGACGACTTGGCCGACACCGGCTGCACGACAACATGCCCGACCGCCACGTTCAACTGGAACCGGCAAACGTCCGGCATGTGGGGCGAGTATTACAGCAACACCGACTTGACGGGCACGCTCAAGACGCGGATGGACAACAACATCCTGTTCTCCTGGCTGGCCGGCAAATCGCCGATCGAAGGGATCGGCAGCACGTATTCCGTGCGCTGGAAGTCGAACATCCAACCGCAATACAGCGAAAATTACACCCTCAGCATCGCTGTGAACAAAGGCGACAAGGTGAGGGTGTGGCTGGAAGGCGCGCTGCTCATCGATCAATGGTCGCCTGCAACGGCAATTACGACGTATACGACGCCCAGTTTCCCGGCTGCGGCCGATCGGTATTATGCGCTGCGGGTCGAATACGCGCATACCGACGCCACGGTCAACGCGCAGCCGACGCTGCGCTGGCAAAGCGCGCATGTGGGCAACGCCGTCATTCCGCTGCTGCGCGCTTATTACCGGATCGGCGATCTTCCGGGCGCTTCTCCCGCCGATGCGTCGATCTACTCGATCAAGGGCGGCACGGGCGACATCCTCAATCTGGTGGCGGGCAGTCCGCTGGCAAGCGCAACGGCGCTGACGAGCGGCGGCAAAACGGTCGGTTCGAAAGTGAACGGTGCGGAGTATTCGTATACAAGCGACGCGACGTTTACGTACGCCGACGCCACGAGCGGCTTCACCGGCAAAACCGGCTACGCCAAAGACGGCGGTTTGGCGGTGTTTGAAGGCACGGCCGTCCATTACGGCGGCTTCGCCATCGGGCTGCCGGCCGGCGCGACGTTCGGCGCCAGCGCGCAGAAGCGCGACGACGACAACATCGTCGGCCGAATCGCCGGCACCGCCACGGCGCAAACCGTTACCGTGACCGCTCCGTCCGGCTTCCATCTGTCCGGCGGCGTAACGGTTTCGATCGACAATGCGCCTGTTGCGGCGACCGTATACGGCAGCACCGTCAGCTTCCCGGTTACGGTCACGCCGGCCGACGGCTACAAGACCTATGCCATTCGGGGCAGCGGCGCCACGTCCGGTGCGGATCTGACGGTCACGAACATTGTGTATTCGCCTTCGGCGTTCGCATCGGGCGAGCCGGTTACGTTTACCGCCGTCGTTACGAACCGGGGGACGGTCGACACGCCGGGGCATACGACGCATCGGGTGAAATTCGTCGTCGACGGCACGACGCTGTATGGCACAACCTATAGCTCGCCGATCGCGCCGGGCCGCACGATGATGATTCGCGCGGATGCGCCGTGGACGCCTTCCGCCGGCGGCGCGTACACCGTCAGGGCGACGATCGACGACAACGGCGCAATCGCCGAAAGCAACGAAACGAACAACGCCTATAACAAGTCGATCGTCGTTCCGCAGGCGCAGCCGGATTTGATCGTCACCGAAATCCAGTGGCCGCAAGCTTATTTGGGCAAATATGTGACGGAGAACAACGCAATCAAGTTCCAGGCGGTCATTCAGAATATCGGCAAGGCGGCAACTCCCGCGGGTACGCACCGGGTCGGCTTCCGGATCGACAACGGGCCAACGACGCTGTGGTCGACAAGCTTCGCTTCCTCCCTTGCGCCCGGGGAATCGCAGCTTGTCACCGTAACGGACGGCACCTACGGCGCGGCCTGGAAAGCGGTCTTCGGCGCTCACAGCGTGAAAGCGATCGTGGACGATCCTGGCGCGATCGGCGAAAGCAACGAATCGAACAACGAGTTCGGCAAGACGATTACCGTCGGCCGCAGCTTGCTTGACGCCAACATGGACACCGGCTTCGCGGGCACGACCGACGCGACGAATCCGTTCGCCGTCGCATTCGCCAACACGGGCGGCACCACGCGGATTGTGGCCGTGAACGGCACGGACAACGCCGTCGAGTTCCGCGACAACAACGACGCCGGCAATGCCGCGGGCAGCACATTCAGCGCACAATTCGACAGCGCTTCGCGGGTGGTGAACCGGATCAACGAAATATTCCGGCGGCCCACCGTCAGCGATGCGGTCTACTTCGCACTTTCGTTCAAGCTGGAGCGCACGGAGCATAGCACGGCGATGGTGCCGACGAGCACGGGCGTGGACATCCAGACCAACTTGACCGGCGATGCGCAGCTGCGATTCCTGCTGCCGCTCACCGGGATCACGACGACGGCCGCTTACGCCCACGAAGAAACGAGCGGCAGCAAGGTGCTCGAGCCGGTCGGCAAGTCCGATCTGGCGGCGCTGCGGTTTGCCGTCGTGCCGAGCGGCGGAGCCAAACAAATCAGTTCCCTGAAGCTGGAATTCAGTGTGCGTGTCGGCGGAACCGGGCCGTCGGCGGAAGCGTACGTCATCGACGATATTGCGCTGGTGGAGGAAGCCCGCAACCTGCTTGAAGGCGACTTCGACATCGGCATGGACAGCGTCGGGGCGGATCGTGCGCTGCCGATCGCGGCGATGGCGGGCGATACGGGCGGCTTGGCGCAACTGGTGTCCGTGGCCGGCGACCGGAACAACCGCAACACGGTGCTGGAGGTGGCCGACACTACGGCCGGCAGCGCGGGTGCCGGGGCGGCCAGCCTCTTCGCGGGCGAGATCGGCGGCGGCGTGCTGCTCGATCGGATCAATGCCGTTTTGGCGTTGCCTTCGGGCAGCAGCCCGGTCGATTACGTCTTCTCCTTCGACGCGGAGCGCCGAACGGCCGGCACCGCGCCGACAGGCGCCGGCATCGCCGCAGCCGTGCAGTTCGTGACGACCGCGGATGCGGTCATCGAACCGATGGGTTCGCCGGCTCCAAGCTTCTACTCGTCTGCCGCTTATGGCAGCGACGAGGTATATGGCAGCGAAACGCTGCAGAAGGTGACGGACGCGGACGTGCCGGCTTACCGGTTTACCGTCACGCCGGACGGCGGCGCCACCGTGCTGAAGGCGATCCGGCTGCTCGCTTCCGTCCAGGTCGGTGCCGGCTCGACGCCGGAGGCGTACGCAGTCGACAACTTCGACGTGCATGAAATCGCCTCGACCCCGCTGGCTGTCGCTGGTGCCGGTTTCGAAACCGGCACGTCGACGACCGCGGACAACTGGCTGCGCACCGGGTGGGTCGGTTCGCCGGTGTTCTCGCGCGGCACCGATCAGGCGCATGACGGCAGCTATTCGGCCAAAATCGTCCATGCCTCGTTCGCCAACGGCGGCTGGAGCAAGTCGGACCCGGCCGACATGCTCCCCGTGACGGCGAATCGCACCTACGCGGCAGGCGCCTGGCTGCGCACAAGCGGCGTCAGCGCCGGCACGGACGAAGGCGCTTACGTATACGCGCAGTTCTACGACAGCGCGAACAACGCGATCGGCACGTCGGCAACATCGACGTATGTGACGGGGACATCGGACTGGACGTACCGGCAAGTGGTGCTGAAGGCGCCCGCAGGCGCGACAAAGCTGCGTTTCGACCTGCGGCTGCGCGGCACGGGTACGGCCTGGTTCGATGGCGCTGTGGCGAGGAAGGACGAATAAGCGTCGGCATTCCGGCAACCGGCGGCCCTTGCAGGCCGCCGGTTTTTATGCCTTTTTGACATCGCCCCCGTTCGCTCAGCTCTCGTCCATGCCCAGCGCTTCCGCTTCGTAGGCCCGATGCGCGTCGCGGATGCCGATCGTCACGTCGACGATTTTGACGTATCCGCCGGCATAGGCCCGCGTATCGCGGATTTCCTCCCACATGTAGTGATAATGCTTCATGTCCTCCGTTCGGCAAATCACGAAGTCGGTAAATCCGCCATGCAAGGCGTCCGCGTCGTAAAATTCCACCTCCACTTTTCCCGCGTACCGGCCGATAATCTCGTACATGTCTTGCGCCAGCTCTCTTCGTTCGGTTCGGGCCAGTCGCAACCACGCGGGGTAAAATTCCAGCTTCACCATAATTCCGTATTGCAGCGCTGTCGACATTTTCGAATCACTCCTTATTTGGTTGGTTAACTATTTTTCAACAAATTTTCGGCGAATCGCGGCGCTGCCCGGTGCAGCAGCTTCAGCAAACGGATTTTGCCGACCGGAACCTCGAGCCGGTCTCGAGCGAAGGCGGCCCAAAACCGGTCCGCCACTTCCTTCGGCGACATTTTGCCGCTGCCGCGTCCTTCGGTCATTGCGGTGTCGACCAGTGGCGGGATCAATTCAAACACCCGGATATTCGTGGCTGCGAGCTGGTGGCGGAGCGCGGCCGTGTACAGCCGTAAGCCCGCTTTGGTCGCGCAATAAACCGGCGCCGACTGCTTCGGGACGATGCCGACGCCCGAGGTTACGTTGACGATTGCTGCCTGACGCTGCGACGCAAGATGGGGCAGCAGCCTCGCCGTCAATTGGATCGGCGCGGTCAGGTTCAGCCTGATTTCTTCGGCGATCGTATCGCCGATTTCATCAACCCGCGCATCGAGAAAAGCGTAATTATACTGCACGCCTGCATTGTTCACGAGCACGTTCAGCGCCGGGTAATTCTCGCGCAGCTCGACTGCCAGCCGCTCCAGCTGCCGTTCGTCGCGCAGGTCGCAGACCAGCGTGTCCAGTCCCGGCAGGCGCGCTTTCGCCTCGGCGAGCTTGTCTGCGTTTCTCCCGACGGCAATCGCTTTGTTGCCGTGCTTCGCGAACGCGGCGGCGAGCGCCAGCCCGATTCCCGAAGCTCCTCCCGTAATCAATGCCGTATGCCCGGTGGCATCCATAACAAAATCTCCCCTTTCCATATCCCCAGTGTAGGGTGGAAAGAGGAGATTCTCATTAACCTAGGTTAAGCGGCGGCGAATTCGGCTGAGCGCCACCGGCGTAATGCCGAGATACGATGCGATGTGATACTGAGGAATCGCCGAGGCGAGCGGACCGTAGCGTTCCAGGAACAGCCGGTACCGGGCTTCGGCGGACAGCAGGAGCAGCTCCCGTTCGCGCGTTTCCTTGCTGACGAACAGCTGCTCGGCGATCAGGCGGCCGAACCGCTCCCAGCAAGGATGCCGGTCGTACAGCGTCCTGTATTCGCGATAGCGGAAGACGACCAGCTCGCTGTCGGTCAGCGCCTGAATCGAGAAATAGGAAGGGACGTCCTGCAGCAGCGCGCCGTAAGACGCGACGAATTCGCCGGGCAAGCAGAAGCTCTTGTTGAACTCCGCGCCGTCCGGCGTAGCGTAATAAAGCCGGAACAGCCCGCCGATACAGAAGCCAACCGTCTCCGTCCGTTCGCCGGCTTCGACGAAATGATGGAGCTTCGGCACCTTGCGCCGCTCCGTCATCGCCGCGAAGGCGCGCCATTCTTCGGGCGGGATCGCCACTTTATTTTTCAATTGCGCATACAGTTCGTTCATCGGATTGTCCATGACGTACTCTTTTCGTCGGGGAGGAGGCTGTTCCCTGCTTTAGCGGGTCTTGCACGCGTAAATGAAGCCTCGCCGGTCGTCACGCATCGACTACTTCCAATTTGTTGCTGAACAGCCCGGCGATGGAGCGCACCAGTCTTGAACGGGCAGTTCCTTGAATTCTCGTTCGTAATCGGACTTTGGGCCGAGCTCGTTCCAAAGATGACATCCCAACGTGCCTGTTCCAGAAGTTCTGTCCGGCCCGAAAGCCGGTATGAAGGACAATCCATCGTACATATCATGACAATGTTGGGTCACAAGCAGGATTGGGCGCGGGAGGGGAAGGATGGATCCGACATGCCGTGTTTGGGAGGCACCCAAACATAATGTCAGTTGAAGCGACTGCTTCTCGACATACTGGTTGTTCCACTCTGTGAAGGGGAGCAGCAAAAAGCTATCCAGGATTAGCGACCGCGCTCAGTGGTCCTGACTATGCCATTGCGGGCCACTATTTGTGCTTCAGGAGCATTCACTATACCGGATCGTTCGGCCGGGGCGAAATAGGCCGTAATAAATGGCTTATTGCCTCCATTTCGGCCGTTTCATCGAAAATAGCCAGTGAAATCACTGGCTATTTGGGATAAACAGCCCCAATCAGGTCAGATTGACACGAATAACCAGTGAAATCACTGGCTATTTCGTGGCCGTTATCCATTTTTGATGAAATAGGCCATAAAAGATGGCCTATTTCGCAATCCCTTCGTGTTCCGCGGCTTGACGAGCTCGATTTGACGCGAGAGTCGTTTCCGAAAGAGGTACTGGCAGGCGTGTGCGGCGCATCGCTGCAATGGAGGGGTTCGGATGAAAGCACGGAACGTCGCAGCGGTTGTGGGAGACGGCTTGCTTGCCGACCTCGTCTGTGAAAAATTGCTCGAGCAAGACGGGGATCTCGAGGTGGTGCGCGGGACGAATATTGCCAGCGGCGTGCCGGAAACGGCGAAGCTGGTAATTGTCGCGTACGACGAGGAGCGCGCCGACGAAGACGCGCAAACGCAAGCGGAGCTGCGCCGCCTCGGCATGCCGTGGCTGTGCGGTTTCATTGCGCTGCATGAAGCGGTCGTCGGCCCGCTCGTTCGCCCCGGCAAGCCGGGCTGCCCGTTATGCGCCGGCTATCGGCGGCGAGAGCCGGAGGAGGTGCAGGAGCAGCTCCTGGCCCGGCTGATCGCGCCGGATGACAATCGGCACGAGGAACGTCCTTCGCGAACGGCGATCCGGCAGACGGCCTGCCTGCTGGCAGCGGAGGCGTGGAAGGCGCTGCGGAACGAAAGGCCGCTCACGGAGGAGCACGTGTATCTCATGCGCTTGGACACACTCGAGTGCTCGCTCCATTTCTTTTTGCCCGATCCGATGTGTCCGGTGTGCGGCCAACTGCGCGACGATACGGAGGAAGCGGCGACGATCGTGCTGAAGCCGAATCCAAAGCCGTACGCCGGCGAGTATCGCTGCCGTCCGTTAAGCGAGCTGAAGCTGACGCTGGCCCGCGACTATGTGGATGCGCGTACGGGCTTGTTCAACGGGAAGTACCATCACCTCGCGTCGGCGTTTGCGAATGTGAGCGTGAACTGGCCTTCGCCGATGGGGGACGAAGTGACGGGCGGAAGAGGGCATTCCTACGCGGAAAGCGAAATGACCGCCATACTGGAAGGGCTGGAGCGGTATTGCGGGCTGTCCCCCCGCGGCAAACGCACTGTCGTTCGCGACAGTTACCGCCATGTGGCGGCGCATGCGCTCGACCCGACTAGGGTGGGGGTGTATGCGAAGGAGCAGTATGCGCTGCAAGGCTTCCCCTTCGAGCCGTTCGATCCCGATCGTCCGATCGATTGGGTGTGGGGATATTCGTTCGGCCAGGAGCGGCCGCTGCTTGTTCCGGAGCTGCTGGCTTATTGCAGCTTGCCGTTCGCCGGCGGGCACGTCCACGAAACGACCAACGGGTGCGCCCTCGGCGGCAGCCTGGAGGAAGCGATTCTTTACGGCATGCTGGAAGTGGTCGAGCGCGATTCGTTCCTGATGGCCTGGTACGCGCAGCTGCCCGCGCCGGGACTCGATCCGGCCACGGCCGGCGACAAGGAATTGACGCTGATGATCGAACGGCTGCATGCGACGTCCGGCTATGAGGTGCTGCTGTTCGACACGACCACGGAGAACGGCATCCCTTCCATCTGGGCGGTGGCGAAAAACAGGCGCGCGGCAGGCGCGAATCTGATCTGCGCCGCAGGCGCTCACCTCGATCCGGCGCGCGCGGCGAAAAGCGCGATCCACGAGCTCGCCAATACGGTGCTCATGCTGGGGGAATACGACGAGGAAAGCCGTGAGGAAGCCGGGCAAATGTACCGCGACGCAACGCTCGTGCGGCAAATGAGCGACCATGCGCTCTTGTACGGGCTGCCGGAAGCCGAGGCGCGGCTGCGTTTTTTGCTGGGGGGGGATCGCCCGCTGCATTCGTTCGGCGAACGATTCAAGCGGAAGAGGAACCATTCCGATCTGACCGACGATTTGAAAATGGTGCTGCAAACGTTCCGCGACCTGCGTCTCGACGTAATTGTGGTGGATCAAACGGCGGCGGAGACGCTGCGGAACGGCCTGCACAGCGTCAAAACGATCATTCCGGGCATGCTGCCGATGACGTTCGGGCATGAACGAGTCCGTCTGACGGGGTTGGACCGCCTCTATCATGTGCCGGTTGCGCTCGGTTATGCAGATCAGCCGCTGACCGCCGAGCGGATCAATCCGTATCCGCATCCTTTTCCATGAATCAGTCCGGTTGACGCCAGCGGTTGCGGAAGGCGAGCGGGGTTAGGCCGGTGCGGCTTTTGAACAGGTTGATGAAATGGCTGGCGTTGTCGACGCCTACGGCCCGGGCGATGTCGGCGACCGGCAAGGTGCCGTACTGGAGCAGCTCCTTGGCGCGGGTGATGCGCGTATTGATGAGGTATTCCAGCGGCGAGAAGCCGGTATGACGCTTGAACGTGCGCGCCAGATGATATTTATTGACGGCAAACGCCGCCGCCATCGTGTCAAGCGAATGGCTGGCGGCGTATTCCTGCTCCAGCTTCTGTTTCAGCTGCAGGATGTAGGCGGGGGCGGCGGCCGGATCGCGGTCGGTGCCCTTGCTTTCGAGCAGCAGGTCCGTCAGCAGCGCGACCAGCAGCCGCGAGCTTTCCAATTCGGTGTTCAGGCTTCGGTTGCGCTGGATGTCCAGCAAACGGCGCAGCAGCGCCGGAATGCCGCTCCCCTGCGGCAGCCGGACAACCGGCGAATCCGCTTCGGCGAACAGCTCGTAGTAGGAGCGCGAGCCGCTCCCATACAGGTGCACCCAGAGCAACTCCCACGGCTCCCGCGAGTCGAGGGCGGTGCGGTAATGCTGGTACGCCATGCAATCGATGCAAAATAAATCGCCCGGCCGCACCGTTGTCGTTTGGTCGCGGTACGTCAGTTCGCCGGCGCCGGCGACGGTGTACACGACAAGAAACGATTCGAGCTGCTCGCGTTCGGTGAAATACGCCCGGGCGGCGCGAAAATGGCCGATTTCCTGTATGTAGTAGAGCGCCTGGCGGGCAAAAGCCGACGGCGTGGCGATCAGGCGAACGGAATCGGCGGACCAGTCGTTGGCCGAACGTTGGCGGAAGGCGGACATGGCGAACACCTCGTCAATATTGTTTGATTTTTGCCCAATAATGTTGGATGTAATCTGTATTATAAGGGGTTAAGATGAAAGAAGAAAGACGACATTATGGCATGAAAAAGGAGGATGGCGATGACGCTGCTATCGCCTGTCAAGCCGGCGCGCAGGCCGCGTATCGGCTTGTATTCGATCGGGCTGCGAGCGTATTGGGAGCAATTTCCCGGTTTGCGGGAACGGCTGATCGCGTATGGCGCCTTTATTGAGCGGAAGCTGTCCGCCTGGGGCGACGTATTCAACTTCGGCCTCGTCGACGACGAAGGCTCCGGCCGGCGGGCCGGCGAATGGTTGAACGAGCGGAACGTCGATCTCGTCTTCGGCCACTCGGCGACGTATTCGACGAGCTCGACGGTGCTGCCGGTACATCAGATTTGTCGGGCGCCGGCGGTGTTTCTCAATTTGCAGCCGGCCGCGCGCATCAACTACGACGCGACGACGACCGGCGAATGGCTGGCTCACTGCGGCGCCTGCCCCGTGCCGGAGCTGGCGAACGCGCTGAACCGGGCGGGCATCGCGTTCCGCGTCGTGAACGGTTTGCTCGGTTTGGACGAAACGCCGGCCATATCGCTCGCCGACGAAGCGACGGCGGACCGTCCGGAAGCGATCCGCGCCTGGCGCGAAATCGGCGAATGGGCGCGCGCCGCATCCGTGCCGCGTACGCTCCGGCATGCCCGGTTCGGCTTCCTCGGCAATACGTACAGCGGCATGCTGGACATGTACAGCGATTTTACGATGATCCAGGCGCAAACCGGCCTGCATGTCGAAGTGCTGGAAATGTGCGACCTGGACCGCATGCTGCGGGACGTGACGGAAGCGGACGTGCGCGAGAAGCTGGACGAAGTGCGCGCGATGTTTGCGATCAGCGGCGATTCGCCGTCCGATCCGATTGCGCGGAAGCCGACCGACGAGCAGCTCGATTGGTCGTGCCGCGTGGCCGCCGCCCAGGAGAAGCTCGTTCGCGCGTACGACCTCGACGCGCTGTCGTATTACTACCACGGCGCGCCGGGCGGGGAGTACGAGAAACTGCAGGGCGGCTTCATCGTCGGCCATTCGCTGCTTACCGCGCGCGGCATTCCGTGCTCCGGCGAAGGCGATTTGAAAACGGCCGTCGCGATGAAAATATGCGATATCCTCGGCACCGGCGGCAGCTTCAGCGAAATCGTTGTCGTCGACTACGACGACGGCACGATTTTGCTCGGCCACGACGGGCCGTTCCATATCGCGATATCGGACGGAAAGCCGATTCTGCGCGGCATGGGACTGTATCACGGCAAGCAGGGCACAGGAGTATCGGTGGAAGCGAAGGTGCGCCGCGGGCCGGTGACGACGCTGAACGTCACCCAAACCGGCGACGGCCGGCTGAAGCTGATCAGCAGCGAAGCGGAGTCGACTGACGGGCCGATCATGCGCATCGGCAACACGCAGACGCCGGTTCGCTTCCGGCAGCATCCGGACGACTACATGAGCGCCTGGTTCGCGGAAGCGCCGACCCATCACTGCGCGATGTCGATCGGGCACAACGCGTCGCTGTTCCGCAAGGTGGGCGAGTTGATGGGCATCAGGCATGTGACGTTGTAGGAAAGGAGGCGGGAACAATGGAGCACGTTTCATTCGTGCTGCGCATCGATCCGGCGAACGAGGCGGAATACCGCCGGCGCCACGAGCGGGTCGATCCTGAGCTGGAGGAGCAGTTTGCCGCGGCCCGGATTCACAGCTATCGTATTTTTTACCATGAAGGCACGTTGTTCGCTTACATGGCGGTCGACGACTTTGCGAAGGCGATGGCGCATTTGGCCGCGCATCCGGCCAACGCCAAGTGGCAAGCGTTCATGAGCGATCTGCTGCTCGCCTGGGAAACCGGCGATACGGTGAAGACGATACCGGAAGTGTACGCGTTCGGGGAATAACATTGTCTTGCCGGTTGGAGGCTGATTTGGTACTCTGATTGTGCATCCATCGGTCGCGAAGCACGCGCCGCTCTCTTTTCCCGTCTGGGAAAGAGGACGGCGTTTTTGCGTTCCTTTTCCTTCTTCGGGAGGGGGGATCCCGGTCCGCGCAGCTTGCGTTTTCGCCGCCGATGCATCGCGATTATGGTATACTAAGGGGGAACATGATGCCACGCAAGAAGCGCGGAGGCCGTCATCCGGCGATCCGGCTGGACCAGGCGATGCGGCAGTTATTCCGTCTGTCGCGAAAGGTTACGCTGCGGCTGCTGAACGGTTTGTTCGACGAAACGTTCGCCGAAGCCGAAGTGACGGACATTCATTACGAAGACAACCGGTTTACGACAAGAGAAGGGCAGCAGCTGCAAGGCGATTTGTTTTTGGCTGTCCAAACGCATGACCGCATCTACCGTTATCACGTCGAGTTTCAAACGCTGCACGACCGGACGATGGCGATCCGCATGTTTCGTTATGGCATGGAGAAGGCGCTGCAGGCGCCTCACAGCGCCGAAACGGAGTTGACGCTTGAGTATCCGGCTCAGCGGGTCATCGTGCTCGAGGAGAACGGGAATATTCCCGACTCGCTTTCGCTACTGCTCAAGTTCGGCGATGGCCTGCAGGTGCGTTACTCCGTGCCGGTCATGAAGTATTGGGAATGGTCGGCGGAGCAATTGCTGGCGCGCGGGCTGTATGCGTTGTTGCCGCTGCAGGTATTTGGCGCACGGGCGAAGCTCAAGCGGCTGGCGCGCAGCAAACGCCCGGATGCGGAGAAGCGGGTGCAGGTGGAGGAGCAATTCCGGCAGTTGCAGGTGACTCTTGGCGGCACGCTGCGTATACTGGATGAGCTGTACGAACGCGGCGAACTGCCATTCGACGATTTGGAGCATATGCTGCGCATCGTTACCTATATCGCGGAGCACCTGTATGCGCAGTACGATCCTTATCCACACTGGAATGAGGAGGTGGATCGCTTGATTAAGACGTTGATCGATCCGAAAATTTGGGAGCGAGGCAAGCGGGAAGGGCGCAAGGAAGGCAAGATCGAAGGCAAGATTGAGGGCAAGCTGGAGGTCGCGCGCAATTTGTTGGCGCTGGGCGCGGAGCCGGAGCTGATTCGGCATGCGACGGGCCTGAGCGACAACGAGTTGGAACAGTTGCGGGACCAGAGGCGGTGACGGCAGCAACGATTTTGCAAGGAGTGTTTACCAGGCCGGGCGGGCAACCGTTCGGCTTTTTTTCAATCTATTCAGAAGTCGGGTAATCAAAATAGCCAATGAAAAATGGCTTATTTGCCCGATTTGGCCCGCCTCGGCGGAAATAGACAGTGAAAACACTGGCTATTTCGAAGCGGCGACCCGTTTTTAACGAAATAGGCAAAAAAACATGGCCTATATTTCAAACAGGGGCGAAGGGGCGGGAGCGGAGGCGAGGGTTGGTATGGAGAAGCTGAGCGCTTTCTGCAAGAAAGCGGTATCGGAAGC
This sequence comes from Paenibacillus cymbidii, assembly GCF_004764705.1. Classification (GTDB taxonomy): domain Bacteria; phylum Bacillota; class Bacilli; order Paenibacillales; family NBRC-103111; genus Paenibacillus_AN; species Paenibacillus_AN cymbidii. The sequence continues at coordinate 390,125 of NZ_SHLX01000002.1, read as the reverse complement.
ATATGCTCAGCGTTCGCCTTTGTTTTCCGGATTCCCCCTCCGCCTATCGTTCGAAGAATCCGGAAAACAAGAAGCGATCGGAATACCAACCCTCGCTCGCAGCGGGAGCCGGTTTCGCCGGATGTTCATCGTTTGAGATACCGCTAAAGCCTGGCCAACTTTTTCGAAGTGCTTCAATAGAAGCTATTCTTAGTTTGAGCGGCGCTTTTGCTGCCGTTTGGCATCGACTGCCGATACAGGCGTTGGCTGAGTTGTCGTTTTCCCGATTGACGCAGGAATGGAAATACGATATGTTTCATATATAACAATCAATTGCATATATGAAATAACAACTGACAACACTGGGGTGCTGCCGAAAATGGAAGAGAAGCTGTTGGACGGATTGTTGGTGCTGGATTTCAGCAACTTTTTGGCCGGGCCGTTTGCGGCGATGAGGCTGGCCGACCTCGGCGCGCGCGTGATCAAAATCGAACGCGCCGAAGGCGGCGACTTGAGCCGCAAGCTGACGCTGTCGAACCTGATCGTCGACGGCGACAGCACCGTGTTCCATTCGATGAACCGGAACAAGGAAAGCTACGCGGCCAATTTGAAGGATGCGGCCGATTTGGAGCGGGTGAAGCAGCTCGTCCGGCAAGCCGACGTGCTGATCGACAACTTCCGCCCCGGTACGATGGCGAAGTTCGGGCTCGATTTTGAATCGGCGAAGGAACTGAATCCGCGGCTCGTATACGGCAGTATTACCGGCTACGGCGCGGAAGGGCCGTGGAAAGACCGGCCCGGCCAAGATTTGCTCGTGCAATCGCTTTCCGGCATGACCTGGCTGAACGGAAGCGGCGACCAGCCGCCGGTGCCGTTCGGCTTGTCCGTCGCCGACATGTTCACGAGCGCCAATCTGGTGCAAGGCATTCTTGCGGCGCTGATTCGCCGGGGCACGACCGGCCGCGGCGGGTTGGTCGAAGTGAGCTTGATGGAGTCGGCGCTCGATTTTCAGTTCGAGGTGCTGACGACGCATTTGAACGACGGCGGTCAATTGCCGGTCCGCAGCAATGTCAACGGGGCGCATGCTTATTTGGCCGCTCCGTACGGCATTTACAAGACGGCCGACGGCTTTATCGCGCTGGCGATGGGTTCGGTGCTGCGGCTCGGGGAGCTGCTCGGCTGCGAGGAGCTTGCCGCGTATCAGGACCCGAAGTCGTGGTTCGACCGCCGCGACGAAATCAAAGCGATTCTCGTCCGCCATCTGCAAGGCAGGACGACCGCGGAATGGCTCGGCAAGCTCCAGCCTGCCGACTACTGGTGCGCCGAGGTGCTGTCGTACGACCGGCTGTTTGCGCATGAAGGTTTCCAAGTGCTGGATTTCGTGCAGGAGACGGAGCGCAAGAACGGAACGGTCGTACGAACGACGCGGTGCCCGATTCGGGTGGACGGGCAGCGGCTGTTCGCGAAGCGGGGAGCGCCCGTGCTGGGCGAAGACAACGCGGATATCGACGCGGAATTCGGGTTGAAATGACGGCAGGAGGGCTTGGACATGACAACTGGCAACACGCAACAGCAACAGCAGCATCCGCATAGCGAGCTTCCGGTATACAACACGGAAACGTGGATGTATGAAGAGTTTGAGCTTGGCCGCAAGGTGAAATCGATTCGCCGCACGATCTCCGAAGGGGAAGCGATGCTGTTCAATTCGCTTGTGATGGACCTGCATCCATACGTGGCGGACGAACGGTTCGCCCAGGAGGAAGGCTTGTTCGGCAAGCGGCTCGTCGCCGGCGCGATGGTGTTCAGCTACGGGCTCGGGCTGATGGCGCACAACAACGTGCATACGTTCAGCTACGGCTACGACAAGCTGCGTTTCATCAAGCCGGTATTTATCGGCGACACGATCTACACCGTGCGCACGCATCTGGAGAAGCGGCCGAAGTACGAAACGATGGGTCTGGTCAAAGTGAGCTACGAGGTGTTCAAAAACGAAGGCGAGCTGGTGCTGTACTGCGAGCATCTGCAGACGGTCAAGTACCGCGATCCGGAACGCTGGCAAGACCAGGTGGAGAAAAAATGACGACTCCCGCTTCCGCAAACTTGGCGAAACCGCTGGAAGGACTGACCGTCGTCGACTTCTGCCAGTTTCTTTCCGGGCCGTACGCGGCACTTCGCTTGTCCGATCTCGGCGCGCGTGTCATCAAGATCGAAAACGCGCAAGGCGGCGACCTGTGCCGCCGGTTGTACATTTCCAATCTGGAGCTGGACGGCGACAGCACGCTGTTTCATTCGATCAACCGCAACAAGGAAAGCGTGGCCGTCAACTTGAAGCAGCCGGAAGATCGCGCGTTCGTGGAAGAACTGCTGCAAGGCGCCGATATCATGATGCAAAATTTTCGCCCCGGCGTTATTGAACGGCTTGGCTTCTCCTTTGAAAAGGTAACGGCAATCAATCCGCGCATCATCTACGGCTCGATCAGCGGGTACGGCCAGGAAGGGCCGCTCGTCGGCATGCCGGGGCAGGACTTGCTCGTGCAATCGATCAGCGGCATCGCCTGGCAGAACGAGCGGGCCGGCGAAGCGCCGGTGCCGTTCGGGCTGGCGGTCGCCGACATGATGGCCGGCGCCCATCTGGTGCAAGGCCTGCTGGCGGCGGCGGTGCGCCGCGCGATCACCGGCAAAGGCGCTAAAGTGGAGGTAAGCCTGCTCGAGTCGACGCTCGACACGATGCAGGAAGTGTGGAGCGACGAGCTGCAGCAGCCCGGCGCCCGCGAGGGAAGCCGCCCGCCGGTCGAGCAGCCGCCGCTAGGCGGCATCTACGCCGCCCGCGAAGGCTGGCTCGCGCTCGGCGCGGTGCCTGCCGCGGACGTCGCCGCGCTCGGCCGGCTTGTCGGCAGCGCCGCGCTTGCCGCCGGCGGCGAACCGGCCGCAAGCCGCGCCGAGCTGCAGCGCGCGCTGCGCGCGGACACCGCTGCGCAGTGGGCCGCGCGGCTGGAAGCGGCGGGCTTCGCCTGCGCCGAAGTGCTCGATTGGCTGCAGCTGCTGCAAACCGAGGCGTTTCGCCGCCTCGAGATGGTGCAGACGGTGCGCCGGGCCAACGGCGTCGAACTGGCGACGCTGCGCTGCCCGATCCGGATCGACGGCCGCCAGTTCCGTTCGCCGGTCGGCTCGCCGCAGATCGGCGAACATAACGAACGCATCGCGCGGGAACTGGCGGAACGCAAAATGACCCGCGCTGGCGCAAGCGGCGGCGCAAACGAAAAAGGAGCGTGACGAACAAGATGAAAGTGGATGCGCATCAGCATTTTTGGGATTTCAAACGAATTGCCTACAAGTGGCCGGACGCCAGCGTGCCGTCGCTCTACCGCGACATCGTCGCGGAGGAACTGGAGCCGCTCGTGCGGGCGGCCGGCATCGACCAAACGGTGATCGTACAAGCCGACCACTCCACCGCCGAAACGGATTACATGCTCGAAGTGGCCGCGAACCATGACTGGATCGCCGGCGTCGTCGGCTGGGTGCCGCTGGACCGCCCGGACGAAGCGGCGCGACTGCTGGAAGCGTATGCAGGCAACCCGTATTTTAAAGGCATGCGCCATTTGATTCACAACGAAGAGGATCCCGACTGGATTGTCCGCCCCGAGGCGATCGAAGGGCTGAAGCGGCTGGCCGACGCCGGGCTGCCGTTCGACGTCGTGTCCGTGCTGCCGCGCCATCTCGAGCACGTGCCGACGCTGGCCGAGAAGGTGCCGCACCTTCGCATGGTGATCGACCACCTGTCCAAGCCGCCGATCCTGGAGAAAGGCTGGCAGCCGTGGGCCGATCTGCTGGCGCGCGCGGCGCAGTATCCGAACGTATATGCCAAACTGTCCGGTTTGAATACGGCGGCCGACCCAGCAGGCTGGAGCTGGCGCGATTTGAAGCCGTACGTGGATTATGCCAAAGAGCAGTTTGGCGCCGACCGGCTCATGTTCGGCAGCGACTGGCCGGTTGCGAACCTGGCCGGCGATTATGCGCAAGTATGGGAAGCGACCTTGTTATGCGTCGCCGATTACGCCGAAGCGGAGCGGCAAGCGATTCTGGGCGGAACGGCCGCACGCTTTTATAACCTGTAAGGAGGCGCGTTATGACGACGAAGGAACCGTGGCTTGACCTGGATTACAAACCGAAGCTTCCGATTGACCGCTCGCGCGGCATCGGCATCATCGGCGCCGGCGAAATCGTGCGCGAGGCTCATTTGCCGGCGTACCGGATGGCGGGCTTCAACGTTGTCGCCATTACGAACCGGACGCGCGGCCGGGCGGAGGAGTTGGCGCGCGATTACGGCATCGCCCGCGTGTACGATACGGCGGAAGAGCTGATCGCCGATCCGGACGTGCAAATCGTCGACATCGCCTTGTCGGCCGACCGCCAGCCGGATATCGTCCGGCTCGTCACGCAGGCGGGCAAACACATGCTGTGCCAAAAACCGCTCGGCGAAACGTACGAAGCGGCCTGCAGCATTGTGGACATGTGCCGGGAGGCGGGCGTCAAAGGCGCGATCAACCAGCAAATGCGCTGGGCCCCGGGCATGCGCGCCAGTCACGCCATTATCCGGCAAGGCTGGATGGGCGAGCTGACGCAAGCGACGATTCAGGTGAACGTAAAGACCGATTTTGCCAATTGGCCGTTCCTGCGCACGATCGACACGCTCGAAGTCATGTACCACAGCATTCATTACATGGATTCGATCCGGTTTCTGTTCGGCACGCCGGTATCGATTTTTGCCGACGGGGCGCGTTATCCCGGCCAGACGGTCAAAGGCGAAACGCGGACGACGATTCATATGACGTTCCCCGGCGACACCCGCGGCCTGATTCACGACAACCACAACAACTGGGCGCCGATGGACGACTGGTACGCGTCGTTCCGTTTCGAAGGCACCGAAGGCATCATCAAAGGCACGAACGGCGCGCTGTACAACTATCCGCACGGCGCGGAGGACACGATCAGCTTCCTCTCCAAACAGATCGACCCGACTCGCTGGTTTTCGCCGGTGCTGGAAGGCAAATGGTTTCCGCACGCTTTTATGGGCACGATGGGCGAACTGATGCGGGCGATTGAAGAGGATCGCGAGCCGGAGAACAGCGTAGAAGACAATTTGCTGACGCTGCAAATGGTATTTGCCGCCTATCGTTCGATGGCGGAAGGCCGGCCGGTGGCGTTGGCTGAAATTGCGGCGGAAAGGGAGTAAAGGCAACTATGACGCAGATTCAATTAAAAGGGATGACTTGGAAACACGAAAGAGGAGTAGCTCCGCTGGTGGCCGCATCCCGGCTGTTCAACGAACGGCATCCGGAGGTAACGATCGAGTGGGAGGCGCGGTCGCTGCAAGATTTTGAAGCGTACCCGCTCGAATTGCTGGCCGCCACGTACGACTTGATTATGATCGACCATCCGCATCTTGGTTCGGCGGTGGCAGGCGATTTGCTCGTGCCGCTGGACGAACTGCTGCCGGCCGCTTTTCTCGACGAGCAGCGCGCGAACAGCGTTGGCCTGAGCCACGACAGCTACTTCTGGCAAGGCCATCAGTGGGCGCTGGCCGTCGATGCGGCGGCCCAGGTGGCCACCTATCGCGCGGACCTGCTGGCGAAGGTCGGACAACAACCGCCAACGACGTGGAACGAAACGCTGCGCCTAGCCAAGACGCTGCCGGCCGGTTTGACCATCGGCTTGCCGCTGGTGGCGGTGCACGCTTACGCCAGTTTCTTCACGCTGATTACGCAGCTTGGCGGCACCACGTACTGGAGCGACGGTTCGCCGCTTGACGCCGAAGTCGGCGATCAAGCGCTGGCGCTGCTGCAGCGGCTGCTGCCGCACCTGCATCCGGAGTCGCCGCACAGCGACCCGATCGCGATGTCGGAGCATATGGCGCGCACCGACGAAATCGCCTACGTGCCGCTGATGTACGGCTACTCGAACTACGCTCGCGACGGGTTCGCGCCGCATGCGCTGCGGTACGCCGACATTCCGTCGGTCGACGGCGAGCCGCGGGGCAGCATGATCGGCGGCGTCGGGCTTGCGGTTTCCGCACGCACCCGCCATCGCGACGTGTGCGGCGAATTTGCGATGATGACGGCGGCGCCGGCGTTTCAGCGCACAACGTTTTTTGCCAGCGGCGGGCAGCCCGGCCATCGCGGCGCCTGGCTCGACGCCGAGGTGAATCGCGTCTCGAACGGCTTCTTCGCGGACACGCTGCGTACGCTCGATCTGGGTTCGATGCGGCCGCGGTTTGCCGGCTATATCGATTTCCAGGAGCAGGCGGGGGCGCGCATCCGGCAGTTTCTGCTGGATGGCGGCGAGGATCGCAAGGCGCTGGTCGCCGAGCTGAACGACCTGCTGCGCACTTGTTGCACCATTCCGGACTGACCCCCGTTCCGGTGTTGTACGGTTCGCCATAGTGTCGCGAATCGGGTACAATAGGGCCAGCGAAACGACGGCTGTCGGCCGGCGAGCCCGGCGGGCGGGTTCGGAAGAAGGAGTTGTGCCATGAAAGATTTTAAAGTGCCGGCGCTGGAAAAGGGACTCGAGATTCTCGAGACATTGTCCGCCAGCATGGCGCCGATGTCGCTTGCGGAGCTGAGCCGCGCGCTCGGTCGCAGCAGCAGCGAGCTGTTCCGGATGATCGGCTTCCTGGAGGAGCGCGGCTATGTCGCAAAGGAACCGCATTCCGGCAGCTACCGGCTGACGCTGAAGCTGTACGAGCTGGCGCATACGCATTCGCCGGTCGAAAATCTGATCCGCGCGGCGGCCATTCCGATGCGCGAGCTGGCCGTGGCCGTGGGCGAATCGTGCCACCTCAGCGTGCTGCGCAAATCCGGCCTGCTCGTGCTGCTGCAGGAGGACAGCCCGCTCAAGTACCGGCTGTCGGTCGAAGTCGGCGGTACGTTCGATGCGCTGAACACCGTTTCCGGCCGGCTGCTGGTGGCGCATTTGTCGCCGGAGGAGCAGAGCTGGCTGCTGCGGCAGCACGAGGGCTATCTCGCGATGAACGAGCGGGAGCGGGAGGAACTGCACGAGAAGCTGGCGGCGATTCGCGAGACGGGCTACAGTCATGCGGAAGGAGAGTTCCACCTTGGCGTGAGCGACTACGCCGTGCTTGTCGGCAACGAGCGGATCGGGCTGATGGCCGCGCTTGCGGTGCCGTGCCTGCAGCTCGCCAACCGCCAGGCGGCCGGCGGACCGGCGGTGCTGGAGCAGCTGCGGCTGTGCGCGGCCCGGATTACGGAGTCGCTGGGATTGACGACGCAAACGAGGAGATGACGCGGACATGAAGTCGGTTTATTTCGAGGATTACGAGCTGGGCCACACCCGCGAAACCGGCGGCCGTACGATCACGGAGACGGACATTGTGCTGCATGCCGGGCAGACGGGCGATTTTTACCCGCATCATATGGATGCGGAGTGGTGCAAGGAGCAGCCGTTCGGGCGGCGCATTGCCCACGGCACGCTTATTTTCAGCGTCGGGGTCGGCATGACGGCGGGCGAAATCAACCCCGAGGCGTTCAGCTACGGCTACGAGCGCCTGCGGTTCATCAAGCCGGTTTTCATCGGCGACACCATCCGCGCGAAGGTCGAGATCAGCGATAAGAAAGACCACCCGAAACGGCCGGAATACGGGATCGTCAGCGAGAAGCTGACGGTCGTCAACCAGTCGGGCGAAGTGGTGCTGGCCTGCGAGCATCTGCTGATGGTGAAGCGGCGCGGGTGACGTGTTGGTAAATTAGGCCATGAAAAGCGGCTTATTTGCCTCTTTTTATTCGGTCCATCAAAAATAGCCAGTGAAAACATGGCCTATTTCGCCGAAGGAGCCCCAAATCGGGCTTTTCCGTCGAAATAGCCAGCGAATTCACTGGCTATTTTGCTTTTGCCGGTCCTTTTTGGTGAAATAGCCAAGAAAACAGGGCTTATTTCAAAGGGAGCTCGCGCTCCGCCGCTGCCGCACCTTCGTCGCATCCGCCGCATTCCGCCGTATGCCCGCCAACCGTGCTTTTAAGTAGCTGATGCCTTACCTCATCCGCGGCACGCTCGCAGCCCACACTCTCTCATTCCGCCTCACAAAATCTCATTCTCACCAAACGCGCCGCGCATGTGGTACGTTTGCGAGCCCGGGTCGATCGCGTCGCCGCTTGGCTGGATGCGGTATTCGAGCGACACCCGCAGCTGCTCCTGCGTCGTATTGTGCAGCGCCTTGTGCACGGTCAGGCTATGGAACAGCAGCAAGTCGCCGAGCGCAAAGTCGGTCGTCAGCCAGCGCAGCCCGCTGCGGTCCGTCTCCTCCTGCGGAATGCCGCGGCCGCCGGTGCCGCTCATGGGCACATGCTCCAGGAAGCCGAGATGGTTCGAGCCTTCCAGCACGGCCAGCCCGCCAAGCTCCCGCGGGCAGTTTCCGGTCGGAATCCAGTTCGTATACGTCGCCTGCGTTCCGCGGATATAATAGAAATCCTGATGCGACGGCGTCGTTTGCTTGAAGCTCTGCGGCGTCGTGATGCGGCCGATGCGGCGCCGGTGCTCCAGCGCTTCCGCGCCGAACAGCCCGCTGTACAGCAGCATCAGCACCGGATTGCGCCCGAACGCGTTAAAAGTCGCCAAATCGAGAATTTCCCGGTACAGCCGCGTCGTTTCGAATTTGCCCGGCTCCTGCACCGAACCGCTGTAAATGCCGTCGATCGGATCCGTCCCTTCCCGGACCCATCCATGCCCGGCAGCCAACTCAAGCATCCCCCTGCGGATCGCCAGCAGCGCCTCCTTGTCAAGCACATCCCGGAAAAACAAATACCCCTTCTCTTTCAGCCGTTCCCGCAAGGCGGGGACGTTGTTCAGCAGCGCGTTGGACACCTCGAATTCTTGCAGTCGATCCGACATATTTCGTCACCTCATAGGTAGAATTTATGGAATACGAACGTTATAATGGCAGTATAAGTCCTTTTGTTGTCGATGTATTTCAAATTCACAAGGAATTATTTATAATCTGCAAGCAATTCCTATCCCGCGCGGAAAAGAGTCCGAGGAGCCCAATGAACGCCAACGCCGACATCGCCCCGTCGATTTCCTGGAACGATCTGAACCCGGTCATCACGTTCGCCAACCGGCTGCCTTGCGCGCCCGGATTCGCGTTCGGTCCGCGGTATATCGCCGACTATCAGTTCATCTATGTCGCAAGCGGCAGCGGCAGCGCGCAAATTCAAGACCGACGATACACGGCGAAGCCGGGAGATCTGTTCTTCTACGGCCCGCTGGTGGCGCACCGGTTCGAGGCGGATCGGCAGCGGCCTTTTGTGCTGTACGGCATCCATTTCTGGCTAAACGGCGCGTTTCCCGAAAACGGGCGTTTATACGCCACGGATATTACCGCCTTAACCGCTATGAAAGCGGCGCCGGACGTGACGAACCGGCTGCAGATCGGCTCGCTGACGAATGCGCTGGACGTGCCGGAGTATTGGAACGATCATTCCGCCTGGGTCGAAGCGTATGTGGCGCGAATGGTGCGCATCTGGGAGGAAGCCGAGATCAGCGCGCACATGCTGAACCGGGCGCTCTTCACGCAGTTTCTGCTCAAGCTGAAGTCCGCGAGCACCGCCGCACCCGGGCCCGGCGAGCTGCCGTCCGCGTCAAGGACGATGGGCTTCGTCATGGAGCAGCTGAAGCAGCGCGCCGCGCTGCCTTACGACCGCTCGTGGCTGAAGGAATGGACGCATTACCACGAGAACCATGCGTCGCGCCTGTTTCTGAAGCAGTTCGGCGTTTCGCCGCACGAGTATTTTACGGAGCAGAAGATGAACCTGGCCAAAGAGTGGCTGGCGGACAGCGACGACGCGATCGGCGATATCGCCGATCGGCTGCATATCAGCTCGATCCATTACTTCTCGCTGCTGTTCAAGCAGCGCACGGGCTGCGCTCCCAGCGAATACCGCAAGCTGCGGCGCAATATCTAACCACGAAAATAGCCAGTAAAAAATGGCTTATTTGCCCGATTTGGCCCGCCTCGTCGGAAATAGCCAGTGAAAATAGGGCTTATTTGCTCCGCCAGGCCCCCGAATCAGGTCTTTTAGCCGAAATAGCCAGCGATTTCACTGGTTATTTTAGAGGGGCAGCCCGTTTTAGACGGAATAGGCAATAAAACATGGCCTATATGGCAAGACGCTTGATCGGAGCGGAGCGGCAGTGAAGCAAATGGCTAGCTGAGGCGGCGGGGGGAGAATGCCGCGTTTGGCGATGGTTGGAACAGGGGCGAGCGGCGGGAGCGGAGAGCGGGGGTTGGGGTGGAGAAGCGATCGGAATCCCAACCCCCCCCCCCGCGCGCAGCGGGAGCCGATTTCGCCGGATATTGCCGGTTGAGGCCGATCCGACAGAGCGACCTAAAGATTTTATCCGTTTTCCCATCTTCCGTTGCTGCAGCCTGTCGGAACCATCACCTATACTGGTCCTGAGGAGCGGCCCAATGCGTCAATGAACGGGTATTCCTTGCCAGAGCATCGATATTTTGCATACGAGAAGGAGAACCTATCCCATGACATTGCCCAATCCGCTTGCTTCCAATCCGATCGTCACGCGTTACGCCGGCAATCCGGTTCTGACCGCCGCCGACGTGCCTTACAAGCCCGCGCTCGTCTTCAACGCCGGCGTAACGAAGTACGAAGGCCGCTACGTCATGATGTTCCGCAACGATTACGGCGATGCCGAAAGCGGCACGCTGCTGCCGCACAACACGACGAACGTCGGCCTTGCCTTCAGCAGCGACGGCATCCATTGGGACGTGCAGGAGAAGCCGGCATTCGGCATCGAAAGCGACGAAATCATCCGCACCTACGACCCGCGGCTGACGGTGATCGACGGGCGCTGCTACCTGTGCTTCGCCGTCGATACGCGGCACGGAGTACGCGGCGGGATTGCCGTTACCGACGACTTCGACCATTTCGAGGTGCTGAGCATGTCGGCGCCGGACAACCGCAACATGGTGCTGTTCCCGGAAACAATCGGCGGGAAATACGTCCGGCTGGAGCGCCCGTTCCCGGTATACGGCAAGAGCGGAAAGGACAGCTTCGACATCTGGATTTCCGATTCGCCGGACTTGAAATACTGGGGCAACACGGAGTTGCTGCTCGGCCTGGAGAAGGTGCCGTTCGCCAACGACAAGCTTGGCCCGGCCGCGCCGCCGATCCGCACGCCGCAAGGCTGGCTGACGACGTTCCACGCCGTCGACATCGACCACAACCGCGGCCGGAACGGCTGGGAGCCGTTCTGGAGGAAGCGCTACTGCGCCGGCATCATGCTGCTCGATCTTGACAATCCGTACAAGATTGTCGGCATGAGCAAACGGCCGCTGCTGGCGCCCGAAGCGAGCTACGAAGTCGAAGGCGGCTTCCGCAACGACGTCATTTTTCCGGGGGGCATGGTGCTCGAGGACGACGGCGAAGTGAAATTGTATTACGGCGCGGCGGACACCGTCGAATGTCTGGCGACCGCCCATGTGGACGATCTCGTCCGCGCCTGTCTGGAAGACCAATAAAGCAGTACGAATCAAAGCGGGGAAGCGGATCGCAAGAGCAGCTTCGCTGCTTTCTTTCTTGAAGCGGTTTCTTTTTGCCACACACTTATTTCCGCGGTTATGTTAAGGGGTAAGGCGCCGATGAGACGAAAACAGTTGCTTCAATATATTAACCAACATTTTAAAGTCAAACTGATTATTTCGCTGTCGGTTATTATCATTGTCTGCTCGATCGTCACCGGCTATGTGTCGTACCGGATCAACCTCAATTTGTTCGAAGGCGAAATCAGCAAACAATACCACAAGACGAGCGAACAAACGATCGAGCAGATCGGGTTCAAAATCCAGGACGTGTACCGGATCACGGATTTCGTTTTTTTCCACCCGCTCGTGGAGCAGCTTATGCAGCAAATGCACGCGCCGCCGGCGGCGGGCGAAAGCGAGGCGTTCCGCGATTTTCGCCTGGAGCGCGAGCTGGCCGACATGCTGCTGACGCTGAAGAACGAAACGCAGCAGATCCGCGCCGTTTACATCGTCGACACGCAGGGCATCAACCGCTATTACAGCCAGACGAATTCGGCGTTCCAGATCAAGTTCCCCGACTTCTACCAGCTGCTGCGCAGCAGTATGAAGCCAACGTCGGCGGAAATCGCCTGGCAGCGAATGAAAATCGCCGACTCCTCCGGCCAAAAAAGCTATATCGTAGCCGCGCGCCTGCTCAAATCGACCAAACAGCAGACGGTGTACGGCATGATGATTCTGATCATCGACGAGGCGTATTTCGGCAACTCGCTGGAGCCGTTGATGGCCGGCCGGACGACGGGGGCGTACTTGTACGATCAGAACGGCGAGCTGCTGTACAGCCGCGAGCCGGAAGGCGACGAGGGCTTTCAGCCGACGCTGGCCGGCAGCGACGATACGTTCATCGAGCATCATAACAAAAGCGACTACTTGTTCGTCCGCAGCGAGTTTGCGCCGCGTTCGTTTACGCTCGTCAGCGGCATTTCGCTGGCGGATATCAAGGCGAAAGGGCGCAACGTCTACCAGTTGGCGCTTGTGTCCGGTCTGGTCAGCGTGCTGCTGATGGCGTTCAGCGTCTCCTTCTTCAGCGGCAAAATGCTCAAGCCCCTGCAGGTGCTGGTCGCCGCCATGCAGCGGGTGCGCGAAGGCAATTTGCACGTCGTCATTCCGAAAACGTCGGACGACGAGTTCGCCTATTTGTCGGAACGGTTCAACGAGATGGTCGCCAACATCCAGGCGCTGATCCAGGAAGTGTACGTCAGCAAGCTGAGCGAGAAGGAAGCGGAGCTGAAGTCGCTGCAGGCGCAGCTGAACCCGCATTTCCTGCACAATTCGCTCAATACGATTTATTGGCAAATCATGTATCTGTACGACGACGCGGAAACCGCTTCGCTCGTCTCCAGCTTGTCGGAGCTGCTCAAATATTCGCTGGCGCCGGCGACGACGCCAAGCACGCTGCAGGACGAGCTGACGCAAATCCGCAACTACATGACGATCCAGGAAGCGCGGCACGGCGAAGAGCTGTACGTGACGATCGAGGCGGACGAAGACATCCTGCAATGCCGGATGTTGCGCCTGCTCATGCAGCCGCTGATCGAAAACGTGTTCATCCATGCATTCCGCGACCAGACGGCGAACAAACGGCTGGCGATTCGCGCGTTCCGCCGCCATACCGAGCTGCATATCGAAATCGAGGACAACGGCTGCGGCATGCCGCAGGAGACGATCGACAGCCTGCTCGACGACCGCATTCTGTACGACGAGCGGCGCGAGCGGGAAAGCATCGGCGTGCGCAACGTGATCCGCCGCATCGATCTGGTGCACGGCGCGCCTTACGGGCTCGACATCCGCCGGCTGCCGCAAGGCACGCTGATCCGGTTGACGCTGCCGTACGAAACGAAGGAAGGGGGCAGGGGCAATGATACGCATACTGCTGGTTGAGGATGAGCCCTTGTTTCGCAAAGGATTGGCCAAAATGATCGCCGGCTCCGGCATGGGCTGGACCGTCTGCGGCGAAGCGGAGAACGGGCAGGAAGCGGAGCGGATGATCGCCGAGCTGCTGCCCGACCTCGTGCTGACCGACATTCGCATGCCGCTGATGGACGGGCTCGAGCTGCTCCAGCGGACAAAAGCGTCCTACCCGGCGATCGAATTCATCGTCATCACCGGCTACCAGGACTTTCAGTACGCACAGACGGCGCTGCGCAGCGGCGCGCTCGATCTGCTCGTGAAGCCTTGCAGCAAGCAGGATATTCACGACGCGCTCGGCAAGGCCAACGCCCAGCTCGCCTCGAGCCAGCTCAAGCGGCGCAAGGAAGCGAGCGAACACCAGCTGCTGCTGGAGAACACGCTGCGCGCGTCGTTCCTGCGGTTTCCGACCCGCAAGGAAACGGTCGCCGAGTTGGAGCGCGTGCTCGCGGAACGCCAGTTGGTACTGTTTCATATTGCCGACTTTCTGCCTGCTCACAAGCAGTATGTGAAACGCGACGTGCCGCTGCTGCAATTTGCGGTGCTCAACATCATCAGCGAGCTGCTCGATGTGCACGGACTGGCCGGCACGCTGCTGCTGATCGAATCCGGACGCTTCGCGCTGTTTATGCCGGGGCAGGTGGAGGCGCTTGCGCTTTGCGAGGCGGTGCAGGATACCGTACACCGTCTGCTCGGACTTGCCATCGTTTCGCATCAGGCCGGCGCTGTCGGCGACCTCTCGCGGCTGGCCGACACCTACGAAGCGGTTATGGCCGCCGGCGGGCCGCAACGGGCGCAGCAGCAGGAGGAGCCGTCCGGCGAAGCGGCCGGCGGTGCGGCGCCGATCAACCGGGCTAAGCAGCAGCTGCTCGCGGCGCAGACGCTGTCGTTCATTTTGGCGGGGCAGACGGAAGCGCTGGGGCAGTATCTCGAGCAGCAAATGAAGGACATTCGCGCGATGCGGGAAGACGCCTGGCGGATCGAAGCGCTGTCGTTCAGCTTCGCGCTGCAGGAGACGGCGCGCAAGCAGCTCGAACAGGAATACGACTCGCCCGCTTTGCCGGCGCGCATCGGCAAGCTGCATAATTGCCGCAGCGGCGACGAGGTGTACGCCTGGCTGCAGGAAGAAACCGCACGGTTCATGGGAGCGCTCGGCAGCTGGCAGCATAAATACAATGCAGGCACGGTGACGCGGGCGATCCGTTATATGGAGGAACACTATGCGGAGCCGCTGTCGCTGCAGCAGGTCGCTTCGCATATTCATCTCAACGCGACGTATTTCAGCCATCTGTTCAAAAAGGAGACAGGGCGCAGCTTCGTGACCTACCTGGTGGATTTGCGGATGGAGAAGGCGAAGAAGCTGCTGTCGAATACGGACTTGAACGTAACCGAAGTGTCCGGCCTGATCGGGTACGATTTGCCGAACTATTTTGCCAAGCTGTTCAAGCAGTCGACCGGGCTGTCGCCCAAGGAATACCGCAAGCAGCATCAGCCGTAAGACGGCCGGCCTTTCGGGGAAAGGAGAGACGTATGAAGAAGCTGCCATGGAGCCGATCCGCATTCGCCGCCGCGGCGATCGTGACGGCCGCCCTTGTGCTCTTGTCGTCCGGCTGCAAGCGCAGCGACAGCGGCGGCGGGAGCAAGGAAGGAAGCGCCGCGCCGCGCGGGCACATTTCCGTTACGGTCTACGATCGCGGTACGATTCCCGCCAGCGAAGGCACAATCGAGAACAACAAGATGACGCGCTGGATCAATGAGGCGGGCCCGGTCGACGTGACATTCGTGGCGGTGCCGCGAACGCAGTCGGAGCAGAAGCTTAACACGCTGTTCGCTTCCGGCAAAGCGCCGGACCTGATTCTCGAATACGCGCCGCAAATCAAATATACGCTGATCGACCAGAAGCTGCTTCGGCCGATCGACAGCATGATCAACCAGTACAGCATGCATTACAAGGAGCTGCTCGACCTGTTCCCGGCGCTGCGCAAGGCGGGGGCGGGATCGGACGGCAACCTGTACCAGTTCGGCCGCATCAACGAAACGGTGCCGCAGCGCGGCCTGTTCATCCGCAGCGACTGGCTGCGCAAACTGAATCTGGAGATGCCGCAAACGACGAACGATCTGTATCTGCTGGCCAAGGCGTTCACCGAGCAGGATCCGGACGGCAACGGCAAGAAGGATACGTACGGCATTGCCATGTCGTACAATTCCGGCGCCGCGCTGGACGAAATGTTCGGCGTGACGTACCCGGACTACGTCGTACGCGGCGGCGAACTGGTCCATGGCTGGGACAACATCGAAGCGGTAACGGCGTTCAAGAAGGCGCTGTACAGCGAAGGGCTTGTCGACCCGGGCTACTTGAACGACAAGAACGGCGCCCGGGCCAAGAACGATTTCCTTAACGGCAAGGTCGGCATTTACATGGAACAGTTCAATGTGCCGATCACCTTTTATACCGACTTTTACGTCCCGCTCAAACGCAATGTGCCCGAAGCCGAGCTCGCGATTTCACCGTATGTGGCGACGCCGGTCGGCCGGTTCAATCCCGTCTTCGTCAACCCGATCCAGATGACGGGCGTCGTCAACGCGGAGACGAAGGACCCGGAAGCGGTGATCCAGTATATCGATTTTGCCTCCTCCGAATCGTTCATGAAGACGATGTATTACGGCTTCGAAGGCGTCCATAGCCAAACCGTTGGCGACCAATGCCCGCAATTGATCGACCTGGACAAGTGGAAGACGGAATTCAATTACGCGTCGGGCGATTTCGCCATGCTGGCGTCGCCGATCCTGTCGGGGGCGTGCTATTTCGGCAAAGAGAAGCTGAGCGACAAGGAGCCGCTGCAGAAGCATGTCAAAGAGATGTTCGAGCTGAACTCCGCCTTCGTCGACTTCAGCCTGGACACGGCCGGCCCGACTCATCCCGAGCACATGCCGCAGCTGCCGGCGGATCTGCAGACGATCTTGTCCGACATGAGCAAACATACCGGCGCAGGCGAAGGGGACGTCTGGATCAAGTCGATTTTGACGCCCGGCTATACGCCCGCGCAAGCGAAGGCCGACGCCCTGGCATTATGGAACAACGCCGGCGGCAAGCAGGTCGACGACTGGTACCACAGCTTCTACGCGAACAAACGCGACAGCATCGTGCTGACCAAGGACATTTACGACATTTTCCGGGAGCAGCAGGCGTCGCAGCAGAAATAACGGGTTTCTTCGGCTTTCGGCGTTTGCCGGGAGCTTTTTTTGTCCATTCGCCCAGCGCACCTAAAGATTGTATCCGTTTCCCCAATGTTCGTAGATGTTGGCAATCGGCGGAACGGGTACACTGAGGAAGCAGCCAGAGATCAGACAAAAGCAAGGCAACAAGAACGATCAAGAGGTGAAGCGAATGAGCTCGGCAACGATGAGGAGCGCCTGGCGCTACTTAAATAAGAAGAAGTATTTGTACGTGCTGCTGCTTCCGTGCGTGGTGTACTTCTTTATTTTCAACTACATTCCGATGTACGGCGTGCTGATGGCTTTCAAGGATTTCAACTTTGCCAAGGGCATTTTGCGCAGCCCGTGGATCGGCTTTGAGAATTTCCGCTACATGTTCGGGCTCAGCGATTTTTACAAAGTATTCTGGAATTCGCTTTACCTCGGGTTATTGCGCATCGTCTTCGGCTTCCCGTTTCCGATCATATTGGCGCTGATGCTGAACGAAGTGCGCAGCCTCGTGTTCCAGCGGGTGTCGCAAACGATCATTTATTTGCCTCACTTCATCTCGTGGGTCGTCATCGGCGGCATTCTGGTCAACTTCCTGTCCCCGACATGGGGGATCGTCAATATTTTCATGAGCCAGTTCGGCGCTGAGCCGATCTTCTACCTGGCCGACAACGACTACTTCCGTCCGATCGTCGTACTTAGCAGCATCTGGAAGGACGCGGGCTGGGGAAGCATCATCTACCTGGCGGCGATCGCGGGCATCAACTCGGAGCTGTACGAGGCGGCGGGCATCGATGGCGCCAGCAAAATGCAGAAGCTGTGGTACGTTACGATTCCGGGGATCAAGTCGACGATCATTATTCTGTTCATTTTGCGGCTGGGACAAATTATGGGCAACGGCTTCGAGCAAATTTTCGTGCTGCAGAACCCGATGAATCTGGACGTATCCGAGGTGTTCGAGACTTACGCGTACCGGGTCGGCATTCTCGGCGGCCGTTTCGCCTTCGGCACGACGGTCGGGTTGTTCACTTCCGTGATCGGACTGATCTTCCTGCTCCTCGGCAACTGGCTGGCCAAGCTGATGAAAGAGGACGGCATATGGTAACCGGCCGCATCATACCGCAACCAAGGAGGCAGCCCCGATGACGATCCGATCGTTCGGCGATAAAATATTCGACAGCTTCAACTATATCCTCATTACCTTGTTCGCGCTGATCTGTTTGTTCCCGTTCTACTACGTGCTGGTCTTTTCGATTACGCCGTACGACGATTACCTGGCGCATCCGCTGCGGATGATTCCGCATCATTTCGAGTTCGGCGCTTACGAGCAAATTTTCCGCATGCCGCAGATGTGGTCCGGGTATCGTAACACCATACTGATTACCGTCATCGGCGTGGCGCTGAACATTTCGCTGATGCTGATCTCGGCGTATCCGCTGTCCAAGACGGATTTGAAAGGCCGCAACGTTGTGCTGATCTTCATCACGTTTACGATGTTCTTCAACGGCGGCCTGATCCCGAACTTCTATCTGGTCAAGGAGCTGCACCTGTACAACACGCTGTGGAGCATGATTCTTCCCGGGGTGCTCGGCGCCTACAACCTGATCCTGATGAAAAATTTCGTCGCCTCCATCCCGGCGAGTCTTGAGGAATCGGCGTTTATTGACGGGGCGAACGAATTCAAGGTACTCTATAAAATCATCATTCCGTTGTCGAAGCCGGCCATCGCCACGTTCGTTATTTTCCATGCGGTGACGCAGTGGAACACGTTTTTCTCCGCCATCATCTACACGTCCAAACGGGATTTGTGGCCGCTGATGCTGATCCTGCGCGATTTGGTCGTCGACGACGGAGGCATTGCCAAGGACGTGAACGATACTAGCGGCGTGACCGTGTTTACGATCAAGATGGCGATCATCATTTTTGCGACGCTGCCGATCATTACCGTATATCCGTTCCTGCAGCGGTTTTTCATGAAAGGCATGCTGATCGGTTCGATCAAAGGGTAGCTTCGCCTGAGTTTCCTCACCTCACCACCGATTGCTGCTGCGCAACCCGCAGTTGTAATAGATCACGAAAAAAGGGAGAGTTGGAAAATGAAACAATCGAGAAAAAGAGTCATTGCCACTGTTGCCAGCCTTCTTCTCGTCAGCGCCGTTGCGGTCGCCTGCGGCTCGGACGACAAAAAGGACAGCGCTTCCAGCCCAAGCCCGGGCGCAAGCGCAGGAACGAGCGCCAAGCCGTCCGCGGCGGCAACGCCTGCGGCGCCTGCGGCGATCAAGATGTTCAATCGGGTCAATGCCGGCATCGTGTTCGAAAATAACCCGGTCGTCGCCGAGATGGAGAAACTGGCCAACGTCAAGCTGTCGATCGAAGCGCCGCCGATCAACAACTATGTCGACAAGCTGCAAGTATTGATGGCTTCCGGCGACTTGCCCGACCTGATCTACAACTGGGGCGGCGCCGACGCCAACATGGAGACATGGGCGAAGAACGGCTTGCTGACACCGCTCGACGACAAGATCGCCAAGTACCCGAACCTGATGAAAAACATTTCCAAGGATACGTGGGACGCGGTGAAGTCCGTAAACGACGGCAAAACGTATATTATCCCGCGGACGAACATCGTCAACCATTGGGGATACATGATCAACCAGCAGTGGCTGGACAAACTGAATTTGAAAGCGCCTACGACGCTCGACGAATTCACCAACGTGTGCAATGCGTTTACGAAGAACGATCCGGACGGCAACGGCAAAGCGGACACGTATTGCCTTAGCTTCTCCAACCCGTCGCTCGGCACCAACTCGTTCTGGAATTCCTCGAACTTCCTTGCGGCGGCGTTTGATCTGCCGATCATGCTCGGGGCGAAAGACACGGACGGCACGTACAAAATCCGCGAGAAAATGTCCGGCTACATCCCGTACCTGACCTACCTGAAGAAGCTGAACGACGAGAAACTGATCGACCCCGAATTCCTCGTCAACAAAATTTACGTGGACGAGGAGAAGATGAACCAGGGCAAAATCGGCATCCGCTACTCGCACCAATATCAGGTCGTGGCCAACACGTCGAAGGATAAGGATTCCATTCATAAATTTTCGTATTCCGGCGTGCTGAAGGACGCCAAGGGCGTCGCCAACGACTGGGTGACACCGGCAATGTGGGGCGGTTGGATGATCGCCAAGTCGAGCAAGAACGTTGACGCCGTACTGAAATTCCTCGACTGGGGCAACACGGCCGAAGCGAACGCGCTGCTGCAGCTTGGCGTTAAAGGCGTAACCTTCGACAGTTACGATCCGGCAACGAAGAAGATCAGCCGTACGGCCGATCAAGCGACCAAACAAGCGACGCTGACCAGCACGTACATGACGCTGGCCAATGCGGTGGGCGGTGCCGGCGCCATCATCGAAGGCGCGGACACCGACGAGAAGCTGGCGAAGTTCAATAAAGATCTTGAGGCGGCGACGAAACAGATGACCGTCACCAACGTGCCGGCCGTACGTTCGCCGAAAATTTTGAACCTGAACAGCTCGATCCCGGACCTGGTGAAGAAGAAAGACGACCTGGAGATGAAATTTGTCCTCGGTACGGTATCGCAGCAGCAGTTCCAGGATTTCCTGACGAAAGAATGGTACCCGGCCACCGCCGATGCCGAGAAGGAATACATCGACTTCATGAGCAAAATCGGCAAATAAGCTTCCGCGGCGCGACCCGTCCTGCTCTTGGCAGGGCGGGTTTACCCGGCGGGGGGGATCGCGCGAAAAGTTTTTTGCGAAAAGGGTTTGCATTTTAGTTGTAAACCTGTTATATTAGTTCTTGTCGCTGTTGAGGACAACATAACGAAGCGAAAGAAAAAGCCAGATGTATCAAGGCTTTGAGGCGCTTTTTCGAAACATCGGAATTCATTTTGCGGACGTGGCTCAGCGGTAGAGCATCGCCTTGCCAAGGCGAGGGTCGCGGGTTCGATTCCCGTCGTCCGCTCCATTATGCACCCTTAGCTCAGCTGGATAGAGCGTTTGACTACGAATCAAAAGGTCGGGAGTTCGAATCTCTCAGGGTGCGCCATTTTTTTCTTGCAGCGGTTGGAATTGGATTATGGCGCTGCAATCGGTTTTACGGGACGTAGCTCAGCTTGGTAGAGCACCTGGTTTGGGACCAGGGGGTCGCATGTTCAAATCGTGTCGTCCCGACCATTATTTTGTAACCAGTTGCGGGTGTAGTTCAATGGTAGAACTCCAGCCTTCCAAGCTGGTAGCGTGGGTTCGATTCCCATCACCCGCTCCATAAGATCAACCGTCCGAAAGCTTACAGTCGTAAGCTTTCTTTTTATTTTGCAACAAATAGAAGACGTATTTGTGGTCAAGGGGGCATAACGCCAGGATGGCTTGGACCGCCGCGGTTTGGCGGACTGAGCATTGCGAAACAGACCCCACGCAAAAATAGCCGATAAAAAATGGCTTATTCGCCCACTTTTTGGCGGATCATCAAAAATAGCCAGCAAAAACACTGGCTATTGGGCTTATTTTCGAACCGGCACGCCGCCTATTTCCCCATCGACGCCGGCTTTTTTCATAGAAAGAAATACAGCTTCGCCCTCCCTCCGGAATCCATACGCCGTTTGACCCTAAGCGGCCCGGTTTTTGTTAAAAAAGTCACAAAAAGAGGTTGAAAAGTTTACGTTTCGTGAATATACTCTAAGTGAGTAGTACTCAAGTATTACGCGATTTGTTTCTGTTAGTGCATTGGTATGATATTTGAATAGAAGCTCCAACGATAATAGCAAACCTTTCGAAAGATTGGGACGCAAAGCTATGGACCTAATGAACAAGCCCGTTCTATGGTCGCCAAGCCGCCGAACTGGATGTCGCACACATCATCCGTCGGGTGATGTGTTTTTTATTTCGGTTGTCAAGCGGTGAACAAATGGCTGCCGTCATTTGTACCAATTGGTTCGAAAGGTGTGCGATGCGAGATGGGAGAGGTGACCGAACTCGAATTGACGCGTCTCATCAATCAGCTGAAGCTGGAAGACGAAGTCAATGTGGCAACCGTCAAAGAAGTCGACAACAGCGCCGGCGGCGAAGCGAATTGGACCGACCGGGACGGCTGGGTGCAGGTGAAGGATCAAACCATTGTCGTGCGCGATCCGGACGAAGGAGGCAAGCCGCCGCTCATACGCGCCGAAGGCCCGGTGAGGCTGATCGTCAACGGGCAGCATGTACAAGCCGAAGTGGCCGTCTCCTCCAAAGACAGCATTCGTTGGGAAATCGAAGAAAAATCGCTGTTCGGCATTACCGTGTCGAAGAACAAGCTGCACGCCCATTTCCATTTGCACGCGAAGGAGCGCTGCGCTTGGCGGCTCACGGAGACGGCGCGGGGGAACAAGCTGACGATTGCGGCCGAGGAGAACAAGGAGATCGTGCTGGCAACGGTCCACTTGTCGGATGTCGTCGGCCACATCGAGCTGAAGGCCATTCGTGCTGTGCTGGATATCGCTGCCATTCAACGGGAACTGGAGCATCCAACCTATAAGCCGGTCTTGATCGCGGCGGGCAAGGAAGCCGTCCCGGGGAAAGATGCGGAGCTCGAAATTTATTTTTCGGAACAGGTGGAAAGCCAGTTTTTCGAAGTTTCCGGCACCGTCGATTTTCGCAACCATCTGCAGATCCCTACTGTCGGAAGCGGCGAGTTGATCGCCCGCAAACTGCCGCCGGTGGATGGTATCCCGGGTTACGACGTTTACGGCAATGTGATCGTCCCGGCCGCGCCGAAGGATATCATGATCGTAGCCAAGCCTTCGGTCGAATGGACGGCCGACGGCAAGATCAAGGCGCTGAAGAGCGGAAGGCCGCGCATTACGGGCGGAAAGATCAAAACGTTCGATATTTCGACCTCTTATGTCGTTTACGGAGACGTCGATATCGAGACCGGCAATATCGTCTTCGCCGGCGACGTGATCGTGTACGGCAATGTGACGGACCATATGATTATCGAATCGCTTGGGAACGTGTACGTGTACGGAAATGTGTATCAGGCCACGATTACCGCAACCGGAAGCGTTTACGTCAGGGGCAATGTGCTCGGCAGCAAGCTGTATTGCGGTTATTTCGGCGTTATGTTCAACCGGCTGTACAATGCGTCCAAAATTCTCAGCGAGCAGATCGCCAAGCTGCAGGCCGCTTCGCTTATGCTTCAACAGACGTTGGAAGCGAAGAACAGCAAGGTCCGCTACGGGCAAATCGTGATCCTGCTGATGGAGAACAAGTTCAAGGACATTCCGGCGACGGTTGTCGAGCTGCTGTCGATCATCGCCAGCATCAGGCATATCAAGCAGAAGGAATACGGGAAGCTTCAGGAAATGTGCGCGCTTCTGCTGCAACCGGCTCAATTGCTCGAAGTCGCGACCGCCAGTTTTGTGCAAAGCATCGTCACTCTGCTGCAGGAAACGCATCAGGAAGTAGCCCGCATGCAGGAGGAGAAGTCGGAAATCAAGCTCAACCAGTGCCACCGAAGCGAACTCAAATCCAACGGGGACATTCTCGTGGAGAATGACGGGGTGGTGAGCAGCGACTTGTTTGCGGCGGGGGATATCGTCTTCGTCCGGGACACGGCGGTTTGCCGCGGGTCGAGCCTGGAAGCGGGAGGAAGCATCACGGCGAAAACGATCGGCGGACAAACGGGCGTCGGATCGCTGCTGAAAGCGAAGAAGCACATATCGGTACAAAAGATGCTGTCGGGGCGAATTTGCATCGGGAAGTATTGCAGGGACATTTTTGAACCGGTGGAAAACATGATCTATCATGTTCAAGATGTGAAGTAGCTTTCATGCGGGATGAAACAGGGGGCTTCGATGATGAAAGACTCGTACGTCAGCCGCTATCGGCGCGAAGGCATGCGCGTCAACAGAAACGTTTATAACCGCCAAGGAGCATTGATCATTCCGGCCTTCACGCTGCTGTCCAGCAAAGAAATCGATCTGCTCGAGCATCTGCGCATCGGGCTCGACGACGAAGACGTGGAGCCCGGGGCCGTGGTGGAACTGGTCGATTCCGCCATCCGCGAAATCAAACTGACATTTGAGAAGATCCGCCATTCCGATCGGATTCCGTACGACGATATTCGCCGCAGCATTCTCCCGAAAGTCGTGCAGATCAGTGAACAAACCGACCTGAAACCTATCTTTATCTACTTGGAGCAGCACGACGACTATACATACAAACACAGCATCGGTGTCGCCATGCTGGCCAGAATGATCGGCAACGCAAACGGATTGGACGGAGAGGAACTGCAAGAACTGATGCTTGCGGGTCTCCTGCACGACGTAGGCAAAACCAAAGTATCGCCGTTCGTGCTGAACAAGCCGGACAAGCTGACAGCCGACGAATTCGAACAAATCAAACGGCATACGGTGTACGGCTACGAATTGATTGCAGGTACGAGAGGGATATCGCGGCGGCAGGCGCTCGCGGCGCTGCAGCACCATGAGCGCGAGGACGGGAGCGGGTATCCGAACGGCCGGAAAAGCAAGGACATCGACCCGTACAGCAAAATGATCGCGGTTGCGGATGTGTTTCACGCGATGATTTCGAAGCGCGTCTACAAGGAGGCCGTGCCGTTCCACAAGGCGTTGCAGGCGTTGTCCGAACTGGCGTACGGCAGTCTCGATCCGACCATTACGCTGCGCTTCGTCAAACAGATCATGGACCTGGCCATCGGCAACCGGGTCGTCCTTTCGAACGGGCTCGAAGGGAAAATCATTCTGGTCAGCCCGGACGCGCCCGCCCAGCCGCTTGTGGAAGTGAACGGCACCTATATCGATCTGAGCAAGGAGCATACGATCGGCCTGGAACGCATCATTTGACGCTCCGGGCCGGTCGTCAACCTGCCGTCCGTTCAGGCTCCGGCGATTTCCCTTTGCGGAGGAAGAGACCGAGTGCGAACGCAGCCAGTGCGATGATGAAACCCATCCAGAACGCATTATGGATGCCTGCGGCCAGCCCTTTGACGATTTCCGCCGGCGACTGCGGATCGCCCGCTCCGCTCAAGTATCGTTTCTGTCCGCCCGACATCATGCTGATGTACAATGCGGTGCCGATGGCGCCGGACACTTGCTGCAGCGTGTTCAAGATCGCCGTCCCGTGCGGGTGCAGATGCTGCGGCAACTGGTTAAGCCCGGCGGTCTGGGCGGGCATCATCACGAGCGCGATGCCGATCATCAGCGCGATATGCACGGCGACGAGGAAGCCGGTGGTCGTCGTTTCGTCGAACCGGGTGAACAGCCACAACGAGGCGACGGCAACGACAAGTCCGGGAATGACAAGAACGCGAGGCCCGAACTTGTCGAACAGCTTGCCGGAGACCGGGGCCATCAGCCCGTTGGCAATTCCGCCGGGAAGCAGGATCAATCCGGATTGGAATGCCGTCATCATCAGCACTCCTTGCATAAACATGGGAAGCATGATCGCCGACGAGAAGAACGTCATCAGAAGCACGAATAGCAGCACCGCAACAAGGGCAAAAAGGGGATAACGAAACGCCCGCAAATCCATGACGGGCTCCTTGAGCAGCAGTTGCCGCCAGACGAACAGCGCCAAGGCGACACCTCCCGCCGTGACGGTCCAAATCACCTCCGGCACCGACCAACCGAGCTCGCCGGCCTTGCTGAACCCGAACACAATGCCGCCGAAGCCGATCGTGGACAGCCCGACTGACAGAAGGTCGATCCGCGGCTTCGTGACGTCCGACACGTTTCTCAGGACAGCGACGCCAACGATAATCGAGAGCAGCGCGAACGGCAGCACAAGGTAGAACAGCCAGCGCCAGGATAGCCCGTCAACAATCAACCCCGACAGCGTCGGGCCGATCGCCGGCGCGAACATGACGACGAGCCCTAACATCCCCATTGCGCCTCCCCGTTTTTCCGCCGGGTAAATGGTCATGATGACGTTCATGGTAAGCGGCAGCAGCATGCCGGTCCCGATCGCCTGAATAATCCGCCCTGCCAGCAGCACGACGAAATCCGGCGACATCGCCGAGATGACCGTACCGACGAAAAACAGGCTCATTGCCGACAGAAACATTTGCCGGGTAGTGAACCATTGCTGCAATACCGCCGTCACCGGAACGAGCACGCCAACGACGAGCAAATAGGCGGTCGCAAGCCACTGGACCGTCGTTGCGGACACGCCGAACGAATTCATCAGTTCGGGGAGGGCATTGCCCATGAGTGTTTCGTTCAAAGCGGCAACAAACATCCCGACGATCAGTGCGAACAGGATCGGGCCGGGCTTGCTGTTTTTTAGCTCCATCATGTTTCTCTCCTTCACTTCCTTAGTAGATCTATAATATCCATAATTAGCGTACAAAAGGGCGTCGGTTTTTGTGCGATTCGCGACTGCAACGTTTGAACGTAGCGGAACAGGTGCTGTTCTTTGCGGAATTTATTATAGACCTATAATATCCATAATAAACGACCCCGCTTCAAGTTGCAAGATCAATCTTGATTCTTAAGCAAAGGGGAATGCGAAATAAGCCATTTTCATGGCCTATTTCGTGCCCATCCTGCTCAAAGAGGGAAAAAATAATGTTGGCTCAGCAGGTAAATCCCGATCGCCGCGGCGAGGATGCCGCCGATCCGGTTCATGACGAGCGCTGCGTTGCTTGGTTCCGCGTTCTTGAACTGCCAGCCGTATTTCAAGTACCAGCCGACTCGCGGGAATATGGCCTGCAGGACGCCAATGACGATGAACACCCAGGCCGCAAGCTGAAAAATCAGCATCGAAATCCATCCTCCATCCGCGTGATTTCCCATACATACGAAATAGCCGGACGTTTGTTGCGCGATACATGCCGCCATTCACGCGATCTTCCGGCTTGTTCCGCCGAAATGACTCTTCCGCAAGTAAGCGGATACATGAAAAATTATCGTCACAAGCTATATGCCTATGTCGAAAATGTGATAAAATAAACCGATGAAAATCCGATCCGGCCTCTTTGCCGCTTCAAGTGAGAGTTCAAAAAGCCGGCTTTTTGAACAACCGCTCAAAACGGGGTTTGCCGATCATCGGCATCGCCCCAACCCATTAATGAGGTGAAAGAGCAATGTCCGACCCAACTATCGCCGCTTCCAGGCAGGCGACCAACAACTTGCTGCGCAGAGACATCCGGTTTCTGGGCAATATACTCGGCGAAGTGCTCGTCAGCCAGGGAGGGAACGAGCTGCTGGCCATCGTGGAGAAAATCCGCGAGATGAGCAAGTCGCTGCGTGCGCAGTTTACCCCCGAGCTGTACGACGAGTTCAAGGCGGCCATCAACTCGTGCGATCAAGGCATTCGGCACAATGTGATCCGCGCGTTCGCGATTTATTTCCAACTGGTCAATATTGCCGAGCAGAACCATCGCATTCGCCGCAAGCGCGACTACGAGCGTTCCGCCGGGGAGAACATCCAGCCGGGTTCGATCGAAAGCGTGGTCAAAGAGCTGCATCAGCGCGGCGTCGACGTCGAAGAGGTGCAGGCGATCGTCGGCCAAATTTCGCTTGAGCTCGTCATGACCGCACACCCGACCGAGGCGACCCGCAAGGACGTGCTCGACATCCACCAGCGCATTGCCCAAGACGTGGCCGAGCTGGACAATCCGACGCTGACGCGCCGCGAGCGCGAGCAGCTGCACGAACGGCTGCAGAGCGAAGTGCTGACGCTGTGGCAAACCGACGAACTGCGCGACCGCAAGCCGACAGTGCTGGATGAAGTGCGCAACGGTCTGTACTATTTCGACGAAACGTTGTTCGACGTGCTGCCGGAAGTTTACGGCGAGCTGGAACGGTGCTTGCACAATTATTATCCGAGCGAAGACTGGCACGTGCCATCGTTCCTGCGCTTCGGCTCCTGGATTGGCGGCGACCGCGACGGCAACCCGTCCGTTACCGCCCGCATCACGCTCGAGACGCTGAATATGCACCGCGACCTGGCGCTGAAGAAATATGAGGCCGGTTTGCGCCAGGTGCTCGACCATCTCAGCTTCAGCCGCAATATCGTCGGCGTGACGCAGGAACTGCTCGATTCGATCGAACGCGACCGCGAAACGACGGAAGTCGTCACCGAAGAAGTGTGGCGCAACGAGAAAGAGCCGTACCGGATCAAAGCGAGCTATATGGTGCAGAAGATCCGCAATACCGCGAACCGCTCCTATAAAGGGAAAGAAGGCAAATACGAGACGCCGGAGGCGTTTATCAACGACCTCCGTTTAATGTACGTTAGCTTGCGCCGCCACGGAGCCGATTATGTCGCCGACCGCCACATCAAGAAGCTCGTTCGCCAGGTGCGGCTGTTCGGCTTCCACATGGCCACGCTCGACGTGCGCCAGCACAGCAAGGAGCACGAAAACGCGATGAGCGAAGTGCTGCGGATGATGGGCATTACGTCCGAGTACGCGAAGCTTGCCGAAGAAGAGAAGATCGTGCTGCTGACGAACGTGCTGAACGATCCGCGGCCGATCACCTCGCCTTATTTGGCGTATTCCGACGCGACGCGCGAGACGCTGGACGTATACCGCGCCGTGCAGGAAGCGCAGCGCGAGTTCGGCCGGAACTGCATCGTCAGCTATTTGATCAGCATGACGCAGGGCGCCAGCGACTTGCTGGAAGTCATGGTGTTCGGCAAAGAATACGGCCTGTACCGCCGCGAGTCGGACGGCACGGTGGTGTGTACGCTGCAGCCGTCGCCGCTGTTCGAAACGATCGACGACCTGCACGCCGCGCCGGGCATCATGAATACGCTGTTCGGCATCCCGGCTTATCGCGACAGTGTGCAAGCGCTCGGCGACAGGCAGGAAATCATGCTCGGCTACTCGGACAGCAACAAGGACGGCGGCGTGCTGACCGCCAACTGGGAGCTGCGCATCGCGCTCAAGGAAATTACCGAAGTGGCGCGCCAGCACGGCGTGAAGCTGAAGTTTTTCCACGGCCGCGGCGGCGCGCTCGGGCGCGGCGGCATGCCGCTCAACCGCAGCATCATGGCGCAGCCTCCGGAAACGCTTGGCGTCGGCATCAAGATCACGGAGCAAGGCGAAGTGCTGTCGCAACGCTACGCGATCAAGGGCATCGCTTACCGCAGCCTCGAGCAGGCGACATGGGCGCTCATCACCGCCGCGATGCTTGCCCGCAATCCGCAAACGGATATCAATGAGCATCAATATGAAGCCATCATGCGCGGCATATCCGAAGCGTCGCAGACGAAGTACCAGGACCTGATTTTCCGCGATCCGGATTTCCTGGCGTTCTTCAAGGAAACGACGCCGCTGCCGGAAGTCGGCGAACTCAACATCGGCTCGCGCCCGTCCAAGCGGAAGAACAGCGACCGGTTCGAAGATTTGCGCGCCATTCCGTGGGTGTTCGCCTGGACGCAAAGCCGTTATTTGCTGCCGGCCTGGTATGCCGCGGGCACAGGGCTGCAAAGCTTCTATCAGGGCAAGCAGGACAATTTGAAAATGCTGCAGCGCATGTACGCCAAGTGGTCGTTCTTCCGCACGACGATCGACAATTTGCAGATGGCGCTGGCCAAGGCCGATCTGCAGATCGCCAAGGAATACGGCCGCATGGTGAAAGACCAGGCGGCGGCCGAGCGTATTTTTACCCTCATCAAGGAAGAATATGAACTGACGTCCGATCTGATCCTGCAAATTACGGGTCAGCAGGACATTCTCGATAATGTGCCGATTTTGCAGGAGTCGATTCGGCTTCGCAACCCGTACGTCGATCCGCTGAGCTACATGCAAGTGGAATTGCTGTCCGAATTGCGCGGCCAGCGCGAGACGGACGAAGCCGACGACGCGGACCTGCTGCGCGAAGTGCTTCTGACGATCAACGGCATTGCCGCGGGGCTGCGGAACACGGGCTGATCGCACGCGGCATCACTATCCATCGAAGAAGCCGGAACGTTTCCGCCCGGAAGCGATCCGGCTCTTTCTCCAAATAAAGGAGCGTCGGCCGACGATGAACCGGACCCGCATGATCGCCGTGGCGCTTATTTTGATCGGGGCATCGAGCTACGGCTTGCTGTCGCCGTTTATCAAATTCGCTTACGATGCCGGCTTTGCCGACGGGGAAGTGAGCGTCGCCCAGGTGACGGGAGGGACCGCGCTGCTCTGGCTGCTGCTGGCGGTGACCCGATCGGCGTGGAGCAACCCGTTCCGCGGGCCGTGGATTAGGCTGGCGCTGATCGGTATTTTTGGCTTGGCGGCGACCACGGTCATGTACAATGTAACCTTGTCGCAAATGGATGCCTCGCTGGCCATCGTGTTCCTGTTCCAGTTCACCTGGATCACGACCGCGATGGAGTCGATCGCTTCGCGCCGCTGGCCGAACCGCTACCAACTGCTCGGCATCGCCGTCATCATGGCCGGCACCTTGTGCGCCGTCGACGTTTTCGCCGTCGATATCGGCCGGCTCGGCTGGAGAGGGGCGCTGTTCGGCTTCCTGTCGGCCGTCTCCTACAGCCTGTTCATCTTCTGCACCGGCCGGGTGAAGACGACGATGCACCCGCTGCTGAAGTCGGTCGTCATGATGACGGCGGCGCTGCCTTTCGTTTATCTCCTGTATCCGCCCACCGTCTTCTTTCAGGCGGACGGCGGGGAGCTGCTGCTGTGGGGGCTGCTGCTCGGCATGCTCGGGCAGACGGTTCCCACCGTGACGTTCAACGTCGCCATCCCGCGCATCGGCAGCGCGCTCGCCGCGCTGCTCGGCTCGATGGAGCTGCCGGTCGCCGTCGTCGGCGCCTTTCTGATCATCGGCGAGCACGTCGGCGCCATTCAGTGGCTGGGCGTCGCACTCATCCTGTTTGGCATCGCGGTGTCGGAGCGGCTCGGCGGCGCGAAACGGGAGGTGTCGGAGTGACGGAACCGCTCCGACCGCTCTATTTGAAACGCAACATGATCTGCAACGTAGTAAGGGAAGATCCTGCACGCGGGATCCTGAATCGGAGGATACGCCGGTGAATTATGTCGAAACGCGGCTCGCCAAGCTTTCCAGAGGCGGCGACCGCCGGGCTTTTGCCGAGTTGGTGGAGCTGTATAAAGACAAGCTGTACCATCTGGCCTACCGGATGCTGAATCAATCGCACGAAGCCGAAGACATCGTGCAGGAAACGTTCCTGCGCGTTTATACCAATTTGCACCGGTACGACGAGACGCAGAAGTTTTCCACCTGGATTTACCGAATCGCGACCAATCTGTGCATCGACCGGCTGCGCAAGCGCAAGCCGAACTATTCGCTGGACGCGGAGATGCCCGAAGGCGAAGGGGCCGACTGGTATTCGCTGCTGCCGAGCGACCAGGCGACGCCGGAAAGCGAAGTCGTATTGTCGGAGATGCAGGAGCACATTCGTGCGGCGATCGATACGTTGCCGGAGAAGTACAAGTCGGTTGTGATCCTGCGTTATCTCCACGACATGTCGCTGCAGGAAATCGGCGATGTGCTCGGCATGCCGGTCACGACGGTGAAGACGCGGGTGCACCGGGGGCGCGAATTTTTGCGCAAGAAGCTGGAGCCGGAATATGGAAACCAACTTTTTTGAAACAATTGCGCCGTTCGCACGTATGGTAACGGTACATAGCGAAGCGGAAACGGAATTTTGACGAAAGGAGTGGCTGGCGATGAACTGCAACGAATCCCTGTCGCTCATGCACGAATATTTGGACGGCGATCTTGCCGGTCCGGAAGCGGCCGAATTGAAAAAGCATCTGCTCGTCTGCGCGAGCTGCCGAACCGCGCTGAAGCAGTTCGAGCGCACCGAAGCGCTTGTGCGTTCCATGCCGCGCATGAACGCGCCGGACGACATGACCGACCGCATCATGAGCGCCCTGCCGAAGCCGAAGCGGCGCAGCACGTGGACCCACTGGATACGCAGGCATCCGGCGGCGTCGGTGGCGTCGGTGTTCCTGCTGGTAATGCTCGGCAGCTTCATGTCGTTATGGAACGACGACAAGGACCTGATGGTCAAAGGAAACGACCTGCAGAACATCGTCATCCAGGGCGACTACGTCTATGTGCCGGCCGGACAGACCGTACACGGCAATCTGCTCGTCCAGAACGGACATATACAGGTGGACGGCAACGTGGACGGCAATCTGGTCGTCATCGACGGCAGCTACAATCTGGCGTCGACCGCGCACATCGCCGGCAAGATCGTACCGGTCGATCGGGCGATCAGCTGGTTCTGGTACAAAGTGAATGAATGGATATCGCTGGCGGCCGGCTAACCGAATTCCCTAATTTGTGGAAACCTCCCCAATTCGATTACGAGCTGGGGAGGTTTTTTTCGCAAAATATGTTATGATTTATACTAGAAAGAAAAACGCGCTAGCGATCGTTAACAGGGTTCATTGGGGGAACGCGTATGGCTTTTCTGAAAGAGCTAACGATCCAAGGCTCGATTAAAGAAATCATCGATATTCTTATCGTCAGTTATGTGATATACAAGCTGCTGCTTCTGCTTCGGGGGACGCGGGCGATTCAACTGCTCAAAGGCATTTTCGTCGTCGTGCTCGCCTGGGTGCTCAGTATCGCGTTCAATCTGAACACGCTGCAATGGATGATGAGCCAGGCGTTCAATTTTGGCGTGCTTGCGGTCATCATCATCTTTCAACCGGAGCTCAGGCGTGCGCTTGAGCAGCTCGGCCGGGGCAAGCTGTTCACGCGTCAGACGAACGAAGAAGACCAGGACGTCAACCGCCGCATCGGCGAAGTGATGAAGACGGTCGGCATTTTGTCGCGGCGCAAGATCGGCGCCCTGATCGTGTTCGAACGGGAAACGGGCCTGACCGATTATATCGAATCGGGCATTAGGATCGGCGCGGAGATCAGCTCCGAACTGCTCGTCAACATTTTCATCCCGAACACACCGCTTCACGACGGCGCCGTCATTATCCGCAAAGGTACGCTGATGGCCGCAGGCTGTTATTTGCCGCTGTCGGAGAATCCGTTCATCAGCAAGGAGCTCGGGACACGCCACCGGGCCGCGATCGGCATGAGCGAAGTGTCGGACGCGATTTCGGTCGTCGTGTCCGAAGAAACCGGACAAGTTTCCCTGGCGATCAACGGCCTCGTCGTCCGCGATATTAAAGAGGAGTCGCTTATCTCCAAGCTGTATGACGAGCTGAAGCCGAAGTCGAAAGCCAAGGCGAAGCAGAAAAACTCCTTCTGGAAATGGAAGGGGGGCCAGCATGGATAAGTGGCTGCGAGACAACAACGTCGTCAAAGTGGTGGCGGTGCTCATCAGCGTGCTGCTGTGGGTCGTCGTCCATATGGATTCCCAGAACAATGCGCCGTCGTCGACAAGCCCGATCACGAAAGACGTTTCGATCAACAACGTCAACGTGACGGTCAATTACGACAAGGAACAGTACAATATCGTGTCGATGGACCCGCCGGAAGTGACGGTGCTGCTGACCGGCACGAGCGAAGCGGCGCTGAAGAAGATGAACACGAGCACGTTCAAAATCGAAGCCGATCTGACCGGGCGCGGAGCGGGGACGCATTCCGTTGTACTGCGTGCGGTCGGAACGACCAGTATCATCCCTAACGCCGTGAAGGTGGAAATCGTTCCGCAAACGGTGCGTGTCGTGCTCGAGGAGAAGCAGAAGAAGGAAGTGCCGGTCGTCATCAATGTCACCGGCTCGCCTGCGCCCGGCTACAAGGCCGGCCAACCGGTCATCAAGCCAAACCGCGTGCATGTCACCGTGCCGAGCAGCATGCTCGACCAGGTGGAGTCGGCGCGCGCGGAGGTCAGCGTCGACAAGGCGACCGGCGTCGTCTCCAAGCAGGTGAAGCTTGTCGCTTACGGCAAGGACGGCAAGCCGATCGACGGCACGGTCAGTCCGCAGGTCGTCGACGTCGAAATTCCGATCACCAACCCGTTCAAAACGATGCCGCTCCCGATCAAAACGATCGGCCGACCGGCGGCAGGTTACGCTGTGTCGTCGCTGCAGCAGAAGATCGATCAGGTGACGGTGTACGCACCGCAGGACGTATTGGACAAGCTGGACTTCTACGACGGCCTCCAGATCGATTTGAGCGGGCTGACGGAAGACAAGACGTTTACGCTCGACGTGCCGCTGAAGGACAAGGTGACCCAGGTCGATCCGGCCAAAATCGAGATCAAGGTGTCCGTCGTGCCTTCGCAGACCAGGACGGTGGACAATATCCCGCTGCGGATCATCGGCCAAAGCGACGGCTACACAACGACGCTTGTGGCGCCGGAGAATCAGGCGATCAGCGCGGTAATCGAAGGAGCTCAGGCGCTGCTGAACAGCCTGAAGCTGCAGGATGTGCAGGCGATCGTCGATGTCAGCAATTTGCCGCCGGGCAAACACGACGTGGCGATCAGCCTCAACTTGCCGGCGTTCCTGATGAAGGCGGCGCAGCAGCAGGAACTGAAGGCGACGGTCGAAATCGCCGCCAAAGGCGCCTCGCCGACGCCGAGCGAGCCGGCCGGCAGCGCCAAGCCGGCGACGGCGCAAGGGGGAGGCGCCGCAACGACGGCGACGCCCAGCCCGACGCCCAAGCCGTCGGCTTCGGCCTCCGGCTCGCCCGCGAACCCGAGTGGCGGCAGCGCGTCGCCGGGAGCGAGCGCCACGCCGCGCGGCGGGTGAAACATTGGCGGGCATGGCGGCATATCATGAATACAATTCTTTTATGAGCTTGATGTTATGGAATTACTTTTATTAGGGGCGGCGATTATTCGACATGGGAAAATATTTTGGCACCGACGGCGTGCGGGGCGTGGCCAACCGGGAACTGACGCCGGAGCTTGCCTACAAGATCGGCCGCTGCGGCGGCTACGTCCTCACCGGACAGAAAGCGCAGCCGACGATTGTAATCGGACGCGATACGCGCATCTCCGGCCCGATGCTGGAAGCGGCGCTCGTCGCCGGCTTGCTGTCGATTGGCGCAAACGTCATTCGGTTGGGTGTCATTTCGACGCCGGGCGTCGCTTATTTGACTCGCAAGCTGGGAGCTGACGCGGGCGTCATGATTTCCGCCTCGCACAATCCGGTGCAGGATAACGGCATTAAATTTTTTGGCGGCGACGGGTTCAAGCTGTCGGACGATACGGAACTGGAGATCGAGCGGCTGATCGACGCCGCGACCGACGAACTGCCGCGACCGGTCGGCGGCGCGCTCGGTTCGGTCGATGAAGATGCGGCGGCGAAGTTCGCCTACACCGATTTCTTGAAGACGACGGTCACGTCGTCCTTCGCCGGGCTGAAGATCGTGCTTGACTGCGCGAACGGCGCCGCCTATGAACTGGCACCGCGCGTGTTCCGCGAGTTGGGCGCAACCGTTATTGCGACCGGCGCCGAGCCGGACGGCCGCAACATCAACGAGGGCTGCGGCTCGACCCATCCGGAGGCGCTGCGCGAGCAAGTGCTGAAGCACCAGGCCGATCTCGGCCTGTCGTTCGACGGCGACGCCGACCGGCTGATCGCCATCGACGACACCGGCGCCGAAATCGACGGCGACTTCGTGCTGACGATTTGCGCCGACGCGATGAACCGCAGGGGCGCGCTGCGCCACGGCACGGTCGTCACCACCGTGATGAGCAACCTCGGCTTCTTCAAGGCGGCGCGCGAGCTGGGGCTGACTACGGCGCAGACGGCTGTCGGCGACCGCTACGTGATGGAAGAGATGCGCCGCGGCGGCTTCAATTTGGGCGGGGAACAATCGGGGCATGTGATTTTCCTCGACTACAACACGACGGGCGACGGCATTCTTTCCGGCCTGCAGCTGGTCGATACGATAATCGCTTCCGGCCGCAAGCTGAGCGAGCTGAAGACGAAGATGCGCAAGTTTCCGCAAGTGCTCGTCAATGTCAAAGGCGTCGACAAGACGCGACTGACCGGCAACGCTGCCATCGACAGCGCGATCCGCGAGGTGGAGGCGGAGCTTGGCGACAACGGGCGCGTGCTCGTTCGCCCGTCCGGCACGGAGTCGCTTGTGCGCGTGATGGCCGAAGGGCCGGAGAAGCTGCAAGTGGAATCGTTCGTCAATCGCATCGCGGACGTCATTCGCCGCGAGTTGGCCTTATAAGCCTATTCATTCATGGTTTGCCATAGTATCGTTTTGAAATAGGCCCTGTTTTATTGGCTATTTCGCCAAAAGTGGCGGGCCTTAACGAAATAGCCAGTGAAATCATTGGCTATTTCGCTGAAAGGTTCGATTTTGAGGCGATTTGCTTAGAATAGCCAGTGTTTTTACTGGCTATTTTTTATGCTCCGAGAGAAATGAAGCGAATAAGCCATTTATCATGGGCTATTTTGGCGGGAGATGTGTTTCGAGCGAATTCAAGCGAGAATTCGTGAATAAACCGAACTGTGGCGGCGCTTGGGCTGGAAGTCGATCCGGCTCAAGGACGCCTTGACACCAATTTCGAAGCTTCACCAGACCGTTGTACGAAACGATTCCGTGCTCCGGCGGGACATGTCGTAATTTGCTGTCGCTAAATAGTTGTTGCAACTGCGAATCAAAATGAATAAGATAGGAATATGTTTCAGTCCGAAACGGAAAGGTGGGCAGTTGGTTGCAGATTTCCCCAAGCGCCAGAGCTTGAGCGGGTCCGGTTCGTTGTCCTTATGGGCGGCGGAGCGGCGTCAAGCTGACGAGGTGAAGGTGTTCGGATTATCGGCGGGGACCTTCCGGCATATACATCGGTGCCGAGAATTGGAAGGCAAATCGAACGGGTGACCGGTCGGACAAGATTCCAATGCGATGGTTATAGAATGGGAGCAAGTCGGCCCCGGTGCGGCGGCGAAACGGAGTATTCGGCCGCGGCGCGTGCGGGCGTCAGCTTTTGCCATGATCCGGGTGTGGCCCGGTTTGATTTTGTTTGCGGCTTGTGCGTTTGTGCATTCGCAGCATCGTTTTTGCGACGCCGGTGGCGAAACCGGTCCAAAGCGGTGGATGGCGGAACTGTTTTTGCGTTAGCTTTTTTGCAAAGTTTGTGAAAGTTTGAATTGAAAATCATTCGGCGTTTGCAAGCGCCCGCACGGTTTGGCGGGGGGCTTGGCAAGGTGCGCCTACATTCGGGGAGGCTTATTTGGTATGTGCGGAATAGTCGGTTATGTGGGGAAACGGGATTCCCAGGAAATCCTGATTGAAGGCTTGAAGAAACTCGAATACCGCGGTTACGATTCGGCGGGCGTTGCGGTTTATACGGACAAAGGCCTGGCCGTGAAGAAGGCCAAAGGCCGCTTGGCGGTGCTGGAATCGCAGCTCGGCGAATCGCCGCTGCGCGGCACGATCGGCATCGGCCATACGCGTTGGGCGACGCACGGCAAACCGTCGGACGTCAATTCGCATCCGCATACGGACAATTCGCTAAAATTTTCCGTCGTGCACAATGGCATTATCGAAAATTATATCGCGCTCAAGGAAGAACTGATCGCCAAAGGGCATCGCTTCGTGTCGGAAACGGATACCGAAGTCATTTCGCACTTGATCGCCGATCTGTATGATGGCGACATTGTTCGCACCGTACAGCGCGCGGTGAAGCGGATGACGGGGGCTTTTGCCTTGGGCGTGCTGACCGAACACGAACCGGAGAAGCTGGTTGCGGTGCGGCTGGCCAGCCCGCTTATTATCGGCGTCGGCGAGGGCGAGAACTTCATCGGCTCCGACATTCCGGCGATTCTCGAGCATACGCGCAACGTGTATATTTTGAACGACAATGAAATGGCCGTGTTGACACGCGACGCTGTCGAATTGATGACAATCGAAGGGAATTTTATTTCCCGAGAAATATTTCACGTCGATTGGGACATTATGACGGCGGAAAAAGCCGGATTCGACCATTTTATGCTGAAGGAAATTTACGAGCAGCCCAAAGCGTATCGGGATACGATGGGCGCGCGCCTGAACGTTGCCGGCAGCGGTGTCGAACTGAACGAAGTGAAGATGTCGGCCGAAGACGTGCGCGGCATCTCGAACATTCATATCGTGGCTTGCGGTACAGCTTATCATGCCGGTTTGGTCGGCAAATCGGTGATCGAACGTCTAGCGCGTATCCCGGTCGAAACGGACGTTGCGTCCGAATATCGTTACCGTTCGCCGATCATCAAGCCGTCGACGCTTGTCATCGTCGTGAGCCAGTCCGGCGAAACCGCCGATACGCTCGCCGCGCTGCGCGAAGCGAAGCGCCACGGCGCCCGCGTCATCGCAATCACGAACGTTGTCGGCAGCTCGGTTGCGCGCGAGGCGGACGATGTCATCACGACGTGGGCGGGGCCGGAGATCGCCGTCGCCTCCACGAAGGCGTACACGTCGCAGCTGATCGCGTTCTATCTGCTGGGCCTGCATCTGGCGCAAACGCTTGGCACGATCGAAGCGGCCGAAGTCGCGCACACGATCGCTGCGCTCAAGTCGCTGCCGGAGCAAGTGGAGCGCGTGCTTGAACAAGGCGCCGCAATCAAGGAACTCGCCGAACAAATCGCGACGCACGAGGATCTGTTCTTCATCGGCCGCGGCCTCGACTATGCGGTAGCGCAGGAAGGTTCGCTCAAGCTGAAGGAAATTTCATATATTCACTCGGAAGCTTATGCATCCGGTGAGCTGAAGCACGGTACACTGGCGCTGATCGAAGACGGCGTTCCGGTCATCGCGCTGGCGACGCAGGAGGACCTGTTCGAGAAAACCGTCAGCAACATCAAGGAAGTCAAAGCTCGCGGCGCTTACGTCATCGGCATCGCGCTCGAAGGCGACGACGAGTTGCGCAAGTCGGTCGACCAGGTCGTGACGATCCCGCGCACGCTTGGCCTGCTTACTCCGGCGCTGTCAGTCGTGCCGCTGCAGCTGCTCGCCTACTACGCCGCGCTCGCCCGCGGCAACGACGTCGACAAGCCGCGCAATTTGGCGAAGTCGGTTACGGTGGAGTAAGGTTTGGCGGGAGTGGTGTGTTGATTGACTCATTACAATTAAGTGTTGTTCTGAACAAAAAAGTATTGTTCTGAGTAGTATTTTTACAATAAAGATTTGTTTTTACTGACCAAAAGGGCAACCAGTGAAGAAATACTGGTTGCCTTTTTTAAAGGAGCTAAATTATGGCTGATTCACACGATTGTGCTGATTTACTTTCAGTGGCCGAGCAATAACGGACCGGTTTTCGTCCTCATGAAACAATGTCATGACGACTTCTCGCTTTTCGTGAATCGCATGCTGCAGATCCATATTCATTTCCTCAATCGCCTGGGCATCCAATTGTGGTTGCGTCCGTTTCACCACTTCTTGACGGTGAACAACAATTTGCTCTTTATGCTCCGGTAGCATCATCCGACTACTCTCCCACATGCCATTTTCAGTCAATTTTTTTTCGCCGGCTCACTTGTAATGACCTCCAACTTTACGACCTCTTTCGGCGGCCTCACCGGACTCTGCTGCTGAGACGGCACGCCTGATGGCGCTATTCCCGTATTGTCAGAACAAAATAAACTATTAGACTGAAAAATAAAGTATTAGACTTGGAAAATAAAGTTGTAATCTGAGAAAATAAAGTAATAGACTGACGTCGGTGTTAAGCTAACGGGCAGATTTGTTCCAACTGGAGCTAACGGAACTGAGCGCCGCTACCGGACGAAATAATAGATTATAAGCCAGCTTAACGGAACTGAGCGCCGTTATTCAGCAAAAAATGGTGCAAATGCGCCTGCCAAACGCCCAATAACGGCGCTGAGTTCCGTTGCGATGCGATTCATCGGGTTGTGTTCATGAATAAGGGCGCTGGGTTCCGCTAGCTTCCTCCACGTGTTTGAACTTACGCTAACGGGCACGATAGTTCAATTCTACGCTAAAATGAGGCAGCCGGCGAATCGATTCGGTTGCCTCGTTCAACTAACGGGCAGTTTAGTTGAATAACCAATCTAAAAATATTGTTGGTAATTTTCTTGTTCCATTGCTATAATTCCATAAAATGGGCAGTGGATTGGAGTTGGTTTTATTGAATATTATGTTTGTATGTACCGATAATTTTACACGAAGCGTAATAGCTGAATATTGTATGAAGGATTTTCTAAGCAGAAGTAATAAGACTTCAATTAAGGTTGCTTCCGCTGGGATAAGAGCAAATAGTGATATTAGCAGGTATTCCGGTATTCACTTTAATATAATGAATGAATTGAATATAGATACTTCTGACTTCAAAAGAACCCTTTTTCATGAAAATCACTTTAAAGAGTACGATGTAATCATTGCAATGAGTGAACTTCATAGAGATTATATTAAGGAGCTATACAAACGTGAAATCCCATTATTCAATGAAGTATATAATGGTCAAAAAACAGCAGTAAATATAGGTGCTCCCGATAGTAAAGATTTTGTGGAACAAATGAAAAAGTTGGTTCATTTCATTTATGAAGCAACGCCCCATATCATACATAATCTTGAACAAAGGACTACCCTGTAATGAATGGTTTCTATATTATTAAAGAACTGGCGAAGTTAATGAATTTATTACGCTAACGGGACACGTTAGCTCAATGAAGACAGCGGTAGTCTAAGACTTTATTTTCGAGTCCTAGACCGCCGCTGTTTCATTTTGGATGGTCAGTCTAATACTTAAATCCTGAAAGCTGACAAAAACTCACTTCTTTTTCTCCGTTTTATCAAGCACTCAAGTCTAATACTTTATTTTCTCAAGACACGTATCGTTCCTTTATGGCATCCATGGCTCTATCCAGGCGTATTCGACGTTCACGATCTCCCAAAAGGACAAGTTGGTACGTATCATAGTGGATAAGATCCGTCATCAGGTTTACACCGATTCGCAGCACCGGAAAACCGTCCAAGTATGACGCAACCTTTTTTGATTGTTATATGTGAATTATCGTCGTATCATATCGTTGACTTCATTTGAAATAAGGCTGTAAGATTGTTGGACAACAAGATTGAATTCTTGCACTGTTTCTAATCAGTAAAAATGTATGCGCTTCACTTTCGGGTGACAGGGGGAGTAAATGTGAAGCCGTTTAAGACGCAGAAGGGATTTTATAAAATTTTACTTATGTTCATTGCCGCAATTAGTATCCCGGCCGTCACGATCGGTTATGTGGCGATTCACAACAGCACAGCGCATATCGTGCGGCAGGTTGACATGTCCAGCAACATTCTGCTTGGGGAAAAGAAGCTGTTCATCGAGCAGCAACTGGTCGAAATCGATAATTTGATCAAACAAATTATGGCGAGCGACGAAGTTTGGAAGCTGTTTGAGTCCAACGATTCGTATGCTGCCCGATCGGAAGCGATGGCCGGCGTCATACGGTCATTCGGCAAAATCGCCGGCACGAATAAATCGATCGTTTCCATTTATTTGATCAACAAAGACGGAAATTATGTACTGGCGGACTCCAAATACAGTTTGGACACGTTTTTCGACCAAACCATTTTGCAAGTCGAGCCGAAAGGGCTATTCGCAGTTCTGCCGCCGCGCAAGGTTACGGCGCTCGGCGCCACGGAACGTAATCTGTTGAGCGCCGTACGGACGTTCAAAGACGTGTCCAGCAATGACGCGATGAAGATCGTCATCAATATCGACACCCGGGATTTTGTGAGTAGCCTGCAAACATCAGACAATCCGATTCCGATGGATCTGCTAATTTTTAATGATAGTGACCAACTCATCCTTAACAACACCGGCATCAAGGCGGAGTCACTGCAAAATCAGCTTTCGTCCATTCGTGGCTCGGAAGGCTCGTCGATTCGGCGAACGCTGGACAAAACAGATTATTTCTTGAGCAAAACCCGATCGAATTTTCTCGGCTGGACGATCATATACGAGCAGCCGTTTAAACAAGTGGTCGACTCCGCCAAGCTGCTGCGCCACGTCATTTTTTATTCGGTGCTCATCGTATTGCTTCTATCGCTGGCGATGGCGTATCTGTTTTCCTTCTACTTGTACCGGCCGCTTGCTCGCCTTGTCGCCGACATTCGCCAACGGATGACGACACTTGGAAAAGGCAAGGACGAATATTCGCTGATCGGCGGCGCAGTAAACGATTTGTTTCAGGAAAACCGCACACTGCAGTCGCAATTCGGTCTGGCGTTTCCATACATGAAGCAGCATTCTTTGTTCAAACTGCTGAGTGGGAAAGTGTGGGAGGACGAGAAGTTATGGGCAATCGTACAGCTTCTCGGCAAGCCGTTTGACAAGCCGCATTTTGTCGTGTCCGTGCTGGAGTTTGAAAACACCGTCTTGACTGATCCAATGGTGGATGAAGCAGAGCTGTTTTTTGATCAGCGGCTGCAGGCGATGCTGCTGTCGGTGATGGGCGAACGCCGGCTCGTGCTCATTGTCAATACGGAGCTGGAGAAGGATGGCATTTACGCGCTGTTTACTGAGCTTAAAGAGACGCTCAGCGATGCCGGAGCGGAAATTACGATGGCGATTAGTCCGGTCTTCGACAGCCTAAACAAGCTGTTCCTTGCGTATCAGGAAGCGCTGCAGCTGCTGGGCCGCAAGTTTTTCATCGGCAAAAACGAAATTATCGTCCGGGAAACGGTGCAAGCAGCCGATTCGAACGGACGCTTCTATGACAAGCAGCTCGAGGAAGGTTTACTCGACTGTATTCGAACGCAAAATAGCGAAAAAGCGAAGATGACGGTTCGCGATTTGCTTCGGATGCTGGCCGGCCAATCGTCTTCGATCGGCTCTATTAAATATGCCGTATTTCAAATTTGCTCCAATCTGATCGGCGCGCTGGCCGACATGGGAGGAAGACCAGAAGCTGCGGGCATCGATGGTCCGTCCATTTGGGACAGCGTGCAGCAGGCGGATACGATCGCGGCATTGGAGCAGTTGATGATCAGCTTCATCGACCGGAGCATGAGTGTGACGGAGGAGCTGAAGCAGAAGCAGCATACAGAAATTGTCGGCAAAACGATGGAGTTTATCCAACGCCATTATCGGCAAAACTTGTCGTTAAAAGATATTTCGACGAACGTTTATTTAAGCCCGGGATATTTGAACACGATTTTTAAGACAGAAACCGGGGTCACCATTTACGATTACATGACGCAAGTACGGATGGAGGCGGCGGCAAAGCTGATTTTGCACCCGGAGTCGAAAGTGCAGGACGTCGCGCAGGAAGTCGGGTACAACAACGCGCAAAGCTTTAACCGACTGTTCAAAAGAACGTATCGCATGACACCGCTTGAGTATCGGCGGAAGCAGCTTTAGCGGATACGCAATAGGTTGCCATTCATTCCCCTGCCGCATTTCGCCCGGCAGGGGAATTCTTTTTTTTAACAACAGACGTTCGCCGTGGCAATGGCACATTTTCCTCACATCGTACCATGACGATTCATTGAAAATCGATCGGATCGTCGGATTCGTTCATTTACGACGCCACACAAACCTCTATATACTTGGGGTGCAGCACGCTGAAAGCCTTTTCAAAGGGATTATATTAGGGAGGGTATTATTTTGACCACAACTACATCAAAAGCAGTACGTCTTGCAACCGCTTCCGTATTGACCGCCGCGATGCTGGCCGGCTGTTCGTCTGGCGGCAAGGAATCGTCTTCGTCCTCTTCGTCGCCGTCTTCGTCCGCGAAGGCATCTGTCTCCCCATCTGCGGCTGCCACCAAACAGCCTCCGGCAACGCTGAAGATGGCTGTGCTTGAAACGTATCCGGGCGTCTCTGTCGACAACAAAACGACGCATTACATCGAAGAGAAGACGAATACGAAGCTGGATATCACCGTCGTGCCGAGCGGCGATCTCGATAGCAAGCTGCAGATCATGCTCGCGTCCGGCGATAAGCCGGATATCATTCAGTTCGGCAGCGATTCGCTGGAAATGAAACTTACGAAGTCGAACGTGCTGTTGCCGATCAACAACTATTTTGAGAAAGCGCCGAACTTGAAAAAAGTCGGCGACGGCGGCTTGTGGGACGTCATGAAACACAGCGATAACAATATCTACGCGGTGCCGATCCGCGGCAGTGCGATCGACAACATTCCGATCTACCGCAAAGACTGGCTCGACAAGCTCGGTATGAAGGTGCCGACGACATTGGACGAATATTACGCTGTGGCAGATGCGTTCTCGAACAAGGATCCTGACGGCAACGGTAAAAAAGATACGTACGCGTTAAGCGCCTTTACCAACGGCGGCAATGTCGACTTGTCGACAATGGATATGGTGTTCAGTGCATTCGGCACGCTGCCAGGCAACTGGATCTTGAAGGACGGCAAGCTGGTGCAAGGCGGCGTGGCGCCTGGCGCTCTGGATGCGCTCAAGTTCCTTAACAAAATGTACAAAGCGAAATTAATCGATCCTGAGTTTATCACCGACAACGCAGCCCGTTTCAAGGACAAAGTGTTAAAAGGCAACGTCGGGGCACCGGTTTTCCGCTACTTCCTGATGGATTCGTCCAATCTGAACAATTACTACGCGCCGCTTAAACAGAACAACCCGAACGCCGAATTCGTCGAAGGCGGCATTCTGAAAGGGCCGAACAACAACAGCATCGGGTACCGTATGCTCACCCAGCGCGGCTGGCTGAAAACGGCGGTGACGAAAGATTCGAAAAACATCGATGCGGCAATTCGAGTCCTTGACTTCCTGGCGTCGGACGAAGGCAACATGTATGAAAACTACGGCGAGCTGAGCAAGGACTATACCGTCGACAACGGCATCGTGAAGAAAACGATCAACGACGACCAAATGAAGCAGGAGGGTATCGGCCAACTGAAGCTTGCTTACAACGCGCTATACAGCCATACGTCGCAGCGGTTCCAGGACCTGTTTAAGTACGCGCACACGATCGGCTACCATGATCCGGCGGACGGGCTTGTCGTCGAGGACACGAGCAAAGCGAAGGAGCTCGGCGATTTCCAATCGCAGCAGTATACCAAAATGATCTTGAGCGACGGGCCGATCGACGACCTATTCAACGATTTCGTGAACGAGTGGTACAAACGCGGCGGTACCGAATATACGAAGGCGTTCAACGACGCTTACCTTCAAAAAGCCAAAAAATAGAAAAGCAGTAGCGTATGCCCGGCGGAGCGGGGCACCATTTGCACCGCTCCGGCCGGAACGCGCGGCGGAAAGGATTTGCATCATGGGAACGATTCAGGCTGCCGAGAGGCGGCAAATGAAGGCAAACAAAAAGTCGGCTTTCCGCGAGCTTCGGAACGACAAAGTGTTGTATGTGATGCTGCTTCCCGGTTTGTTGTATTTTCTCCTATTTAAATATGCGCCGTTGTACGGAATTGTAATTGCATTTAAAGATTACGATATTT
The DNA here is from genome assembly GCF_004764705.1 of Paenibacillus cymbidii. Lineage (GTDB taxonomy): Bacteria > Bacillota > Bacilli > Paenibacillales > NBRC-103111 > Paenibacillus_AN > Paenibacillus_AN cymbidii. The sequence goes on along the minus strand of NZ_SHLX01000002.1, from coordinate 345,135 downwards.
TCCAGGGCATTTGGCCGAGCGAGTGGGTTGGCTGGAAAAATTTCAGGGACGTGTTTCATTACGCTGATTTTTGGATCATTTTGCGCAATACGCTGCTGATCAGCCTGTACAAAATCATTTTTGGCTTCCCGGCGCCGATTGCAGTCGCGCTGCTTCTCAACGAGCTTGGCAACCGTTTTTTCAAGCGTGTGATCCAGACGGTATTGTATTTGCCGCATTTTATTTCATGGGTCGTCATTTCCGGCTTCATTCTGGCGATCATGTCGCCGCACAACGGCGTCGTGGCGTTCGTATACGAATGGTTCGGTCAAGAGCCGCGCAATTTACTCATCGATCCGCATCTGTTTCGCAGCATTCTTGTTGCCTCCGATATTTGGAAAGACCTCGGCTGGGGGACGATTATATATTTGGCGGCGCTGACCCAGGTGGATCCGTCGCTGTACGAAGCGGCCATCGTCGACGGGGCGGGCAAATGGAAACAAACGTGGCATGTAACGCTGCCTTCGATCCGCAATGTGATCGTGCTGCTGCTGATACTCCGCATCGGGTTTCTGATGAACGCCGGCTTCGAGCAAATCCTTGTCATGGAAAATCCCGCCGTTCTCAACGTTACCGAAATATTGGATACGTTCGTGTTCAAATACGGCTTGCAACAGGGCAACTACAGCTTCGCCACGGCCATCGGCGTGTTCAATTCCGTTATCGCACTTGTGCTCGTGCTGGCAGCGCAATGGGTGAGCAAATTATTCGGGGAAGAGGGGCTGAGCTAGATGAAGCGTTACGGCAAAAGCCGCCTGTACCCGATTGTCCTTTATACCGGATTCGTTCTGCTAGGTTTAATCATGTTTTATCCGTTTTGGTATGTGCTGATGTTTTCGCTCAGCGATCCGCTGCGCGCGTCCGTCAACAAGCTGAACTTGTACCCGGAGCACTTTTCACTTTCGACATACAAATATGTACTTACGCAAAAGTTCTTGTACATCGGCTTCCGAAATACGGTCATCGTTACGGCCGGCGGTACGCTGATCAGCATGCTATTGACCATAGGTTGCGCGTATCCGCTGGCCAAAAACAGCTTGCGCGGGCGAAAAGCGATCTTTTCGCTTATCTTCTTCACGATGCTCTTTAACGGGGGCTTGATTCCGACCTACCTCGTCATCAAGCAGCTGCATATGGTCGATACGCTGTGGGCGCTCATGGTGCCGTCCGCCGTCAGCGTGTACAACATGCTGATTATGATCAAGTTTTACAGGGGTATCCCGGCCGAGTTGACCGAGTCGGCTAAAATCGACGGCGCCGGCGATTGGTACATCCTGCTGCGCATCATCGTGCCGCTGTCGGGTGCGGTAAACGCAACGATCGCGCTCATCTATGCGGTGGCGCGTTGGAACGAGTATTTGCCAGGCATTATTTATATCAACGACCAGAACAAGCGGGTGCTGCAGGTCGTGCTGAATGGCATGCTGAAGGAAGAATCATTGGCGAACCAGCCGGGTTTAAGTGACCTCGCCTCTTCGCCGGAAAGCATCAAGATGGCGGCCGTCGTTATCAGCATGGTGCCGATTTTGCTCGTCTATCCCTACTTGCAAAAATACTTCGTTAAAGGTATGCTACTCGGCTCCGTCAAGGGGTGACAGATTGTGAGCGCACCAACGAGCTCCCTCTTGTGATCCGTCACCAAGGGGGAGTTTCATTAAGGGGGTGATGGCCAACCAGCGATTTCAATCGTTTGCATGACAGGTTGTTGCACGATTTCCCAATTCTATGAGACGGAAAGGAAGTGTCGGTAGTGATGTGGAAATGGAAACACCGCAAGCTGCTCCTGCCCCGCCTGTTGGTCGTTCTAATGCTGGCCGCGCTGGTGCCGGTGTATCCCGGCATTGCGCCGCTAAAAGCATATGCGGATACGGCGCTGCCGTACAGCGAAAACTTCGAGAGCGGCACCGCCGCCGGCTGGACGGTCGCGAGCGGGACATGGACCGTCGTCAATGACGGTACGAAGGTATATCAAACGTTGTCCGCCGATTCGATTTCGCGAAGCGTCTTCGGGGCTTCGACCTGGGACAATTACCAGACGACGTTGAGTTTCAAAGTCAACGGCTGGGGCTCGAGCCAGTTTCAAACGGTTGGTTTACTCAGTCGATATACGGATGTGAACAATTACTATTTGTTCACGTATGATTTGGGTGTGCTAAATATTAAGAAAAAAGTAGCCGGCGTCTCGACCGTGCTGGCGAGCACGCCTTATTCTCTCTCCGTCGGTACGTGGCATACGATCACCGCCGTGAGCGACCATGCCCGCCTGCGGTTGCTGCTGGACGGCGTGGAGGTGCTGACCGCGGTCGACTTGACGTTCGCCGCAGGACCGGCCGCCCTGATTACGGCGTATGGCAACGTCAGCTTCGACAACGTGTCGATCGACGAAACGTCGGCGCCGACCGATACGACCGCACCGAGCGTGCCAACCGGCGTTACGGTGTGGGAATCCGCTTATGGCCGCGTCGATTTCAATTGGTCGGCGGCATCGGATAACGACGCGGTAGCCGGCTATGCCGTGTACCGGGACGGTACGCTGCTCGGCTATACGTCGAATCTGTATTACCTCGATCAGTCGGTGGCGCAAGGTACGACGTAGTAACAACGATGTATCAATTCGCGGAGCAGGAACTGCAGACACTCCTATCCCAACTGGCGCCGGACGGCTCCCAGCACGAAGGGTCGAATTATATGTCGTACGGCGACGAGCACGTCGTCCGCTCCATCGCGATGTACGAATCGGTGACGAACAACAGTACGCTGTGGAACGACACGATTCATAATATTGGTCTTTACAAGGCGTACTTGTATGGACCAGGATATTCCCGTCTCGCGCCGTACGGGGACGATTCCAATGCGCTGGGGTATTTTAACAACTTTCTGTACGAAATCGCCGCAAAATTTCACGACGCCAAGCTGCAAGCAATGATCAACGATGCATATGCGGTTGATTCCAATTCGTTTTCCTGGCATGTGTGGGACTTCTTGTACTATGACGACTCGCTTGTGCCTGACCCGACGCCATACGTCCCGTATCAATATTTCCCCGATCTCGAGATGGCCAATTTCCGCACGGGCTGGGGCAATGGCGATTGGAGCGTTTCGTTCAAAAGCGGCCCGGTCGGCGGTCATAAGCTGAACGAATGGCGGGACCATATTGCGCCTGACGGCACGTACATCAACGTCGCCCACGATAAACCGGATGCCGGAAACATTTACATCGAGTTCGCAGGCAAGCGGTGGAGCGAGTATCCGCCGTATGACAAGATCGACCGCTGGACGAAAGATATGAACTCGCTGCTTGTCGACGGCGCGGGGCAGCGCGGAGAAGGCAATTTGCAGTTTTATCAGCCGTATGCGAATATGCGGGACCTGGCGTCGATCAGCGAGTTCTTCGGCAGTCCGGGATACGGTTATACGACCGGCGATTTGCATAACGGTTACGTCAACATGAGCCGGATGAACCGCAATTTGCTTTTCGTCGACAGCGAATATGCGATCGTCTATGACGATCTCGTTTCTTCGAGCGGCGAACGCACGTATCAGTTCCTGTACAATAGCAACGGTACTTGGACAGGAGATGCGAACAGTGGCTACACAATTACGCAAGGTGTCGACAGCATGCAGCTGTTCATGCTGTAGCCGAATGGCATGCAAACGACCGTAGGTCCGGCGAACAAAGCGGTGATGGGCACGAATTTGAGCGCCAGCAATGCGGTTCCGTCGATTGCAAGCCAATTTTTGGGCGTCTTTTATCCGAACCGCGACGGCCGCTCGCTGGCCGTGAAGCCGGCAGTAACGAAGGATGCCGAAGGCACCAAGATGACGGTGACGCGCGCCGGCGGGAAAACGGACCTGATCGCGTTCCGAGCGGGCAGTGCGGGAGCGCTGACGTCAACGGACGCAAAAGCGAATGCACAATCGCTCGTGTACACGAAAAACGGCACTACAGTCGAAAATGCGATGATGATTCAAGGCGATGCACTGACGCTGCCGAATCAGCGGTTCCAATTCAGCCAGTCCGTCAATTTGCGCTATGCGAAATTGCCTGGCGGCTTCCAGCTGTGGGCGGCGAAACCACTGAAGTCGAGCACGACCGCCAGCCAGATGGAAATTGCGGGCTTGGCGCCAAATGCCGTCTACACGCTTCAATGGAGTAACGGCACTTCGCAGCAATTGACAGCAAGCGGCTCCGGTCTGCTCACGGTTGCGCTCGATTTGACGCAGGACGATTTTTCGGTGACGGTAAGCGGCTCGGATTCAGCCGACACGACGGCGCCGACGGCGCCGCATGGCCTGACGGCCGTATCGACGGCGAGCTATTCGGCTACGCTGAACTGGACGGCTTCGACCGACAATATCGGTGTTAGCCATTACGAAGTGTATCGGAACTGCACGCCGATCGGCACTGCAACAGGTACGACGTATACCGACACTGGCCTGACGGCTTCGTCCCGTTACTTCTATTCGGTCGTCGCTTACGATTATGCCGGCAATGAATCGGGCGGAGGCGGCCGTTGTGCAGTTACGTTGTCGCCAGATGCGACACCGCCGAGCACTCCCGGAAGCTTAACGGGGAGCGTGACCGGCCATTCGGTCGCTTTGAACTGGTCCGCGTCTACGGATAATCGCGGCATAGCCGGTTATCGCGTCTATCGCGACGGCGCGGAAATCGCTACTGTCACCGGCACTGTGTATACCGATGCCAACATCCTTTCGGCGACAGGGTATTCCTATACGGTCAAGGCCGTCGACACCAGCGGCAACTTGTCCGCCGCCAGTGCGCCGTTCGCCGTCACAACGCCGAACTTCCTCGTCTTCTCCAATTTCGAGAGCGGCGCCTCCGATTGGTCGGTGACATCGGGCACCTGGAGCGTCGTTTCCGACGGAAGCCAGGTTTACAAATCCAGCACCACGTTCGACAACTCGGCAGCCATCGGCGATTCATCATGGACCGATTACACTGTGGAGACACGGGTGAAAGTGAACAGCTGGTCGTCGACCAACTCGCCCAATGTCGGCATCCGGGTCCGGTTTACGGACGCCGACAATTATTATTTCCTTGGCTACAAAGGTGGCAGTTTGAACATTTACCGCAGAGTGGCTGGTCATAATGGCAGCACCGCCTACAAGCCGTATACGTTCCAAACCGGCCAGTGGTACACATTTAAGGCCGTCGTACAAGGCTCAACGCTCAAGCTATATGTCAACGGCAATTTAGAGCTGACATGGACCGACAGCAATCTGACGTCGGGTAAAGCAGGCGTGGACAGCCGGTTTGGCGATTCGCGGTTCGACGATTTTACGGTAACCCAATAGGATGAGGAAAGGAAGTGTGCGCAAATGGAGACAAGGAAATGGAATCGGGGCCGCCATCCTCGCTGGCTGCATGCCTTCGTGATGGTCACTGCTGTGCTGTTGCTTGCCGCGCCCGCTGGTGCGTCTGGTGATACGACGCCGCCTTCGGCTCCGGCCGACTTGTCGGCGGGCCCTGTGTCGGAAAGCGAAGTCGCGCTCAACTGGAGCGCAGCGACGGACGATACGGGTATCGATCATTACAACATATACCGCGACTGCATTTCTGTCGGCACGACAATGGGAACGAGCTATACGGATAGTGGATTGACTCAAGCGACGCCCTACTTTTATTACGTGCTCGCTTATGATGCGGCCGGCAACGAATCTGGTGGAGGTGGCGCATGCGTAACGACACTCGATCCGGACGTGACGCCTCCGAGCGTTCCATCCGGATTGACGGCCACGATAACAGGAAAGTCAGTCGTACTCTCCTGGTCCCCGTCAACCGATGATCGCCTCTTGAGCGGCTATCACGTATACCGCGACGGGGTCAACATCGGGACGACGAGCGGGACCACCTATACGGATGCGACGATCGGTTCCCAGACGGCGTATTCGTATACGGTCAAAGCGTATGACGACAGCGGTAACGAATCGGCCGCCAGTACAGCGGCTGTCGTGACGACGCCGAACTATTTATACTTTTCCGACTTCGAGAACGGTGCTGCCGACTGGTCAGTCGTGACCGGTACCTGGAGTGTCGTGAACGACGGCAGCAAAGTGTACAAATCCAGCACGACGTTCGACAATTCAGCTTCCGTCGGCAGCGCTTCGTGGACTGATTATACGGTCGAAACGCGTGTAAAAGTAGATAGCTGGTCATCAACGAATTCGCCAAATGCCGGTATCCGGCTCCGGTTTACGGATTCCAACAACTTTTATTTTCTCGGCTATAGGAATGGCGGTTTGAACATTTACCGACGTGTGGCAGGAGCGAACGGAGGAGTGGCGAGTAAGCCATTCACGTTCCAGAACGGCCAGTGGTACACGTTTAAAGCAGTTGTCCAGGGCACGACGCTCCAGCTTTATGTGAACGGCAACCTGGAGTTGACGGCGACCGATAACAGATTGGCGGCCGGCAAGGCGGGGCTCGACAGCCGCTTCGGAGATTTGCGGTTTGACAATTTCACCGTAACGCAGTAACTAGTGAATTTATTAAGCAGGGGCACGACGGTGTCCTCTGCTTCCGACTGCTAACAAGAGGGGGCTTCAAGCATGGACATTCAGAAGAGGATGCAAGATCTATTGTCAGAACGGGTTCTACAAGGCGATGAACTTGGCATTCAGTTCGCCGCGTATTACGAAGGTGAGTTAATCGTGAACGTGTGGGCGGGCATCGCCGACAGCCGTACGGGGCAGCAAGTAGACGGTACGACGCTGTTTCCTGCCTTTTCCACAACTAAAGGAGTAGCCGCTACCGTCATTCATCGATTGGTTGAGCGGGGAGAACTCGAATATGACATGCCTATAGGCGAGCTGTGGCCGGAATTTGCGACCCATGGCAAGGAGCGAGCCACAATCGGTCAGGCGCTCCATCATACGCTGGGCATTCCCTATATGCCGCTAAATGTGGAGTATGAGGGGGTGACTGACTGGGATGGTATGTGCAGTAAGATAGCGCAATTAGCGCCGATTCATCATCCGGGGATAGAGATGCATTATCACGCCATGACGTACGGTTATGTGATCGGCGAAATCGCGAGACGCATTACCGGGAAAGCGTTCGGGCAACTGGTAGAAGAAGAAGTGTGCCGGCCGCTTGGCATCGATGACTTGTACATCGGTATACCCGAAGAGGCAGAGCAACGGGTAGCGATTCTGGAACAGTCGGATCTCCAGTCAGCTTCAACAGACTTTTCGCCGGACAAACAACCGGTACCTCCCGCAATCCTGCCCTTGCACGAATGGATGAACCGTACCGATGCCCGCCGCGCCTGTATTCCGGCGAGCAATGGGATCATGACCGCCCGGGCCGTGGCGCGGCATTATGCCGCTTTGCTGCCGGGCGGCATTGACGGAGTAGAGCTGCTTCGACCTGAAAGCGTGAAGCGTGCCACGTTGCCGCTGCAGCTGCCGGATGGTACGTTGCCTCGGGTGAGTTTAGGTTATCAGTTATTCGGGAATGGAAACGAGCATTTCCCTGTATTTGGACATGGTGGTTATGGCGGCTCCATCGCGTTCGCCGACCCGAACCATCGTTTGGCGGTCGGGTTGGTCATCAATCGGTTAACCATAAACGGCTCGGCCCAATCGGTTGTCAAGGAGTTGCGGCGACTTCTCTTCGCTACGGAGGAATAAAAAAGGCGTCATAGCGCCATGTTCCATTAAATGGGCAATGAGACAAAACTGTAAACGAATTTCTGCACGATGTCGATTATTATAGTAGCGAATGATTCGCCATTTGTGCGAAAGGGGTTGTTTGTAGATGACGGCGGCCAGTTCACGGGATTATTTAACACCTATTGTGGAGGAATTGAAGAAAACATGGCCAAACAATCGGGCCATCCACATCGTTTGCCACGGGCATAGCGTGCCTGCCGGCTATTTTGCGACACCGAGAGTCGATACGTTTCACGCTTACCCGCACTTGCTTCACCGCCTGTTGAACGATCGGTTTCCGTATGCCGTAATTAATGTGATCGTGACGGCGATCGGCGGGGAAAATTCGATTCGCGGGGCCGAACGCTTTTCCCGCGACGTGCTTTGCCACAAACCGGATGTCTTGACGATCGATTATGGGTTAAATGACCGCTCTGGCGGACTGTTCGAAGTAAAACGGGCATGGAGCGCGATGATTGAGCAAGCCTTGCAAGCCGGTACGAAAGTCATCTTGCTGACACCGACCTGGGATACGTCGAGGTTGCAAGACCCTGAATCAGAATCGTGGATTAATCTTAAAGCTCATGCCCAGCAAATTCGCCATCTTGCAGCGGAATATAAAGTCGGCTTGGTCGATAGTTTCGCTGCATTTGAAGCATACGAACGTACATCGGGTGAAGCCTCGGATTTATTATCCTGGCCCAATCACCCTAATGCCAAAGGGCATGAGCTGGTTGCGTATGAGTTGCTTCGCTGGTTCGCTTATTCCTGAGGGGAACCAGTTATTAGTTGATTGTTGCTCCAAGACATATCGGCTGCATAACGCCGCCTACGAATCGACTTTGCCGCCTAGTCGGCCGATCGCTTCAGGCGGCGTTTCTGTTTTGAAGCAGGCAATTCCAGCTTCAAGTCCTGCTCGTGATCGGCCATCCATTGCCCGATGGCGGTTAATGGCGCGAACAGCGTTTCGCCAAGCGGAGTCAACGCGTACTCCACTTGCGGCGGGACGAGCGGGAAAACCGTTCGTTTGACCAAGCCCGTCTTTTCGAGCTGACAGTGCTCTGCTCGAATACAGCCAATGTGGATACGGTTTTCGTGGCGGGCAGGATGGTGAAACGAAACGGAAGTCTGCTTCATCTGAACATGAAGAAGCTTCGTGTACAAGCAGTCGAATCGCGCGACTACTTGTACGCGAGGAAGGCGCTTGTGTAAAAGATGCCATCCAAACATATAAAAATAATATACGAATTTCGCTCCATTTACCGGTAACATGGAAGTGATGGCGGCGGTTGAAGGTCAAGTTGGCGAATGGTTCAGCAGGGAAATATTCAGCCCCGAATCGAACACCGCTAAGGAGATGGAGACAATCAAACCATTTGTCGATTACGAACAGTTCGGCGCTGTGGGGGATGGCGTAACCGATGATATCGCAGCGATTTGCGCCGCTCATGACTATGCGAATGCCCACCGTCTTCCGGTGAAGACGAAGCCTGACGCTACTTATTATATAGGGCCGAAGGCGATGACGGCCGTGATCCAGACGGACGTCGACTGGAATACGAGCCATTTTACGATTGACGATACGGCAGCCGAGGATAACAAGGCGTTCTGTTTCCACGTAAAGTCGGCGCTTCGGCCGTTCAAGCTGAACATGACGTCGCTCGGCCGGGACCAGAAACAAGTGGGGTTTACGCTGGATAGCCGTTGTTACGTCGTGGTGACGAACACGAAGGTGAAGAAGTTTATTCGCCGCGGACTCAATCAGAATAACGGATTCGATCAGACGGACTGCTTTGTTGTCCATGAAGACGGTTCGATTGTGTCGCCGATCGATTGGGATTACGACGACATTACCGATGCCGAAGCGCGGCCGATCGACAAGGACGAACTGACGGTGCGCGGCGGCATTTTTACCACGATGGCCAACCGCGGCGAGTCCAAATACGACTACTACCATCGCGGCATCCGCATTACCCGTTCGAATACGACCATTGACGGCATCACCCATTATGTGGCGGGGGAGATCGGCCACGGCTCCCCTTACGGCGGCTTCATCCATGCGACGCATTGTGCATACGTGACCGTCCAAAACTGTTTTGTAAGCGGGCATAAAATTTATACGACGATCGGCTCGGCCGGAGAACCGGTCATGATGGGGTCGTACGATTTGCTGGCGGACAATATCGTGGATTACAAGCTGATCAACTGTACGATGAACAACATCACGGACCGTACCCGCTGGGGCGTGATCTGCTCCAACTTTTGCAAAAATATTTTGGTCGAAAACTGTACGTTGTCGCGGCTCGATGCGCATATGGGAGTATCCGGCACCTATACGATCAAGGACAGCACGATGGGCTGGCAAGGCGTCAATGCCATCGGCCGCGGACAGCTGACGTTTGAACGCGTCGTTTTGTACGGACGGTCCTTGGTTCAGTTCCGGAACGATTACGGCAGCACGTGGGAAGGCGATGTCACAATCCGGGATTGCACCTGGATTCCGGACAATGGAGCGGTGTATACCCCCGAACTGTTTACGATGAAAAATGACGGTACGCACGATTTTGGTTATGCGTGTTTTATGCCGCAGCGCGTGAAGCTCATCAACTTGCATGTCGACGATTCGCATATGCCGGAAGAGGAGGACGGGTTTTATTTGTTCTCCGATCCGAGCGAAAATTGGTGGGCAAGGGATGCGGTTTATACGGAATCCGGCACTCCGCCGTACCCTTATGTACCCTGTCAAAAGGTGGTTTGCCGCAACCTTACGACGGCGAGCGGCAAACAACCGCGAATTTGCCGCAATCCGGCGCCGTTTGCGCAGACCGAGTTGGTGGTGGAGTAAGGGGAGAAGACATAGCGGAAGGCAGGCTATCCGGTCAATGGATAGCCTGCTTTTTGATCGATGCGGGAACGGCTTGGCGGCTAGTCGCCGATGCCGATACGGCAAGGATATTTCAATGGACGACTTGATCGGGCTCGTCGAACGAGCTCTTCTTCGTCGTCGGGTCCATCTCCTTGGTTGCCGGTATGCCTTGAGTGTACGACAGGGAGCGGCACAAAAAGCAAATTTGTTAGTTGGCAGGGAGAATGCGGCGTTTTGTGCACCATGTCTACTTTGCGATGGGGGCGGGAGCGTTCTCCTTCAGAACCAGAACCAGAAGCAGAACCAGAAGCAGAAGCAGAAGCAGAAGCAGAAGCAGAAGCAGAAGCAGAAGCAGAAGCAGAAGCAGAAGCAGAAGCAGAAGCAGAAGCAGAAGCAGAACCAGAACCAGAACCAGAACCAGAACCAGAACCAGAACCACTACCTTTAAGTGCATAAATACACTAAAACTCACCCCAAACGGCTGTTTGGGGCAACTTAACGGAAAAAATGCACTTAATTTCCGTGTTTTTTCAACATTTGGTCTATATCGCCGAATTTAAGCGCATATTTACCCTTTAACATGGCAAACGAGTCTGTATGCAACAGTTAAGGGCATTTATACGTTTAAACGACGATCCGTCCGCCAAGGCGCCAGTTTTCCTACCCAAAGCAGCCCTGCGCACGCGCCACGCCGTCTGCATGCACAGAGGGTCAATACCTTCCGGGAAGGTTTTATGGTAGAATAAACAAAAAATTCGGGAGAGGTCGGTACGGGATGGAACGAACGGTGTTGGCCAACGAAATTTATCAAACCGCACATTTAACAGGCACTTTTACGTTGCGGTCGGGGAAAGTGTCGAACGATTATTTTGACAAGTATTTGTTCGAGTCGGCTCCGGGTTTGCTGCGTGAAATTGCGGAGCATCTGGCCGGGTTAATTCCCTCGGATACGGAAATACTGGCCGGCCTCGAAATGGGCGGCATCCCCATCGCAACGGCCTTGTCGCTCAAGACGGGCATTCCGGTTGTGTTTGTGCGCAAGAAAGCCAAGGAATACGGCACATGCAAGCTGGCGGAAGGGACCGAAATCCGCGGCAAACGGGTTTGTATCGTGGAGGATGTGGTGACCACAGGCGGGCAAATCCTGTTAAGCGCCCAGGACTTGAAACACCATGGCGCCCTTGTGCGCAATGTACTTTGCGTCATCGAACGGGAGCAACAAGGCCGGGACAATCTGGAGAAGGCAGGGCTGAACTTCCTGTCGCTGTTTACAATGGAGGAGCTTATTGCGGCGAATCTTTCTTCCTATTAAAGATAGATGGAAATTCCATAATAGGCTGCCGAATCGTTTGGCGGCCTTTTCAATTATCGAGGTGGCTGCACAATCTTGAAGGCAGGTAACAGCAGAGAAGGGACTTGTCAGGGGATTGACGGGTCTCTTCTTTTGCGCTTCTCCGACTTTTTTCTGCATAAGGTTAGAAACCTCAGGGATTTGGTATCAAAAGAACGAGTAGATGAAAGGGAGTGTGGCCAATGGAAGCCGCGTTTAAGTTCAGCCGCGTCGGTTACGTTTATGTGCCGAGCACGAGTATTGATGAATCGATCGAGTGGTATACCCGTCATCTGGAGTTTCGGTTGCTGGAAAAGTTTCGGGACAGGGGTTCGCATCTTGCGGTGCTTCATCATCCTCATCAGCACGCGATCGCATTGCTCCTAGTCGAAACCAGGGATCGGAAACCGCTGGAGATTATACGGAACGGAGCTTCATTTCCGATCATGGCGTTGAACTGCCCGGACATCGAATACACCCATCGCCAACTGACCAGGGAAGGGGTAGAGACGGGACCGCTAACGCCGATTGGCAAGGGGGGGGCGAGATATTTTTATTTCCGTGATCTCGGGTGGCAATATGCTCGAAGCGGCGTGGTCGATATGGGACCCGAAGGACGAGTATAAGAAGGAGTTTTTAGATCCCGGCAATTAAATGGAAGGAGGGAGGACGGCGCTGGAGAACAATAAGCCCGCCGGACATGCCGACGGGCTTATATGCAGCTCGCTACTTGCCGAGTTCGTCGGCGGTTGGGCCGTAGACGCCGGGGACCGGTAGGTCGAGCAGACGCAAATACACGCCGAGCTGCGCGCGATGGTGCACCATGTGGCTCATGCCCATCGTGCGGAATGCCAACGCCTTCGGCTGAACGGCCATGATCGTATCGCCGCGACGAAGCGTCCAGTCCGAAGCCAACGCCTCATCGTCGACAGCATCCAGCGCTTGCTCGAGCTCGCGGATATTCGTGTCGAATTCGTCCAGCAGCGCATGGCGGCTGGTTAATGCCGTTCTGCGGGAAGAAGCGATCGCCAGATCGATTCCCGGGGCGCGAAGAATACCCAGCTGCCAATTCAACAAATTGACGACGTGCGTCGCCAATTCCCCTAACGTATGCGACTTCGCGTGCGGCCGCCAACCGAACTGCTCGTCCGGCAAGCTGGCCAACAGTCGCCGCGTCCCCGCCCACTCATGCATGACATCCCCAACCAGCATCGTTTTGTTCAACATCGGTTTGTTCCTCCTCGCGCGAGCAAGTCGTTTCCCCCGCGTCGCCAGTATTTCTTCGGTACAAGCGTAATCGAAAGCAAGGCGTGTTGTAAAGCCAGCCTGTCCAAGTCCGCCGCAAGCTCGAGTAAACGGCGCTTGGCGAAATAAGCCATCTTTTATTGCCTATTTCGTCAAAAATGGGCAATCGCCACGAAATAGCCCATGATTTCACTGCTATTCGCCTCAATCTGCCCGGATCGGCGTAACGCCAACAGCAACTTTTGCGTCCTTGCCGGCGTCTACGTGGTTGGGAGCGAAATGGCTTTATGATGGCGACGCATACGCTGCTGCTCCCTCATGCGTGGAAACGTACCGGAGGCGATCATGGGATGAAAAAAACGGCGATGGGCTTATTGGGGTTCGTTGTGCTCGCGACTTGCGCGCCTGTTGCGCTGGCGGAGGAGTGGGGGCCGAGTTTGCCCAAGACGATTACGCTGCTTCATGAAACGAAGCTGTACGCGTCGGCGGACGAATCGTCGCCGTCCTGGGCTTCGTTAGCCCCGCAGGACGTGGCAACGGCCTTTGCGGAAGCCAACTGGTACAATCCCTTCTACGGCGAGAAGAAATGGGTCAAAATCCATACGAGCTGGCTTGGCGACCAGTGGGTGCACATCGATTCCCACGAAATCGGGTGGCTGGAGCCGAAAGACACGTTTCTCGACGTAACCGGCGAAATGCCGCTGTACAACGAGCCGGAGTACGGGTACACGGGCGCTACGCTTGCCAGTCAAATCGTTCATACAAAAGGCATCTTTTACCGTCACCTGCAGTTGCCGACCTGGCTGCTTGACACCTGGCTCGGCGACAAGTGGTTCACGCCAAGCAACAACCTCGTCATCGAAGGGGTGACCAAAGCGACCTACGAGACGGTTACATTGCAAGGGGAAGCATCGTTATTTACGGCTCCGAGTAACCAGCCGTACGTTTCCTATGCCGAGACGATCGCTCCCCAGACGTTAAAGGCAATCGCGCTTTACGGGGATTTCTACAAAGTGGTCGCCGGCGAGGGCAAGACGGGCTGGGTGTCGCCCCGTTACTCCCAGCCGGCTGTCGTGGAGCCGACGGATGCGGACATTGCGCTGACGGAACCCACTGATATATACGCCTACCCGAACCTGCAAAGCCTGCAGAGCCGGCTTGCGCCGCAAACCGTACATGCCAAAGGCAAGGTGCGTGATGACTGGGGGAATACGTGGCTGCAAATCCCCACGTGGATGGGCGACGCCTGGGTCCTGCATAATGACGACGGCATCTTGAATCCGAACAAGGCAACCGGCGACAACGGATTCATTCATGTATTCCCGAAAGTCATTTCCGGCAGCGACCGTACGGTGACCGGGCGGATCTATGTGGAGCGCTTGCCGCAGTATGAAGGTTATGGCGGGTTTACGTTCACGCTGCAAGCGATCGACGACCAAGGCAATGTGTTAGCCAGCGCAGCGGCAGCCGTCTCCGGCGTCCAGCCCAATGACGATGTCCCGTTTACGGCCAAGCTGGACCGCCTGGAGGCGTATCCGAAATTTTCGTTCCGCGTGGCGGATGTGCAGTTTGTAAGGGCGTATTGAGGTCGGTGTATCCCGATTCGTTGATAAAAAGAAGGAGCAGCGCTGCCACGGCAACTGCTCCTTTTTGCTATTGGCGGTGAACGGAACTTTTGGGCACAAAGACGGTTTACCTTCCTTTCCTGACGTATGCAAAGGAAGAAGGCATTGCGCCGGTGAGCTTCTTGTACATATACCCGAAATAGGACTGGTCGCAGTATCCCAGATAGTCTGCTATTGCAGCGATTGTCATTTGCGTATTCAACAACAGATCCTGAGCTTCGGAAATGCGAAGGCGATGCATATATTCCAGCGGCGTGTAGCCGACGACTTCTTTGAAGATAGTGCTGACATAGTTGGGCGTACGCTCCACGATGCGGGACAAGTCTTCAACTTTTAAGCTTGAGCGATAATGCTGTTGCAAATATTCCTGCAGTTGATCGACGAGCTTTACTTTTCGCGAAGGATGATGCTGGCGTTCGTATTCCCGGCCGATCATGGACATCATTTGAAGCAAGGTGCCGCTGCAATAAAGATCATAATAGCTCTGTTTGGAGGTCCATTGTTGGATGAGGTTGGAAAATTGCTGTTTCAGATGATAGTAATGCGAAGTGCACAGTTTTTGGTATCCACCTCTTTGGATATCCTGTAACCATTGCGACAGTTCACCCTGGCGGCACGTGAAGTGAACCGAATACATCTCATGCGGGCGGCTTGGACTTCTCCAGGCGCTTCGCAGCGTTCCGGGTTTAATGAACAGGATGTCTCCCTTCTTCAGATGCAGCTGCTCTTTCTCCATGCTGTAAACCAATTCCCCTTGCGTAACCAGCAGCAAAATTTGATACTGAACGTTTCCCGCGGGAATGTGCCAATCTTCCCCGATATTATAGTCGTGAAACACGGAGCGAATCGTCAGCAAGCTTTAGTTCCCCTTCATCCCGAATCGTAGAATCATCAGAAAAACAGAAGTTTCCTTACTGTCAGTATACGGCAGCGGCACGGTAAAATATAGCCATCAAGGCAATGAAGGAGCGCGCATGATGAGCCCATTAACCAAGGTGATTGACTGCGATGTGCACAATCAGTTCAATCACTATACCGATCTTGTCCCTTACCTGAAAGAGCCGTGGAAAAGCCGGGTGGCGTCGCTCGGCATCCATGTCGGATTTACTTACACCTCCCCCATAGGCGTCATGCGCAAGGATGCCGTTCCCCCGAATGGCGGCAAGCCGGGATCCAGCCCCGATTACTTGTACAAACAGCTGATCGAGGAATATCAGATGGAGTATGCGATCCTTACGGGCGACGATATTATGCATCTGTCGGTTAACCCCGACCCGGATTATGCTGCCGCACTCGCTTCGGCCTACAATGACTATTTGGTTGAGGTGTGGCTGCGCAGCAATAAAAAATTTAAAGGCTCCTTGGTGGTAACCACGCAAGACCCGCAGCTTGCCGCCAAAGAAATCGATCGCTTGGGCTCACATCCTGACATTGTCCAGGTCATTATGGCCAGTGCTTCCGCGATGCCTCTCGGCCAACGATTTTATCACCCGATTTACGAGGCAGCCGAGCGAAACGGGTTGCCGATTGCGATTCATCCCGGTTCGGAAGGGGGAGGAGCGAGCGGCGCTCCAACCTCTGCGGGATATCCCTCCAACTATCTTCAGTGGCATACATGTTTATCGCAAAATTTTATGGCTCAGCTGGTCAGTCTGGTATGCGAAGGGGTGATGGTGAAATATCCCGGGCTGAAGTTTGTATTGACAGAAGGAGGAGTCACCTGGCTGCCTCATGTGATGTGGCGATTGGACAAGAACTATAAGGGGCTTCGTCATCTGGCGCCGTGGTTGAAAAAGCTGCCAAGCCAGTATATCCGCGACAGTGTTTATTTTACGACGCAACCGATCGAGGAGCCGGATGATGCAAGCCAACTGACTACGCTGCTCAATATGATCGATGCGGAGAACATACTTATGTTTTCGAGCGATTATCCGCATTGGGATTTCGACTCGCCTACGATGATATGGAACAGGATGCCGAAAGCCGCGAGATCCAAAATTTTCTATGAAAATGCCAAAGCATTGTATCGACTGGAATAGAATTGGCGGAAGGACGTGAGGGAATGTTTGTGATTTTGCTGCATTATTGCAAGCCTCTCGAGGTGATTGATGAATGGAAGGAAGCGCATTTCCAGTATATGGACGAACAATACGAGCAAGGTGCTTTTATTTGCTCCGGGAGGAAAGAACCGCGTACAGGCGGAGTCATTCTTGCATCGGGAGACGATGAAGAGCAGCTTTGGGAAACGATCCGCAAGGACCCGTTCTACATCCGGCAAGCTGCCGAATACCAGGCGATCCGGTTTATCCCTTCCCGATTTGATGAACGCTTTCGTTGTTTTGTCGATTGAATGCGCAGTAAACCGCAGTGAAGGAGCGGGGGCCCGCTTACGCAGAACAGTAAGGAGATGGCGAAATAGGCCATGTTTTATGGCCTATTTCGCCCCAGCCCCAGTCGCATCAACCTTACTCCAACTGCAGCTTGTACTTGCCCGTGTAGACGAGGTCGACGTCGACTTTGAGAGATCGCAGCGAATCGTCCCGCAGGAAAAAAGCGTCTTTGTCGCTGAGCTGGTGCCACAGCTTCGGCTTGGAGCGGTGCAGCCGCCAGCCGAGCTGGTAAACGTCGGCGCCTATGGCCACCCCTTCCCGGTACGTGCGGCGCACCTCCGCTTCGATGGTTTGGATCGCCAGCGCCTTCAGCCGATCCTTCGTTTCCGCCTCCACCAACTCGCTCAAGCCAAGCTTCACCTTGATCGCGCAGTCCGCGTAGAAACGCCCGTCCTGGACGAAGGTGCGCACGCGCGCCTTGGGCTGCTCGGCCACCATTACCGCCACCGGTTCGCCGTCTTCGGCGAGCGTCAGCGGCGTTCTTGCCGTATGCGGATCGAGCCAGCGCAAGCCGTCCAACTGCTCCTCTTCCAGCTTCGCAATCAGTTGGAAATGGCGCATATAATACACCCCGTCGATTCTTAACAGCTTGTGCGGTTTTTTGTTCTCCGTCCAGGCTGCGGGCGATGTCGAAAGCGAAGGCAGGAAAGCCGTTGCCGCGGGCTCCTTGACATCGGCCATATACTGGTACATGTACATCGGGCGAATGTACGACCGCTGTTTGTACTCATCCTCGGGCTCGTGCAGGATCGACGAGAGCGGCGATAATTTGAAAAACGGCGTTATGCTGAACAGCTCCTCGATGGAGCGGTCCGTCGCAAAGGCCCAAATGTTGTAGCGAATTTCCCGGTAGCGGTTCAACAGGTCGAGCATTTCGCTCGTGCCGTGCGCAAGCAAGCGCCTGCTGAAAACGATGGCGGTCACATGCGCCCAATACGTTTGCTGCTGCGACGTCCGGTACACTTCGTTCACGGCGCCATTCAGCGTCTTGCCTTCTCCTTTGCCGATCCAGATGGATGGCGGGCCTTGCAGCGCGGCGCCCTCCTGTTTGGCGACATGACCGAAATCGATCATTTGCCCATACACCACGTACCGGTCGTTGACATAATCGACGCCAATCGCGGACAAGTAGTTAATGTTCTGAATTTCCTTGCTGCTCCAGCATCCTCCCGCCGGCACGGCAACGGCAGCCAATACGGCCGCGAGCGCCAGCCGGCGGAAACGGAGTCGCCACAGGGTCACGGGTGTTTCCTCCCCATCTTCGTGGCGTCCTTCGTGCGCAGCATATCCGGCCGTCGTTTGCGGACCACCCAGGGCAGCCGCAGCAGCGTTCGGGCCATATCGGCAAAAGACGGCGGCGACAGCGGCGCCAGGTACGGGACGCCGAACGAACGCAGTGTGGACAGATACAAGGTCAGTCCCATGGTGCAAAGCAGGAAGCCGTAAAGCCCAAGCGCTGACGATACTAAAAAGATGACGATGCGCAGCACGCTGACAATGCCGCTGAGCGCCTGGGAAACGAGCGTGGAGCCCGCCACGGCGGTCAATGCCGTTACGACGACGAGTGAAGGCGAGATCAAACCCGCGCGAATCGCCGCGTCGCCGATAATGAGTCCGCCGACGACCGTCAGCGTGTTGCCGATGGCGGAAGGCAGCCGCACGCCCGCTTCGCGGAATATTTCCAGCATGGCGATGACCAGGAACATTTCGAGCGGACCGGACAAGGGCAGGCCGATGCGCGACAGCGTGATCGTCGCCAGCAGCTGGAACGGTAGCTGGTCCTGATGGAACGTCACGAGCGAAACCCAGAAGCCGGGAAGCAGCAGCGACAGCAGCAGGCCGCACAGCCGCAGCACTTGGCCGAACGACGACGACAGGTACGTAAAATGTGCGTCCTCCGGCGATTTCAGCAGCAGCAGCAAATTGGCCGGGGCGATAGTGGCCGACGGGTTGCCGTCCACAAGGATGATGAACCTGCCGCTCAGCAAGCATTGCACGGCGAAGTCCGGCCTGCCCGTATAGCCGAGCAGCGGCAGCAGCGAATAGGAGGAATCGGCGATGATCTCTTCCAACTGCGTCGTGCTGATGATGCCGTCGATCCGAATGTTGCGCAGCCGCTCGCGCGCTTCCTGGATCACGTCGCCGCGGGCGATGTCGTACACGTACATGAGGCCGATTTTTGTCCGGGTCCGCTCGCCCGCGACGAATTGTTCGTAGGCAAGCGACGGCGTGCGCATCCGTTTGCGAATCAGGGCCGCGTTGACGGACAAGTCTTCGACGAAGCCGTCTTTGGGACCGCGGATCGACACCTCGGTGTTCGCTTCCTCCGGACTCCGCTCCGGCCGGTTGGAAATGTTCAGCACGAACAACGCCCGGAGCGGCTGAAAATAGAGCAGCAATCCTCCGTCGAACACGCGGTCGGCGATGCGCGTCTCGATGCTTTCTTCGTCCGGATTGACGCGCAGCTCGGCCATCTGCATCGTGCGGGCCGCTTCGATATCTTCGACGGAACGAAAGCCGCACTTGTCGAACAACGTTTGCAGACCGGGGAGCACGACCTGGTCGATCATTTTTTTGCTGTCGGTCAGCCCTTCGCAGTAGACGAGCAGCACTTCCTGCTTGTCCGACTCGTCGCCGAACCGGAACGGCTTGATTTTGACGTCCTGGCACAGCCGGAACAGGCCGCGGAACGAGGATTCGTCCCAGCCGGGCGAGTCCGGGCCAGCTCCTGCATCGGCAAACGGCGCCGCTTCGTCCGGCTGCTCCGTGCGCCCCTCCGTCTCCGCCAAAGCCTCCCGGGCTTGCGGCATATGGCGGGATCCCCGCCAGGAATGGAACAGCTTCGAAATGTTCATGAGGCCTTCTCTCCTTTCCTCCGCCTTCGCATCGCGATCCAGGCCGCAACGGCAAGCGCCAGCGACAGGCCGACCAAATAGCAGCTCGTCGCCGGAAAATAAACGCGATACATAAACCGCACAAAAAGCACATCGTCGTAAGGATAGAGCGTATAGACAATCATCAAGGCGCATATAGCGACAATAAGCACAATTCTGCGCCGCGGCGAGCGGAGGCAGATCAGATCGGCGATCGCAAACACGGCGACGGAAATCCGGATGAAGGCGCCGGTCAGCCATTGATAAATCGAGAGGAAATCCAGGTGCTCGATATATTTGCCGATTTTGACCATGCGCCACTGCTCATAGGCCGGGTACCGCTGCTTCGCTGCTTCGAACGGCCCGAATTCGGCGATGGAGCCCATGGTCGGGCCGATCGTCAAGCCGGCGATGATCATGCCGAGCACGATCAATTGCCATGTTTTCACTTTGGTTGACAAGTGCTGCTGCAGGAAGACGATCACCAGCAGCTCTAGAAAGCCGCCGCCGACGTACAGTATGCCATGGATCACCGGCCGGTAGCCGTTCTCGAGGATCGGCAGCAGCAACTCATATCGCTTGTGCTCGATATTGGCCGACATGACGAAGAAGCCGAACAGGATGACGAAAGGCAGCAGGATGCCGGCGGTAATCGCAATCGGCCGCAGCCCGGCAACCGCCGCGCAGCCGATGAGCAGCATCCCGGCACTGGCGATTACGAGTGCGGGCGTCTGGGGCAAGTAAGAGCTGATCGTCCACAGCGTCGTATCCTTCAGCGTGATGCCGCCGAAGAAGAAGAGATAGAAGGCCGCGGTTGCGCCGATCAAGCGGGCGACGAACGGGCCGTACACCCCCGCAAGCCACGGGACGAACCGCTCGCCGTTCATGCCCCGCAGGATGTAGCCGACGACCGGAATCCAGACGACATAAACGGCGGCGGCGGCGATCACGGCCAGCCAGGCGTCCCGTTCGGCCGCGCTCAGCAGCAGCGGGATGACGATCACGTGATTCATCAGCCCCATGCACATCATGAAGACCATCGCCATTTGCAGAAAGGAGATCGAATTGCCTTGTTGATTCATCAGTCCACCTGTAGCATCGGAATCGTGACGTTGCGGGCCGGAACGGCCTTGGAACGGAACATGCGATTATAGGATGCCCAATTTGCGAAAAAAATGGCAGCCTTGGCGTTTGCCTGCGAGCGGTTGCGGGAAAAGTCGCCCGTTCCCGGAAGGTAATCGGCGTCTGTTGTCGAATTATAGTTCGGGGTCCGTAAAATATGGAAGCGACTGGTCGCCTGCGGCGGCGGGATGAAACGCGGAAGGCGCGTCAACCGTAATGCAGGCAGAGGGGGAATCGCAAGTGACGACCAGATTCATCAAGTGGCTCGCGCTGGCGCTGGCAATCGTGGCGGTCGATATTATCGCGCTTTCGCCCGCCTTTCTCGGGATCGTTATCGGCGGAGACGCGTTTCAAACCGCGCTCGGAATAACGCTGCTGCTGGCGGGTGCGATGGCGCTGCTTTATTTTGGCTACGTCTGGCTGTTTAAACCGCGCCATGCGGCGCCGCTGCCGGTCAAACAAATCGTTACCCGCGACGATTACATCGCCGCGCTGCAGCAATTTCGCGGCGTCCGCACGTTGTCGGGCGACATCGCGCTTTCGCTGGAGCAAATCGACCGGCTGCAGAAGAAGCGGGATACGCTGATCGAGGTGCTCGACCAGCGGTTCGAGCGCACGGAGCTGAGCTACAGGAAGTTCGTTTCCGTCGCCGGCGAGGTGGAGAAGCTGTTTTTCCTGAATATTCGCAGTATCCTGAACCGGCTGCAAGTGTTCGACGAAGCGGAGTACCTGCGCGTCATGAACGCTTCGGCTCCCGCCTTCTCCACGGCGCTGCAGAACGAGAAGCGGAGCGTTTACGGCGACTACATCGCCTTCGTCAAAAGCTCGCTTGGCGCGAACGAGGAAATGCTGCTGAAGCTGGATAAGCTGCTGCTGGAATTGTCCCGCCTGGACAGCATCGAGCCGGGAGAACTGGAGAGCATGCCGTGTCTGCAGGAGATCGACGCGCTGATCAAACAGACCAAATTATATAAATCGTAAGATGAGGTGAAATGGTATGGGAAGAGCGGGAAAATTTCTCCTGTTTGCCGGAATTTCGCTGGTTGTCGTGTTCGGACTCGTATACGCCGGCGTTAAATTGACGTCGAACAACGGCAAAACGGAGAAGGAGATTGCGATTGCAGACGCCAATAAACTGCTGAACAGCTATTACGCCAATATTGCGGCGACGACGGCGCAGCCCGTTAAAGGGCAGATCGACCTGAACCCGGCCAATGTGGCGGACTCGCTGCCGGATATCGAGAAATTCCCGGTCACGGTCCCCAATACGACCGATTCCTTCATTGAAATTTTCTCCTCCACGGAAAAATCGGGCAGCGGCGTCGACGGTTGGCTGACGGACGTCGCGACCGAATTCAACAAAACGAAACCGGAAGTAGCCGGGAAGCCGGCATCCGTCAAGGTGCGCAATATCGCTTCCGGCACGGCGACGGACTATATCCGCTCCGGCAAGTATGTGCCGGATGCGTTCACGCCGTCGAACGAGCTGTGGGGCGAGATGGTCAAGGCCAGCGGCGTCAAGGTGGAGAAGGTCGCCGATCGGCTGGCCGGCAACGTGCCCGGCATCGTGATCGCCAAAGCGAAATATGACGCGCTTGTCGCCAAGTACGGAGCGGTCAATGCCAAAACGGTTGCCGAAGCGGTGGCGAACAACGATTTGGCGATGGGCTACACCGACCCGTTCGCAAGCTCGACGGGCCTGAACTTCCTGGTCACCGCGCTGCATACGTTCGACAGCGCCAACCTGCTCGGCGACAAAGCCGTGCAAGCGTTCGAGCGGTTCCAGACCAACGTGCCGTTTATCGCGTCGACGACGATCCAGATGCGCGACGCGGCGAAATCGGGCATGCTGGACGCGTTCGTGCTGGAGTATCAAACGTACACCAATGCCGAGGATTTGAAAGGCGGCTACGTGTTTACGCCGTTCGGCGCCCGCCACGACAGCCCGCTCTATGCGCTGGGCGATTTGTCCGCGGATAAGCTCGCCATCGTGAAGAAATTCGCCGAGTTCGTCGCCCAGGACAAATACCAGAAGGCGGCGAAGGACAAAGGCTTCAATAATTTGGACGACTACAAGTCGGATTTGGCTACGGCGGGCGGCGACCTGCTCATGGCGGCCCAGAAGCTGTGGAAGGACAAAAAGAACGGCAGCAAAACGATGTCGGCCGTGTTCGTCGCGGACGTATCCGGAAGCATGGCGGGCGAACCGCTCAAGCGGCTGAAGGAGTCGCTGCTGAAGGGGCAGAAGTACCTCGGCAAGGACAACCGGATCGGGCTCGTCTCCTATTCGAGCGACGTATCGATCGACCTGCCGATCGGCACCTACGACACGACCCAGCAGTCGCTGTTCGTCGGCGCCATCAACAGGCTGCAGGCGGGCGGCAACACGGCCACGTTCGACGGCATCGTCGTTGCGCTGAAGATGCTGCAGGACGACATGGCCGCGAATCCCGGCGTCAAGCCGATCATCTTCGTCCTCAGCGACGGCGAAACGAATGTGGGCTACACGCTCAAGCAAGTAGAGAAATTGATCGGCACTTATAAAATTCCGATCTACACCGTCGGATATAACGCCAACATCAAAGCGCTGCAGAGCATTTCGAGCATCAACGAGGCAGCGAGCATCAATGCCGACACCGACGATGTCGTCTACAAAATCAGCAACCTGTTCAACGTCCAGATGTAACATTCGCCGGCACCCGGAAGCGGTGCGGCCCGAAGGAGGAACCACATGTCGTTTTCAATGGAAGTGCCCAGCCAGGAGACGATCAAGGCGGCGATCGAGCAGGAAGTGAAGCCGGTCCCCGAAGAAGTCGCGAAGCTGAAAGAAGCCGCGGACGCCAACGTGGCGGCCATCATGTCTCTCGATCTCGATTCGCTTGACAAGCGCAGGGAAATTTTGCAATCGATCGACACGTTCGGGATGAAAACGATGCGGTCGTCCTCGGACAAAAATGCGTTGCTGCAGGTGACGGTCGGCAAGCTGTCGAAAACCGGCGACGAAGGCGGCCAGGTGGCCAGAGGGTTGGCCGAGCTTCATACCCAGCTGAAGGATTTGGACCCGAGCCTGATCGACTTTACGAAGACCGGTTTTCTCGGCAAGCTGTTTAACCCGCTGCGCGCCTACTTCCTGAAGTACCAGCGGGCCGACGAAATGATCGCCGACATCATCGTATCGCTCGACAAAGGCAAATCGACGCTCAAAAACGACAATACCACGCTCGAAATCGAGCAGATGGCGCTGCGCGACCTGACGAAGAAGCTGCAGAAGGAAATCGAGCTCGGGGTGCTGATGGATCAGACCATCGAGTCCCAGGTGGAGCAAGCCAAGGTGCGCAACGAGGATCCGGACAAAATCCGCTTCATCACCGAGGAAGTGTTGTTCCCGCTGCGCCAGCGGCTGATGGATCTGCAGCAGATGCTCGTCGTGAACCAGCAGGGGATCGTCGCCATCGAAGTGGTTATCCGCAACAACAAAGAGCTGATCCGCGGCGTCGACCGGGCGAAAAACGTCACGATATCGGCGCTGAAAATTTCCGTCACCGTCGCCAGCGCTTTGTACAACCAGAAGATTGTGCTGAAAAAGATCGAGCTGCTTAACCAAACGACGAACGAGCTGATCGCCGGCACGTCGCGCATGCTGAAAAACCAGGGAGCCGAGATCCACAAGCAGGCGCTGCAATCGAGTGTATCGGTCGATACGCTGAAGCAGGCGTTTTCCGACGTATTGGAAGCGCTGGATTCGATCAGCACATTCAAGCAGGAGGCGCTGCCGCAGATGCGCGATACGATCGAACAGTTCCGCGACCTGGCCGAAGAAGGCGAGAAACAAATCCAGCGGCTGGAGCGGGGGCATCAGCTGGGGATATAAACATTTGTCAGGAACGATAAACAGGGAGCTTTCGCTTTCACAAGCAGCGGCGGCCTTGGACTCGATTACCCGAGTCCGGGACGACCGCTGTTTTGGCATTTTTACACTTCCATATATGGAACCCGTATACATGTTTGTTCGACAATGATAAAGTTAAGATCGAATGAGAGCGGCGGCGGCGGTGACCATTTACCGGGCGCTGCAGCTGAACCGACCAAGCGGATTGTGATGGGTATGCCAGCACGTCCTGTCGAACGGCCATGAGCAGGACAGCTTCTTCAAAATAGCCCCTATAAAGAGGCTGTCGATTAACTGTTTATCACTTCTGGAATCTGCGGGGCGCACGAAATGATATGCGAAAAATCATATAAAATGACGGGTGATCCTGCCAATTCCAGCAATTATATGCGAAATTTCATACATAATTCGCGATTTTAGCCTCATTTTCGAAATTATATGCGAAAAATCATCTATAATCTCTGCATCCATCCGTTCTCGCCAATCGATCCAATCCTTCGGCAGCGACTCCGGACGCTTCCACAAAAGGCAGCCGTCAAGGGGTTCCCCTGACGGCTTTTGCGATCTTGTTCGGTTGTGGCGACCGTGACGGTAATGATGACATCCGTTCGGGAGCAGGAACAGCCGCCGCCCCATCCCGTCATGCAAGCATTGGTTCAAACGGCGCGAGTCGTCACGCCTCCAGCAAAATCTTGCCGCTGGTAACGCGGCCTTCGACAAGGTCGGCGAACGCCACGGCGCCTTCCGCGAGCGGCCGGATTTCGGTCCAGCCGGTTTCGCGCACGCGGCCGGCGGCGAGCAGCCCGACCGCCTCGTGAAAATCCTGGCGCGTGTAGCAGAACGAGCCGAGGATGTCGATTTCGCTGCGGATCGCGTGATTGACGCGCATGTTCGTTTCGTCGATGCCGAGGCCGACGTTCATCAGCGTGCCTCCCGGGTTCACGAGCCGCAGCGCCGTCTCGCGAGTCGGCTGGAAGCCGGCGGCATCGAACACGACGTCGACGCCTTCGCTCCCGTGCAGCCGGACGACTTCCGCCGCGACATCGGCTTCGCCCGGGTGAATCGCGGCGTCGAAGCCGGCCCGCAGCGCCATATCCAGGCGCGCCCGGTTCGTGTCGACGACGGTGAGCGTCGCTGCGCCGAGCAGGCGGGCCGTCATTCCGCACAGCAAGCCGATGCCTCCGGCGCCGAACACGACGACGTGCGGGAAGCGATGCCGCTGCATCGCCCGTTTGGCCGCGCGCAGCGAGCAGGCGAGCGGCTCCGCCAGCGCCGCGCGGAACGGGCTCAGCGCGTCCGGCACCGGGACGATGGCGGACAACGGCACGCACACGTACTGCCCGAACGCGCCGGGGCGGTGGATGCCGACGATGCGGCGCGACCGGCACAGCTGCGTCAGCCCTTTGCGGCACAGGCCGCAATCGCCGCAGAACAGCAGCGGATTGACGACGACCCGCGCGCCGACCCGAAGCGGCGGCGACTCGCCGTCGCTATGCTCCGCAACAAGCGCATCGACGCCGGAGCCGAGCCGCTCGACAACGCCGCAAAACTCGTGGCCCATCACCAGCGGCGGTACGCGCAGGCTGTTGTGGCCGAGATAGCCTTCGATCTCCGAGCCGCAGATGCCTACGGCCTCCACGCGAATGAGCGCCTCGCCGGCTGCCGGCGAGGGGATGTCCGTGCGAATCCACGCCATCTCCTGCGGCGCGGTCCAACTCAAGGCATTCATGCCGCCCCCGGCCATCAGGCGCCGCCTCCTTGCCGATCCGGCTCCATGCAAGCCGGCAGCGTTTCCAGCAGCCGGTCGATGTCGCCGCTGTCATTGAACAGATGGATCGAGACGCGGAACCGGCCGTCGCCGCCCCAGACGTAGATGCCCCGGTCCAGCAGCCGGGCGGCGAACGCTTCCGCGTCGCCCGGATAGGCGATGGAAATGTTGCCCGCCCGCTTCGCCGGATCGACCGGCGTCATGATTGCGAAGCCGAGCGCTTGCAGGCGTTCGATCAAATAAGTGCCGAGCGCGGCGACATGCGCTTCGATGCGCTCGATGCCGACATCGAGCAAGAGCCGCGACGAAAACGCCAGCGTGTATAATGACGGATAGCTCGGATAACCGAGCTCGAACCGTCGCGCGTCCGGCTGCAGCGTGTATGACTCGAAGCGGTTCGGGCTGAACATGTCCGAGACGCTGCGCCAACCGGCGCTGCACGGGCGGAAGTCGCCGACCCGGCGCGGATTGACCGCCAGCAGCCCGTAGCCGTGCACCGACAGCAGCCACTTGTAAGAGCTGCAGACAATAAAATCCGCGTCGGCGAGCCGCACCGGCACGACTCCGAGCGACTGCGTCGCATCGAGCAGCAGCAAGGCGCCGGTAGGCTGCAACTGCTCGTAAAGCGCCTGCGGGTCGAGCCGGGCGCCGGAAATATAGCTGACATGGCTCGTGACAACAAGCCGCGTACGGGCGTCCACTTGCGACATAATGTCGGCAACGGCGACTTCCCAGTCGCGGTCGCGCACGACGCGCACTTCAACGCCGCGCTCGCGCAGCGCCAGCCATGGCAGAACGCCGGACGGAAACTCCAGCGTGTTGATGACGACATTGTCGCCGGCCTCCAGGCCCAGCGACAGCGAGATCATCGAAATGATTTCCGACGAGTTGGACAGAATCGCAATGTCCTCTTCCCGCGCGCCGATCATTTCTCCGATTTGCCGCTTGCAGCTCCGTTCCGTCGCCGCGTTGCGCTCGCGTCCGCGAGGCCCCAGGGCGCGGGACGCGATGTAGTCGTTCAACGCGCCCGCGCAGCCGACATGCGGCGGCGTTTCCGCGCCGCTGTAGAACCAGACGGCGTCTTCCAGGCCGATAAAATCCGATTTTGGAATTAATGATTGCACGAAGTGGCGCTCCTTTCATCTCACAGTCCATGTATTGCCAAGCTGATCGTTCGATGTTTCGACAAACGGCGCTGTTCGCCAAGCCGTCACAAGTTCGGCGGCAGGTCCAGCCGTTCGAAAGCGCGATGGGCCTTGGCCGCATGCTGCCAGGCGTCCTCCAGCAGAAACGGGCCGTGTCCGGCGAACAGCCGGTCTATGCGAAGCGCGTGCAGCCGGGCGATCGAGGCGGCGTGGTCCTGGATGTGGCAGTCCCAGGTGTGCTGCAAATAAATTTTGCCGCCCGCGAACAGCGCGTCTCCGGCGAACAGGCTCTTAACGCCGTCTTCCTCCAATAAATAACAAACATGCCCGCGCGCATGCCCGGGCGTCTCCAGCACGCGGAAGCGCAGTTCGCCTACCGCCAGCGTATCGCCGTCGGCCACACGAATGTCGACGGGGCATGGCGCGTAGCGGTAATCGGCTGGATACAGGCCGGCGGCCATTGCCTGGCGCACGCTCGACTTGTCGGTGTCGCCGCTTGCGAGCCAGGGAGCGGCTTCGGCCGAGGCGACGACCGACCAGCCGAATCGGTCGCGCAAATAAGCGGCGCCGCCGGCATGGTCGGCATGGATATGCGTCAGCAGCAGGTGCGACACCCGTTCCGGCGGGATGCCGTCCGCTTCGAGCCGGGACACGATTCGCTCCGGCGCCACGCCCGCGCCGGCGTCGACGAGCACGCAGGATGCGCCGCAATGGATCGCATAAACGTTGCAGTCGAGCTCGTGGGTCAGCTGCATGCCGTTTTTGCCGCCGCCGATCAAATGAATCCGATGGGCGATTTCCATGGTTCCTCCATCATAGTTCGACGTAACGTCTATATTATATATAATCTATAATAGCGAAACAACAGATAAATCAACACTTTTCGCCAATAAAAATTCGTTGACAAAAAGAAAAGGCCATATTATATATAATCTATAATCTAAACAAGCGAAGCGAAACGGAGCGTCGAGCAACAATGATCGTCAAAAAAACGAACATGAGCGAAGATATCATGGCTCTTATAAAAGAAAAAATTATCGATGGAGAAATCAAGCCTGGCGACCGCATCATCGAAACGAAGCTGGCCAAGGAACTCGGCATCAGCCAGACGCCGATCCGCGAAGCGCTGCAGCGGCTGTCCGGCGAAGGCATCATCACGCTCGTGCCGAACAAGGGGCCGGTCGTCAAGACGATGACGCCGCAGGACGTGTTTGAGATTTATTCGATCCGGGCCATGCTCGAAGGGCTGGCGATGCGGCTGGCGATCCAGCACGCGTCGCCGAAGGAAGTCGCCGAGCTGGAGCAATTTTATATGCAGATGAAAGTGAAATGCTACGATGACGCCGTGCGGACGCTGCTGCCGGATTCGTCGCACATTCACCAGACGATCGTCAACCTCTCGCGCCATCAGCGGCTGATCGCCACGTACGAGTCGATTTCGTTCCAGATCGCCCTGGTCAACCGCATCCTCGGCCGCGAGTCGACGAAGCTGAAGGAAGTCGAACAGCACAAGGAGCTGATCGATGCGCTGCTGGCGCGCGACCCTGACAATGGGGAACGCGTGATTCGCATGCACGTGCATCGGTCGTATCGCGAGTTTGCCGAGCTCGGCGCCGTCGACGGCGACAGCGCGGCGTTCCCTGCCTTTTGACGCGCGCCGCCCCGGCGGCGCCTCTTTAACGGGATTAATCCAATCCATATACAGCATGCTGGCTTTGGAAATGTAAAATAAAGGGTGGTGTTACAAAAAAACATAATTTGATCGTGCTGGGAACATACGGGTGGGTATCAGGCGAAACGAAGCAAGGCAATGCGTGGGCATTGCAGAACAGTGGAGGACAAGGCAAAGCAAAGCGGGAACAATGCAGCGGTTCAGAACGATTCCAGAGGAGGACGCGCATCAATGAAACGTTCAATGGCAACGCTCGCAGCCGGCGCGCTGCTGGTTACTGCCGTAATGGCGGGGTGCAGCAAAAGCGGGGACAAGGAAAGCGGCAGCGCGACGCAATCGCCGGGCAAACAATCGGCGGCTCCGTCCGCGACGGGCGCAGGGACCGGCCAGGCTCCCGCGAAGTATAACCCGCCGATCACGATTACGACGGCAGGAGAAGAACCGGCTTCCGTCAAATACAAGAATGGAGACACGGTCGACAACAATCCGTGGACGCGCGCTTACGAGAAGGAATACGGCATCAAAGTGAAGACGCTGTGGCAGGTGCCGACGGCGCAGCTCGACCAGAAGATCAACCTGACGATTTCATCCGGCGATTTGCCCGACTTTTTCAAAGTGAACCCGACACAGTTCAAGCAGTTGCTCGATGCGGGACTGATCGCCGACCTGACCGACGCCTACAACAAGAACGCCTCCGAAGGGGTCAAGCAACTGCTGACCGAAGGCGGTCCGGAGCCGATGAAGTCGGCGACGATCGGCGGCAAGCTGATGGCGATTCCGTTCACCGGCGGTCCGAAGGAGCGCGCGCCGGTATTGTGGGTGCGCGAGGACTGGCGCAAGAAGCTGAATTTGCCGGAGCCGAAGACGATGGACGACGTGCTCAAGATGAGCGAGGCGTTCGCAACCAAGGATCCCGACGGCAACGGCAAGGCCGACACATACGGGCTTGCCGTGGATAAGGATTTCGCCACGCTGGTGAACGGTACGGCAGGGCTGAACGGCTTCCTGAACGGCTATCATGCGAATCTCGATATTTGGGTGAAGGACGCTTCGAATCAGCTCGTCTACAGCACGATTCAACCGGAAATGAAGACGGCGTTGAAGAAGCTGCAAGAAATGTATAAAGGCGGGCAAATCGATCCGGAATTCGGCACGAAGGCGAAGGCCAAGGTCGGCGAAATGCTGACGGCCGGCAAAATCGGCATGACGTACCAGTCGCCGTTCGACGTGCTGGCGTTCCAGGCGGGCGTCGTCAAAGACGCGGCGATGGACTGGAAGGCGTACCCGGTCGTTTCGGCCGACGCCAAACCGGCGCTCAGCCAAGTCAGCCTCGGCATCAACGGCTACTGGGTCGTGCGCAAAGGCTACGAGCATCCGGAAGCGATTTTGAAAATGCTCGACTTCTGGCTGAACACCTTCTATTTGAACAAATCGATGGACGTGCACTACGAATACAACAACGACAAGGAAACGAACCAGGAAATTTACATCATGAACAAAATCGCCGCCTACAAGCCGTTCAAAAATACCGACGAGGCGGTGCGCGTCTCCAAGGCGCTGGAAACGAACGATACGAGCGCGCTGACGCCGGACGACAAGGGCGCCTTCGACAACGTGCAGAAATATTTGAAGGGCGACAAAAACTTCTGGTATTGGAACGCGATCTTCAACAAGGGCGGATCGGCCGCCATCGAGCTTGACTATCGCAACAAGCAGCAGTATTTGAGCAACGAGTTCATTACCGCACCGCTGCCTAGCATGGTCGAAAAAGGCGCCAACCTGGCGAAAATGCAAACCGAAATTTTTACGAAAATCGTGCTCGGCGAAGCAAGCGTCGACGAGTTCGACAAGTTCGTGGACAATTGGAAAAAGCAGGGCGGCACTGACATCACGAAGGAAGTCAACGACTGGTACGCCAAAAACAAATGACGGGCGGGGAGGGCGACCTCCCCTTCTGCCTTGCGGCTCGCGCGGACCGAACGGAGGGAACCCACTTGCGCAAAATCAGGATCAACATCCCGCTGCATCTGATGATTCTGCCCGGCTTTCTGCTCGTGCTCATCTATTGCTACGGCCCGATGTTCGGCATCGTGATCGCGTTTCAGAAATTTATTCCGGCCAAAGGCTTCTTCGATTCGCAGTGGGTCGGGCTGAAAAACTTCCGCTATATCTGGAGCATTCCCGATACGCTGACCGTGCTGCGCAACACGATTGCCATCGCCGGGATGAAGATCGTCTCCGGCCTCGTCGTGCCGATCGGCATCGCGCTGCTGCTGAACGAAATTGCGCGCGAAGTGGTCAAGCGGACGATTCAGACGGTCATTTATTTGCCCCACTTCCTGTCCTGGGTCATTCTGGGCGGGGTGCTGATCGACATTTTGTCGCCGGCGAACGGGATTGTGAATCATGCGCTTCAGTGGATCGGCATCGAGCCGATCTATTTTCTCGGCAACAATGCCTGGTTTCCGTATACGCTTGTCATTTCGCACGAATGGAAGGAATTCGGCTTCAGCACGATTATTTATTTGGCGGCGCTTACCGGGATCAATCCGTCGCTGTACGAGGCGGCCGTCATGGACGGCGCCGGCCGGCTGCGCCAGACGTGGCACATCACGCTGCCCGGCATGGCGCCGATCATCGTGCTGATGACGACGCTGAGTCTCGGCAACGTGCTGAACGCCGGGTTCGAGCAGGTGTTCAACCTGTACAGCCCGCAAGTTTACGCCAGCGGCGACATCATCGACACGTACGTGTACCGGATGGGGCTGCTCGAAGCGCAATACGGCCCGGCTACCGCCGTCGGCCTGTTCAAGTCGGTCGTGTCGTTCCTGTTCATCTCGACCGCCTATTGGCTTGCCTATAAGTTCGCCCGCTACCGGATCTTCTAGTATATAAAGAATGTATAAGTTTCCGGGGCCCCCGCAAAGTACCTGAATAAGCTTCGAAGCAAAAGCACCACTTTGTGGGGTTATCTAGAAAGGGGAGTGCAGCCGCATGGTCGTTACGCCTTCTTGGCCGAGGAAAGCGTTCCTCGTTTGCAACTACGTTTTTTTAATCCTGCTGGCCGTAATGTGTTTGCTTCCCCTGATCCACGTGCTGGCGATTTCGTTCAGCTCGAACGCTGCCGCATCGGCGGGGGAAGTCAAGCTGTGGCCGGTCGAGTTCAATCTCAAGTCGTACGAATACGTCGCCGCCAAAAAAGAGTTTTTCCGCTCGCTGTGGATGACGCTGCAGCGCGAGCTGATCGGAACGCCGCTCAGCATGGCGCTCGTCGTGTTGATTGCGTACCCGCTTTCCAAGGACGTGGCCATTTTTCGTTCGCGTTCGTTTTACGCGTGGTTCTTCGTGCTGACCATTCTGTTCAGCGGCGGCCTCGTGCCGTTCTATTCGGTCGTGCGCGCGACCGGGCTGCTCGATTCGATCTGGGCGCTCGTGTTGCCGGGCGCGGTCCCGGTATTCAGCGTTGTGCTGCTGCTCAACTTCTTCCGCACGCTGCCGAAGGAGCTGGAAGAAGCCGCCTTCATCGACGGCGCGAACCAATGGACGTCGCTTCTGCGCATCTATGTGCCGCTGTCCGTGCCGGCGCTGGCGACGATTACGCTGCTGACCGTCGTCAGCCACTGGAATGCGTGGTTCGACGGGCTGATCCTGATGAATTCGCCGGCGAACTATCCGCTGCAAAGCTATTTGCAAACGATGATTACGCGCGATTATACGTCGGTCGGCATGGAGGAGCTGCGCCAGATGGAGCAAATTTCCGACCGTACGATCAAGGCGTCGCAAATTTTGCTCGGTGCGCTGCCGATTTTGATTTTGTACCCGTTCCTGCAGAAATATTTTGTCAAAGGCATGGTCATCGGAGGCGTAAAAGAGTAAGGGAGAGAGGCAGCCGTGACGATCGAAAGCTCGAGCGGTTCGTTAACCGCCTTAAATATTTTGGAAGATTTGGTAAAAATACAAAGCGTGAACCCGCACTACGGGGACGGCGCCGCCGGCGAAGGCGGCGTGGCCGACTATGTCGCGCGCCGGCTTGGCGGCTTGCCGGGCGTGAGGGTGACGCGCCAGCCGGTGCTGCCCGGCCGCGACAATGTCATCGTGGAGCTGCGGGTCGGCAAGCCGGACCGCGCCTTGCTGTTCGAGGCGCACATGGACACGGTGTCGCTCGGCTCGATGGACGATCCGCTGACGCCGGTCTACCGGGACGGGCGGCTGTATGCGCGCGGCGCCTGCGACACGAAAGGCTCGCTTGCCGGCATGATCCACGCGATTGAAACGTGCGCGCGCCGGCCGGACTTGGCCGGCGGCGATCTTGTGCTGCTCGCCGCCGTCGACGAGGAGCATGCGTACCGCGGCATTCTCGCCTTCCTCGAGCTCGGCATGCCGCTCGCCGGCGCCGTCATCGGCGAGCCGACGGAGCTCGGCATCGTCGCCGCGAGCAAGGGCTGCGCGCGCTTCGCCGTGCATACGCACGGCCGGGCGGCGCATACGTCGGTGCCGCACGAAGGCGACAGCGCGATTTACCAGATGATGCAGGTGCTGCGCTTCATCCGCGAGCGGGTCGAGCCGCAGCTGGCGCTGAAGCGCGATCCGCGCGTCGGCTCGCCGACGATCGCCGTCGGCACGATTCGCGGCGGCAAACAAATCAACATCGTGCCGGAGTCGTGCACGATCGAAGTGGATCGCCGGCTGATTCCCGGCGAGTTGCCCGACGTGGTGCTCGCGGAGTTCGAGCGCGAGCTGCAAGCTTATGCGGCCGGCGAATGCGGCGGGGCGCTGAAGGTGTCGGTCGAGCGGCTGCTGCTCGACTGGGCGCTCGACACGCCGGGGGACGCGGCGGTTGTGTCGGCGGCGCGCCGGGCGGCGGCGGCGCTCGGGCTGCCGGGCGAGGTGCTCGGCGTGCCGTACGGCAGCGACGCGAGCAAGCTCGCGCACTTCCAGGGCGTGCCGAGCATCGTGTACGGCCCCGGCTCGATCGCGCAGGCGCACTCGCGCGAGGAATGGGTGTCGGTCGCGCAGGTGGAACAGGCGGCGGCGTTCTACACGCAGCTGGCGCAGACGTTCGGGCGCTTTGCAAAATAAGCCATGATTTATTGGCTATTTCGCAAAAATGGGGCGGCAGTAACGTAATAGCCAGTGAAATCACTGGTTATTTCGGAGAAAAGGGCGATTTTGGAGCTGTTTGCTGCCAATAGCCAGCGAAAACACTGGCTATTTTCGACGAAGCGGCAAAATGAAAGCCAATAAGCCATTTTTTATGGGCTATTTTTGCACGACAACGTGTGTTTCGGGGCTGGCGGTTGGCTAGACGGGGAAAACGAGCAGCGAAGCAGGGGATTACGGGGAGGAAACGGAGCATGGAGAAGCTGAAGGTAGGCATTATCGGGTTGGGGGACTGGGGACGCTGCCATCTGGAGGCGTATCGTTCGCTGCCGCAGGTCGAAGTTGTCGCGGTGTGCGACAGGAATGAAGCGCGACTGGCGGAGTTGGCCGAGCTTCACGGCGTGGAAGGGCGCTATACGGACGGCGACGAGCTGCTGGCGCGGGACGACATCGCGCTGGTCAGCGTCGTGACGTTCGAGAAGGACCATCTGCAGCCGGTTCTGGCCGCACTGCGCGCCGGCAAAAACGTGCTGGTCGAGAAGCCGGTATCGACGCGGCTCGAGGAGGCGCGGGAGATGCAGGCGGCGGCCGAAACGAACGGCCGGCAGCTGTTTCCCGGCCATCTGCTGCGCTTCGATCCGCGTTACGCCGCCGTGAAGCGGCAGCTTGCGGATGACGGCGGCGGGATCGGCCGGCCGGTCAGCATGTATTTGAAGCGCTCGCGCACGAAGACGCTGTTCGAGACGTACCGGCGCACGCATACGGTGTTCGAGCTAAGCGTGCACGATCTCGATCTGGCGATCTGGTACGCCGGCGCGCGCGTCAAGGCGGTGAAAGCGTACGACAGCTACGTAACGAACGACCAGTCGCCGGACGTGCTGCTGTCGTGCCTGGAGTTCGACAACGGCGTCAAGGCGGTGTTGAACAGCAACTGGATGGTGCCCCAGGAGGCGGGACTGCCGATCGCCGATTCGCTGGAAGTGATCGGCGAGGCGGGGATCGCCTCGTTCGACAATGCGCATGGCGGCTTGCAGCTCGCCGTCGGCGGCGGACGCCTCAATCCCGACTTCACGATTCACGCCGTGGTCGACGGGCGCGTCTCCGGCATGCTGCGCGAGCAGCTCGACTACTTGACCGGCTGTCTGCTCTCCGGCCGCCCGGCCGATCGCGTTTCGTTCGCCGACGCCGTGCACGGCATTGAGGTGGCGCAGGCAATCGTCGAGTCGTGCCGCACCGGCGCGGAGATTCGGCTGTGAGCGGCGGGCTGTACGAGCGGCTCGGCGTCAAGACGTACATCAACGCCGCCGATTCGTACACGATGATCGGCGGATCGCGGATGCCGCCGGAGGTCGTGGCGGCGATGGCGGAAGCAAGCCGCCACTTCGTGCCGCTGGAGGAGCTGCACCTGCGCGTCGGAGCGCGCATTGCCGAGCTGACGCGCAATGAAGCGGCCGTCGTGACGAGCGGCGCCGCCGCCGGGCTGACCGTGGCGACCGCGGCGTGTATGACCGGCACCGACGAGAAGCTGGTTCGCAAGCTGCCGACGCTTGAAGGCATCGAGAAGTGCGAGGTTGTGATTCATCGTTGCCAGCGCAACGGCTTCGACATGGCGATCGCGCAGACGGGGGCGCGCCTCGTCGAAATCGGCGACGTCGAATCGACGTTCGCCTGGCAGCTCGAAGACGCGATCGGCCCGCGAACCGCGTGCGTCGTTTATTTTACGTCTTCGCAGTACGACCGGGGCGCGCTGCCACTGGCCGATGTGATCCGCATCGCCGACGCGCGCGGCGTACCGGTTGTCGTCGATGCCGCCGCGCAGCTGCCGCCTGTCGACAATCTGTGGCGCTATACGCGGATGGGCGCGAGCCTGGTGATTTTTTCCGGCGGCAAAACGCTATTCGGTCCACAAAGCTCCGGCTTCGTCGCCGGCCGGGAGGCGCTTGTTGCGGCGTGCCGGCTGCATGTCGGCGCCCGCATCTCGATCGGCCGGCCGATGAAGGTCGGCAAGGAGGAGCTGGCCGGGCTGCTTGCCGCAGTCGAGCGGTACGTCGCGCTCGATCACGAGGCGGTGCGGGCCGGGCACGAAGCGCTCGTGGGCCGGCTGTGCGCCGGGCTGCGCGAAGCCGGGTACGCCGCGTCGCGGCAATATCCCGGGCCGACCGGCCAGGACTACCCGCTCGTCCGCGTCGACCTGGGCGAGGCGCCGTTCAGCGCCGAACGGCTGGCTGCCGCGCTGCGGGAAGGCGAGCCCGGCGTGCTTGTTGCGCTGACGTGGGATCGGCGGGACGTGCTGCTGAACCCGCTGCATTTGCGCGAGGACGAGGCGGAGGTTGTCATAACGCGGATGCGGGCCGTTATGGCGGATGCGTTGGCCGAGGCGGCGGAATTGCCGGGTACAACGGGAGCGGCTCGTTCCCCCGATTCGAACTCATAAGAAGGACGGTGCAGGACGTTGAACAAAAGAGTAGCCGCCATCATCACGGAATATTGGGACATCTCGCATGCCGACGTCATAGTGAGCAAAATGCTCGAAGGCTTTTCCCTTAACGGGCGCCGTTACAAGTCGACGCTCGACATCGTGTCGATGTATGTCGACCGGTTCCCGGACAACGATATGAGTCGCGGCATGGCGGCCAAACACGGCGTGCCGATGTACGGCACGATCCGCGAAGCGCTGCTTGCCGGCGGCGACGCGTTTGAGCTGGACGGCATCATCCTGATCGGCGAGCACGGCGTATACCCGTTCAACGAAATCGGACAGGAGCTGTATCCGCGCCGGCTGTTTTTCGAAAAATGCCTGGACGTCATGCTTGAGTTCGACCGCATGGTGCCGGTGTATACCGATAAAGGGTTTGCCGTTGTGCAGGAAGATATCGAATGGATGTACGGGCAGATCAAAACGCACGCCATCCCGTTCATGTCCAGCTCGGTCGTGCCGTTTGCGCGGCGTCAGCCGATCGAACGGCCGTTTCCGCACGGAGCGCCGCTGCATCGCATGTTCGGCTTCACCTACGGCTCCCTGGAGCGCTATGTGTACCACGGGCTGGAGATGCTGCAATCGGTGGCCGAGCAGCGTTCTTGCGGCGAAAGCGGCATCGCGGCGGTGCAGGCGTTCAAGGGCGGCGACGCGTTAGAGCGTCTGCTGTCGGCGGAGTGGAACGGCATGTACCGCGCGCTCGGCGGCTTCATCAACCTGCGCGACGTCGACGCTTATCCGCACGAGCTGCAGGAGCCGGTCTTTTTTGAGCTCGATTACGTCGACGGCTTGCGCGGCGGTCTCTTGTACTGCGATCCGCTTGCGGCCAATCCGGAGGTAACGACTTTCGCTTCGGCTTTCCAGGTGCTGCCGCACGAGGAGCCGGTTTGCGTCGAGTTCTGGATCCAGAACCAGAAGCCTTACAGCCATTTCGGCACATTAACGCTGGAAATCGAGAAGTTCATCCATACGGGCCGGCCGCCGTTTCCCGTCGAACGATCGCTGCTGACGACGGGCGGGCTGGACGCCTGCATGAGGTCGCACCACGCGGGCGGCAAAATCGAAACGCCGCACCTGCGGGTGCGGTACTGAACCGAAAGAGAGGAGCGGCGGCAATGAACGAATGGCTGCATTATCATACGCGCGAGGAAATTTCGGCAATGGCCGCGGCCGGCGCCTCGGTCGTTGTGCCGCTTGCGGCGACGGAGCAGCACGGCGACCATTTGCCGGTGTACACCGACACGCTCGCCTGCGAGCATATTGCGCGCGAGGCGGTGCGCCGGGCGGCGGCTTCGGTGCCGATGCTGCTTGCGCCGACGCTTGCGATCGGCTGCTCGCAGCACCATTTGCGGTTCGGCGGCACGATTTCGTTCTCGTCGTCCACTTATCTGGCGATGCTGGGAGACATTGCAGACAGCCTGGCGACGAGCGGATTTCGCCGCATTATTTTTCTCAACGGGCATGGAGGCAATGAAAACCTGATGCGGCAAGCGGCAGCGGACGCGGCGGTGCGCCATCCCGTGTGGACGGCGGCGGCCTCGTACTGGAGCGTATCGCGGGAGGCGCTGGAGGCGGCGCAGGCGAGCGAGTCGGGCATGGTGCCCGGCCACGCCGGCGGCTTCGAGACGTCGCTCGTGCTGGCGCTGCTGCCGGAGCGGGTGCGCGCGGACAAGTTTGTGGACACGCATCCGGAGCACGCGTGGATCCAGGGCGGCTTGCCCGGCGTGTTCGTCGCCAAGCACGGCGAGCTGACCGGCGCGAACGGATTCACCGACGCGCCGACAGCGGCTACGGCCGAGCGCGGCCGCCGCTACCTGGAGGCGATCGTGGGCGCGGTCGCGGACTGGCTCGTGCAGACGCACCACACGATGAGCGAAAATTGAACGAAGCCGGCGGCTTCCTTGGCGCGAACACCCGCGTCCGAGGCAATCGCCGGTTTTTTTGCTCCCCTTGTTGAGGGGAGTGGCGAAATAGGCCATTTTTTCTGGCCTATTTCGTTAAAAATAGGCTGCCGCCACAATTTAGCCAGTGATTTCACTGGCTATTTGCATTAATCTACCCGGATCGGGGCGGTTTGCGTCCAAATTACCAGTGATTTCACTGGCTATTTTTGAGGAGACGGCCGAAATCGGGGCAATAAGCCACTTTTTATGGTCTATTTTCCCTCACCCTACGAATCGGAACGATGCATTTTTCAGGGATGATGCCACCACACCCATTCTTCCGCCTCACCGATCTGCGTCTTTCCCCCAACTCTCCGTTTTGCCGCGACTGCCCCGCCAATCAGCAAGCTTTTTTCCAAGTTGACAAAAAGATTTTGCACTCGTAATATACCTATAGGGGTATACGTAATAATAATGACGTAATCCCGACACGATCGCTCCAAAGGAGGGACTGGTTCGATGCCGGATATTAAGGCGAATGAAACGCTGGATTGCAAGGGGCTTGCCTGTCCGATGCCGATTGTCAAAACCAAAAAGGCGATGGACCGGCTCGAACCCGGCCAGGTCATGGAAGTGCTGGCGACGGATAAAGGCTCGCTGGCGGATATTCGGGGATGGGCCAAAAACACGGGGCACCAGTACCTGGGCACGGCAGCCGACGGGGATGTGCTCCGGCATTTCATCCGCAAATCGCGCGGAAGCGAAGCCAGCCGGGAGACGAAGCACCCGCACGCAATCACCAACGAGGAACTGCTTGGCAAGCTGGCCGGCCGCGAGCCGCTGACGCTTCTCGATGTTCGCGAGCCCGCCGAATACGCGTTCGGCCGCATTCCCGGCGCGCTGCCGATACCGCTCGGCGAGCTGGAGAGCCGGCTGCGAGAGCTGAACCGGAACGATGCCGTGTATGTGATTTGCCGCAGCGGCGTCCGCAGCGATCTCGCTTGCCAACTGCTTGCCGAACATCAATTCAAGCGCGTGTACAACGTAGTGCCGGGAATGTCCGAATGGACGGGATCGACGGAATCGATCGACTGATCAACCATTTTTCAAGGAGGTTTTCTGTCATGGGAACAAAAGTGGCGATTATTGCGAGCAACGGCAGCATGTTCGATGCCTACAAGGTGTTCAATATCGCAACCGCGTCCGCGGCGACGAATGCCGAGGTTGCCGTCTTCTTCACATTTGAGGGATTGAACCTGATTCACAAGCAGGCTCATCGCCAGTTGCCGCTGCCGGCCGGCGCGGAACCGGTTGCCGCAGGCTTCAAACGGACGAACGTTCCGTCGATCCCCGAACTGGTGGAAATGGCGCAGGAGCTGGGAGTCGTGTTCATTGCCTGTCAAATGACGATGGACGTGATGAACCTGACGAAGGAAAGCTTCGTCGACGGCATCGAGGTTGGCGGAGCGGTTACTTTTCTCGATTTTGCCATGGATGCCGATATCACTTTATCTTTCTAACCGAATCGCCAAGGAGGGACGGTCGGATGACGGCAACAACAACAGAACGGCAAGCGATGACGGCCCGGGAATTGGCCCGGATCGTGTTGGCCGGGGAACAACTGTTCATTCTCGACGTGCGCAACGAAAGCGACTATCGCGAGTGGCGTATCGAAGGCAAAAGCATCGACACGGTCAACATTCCTTATTTTGACTTGCTGGACGGTGTTGACGAAGCGTTGGTTCACATTCCGGCCGGCCGCAGGGTGCTCGTTGTCTGTGCCAAGGAAGGTGCCTCGATGTTCGTGGCGGAGCAACTCGTTGCTGCGGGCTTAAAGAGCGTTTTTTACCTGGAAGGCGGCATGAAGGCGTGGAGCGAACATCTGGAGCCGGTCAGGATCGGCGATCTTGCGGGCGGAGGCTCGTTGTACCAATTCGTGCGTCTCGGCAAAGGCTGCCTGTCCTATATGGCGATTTCGCGCGGCGAAGCAGCCGTAATCGATGCGACAAGGATGACGCAGGTATTCGAGCAGTTCGCCGCGGAACAAGGCGTTCGAATCAAGCATGCGCTCGATACGCACCTGCATGCCGACCATATTTCCGGCGGACGCAAGCTGGCGGAGCG
This sequence comes from Paenibacillus cymbidii, assembly GCF_004764705.1. Lineage (GTDB taxonomy): Bacteria > Bacillota > Bacilli > Paenibacillales > NBRC-103111 > Paenibacillus_AN > Paenibacillus_AN cymbidii. The sequence goes on along the minus strand of NZ_SHLX01000002.1, from coordinate 303,914 downwards.
CACGGGGGCAACGTATTGGCTGCCGCCCAAGGACGCGGACGAGGTAACGTTCGCTTATGAGAAGCTGGAGGAAGGGCGCGACATTGCGGTCGGCGAAACGACGATTCGCATCCAGCCGGTTTATTCGCCCGGCCATACGATCGGCAGCACGTCGTTTATCGTCGACGACCGGTATCTCCTGACCGGGGACATCCTGTTTATCGAGTCGATCGGTCGACCCGATCTTGCCGGCAAGGCGGAGGATTGGGTGGGCGACCTGCGCGAAACGCTTTACCATCGCTACAAGGCGCTGGCGCAGGAGTTGAACGTGCTGCCGGCGCACTTCGGCAAAACGAGCGAGCTGGGCGAAGAAGGCCGCGTGATGGCAACGCTGGGAGAACTGTATCGCAGCAATCCGGGCCTGAACATTCGCGAAGAAGCGGCGTTCCGGCGCGAGGTGACGGGGCATCTGCCTCCGCAGCCGCATGCGTACCGTGAAATTCGCCAGACGAACATGGGCCTTCTCGCACCGGGCGATGAGGAGCAGCGCGAGATGGAGATCGGTCCGAACCGCTGCGCCGTGCACGATCGATAGTCGAGCGTTCTCGGGAGCAGGGAGTAAGGGGAGGAGGAAGCCGATGGACGGTATCGCCATGATCGTCATGACGGCGCTCGGGATGCTGGGCTCTTTCCTGTCCGGTTTGCTCGGCATCGGCGGGGCGATTATCAACTACCCGCTGTTGCTGTACGTGCCTGCCTGGACCGGGGTCGCTCACTACACGGCGCATGAAGTTTCCTCCATCAGCATGTTTCAGGTTTTTTTCTCCTCGTTGGCCGGCGTATGGGCCTATCGGAAAAAGAACAAGAACGGACCTTCGCCGGTCAACAGGGAGCTTGTGCTGTATATGGGAAGCGGCATTCTGGCAGGCAGCCTGATCGGCGGTTTCGTTTCCGGCTTGCTGCGAGGCGACGCGATCAACCTGACATACGGCATATTGGCCGTCATCGCCGTCATGCTCATGCTGGTGCCGCGGGGAGGAGGGGCGGATGCGGAGCCTGCGGCCGAGCTTCGTTTTCCCAAGGCGGTTGCGGCGGGAGCCGCTTTTGCCGTTGGGGTCGTGTCCGGCATCGTCGGCGCCGGCGGGGCGTTTATTCTCATTCCGATTATGCTGACCGTGCTGAGAATCCCGCTGCGCACCACGATCGCTTCTTCGCTGGCCATCGTCATGATATCGGCGATTGGCGGAGTTGTCGGCAAAATGGCCGGCGATATTCCGCTCTGGCCGACCGTATTTACCGTGATCGGCAGCTTGATCGGCGCATCGCTCGGTTCCCGGGCAAGCGCGCTGGTCAATGTGAAGGTGCTGCGGCGCGGGCTGGTGCTGCTGATTGCCGCAACCGCGGTGAAAATTTGGGCTTCCATTCTTTGATGATGAAATCCGTGGTCGGAGGGGGTTGGATATCCGCGTGCCCGGTTTTATTTTTTGCTCTATACTATACCTATACTGGTATATCGAGAGGAGCAAACAACGAATGGAATACACGTACAATGATGCGATGAAAACACGCCTGCGCCGGATCGAAGGGCAGATCCGCGGCGTGCTCCGGTTGATGGAGGAAGGGAAGCCGTGCAAGGAGGTTGTGGCGCAGCTGTCCGCGGTCCGCAACGCATCCGATAAAGCGCTCGCCCAGATCGTGGCGGAAAATTTGCAGCAATGCATCATGGAGGAACAAGCGGCAGGCAACAAGGACACCGGCAAGCTGGTTCGGGAAGCGATCGAACTGCTGGTGAAGAGCCATTAACGGGCAGATGCCTGGAACGGCGCTTTGATTCGCAAGATGTGGTCCCGGCAAAATTTGCTCTTCCCGCGTTCCCCTCGCAGCGGGTAAGATAAGCATGAGAAGAAATGAAGCGCGGCAACGGGCGGGGGAGAGGGCAATCGCACACAATCGAATCGCCATTGCGGTTACGCTGGCGCTGTTTGCGGCGGTAGGCGCCTTGGTATTGTTCTGGAACGCGAGCATGGAGCCGCAGCCTGTCGTGCGTGAGGGCAAGCTCGAGCTGACGCGCGAGACGCTGGCGCAAGGCGTCGTGCTGCTGGACGGCGAATGGGAGTTTTATCCGGGCGTGCTGCTCGGGCCGGACGATTTTGCAGCCGGCGCTTCGCCGGCCGGTAAGAAGCGGATCGCCGTTCCCAACCGGTGGTCGGCGCAGATCGTGAACGGCAAGCGGGAGGAGCCGGCGCGATTCGGCACTTACCGGCTGCGGCTGCAGTTCGACGACGCCGGCCCGGTGGCGCTGAAGACGGGAGAGATCCGGTCGTCGCAGCGGATTTACCTGGATGGCCGGCTCGTGGCGCAGGCCGGGGAGCCCAAAGCGGACGATACGTATACGCCCGGCATCAAACCCGGCATTGCCGTTGTCGACGTGCGGCACCGCGAGGCCGATCTGATCGTGCAAACGGCCAATTTCGATCTTGATCGCGGCAGCGGCATTCAGCAGTCGATTGCGCTGGGCGCACCCGGGCCGGTCATCCGGCTTCAGGAGAGGAAGCTGCAGTACGACTGGATTCTGACCGCGTCGCTGTTCATGATGGGGCTTTATTTGTTCGGCTTGTACTTCAAGCGTCGCGAGGACGTTTATGTGATTCAATTGGCCGGCTTCTGTTTCGGCGGCGCTTTATTCGTTATGACACACGGTGAAATGACGCTGCTGCGGCTGCTGCCCGGCCTGCCGTTCGAGGTGCTGATCCGGCTACAATACGGGAGCGGGTTGGTCGGCATTTATTGCCTGCTGCTTCATGTCGGCTTTTCGTTTCGCGAGCTTGCGCAGGCAACGATGATGCGCGCCTGCGGCGCCGTTTTCCTGTGCCTGCTGGCCATGGCGCTCTTGTTGCCTCTGAAGGTGTTGACGCTGCTGGATCCGGCCTTTTCGTTGTTCGTGCTGCTCTGTCTCGGCTATATCCTGTTCATGCTTGCGACGGGCGTTATGCGGCGATACGAAGGTTCCGTCTATATGGGCATCGTTGCGCTCGTTATTTTGTGCGGGCTGGATGCCAGCCTGTACGCCGTCGAAAATGCGGGCCGCAACTCCCCCGTGTTCCAGGCGCTTCCTTTCGTCGGATCGCTGGGCCTTGCGCTTCTGATGTCCGGTCGTTATACGAACGCCTTCCACACGAACAGGAAGCTGTCGGAACGGCTGCTTGCGGCCGACCGCATGAAGGACGAGTTCCTCGTCCGCACGTCGCACGAGTTCCGCACGCCGCTGCACGGCATTATGAATATCGCCGATTCGCTAAGCGAGCGGCTCGACTTGCTGACGCACGCGCAGCAGCGGGAAAGGCTCGCGCTCATCGTGTCGACGGCCAAACGGCTGTCGACGCTCGTCCACGATATTATCGACCGCTCCCGCCTGAAGGAAGGCGCCCTGCGGCTCGAGCGCACGCATGCCGATGTTCGCGCTTCCGTAACGGTCGTGCTCGACGTGTTTCGCTTCATTGCCAGCGAACGCGCCGTTGCGTTCGTCAATGCCGTCGGCGCGGAGCTGCCGCCCGTATGGGCCGACGAAAACCGCCTCCGGCAGGTGCTTTCCAACCTCGTCGACAACGCCCTCCAACATTCCGGAGGAGAAACGATAACGGTGGCCGCCGAACGGCGAGAAGACTTCCTCGCGATAACGGTGTCGGACAACGGCGCGGGCATCCCGGCGGACAAGCAACGGGAGCTGGAGACGCCGCAGGATACGCCGGGCGGCGGCATCGGACTCGGCATTTGCCGGCAGCTCGTCGCGCTGCACGGAGGCGAGCTGCGCATCGCGTCCGCTCCCGGTGCGGGAACGGAGGTGACGTTCCTGCTCCCCGTCTCGCCTTATGCCGACGGCACTCCTTCGGCGCCGCGTCCCGCGTCGACCGGAGACGAGGCGGCTCGCGCAACGCCCTATCGGATCAATGGCGCCAATCCGGTGACCATGCTGATCGTCGATGACGATCGGACCAACCTCGACATGCTGGCGGATTTGCTCGCCGCGGAAGGATACGCCGTCATCGCGGCCGGCAACGGCAACGAAGCGCTGGAGCAGCTGCGGTCCGGCCGTTCCGTCGATCTCGCCATTCTGGACGTGATGATGCCGGGCATGCCGGGCTACGAGCTGTGCGCGGCCATCCGCGAGAGCTACAGCATGACGGAGCTGCCGGTGCTGATGCTGACGGCGGCCGTTCAGCCGGAGGACAGCCTGCTGGCGTTCCAGGCGGGGGCGAACGATTTTCTGAACAAGCCGTTCGATTACAAACAGTTTCTGATGCGCATTCAGAGCCTGCTGTCGACCCGCAAGTCCGCCGAGCTGGCGAAACGGATGGAGCTCGCGTTTTTGCAGGCGCAGATCCGCCCGCATTTTATCGACAACGTGCTCAATACGATTACGGCGCTCAGCTACGAGGATGTTGGCGAAGCGCGGGCACTTATCCAGCATTTTTCGCAGTTTCTGCGCGGCAGCCTGTCGTTCGGCAACTCGGAAACGCTGGTTACGCTGGACAAGGAAATCGAACTGGTGCGGGCGTACTGCATCATCGAGCAGTACCGCTTTGAGGAGCGGGTGCGCGTCGAATTTGCGCTTCCCGAGCGGCGCGACGCGCACATGCCGCCCTTGCTGCTGCAGCCGCTGGTGGAGAATGCGATCCGGCACGGCATCACGCCGCGGCTGGAAGGAGGCACGGTCGTTGTGGCGGCAGCGTGGACGGCGGACGGATTGGTCATCGAGGTCAAGGACGACGGCGTCGGCATGGACGCCGCCGCGCTGGCGAGATGGAAGCAAGACGAGGCCGATGCGGCCGGCATCGGGCTGCGCAACGTCCGGCGCCGGTTGAAGCACGCCTTCGGCACGGATTTGCAGGTGGAAAGCGCCCCGGGCAAAGGAACGGTCGTCCGGCTGTTCATTCCAATTTCGGCGTCCGAAGCGGCGGCCGGGGAAGCGGAGCGCGCGACATGACGGCGGGGACGGCAAATCAAGGCGCGGCGGCGCCGGATATAGCGCGGCTCAGCTGCAGCGTCGCATCTTCGGGCTCCACGCGCAGCTCGCCGCGCAGGGCCGCTTCGAAGCGGCGGAAGACGATCAGCGCATCGGAGCGCCTGCCGGCTTCGGCATACAGCTCCATCAGCCGTCTGCACGCCTCATCGGAGTAAGGGGCCAACTGGAGCATCCGCTCCGCATGGACGGCAGCCTCCTTCCGTTCGCCGCGAGCCCGGCAGCCGGCAGACAATCGGCCGAAAACGGCCATCGCCTCGCGCTTCAGCTGCTCCTGCCGTCCGACCGCCCACGGATACTGCTCCTCCTGCATGTAGTGGTCCTCGTACAATGCGGCAGCCTTTCGTTGGTTTTCCTCGCCGCCTGCGGAAATGAGCGCTTCAAACTCCCGCACGTCGCTGCCGAGGCCGGACAAATCCATTTTGTACCCCGAATCGCCCTTCGTAATGACTTGCCTTGCCCCTTCGTCGGCGAACATTTTGCGCAGATAGGAAACGATCGTGTAGAGCTGCGCCAGCGCCTTCTCAAGCGGTGTGTCTGGCCATATCGTCTCCAGAATGACGTCCCGCTCGACGGCCTGGCCGGCGTAATGCGCCAGAAAGGCGCACAATTCCTTCGTTCGTGCGGTTCGCCATTTGAGCGGTTCGCCATCCGGGCCGATCAGTTGGAATTTGCCGAAGCAGCGGACCGCAAGCGGAGCCGGAACGGCGCGAGGACGCGTCGCTCTCCGCCGCAAATTCGCGTCGATGCGCGCCACCGATTTCTCCAGCCGTTCCTTGCTGACCGGCTTCAGCACATAATCCAGGGAGTGAAGATCGAATGCCTCGATCGCATAGTCGCGATAGGCGGTAACGAACAGAATATGGATCGTTTCGTCGACATTCTGGATGCGCTGCGCCGCTTCCGTGCCGCGCATACCCGGCATGTCGATGTCGAGAAACACCGCGTCCGGCCGGAACTGTCCGCTCTCCAGCCGCTCCAGCGCCTCGAGCGGATTGGTGAATACGCCGTCCACGCGCACGCCGCCGATCTCCTCCAGAAGCCGATGCAGCATGTTCGCGGCGCGCCGCTCATCGTCTATGACCACGACAGATATCATCGGATGCTTGCCGTCCTTCCGTTTTCTTTCATTATAGCAGACGGGGGGAAGGGTGGCTGCACGTTCCCCGCGCGTTCATTGTTTGGATTTTGTTTGGGTGACCTTTCTATACTGTCGCTATGGTTCGACAAATGCCGTAGCGGTTCGAGAGGGGATTGCCAATGGAACAGAACATTCTGATTACCGGCGCGACCGGGTTGATCGGACAGCATCTGCTGTTCGAGCTTCTGCCGGATTATATGAGCGGCAAGCTCCGGGGCGCCATCTATTTGCTGATTCGGAGCAAACCGGGCCGCAGCGCGGACGAGCTGCTGACCGCCATGCTGGGCGGCCGCTGGTCGCCCGATTATTTGCGCGCGTATTCTCTGGAGGAGCTGCTTGCGCCGATCGTGACGATCGAAGGCGATCTGACCGACCCCGATCTGCGCGAAACGCTGCTGCGGCATATCCCGGTTCAGCCGCCGCTGCAGGTGTATCACAGCGGAGGCAGCGTCAATTTGTACAATCACGAATCGGCGCGGTCGGAGATTGAGACGCACAATTTGCGCGGCACCCAGAATATGGTCAAGTCGCTGCAAGGCTTCAACAGCCGGCTGCTGTTCGTCAGCACGGCGTTCTCCTGCGGCATTCGCGAAGGTACGCTTACCGATCGCTACGCCGACTTGCCGGAAGCGACGGCTTATCGCAACCCGTACGAAGCGGCCAAACACCGGATTGAAAAGTGGCTGCTCGCTTACGCGGAAGAAACCGGGCTGCCGATGCAGATCGCCCGGCCCAGCGTCGTCGTCGGCCGTCTGCTCGATGCGCCGCTCTACTATACATCGAAATTCGACGTCATCTACGGCTGGGGCAAATTCATCTGGGCGCTCGTGCGGCGCCGGGCGGAGGCGCCGATCCGCATCGCCGTCCGGCAGGACGGCGCGCTGAACATCGTGCCTGTCGATTATGTGGCCAAAGCGTGCATTCGCATGAGCCGCACGGACATGCGCGAGCTGAATATCGTGCATTCCCGCTCGGTGCCCCATCTTGAATATTTGAACGAAATCGTCGGCCAACTCGGGTTTGCCGGCTGCCGCTGGGTCGGCGAACAACCGGACAATCCGCAGCCGCTGGAAAAAATGTATTACCGTTCCGCCGGCAACGCCTTCACGCCGTATGTCATCCATCCCGACAACCGCTTCGATCCGGCGAGCCTGCGGGGTTTGCTGCCGGATATTCCCGAGCCCGATATGTCGGCCGCGCTGCCGTCGTTGCTCGCTTTCGCCATTGGCCACGGCTTTGACGAAACGCGGCTGGCGCCGGCAGGCGGGGAGCGGGTGGGCTCATGACGACGGGCGTTCGCATTGTCGCGGTCGGCAGCCATGTGCCGTCGGCCGTGCTCAGCAATGCCGATCTGGAGCGGCGGCTCGACACCAGCGATGCCTGGATCGTGCAACGCACCGGCATCCGCGAGCGAAGAATCGCCGGGGAGCGCGAGTTTACCAGCGACCTCTGTTACGCGGCAATCGAAAATATGATGAGCCGTTATGCCGTGTCCGTAAGCGACACGGACCTGATTCTCGTGGCTACGTATACGCCCGATTACCAGACTCCTTCCGTAGCGTGCCTGATTCAAAGGCGATTTGCGATCGCGGCCGCGGGGGCGATGGACATCAACGCAGCCTGCACCGGCTTCGTTTATGCGCTTCATGTGGCGCACGGGCTGATCGCGGCCGGCATGCACCGCAAAATACTCGTGCTCGGCGCGGATACCGCATCGAAAATCGTCGATTACGACGACCGCGGCTCGTGCATCCTGTTCGGCGACGGCGCAGGCGCGGTACTGCTGGAAGCGGCGGCGGGAGAAAACGCGCTGCTGGCCCATCGTTTCGGCACCGACGGACGCGGCGCTCCCCATCTGTACCGCTCCGGACTCAGCAGTACCATGGAAGGCCAGCCGCTGACGGGCGAAGGCCTGTTCCGGCAGAACGGCCGGGAGGTGTACCGCTTCGTCGTGAACCAGGTGCCGTCGGTCGTGCAGGCGCTGCTTCAGCAGCTCGGCTGGACACAGGACCGCATCGACTGGTTCGTCCCCCACAGCTCCAATCTGCGCATGATCGAGTCGCTGTGCGACAAAACCGGCATCGGCATGGACAGGACGATTCACAGCCTGGAATACTACGGGAATACTTCGGCGGCGACAATTCCGCTCTCTCTCGATATGGGAGTCAGGGACGGCCGGATCCGGCCGGGCGACCGCGTGCTGCTGTGCGGCTTCGGGGGCGGGTTCACCTGCGGCGCGATGCTGCTGAACTGGAATTTGGCGCCGCCGGAAGCGCGAAACGTGCAACATTGTTCCGGTTTTCTCCAACATTCCCGCGGCGATTTTCGCTATAATCAGGGGGAAGTCGATACTTGGCGAGCCTGACCGGCTGCTGCCATGAGGAGAGAGAACATGGAAGAAACCGTATACTACGTGTCTCCAAGCGGGAACGATTCCTGGACGGGCCTATTGCCTGATCGCAGCGGGGAAGGAACGGACGGGCCGTTCGCCACACTGAAGCGGGCGCGCGACGCCGTTCGCCAGCTGAAACGCCGGGGGCTCGTGCGCGGCTTGATTCGCGTGCAGCTTCGCGGCGGCGTGTACGCGATGAAGGAACCGCTCGATTTTGAAGCGGAGGACAGCGCAACCGTCGTTTACGAGGCATATCCCGGGGAAGAGCCGATTCTCGACGGCGGCCAGGCGATCGCGGGCTGGACGGAAGAGCAGCTGCACGGCCGCACGGTTTGGGTGGCCGAGCTGCCGGAGGTTGCGGCGGGCCGCTGGTATTTCCGCTCCTTGTTCGTCAACGGCGAACGGCGCATGCGGCCGCGTTATCCGAAACAGGGGCTGCTGCGGATCGAAAGCGTGCCGGGGTTCGAGCTGGTGCCGGGCCTGCTGAACGGTTTTTTCGACGGTTCGGACACGTTTCATTACGCGGCGGGCGATTTGGGGCGCTGGTCCAATCTGGACGACGTCGATATCGTCGTGCTGCATTATTGGGTCGAGGAGCGGATGCCGATCGTTTCGCTCGACGAGGAGCGTCGCCTCGTGAAGTCGAGCCGGCGTTCGACGTTTGGCCTGAAGGACGACGTGGCGCTGAATTACGCGCAATATTACGTCGACAATGTTTTTGAGCATTTGACCGAGCCGGGCGAATGGTATTTGGACCGCCTCAGCGGCAAGCTTTACTATATGCCGATGGACGGCGAAACGATCGACGGAACGCAAATCAGCGCTCCGCGGACGGAGCAGTTGCTGCGCTTGTTCGGCGATCCCGAGCGCGGCGTTTATATCGATCACCTCCACTTTCGCGGGCTGTCGTTCCGCCACACCGACTGGAGTCTTCCTCGCGGCGGCGATCCGGAGCGGGCCAGCGGCCACCCGGGCATGGAGCAGCGCGACCTGGCTTGCGCGCCGCAAGCCGCTTATCATCTCCCCGGGGTCATCGACTGGACGGGGGCCCGGCATTGCGTGCTGGAGGATTGCGATATTCGCCATGTCGGCTTTTACGCGGTCAATCTTGGACCCGGCTGCACGGGCAATCATGTGGTCGGCAACACGATGTACGACATGGGCGCGGGCGGCGTGAAGCTGAGCGGCTCCGATGCGGCAAAGTCATTGGCCGGCAGAACCGGACTCAACCATATTACGGACAACCATATCCACCGGGGCGGGCTTGTATTCCATAGCGGGATCGGCGTCGTGTCGCGGCATGCGTACGGCAATGTGATCGCGCACAACCATATTCACGATTTGTATTACACCGGCATTTCCTGCGGGTGGGTGTGGGGCTACGCGGACAACGTATCGCGCGACAACCGGATCGAATACAACCACATTCACGATCTCGGCCACGGGATGTTGAACGACATGGGCGGCATTTATATGCTGGGCGTCCAACCGGGCACGGTCATTCGGGGCAACGTCATTCACGACATCGTCAAAAAAAACTACGGCGGCTGGGGCATCTATCTCGACGAAGGCAGCTCTCACATCACGGTGGAGGACAACCTCGTCTACCGGCTGAGCAGCCAGTGCTTCCACCAGCATTACGGCCGCGAGAACCGGATCAGCAACAACATTTTCGCTTTCGGCAAGGAAGGCGTAATCAGCTTCACCCGTCAGGAGGAGCACATCTCGATTGTGTTCGAGCGGAATATCGTGCTCGCGGACAACACGCCGGCCTTTGTCTGCAAGTCCGATTTTGCCGGCATCCATTTGATCAGCGACTTGAATCTGATCTGGGACACGGCGCGTGGCGAGCCGGTTTACGCGGCCAACGCCCGCTACGACGACACGGCGACGTGGCGTTATCTTCGCGAGATCGGGCCGGATGAATGGCGCGGACGCGGATTCGATCTGCATTCGCTTGCGGCAGATCCGCAGTTTGCCGACAGCGCCGGCGGCAATTTCGCCATGCCGGGCGATTCTCCGGCCGCCGGACTCGGGTTCGTGCCGTTCGACCCGTCGCGGGCGGGCGTTCGCCGGAAGTAAGTTGCCAAATAGCCCATGAAAAATGGCTTATTTGCCTCATTTCGCGCGCTTCGCCGAAAATAGCCAGCGAAAACACTGGCTATTCTGGCCAAACTACCTCAAAATGGGACGTTTCTCCGCAATAGCCAGCGATTTCGCTGGCTATTTTTTTGTTGTCCTCGATTTTTGAGGCAATAGCCAGTAAAACATGGCCTATTTGCCAAACGCCGCTTTTCCAAGGCGGCTATCCCTGCCCTGTCTGGTCTCGCAGTGAAATGGTTTGACTTCGATGTATACAAACGTATACAATTGTATCATCGACAACGCATGGGAGTGACACCAATGATGGCGGAAAATGAGTTTCGCCCCGACGGCCGGCACGGACGCCGCGGGGGACCGGGCCGAGAAGGGCGCGGCGGGCCCGAGCATGATGGGCCTAGCGGGCCCGAACATGACGGGCACGGCGGGCCCGGCCGGGAAGGGCGCGGCGAACGCGGCGGCCACGGCGGGCATGGCGGCGGCCGGCACGGAAGGCACGGCGAGCGGGAGGATGGCCGCAACGCGCAGACGTTTCGTCGGGGGAGGGCGCTGGCGTTTCTGGATCGGCTGCAGCTGCGGCGCAGCACGCTGGAGCGCCAGCTCGCCCGGCCGGAGCTAAGCGGCATTCGCGACGTGATCGGCGGGGAACTGAAAGCGACGGACCAAATCATCGAAGAGTTCATTCACGCATTCGAGCTGTACGAGGCCAATCGGCCGCCGGAATCCGGCGAACAACAAGAGAAGCTCCCTGGAGCAGCAGCGGATGGTGTGCCTGACGACGATGCAGCGGCTAACGGAGAATCGCCCGATGACGAAGCGTAACGGAAGTATCGATTTGGCCGATTGTGTCGACGCGGCCGATTGTGTCCGCGCGCAAGGAGGGACCCCGCGATGCGCAAGCTGACGCGATTCCTCAAGCCGTACTGGCTGTCATCCGTGCTGGCGCCGCTGTTGATGGTGCTCGAGGTGTGCATGGACCTGCTGCAGCCGGCGCTGATTGCCAGCATCGTCGACGACGGCATCGCCAAGCATGATTTTGCCCATATTCGCAATACCGGGCTGCTGATGATCGGCGTGGCGCTCGTCGGGCTGATCGGCGGCGCCGGCTGCACGCTGTTCTCCAGCATCGCCTCGCAGCGGTTCGCCCAGGATGTGCGCAACCGCCTGTACGAGAAGGTGCAGTCGCTGTCGTTCCGCAACCTGGACCAACTGCAGCAAGGTTCGCTCATCACGCGGCTGACGAACGACGTGACGCAGCTGCAGACGTTCGTGCAGATGACGCTGCGCACGTTCGTGCGTTTCCCGCTGCTCGTGATCGGCAGCCTGACGATGACGATCCTGATCAGCCTTCGGCTCAGCCCGATTCTCGCCGTGGCGATCCCGCTGCTGGCGCTGTTCCTGACGCTGCTGATCCGCCGCTCGTTCCCGCTGTTCCGCAGCGTGCAGGCGGGACTCGACCGCGTGAACAACGTGCTGCAGGAAAACCTCTCCGGCATCCGCGTCGTCAAAGCGTTCGTGCGCGCGCCGTTCGAGCGGAAACGGTTCGAAGCGGCCAACGGCGACTATACGAAGGTTGCGACAAAAGCGGGACGCATTCTCGCGTTGAACCAGCCGGTGCTGGGCTTGATCATGAACGCGAGCGTTGTCGCCGTGCTTTGGTTCGGCGGGCAGCTGACGCGGGACGGCGACCTCCCGGTCGGCGATCTCATCGCGTATTTGAACTATGTGACGCAGCTGCTGTCGGCGATGCTGATGCTCGGCATGATGCTGAGCTTCGTTTCCCGGGCCAAGGCGTCGGCCGACCGGGTCAACGAAGTGTTCGCCGCCGAGCCGGACATCCAGGACAGCCCCGCTGCGCGGGACGGCGTCATCCGCGAAGGAGCGGTGGAATTTCGCGACGTGTCGTTCGCTTATGCCGGCGCGGAAGGTGCGGAGGCGCTGCGCGGCGTGTCGTTCGCGGTGCGTCCCGGCGAAACGCTGGCCGTGCTCGGCGCGACCGGCTCCGGCAAAACGTCGCTCGTCCAGCTCATCCCGCGGCTGTATGACGCGGAAGAAGGAGCGGTGCTGATTGACGGCACCGATGTGCGGGACATTCGCCTCGATCATCTGCGCGCGCAAATCGGCATGGTGCTGCAGGCGACGACGCTGTTCAGCGGCACGATCCGCGACAATATCCGCTTCGGCAAGCCCGATGCGACCGACGCGGAAGTCGAGGAAGCGGCTCGCGCCGCAGAAGCCCACGAGTTTATCGCCCGGATGCCGGAAGGCTACGATTCGCAGCTCGGCCAGCGCGGCGTCAACTTGTCCGGCGGGCAGAAGCAGCGGGTCGCCATCGCCAGGGCGCTGCTGCTGAAGCCGCGCATTCTCATTCTCGACGACAGCACGAGCGCCGTCGATCCGGCGACCGAAGCGCGCATCCGCGCTTCGCTGCGCACGATCATGCGCGGGAGCACGAACATTCTGATCGCGCAGCGCATCTCTTCGGTGGCGGACGCCGACCGCATCCTCGTGCTGGAGGACGGCGCGATTGCGGCCGAAGGCACGCATCAATCGCTGCTGCGGGACAGCGAAATTTATCGGGAGATTTACCGGTCGCAGGTGCGGGAGGGGGACAACTTGCATGTCGGTTAACGAAAATGGAGGCGCCAACCGGGCCGGCGCAGAGCGCGACCACGGGCGCCCGCAGGCGATTCCGGGCCTGCCGGGTCCCGGCGGACCGGGCCGCGGCGGCGCGCCGGTGCCGAAGGTGCGCGCCCGCAACACGGGCGCAACCGTGCGCCGGCTGTGGGGCTACCTCGCCCGGCAGCGCGGCGGGCTGGGGCTCGTTTATGCGCTGACGCTGTGCGCCGCCGGCGTTGCCTTGTTCAGCCCGTATTTGCTCGGCACGGCGATCGACAAGTATGTGCTTGCGGGCGATTTGAACGATTTGCTTCGTTTGTGTGCGTTTCTGCTCGTCCTTTATTTTGCCGGTAGCGTGTTTACGTGGCTGCAAACGTACGTGATGACAGGCATTACGGGGCGCATGGTCAAATCGTTGCGGAGCGACTTGTTCGACCGTTATCAACTGCTGCCGCTGTCGTTTTTCGATCGGCAGTCCAAGGGCGACCTGATGAGCCGGACGACCAACGACATCGAAAATGTCGCCAATACGCTAAACCAGACGGTGACCCAACTGCTGACCAGCCTGATTACGCTGGGCGGTTCGTTGTTCCTCATGCTGCGACTGAATTTGCCGCTAACGGCGGTCAGCCTGATCACGATCCCGCTTGTGCTGCTGGCCACGCGTTCGATCGCGCGGCTGTCGCGGACTTATTTTGCCGGACAGCAGAAGAAGCTTGGCGAACTGAACGGTTTGATCGAAGAAACGGTGGGCGGTCAGAAGGTGGTGCAGATTTTCCGCCGGGAGCGGGAGTCGGCCGCACAGTTCCAGGCGGTTAACGGTCAGTTGACGACACAGGCCATCAAGGCGCAAATCGTCTCCGGCCTTGTCGGTCCTTTTATGAACCTGTTCAACAATCTGGGGTTCGCGCTGATCGCCGCCATAGGCGGCTGGATGGTGTACCGCGACTGGACGACGCTTGGCGTTGTGGTCGCTTTCCTGAACTATTCCCGGCAATTCGGCCGGCCGATCGCGGACCTGGCCAACCAGTACAACCTGATCCAGTCCGGCGTCGCCGGGGCCGAGCGCGTGTTCGAGATGATCGACATGGAGTCGGAATATGCGCAGCGGGGCGGGGAGCTTCCGCCGGATACGAATAAGCCGCGGCATACGCGCGGCCACGTTTCGTTTGAAGGAGTTTCATTCTCGTACCGCCCGGACACGCCGGTGTTGACGGACGTGACGTTCGAAGCGAAGCCGGGGCAAATGATCGCGCTCGTCGGACCGACCGGCGCCGGCAAAACGTCGATCGTCAACCTGGTAAACCGTTTCTACGAAACGAACGCCGGTACGATCCGGATCGACGGGACCGATATCCGCACGCTGGACAAGGACGCGCTGCGCGGTTTGATCGGGATGGTGCTGCAGGATTCGTACGTATTCTCCGGCACGATCCGCGACAATATCCGCTACGGCAAACTGGACGCGACCGACGAACAGATCCGCGAAGCGGCGCGATTGGCCAACGCCGACAGCTTCATCGCGCGTTTGCCGCACGGCTACGACACGGCGCTCGCTCCGGAAGGGAGCAATCTCAGTCAGGGCCAGCGGCAGCTGCTGACGATTGCGCGGGCGATTCTCGCCGATCCGGCGATTCTCATTCTGGACGAAGCGACGAGCAGCATCGACACGCGTACGGAAATGCATATTCAGGAGGCGATGCGCCGGCTGATGAAGGACCGGACGAGCCTCGTCATCGCCCATCGTTTGAGCACGATCCGCGACGCCGACACCATTCTGGTGCTGAACGGGGGCCGGCTGATCGAACGCGGCACTCATGCGGAGCTGATGGCGGCGGGAGGATTTTATGCGCAGCTTCACGCCAGCCAGTATGCGGGCTGAATTTTGGGGAAACGGAAGGAGTGGCAGAGATGGAAAAGTACCTGGCGATTGCCGAGCACATGAAGCACACCGACAGTGTCGCCGCGGGCTCGATGTTCGGCGCGAAGTGCCTGAAGATTGGCGGCAAAGCTTATGCCATGTTCCACAAGGGGAAAATGGTGTTCAAGCTGCCGCCGGACACGTTCCCCGCCTTGTTCGAACTGGAAGGGGTGCGCATGTTCGAGCCGATGGCGGGCGGACGGCAAATGAACGGCTGGGTCGAAGTGCCGGCGATTTACGCCGACCGGTGGGAGCCGCTCGCTTACGACGCGCTGCGTTATGTCAGGTCGCTGCCGGCGAAGTAGCGCGTGATTTTCGTTATCATGAAAAAAGCCAGGAGAAGGTGAGCGCATGTTTGCGGAGTCGGAGTATTACGATGAGACGTTTGACGGCATTCGTTGCGAGGAAGAGGAGCTGGATTCGGTTCGCTTTTACGATTGTACGTTCAGGAACTGCACGTTTGCCGGGACGACGTTCCGCGAATGCAAGTTATCCGGCTGCGCGTTCGTCGAGTGCGATTTGAACGGCATTCGCGTGACGGACAGCCACGTCTCGCAGGTGCGGTTCGAGCGCTGCCGGCTGGTCGGCGTCAATTGGACGGAGGCGGATTGGCCGCGCCTTCGGGTCGCCGGCCTGCTGGCATTCGACGAATGCGTGCTGAACCACTCCACGTTCATCGGGCTTGATCTGCCGGAATGCGCGATGCGGAACTGCACCGCCAAGGATGTCGACTTTCGCGAGGCGAATTGGTCGAACGCGGACATGAGCGGCACCGATTTCAGCGAGAGTCTGTTCGGCGAAACGAATTTGACCGGTGCGGACTTCTCGCGGGCGGCCAACTACCGGATCGACCCGGGCGGCAACCGCATCGCCAAAGCCCGGTTTGCGCTGCCCGAGGCGCTTTCGTTGCTGTACTGCATGGACATTCGTATTGACGATTAGGGTCGCTTTACACACTCTCGATCCTTCCATGCACGGGATGTACCTTCATATACGAAAGCCACCTTCATTAATGATTCGAAGGCGGCTTTCGTATATTGCTCACTATTTTGACCATAATTAACCAAGTTCCACTTTCAGTGCTGCGCCAGGCAAGATCGGACAAATCATTGATGACTGCACAGGAAATGCAACACTTCAGCGTTTAGCCATTCATGAAACTGTTCCCGATCAAATCCGGGCGGATCTTGGGATGGAAGAAATGATGGGGCTATCATCGATTCCGGAAATGGGCTCAGAAAGGAAAAGTGCCCTGCATTTTCGACGGTTCTATAATGAATCTTACTGGGCTCGGCAACTCCCCCGATAATAATTTGTGCGTGAAAAGCAGGCGTGTAGGGATCCTTCTCGGCATCAAGCATGAGGATCGGAAGGTTAACCGCACGCAATGCCCCGTCAACCCGAAACCACACCGACGCCGGAGCCAATAGAACCAGAGACTTGATTCGATAATCTGAAATAACCTCTATGATTTGGGATTGTCCGTCAGGCGACTCCTGAGGGAACGAGGTGGGTATGCCGCCTGCCGCTGCCAGCGCGGTGTAGCCTCCCAAGGAATGCCCGATGACCGAAACGGCATCGGGCATTATGTTACTGTTGAATCTCGCACACTCAAAAAACCAATCGATAGCCATACGAAGATGCTTCGGTCTGCAAGCAAGATTCTGAACGGTCCCTTCCAGGCTATTATCGTTTCGATTGTTGTACGGATGCTCGGGCATGCCGACGATAAAGCCGTTTCGCGCTAAATGCCGGGCAAGCGTCCGGTATACAAGAGGCGAACCTCCCGTACCGTGAGAAATGAGAACGAGAGGAAACTTCCCCATCAAGGGGTCTGCGTCTTTAGCCAATTCCAGCAGGTAGGGTCCCAGTCGTTCTTCTTGTTCAGGCCTGTCCGTCGGATACATTACCGTCATGGGAAAATTGATTCCCAATGAGGCGTCGAATAATTGTACTTGAGAATATCCTGCACACCCATTCCGATTATTATCTTTCATCCAAGAAAGTCCTCCAATCCTCGCTAAGTTATGCCCGGGCCAACAGGGATATAGATGTCAAATTCCGAATCTTCATGCAATGGCCCCAAGTATCTATGGTCGTAGCGTGCAAATTCCGGTTGGTTCATGCGAATTTTCCCTGATTTGGGCAGCCACGTACTGTATATATACTGGAAGGTGTCTTGTATTCTCGCTACTGTTCCTTTATGTGAGAATACAGCATAAGTCGTTGGCGGCAAGTTTCTATCGATCATTCCTTCAGGCGTCTGCCCGGTTTCGCCAATTTCGACGCAGGCGATGTAAGAGACCTCCCACTCTGTTCCGGCAAGTTCAATGAGAGCATAATAAATCGGATCTCGCTCTCGGTTTCTATCCATCTCCGCCGCGCGTTTTTTGAAGGATCTCCACAGTTCCCCAATTTGGTCGGAATGAAGACCCCGTACTTCCATTCCAGCCAAATAAAGTTCGCCCATAGATATAATTGCGGGATCGAGGGTTACGCCTTCGTGCAGATGCCGCAGCCCGACTTCATCCAACGCTTTCTTCTCCATTACCCGGAATAACGTGTCTTTCATGTCCTTCTGCTTGCGGAATTGTCCCGGGGAGATGGAGAACCGCTGTTGAAACGAACGCGTAAAAGCTTCCTGAGATGAAAAATGATAGTTGATCGCGATCTCTACGATTCTAAGGTCGGTATTAAACAAATCGTAGGCCGCATAGGTTAATCTCCTCCCCCTTATGTACTCCGGAACGGTGTTTCGCGTGACAGATTGAAATATGCGATGGAAGTGATAGGAGGAGTATCCAACCTCTGACGCAACTTCTTCCAACGCAATCTCATCGGACAGATGGGCCTCTATGTAGGCAATTGCCTGACTTACCGATTTCATGTAATTCATCTCATCGCCCCCATGGAGGTATATCAACTATAATAGGATAAGACCCTTAACTTTTGATATTTTTTGCGGAACTGGCAAGGCAGGGAGCGATACAGTCAGACATGCGGGGAGCTTACGAATGGTTACTATTCACTGTCCCCCCCAAAAAAAATTATATGTAAAAAATCACATCTAATCGGTTGTTTGGCTCGTATTGCGGCAACCTTTAGGAAATACCGCTCCGACCAGGTTCGACAGCACCATCGGGATGATCACATGCAATTGGAAGCTATTCCGTTCACGTTCCTTCTGCGGAGTGTCGCGCATTACCTGTTGCCAAATTCCCACTTGGCAGAGAGGCAGCCGCCACGGCATCGGGGATCTGCCAAGATGGTATGCCCCTACCGCGACTCCAGCCGCCGGTACTGATTGGCGTTGCGGAACTGGACCGGCGTTACGCCGAACTTCTCCTTGAACTTGGTGCAGAAGTAGGCGACGTTGCGGTAGCCGACGTCGGCGGCGATTTGCTTGACCGAAATGGCGTCGTTGATCAGCAGGTCGGACGCCTTCTGCAGCCGCGCCTGGGTGATATACTCCGAGAACGGCGTATTCGTCACTTCGCGGAACAAGGTGGAGATGTAGGACGCCGACAACGACGCCCGCCCGGCCAACGTATCCAGCGAAATGTCCTCGTGCAGGTTCTGGTCGATGAACAGCTTTAGCTCCTGCACCAGCGCCTGGTGCACATCCTTCGTATGCAGCCCGATATAGCGCGAAATATCGCGCGCGATCGCCTTGATCCAGGCGACGGTAGCCGCAAAGGAAGCCTGCCTGTATTCGGCGAACAAGTCGGAGGTCGACTTGATGTTGTCCTGAAGGTTGAGGTCGATCGTCACCTTGGACAAGACGCCGACGATATGGTGAAGCGTCAGCTCGATCGTCTCGAGATGCACCGGCTCGGCCTGAATGCGCTGCTCGTACTGGTCGATCAGCGCCTCGGCTTCGGCGGCCTCCCCGGCTTTCAGCGCGTTCTCGAACGGCTCGAACGGGAACGGGGGAGCGAGCCGGCTGCGCGCCGACACTTCCCGGTAGCTGAGCAAATAGCTCGCGCCGTACAGGAACGAATACGAGCCGGCCAGCTTGGCGTGGCGGTAGCTCAAATGAATGTCCTTCAGCGACGCGGCGAAGGAGCCGATGCCGATGCCGATGGCGAACTCGCGCCGGATCAGCAGCTGGAACTTCTCCATGTCGCCTCGGATCGACTGCCCGTCGTCGGTTTCGTCCGCCTGGACGATATACAGCACGGCGAACTCGTCCGGATGAAGCGGGATGAGTTCGTACGGGTGCAGATGGTTCGCCATTTCGAACTTCTCCATGGCGCTGGCGGCATGGGTAGGCTCGGTCTTGATCAGGGCGACGATAAACGAACGGTTCCCGTACAGATGCATCCGCTCCTCCAGCGCGGTTCCGCCGGAATGGCCGTACAGCAGCCGGATCCAGTCTTTTTTGACCAGTTCGTCCTCAAGGCTGACAATGCGCTGGTCCAGATGGTGGATGAAATGGTCGATGCGCGAATATTCGTTCGTCTGGGAAGCCGGCTCCGCCGTTTCGTAGATGTTGCGGATGTGGACCAGCACGTTCTTCAGCGGCAAATAGAAGCGGCGGGACAACACATACGACAACACAAACCCGAGCAGCAGCACGATCAGACACGCCCACAAAATTTGCGATTTCAGCTTGGCCGCATACAAGGTGACGGAACCCAGCGGCAGCACGGTGGCGTAGCTCCAGCTGTCGGCGGAACGGCCGGCCGGCAAATAGGAGACGACCACTTTGCCTTCGGGCGAATTGATCAGCTTGAAATCGAGCCCCTCCGACTTCAGCGCGGCGATTTCGGCCATGTCCTGCTCGCCGGGCGGAAGGGTGCCGAACAGCAAATTGCCGGAATGGTCGAACACGTACAGCTTTTCGCTGGAGGAATTCATCATGCTGGCGTACTCTTTTTTCAGGCTGTCGATGTTGAGGTCGATGTACAGGTAGCCGCTGATCTTGTCGCCGGTCGACATGTATGGAAGCGTATACACGTAAGTGAGCAGATCTTCCTTCGCGGACGACGTGCGCTTGAACCACTCATGGTGCTTGACGCTCGCAAGCTGCTCGATGAACGTCTGGTCCTCGAAGCGGGCGGGCTGGGCGTGAAACGTCTGGCTGTTGACGAGAAACTGCTCCTTCGTATAGTAAACGGTTACATCTTGCAGCTCGATGTTGCCGCGGCGCGTTTTGTACAAATCTTCGACAAGCTGAATGATGCGATAGCTGTTCCCTTCCCACGGATTGGAGAGGAAATACAAAAAGTCGGACGGCTGGCCCTTCGGATCTACAGTCGAAAGCACTTTGTCGGCGTACGTCTGTTCATACTTCTTCTTCAGCGACTCTTCGGTAAAATCCCTTACTTTATCGAGCCGGTACTTGCTGGACATCCCGATTTCATTGGTCATCGATTCGTTCGCTTTGGTGTAAAAGTAAGTCCCGGCCATCCCGATCAGGACAGCGGCAAAAATGCTGTAGGTGATGGTCATCCGGCGAAGGTAGTTGATGTTGACGCGTTTGAAGTATCCCACCTGAACATCCCTCTCCATCCAGGATTCGAACCGGCCGCAAAGCTGCCCGCCCCGTACCGAGATTATAGCACGGGGGCGAGGAGAGGAGCCATTTCATTATATTTGAATCGGTATCAACTTTTCGCGATTGCAGCCCAAAGAAGGATGCGAAAGCCGCATCCTTCCCGGGTTTCCAATGGAAAACGGTCTTACTTCTTGTAATTGGCCTTGTAGTAATCGTTCGCCGCCTTCGTAATTTCCGCGCCGCCGGCCGCATTCCATTTGGCGATAAAATCGTCGTAGCCTTTGTCGAGATCGATTTCGCCGGTGACGAATTTGATTAAATATTCGTCGACCATTTTGCCGAGGTCGGGGTATTTTTTGTCCGCGTCCGTCTGGAACAGCTTCTTCGAGAACATCGTCGGCACGCCGCCGGTCGCCGCGTTCTTGAAGTCGATCCGCTCTTTCGTATACGTAAAGTCCTGGAACGCAAGCACCGAGCCGCGGAACGGGTTGTAATAGTCGCCGGCGCCGTACGTGCCGCCCAGCACTTCCTGCTTGATGTTGTCGCCCGTCAGCACGGCCACGCCGTCCTTCAGGTTGAACGATTCGCCTTCCTTGCCGAAGGCGGCGAGTTTGTACGTTTCTTTGTCCGAGGTCAAGTCATTCCACATTTGCAAAATTTTCTGCATCTTCTTCGGATCTTTCTCCACCTGCGCGCCCATGCCGACGAATGCCGTGAACGGACCGTAGGAAAGCGCGGTGCCGGGGCCGTACGGGCCGGCCAGCGGTTTGCCGACGACAAGCTCGTTGCCCGGGTTGGCCGCCTTGAACGCCAACTGGTTAGCGCCGGCAACCGGATCGAAGTAGTACCAGTAGTTTTCGTCGGCGCCGATTTTGTTGCTGGCGACGTCTTTGCCGAGCTTGGTATCGTCGGTCGTGATGAATTCGGGATCGATCAGGCCGGCTTTGTACCATTTGTTGATCTGGCGCAGCGCGGCGCGGCCTTTCTCCGTCGTGATGCCAAGCTGCAGCTCGCCCTTGTCGTTTTCGCCCCACACGCTCGGCGCCACCTGGAACGCGGCGAAAATCGTGTTGAACGTCGCGAACGCCGATTTGCCCGTCGCCGAGTAGCCGTACGTGTCCTTCTTGCCGTTGCCGTCGGGATCGTCATTGCGCGCCTTGGTCAAATATTGCTCGAACTCGGTCAAGTCTTTCGGCGGCGCGGAGAAGCCGAGCTTGGTCAGCCACGCCTTGTTGTACGCCGTCAGGTAGCTGGTGGCGCCGTCCAGCCACAGGCGCGGGACCGCGTAATAGCTGCCGTCGTAGAAGGCCGGCCGCCAGGCGTCTTCGGCTTTCATGTCGGTGATTTGTTTGGCGTAGGTCGGCATCGCTTGCTCGATCGCTTTCCGGTCGATTTTGGCGAGCAGCCCCTGCGAGTGGTATTGCTGCACTTCGGTCGAGCTCCACAAGTACCAGATGTCCGGCACTTCCTTGGCCGCCAGCTTGATGTTCAACTCCTGCTGCCACGTGTCGCGGGCGACG
Source organism: Paenibacillus cymbidii (assembly GCF_004764705.1). Lineage (GTDB taxonomy): Bacteria > Bacillota > Bacilli > Paenibacillales > NBRC-103111 > Paenibacillus_AN > Paenibacillus_AN cymbidii. The sequence goes on along the minus strand of NZ_SHLX01000002.1, from coordinate 281,722 downwards.
CGTATGTTTTTGAACTTGACGTTGTATTTCTTTTCCATGTACTGCTGCACGAAGCTTTTGTCGTCGTTCGGCGGGTTGACGCCGAGCACCGTAATTTCCATCGGCGGCTCGGTTGTCGCCGCGGTCGAAGCTTTCGGCGACGATGACGCGGAAGTCGCGCCTTCGTCCTTGCTTTTGGTGCAGCCCGCGAGCGCGGCGGTGCCGGCAAGCGCTGCGGAAACGAGCAGCAGTGTCGCGAGTTTGACTCTCCCTTTTTTCATCGTGATTCCTCCCATGGCTTGATTGTATATTGAAGCGAGGCAGGCCTGTTGATCACCCCGCCGCCAATATTCGCGTTACCCTTTCAGCGAACCGACCATGATGCCTTTGATGAAATGCTTCTGCAGGAACGGATACAGCACGATGATCGGCGCCATCGTCACCATCAGCACCGCCGACTTGAGCGTTTCCTGCACTTGCACCCGGCCGCCGCTCTGCTCCATCATTTGCCGCAAGGTGTCGCTGTCGTTCGTTATAAACAGTTTGCGCAAATAAATTTGCATCACCATCTTCTTCGGGTCCTGGATGTAGATCAGGGCGTCGAACCAGGCGTTCCAGTGCGCCACCGCCACCCACACCGTCACCGTCGCCAGAATCGGCTTCGACAAGGGCAGAATGAGCGAGAGCAGGATGCGCACGTCGTTGGCGCCGTCGATTTTGGCCGACTCTTCCAGTTCCTCCGGAATGCTCATGAAGAAGTTGCGCATGATGAACATCGTAAAGGTGCTGCTCAGCATCGGCACGATCAGCGCCCAGCGCGAGTCGTACAGCCCGAGGTCCTTGATCAGCATGTACGTCGGGATGAGGCCGCCGCTGAAGAACAGCGTAAACACGATCAGCATCGTAAAAAAAGTGCGGTGCGGCAGCCGTTTCTTCGACAGCGGATAGGCGCCTAGCGACATGAGCACGATCGACAGGAAGGTGCCGACAATCGTGCGGAACAGCGTGTTGGACATGCCGACGTACAGGTTCTGCAGGTGGAACACTTCGCGGTACGCATCCAGCGACCACGTCCGCGGCAGGATGTGCAGGCCGACCCGCAGCGCGTCCTTCGGCGCGCTGAACGACAAGGAAAACACGTGCAGGAACGGGTAGAGCACAAGCACGCACAGGACGGCGACCAGCATGACGGCGACGAATTGAAAAGCGATTTCTCCGGCGGTCATTCGTTTGAACATGTCAGAACAGCCCCTCCTGTCCGGATCGTTTGATCAGCCAGTTCGCCGCAAGCACGAACACGAGAGCGACGACGTTCTTGAACAGGCCGACGGCGGTCGTGAAGCTGAACTGCATCTGCGTCAGGCCGACGCGGTATACATAGGTGTCGATGATGTCCGACACGTTGTAGACGGCCGGGTTGTACATGTTGAGAATCTGGTCGAAGCCGGCGTCGAGAATGCCCATCAGGCGGAACAGGAACATAATGACGATGACCGGCAGGATGCTCGGCAGCGTAATCGACCAGAGCTGGCGCCACTTGCCGACGCCGTCGACCTTGGCCGCTTCGTACAGCACCGGATCGATCGAGGCGAGCGCCGCCAGATAGACGATAGCCCCGTAGCCGACGTCCTTCCAGATCGCGGTGCCGACCAGGATGCTGCGGAAATAATCCGGGCTGGCGAGAAAATAAATCGGCTCGTACCCGAGCCACTTCACGACCATGTTGACGACGCCGGTCGACGGCGACAGCACGGTGATCGCCAGGCTCGAAATGATGACCCAGGAAAAAAAGTACGGCATGTACGTGATCGTCTGGGCGATGCGGGTGAAGATGCGCGAGCGCAGCTCGTTCAGCAGCAGCGCCAGCACGACCGGCGCCGGAAAGCCGAACACGATATGGTAGAGGGAGATGAGCACCGTGTTCCGCATAATCGTCGGGAAATCCGGCGAAGCGGTGAACATGTAGTGAAAGTGCTTGAATCCCGCCCATGGCGAGCCGCCGATGCCGTCCATGATGCGAAAATCCTTGAACGCCAGCTGGATCCCCCAGAGCGGTCCGTAAGAAAAGATCAGATACCAGACGACGACGGGGAGCAGCATCAGCAGCAAATATTTGTTTTTGCCATATTCCCTGAAAAGTTGTATGCGTTTGCATCGAATCGTCTGCCAGATGCCTGGTGCTGGCGCCGCTGCCGCTTCGATTGGCCGTGTGTCCTCCATGGGCCCCATCCTTTCTGTTTCTGTGCAAGGGCGGCGTTCATTGCCCGGTTGTACTTCCGAGTGTAGGAAGCGAGAGGGGGAAAGTCTATATCAATCTTTTTGAATCGATTTTGATTTCGCCGAATCGAATGGAACTGTAACGAATCGCATGTTTGTGAAATGGCGCGGCGTCCGGGCGTTGCCTATAATGAAGCTGAACGACGGACAACAATGGCGGAGGTTGAAAAGGGATGAAAATCGCGGTTGGCAAAACGGGCGAGTGGCAGTTAGCTTGCGAGGATTGGCCGGCATTATTCTTGAGCGGGTTGGTTCCTGTTGTGGAAGCGGATGGTGCTGAACTGGCTGCCGAAAAGGCGACGGTTGAGGCAGGGGAGGCGGAGGTAGGAGGATCGGCAGCGGCGTATGAGTGGGCGGGCGTTTGCCGGCTGGAGATACAAGCGGAAGCGATCGGGGCGGGCGGCGCGCGGGTGACGAGCCGCGTGCGCAGCGTCGGCCCGGCGCCGATCCGCCTGGGAGCGATCCGGCTGTTTGCGGCGGTGGCCGAACGGTCGGCGCCGGTGTTCGGGGCGCGGCCGGAGCGGGTCGTTCTAATGAAGCAATCCAACTACCGCGCCGATGTCGTGATGCTGGCGGACGCGGCAGCTGCCGGCGCGGAGCGGCTGAACGGGGCGGGGGAGCCGAACGAGGCGGAGCCGGCGTCCGCCCGGGACGTGCGCTCGGAGCATGTGTGGCTTGCCTACGACCGGGACGCGCGGCAGGCGCTGCTTGCCGGCTTCGCAAGCAGCGAGCGCTGGAACGGCGCGATCGAGCTGGCGGCGGACGGCGACGGCAACGTGCTGTCGTGGTCGGTCGGCTACGCGAGCAACGACTTGCTGCTGCAGCCGGGCGAGGAAGCGGCGCTGGAGGATTTGCTGCTGCTGCAAGGGAGCGAGCCGCTTGACTTGCTGGACGCTTACGGCGACATGACGGCGCGCGGCCAGGACAGCCGGGACGGCGGCAGCGGCCTGCCGGCGGAAACGCCGGTGTCGTGGTGCAGCTGGTATCCGTACCGGCTCGGCGTGACGGAGGAGCGGCTGCTGGAAACCGCCCGCATCGCCGCGCACCGGCTGCAGCCGCTAGGGCTCAGCGTCATCGAGGCGGACCTCGGCTGGGAGCGGGACCAACTGCCGCATACGTTCGAGGAGAATGAGCAGTTCCCGCAAGGGCTCGGCTGGCTGTCGCAGCAGCTTGGGGAGATGGGCTTCCGGCTCGGCGTGTGGAAGGCGCCGTACCAGATCAGCGAGTTCGACGAAACGTTCCGCGAGCATCCGGAGTGGCTCGTGCCGGGCGAAGACGGCAAACCCGCCGCGCTCGGCACCTGGTTCTGGAAGCCGAACGGCGACGTCTATTCGCTCGATCTGACGCACCCGGGGGCGCAGATGTGGCTGCGCGAGCGGATTCGCAGTCTGGCGGAGCGGGGCGTGACGTATTTCAAGGCCGATTTTATCGGACAGCCGGGGCTTGCCGTGACGGCGCGGCGTCACGACAAGGCGATCGGCGCCGGCCCGGAAACCGGCCGCATCGGCGCCCGCATCATCCGGGAAGAGCTGCCGGACGCGCTCATCCTGAACTGCGGCGGCCCGGAAATGCCCGGCACCGGGCAGTGGCCGCTCTTGTACACGTGTTACGACACCGGCAACACGGGGCTGATCACGTGGCCGTTCCAGCGCGACAACTTCCGCGCGCTGGCGCTGCATCTGTGGAAAAACCGCCGCTGGGGCATCATCCAGGCGTCCTGCCTGTGCGTCGGGCTGCCCGGCACGCTGGAGGAAGCGCGCATCCGCGCGACGGCGGCGTTCCTGTCGGGCGGGCAGATCGACATCTCCGACACGCTGCAGACGCTGCCCGAGGATCGCTGGGCGGTGCTCGAGGCGACGCTGCCGCCGCTTGGCAAGTCGGCGCGGGCGATCGACTTGTTCGAGCCGATTTACGATCCGGGCAGCATCGAATACGAAACGTTGTGCCGCGGCGAAACGCAGGACATCGTGCAAGTGCCGCACAGCCCGGGCAGCGTCTGGCACCTGCGCGTGGAGACAGACTGGGACGCGTGGGATTTGGCCGCCGTGTTCGCGATCGAGTCGGACGGGGACAAGATGGCGCCGCGCCGCTACCGGATCCCGTTCGAGCGGCTCGGGCTGGACGGCGGGCGCTCGTACGAGGCGTACGAGTTCTGGTCGGGGCAGTATTTGGGCCTGGCCCCGTCGCGGCGGCGCAACCCGAACGGGTACGAGCATCCCGGCGACATGCAGGACTTGTTGACCGGGGACGGCACGGGCGCGCTGGAGCTTGCTTTCACCGGGCCGGCGGTGAAGCTGATCCGCCTGCGCGAAGCGAAGCCGCATCCGTGGGTCGTCGGCACGTCGTTCCACCAGAGCGGCGGCGCGGAGCTCGCCGACGTGTCGTGGGACGCGCGGGAGCGCGTGCTGTCCGGGCGCCTGCTGCGGCCCGCGGGGCACAGCGGCTTCGTGGCGCTGGCGACCGCGGGGCTGGCGCCGGTCGCAGTCGTTGCGGACGGCGCGCCGGCGGCGATCGTGGCGGGCGCAAGCGGCAGCTGGCAGCTGCGGCTGACGACGCGGCAGGCGGACACGCGCTGGAGCGTGCGGTTCGCGGCAGCGGAGTAGGGGCGCGGCGCTGGAGCGCGGGGGCGACGAGGCCTCGTCCCCGCGCGGATTTCCAAATAGCCAATGAAAAATGGCTTATTTGCCCTCTTTTGCCCTTTTCATCGAAAATAGCCAGCGAAATTGCTGGCTATTTTCGATGAAAAGGGCGGATTCAAGGCGGTTCGGCAGTAATAGCCAGTGTTTTCATTGGCTATTATGCGTTGGCCGCGTAAAAAGGAGCGATTAAGCAACTTTTTATGGCCTATTTTCCAGATGTGGTGCCGTCTCGGGAGGTTTATACGGCTGCAGACGCAGCCGGGATCCGGCCCTCCAGCAGCGCGCCGCCCGCTTCGCGGTTGCGGTTGCTTGCGGCGAGTTCGCCTCCGTGCTGACGGAAAATCGTCCGGGCAATCGTAAGCCCGAGCCCGCTGCCGCCGGTGCTGCGGTTGCGGGACGCCTCGCCGCGGTACAGCGGCTCAAAGACTCGCTCCAGCTCCTCCGCCTGGAAGCCCGGTCCCGTATCGCTTACCCGAACATGCGCCTGGTCGCCTTCCCTTTCGCAAATGACCGTAATTTCCCCGCCATCGGGCGTATGCCGCACGGCGTTATCCAGAATGTTGTTCAGGGCCCGTTCCAGCAAGAGCGGGTCCCCGTTCACCGTGCAATCGCCAGCGCCGGCAACCCGGACGACAATGGCGATCCGCTTCTGTTTGACCGCCGGGCTCAAGCTTTCGACGGACTTCCGCACGATGCCGGCAAGATCGACGGTTTCGGCGCTGCGCACGGTTTCCTGGTACTCGAGCTTGGCATACGCGAACAGTTCCTCCACCAGTCGATCCAGCTGCGCGGACGATGCTTTGCATACGGCCACATAGTGGGCCATTTTGTCCGGCGACCGGGCAATTCCCGTCTCGAGGCCGTCCAGATAACCCCGCAGCGCAAACAGCGGCGTTCGCAAGTCGTGCGCCAGCGCGGCCATGACGAACCGGCGCTGCTCCTCCGATTCCCGCTGTTGGCGGAACGAGTGCCGCAGCCCGCTCACCATCGCTTCGAAGCTTTCGCGCACGTCGGCGATTTCGGCGATGCGGGATGCGGGCAGCCGGATGCTCCAGTCACCGTCCGCAACTTGCCGGGATGCCGCGCTCAGCCGCTCCAGAGGCTTCAGCAGAAACCGGCGCATTGCGACGGCGACGATCAAGAATGCCAGCAGAAGTCCGGCAAACAGCGCGGTCAGCGGAATCAGCTTCGGGGACTGCGGCCGGTAGACGACGACTCGCCCCAGCAACCGGCCGTCTTCGATCACGGAGAACCGCTCCGCTGCCATGGACGCGGTGCGGGTGTCCGGATCGGAGCGATAGACGATTTCGTCCGAGGCGGAACGAATGTCCGCCGCAAGCTCCGTTTCCCCAAGCTGCTGCGACAATCGCGCCTGCCAATCCGCGTCCGCCCATTGGTTCGCGCCGCTTTCGATCAGGCGTATCGTTTCGTCCACTTGCCGCTGCGTTTTTTCGTCGGGCGGCCGGTCCTGCGAGAAGCGCAGCGACTGGTGGTTCAGCACATGAGCCGCAATATAAAACAGCCAGGGCAGCAGCAGAATGAAGCAGAAACAGAGCAGGGCAAACGTTCGAATTCGCAGCTTCTTCACCTGTCAGCCTCCTTCGAACCGATAGCCGACGCCCCATACGTTGACCAGGTGGTGCGGCCGCAGCGGATCGGCTTCGATCTTCTCGCGCAGCCGGCCGATATGGACGCGAACCGTATGCTTGTCCCCAACGCCCTCCCAAAACTTCTCCAGCAATTGCTCATAGGAAAACACGTATTTGGGATGCTCGGCAAACAAGCGCAGCAACTCGAATTCTTTTGGCGTAAGCGAAGCCTGTTCCCCCGCCACAACCACTTCCCGGGTGGAGCGATTGATCTTCAGCCGTCCGTAATCGAGGATGGCTTCTTCCGGTTGCTGCCGGGAAGCGGAACGCCGCAGGACGGCCTTGACCCGGGCGACGATTTCTCCAGGCGAAGCCGTTTTGACGATATAGTCGTCCCCGCCGAGCGTCAACCCGCGAATTTTGTCCACATCGTCGCCGCGCGCGCTCAGGAACAGCACCGGAACGTCGCTTTCCTTGCGAATCCGGCGGCACAGCTCGAATCCGTTCTCTCCCGGCATCATAATATCGAGCACGATGCAATCGACGGCGTCCTGCCGGAACAACGCCCACGCTTCCGCCGCGTTGCCGGCCGTCGCTACGCGAAACCGCTCGTGCTCCAGAAAGTCCCGCAGCAGTTCCGTAATGTTCGGATCGTCGTCCACCACGAGGATCGTTTTCGTTTCGTTCATCCAATCTCACCCTTGGTACCAGTGTATCACGTTCCGCTTCGCGCCAACCAATTTGTCCCGTTTTGTGACGGTTCGGTTCGCGTTTTGTGACCGTTTGCCCGCTTCATTCGAGAGCTTCGCCTGATAGAATGAGCGGGACAATCGAAACAAAAGCTGCGTAACGGCAGCTCGCGAAACGGAGGAACGAAACATGCTTCATGTGCAAATCGTGCTTTACGACGGGTTCGACCTGCTGGATGCGGTGGCGCCTTATGAAGTGTTCTGCGCGGCGGCCTTGTATGCGCGAGGTGCGGTGAGCGTCGAACTGGTTGCGGTGGAAGGGAAACGATCGGTGCCAAGCGGTACAAGCGGAGTTGCGTTGGCGGCCGCAGGGAAGCTGAATCCCGAGAGGGGAGGAATTGTCCTCATCCCCGGCGCATCCGGCGAACTCGCCGGAGACGGACCGGATACGGTGCCGGCGATTCTCGGGCGCACCGCAGAAACGGCTTTGCCGGCATTGGTCGGCCGGGCGCTCGAACGGGAAGACGCCGTGATCGCCACGGTATGCGGCGGGTCGCTGGTGCTGGCCATGGGCGGCTTGCTTGCAGGCAGGCATGCGGTGACGAACCGTCTCGGCATGGGGTTGCTGGAAGCGACGGGGGTTATTGCCGTTCCGGCGCGAGTGGTGGACGACGGCAATTTGGTGAGCGGCGGCGGCGTCACGTCTGGGCTCGATGTGGCGCTGTATTTGCTGGAGCGCGAGTTGGGACCGCGAATTGCGTTTGAAGTGGAGCAATTGTTCGAGTTCGAGCGGCGGGGTACGGTGTGGAAAGCGGCAGGACTGGCGCCCGCGCCCGATCCGGCAACGATCCCGGACGAGGCGGAACAATCGGGCGCGGCTGCCGCAGCCGGCGATCGTGGCGGCGTGCAGCCGTCGATATTCGCGGGAGAGTGGGAGGCTATCGTCGCCACGCCGGTAGGCAAGCTGCCGGTCAAGCTGTCGATTTGGACGGAAGGGGGCGGAATTGCGGGGAAAGCGACACAGGGAGACGAAACGGTTGCTTTTGTGGATCCGGTGCTGCACCGGGATAAGCTGGTCTGGTCCATGCGGGTCACGAAGCCGATGCGCCTGCAGTTGAAATTCGAAGTCACGGCGGACGGCGATCGCCTGACGGGCGTTGCCAAGGCCGGCATCCTGCCGGCGTCCAAAGTAAGCGGCACGCGGATCTCCCGCTCTGTGGCGACGGACGGCCGAAAGCCGTGAGTGGGTGGAAGGGAGGACAAGAAATGGCAAAACGAAACGTTTTATACGGCCTGCTGGCTGCTGTCGGCATCCTGTTTATTTTGTATGCGCTTGTGCAAAATTATATCCTCGATCCCGAAGCGTCAGCGTTTCTGGATTATAAAGCCGGCGCTGTGCGGGAGCCGAATGTGCCTGTCTGGCTGAAGGTGATGGATGTGCATGTGGCGTTTGCCTGCATCGCCATGGCGACGGGATTGCTTAACTTCTCGAACCGGATCTACGGCAAGAGCCGCCGTTTCCACCGCGTCAACGGATACGTTTATCTCGTGTCGGTGCTGGTGGTCGTCGCAACGTCGGGATATATGGCGCCATATGCGACCGGAGGGCGAATCGGCAGCATGGGCTTCAACCTGATGAACCTGCTGTGGCCGTTCTTCACCGTCATGGCGATCATACAGATCCGGAAGAAACGGGCGGATTCGCACCGGAACTGGATGATCCGCAGCTACGCTTTTTGCTTCACGAACCTGCTGATCCATCTGATCACCGCCCTTCTTCACCAGGGAGCGGGCGTCGGTTACGCCCTCAGCTATACGATTGCGATCTACGGCACGATTACGCTGCTGCTTCTGGCTGCGCAGCTCGTCATTCGAACGGTGGCGGTGGCGCGGCGGTGATCGGTGCAATTGCCGAAACCGAAGAGGGCTTCCCGTGAAGGAAGCCCTCTTTTGCTTATGCCGACGACTTTGGTCATTGCCCGATATAGGGGGCTGCCGGCCGGAGAGCGCCGGTAAACGTCTCGCGCCGTTCCTTCAGCGCCTGATAGAAATGCGCCTTGGCCGTCATGTAGTACGGATACAGCCACAACGTGCCGATGCCGCACGTGAGCAAGGTCAGCAGGAACCAGCCGATGAAGGATAGATAGAGCAGGAACAACTGGCCCTTGTAGCCGTCCATCATCGATTTGCTGCGGCGGATCGCTTCCATGGCGCCAACGTCCGGATCGTCGCGCAGAATAAAAAACGCCATCGAATACCGGTACCAGGCAATGATGCCGGGCACAATGAGCAGCAGGGACCACAGCACCGTGAAGATCGAGATGAGCAAGTAAAGCAGAAAGGCCGGGCCGAACTGCTGGAATCCGCTGAAAAACTGGCCGAAGGACGGCCGGTTGCCGCGGGCGACGTCCATAAAATAAGTGACGTAACCCAAGGTCAGCGCGCCGGTAACCGCCCACGATGCCAAAGTAGCCAGCTGTTCGATCTGGTCGAGCACCCAGAGCGGAATCGCACAGATCAGGAAAATCAGGAAAATGTGTCCCGCGCACGTTCCCCACAATCCGGTCAAGCTGGTTCTGGCCTTCGCACGAAACTCTTCATTCGACGGCATGGTTGGCATCTTTTAGAGGTACCACCTTTTTTTAAAATGTTGTGATAAAGACAACCTAGTTTATGGCTGATTTATCCAAGCGTATTTTATCAAATGTGAGCGTTTTCAACAAGAGTCGACATTGGATAGGGGGTGTCATGCAGCCCGGAAAGTTTACAAAACCTTATTCCTATCCGACTCGCGGCGCAAGTAAAATTTCGGTAGAGGGGTTGTCGGCGCGCCAGGCGGCGCAGGCAACACGCACACAGGCGCAAAGGCCGGAGGGAAGGGGCATCGCGATGCGAAGGCGGCATAAATTTCTCCTTTTGACGGCGGGGTTCGGGGACGGCCACATCAAGGTGGCGCAAGCGCTGCAACAAACGATCGAACGGCAGGGCGATCAGGCCGTGGTCGTCGACCCGTACCGGGAATCGCTCCCGGTCTGGAACGAGCTGTGCCGGCTGCTGTACCGGAAAAGCGCGGCCATGGCCGAAATCGGCTTCGATTATTACGGCTGGAGCTACTATTTGACCCGCGACCTGAGCAGCGACAGCCCGTTGTTCAAATGGATCGGCGCCTTTAGCGTCAAAACGCTGGCGACCATTGTCGAACGGGAGCAGCCGACCGCCATCGTCCATACGTTCCCGTTCGGGAACTTGATCGATGGCTTGCGCGAACGCGGCGTACGGCTGCCCCATTTTACGGTGATCACGGACTATACCTTGCACAACCGCTGGCTCCACGCCGGCGCGGACCACTATTACGTCGCTTCCGCCGATTTGCAGCACAAGCTGGCGGAGCGCGGCGTCCCGCTGGGGCGGACGACCGCCAGCGGCATCCCGGTCCGCCCGCAATTCGAACGGGCGGCGCAACCAGCCGCCGCTCCTGCAGCCGGGTCGGTGCTGATTATGGCCGGCTCGTACATGACGATCGCGCGCACCGTCAAGCTGGTGAGCCATTTGCTCCGGCATCCCGGATTGACCGTCAACCTTGTCTGCGGCCGCAACGAAACGCTGCTGCAGGCGCTGGCCGGCCGTTTTTTCGGCATCCCGGAGGTGACTGTGTACGGTTATGTGGACCATCTTGAGCAATTGATGAGCCGCGCGGCCTGCCTGGTGACCAAGGCGGGAGGCGTGACGCTTTCGGAGGCTATGCAGATACAGGTGCCGGTGCTGATCTTCAACCCGCTGGCGGGACAGGAGAAGGAAAACGCCGCTTACTTGGCCGACAAAGGCGCCGCGCTGGTGTTGCACACCGTCAAGCAGCTGGCGGGGCAAATCCGCGACTTGCTGCTGGCGCCCGGCCTGGCCGAACGAATGCGCCGTCAGGCGGGTTTGCTGCGGAAGCCGCAGGCCGCCGAAACGATCGTCGCCCACATGAGAAGCCAGCTTGAGGGCTCCCAGCAGGAGCAAACGGCTGCCGTTTTGGCAACCGGCGGCTGGAGGTACCATGAATCTGTTCGCTAGGGCGCTGATCCGGCTGCCGGTCGCCCATCTGGCGGCGGTGCTGTTTTTGACGGAAACGGTGCGCAGCGCGTTGATGTTTTCGTTCGTGCCGGCGTATGCCGTCCACGAGGCGGGAATTACCGTAACGGCGGTGGGCGTGGCGGTATCGGTCCATTTTGCGGCGGATACGGCCATGAAGGCGGTGTCGGGCTGCTGGCTCGGCAGGGCCGCGCCTCACACTATCGTGCAGATCGCGTACGGCTGCGGGATGCTCGGGTTGATCGCGATCTATTTCAGCCACCAGCCGGCGCTGCTGATCGCCGGTTCGGCGCTGCTCGGCATCGGCGCTTCGCCGATCTGGCTGCTCTGCATGAGCGCCGTCAAGGAAGAGGAACGGGCGACGCAGATGGGCTGGATTTACACCGTCTGGCTGTGCAGCCTCGGCTTTGGGCCGGTTGCGGTCAATTTTATGCTGGGCCGGGGGTTCGGCCTTTCATTTCTGTTCCTCGCCTGCCTCTGGTTCGCCGGCTGGCTGGCGGCGCTGCGCTGGGACCCTGCGCCGTTGTTGTCCGGGCCGATGCAGCAACGGCCGCTGCGCAAGCAGCTGCGGCGGCTGCTGTGGCAAATGCGCCGCATCCGGCCGCTGTTGCCCGGCATGGTGCTGCAGACGGCCGCCGCGGGGTTGCTCGTGCCGATTCTGCCGCATTTTGCGGAGAATGTGCTGCGCCTGACGTATGCCGAATATTCGCTGATGCTCATTGCCGGCGGCGTCGGGACGGCCGCGTTTCTGGTTCCGATGGGGCGCTGGGCCGACGGCCGGGGGTATAAGCGGTTTCTGGTCGCCGGATTCGGGGCGCTTGCCGCCCTCCTCTGTCTGCTGCTGCATTCGCCGAACCATATCGCCACCTTCACGCTTGTCGTGATGCTCGGGATCGCTTACGCCGCATTGCTTCCCGCCTGGAACGCGCTGCTTGCCCATTTCGTGCCGCAAGACCAGAAGGCGATGGGATGGGGGCTGCTTTCCGGCGTCGAGGCGATCGGCATTATGATCGGCCCGGCCGCAGGCGGCTGGATTGCCGGGCGCTTCGACGAAACGGCGACGATTTTTTTCAGCTCGCTGCTGCTGCTCGGGCTGGCGCTGTTTTATTTGTTTTACCGGAAGCCGCTGAGGTCGTAAAGCTTCGCCGGTCCGCCCCCGCCCCCGCGTTCCGGGGAAATTGCCGACCAAGTTCAGGGAATTCACGGATAGCCGCCGCCGCCGGATGACGGTAAGATAGAGATGTAGCGAGTGGGCGACGAAAGCGGGGGATCGGCATGCCGGCAGATTTGGCGGAAATTGTGAAAACCATTTTGCGCAAGCATCGAATCGATTTCGAATTCGAAGCGGTGGCGGGGAACCGGTTTATTTTCCATTGGCATGACGTCATGTACGATCCCGGCTTAAGCGCGCAAAATGTGATGCTCGACTACACGCTCGACTCGCAGGACCGGGACATCTTCCTCGGCCTGATCCGGCTGCCGGCGGAATACCGCGGCAGAGGCATCGGCGCCGAAATCGTGGAAGCGATGAAACACTATGCAACGGAATCCGGTTATACGATCATACTGGAGAGTGCGGACGAAAACACCGATTTTTGGCTGAAGGAGCATTTCGCCACGTTCCTCCATGAGGATTACGGCTTCTGGATCATGGGCTACGGCGGCGAGAACCGGCAGAAATGGCTGAACGATTGGCAGCATATCAAAAGCGGGCTGTATCCCGCAGCGCACAAACGCGAGCGGAACGTTCCGTAACGCGGCGAACCATTAACGAAGCGAATATTCATCCCAGCGAACAGGAACAGGAGCGGATCCTATGCGTACGATCGTCGGCGTATCCAATCGCCACATTCATTTGACCAGGGAACATGTGGAGCAATTGTTCGGCAAAGGCTACGCGCTGAAGAAGCTGAAAGCGCTGATGCAGCCGGGCCAGTACGCTTGCGAGGAGACGGTAACGATCCACGGGCCGAAAGGCAGCATCCCGAACGTGCGGGTGCTCGGGCCGGAGCGCAAGTATTCGCAGGTGGAAATATCGAAGACGGACGGCTACGTGCTCGGCATCGACGCGCCGGTCCGCGATTCCGGCGATCTGGACGGAACGCCGGGCATCCGCGTCAGCGGCCCGAACGGCGAAGTCGCGCTGGAGCGCGGCGTCATTCTGCCTTACCGCCACTTGCACCTGCATCCCGACGATGCCGATATGATCGGCGTCAAGGACAAAGAGATGGTCGCGGTCAAAACGACGGGCGTGCGCGCGGTCATTCTCGAAAATGTGCTGTGCCGCGTCAATCCGAACTATGCGCTGGAGTTTCACATCGACACGGACGAAGCGAACGCCTGCGGCCTGCGCACCGGCGATACGGTGCAAATCGTCACGGTCGACGGCTATCACGAGCGGCATACGTTTACGAAGAAGCGGGTGCTGGTGCTCAATTTCGGCAGCAGTTCGGTCAAGTACAAGGTGTTCGACATGCCGTCCGAACGGATCGTGCGTCAGGGCCGCATCGATTTGCCGGCCGACGTCGACGCCATCTTCGAGCAGGTCGGCGCCGATATCGACATCGTGGCGCACCGCGTCGTGCATGGCGCCGATCTGTTCCAGGCGTCCGCGCTTATTACCGACGACGTGTACGGCAAGATCGACAGCATCAGCCACCTTGCGCCGCTGCACAATCCGATGAACCTGTACGGCGTGCGGATCGCCCGGGAGCATTACCGCGACCAGCCGCATTATGCCGTTTTCGATACGAGCTTTCACCAGACGATGCCGCCGACTTCGTATCTTTACTCGTTGCCTTACGAGTATTACGAGCAGCACAAGATTCGCAAATACGGCTTTCACGGCAGCAGCCACCGTTACGTAATGGAGCGGGCCGCACAAATTATGGGCCGTCCCGTCGATCAGCTGAAGCTGATCAGCTGCCATATCGGCAACGGCGTCAGCATCACGGCGATCCGGAACGGCGAGTCGTACGACACGTCGATGGGCTTTACGCCGCTGGCGGGCGTGGCGATGGGGACGCGCAGCGGCAATATCGATCCGTCGATCATCCCGTACCTGGAGCAAGCGGCGGGGCTGAACACGGCGGAAGTGATGAACGTGCTGAACCATCAGAGCGGTCTGCTCGGTATTTCCGGCATCAGCAACGACATTCGCGTGCTGCTGGACCAGGCCCGCGACGGGCATCCGCGCGCCATGCTCGCGATCGACATGTTCGTCGCGCGGATTCATCAGTTTATCGGGCTGTATTTCGCCCGGTTGAACGGGGCGGACGGGCTCATCTTTACGGCGGGCATCGGCGAGAACAGCTCGGAAATTCGCGAGAAAGTGTGCCAGGGGCTGGAGTTTGCGGGCATTTATCTCGACGCGAAGGCGAATTGGGAAGGAGCGGGGGAACGGCTCATCTCGAGTCCTTATTCCCCCGTCAAAGTGATGGTCATTCCGACGAACGAAGAAATCATTATGGCGCGGGACGCTTACCGGCTCGCGGCGTTGGAGCAGCCGGCCTAAAGCGGGTCGGTCAGGCCGGCTAGGTTGCGGCGCCGGGCTTCGGCACGGTCAACTCGACGCGGGTGCCGCGGCCCGGCTCCGAGCTGACGACGAGCTTGCCGCCGATGCTGTGCGCCCGCTCCTGCATGCTGAACAGGCCGACGCCCTTCTTGCTCGCTTCGCGGATAAATCCTTTGCCCTGGTCGACGATCAGGGCTTCGACATGCGTGTCGTGCTCGAGCAGCTTCACTTCCGCCGATGAGACGTCGGCGTAACGACTGACGTTGATCAGCGATTCCTGAATGATGCGGTAGATCGTCGTTTCGGCCTGAATGCCGAGCCGCTTGCGCAAATTCGTTTCGAAGCTCACTTCGATGGCGAAGTGCTGGTTGAAATTTTCGATGTACGTGCGCAGCGCCGGCACGACGCCGAGGTCGTCGAGCACGGACGGCCGCAGCTCCCAGGCGAGGCTGCGCACTTCCTCCATGACGGAGGAGACGCTGTTCCGCAGCTTCTGCAGCTCCGGATCGTCCTGTCCGGCGATAATCCGGTCGAGCTGGATCAAGAGCGAAAACATGCTTTGGCCGATGCCGTCGTGCAGTTCGCGGGAGATGCGCTTGCGCTCCTCCTCCTGGATCTGCATGACCTTGGCCATCATCAGCTTGAGTTCTTCCTCCACGCGCTTCAGCCGCGTCACTTCGTTGCGGATGGCGAGGAACCGGTACGGTTTGCCGCTTTCGTCCAGGAACGGCACGATCGTCGTATTCACCCAGTAGAGCGAGCCGTCCTTCGCCCGATTGCGCAAATCGCCGCGCCAGACGCGTCCTGCCCCGATCGTCGACCACAGCTCGCGGAAAAACGTTTTGTCATGGAAGCCGGAATTGATGATGCGGTGATCTTGCCCGAGCAGCTCTTCCCGCGGAAATTTGGAAATTTCGCAAAATTTGTCGTTGACGTACAAGATGACGCCGCGGTTGTCCGTTACCGCCACGATGGACGATTCGTCCAGGGCGAACTTCAGATCGGCCAGTTGCTTCAGCGATTGCTTCAGTTCGTCGCGGAACGGCGTGTCCGTCAGCTGTGTGTCGATTTGCCGGAGCAGCGCGGAGACGTTCTCGCCGATCACTTCCGGATAAGGTCTGATGCCATCTTTATTCAAAATGCAGCAGTCCTTTCTTCATCGCAAATTTGACCAACTCCGGCCGCGTCTTCAGGCCCAGCTTCTCCATCAGGTTGCTCTTGTGCGATTCCACCGTCTTCACGCTGATAATCAGATGTTCGGCGATTTCTTTATTGGAGAAGCCTTTGGCGATCCAGCTCAAAATTTCTTTCTCGCGGTCGGACAACGATTCGTAGGTGCCGATATTTTCGCCGTGCTTCAATTTGTCGAGGTATTCGCTCATCAGCCGTTTGGTTGCGGTCGGATACAGGTAGGCGTTGCCGAGCGCCAGCGACTGGATGGCGGCGATCAGCTCTTCGTGCGGAGCGTTCTTCAAAATATAGCCGGAAGCGCCGGCATGAATGGCGCGGAACAAATATTCGTCGTCGTCGTGCATCGTCAGCACGAGAATCGACGTGTCCGGCAGTTGTTTCTTCAGTTCGGCCGTAGCCGTCAGCCCGTCCTTGCCGTGGGGCATGCTCAAATCCATTAGCACGACGTCCGGCTTCAGCTGCAGCGCCTTGGCGATGCCTTCGTCTCCTTCGGCGGCTTCGCCGACGACCTGCAGCGCCGGGTGCGCGTTCAGCAGCGCCATCAGCCCGGACCGGACGACGGCATGGTCGTCCACCAGCAAGATCGATATCACGTGATCCCTCCTCGATGAACGGATCGTTATTCCGTTGCCTGCGTCCATTCTACCAAATTTCCGGCCGATCAGGAACGGCCTATTTGTTCGTCGCTTCGCAGGCGAACGCGGGCATCGCTTCGGCGATCCGTTCGGCGGCTTCGGCCGCGGCGGGCAAGTCGGACGGCGCGAACCGCCGCGGCTGCCGGCTGCCGATCAGCAGCGCGCCGCGCGTTTCGGCGTCTGCCGTGACGGGAACCGCCAGGAACGAGTGCAGCTGCTCGACCATCAGGATCGAATATTCGTGGCGCAGCCGTTCGCGCTCCGCTTCGGGGGCGCTGTCGTCCAGCACGACCGGCCGGCCGAGCCGGATGACGTGCCCGGACAAGCCGCGGCCCGGCTTGAGCGCGAGGCTGCGGTAGCGCTCGCCCAGGTTGCCGGAAGCGAGCAGCCAGCGAATCCGGTGCTCCTGCGGCACGAACCAGGCGAGTCCGGCGAAGTCGCTGGAAGTGGCGGCCCGCAGACGATCCAATTGCTGCTGGATGGCGATATGGCCTGACTCCATCATCTCGGATCACCCTTTTCATTAAATATTGTTGCGCGTGCGTATTCGAGTTTCTTCATTATAGCGCTTCGCCGGCCGCTTGTAAGTCAGGGAAATCCCTGAACTTTGCCGCTCCCGATTCGTTGCCGCAGGCGCCGAATTTCCCTAGCGCAAGATCGGGGATTTTCTGCCGCAGATTCAGTATTTCTCCCGATAACCGCGGCGCGCGAAAGGCGGTATGATAAAGCCAAGAAGAAAACGAGGAGATGGTGATCATGTTAATGAAATGGCTTAGAGAGAACAGGTACGCAGCGATCTTGCTGACGGCGGTTCGGTTGTATGTCGGCTGGCAATGGCTCACCGCCGGCTGGCACAAGCTGACCGGGGACAAAGCGTTTGACGCGGCCGGCTTCATCAAGGGAGCGATCGCCAAGCCGATCGTCGACGGCACCACGCATGAAGCGATTTATCCGAACTATGTAGGCTTCCTGCAGCATGTGGCGCTGCCGAACGTGAAGCTGTTCAACTTCATCATCCCGTGGGGCGAATTCCTCATCGGCGCCGGATTGCTGCTGGGCGCGCTGACGACAACCGCGATGTTCTTCGGGCTGATGATGAACTTCATCTTCCTGTTCGCCGGCACCGTCGCAACGAACCCGTGGCTGATCCTGCTCGGCATCTTCATCGCCGCCGCAGGCACGAACGCCGGCAAATTCGGCGTCGACCACTACCTGCTGCCGTACATGCACCACTGGTTCGACAAGCACACGAAACACGGCAAACCGACCGGCAAAGCCGCACCGCCTGTAGCGCCGCACAATGCGTAGCAAGCGAGTGGCGGGCAGCGAACGGCCATAAGGCAGCAGTGATCGGGCGAATGGAAAGAAGGGGACTCCGCGCAAAAGCGGGGTTCCCTTTTTGTTGCGGCGGCCGTGATGATTGTCCCGTCACTGGAATGACCGATCGTACGCAAAAAATATCAGTCGGCAGCCTGCGCCCTATGCTAGAATTGGTAGGATAAGAGATTGCAGGCGTGGAATGGTTTTTCCTACACGATTCATGGAGGGACTTGTTTTGTCGAAAATAAAGGCGGCTGCTGTTGGATTGCTGGCATTGCAATTGTTGGTGGGGCAAGGGCTCGGGAGCTTGCCGCTCGCGGCGGGAAAAGCGTCCGCTGCGGAAACGGGAACGCCGCAGGAGTGGCGCGCAAGCGGCAGGCCTGCGTACGTGCAGGACGAAGTGCTGGTCAAATTCAAGCCCGCCGGCGCGGCGCGTATGTCGGCCCAAGGCGTCAAGAGCGGGCTGTCGCTGACCACGGTCGATACGTTTGAAGCCAGCGGAACGGAAGTCGTCAAGATCGAATCCGGCGCCAGCGTCGAAAGCGTGATCGCCACGCTGCAAGCGAGCGGGACCGTGGAGTCGGCGCAGCCGAACTATTTGTATTATGCTTCCGCGATCCAGGATTCGGATTGGGGGAAGCAATGGGGATTGCATAATACCGGGCAGCGGATTTCGGGGCAGGACGGAGCGAACGATGTCGATATCGATGCGCCCGAAGCATGGGAGCTTGCAGGCTCGCTGCAGGAAGTCAAAGTAGCCGTCCTCGATACCGGAATCGATATCAATCATCCCGATTTGTCTGGCAAAATCGATCCGGACGGCTGGGACTTCTACCACAACGACAGCACGGTTTTTGACCCGTCGAACGTATATAACAATGAACTGGAAGATGCGCACGGTACGCATGTCGCCGGCATCATCGCCGCCGCGGCCAACAATATCGGCATCCGCGGCGTTGCGCCGAACGTCAAGCTGCTGCCGCTCAAGATACTCGGCGGCCCGGAAGGGTCGGGCACGACAGCCGATGCCATCAAGGCAGTCCAGTACGCGGTCGATCACGGCGCGCAAGTGATCAATGCCAGCTTTGGCGGGATTGCTGTGGCGGGGGACACGGCGCTGAACAGCGCCATCGCCGCTTCCGGTCTCGTATTCGTGGCGGCGGCAGGCAACGGCGACGAGTCCGGCCGGGGATTCGACATCGACTATACAACCTTTTCGCCTGCCGGGCTTCCCGCCTCCAATATCGTCAGCGTGGCGGCGATCGATAACCGCGGGCAACTGGCGACTTTTTCGAACTATGGCGAAAGAAGTGTCGACGTAGCGGCTCCCGGCGTCAATATTTACAGCACGTTCCCCCTTTATTCGAACGGTTCGGTTCAGCATACTTATGCTTATGCCAGCGGCACCTCCATGGCGGCGCCGTTCGTTTCGGGCATCGCCGCGATCCTGATCGGCCAGCGCCAGACGGGGACGGCGCAAACGGTATCGCTGCTCAAGCGGTACGGCGCTGCCTACCCGGCATTGACCAACAAAACGGCGACGGGCGCAATGGTCAATTTAAATGACAACGTCGCGAGCGACGATCACGTATCCCTGGAAAACAACAGCGCCGGGGCAACCGGTAATTTTGCGATTGAATTCCGTCTGGGGGTACACGGCGCATGGAATGCCGGCGATCGGATCACGATACGGTTCCCCGATGAAATGGTTGTCCCGTCGTCGATTTCGGCATCGCAATTTTCCATCAACACCCTCCCAGATGCCGCTGTTTCGGTTTCAAACGCAGCGGTCGACGGGCAACTCGTCTCCTTTACGGTGCAGCAATCCATTCCGGCAACATCATTCGTCGATATCATATTTCCGCAACGAGCCGGTTTTCGCAATCCGGCGGCAGCCGGCACGTACCTGGTTCAGGTAACGACTGCAACAGAGTCGACACCAACGTTTGTCCCGATGAAAATTGTACCCGATGCCGGCAATCTTCGACTCGGAGAAGCGACAGATACCAGCGCGCTGCTGTACTGGTCGGGATTGCCGGGTGACGGCGGCGTGTATTCGGTTCAACTATCACCCGACGGCGGAAACAGTTGGTTTACGGCGACAGTCAACGTCCCCATCGGTCCGGGCTCGGCCTACACGACCGTTACTGGTTTGAACGCCCGGACGAGTTATTTGTTCCGGTTAAGCGGGAGATTATCGAACGGCGGGATTGCCTATTCGAAAGAGCTCGAAGTCAAGACGCTTGCGGCGGCTCCGCCGCGGTTGAAAATGTCCGGAACGGCGACGAACACGTCGGCGTCTTTCCAGTTTGCGCCATGCAGCGGGCGATGCGAGCTTTTGCAATCGGTGGAGGGAACAGGCACTTGGGCGACGGCGACGCTGGCTGCGCCGATTGTCGCTTCGTCTGCTTTCGCCACGATTACGGGGCTGCAGCCCGGGACGAATTATCAGTTTAAGCTTGCCGAGTATGTCGGGGAGACGATTCTCTATTCCAATATCGTTTCGACCGGCACTTCTGCCGCATCGGCAATCGGTTCGGTGACGTCTTTTACCTATTCGAACTTGATGCCGGATCAGGTCAAGCTGTCGTGGACCATGTCCGGTTCCGGCGCCAGCCGCTACGATATTTACCGTTCCGACGATGAAGGAGCAACCTGGAGGCTTCAGACGGATGCCATGGATGGCGAGATGCGAGGGTTGGATCCGTCAACCGCGTATCGGTTCCGTCTCGTGGCGTCGAATGGCGAATATGCGGCGCAGTCGGCGGAAGATCTGGCTGTGACGACGCCGCCGCTGGTGCTGCCGGCAACAGCGGGGCAACTGAAGTACGTTGCGGTTCCCGACAATACGCATGTGGAGCTTGTGTTTGACACACCCCTGGGCGCAAGCGCGGCGAACACGGTCGCAAATTATGTCGCGTCCACTTCGTATCTGATGCAACCGCTGCTCATTGTCCAGGCGCAGATCGATCCGGGCAATGCGGCCAAAGTGCGGCTGACTACCTCGCCGATGACCGCGGGCGGGCTTTACACGATCGCAGGAGCGGTGAAGGATACCGCCAACCGCTCCGTATCGTTCACAAACGCGTTTGCCGGCAAGGGCGTCGCGGCGCCGCCCGTGCTGCAGTCTGCCGCTGTGAACGGATCGACGCTGACGCTCGGCTTTGACCGCACCTTGCTGGCGATTGCGCCCGACGCAGCGGATTTTACCGTCAAGGTTGCCGGGGGAGCGGGAGTGCAGCCGCTTTCAGCAGCCGTAGCCGGCCACTATGTCAAGCTTGTTTTGCCACAGCCCGTAGCCGACGGGCAAACGGTGCATTTGTCTTACAGCGGCCGGATGAATCCGATCCGCGACGCCTCCGGACAGCAGGCGGACAACCTCGCCGCCGTTTCCTTGCGCGATGTGGCGGCTAGGCCGCTGCTGCTGAACCTCGTGAATGCCAGCGTCAATACGGTGGAGCTCGTATTCAGCGCGCCGATGGACCGGAATGCGGCGGAGCAGCCGTCGCAGTACGAATTTGTGTCGGATACGGGCGAGCGCATCGATTCGGCGCCGGCGATTACGCGGGCGGTGCTGCAGCCCGATCCGCGCAGGGTGAAGCTGACGATAGCGGACCCGACGCCGGGAGCCGTGTACCGGATTCGCGCCGCGAGCGTCGTCGACACCGGCGGGCGCACACCGCTTCCGGGCAACAACACCGGAACGTTCGTCGGCTTGTCTGCGCAGCGCATTACGTATTCCGACCATACGTTTGCGGAAGCGGCGAGCAACGACGGCGGGCTGACCGGCACGATTATGGCCTCGTTAAGCCTGGGGCTGGCGTTTGTCGGCGCCGATCAGGAGAACTACATCGCAACGGGAAAGGCGACGTTACGCAATGTACCGGAAGGATTGGTGCCGGTTGTCAAACGGACGGGAGCCAATACGGTACAGCTCTCGTTCACCGGCAGAGCGGTGTCGCATCGGGCATCCGCCTCGACTGGCGATGTGCAGCTCGATTTTGCCGAATCGGCGTTCGCGGAGGGGCAATTGGCTTCGATTGAAGGCGCGCGGCAAGTAACGTTTGCCCTCTCCTTCCGCGATCCCGGCACGCTTTCCTATTCGGGTACGGTATTTAACGAAAGCAGCGCCAATAACGGCACGATCGCCAATACGATCGGCATTGCGCTTGCGAACGCCGAATTCGCCGGCAGCAACGGCGAAGATTTTGTCGCGACGGGTAAAGCGGCGGTGTATCATTTGCCGAACGGGCTGACGCCGGTCGTCCGGCGGAACGGGCCGCAGTCGCTGACGGTGCAATTGAACGGTGCGGCCGCCGCCCATGCGAATGCCAACGATGTGGCCAACGTTGAGCTCTACCTTCGCGACGGCGCGTTTGCCGCGGGCAATGCCCGGCAGTACGCCGCCGCATCGCGCGGCGATTTGCGCCTCGACTTTGTCGATGCGCCGGCGACGCCGATACCGACTTCAACGCCGGGCGGCGGGGGGAGCGGCACTGGCGGAACTGGCGGCACCGGCGGAGGCGGGGGCGGCGGCAACCCGGGCGGCGGAGGCGGAGGCGGGGCCATCCCGTTCATCCCCGGAATCCCGGGAGTAGGCGGCTCCAGCCCTGCGGCTTCCCCGACGCCGACTTCGACGCCGAAGCCGACCCCATCGCCGACGCCAAGCGCCACGCCGACGCCGGCCTCGTCGCCCAAGCCGCTGCTGCCGCAATCGCAGCTGCCGAACGCGACGACGCTGCCCGAGCAGGCGCTCGGCGTCAGCAAATCCACCGACAGCCGCGGGCAAACGACCGTCACGGTTACGGCTGACGGCGATGAGCTGCTGCGGCTGCTGGGCGGTAGCGGCGGAAGCGCGGGCTCCGCCGTCATCATTCCGGTCGACGGCAGCGCCGACCACGCGAAAGTACAGCTGCCCGGCGGCGCGATCGGCACGGCGGCGGAACAAGCGCCGGACGCTGTCGTTGCGGTGCAATCCGGCTCCGTATCGTTCGAGCTGCCGATGAAGCTGTTCGTCGCCGGCAGCGAAGCGTCTTCGCTGCTTGGCGGAAGCGGGTCGACCGTCACCGTATCGATGGAGAAAGTGTCCGGCACGACCGGGCAGCAATTGTCCGCCTCCGCTTCTTCGAACGGGTTGACTTTGCTGGGGGATGCGTTCAACTTTGCCGTTGCCGTCGAATCCGGCGGGACGACGACGGAAGTAACCGACTTTGGCGGCACTTATGTCACCCGCACGATGGCGTTTGCCACCGACGCCGCGACCGGCAGCCTGACCGCCGTCGTGTACGATCCGGCCACCGGACAATTCGCGTTCGTGCCCGCGACGATCGAAATGGCAAACGGCGTCGCCGTCGTTCGTATTTCTTCGCCGCATAACAGCATTTATTCGGTGGCATCGGTTGCGCGATCTTTTGCCGATCTGAGCGGGCACTGGGCAAAAGCCGACATCGAGCTGCTCGCCTCGAAGCTTGTCGTGCAAGGGGTAACGGACACGAGCTTCAACCCGGATGCGAGCATCACGCGCGCCGAGTTCGCCAGCTTGCTCGTGCGGGCGCTGGGCATTGCCGCCGGAGCCGGGCCGGCAACGCCGACGTTCGCCGACGCGCGACCGGGCGATTGGTACTACGCCGCTGTCGAAGCGGCGGCGCGCGCCGGTCTTGTGCAGGGCGACGACGGAGGCCGCTTCGTGCCTCAGGCGACGATCAAGCGCGAGGAGATGGCGGCGATGCTCGTGCGCGCGCTGCGTTACGCCGGCGGCTCGCTTTATGCCGGCGATGCCGCGAAGCGGCTTGCGGCGTTCAAGGACGCCGCAAGCATTTCCGACTGGGCGCGCGATGCCGTAGCGCAAGCGGTCGATGCCGGACTGGTGAGCGGCATGAGCGACGCGACGTTTGCTCCGGCGCAGGAGGCAAGCCGCGCGCAAGCGGCCGTTATGCTGAAGCGGCTGCTGCAGACGCTGCATTTTATCAATTAAGCCGCATGCGATGCGACAACACTTCGGGGCAAAATAAGCCATGAAAAATGGCTTATTCGCCCGATTTCACCGGTGTCATCGGAAATAGCCAGTAAAAACACTGGCTATTTAGGCGAAACATCCTCAAAACGGCCGAATTTACACAAATAGCCAGTTAAATCACTGGCTATTTTCAGGCGACGGCCCCTTTTTAACGAAATAGGCCACAAAAGATGGCCTATTGGGTGCCAAACGGCGGAGCGACTCGCGCTGCTTGCCGAAACGAACGATTGAAAAGCGCCGCCGCATTCAGTAGGATAGTAGTGAGAATATTTCTCGCTACTTTTTTGTTACCTTTCGGCAGATAACGCTTGAGACGCTGCCGGATTACATCGGCGATTACGTTTTCCTGACGGTCTATGATTGGCAGGGCGGCGACAACGCCAAATTGCAGGAGGAGCTCAAGAACGCGCCGGTCCGGCGCAACCTGCCCGTCGTCAAAGAGGATCACGTCATTCAGGTGAACGTGAACGATTTCCTTCCCGGCGACCCGCTGAGGACGACGCCGGTCATTGCGGCCGGAGGCGTGTACAAGCAGCTGCACAAAGCCCAGTTCGGCGCCGTTTCCGCCGGCGGCTGACTACCCTCCGCCGCATACGATCAGCTCGCCCTGCAGCCGGTACGTATCCGCTTTCCAGCTTGTGCCCTGGTTGTTCTGCGCGATCAGCCGCTGGTACGTTTTCTCCGCCATCAGGCGCATCGGCTGATCGTAGGCGGCGATGTCGAAGGCGTCCATCTCCGGCATGTAATCGATCGTGGCCACCGGGACGCCGGCCAAACCCCGCTCGCGCACGTATTTGGCCGCCGCGAGGCCGATGCCGCCGCTGTTGCAGAGAATGCCCGCCGGCAGCGCGCCTTCCTGCTCCAGCTGGCCGAGCAGCTGGGCCACTTCGCGGTCGGTTTCGTTGTTCCGCGGGATGTTGCGGATGCGGCCGGCGCCGCCGTTCGCCGCAAGGTACGCCTCTTCCCGCTCGGTGCCGCTCGGCAGCTCCGGCCCGTCGTAGCCGACGAACACGATTTCGCCGGCGAACGACCTTCGCATATGCGCGTAGAGCGTGGCGACGGCGTGCCCGTTGTCCAGACAGACGACGTCGGCGTCGTTCGTGACGAACGGCTGGTCGAACAGCACGAAGTTCATGCCGACCGAACGCAGCCGCCGGAACAAGTCGAAGTCGATTTGCGGCGTGCACGGCCACATCACGACGTTGCGGATCTCTTTTTGAATGAACCGGTAGAACAGATCGTCCGACTGATACGCCCGCCCCTGAAAATCTTGCTTGAACAGCATCAGCGAACCGTTCTCTTCGGCGGTCCGTTCGAAATGCTCCATGAACGCGACGAAAAACGGGTCCTGCACGGCGGCGACCAGCGCGATCAAATCGAGGGAACTGCGAAACCCGCCCTTTCGGCGGGTTACGATCGTTCCTTGCCGCGGCACGCCGGCGATCAGGCCGTCCTTCTTCAGCTCCTCCAGCGCTTTGCGCACCGTCACGCGGCTGAGCTTGTATTCCTCGCACAGCTCATGCTCGGTCGGCATCGTTTCCCCGATCGCATAAGTGCCTTCGATAATTTTTTTAAGCAGATTGTCCTTCAGTTGCAGGTAGAGCGCCATCGACGTTACCGACCTTTCCTTGCCTTCATTCCTATCATTGGAACATAAAAGCGCGAATCGCGCAACAGCGACAAGGAACGGCGGCTACGGCTTGTTACTTCTTGGGCTGCGATACCTTCTTGTCGTCCGCATAGTAGTCGCTCGGCAGGCGGCCGAAGCGCTGTGTCGGAATCGTCCCGTACGGGTTGTGTTTGAACTCGTCGACGCCGCGCATCATGTAAGTCAGGAAATGCGGGTTGTCCACCGTGCTCCGCACCTTCGTCGACGAATAGCGGATCGTCAGGCCGATGCGCCAGCGGTCCGATTGGTTCGCCGGCGAGCCGTGCACGATGTTGTCGTCGTGCAGCGACAGTTGGCCGGCCTTCAGCTTGAGCGATACGGCGTCCGACTCGTTGAACGTGCCTTGCTCCAGCTCCAGCTTCAGCACGGAGTCGCCTTCGATTTTGCGGTGCTTGATGATGCCTTTGTCGTGGGTGCCCGGAATGACGCGCATCGCGCCGTTCTCCTCGTCGACATCGGTGAACGCGAGCCAGACGGTAACCGAATGATGGGGGGCCAGCGTCCAGTAGTAGGCGTCCTGGTGCCAGGCGACACTTTCCTTGGAACGAGGCTCCTTGGCAAAAAACTGCGATCCCCACATATAAAAGTTCGGGCCGAGGATGCCTTCCACGTACTGCAAAATTTGCGGGTTGGCGCAAATGTCGTACAGCCACTTGCTCTCCCGGTGCCATTCGCGGGTATGCAGCAGCTTCTCTCCGGGTTCGAGCAGCTTCTCCAGCTCCTTCAATTCCTCGTTCAGCACCACCATTTCCGCCTCGTTGAACGCCGGGGGCAAGTCGATCAGGTAGCCGTTTTTCGCGTACGATTGTTTCTGCTCCTCGGTCAAGCTGTGCAATGTCGTCATATGGAGTTTCACCGCTTTCTAAGTATTTGTATTATTTAATAATACAAATATCGTAGCGCGCGATTGCGGTTCTGTCAATGGGTTTTGATGAAGGCTTGTTTTTTGCGCCGGATGGAATCGAGCGCTGCGGCGAACGACAGCAGCAGGGCGACACTGGCGACCCACGGGTTGTACAGCACTGTGCCGTTCATTGCGACTGCCGCGCCGCCCAATGCGGCGCCGGCCGCCAGGCCGATCTGCGTAACGGAAATGTTCACGCTGATGACGAGGCTGGCCGCTTGCGGCGCCTGTTCGATAAAGTACGTTTGCGTCGCGGGGCCCATGACGAACATGGCCAGCACCCACAGCGCCATGAACGCGATGGCGAGCGGCGGCGAGCCGACGGCAAGCGGCAGCAGGGCCAGCGCCAGTACATGTGCGGCCACGCTGCCGACGATCAGCCGCGAGCTTCCCCAGCGGTCGACGGCGGCGCCGCCGAGCCGGGAGCCGATCGCGCCGGCGATGCCGAAAGCAAGCATGATGGCGCCGATTTGACCGGTGCTCCGGTGCAGCATGTCGCCGAGGAAGGCGGCGGCGTAAGCGAACATGATCGAATTGCCGGCTTCGCGGAACAGGACGAGCAGCAGGGCGGAGCGGATGACGGGATCTCGGGCCACGGCGATTTGCCGCAGCAGCGGTACGGGAGCGTCGCCCTCCGTCTCCGGCAGCAGCCATGCGATGGCGAGCAGGATCGGCAAGCTGCCGACGGCCAGCAGCAGAAAAATCGCCTGCCAACCGAACCGTTCGGTCAACGCGATGCCGATCGGAACGCCGGCGACCATGGCGCTGCTGAAGCCGAGCACGATCGTGCCGATGGCGCTGCCGAGGCGCTCGGCCGGCACCAGCTTGGCGGCGGCTCCGAAGGCGGCGACCATCAGGACGCCGGAGCTTGCGCCGAGCAGCACGCGGGCGGCGGCCAGCATGGCGAAGCCGGGGCTGGCGAAGGAAGCGAGGTTGCCGGCGATGAAGACGGCGAGCGTGGCGAGCAGCAGCTTTTTCCGGCCGAGCCGCGCCGTGAGCGTAACGATCAGCGGCGTGCCGACGGCGAAGGCGAGCGAGTAGATCGTCACCAGCTGGCCGGCCAGCGCAAGCGACACGCGCATTTGCCCGGCAAGCTCCGGCAAAATGCCGGCTACGACCAGCTCCGACGTGGCGGTGAAAAACACGGCAAACATAAACAAATAAACGGCGATCCGCTGCATGAAGGCACATTCCTTTCGTGGCAACCCTGAACGGGAGTAGCGGTTCTAGCGGGTCGCTTCTTTGGCATACACGCAGTATAAGCCGGTCGCTTGTAAAAAGTAAGAACGCAATTCGATTGGATGTAATCCGGATAAATGGAGCTGCTTAACTTTTGGTAAGTGTGAGGGAACGCAAAGAGCCGCCGCGGGTGTCGGTCGATTTTTGACCCGGGCGGTTTATCGTAAAGGGAGGTTGGGGTTCAAGGCGCGGGCTGAGCGGGTTCGCCGGTTGTTTGGCCGGTGGCGGGCTTGCCCCATTTGCGCACCCATTTGTCCATTTCCATCAGGGCGGTTTGGAAATCGCGGCCTTTCTCCGTCAGCGAATATTCCACGGATACGGGAACGGTAGGGAATACCTGGCGCAGCACGAGGCCGTTATGCTCGAGGTGGCGGAGCGTGTCCGTGAGCGACTGCGTTTTGACGATGGCGATGTTGCGCTGCAGTTGGTTGAACCGTCGCGGTCCTTTGAGCAGCTCCTCAAGCACGAGAAACGCCCATTTGGCGCCCAAAATTTGCAGCACCTCGCATATGCTGGAGTCGGCCGTCTCCTTGCAGCTTCCATTTGTTCCTGTCGGTTCCTTCATCGGGATCCCTCTCTTCCGTACCGGACCCGCGCGGACAGCCACTGTCTGACATCCGCTTGGCGCGTTTATGCTTCCATTATGGCGTCGCCGGTTCGCGAGTGTCAACGGGGTGGGAGCGGCCGATTTTACGGACTCGGATTTTGCTGCCGGTTGCCGTTTGCGGTACGATAGGGATAAGTTTGGGTTCCATTCGAAAAGGAGGCCGCATGATGCCGACATTCCACGAAATGCCTGTCGTCATAACGGAAATGCTGATTCGCAAGCCGGTGGAAGAGGTGTTCGAAGCGTTCGTCGATCCGGCGATTACGAGCCGGTTCTGGTTTACGCGTGGAAGCGGAAGGCTGGAAGCGGGAGCGACGGTGCGCTGGGAATGGGAAATGTACGCCGCCGCCGCCGAGATCGGCGTGCTTGAGCTGGTGCCGAACGAGAAGATCGTCATCGATTTTGGCTATCGGGTCGAATGGACGTTCGCTCCGCAGGAAGCGGGCACGTTCGTTACGATCGCCAGCTCCGGTTTCGCGGGGGACGGGGACGAAATCGTCCGGCAAGCCGTCGACGCCACGGAAGGGTTTACGATCGTGCTCTGCGGGCTGAAGGCGTATCTGGAGCACGGCATTGCCCTGAATCTGGTCGGAGACAAGGCGCCGCATGCTCATGTGAGCAAGCAGGGCCACACTCGGGAAAAGTAAAGCCGGTCATGAAAAGGCAAGAGAAGACAGGAAAAGGCTATATACCGGTGGCCGCCTCCGTGGCACAATGGAAGAAAGCGGAAAACGACCGCTTATTTTCATAATGCCGGGAGGTTGGATGATGAAGAAAGTGAAGCTTGTCGTTTGGGCGCTGTTACTGATTATCGGTGTATTGGCGGTGCCCGCGTCCGGGTTCGCGTCGCCGGGCAGCTATACCCTCGACGGGTCGTCGTACGGCAGCTGGTGGGTCAACGAAACGTCGTCCCATTCGCCTTATGTGTTCGATTCGCACGAGCGCAAGTTCAGCGGCCATTTCGAAAATTATGTGTTCCAGTTTGCGGCGAATACGAACGGCAGCGGCAGTACGGTGCTGGTTGCGTTTCAGAATCCGACGACCGGAGCGGTTGTGATGTCGCCGTCCGTGATTAGCGGGTCGGGGGGCGCCAAGCTGTTCCTGAACGGCGATTACAATGTGATCGTCTGGGATGCGCCGCATGCGAGCACTGGCTATACGCTGACAGTCGGCGCGTATGCGCCGGGGCAGGTGAACGTGCTGGCGCCGACGTCGTTTTTGCTGAAAGGGAATACGTACCAGATCGAAGCCAGCGTGTCGGGTACGCCGACGGCGGTGAACGCGTATGCGGTGGATGCGGGCGGAACGGAATATTCGCTTGGCGCGTTGTCGCTTTCCGGCGGCACGTATAAGCGAAACTACACGTTCAATACGACGTACAGCTCGAACAATGGGGCGACGATGCCGAAGCTGCGGGTCAAAGCGACCTATGCGGTTGGCGGCACGGTGTCGTCCGACGTTTCAATTTACGTCACGAACCAGAATGCGGCGTATTACTCCGGCATGGACAGCACGTGGTTTTACAGCTCGACGTGGAACAACAGCTTCGTTGGCATGGCGAACAACGATCAGATGTGTTACGAATACGCCGTGGACCAGCGGACGGTATCCGGCGAGCCGTACCAGATCGATCAGGACGTGATCGACTACATGCTGAAGCAGAACGGCTCGTACCACAACTGGACGGGGCGGGCGGGGACGTTGTTCACGTCGTATTCGACGACGCCGATTCCGTATCCGGACGTCATTTATTTCTCCGGCTTCCATTGGGCCAAAGTGACCCAGTGGGATGCCAGCGGCAACCCGACCGAGCTGCTGTCCAAGTGGGGACCGGACGAAGTGATCAAAAGCACGTCCGCCAACGCATTCAGCGGCGGAAGCTACGGCTCGCCGCGGCTGTATTTCAAGAAGTAGCGCGAGAAGATGCGTTACGCTGGCGGCGATCCGCGGGGAGTAGCAAGGAGTGGCATGGAGTGACAAGGAGTAGCAAAGGGTAGCGGGGATAGTAAGGAGTGGCAAAAGTATCTGGAGTAACGAGGGAGATGAGGAATAACGGGAAAACCTCCTGTTATTTTCGTCAAAATCATCGGTTTGCTCAAATAACGGGAAAACCTCCCTCTAATTTTCGCCATTTTTCCGGAAATCGGGTTATGGCGGCAAAATAGCAGGAGGTTTTCCTGTTATTTTTATTTTTTCCATAAAAAACGGAAAAATAACGGGAGGTTTTCCCGTTAAGGCTGTTAGACTGCCGTGTTGTCGCCGAATTTTCATTCAATTGCAATTTGAACAAAGGGAACTTTATTGCTGCTGCGAACCGGAGCGCGCCGACGACAAAATGAGGCAGAAATCTACCCGCGCCTCTATGCAGCGCATGAAACATGCGCTAAATGCCCTGCGGAGGGCCCGCGCCGCTCCTTGAGCGGCGTTCTGTACGTAAACGGTGCCAAAACAGGACCAAGCGGAGTCAACTCCTGCTTGGTCCTGTTGGCGTTTCACCGGGCCGGCTACAGATGTATTTTTTCACCCTTCTCCAGCATGGCGATAAACTCGCGAATTTTTCGTTCGCGCGTTTCCTGCTTCTTCACGTTATTGATGCGGAACAGCATGGCAAATTTGTTTGACTTGTTCAGCGTGTCGAAGAACGCTTTCGCCTGCGGGCTGCGTTCGAGCGCCGCGGCAAAGTCCTCGGGAACTTCGGCGTTGCTTTGCGAGGCGTACGCCTTGTCCCACTGCCCGTTCGCCTTCGCGACCTCGATCGCCGCAAGGCCGGCCGCCTGCATCCGGCCGCTGGCGATCAGCGCCTCAACCTTTGTCTTGTTCACCTGCGACCAGATGCTCTTCGCCCCGCGCGGCGTAAACCGCTGCAGGTACGTGCGCTCGTCCATCTTGTCCTTCTGGCTGTCGACCCAGCCGTAGCAAAGGGCGATGTCCAGCGCCTCCTGGTAGGTGACGGACGCGATGCCCGAGCCTTTCTTGGCAATCTGCATCCACACGCCGGGCGACGAGCGGTGATGCTCCTCGAGCCAGCGTTCCAACGTTTGCGGCGTGTCGAACAACACGATCGGCAGCGGATCGGATGGTTTGGGCACGCGACTTCCCTCCTTAAGTTCGGGCAAGCGATTCGTAGAACGCCTGCGATGTTTTGAAAAACTCGGCCGCCGCCGCTTTCATCCGCTTCGCATCGGCGGCTTGCAGGGCGCCGAGCAGGGCGGAGCGCGACTTGACGCTCGTTTCGACGGCGCCCGGCACTTGCAGCAGCTTGCGGCTCGTCTCCCGCCGCAGGTGAACGATCGTCTGCATCAGCTTGAAGTAGATGGCGTTGCCGCAGCATTCGCCGATCAACAGGTCGAATTCGTCCAGCAGCTTCAGGTGCTGCTCCGGCGACGAATCGGGCATCGCTTCCTGCAAACGTGCGAAGATCGCCGCCAACTGCGCCAACTGCTCCGGCGACAAACGGCCGACAGCCGTGAGATATACCTCGGATTCGATCAACTTGCGGGCCGCGTACACTTCCTCCAAATTGTGGATTTCGTTGTGAAACATCCACACGATCGTATCTTCGGCGAGAGGCACTTCCTGCTCGTTCACATAGCTGCCGTCGCCGGCCTTGATCGTAATCAGGCCGACCAGCGACAGCGCGCGCAGCGCTTCGCGCACCCGGCCGCGCGTCACCTGCAGCGTCGCCGCCAGCTCGCGTTCGTTCGGCAGCTTGTCCCCCGCCTTGAGCTGGCCTGCCGTAATCAAATGAGCAATTTGCTCCATAATCTGTTCGGTTACCGTCGTGCGTTTGATCCGTTCCCATTGTACCATGCGGGCGATTTTCCTCCAAAAAAAGGATTGAACAAAGCAGATGGCGGTGGTAAGCTGTTTGGTACTACCAGCATACCAGAGCCGTGTTGGATCGGCAACCTGACGCAAGGCAGGAGCAAAAAGAGCAAGAAAAGCAAGAAGAGCAAGAAAAGAAAGCAAGCAAAAAAGCAAAAAAAGCAAGAAGAGCAAGAAGAGAGCAGGAGGAGCGGGAAAGGCAGGTAGCGTAAGAAGAGCAAGAAAGCAAGCGGGAAAACAAGGAGGCCATGGGCGATGAAACGAGTGGGCAGCGTGATCCGGGTAGTGCCGGAGAAGTTGGAGGAGTACAAGCGGCTGCATGCGGCGGTTTGGCCGGACGTGCTGAAGCAAATCAAGGAAAGCCGCATCGCGAATTATTCGATTTATTACAAGGACGGCTTCCTGTTCAGCTATTTCGAATACGAAGGCGACGACTACGAAGGCGACATGGCGCGCATGGCGGCCGATCCCGTCACCCAGGATTGGTGGGCGGTATGCAAGCCGTGCCAGCAGCCGCTCGAAACGCGCAAAGAAGGCGAATGGTGGGCGGATATGGAGGAAGTGTTTCACCTGGATTGACGGGGCCCCTGCAGATGGATGGCTCCGGCTGGCCGGAAGTGCGGGGCCGAATGGAACAGCCCCAAACGAGCCGCCAAGGCAACACAAATTCGACTGACGAAAGAGGGGAATGGCCCGTGAACCCGGAACTGACAAGCCGGAAAATTCATCTCGACTTCCACACGCCGCATTGGGTGGAGCAAGTCGGGCAGAGCTTCGACGCCGAGCGGCTGGTGCAGACGTGGAAACAAGCGCGCGTGAACGCCGTAACGGCCGTGTTCGGCTACTGCGCCTGCGGCAACGCCTATTACGAAGGCGCAGCGGGGCAACAGCACCCCGGGCTGCAGCAAGATATGCTGACGCCGCTGCTCGCCGCCGCGAAACGGGAACAGATTCAGATTTATGTTCATTTTTCGACGGGCATTCACGACCGCGCCGTGCTGGAGCATCCGGAATGGGCGATGCAGCGCAAGGACGGCAGCCGGCTCGACACGGACGGCGGCCGCAGCTGGGGCTGGCCGTGCTTCAACAGCCCGTTCGTGGAGGAGTGGTTTTGGCCGCAGCTGCGCGACTTTGTGCCGCGCTTTCCGGACGTCGCCGGGATCTTCCTCGACATGGTCATGTACCCGGCGGACACATGCTATTGCTCCTATTGCCGACAGAAGGCGGCGGCGCTCGGGCTCGACCTGAACCGCCGGGAAGAGATGGAACGGTTCGAGCGGCTGACGCTGGATACGTTCATGGCGCAAACCAAAACGCTGATCCAATCGCTCGATCCGCAAATGGCGTTCACCAGCAACAACCAGTGGTACATCGGCGGCGCTCGCAGCGAGTACCTCGATTTCATCGAACTGGAAGCGCCGGTGAGCTGGAACAGCTACCATTACCCCATCGTCGCGCGATATATTCGCACGCTGCCGAAGCCGTCGGGCGGCATGACGACCCGTTTTCCGAAAAATTGGGGCTACTTCGGCAGCCTGAACAACGAAACGCAGCTGAAGTTTGAATGCGCCACCATCCTGGCCACGCTGGGCGCCTGCTGCGTCGGCGATCAGTTGCACCCGTCGGGGAAGCCGGACGAAGGCGTTTACGAGCTGATCGGCGACGCGTACGCGTTCGTGCAGGAGCGCGAGGCGTGGGCGCTGAACGCGCAGAGCGTTCCTTACCTGGGCATACTCGCCGACGACCAGCGCAATTGCCAGATTCGCTCCGCGCCGGCGGATTATTTCGCGCATCAGACGCCGGAGGCGCTGTATGGCGCCGGGTTGGCGCTGCTCGAAGGCAACCGCCATTTCGACGTGCTCGACCGGCTCTCCGAGCTGGCGCCGTACCGGCTGCTGTGGCTGGCCGAGAACCGGACGCTCGACACCGCGCTCATTCCGGCGATCCGCGCTTACGTGGCCGGCGGCGGCAAGCTGCTCGTCACCGGCAGCGAGTTGTGGCGCAACGCGGAATGGCGGCTGCTGCTGGAGGAGCTGGCCGGCGTCAAGCTCGCCGACATCGCCGCAAGCCCCGGCATCTTCGTGAAGCCGGGCGACAAGCTGGCCGCAGGCATCCCGCAAGTGCCCTATTTTGTCAAAAGCGCATATGCACGCTTGCTGCCGGGCAGCGGCGCGGAGGTGGCGGCCGAACTGATCCTGCCGTACGAAAACATCGATCCGTCCCGCCGCTTCGGCCATTACCATGCCCCGGCCGGCGAACCGAGCGGCAACCCGGCCGCCGTGATCGGCCGCTACGGCGCAGGCGCGGTATGCGTGGCGCCGCTGTCGCTGGCCGAAGATTACTTCTCGGTCGGCAGCCGGCATATCCGGCAGCTCGTGCTGAGCATGATCGACGAACTGCTTCCGGCGGAGGAGAGGCTGCTGGAGGTGGCGGCGCATTCGCCGGCCGTGGAGGTGTCGTTGATGCGGCAAGAGCAAAAGAATCGATGGGTGCTCCATTTGGTGCAGTACGGGGCCAAGCGCCATACCGGCAACACGGTGATCGAAGAGCTGCCGCTGCGCCGCGACATCCCGGTGCGCGTCCGATTGGCGCAGCGCCCGGCCGCCGTTTACGCCGCTCCGTCGCGACAGCCGCTCGACTGGACCTGGACGGACGGCGTATTGGAAACGATAGTGCCAGAGCTGCACATCCACCAGATGGTTGTTATGGAGTTGTGAAAGGGGCCGGCTTGGCGACGGCGAACGAAACCGAAGTGCCGACGCCGGGCCGGCTTTCGATCGTCAGCCCCTTGCCGCCGAATTGCTTGAGCCGGCGATGCGTATTGAGCAGCCCGATTCCGGTACGCCGGTCGGGCTGTCTTTCCAACAAGCGACAGACGACCGCTTCTTCAATGCCGACTCCGTTGTCGGAGACGGTGATTTCGGCGGCATGCCCGAGATCGGCGATACGAATGCGCACTTCCCCGCCCGCGCTCCGCTTCAGGATCCCGTGCGTAATCGCATTTTCCACCAGCGGCTGGATGGTCAGCGGAGGGATCAGCAAGCTCAAATTGTCGTCCACTTCCCATACGACCTGCAGTCTGTCCGCGAACCGCTCCTTTTGGATGAACAGGTAGGAGCGAATCAGCCTCAGCTCGCGTTCGATCGGCACCGCCTGGTCCGCATTCTGAAAGTCGATGCCCAGACGATAATAATGGGTCAGCTCCTGAACGAGATTGTCCATCTTGTCCATATCGATGCGGCTGAGCGCAGACAGCGCCGTAAACGTATTGATCATGAAGTGAGGTTTGACTTGCGCCTGCAGCAGCGCCGCTTCCATCCGCAGCCGCTCGTTTACCGTCGTCTTCAAATGCGTCAAGGCGCGAACCCGGACTTTCAGCTCCGTTGCGTTGACCGGTTTGGTAACGTAATCGTTGGCGCCGGAAGCGAAGCCCGCTTCGATATCCGCATCTCTGTTGCGCGCCGTGAGCAGCAAAACCGGCAGCTCCGCGACGGAGAACCGTTCGCGAATGCGCGCCGTCAGCTCCAGGCCGGACATGCCCGGCATAATGACGTCGGACAGAATCAAATCCCACCGGTCTGCGTCCAGCAACACCAGCGCCTCCGGGCCGCTGATCGCGGTAACCACCTCATACGGCTCCCCGGCAAAAATCGTTCGCAACACATTCAGGTTGACCGGATCGTCATCGACCGCAAGCAAACGCATCCGATCGGGCGAAGCGCGATGCGGCTGCGGATGCGCGGGTCCCGGATCGGCGGTGCGGCTGTCGGTGCGGGCAGCACCGTCTTTTCCGGACGGCTCTTCGGCTGCGGCGGCTTGCGAGGCAACGGGCGGTTCGATCGTTCCGCCTGCGAACAGCCGGAGCGTAAACGTAAATACGGACCCGACGTCCGGCTGCGAGCGAACCGTCAGCGTCCCCCCGTGCATGTCCACCAACTGCTTGCAGATGTGCAGCCCCAGTCCGAAGCCGCCGCTCAGCCCGGCGTCCACCGCCTGCTCGTACGGCTCGAACACGCGGTTCACCAGTTCCTCGTCCATGCCGATGCCCGTATCCGCCACCGAAACGATCGCCCATTCTCCTTCGATGTCCGCCTGCACCGACACTTCGCCGGCATGCGAATATTTCACCGCGTTGTGCAGCAGGTTGAACAACACTTGATGCAGCCTCGTTTCGTCGGCGAGGACGGGAGGGAAGTGAAGCGGCACCCGATTGCTCAAGTGAATCGGCTTGCCTTCGGTCATGAAGCGCAGCATGTCGATGACGCTTGCGGCAACGCCGTGTATGGAAATGCCGGCCAGGCTCAGGCGAATCCGGTTCTCCTTCAGCCTGGCCATATCCAGCAGGTCGTTCAGCATGTAGGACATGCTGCGGCCGACCTTGACCAGCAGCCGCAAATCGTTTGCGCTGGGGGCATCCAGCCGGACTTGTTCCCGCTCCGAAACCGATTGCGAAATATTGATGATGCCGTGCAGCGGATTGTGCAGCTCATGCGCCACCGTCGACAGAAACTCGTCCTTGCGCTTGTCCGCTTCCCGCAGCGCTTCCGCCAGCTTGCGCGAATCGTCCGCCATGCGGAAATAACGTTTGAACCAATAGGCGGAAAAGCACATCATCGCCACGATCAGATCGAACGGATAGGAAAGCATCCGGATACCGAACACATTGATCGCAAAAAGCCAGATCAGGCTGTTGATCGCCGCAATCGCGGCCAGCAGCAGGAAAATATTGTCGGCGTCGATTCGGGAGGTGGCCCGGTACATGACGACCGGCGTCAACAGGCAAGGCACCAACGTCAGCGCCAAATAAACCGGCGCCAGCGTCTGAATCGCGGCCACCGGAAGCAGCGCGGCGGAAAGCGCCGCGGCGGCGCACGCCAGCTCGAACGCGAGCGTTGCGCGGCGTTTCAGCCGGAGCGGCAGCATGTCTTTGATCAGCTGGTGCAGACTATAGCCGCCGGCCAGCAAGCCGATGTAAATGATTTTCAGACCCCATCCCAATGTAAACGGAATCCATTCGTACAATAACCGCTCTCCGTCCAGCAGTGTCCCCAGAATGACGCACAGGATCATCAGGGAGAAGTAGATCAGCCGCTTGTCCCGGCCCCCCGCCAGATACAGAATGAAGCCGTACAGCACGTGCATCGCATAGGCGACGCAAGCGAGCCAGACCATATTGCGGGAAGCGTTCATGTCGCCGATCAGCACATTTTCCAGGCCGAATTGGGCCGCCCGATTGACGCCGCCGCTGCGGAAATCGTCGAAATTGGCCGCCTGGATCACAAGGTCGATTTCGCCTTCGTTGTCCAGGAGGAAATAGACGGTGTAAGGAAGATCGCGCGGCGAATAGTCCTCCTTGCTGGCCGCCGGATGGCCCGAATGACCGAGAAGCCTCCCGTTGACGTATACTTCGGACGAGCTTTTGCTGCTCGGGATATGGATGCCAAACGACCGACCCGCTCCGGGATCGACCAGAATACGCAGCCGGTACGTGCCGAAGCCGTATTTGGCATGGCCGAACGGCCGGTCTTCGAATGCCCAGTCGCCGGACATCCGAATCCGCTGCGCAGGCGCAAGCGAGCCGGGAGCGGCAGCGGTATTGCCGGCTTCATCCCCGTACAGGAAGGTGCCGGGGTAAAACTCCCACTCGCCGCCAAGCGGCAAGGAGTGGGCAGCGAGCCCTTCCCAGCCGCGCAAATCGAGTATACCTTGAACCGCGGCGGGGTATCGGGCATCGGAGTGAAAATGCAGCCACAACAATCGAAAGCCGGTCAGAACGGTCAAAAACAGGACCGCCGCCAGCCAAATTTTTCTTTTCGTCATCATACTCTACATTTCGACAAAAGCAGGCGGGTTTCCTCTTGCTTCGCATGTACGGTTGTACTTCGTTCCCATGCCCGTTACAATGAAGTCAAAAACGTGCATGAGGAGGCTGCTCTCATGTCTGTCGACCCCGAGGCTGAACGAGCGCGCCAGCCGTCCGTTCAAGGCGAAGCCGTTTGCCCCGATCCGTGGATGCCGGAGCTGACGTTGACCGGCGATTTTACGATGGTTGCCGGCGCCAAGGTAGGGCCAAGAACGCTGGATGCGTACGAGCTTGTGTTTTTCCCGGGCGGCTCGGCCACGACCTACACCGCCTCCGGCGACACGTATGCGCTGGACCGTCCGTGCATGACGATCACGCGTCCGGGGGAACTGCACCAGTGTTTGTTCGATCCGGAGCAGCCGGTTCGCCATCTGTTTGCGGTGTTTTATTTTCCCCGCGAGGAAGGGCGACGCTGGTTCGAATCGTTCCTGCACGGGCATATTTTCATACCGGTGGATGCCCGTTCGCCTGTGCCGGCGATGTTCCGGCATATCCTGCATTTGTCGGACGCGCAGGGTCCGAACTGGAAACTGCGCTGCAGCGTGCTGCTGTTCGCGCTGCTCGAGGAGCTGCGGGAAGCGGCGGCTCTCATCGGCGCGCCGCAGCCGGAGGCGGAGATTCCGCACCCGTTGCGGATGGCCGTCGATTACATGGAGCGGCACCTGGCCGAGCCGGTGTCGATGGAGGAGCTGGCGCACCGGATCGGCTGGTCGCACGGCTATTTCGCCCGCGCCTTCACCCGTCATTTCGGCGAGCCGCCGAGCCGTCATCTGGGCCGGCTGCGGATGGAGCAGGCGGCGCGCATGTTGTTGTATCGCTCCGCTTCGGTCAAGGAGATCGCCGCGGAGCTCGGGTTTGCGAACGAGCACTATTTTTCCCGGCTGTTCAAGGCGATCAAGGGCATCTCCGCCACTGCCTACCGCGAGCGCGGTGCGGACTCCCGCTTCCGCCAAATCGTGCTCGGCAACGACCGCGACGT
This sequence comes from Paenibacillus cymbidii, assembly GCF_004764705.1. GTDB lineage: Bacteria > Bacillota > Bacilli > Paenibacillales > NBRC-103111 > Paenibacillus_AN > Paenibacillus_AN cymbidii. Next base: position 242,713 of record NZ_SHLX01000002.1, on the reverse strand, counting down.
TCCGTATGCGACGAATCACTATTTTACGTATGGGCATCCGATGCCGTAACGAAACTGCATGAGGTCAAATTTATGCATGGATTCGACGGCTGCCTGCATGGCGGCGTGCGGCGCTGCGGCGGATAATGGGAGTATCGGCAGCGATGCGCAGGCGCGCCTGCTGCCGAACGACGACGACGGAGGAGATAGCCGATGCTGACGCAGGAGCAGATCGATTCATTTTATGCGAACGGATTTTTGGTCATGCGGGGAGTGGTGAAGGGGGAGGAGTTGCGGCTGCTGTCCGATGCCGTCGACGAAGTGATTCGGCAGGGCGTGGAGCTGCAGGGACAGCCGGGGCACGATCACCTGTATTTGCCCGGCGCACGCGGCAACAAGGTGTATTGGCGCTCGGAGAAAATGTGGACCCGGGGCGACATTTTTCTCGCGGCGACGGCCCATCCGGAAATATTGGAGAACATCGGCCAACTGGTCGGCGACAGCTTCGTGCCGTTCAACGATTCGCTCGTCGTGAAGGTGCCGTACGAAGGGGCGGCGGTCACCTGGCACCAGGATCCGCCGTACGGCGATCCGAAGCGGCTCGATTCGCTTCCGGGACCCAACTTTACGACTGACATTTACCTCGACCACTCCGGCACGGACAACGGCTGCGTGTATGCGATTCCGGGCCACCATCTGGTCGGCCACGTCGATTACAAGAGCAAGTCGGAGGAAGAGTTGTTCGAAAAATACGGCGCGGTGCCGGTGCTGATGGAGCCGGGCGACGTGCTGTTCCATTGCGTGTCGACGCCGCACGGCTCGCGGGCGAATTTGTCGGCGCTGAAGCGGCGCATCTTTTACATCCACTACATGACGGAAGCGGTGTGCCGCCAGGCGTATCCGAACTGGACGAGCCGGTTTGCGGCGGACGGCGGGCTCGATCTCGAACTGTACGCGTCGATGCTGGAAGCGCGGAAACGGCTCGGTTTCGCCGGCATCGAGGAGACCGGCACGGTAGCGTTCGACCGGCGCGGTTTCCGCTTCACCTCGTCGCCGAGCGCGGCGGTGCACGACTGGGCCGATCGTTTCGCGGCGATCCCCGCCGCAGAGAAGGAGCGGCTGAAGCGGCTGCTGCCGGTATAATGATCTTCCTGCCCCGCCGTTCGGGAGAACGGTGGGGCAGGAAGGGTTGCAGCGCATGAAACATGCGCTATAGGGCATCCGCGGCCCCTGGCGCGGGCTTGCAGCGCATGTTTCATGCGCTATTAGGGCTTCCGCGTCCCCCCAAGTGCCCCAAGTGCCCCAAGTGTCCCAAGTGCCCCAAGTGCCCCAAGTGCCCCAAGTGCCCCAAGTGCCCCAAGTGCCCCAAGTGCCCCAAGTGCCCCAAGTGCCCCAAGTGCCCCAAGTGCCCCAAGTGCCCCAAGTGCCCCAAGTGCCCCAAGTGCTCCAAGTACCCCAAGTGTCCCAAGTGCCCCAAGTGTTCCAAGTACCCCAAGTACCGCAAGTACCGCAAGTGCCTCAAGTGCCTCAAGTGCCGCAAGTGCCCCAAGTGCCCCAAGTGCCCCAAGTGCCCCAAGTGCCCCAAGTGCCCCAAGTGCCCCAAGTGCCCCAAGTGCCGCAAGTGCCGCAAGTGCCTCAAGTGCCTCAAGTGCCTCAAGTGCCCCAAGTGCCCCAAGTGCCCCAAGTGCTCCAAGTACCCCAAGTACCGCAAGTACCGCAAGTGCCTCAAGTGCCTCAAGTGCCGCAAGTGCCGCAAGTGCCTCAAGTGCCTCAAGTGCCTCAAGTGCCGCAATTGCCTCAAGTGCTCCACGGCGGGAGAAATAAGGCTGAAATCAGCCTTGCAGCGGCGGTTATGCGAGCAGCGGGCAAAATAAGGCTGAAATCAGCCTTAGAGCGTCGATTATGCGAGTAGCGGGCGAAATAAGGCTGAAATCAGCCTTGCAGCGGCGGTTATGCGAGCAGCGGGCGAAATAAGGCTGAAATCAGCCTTAGAGCGTCGATTATGCGAGTAGCGGGCGAAATAAGGCTGAAATCAGCCTTAGAGCGGCGGTTATGCGAGCAGCGGGCGAAATAAGGCTGAAATCAGCTTTACAGCCGCGCCTTTGCTAGCAGCGACGAACCCCACAGCGGCTCGAGACGGCTTTTACCATGCTGCGCCCCCGCCAGGGCGCACCATAATGCCGCTTCGAACGCGGCTGCTCATCCCGGCTAAGCCGTGACAAGGAGGTATATCGCGCAATAGAGGGGGAGTTCCGCTTACCGCCAATTGCTGATACACTGAACGGAAATACGCCTGTGCGGACGGGAGTGGTTCGGTGGTCGCCAAAATGCGGGAATTGTCGCTGAAGACGAAGCTGATCGTGTTCATTTGCCTCTTTTTTTGCATCCCCTTCCTGATGATATCCATTAACTGGCAACAACGATCGAGCCGGTCGATCGAACGGATCGCCGTCGATTACGACAAGCTGCTGGTCGGGCAAATTCAGGACCGGCTGGATACGTATTTCAAGGATCTGGCCAACGTCATCTCGCCTTTGCTGGTGCATCCCCTCGTGAACCAGTTCATCTACCTGCAGCCCGGCGACAAATACGGCATTTTTTCCGTCGGGCAACAGCTGCAGCGGGAAGTGTTTCCGAACGTCCTGTTCTTCCGCAGCGAAGTGGCTTCCTTATCGCTGGTTTCGTCGCTTGGCCCCGTGATCAGCAGCGTAAGCGAGCTGGACGCCGCCGGGCGGTATCCGTCGATTGTCGACAAGCTGGCGAGCGACCGTTCGTTTCAGGTGCTGAACGTTACCCAAGTAAACGGCAGGCCGACGATAACAGCCGCGCAGCGAATTGCCGACCGCACGCTGATCGAACCGCAGGGCGTGCTCGTCGTCGACATCTACCTGGACGAGCTGACGCGGTTTTTCGGCGATATGCAGCTTGGGCAAAGCGGCTATATTTGGATTTTCGGCAGCGACGGGGAAGTGATCTTTCATACCGATCGCGGGCGGATCGGCCGGGTTCTCGAGCCGGAAGCGCGCGCACGCTTCATTGGCGAAGGCGGCTATTACCTGCAAGACGCCAAGGACGGGAAGAAGCTCGTCTATTTCAGCCGATCCGCGCTGACCGGCTGGAACGTCGTTTCCGAGGTGCCGATTCGCGAGCTGAGCGGCGATCTGCTCGGGTTGCGCAACGCTTCCGCCTTGTTCATGCTGCTGCTGGTCGCGCTTGCGCTGCTGGCCGGCGGCGGCGCCTCGCTTTCGGTCACCAGTCCGCTGCTGAAGCTGCAGCGGCTGATGAAGCGGGCCGAGTCTGGCGATTTGAACGTGGCGGCGCCACGCAACGCGCTCTACGTGGAGATCGACAGCCTGAATCAAGGCTTCAACCGGATGATGGCGGAGCTTCGGCGGCTGATTGAAGTCGAGCATCGCGCCGAGCTGCGGGAGAAGGAAATGCAGCTGCAGCAGAAGGAATCGATGCTGCGCATGATGCAGTCGCAAATCAATCCGCATTTCCTGTACAACACGCTGGAAGTGATCAATTCCAACGCGATTGTCGCCAAGGCCTGGCCGATCAGCCGGATGGCGACCGCGCTGGCGCGCATATTCCGCTACAGCGTCAACCACGCCGGGGGGCAGATCGCGCTGCGGCAAGAGCTGGAACACATTCGCACCTATTTGTCGATTCACGCCGAACGCAATCCCGATTTTACGCTGATCTGGGAGGTCGACGAAAGCAAAGCGGAACACGCGCTTGCGGTAGGCATGATTTTGCAGCCGATTGTCGAGAACGCTTTCATACACGGCTACGATCGACATAAGGAAAGCCCGGATTTCATCGCAATTCGGGGCAACGAGAAAGAGAGCGACTATGTCGTTTCGATCGTCGATCGGGGCGGAGGAATGGATCCGGCCGTCATGGGCAAAATCAACGATGCCTTCGGCCGGACCGAGATCGATATCGAGCCGGCAAGGGCTTCCGGGGAAGCGGCTTCCGGCGGAATCGGGATATGGAATGTGCACCAGCGCATCCGGCTTACTTTCGGAGCCGATTACGGGGTGCGGGTTGCCAGGTCGGACAGCAACGGGACGACAGTGGAAATTCGTTTGCCTATGGCATCGAGGGGGGAACAAACGTGAACAAGGTCTTGCTGGTGGACGACGAATATGCGGTCAAAATAAGTTTGCGGGCACTGATCGCGGAGGCGGATTGCGGCTTCGAGGTGGTGGCGGAAGCGAAAAACGGCGTCGAAGCGCTGGAACAGGTCGAACGGTTCGCGCCGGATCTGCTGTTTATCGATATCAAGATGCCGAAGATGGACGGACTGGAGCTGCTCGCTCGTTTGTCCGCGCGCGAAGGGGTGCGGGAGATTGTTGTCGTGTCCGGTTACGACGATTTCGAGTACGCCCGGCAGGCGCTGCGGTATGGAGTCAAGGATTACATCCTCAAGCCGATCGAACCCGAGCAGGTTTTTGCCGTGCTGGAAGGCGCAAGGAAACGGCTCGACGAATCGGCGCGGGAGATGGAGCGCGAAAGCCGTCTGACCGCGTATTGCCGCGATCTGGCCGAAGGTCTGGCCGAGCGGTTGTGGCTGCTGGAAGAGCGGCCGCTGCTGGACATGCTGGAACGCATGGAGCGGCAATTGCGCGAGGAAGGCGTGTCCTTGCGGCAAGCGAAGCAAATGTACATGAACGTGACGTCGCTAGTTCTTCATGAGCTCGGCGGCAGAGGCCTGGAAGCGCCGGACGAAAGCTCCCGCAAGCTGATGGAGGCGGATGACGGGCAAGCGTTTGCCGCGATGAAGGAAACGATGGCGGAAACGGCCCGACGCATCGGCCGCAGCCGCAATATCGGACAGCGGGGCGCCGTTGGTCTGGTGCTGAAGCACATCGACGCGCATTTCCGCGAGGAAACGCTGTCGCTGTCGGAGACGGCGGCCCGCACCGGCCTGTCGGCTTCCCATCTGAGCTTGCTGTTCAAGGAAGAGGTGGGCGTCGGCTTCATCCAATATGTGACCCGAAAACGTATGGAGCTTGCCAAGGAACTGCTGCGGGACCCGCTGCGCAAAGCGGCGGAAATCGCCTACGAAGTCGGGTATGCGGACTATTCCCATTTCAACAAGGCGTTCAAAAAATATTGCGGTCTGTCGCCCCAGGAATACAAGAAACGGTTCGGTTCCTTTTAGCTTTTACAAGAAACGGTTCGGATCTTATTAGCTTGCAACTCGCCAAAAAAACAACCACATTTCGAAAAAAATCGCCTGTATTCGTTTCGTCCCTTTGATTATGCTTAAACCGCACGATAAAACGCTTCCAAACGAGAAAAGGGAGGAAATCGCATGAAAGGTCGTCCAGCCCAAAAAGGATTGGTCATGCTGACCGCCATGTCGCTTCTGTTGACGGGCGCGCTCGCCGCTTGCAGCAAATCGGACGGCGGCAAGTCGGCCGGCTCCGCATCGCCGGCAACGGCAAGCGCCGCACCGGCGTCCGGCAGCGCCGCGCCGGCAACGCCGAAGGAGCGGCCCAAGGTAAGCCTGCTCCTGTCGCACGCCGCCGTTATTTACACGAAAGGCGTCACTAACTGGAAGGACAACGAGTACGTCAAGGAATTGGAGCGGCTGAGCGGATTCGATTTGCAATACGAGTTTCTCGGCCACTATCCCGATTTCATTCCGCAATTGACGACCCGCTTCGCCTCGGCCAATCTTGCCGATCTGATGCGCACGGAAGGAATCGAATCGTCGGCGGCTCCGGGCGCGATTGACGCGGGTGCGTTCCATGAACTGGGGCCGCTCATCGACAAGTATGCGCCAAGCCTGAAGAAGCTGATACCGCAGTCGGCCTGGGACAGCCCGAAGGTGTCGAAGAACGGCAAAATTTACGGCATTCCGGCAATGATCGAGCCCGTCGCTTCGCGGGTCGCCTACATCCGCCAGGATTGGCTGGACAAGTTCAACATGAAGGCGCCAAGCACGCTGGACGAATGGCTGGCTTATTTCGAAGCCGTCAAGAAGAACGACAAGGACGCCATTCCTTTTGCCGTTCGGGAAAATATGGGCTACAGCGAAATGTTTTTCGGCGCCTTCGGCGTGTACCCGACCGATTGGACCGTGATAGACGGCAAATACACGCCCAACATGATTCGGCCGGAAATGAAGGAAGCGATCAAGTTCTGGAAGATGCTGTATGACAAAGGCTATGTCAACAGCAACATGTTTACGAACAAGGCGGCGGACTGGACGGCGGCGATTACGCAAGGGAAGGCCGGTTCCTGGATGCACGACGCGCCGAACTATGCGACCTCCTTCGTCAATCAGATGCAGGACAAATCGGTCAAGCTGGCGATGATTCCGGGCCCGGTCGGTCCGAAGGGAGACAAGGGATTGTTCCCGAAATCGGACGGCATCTACTTCGTCTTCGTCATCCCGACCAAGACGAAAAATCCGGAGAACGCGCTGAAATTCCTGGAATGGGCATGGACCAACGAGGATGCGCAGAAGTTCTGGGCGTACGGCATTAAGGATATCAACTACAAGGAAACGAACGGCAAAATCGAATGGAATCCGGAAAATCCGCGCAACAAGGACAACGGCGAAAATCTCGTATACCGGCTGTCGCTCAATCCAAAGGGCGCCGGCAACAACGCGGACCGTGTACTGGCGCTGGATCCGAACTATGAAACGATCAAAAAAGGCATTCAAACGGCCGACGCTTCGGCCATCGTGACGCCGATGGTCAATATGCCGCTCCTGAGCCCGTTCAAAACGAATCCCGAGCTCGTACCGGGGCTTGGCGCAGGAACGCTGTTCCTGGATATGTTCGCCAAGGTCGTTACCGGCAAGGAAGAGCTCGACAAGGCGTTCGACGCCTTCGTGGCCGAATGGACGAAACGCGGCGGCGACAAGGCGATAGCGGAAGCGACGGAATGGTACAACAAGTCGGTGAATAAATAAGGCCCGTTGCCGGTCCGCCGCAAGGCTGGCCGGCAATATGCCGTCGATTCGGCAAGAGGAGGGTGCGATGACCGTGAAGAAGCTGCTGAACGACTCCGCGCTGTTATGGCTGATCGCGCTGCCCGGCATCGTTCATCTTGCGGCATTCAAATACGTGCCGCTGCTGGGCAATGTCATCGCGTTTCAGGATTACAATTTGTTCAAGGGCATCTGGAACAGCCCGTGGGCCGGCTTCGACCATTTTCGCAACATGTTTGCCTATGCGGAGTTTTACCGGATTTTGAAAAATACGCTGACGCTCAGCTTCTATTCGATCGTATTCGGCTTTCCGGCGCCGCTTGCGCTTGCGCTGCTGCTGAATGAAGTCCGGCACATCTGGGTCAAGAAGTCGGTGCAGACCTTGCTGTATTTGCCGCATTTTTTGTCCTGGATCATCGTTGGCGGCATTTTCATCAATATGTTCGAGAAATGGTTTACCGACGAGCGTTATTTTATCGGCATGCTGGTGTCGATCGGCATCTGGAAGGAAATCGGCTGGGGCATGATCATTTATTTGGCGGCGCTGGCCGGCATCAATCCGCATCTGTACGAGGCGGCGAAGGTCGACGGCGCAGGGAGATGGCGGCAGATGTGGTACGTGTCGCTGCCGTCGCTTATGCCGGCGATCGTTGTCCTGTTTCTGCTGCGCATCGGCAACATGCTCGACGCGAACGTTGAGCAAGTGCTCGTGTTCCTCAATCCGCTCGTCCGCGATGTCGGCGAGGTGATCGATACGTACGTCTACCGGATTGGGCTGCTCACGGCGCAGTTCAGCTATTCGACGGCGATCGGCATGTTCAAGTCGCTCGTCGGATTCCTGCTTGTCGTCGGCTTGAACCGGCTCAGCAAACGAATGACCGGCGAGAGTATTTACTAAATACGCCGCGGCAAGCGGGAAGAAGGAGGAGAGACGGAGTGAAGGCGGAAACGAGATTCCAGCTTGTCAACAATATCGGTCTGATCGCGCTCAGCCTGACGATGATTATGCCGATGATCCATTTGCTCGCCGTGTCGCTGAGTTCGCCCTCCTATGCCGCAGCCAAGCTGGTCGGTCTTTGGCCGAAGGGCTTCAACGTCCGCGTGTACGAAATGATAGTGGGCTCCGGTCCGATGTGGCGGTCGCTCGGCGTGTCGGTCTGGATCACCGTGACGGGGACGCTGCTTGCGCTGCTGTTGTGCTCGTCGCTTGCCTTCTCCTTGTCCAGGCCGGCCATGCGGGGACGGAAGTTTCTGCTGCGGGGCATCATCGTGACGTTCATTTTTACGATTCCGCTCATTCCCGGTTACCTGGTCGTACGCGGCCTGGGCATGGAAAATACGCTGTGGGCGCTGATCGTGCCCGGTGCGGTGAGCGCGTTCTACATCATCATTATGAAGACCTTCTTCCAGGGGTTATCGTCCGAACTGATGGACGCGGGCAAAATCGACGGCTGCACCGAATTCGGCAACTATGTGCGCATCGTGCTGCCGTTGTCCAAGGCCGTGCTGGCGACAATCGCCCTCTACCATGCCGTCGGCCAGTGGAATTCCTATTTCGGCGCGCTCATCTTTATTCGCTCGCGTTCGCTGATGCCGCTGCAGATCATTCTGCGCGAGTTCGTCCAGCAGGATGCGGCCAACAACATGCAGCAAGCCGTCCCCGAAATGATGGCGGCCAGCACGCCGGAGATGATCAAGGCCGGGGTAATTATTTTCGGCACGCTGCCGATTCTGATCGTTTATCCGTTCCTGCAAAAGTATTTTGTCAAGGGAGCGACGCTCGGATCGCTGAAGGAATAGCGATGCCGCAATGCCCGAAACGGAGGTTTCGTTGATGACGAAAGAGACGGTCTGGAGCATCCGGGTACCGGCCTGGGAGCGAGCCGACTGCAACGACTGGACGCGGCGGCTTGCCGCTTCCCTGCACAAGTGGACGGCGTTTGCCGAAACGTTGTACCGGGATTGGCCGGATCGGCCGCGTTGCGGCCATTTTTTTGGCGGGGCTTATTGGTACGGGCTGGAGACTGCGCATACCGCAGCCGTCTTCGCGGCGCTTGCGGCATTCCCGGAGCCAGGCGCGGCGGCCGTATACAACGCGGACCAGCTAGCCGAACGCGCCATTCGCGCGATTCGTTATTTGGGATTCACGCACGACACGGGCCCGGAGGAAAACGTGCGCGCCCAAGGCGTCAATCCGCGGTGCAGCGGCACCAAATGGGGAGGGCGCCACGACAGATATTTTATGGCTACCCAGGTGGGCAGTACGATTTCGTATGTTGGACTTGCGGCCTGGCTGCTGTGGGGGCGTCTCGACGACGAAACGCGCCTGCTGGTGCAGAACGTCGTATCCTCCTATGCCGACCGCTGGTCGGACGAAGAGCCGCGCAACGGGACGTATTTCGATACGCAGCTGGAGGAGAACGCCTGGACGGGCATCGGCATTTTTACCGCCGCCTTGCTGTTTCCCGATCATCCGCATAGCGGCAAATGGTGGGACGCCTATCGCAAGTGGAATCGCAATACGACAACGGCGGTGCGCGATCGGCTGAAGGAACGGTATGCCCCCGGCGTGGGGAATGTGCCAGGCATTACGGCGATTACGCTGCACCCCGACTATACAACCGAAAATCATGCGTTCGTTCATCCGACGTACATGGCGGCCAGCATGCATTTTCGCGGCCGGGCGATCGCCAATCTGCTGCTTGCCGATCTGCCGCTCGATACGACGGATACGCGCAACGATGCGGAGATGTACGAACGAACGCTCAAGTGCTGGGCGGAAGCGGACGGCATTCCAAGCTCCGTGCAAGGCCAGGATTGGTGGTACAACCAGCAGCACGGCTTTCTGCACGTCCATGCGCTGATGAACGTTGTGCATCGCGACGGGGAAGCGGCAGCGCTGGAGGAAATGGCGCTGTCCACGATCGAGGCATTGCAGAACAGCAATGACAGGGGCTGCTATCTGGAGCAGCACGGCGAGTTATGTTCGATCATGCCGCAAGACTATCAAACCGCGATCGATATGGAGCATCTGTCGGCGACCCATGTGCTGAACGCGTTCCTGATTCACAAGCTGGGCGGCAGCGGCGCCATGCCGGAGGATGCGGAGCAGCTCGCGGAGCGGCTGTGCGGCGTGCACGAGTACCCGTTCGGCGGCTTCGTCATGCACCGGACGCAACGGACATCGGCTGTCTTCAGCTGGCGCAGTCACGCGATGGCGCTTACGCTTCCCCGTCATGGCGCGTGGCTGCAGACGCCGCTCTACGACAGCTATACGGGTACGGTCAAGCTGGCGGACGGCGCAGGCGCCGGTGCACCCTGGCACGAATCGTTCGTCACCGAAGCGAAAAAGCATCGCATCGATGTAAGCGAGGACAGCTTTGCCGCTTATGCGCAGCTGGAGCGAGGGGACGGCCGATTGCTGCAGCATGTCGGATTCGTTTCGCTGCCGGACGGCAGAACGGTGTATGGGGAACAATTCGAGGCAAAAGCGGACGTAACGATCGCGGCAAACGAAACCGGCACGATCGGCATTCGCAACGAGCGTTATGCCGCCCTGCCGGCATGGGCCAAGGGATATCGCATGCTGCATACGCCCGGACAGACGCGTCGGTTTGACAGCTGGCGCCCGCACGGCAGCGATACGATTGCCGACTTCCTGGCATGCGCCTATGTCAATATCGACGACGAAGCCGGCTACCTGCTGTACGGGTCGAACGGCGTACGTTATTACAATCAGCATCAATATGCAAAATGGAAAGGCGGCGAGGACCGGCTGGTGCTGAACTATCGCGCCGAGCCCGTCTTCTTGGCGGCGGGCGAACGTACGGCCCCGTTCGCCATCGTCAGCATGATGTACGCTACTGCCGCCGAAACGGCGGAAGCGGCCGCGCGCGGGAGAATGCACAGCGCAACCGATGCCGCAGGGGAGATGCCGTCGCGTTCCGCCGTTTGGACGGACGATCGTTATCTGGTGTTTTTCAACTGTGCGGAGAAACCGGAAATGTTCGTGTTCTCGGAGACGCTGGAAGCGGGAACGGCGGCGATCCCCTTGTTCGAAGGCGTCACCCGGATCGGCGGCGGCGGGTATACCTGGAGCGGCGCGCTTCCCGCCGAACGCGCCGGTTATCGCGTCAGTCGCGGGACGGTAGAGCTTGCGGCTGCGGGTACGGCACAATTGGAGGTCGTCGTAACGGCGGACGCTGTCGTTTGGATGAATACCGGCAATGGGCCCGTTTCCTTGGTGTACGCCCGCCCGGGCGAAGAAACGTCCCCCGAGCGGATCCATTTGGCTGCCGGAGCTTATTGCCGTCAACGATAATCGAAGCCAGGTCGGGGAAATCCGGCTCGCAGAAGGAGTAGACGATCGATGAAATTTTGTTTGTCCACCGCGACGATTACGCCGGACGAACCGGTGTTCATGAACGGGTTTGGGGCGAGAACGCATGCCAGCGTCGGCGTGCTCGATCCGCTGCTGATGAAAGCGGCTCTGCTTGTGGCAAACGAAGCGCTGCTGATCGTGACGATCGACGCGCTCGGCTCCGACCGCAGCTTTACCGTCGGGATTAAGGACGCGTTGCAAGCGCGATTCGGGCTGGGGCACGCGCAGGTCATGATCAACTTCTCCCATACGCATCACTCCGTCTTCCTGACGGGAACGGACGTTTCGCTGCGTCGGGGCGGGTACAGCATGGGGCAGTCCGGATGGATGGACGACGAACGCGCCATCGATTACACGCGCGACGAAGCGTACTTCGCCTTCGTGCGCGACACGCTGCTGCGTATGGTGGAGGCATGCTACGGCGGGCTGGAGGATGGCGAGCTGCATATCGGGCGCACACGCTCCGATTTTGCCATGAGCCGGAGACGGCCGGTCGGCAACGGAAGCGTAACGTGGTCGCCCTATCCGGAGGCGGACATCGACCGCGATCTGTTCGTGCTGCGCTTGAGCGATCGAGCGGGGCAAGCGAAGGGGGTTCTGTTCAGCTACGGCTGCCATACGACGGCTATGGGGGCGAACAATGATTTGCTCTCGAACGATTTCGCCGGTTATGCCGCCGCCAAGGTGGAGCGCGCGTATCCGGGAGCAACCGCGATGTTTCTTCAGGGCTGCGCAGGCGAATTGAAGCCGCTGCACAGCGCGGAGCAGGACCGGTTCATCTCGTGCGACCCGGCGCAGACGAAGGAGGCGGGCGAATATTTGGCGGACGATGTGTTGGCGCTGATGCGGCAAGGGGAGTTCGCCCCGGTTGCGTGCCGGTTTCATTCGCTGCTGCTCGACCCGACCTTGTACACGGAGCGCACGCCGGCAGCCGTTTACGAGCGTATGGCCGACGATCCGGGACTGGGGGCGTTCCATCGCGCTGCGGCCAAACGGACGCAACAAGCGATCGCGAACGGCACAAGCCGGGAAACGTTGCCGCTATACATCGGCGTGTGGCAGCTTGACGCGGACACGACAATCATTGCGCTGGAAGGTGAAGTGTCAACGCAATATTCGCTGCTGATCAAGCGGCTGTTCGGCAATGGCCGGATGATCGTGCTCGGCTATACGAACGGCGTATTCAGCTATGTGCCGACGCGGCAAATGCTTGAAGAGGGCGGATACGAGGCGGAGAGCAACTATTTCTTCGATTTGCGCGGCCCGTTCGTCCCGGAGATCGAGGACATCATCGTGGGCCAAATCGCCAAAGCGCTGCTCTTGACACAGAAATAGGCCATAAAAAATGGTCTATTTGCCCTTTGTGGCTTGTTTCACGGGAAATAGCCAGTGATTTCACTGGCTATCGTGGCCTAACAGCGCCAAAATCGAACATTTCTACGGAATAGCCAGTGTTTTCACTGGCTATTTTTGTGCTGCACGCCGTTTTTGGCGAAATAGGCAATAAAACATGGCCTATTTCAATGCCGAAAAAGAGATTGACTTCTCCCGTGACATTCTTAATACTTTGTCGTAAGTCAAAAAGGTCATCGTGAACATGGGGGAGGATGCGGCATGTTGACCATGCTGGTCGTCGACGACGAAAAAATCGAACGGGACGGAATCCGGTTCCTGGTGCGAAAATACGGGCTGCCGCTTCATGTCGAGGAAGCCGCCAACGGCGAAAAGGCGCTCGCGCTCCTGCAGCGTTCGCCGGTCGACATCGTACTGACCGACATCAAAATGCCGTTCATGGACGGCCTCCAACTGGCCGCCAAAGTGCGTGAATCCGGCAGCGCGGTGAAAATCGTCATCCTGAGCGCATTCGTCGAATTTGATTATGCGAGACGGGCATTGCCGCTGCAGGTGGAGCATTATTTGCTCAAGCCGGTCGAGCCGGGCGAGTTCGCCGACGTCATGAAGCGCGTGATTGGGCAGTGCGAAGCGGAGCGGAGCGCCGCCGTGGCGGAAACGCGCATAAGGCGCGCCGAACGTCCCGGGGCCAGTGCGGACGAAGACCCGGCGATCGACAAGGAGACCGCCCGCAAGGCGATCGAAGAGGTGCTGCGGCGCATACACCGCGACTACCGCCTGGACATGGCGTTGGAGACGCTGGCGGAGCAAGTGTACTTGTCGCCGAATTACTTGAGCCGGCTGTTCAAGAAGGAAACCGGCACAAGCTTCGTCAAATACGTCACCGCCTACCGGCTGGACAAGGCGTGCGAGCTGCTGCGCCGCACGAACATGAAAATTGTCGACATTGCCACCGAAGTCGGCTATCCGAACTTTTCGTATTTCGGCTCGTTGTTCCGTCAGCATTACGGCACGACGCCGGCCAAATACCGCGAGGGGGACGGCCTGTGAACGCGGGGCTGCGCGCTTTTCACAACATGCGGTTCCGGTGGAAGCTGGTGCTTACGTATCTCGTCGTCATTCTCATCCCGCTGCTGACGCTCGGCTTGTACTCGTTTCATCAGTCCAGGCTTTTTTTGCGCATGCAGGCGGAGCAGTCGCTGCAGGCGACGACGCTGTCGATGGCGGAGAATCTGAACGCCCGGCTGGCCCGTTACGACGAAATCGTCAAGTCGGTTGTCGCCAACCCGGGCTTCCACCGCATTTTCGCCAACCGTTATCTCGATCTGAGCGTCATGTCGGAAGATATCCGCGGCATACTCGAGCCTTATTTCGCCACGGTGATCAACTTGAACCCGGAAATCGAGCAGATGTCCGTTTATTCGCAAGGATTGCCCGAATTCGGTTCCTACATGATGGACCTGGAGCGGGTTCGGGAGGAGGCGTGGCCGGACCAAGCAATCGCGGCGAAAAAAACGGTATGGTCGTTTACGCCGCAGTCCATCGAGCTTGCCCGGGCGTTTCCCGATCTGTTCGTCAACAAGAATACGGCGGTGCTGTACATCCGGCTGAACCAGGCGCAGGTTTTGGGCGAGCTGGGGGCAAGCAACCTCGAACGGTACGGCGTCGTTGTCGCCGACGAAAAGCAGCGCATCGTGTTCGCGAACCGCAACGCGCCGGGCATAGCGTCGCCGCCCGCCCCCGAACGGATCGCGACGCCAAGGGACGGCATGGCGAACGTGGACGGCACGTCCTATTTCATCGTACGCAAGCCAATCGCACTGGCTGGCTGGACGCTGACCGTCTATATTCCGGTCGAGCGGATGGCCCGGGACGCGGGCGCCATCGTCAAGGCGACGGTCGTCGTCGTGGTGATCTGCCTGCTGGCGCTGCTCGTGCTCGTCTGGATTTTTTCGCGCACGCTGCTGAAGCCGATCCGCCATCTGAACAAGAAGATGATGCAGGTCGAGAACGGCGACTTGCAGGTCGTTGCGTTCAGCACGGCCAAGGACGAGATCGGCGAGCTGACGAACCGGTTCGGCCGCATGCTGAACCGGATCAACGAGCTGATCCGCGAGACTTACCAGAACCGCATCACGCAGAAGGAAGCGGAGCTCAAGGCGCTGCAGTCGCAGATCAACCCGCATTTCCTGTACAACACACTGTCGATCATCCACTGGAAAGCGGTCATGCGCGACGCCGACGACATCGGCAGCATCGTGAACGCCTTGTCGCGCTTTTACCGCACGGCCTTGAACAAAGGCTCCAACGTGATCCCGATCCGCAACGAAATCGACAACATCCGCTCCTATCTCGACATCCAACTGGTCATGCACGACCACAGCTTCGATGTGTCGCTGGCGGTCGACGACCGGTTATACACCTGCGATATGCTCAATCTCGTGCTGCAGCCGATTGTGGAGAACGCGATCGAACACGGCATCGACCTGATCGCGGAAGGCCGAGGCAAGCTGACGATCGAAGGGAAGCTTGAAGGCGACACGGTCGTGTTCGACATCGCGGACAACGGGCCGGGCATCGCGCCTGCGCTGCGTGACCGTCTGCTGACCGAGCAAACCGAAGGCTACGGGCTGAAGAACGTACACGAGCGCATTCGGCTGTTTTTTGGCGAGCCTTACGGCATTACGATCCTTTCGGAGCTTGGCGCGGGCACGCGGATGCGCATCCGTTTCCCGCAATACCGACACGAGCCGCCCGAGACGGACTGGACATAAAACTGATAGATTTGGCGAAAATCTGATGCTTACCCGCCCGGGACCGCTTGTTATAGTGAGGGCATAGGCGCCTGGCCGCCGCCTTGCACTAGCGTTAGGGAGGGGACACGCAAATGGAAAGCACCGCGCCGCACCTTCGCGGAAAGACCGGCATCGCGACCGTTCGGCGCAAGAGACGAAACGAATACCGCACCCTGCTCTTGATGCTGGTTCCCGGAATGCTTTATTTTCTGCTGTTTCACTATTTGCCGATGTACGGGGTTGTCGTGGCATTCAAGGATTTTAAAATCACGCAAGGCATTCTCGGCAGCGGCTGGTCCGGCTTCAAGCAATTCGACCGGGCGTTCGCCGATCCGCACTTCTACGTCGTCATCCGCAATACGGTGCTGATCAGCTTCTACAAGCTGCTGTTCGGCTTTCCGGCGCCGATTGTGTTCGCCCTGCTGCTGAACGAAGTGGCGTGGGCCCGCTTCAAAAAAGTCGTGCAAACGGTTTCCTACTTGCCGCACTTCATTTCGTGGATCGTGCTCGGCGGCATCGTGATCAGCTTCTTTTCGTTCGACGGGCCGGTCAACTGGGTCATCCGGCAGTTCGGCGGCGATCCGGTGCTTATGCTGGCCGACGAACGCTACTTCCGCAGCGTGCTGGTCGCCACCGACATTTTCCAATCGTTCGGCTGGGGGTCGATCATTTATTTTGCGGCCATTGCGGGCATCGACCACCAACTGTACGAGGCGGCGATCATCGACGGAGCCGGACGGCTGCGGCGCGCCTTGTCGATTACGCTGCCGATGCTGGCGCCGGTCATCGTCATCATGCTCATCCTGCGGATGTCGCATATTCTCGACGCCGGGTTCGACCAGATTTTCAACCTGTACAATCCGAAGGTGTACGACGTGTCCGACATTATCGACACGTACGCTTACCGCAAAGGGCTCACCGAAATGGAGTACAGCTACTCGACCGCGATCGGACTGTTCAAGTCGGCCGTCGCTTTGGCGCTCGTCGTCGCCACCAACTACGCCGTCAAGTGGATTGGCGGCAAGGAGCATACGTTATGGTAGGCGAGGGGGATGCCTGTGGGAACGATCCGGAAGACGGCCGGGGAAAAAGCGTTTGACGCGCTGCTGCTGCTGGCGCTCGCCGCCGTTGCGGCAGCGACGCTGTATCCGTTCTGGAACCAGGTGGCGCTGTCGCTCAGCGACGATGCTTCCGCATATTCGACCGGCATGCTGCTCGTGCCGTCGAAAGTGACATTTGCCAGCTACGGCCTCGTCGTGCAGTACAAACAGCTGTGGGTCGGATACGGCAACACGGTCGTGCGAACGGCGCTCGGCGTCCTGCTCAGCGTACTGTTCACGGCGCTCACGGCTTACCCGCTCTCGAAGCGGGGATTGCCCTGGAACCGGCTGTTCACGACGCTTATTTTGTTTACGATGCTGTTCAACGGCGGGCTGATTCCGAACTATTTGCTGATCAAAAACATGCATCTGTACAACACGCTCTGGGCACTTGTCATTCCGGGCGTGATCGGCGCGTTCAACGTGTTCATCATGCGCAACTTTTTCCGCTCGCTGCCGGACAGCCTGGAGGAATCGGCCAAAATCGACGGCGCCGGGTATGGCCTCATTTTCCGCACGATTGTGCTGCCTTTGTCGAAGCCGGTGCTCGCAACCGTGGCCCTGTGGGTAGCCGTGTCCCACTGGAATGCCTGGTTCGACAGCATGATCTACATTTCCGACCCGGCCAAACAGGTGCTGCAGGTTGTCCTGCGCCGCATCATCGTCGAGAACAACGTCGAGGACCTGAACGCCGCCTTGTACCGGATGGGGGAACCGTCGAAGTTTACCGGCCGGCAGCTGCAGGCGACAATGATCATGTGTTCGCTCATTCCGATGCTGATCGCGTATCCGTTCGTGCAGAAGCATTTTGTCAAAGGCATCATGCTGGGCGCCGTCAAAGGGTGACCCGGCAACCAACCACACATATAAAGAAAGGGTGTCCGTTTTGCAAAAGAAAACAAGTCTCGTCGCCGGTATGCTCGGCTCCGTCGCGCTGGTCGCGGCGATCGCGGGCTGCAGCAGCAAGAACGAGGGCGGCGCAAGCCCGTTGGCGTCGCCGGGCGCATCCGCGTCAGCGCCGACCAAAGCGCCGGAGCAGAAGCTGAAGCTGAAGCTGAAGCTATTCTCGACGACGCCGGAGAAAGTCGTGCCGAACGGGTATGCGCTCAATTTGCTGAAAGAGAAGTTCAACGTCGACATTGAAATCGTGCCGCGAAAAAACGAGACGTACTTGCAAAATATCCAGCTTGGCATCGCCTCCGGCGACTTTCCGGATACGTTCGAGGGGCTCGATTTTATCAACTACGACAAGCTTGTCGACCAGGGCGTCCTGGCGGAGCTTCCGCCGGCGCTGCTGGAGCAATATGCCCCCAAGTACATGCAGTGGTTAAAAGGCGAGCTTGGCGACAATCCGTTCAAATACACGATGCGAGCCGGCAAAAATTATTCTCTGCCGGTGCTGTGGACGCTCGGATCGAAGCGCAACGTCTTCGGCATCCGCCAGGATTGGCTGGATAAGGTCGGCATCGCAAAAGTGCCGGAGACGCTCGAGGAAGTGGAAGCGGCCATGCTCAAGTTCCGCAACGACGACCCGGACAGCAACGGCAAGAAGGATACGTACGGCATGACAGGCAAGCTCGACAAGGTGTCGGACTTTTTCAGCCCGGTATTCGGCGCTTTTGGTTTGTATCCCGGCATTTTTACGGAGAAAGACGGGAAAGTGGTGCGGGGCGAAGTCGAGCCGGCGGCCAAGGAGGCGCTGACCGTGTTAAACCGATGGTATAAGGAGGGGTTGATCGATCCGGAGTTTGTGATCAACAAGGGGACCAATGTCGACGACAAGGTGCTGTCCGAAAAAGTCGGTATCGTTTGGAACTCCTGGTGGGCTTTCATCCCGGCGGAAGCTTTCTCCGCAGGCGTTTATTACGACAAGCTGGTGGCCAAAAATCCGAACGCCAAATGGGCGATCACCAGCGGACCGAAGGGGCCGAAGGGCGAATTTGGCATCAGCCAGACAAATCCGGTAATCTCGACCGGCTTGTTATTTTCCAAGAAAATGGAGAAAGAGCCGGAAAGAATGATCAAATACCTCCAGCTCACCGAAGCGAGCGGCTTCGATATGAGCCTGTACGAAAAGCTGCGCTATGGCGAACTGAACAAAACCTACCAAAAAACGAACGGCGATATCGAATGGATTCCGCCATACGACAAGGAGGAGGAGCGGATCAAGTTCGGCATTTCCTACTTCAGCGCGCCCCAGGATTACGATTACAACCTGCTGGCTCCTTATATGACCAAAAGCAAGTACATGACCTTGCGCAAGGAGACGGAATCGAAAGCCAGCGGCAAATACGATATCCTGTTCCCGATCCAGCGGCCCGTGCTGGCAGAGTACCAGGACCGTCTGGAGCAGTTCGCCAAAAAAAATCTGGTCGACTTTATTACCGACAAACGTCCGCTCGGCGAGTTCGACAAGTATGTTGAGGAATGGAAGCAGCTTGGCGGAGATAAAGTAATGGCGGAAGCGCAAACGAAATACGACGCGTTGCTCAAAAAATAACGACAATCGAGCGGATCGCTTCCCGTATGCGTCCATGAGCAGTGAGGAGCGGCGCGGGTGTGGGCATGGGCGGCGATCTGCCGGTCGAGGGGGGGGAAAACATGAATGTTGTTCAAGCCGTTTCGAGCCATGCGGATGCCGCGAACCGGCGCAGAAGAATGATCGTGCAATTCGACGTGCTGGGCGAAATGACGGAGCTGTACGGCCACGACATCGACAAATTGCTCGCTTTTACGTTCCATTTTGCCGACGAGCGCGGGAGCCAGATCGACAGCATCATTTGGGATATCGGGGAATGTATTCCCCTGGAAGGGGTGATGGCCAATGCCGGCATTCGCAAGTGGAAGGAGCAAGGCATCGACATCGTCGCCGTGCTGCTGGATGAAGCCGGCAAACGAGGGTTGGAAAATATTTGGAACCATCGGATCAGCGAAGTGGATTTTGGCCCGGGCGGACTTGGGCTCGGAATGGAGGAACAATCGCGCCTGAAAGCCGAGCATCCCGACTGGGTGGTGAAGAGCTGGTGGTGGCAAGGGTTGTGGAATTTGGCTTCCTCCGATCTCCGCGCGTATAAACTGGCGTACTTGCGCGGTATTGCCGAGCAGTACGCCATCGACGGCATCCAGCTCGACTTTTCCCGCCATGTGCCTTGTTTGCCGGTTGGTCGGCAATGGGAGTGCCGGGAGCATGCGACCGCGTTCGTGGACATGGTGCGGCGCATGCTGCTGGAAGTCGAAGCGGCGCAAGGCCGGCCGCTGCTGCTGGCGGCCAAGGTGCCGGAGAATCCTGCAGGTTGCCGCATCGACGGCCTCGACGTGGCCGAATGGGCGGAGCGGCGGCTGGTCGACTTTTTTTCGCTCGGCTCACGCACGATCGACGTCGATATCGCCGCCTTCCGCCGTTTGACTGAGGGCACTTCCATCAAGCTTTATCCGTGTCTCGACGACCATCATGCCACCGACGGCTACCGACATCCGCCAATCGAATTTTTTCGCGGCGTTTTCGGCAATTGGCTGCAGCAAGGGGCGGACGGCGTGCAAACGTTCAACTGGGCCAGCGCCACGGCGGAGGTGTACGCGCGCAACGGTTCCTTGCGCTACCAGGGCGGACCGCCCTCACAGCGGCAAGCTTATCTGGAGGCGGGCAGTATGGAGACGCTGCGGCGGAAGGACAAACAGTTTGCGGTCGAACGGCGGGGCGGCTATCCGTGGGCGGAAGGCTACTTCAACCGCAACGACGGCGCGCCGCTGCCGGCAGCGCTGGCGAATGACGGGCGGCGGCTCGAGCTGGCGCTGTCCGTATGCGACGACGTGGCCGCGTGCCGCGAGGAGGCGGTCGGCGTCGAGCTTGCTGTCGTATTGTACGGGGCGCGGCCGGGAGACCGACTGGCGTTATGCGTCAATGGCGTAACCTGCGAGGTCGAATCGTACGATTACGAGTGGAAAGACCCGCAGCTGTTTTCGCCGGCGCCGCAGCCGGCTTCGGGCGGCAGCGGCGTATACGAGGTGAACCCGGAGCAGCGTTTGCTGCGGGTGACGGCGCCGGTTGCGCCGGGACTGTGCAAGCTCGGGGCGAACCGGATCGGCATCGGCGCGGTGAAACGGCTGCCGTTCCTGCCGGGCAAGGACATCGTCGTCGAGAAGGTGGAGCTGGCGCTGCGTTACAAGCGCGAAGCGGGCCTCCTCCAAGAATAGGCCATAAAAAATGGCCTATTTGCCCCATTTCGCCCTTATCATCCCAAATAGCCAGTGATTTCACTGGCTATTTCTTTTCGTAAAGGCTGAAACCTGCGAATAGGCCATTTTTATGGCCTATTTCGTTCGCAGCCGAACGATGAAGCAAGGAAACGCTCACGTGACACGAATGTTGGCTCGGAATGGCACGCGTACGGAACGTTGTTGTTCAAGCCAACCAACATCGCCCCTACCCTTGAGCGGAGCAACCGGCAGGTTGCGCTGCACGCTGCGGTCGCTTAACCTGACCACCTCCCCTCCCTACCTTCTACGCGCTAACGGTTCCAGATGAGCTTATTTGCCCATTTTTTGCGGTTTTCTGGCGTTAACGGTTTCAGGTGAGCTTGTTTGCGACTTTAACGCCAATTTTGGCCGTTTTTCTGCCAATAGCGACGCTGGAAACCGTTAGCGTGTTACGCAAACCCAAATCGGCCCAATAAGCGCAGTACGAACTGTTAGCCGCCGACGCCATTCGTCTCCGTGCGCCGGATAAACTTGCTCAACTCGCCGCCGCCGGCCCGGGAACGGCCGGCCGGCGACCTCCGGCAACGCCCCGCTGCCGCCGCTCCGCCAACTTTTTCCCCGTCCCCCGTTGCGAGGTGCCGGCAACGTCGGCTATGCTAGGGACAGTTTCGCTCCAGCATGCCGACGGAGGAACGAATGGGGGGCGCACCATGTATCACTTGATTATTGTCGATGACGAGGTAGAAATTCGCGACGGCCTGGCAGCGTTTGCATGGGAAACGCTGGGGATCGTACCGGAAGGAAAGTTCGCGCACGGCCTGGACGCGCTGCAGTATGTGTCCGCGCATCCGGTGGACATCGTGCTGACGGATATCCGCATGCCGTTTATGGACGGCGTGGAATTGATGGAGCAGCTCCGCCGGCGCCACCCGTACGTGCAGGTGGTCGTGCTGTCGGGCTACAACGACTTCGACTATGCGAAGAAGGCGCTGCAAAACGGGGCGGCCGACTATTTGCTGAAGCCGACGTCCTTCGCCGCGTTGGCCGATACGTTTCGCCGGCTGACGGCCAAGCTCGATGCCGGCAAGCAGGAGGAGCAGCGCAAGGCGGCGCTGGAGCGCAAAGGCTACCTGCTTGCGAAGCTGCTGCGCGACGAGTTCCTGCAGCGGCTGTTTGCCGCGGAGCTGGACGCGGACGAGTTCGAGACGGGCTGCGCCGAAGGCGAGCTGCTGCTCGAAGCCGGGGCCGGGCCGTACGCTGCGCTGACGCTGGAGCTGGATCGGCTGACGCTGGCGAAAGCGCCC
Source organism: Paenibacillus cymbidii (assembly GCF_004764705.1). Taxonomy (GTDB): domain Bacteria; phylum Bacillota; class Bacilli; order Paenibacillales; family NBRC-103111; genus Paenibacillus_AN; species Paenibacillus_AN cymbidii. The sequence goes on along the minus strand of NZ_SHLX01000002.1, from coordinate 220,649 downwards.
GTCTCCGACAAGGAGCTGCGGCTGTTCGCTTTTGCGCTCGACAACATCCTGACGGACTTGTGGGACGGCGGCGGCGCGGGCTACCACGTCGTGGACAAGCATACGGCCGTCTGCCGCCTGCTAGCGCTGCGGCCGGACGACGCCGAACGGGCTGCGGAGGCGGTCAAGGAGCAGCTGGCCCGGTTCATGGGGCTTTTCCGGTCGACCGTATCGGTCGGCATCGGCTTCCCCGTGGAGCAGGCGACCGGGCTGCACAAGTCGGCGGCGGCCGCCGACCGGCTGCTGGCCGGCCGCGCGGAGGGGGACGCGTTGCTCGCCGCCGGCCCGACGGAAGCGCCTGGCGACAGGGCCCCGGGGCGCGCGCCGCACGAGGCGCCCGAACAAGCCGCATCGCCGGCGCCGCGCAAGGAAAACGCGCTGCTCGCCGCCGCCAAGCGCTACATCGAAGCCAATTACCATCGCAGCCTGACGCTTAAGGAGGCGGCGCAGGCGCTATATGTGACGCCCGGCCATCTCAGCGCCCTGTTCCGCGAAACGGGCGAATCGTACCTGCAATATGTGACCGGCGTGCGCATGGGCAAGGCGATGGAGCTGCTGACCGATCTGCGCTACAAAATCTACGACATTGTCGAACTGGTCGGCTACTCGGATCCGTCGTATTTCACCGAAGTGTTCAAGAAGCATACGGGCCTCACTCCCGCGGAATTCCGCAACCGGAGCCCGCAATGAGCGGCCGGCCGGCATTCCCGCGGCTGTTCGGCGGCATCGGTCCGTTCCGGCTGCGCATCGTGCTGCTGTCGCTGGCGTTGACGCTCGCGACGCAGGCCGTGCTCGGCTACATCGGCTTCGCCTATTTGCGCAGCTTGTCGGCGCAAGTGGAGACGAAACGCGAAGCCCGGGTGATGGACACCTTCTACCGCAATGCCATGTCGCGGCTGAACAACGCCCACCGGCTCATGCAGGTGCTGCAGACGCCGGCGTTCAGCGACTATTTCCTCGACAACATGAATCTCCGCCAGCCGGCGGTGGCGGCGGAAGGACTGGCCGAGCTCGCCGCCCGTTTCCGCACGCTGGCCTTGGCGGACCAAGGCGTCGAGGCGGTGTACATGATCGGCTCCGACAGCAACCAGTCCGCCCTTGCGCTGCATGCCGGCGAAGAGCGGCCGGTGGTGCTCGAGAAGCTGCGGCTGGATGCGCTGGAAAGCTCCTCGCTGTCGTCCCTGTACGTCAGAAGCCATGACCGGCTGGAGTGGATCGATGCCGCGGAACTGACCGAACGCAGCCGGACCGACGGCCCGGGGCGCGATCCCGTCGTCAGCCGGGAGCTTGCCGACATGAACCGGACGCTTGCGGGCAAGCTGATTATTTCCAACGGGAACGCGAACGGCGTGCTGATCGTGCTCGTGCTTGCCGAACGGTTCCTCGATGCCGCCCTGCCGGACGACTACGACGCCGACTATTCGTTTGCGCTGATGAACGACAGCCGCAAGCCGCTCTGGTCGGCCGGCGCAAGCGTGTCCGCGGAGCTGGTCCGCGGCATGACGGAAGCCGCCGATTTCGACTTCGACGGCAGCCGCTACATCGTTCGTTCGAAACCGCTCACCCCTTATCCCGAAACGCTGCTGTTCGCCCGCAAACGAACCGGCTCGCACGGCGCGGACGCGACGATCACGCTGCTGTTCGCCCTGCTTTCCGCCACGACGTTCGTCATTACGTTCGTCGTCAGCGTCGCTTATTCGAAACGCATCTTCCGCCCGTTCCGCAAAATCGCCGCAGCGCTGAACAAACAGGCCGGCCGCGACGAAACGAGGCTGGAAACCATTTCTCCGCACGATTACGTCCATGGCGTCAACCGCTTCTCGACCCGCACCAACCTGATTTTGCTGTTCGCGCTGGCGGTTATTTTGCCGGCGATTTCCGACGGCGCGCTGTACAACCGGATGCTGAAGTCTTCCGTCGACCGCCAGATCGCCGTTTCGAACGAAGAGACGGGGCGGTTTCTGCAGGCGGCGGTCCGCACCGATTTTGACGGCTGGCGCATCCTGACGAACCGGCTCGCCGTGAACGAGCAGCTGCAGCGCTATTTGCAGCAGCGCCAGCGCGACGCGGTTATGGGCACCGCCGCCCAGCCGGCCTTGTCCGCCGCCGATATCGCGATGTTTCCCGGCCTGAACGAGGTCGCTTATTTTGTGCTGCTGGACGATATCGGCCACAGCGTGTACGCCTCGATTTTTTTCAACAACTCGGATCTGTTTTCCTTGCCGCGTTCGCTGCTGCGCGATCAGGAGGAGGCTTACGTCATTCCCGAGTTCAAGGACGTTTTTGGCAAAACGACGTTCGCCCTGGTCAAACGAATGTACCGCGAAGCGGAGCAGGGGGAGAAGGTCAATCCGAATTACATCGTCATCGTGCCGAAGGATCCGGCGTTCGCCGACTTGGCCGACCCGGAAACCGCCTTCCGCATCGCGGACCCGTCGGGCAAACGCATGTACGACTCGAACGCCGCCGCATGGGGGGATGCGGACGGCCGCAAGCCGGCCGCCTGGTCGACGCAGGTGCCGCCGCTTGCGCTCGCGCTGGACGTGCGCTTCACCAACGCCGAGCTGCTCAGGCAGAACAACGACTACTACAGCCGGTTCGTCATCATGGTGCTGACGGTCTTCCTCGGCACGCTGCTGCTGGCGACGCTGCTGACCTCGCTGATCGTCAGGCCGCTGAACGAGCTGCAGGAAACGATGCTGCTGGCCGGCGCGGGCGATTTTGGCCGCAGGTCGCGGCAGCGGGGCGAACCGGGCAACGAGATCGGGCAAATCATCCACAGCTACAACCGCATGGCCGGCCAGCTCGAGCGCGCCGTCAGCGACAACATGCGCATGCTGGAGGAGCAGGCGGCGAACAAGGAGCGGGAAGCCCGGCTCGTCCACTCCAAGACGCGCGCCGAGCTGCACATGCTGCAGGCGCAGATCAACCCGCACTTTTTGTACAACACGCTGGAAACGATCAACATGCGCAGCCGGGCAAGCGGCCAGCCGGAAATCGGCGTCGTCGTCACGGCGCTGGCCGAACTGCTGCGGTACAGCGTAAACATGAAAGGCGACACCGTCACGCTGGAGCAGGAGCTGCATCACGTGCGCAACTATGTGGCGATCCAGCAAATCCGGCTCGGCCACAGCTTCCGCTTCGAGGTCGACGCACCGGAGCCGCTGCTGCGCCGCCGGGTGCTGAAATTCATCCTGCAGCCGATCGTCGAAAATTCGCTCAAATACGCGTTTGCCGGGTTCGACGAAGGCGGCTTGCTGCGGATCGAAGCGCGGGCGGAAGCGGACGGCGGGGCGATGACGATCGAGGTGCGGGACAACGGCGTCGGCATGACCCGTCAGCAGCTGGCGAACGCGGCGCGCTCCCTTGCGGAAGAGGCGGAAGCGGAAGCGGACGCGCGGAACGGCCTCGGGCTGCGCAATGTTTGCATGCGGCTGCGCTTGTTCCACGAAGACGGGGCGGCGATGACGATCGAAAGCAAGCCGATGGCCGGCACGACGGTGCGGCTTGTCGTGCCCTTGCTGCCGGACGAACCGGCATGACCCGCTCGATGCCATAGAAATCGTCGCTTTGACCCGTGGAGGGGCGTTTCCGGGCGAAGCTATAATAAAACCATCTCAATCACAGGGAGGGTCATTCTTCTTGAAAAAGACATCGTCCACCGCCGTGCTGCTCCTGCTCACGGCAAGCCTGGCCGCCGCATGCGGCTCCGACTCCGGCGGCAAGACCGCCGCAAGCTCCTCGCCTTCGGCCAAGGCGTCGGCCGCGCCGTCCGGTTCGCCCGCCGCTTCCGCAGCGCCGCAAAGCGACAAAACGGTAACGATCCGCATCTCGCTGGTCGAATCGGAAATTTCCAAAGACGACATCGCCGCCTTCGAAGCCGCCAATCCGACGATCAAGATCGTGCGCGAGGACGTCACGGCGACGAAGCTTGCGGCGCAAATCGCCACCGGCGAAGCGCCCGACATTATCCGCGTCAACGGCGTGCAGGAGCTGCCGTCGTTCGTCATCAAGGGCGTGGCGCTCGACCTGTCGCCGTACTTCCAGAAGAGCACGCTGCTGAAGGCGGACGATATACTGCCGGTGGCCGACGTGTACCGGTTCGACGGCAAAAATGTCGGCAAAGGGCCGATTTACGGCTTCCCGAAAGATTGGTCGCCCGACTTCTCGATCTGGTACAACAAGAAGCTGTTTGCGGCGGCGGGCGTGCCCGAGCCGGATGCCAAAACGCCGATGACGTGGAACCAGCTGTTCGATCTGGCGAAGAAGATGACGATCAAGAGCGGCGACAACGTGACCCAGTACGGGCTCGTGAAGCCGAACCTGCTGGAGGCCGACCTCAGCAGCATCATGGATTACACGCTGAGCAAGGGCGTAAAGCTGAGCACCGACGATTACGGCCAAATCGATTTCACCAAGCCGGCGGCCAAGGAAGCGCTGAAGCTGTGGGGCGACGCGGTCAAAGGCAATTACGGGCCGAACAGCGTCAACAACTTCGACAAGGGCGTCGCCGACGTCGATCTGTTCCTGAACGGCAAAGCCGCGATGATCCAGCGCGGGTACTGGTTCTCCAGCCGCATCCGGACGAACGACAACACGAAGACGCATCTCGACGACTACGTGATGATTCCGGCGCCGGTCGCCGAAGGCGGTCAACGAGTATCGCCGACGGGATCCGCAACGGGAGCGATCATCAACAAGGCGAGCAAACATCCGGAGGAAGCGTGGAAAGTGTTCGAATGGTACTTCGGCAGCAAACCGGCGGAGGATCGGGCCAAAACCGGCAACGGCGTGCCGGCCTTGAAGCACCTGATGGCAGCGATGCCGCAGGCGACCAATTTCGACAAACAGACGTATGCGGCTCTGCAGGAAGAACTTAAGTACGGCGACAAGTATCTGGAAATCAATCCTTTCCTGCTGAACGCCGGCACGATTTTGTCGAAGCACCTGAATCCGTACTACTTCGACAAGTCGTCGCTCGACGAAGCGGCGGCCAACATTACGAAGGACAGCAATATCATTATCGCCGAAGCGAAAAATGCGGCAGCATCCGGCAAATAACCGGCCGGCATTCGGCGAACAGAGAGGACGGGAGCGGAGTCGCAAGACTCCCTCTTCGTTTCCGAAGGAGTGGACCCATACGATGAACGCTTCCGAAGCCGCCGTGCAGGCGTCCGCTTCCGGCGTCAAACCCCGTTTGACCGAAAAAACGCGCCGTCATCTCGCTTTTTACCTGTTCATCTCGCCCTGGTTTCTCGTGTTTCTTGCGTTCGGCCTGTATCCGCTGCTATACGGCCTGTACCTCAGCTTCACCAATTACGTCGGCTTCAACATCCACAACCTGAGGTTCGTCGGCTGGCAAAATTACTCCAGCGTGTTCCGCGATACGGACGCGATGTACGCGCTTGGACGAACGCTGCTGATCACGGCGATCTACGTGCCGCTGAACACGTTGTTCGGCCTGCTGCTGGCGATGGCGCTGAACCGCAAGGAACGGCTCGTCGGGATGTTCCGGGCGATGTATTATTTGCCTTCGATCGTGCCGGTCGTTTCCGTCGGGCTCATCTGGAAGCTGATTTATGCCGGACAGAACGGCATTCTGAACGTTTGGCTGCATGCGCTCGGGCTGCGGTCCGTCAACTGGCTAGGGTACGATTATGCGACGGGTTCGCTGCTGATCGTGCTGCTGTGGGGAGCCGGAAGCGGCATTCTGATCAACCTCGCCGGGCTCAAGGGCATCTCCGGCGACTTGTACGAAGCGGCGGCGATGGACGGTGCGGGCGGGCTGCGCAAATTTCGCCACATCACCTTGCCGATGATGACGCCGGTCATTTTCTACAATGTCGTGATGGGCACGATCCATGGCTTGCAGCTGTACCTGCTGCCGATTCTGCTGAGCGGCAGCGAGCTGCTGCATCCGCCGATCCGGCCGAACTACCTGTACGTCGTGCACGCGTTCCAGCAAGTGTTCGCGTTCCAGCGCTACGCTTACGGCATGGCTTTGCTGTGGGTGATGTTCGTCGTCATCATTTTGCTTACGGTCGTCGTTTTCGCTACCAGCCGGCTGTGGGTCCATTACGAAACAGAACAGGAGTGATTCGTATGCAAGCCGCAGGTTCCGGCATCCGGGCGCGCGTGGCGCTGGCCGTCGTCCGGATCGCGCTCGCGTTGTTTTTTCTGTTCCCGCTGCTGACGGCGCTGTCCAGCTCGCTGCATCCGTGGTCGTCGCTGCCGACGCTGCTGCCGAACTCGTTCGAGTGGCAAAATTACCGGTTCGCGACCACCATGATCGCCTTCTGGCGCTATTTGGGCAACTCGGCGCTGGTCGTCGTCGTCTCCGTCGCGTTCTCCACGTTTACGAGCGGGCTTGTCGGTTACGCGTTCTCGCGCCTCCAGGCGCCGGGGCGCAAGCCGCTGTTCATGATCGTGCTGTCGACAATGATGCTGCCGTCGATCGTGACGCAAATTCCGCTCTACATCCTGCTGCACAAGTTCGGGTTGCTGAACTCGTTCGTGCCGTTCTGGATCATGTGGGGCATCGGCGGCTCGGCGCTGTCGATTTTCCTGTACCGGCAGTTTTTTTCGGCGATTCCGAAGGAGCTTGAAGAGGCCGCGCGCATCGACGGCTGCTCGATCTTCGGCACCTACTGGCGCATCTTCCTGCCGCTGTCCGTGCCGGCGATGATTACGGTGACGATGATCAATTTCCAGGAGCGGTGGGGCGATTCGATTACGCCGTTCATGTTCCTCTCGGAAAAAAAATACACGCTGGCAGCCGCGCTCAGCAATATCGGCTACACCGTCGACGGGAATATCGAGTTGATCATCCAGGAGGTGACGGCGGCCGGTTCGCTGCTGTTCCTGCTGCCGGTGCTGGCGCTGTTTTTTGTCGGTCAACGCTATATGCTCGAAGGCACCGTATCGGCGGGGATCAAAGGGTGACGCCGGCCCGGCAAGCCCTAGCTGGACGGACGCCGCCTGGAACGCGTTCGAAAGCGGGGCCGGGCCGCAATATATCATGACCGAGCAGAACGGCTTTCAGGCCCAGTACGTGCGGACGGGCGACTTTGTGTCGGAATCGGTTATGGATACGGCGCACAAGCTGATGGCCGTTTCCGGCTTCAACATGAACCGGGAATGGATCAACTGGCAGGATCTCGCTTCGCGGACCGATTTTCGCTTCAATATCAACAATACGAATCCGGGCGTAACGGTGGGCGGGGGCAATGCCGACTACACGGCTTCGCTCAACCAATTGAGCGATATGGTCGACAACCTGCAGTATTACGGCATCGATTCGATGCTGGTGCTGCAGGGAACGCCCGACTGGGCGCATCCCGGCAAAATCAACAACATCGCCGACGGTCCGCACGGCGGGTTGTCCAATCCCGGCAATCCGAACGGGCTCGGCGATCCGTACCCGGGTCCGCAGCCGTTCGATACGAATCATCCGCATTGGGAATTTCCGCCGAACGACTGGCAGGATTACCGCGACATGGCGAGCGCGCTCGTCACCAAACTGAAGGGCAAGGTCAAGGCGTACGAAATCATCAACGAAGCCGACACCAACGGCCAGGGCAACATCGTCGGCGGCTACAAAACGATCGGGCAATACATGAAACACTTTTACCAGACAGCCAAGGCGATTGACCCCGATGCACAGGTGCTGGCGCCTGCCAGCGACAAAATGCTGCCGGCGCTGGCGGCCGACGGCGCGATGGATTATGCGGACGGCGCCTCCTATCACGGCTATGCCGGCAGCCTGAGCGGGATGCGGGCCATGCTGGAATCGGCGGGAACGATGAAGCATATCTGGATGACGGAGCATTCGAGCCGGCACCCGGAGCTGGTGGGCAAAGTGCGCTCGCAAGGCCGCTGGACCGTGTTCAGCGCGTTCGAGAATTCATCCACCTTCGACGATCATCATTTGATCGAGCTGCGCGACGCAAGCGGCAGTCGGGTGGTCGGCAATCAGCCGAAGGGGCTCGGCGACCGCGTCGTCTTCTCCGACGAGATGTACGATTACGGCACGATGAGCGGCAAGCTGGAGAGCGGCAATTACGACGGCGCCAAGGTCGCCAACCGGATCAAGGCGGAAGTCGTCGCTCCTGCGGAAATGGCGCACGGCGTAACGCAAACCGTCACGCTGAAAGCGACCAATACGTCGGCAACAACGTTCACCAATGTGCACCTGTGGCCGATCGGTTTTGTTGACAACCTGGGTTATGACCTGACCGCGATCCGGGCCGAAGACAGGCTGATCCCAAGCTTCGCCCCCGGTCAGACCGTTACGCTGACGTTGGACGTGACGCCGACCACGACGCTGTACAAGGCGGGCGGCACCTATGCGATCGGGCTCGGCATTACGAACGATCAAGGCAAGCACTCCCTGGCCATGACGAACGTGATCGTAAATGACGAAGTGATCGTCGACAACGGCGGGGCGGGCTATGCGGAAACCGGCGCTTCGTGGGCGGACTCCGCCATCGGCGGCGCTTATGGCGGCACCTCGCGCTGGAACCACTCGCAAAGCGCAGCGCAATATGCGACTTTTACGCCGACGATTGCGCTCGCGGGCGATTACGACATTTATGTGTGGAAATTTGCCGGCGATCCGAGCAGTACGGCTCAGGCTCGTTATGTCGTCCATGACAGCGCGGGAACGAATACTTCGGTTACGGTCGATCAAACGACTCCGTCCAACCATTGGCAGAAAATCGCGACGGCCGCTCTGGCGGCAGGAACCGGCGGCTATGTCAAAGTCGATGCGGGTACCGGCGACGGCAAAACCGTCAGAGCCGACGCCGTCAAGTTCGTGCGCAAGACGCCGGCGGCGGTCGAATACGTGTTTGCGGACAACTTCGAGGACGGCGTCGCCGACGGCTGGACGGCCGATGCGGGCTACAGCGTGATTACGGACGGCAGCAAGCGGTACCAGGTTGACAATCCGAACGGCACCAACAACAAGTCCGTTGCCGGCGATGCGGCCTGGACGAATTATGCGGTGCAGGCGACGGTCAAGCCGACAACGTTCTACGCGGCCGATAAGGCGTTCGGCGTGTACGCCCGTTATGCCGACGCGAACAACAAATACGCGTTCTATTACAGCGGCTACAGCGGCGCCTGGATTTTGAGCAAGACGGCGGGCGGCACGAATACGATTCTTGCCACGGGCTCCGCCTATACGATCGCTGCGGGGACGGAATATAACGTGAAGCTGGTCGTTGACGGCACGAGCCTCAAAGGCTACGTGAACGGCGTGCTGCAGGCGCAGGCGACGGACAGCGCGCTGACGGCTGGGAAAATCGGCGTATACGGGTTCAAAATCAAGGCGTCGTTCGACAACGTGGCGGAGCGGCGGCCGTTCATCGACGATTTCGAGGACGGCGTTGCCGACGGCTGGAACGCCGATGCGAGCTTCAGCGTCATCACGGACGGCAGCAAGCGCTACCAGGTCGACGATTCGAGCGGCACGAACCGCAAGGCGGTGACGGGCGGGGCCGATTGGACGGACTACACCGTGCAAGTCGTGGCGAAGCCGGCCGTGTTTTACACCGGCGACAAGGCGTTTGGCGTGTATGCCCGCTATACGGATATGAACAACAAATATACGTTTTATTACAGCGGGTTTACCGGCGCCTGGATTTTGAGCAAAACGGTGGGCGGCGCGACGACGGTTCTTGCCGCCGGCGCCGCATCCGCCATTACCGCGGGCACGGAATATACGCTGAAGCTCGAAGCGGGCGGCACGAGCCTGAAAGGCTATGTGAACGGCGTGCTGCAAGCGCAAGCGACGGACGGCTCGCTTGCGGCCGGCATGATCGGGGTGTACGGGTACAGGATCAAAGCCGCGTTCGACAACGTTGAAGTGAGATAGGGAGGGGCGGGTACGATGCCGGATCGAAAAAAGGACATGGCAATGGAAGAGTGGCGGCGAAGCGGTCCCGACATCGTGGTGTTCATTCCGCGCGAAGACGAATATACGGGCGACAACGAACATTTCCTCGTATTCGAAACGCCGGGCGGCGATTTGCTCGCGCTGTGGACGCAGAGCTCCGTTGAGGGCAGCGGCGACAATCATCTCGTCGTGGCGCGCAGCGGCGACAATGTGAACTGGACGGAGCCGGCGTATGTCGCCGGTTCCCTGCGGGGACAGCGGGGCAACCAGGCGAGCTGGGGCTTCCCGGTCGTATCGGCGCAGGGCCGCATCTATATTTTTTACACCAAGGATATCGGTTTGTACGACTTCGATACGCAGACGTGCGGCGCGATGGGCTGCGTCTATTCCGACAACGACGGGCACACCTGGACGGACGGCGGTATCGTTCCGATGCCGCGCAATCGGTATGACCATCCGGACCCGGCGTATCCGCGCAACTGGATCGTGTGGCAGAAACCGGTTCGCGACGCACGCGGCCGTTGGATCGCCGGCTGTACGCAGTGGGCGAGCCCGCTGGTCGCGGCCGAGCCGCCGCCCGGCTGGTACAGCAAGGAGTCGCGCGCGTTGTTCGTCCGTTTCGACAATATCGACGAAGGGCCGGATCCGCGCGAGCTGCGCCTGACCTGGCTGCCGAAGGACAACGACGGCCTCGAGGTCGCGTATCCCGGGATGCCGTCGCTGTCCGTCGCCCAGGAGCCGAGCGTCGTGCTGCTGCCGGACGGCCGGCTGTTCAGCGCGATGCGCACGTTCACCGGCCATATCTGGTACAGCGTTTCCGCCGACGACGGCGATACGTGGACGAAGCCGGACGTGCTGCGCTACCGGGACGGCGGCGAGCCGATCAAGCAGCCGATCGCTTCCTGCCCGCTGTACGCGCTGGGCGGCGGTCGTTACGTGCTCGTGTTCCACAACAACGACGGCCGTCTCGGCAACTACGGGCCGGGCGACGTGCTGCACAACCGGCGACCGGCGTTTCTTGCGGTTGGCACGTTCGATCCGGCGGCGCGCCAGCCGCTCGTATTCGGCGAGCCGAAGCAATTGCTCGACACGGATGGCGTGCCGATCGGGCCGAAGGGCACCGCGGAAATCGCGACGTATCCGAGCATGACGGACTACAAGGGCCGGCGAGTGCTGTGGTACCCGGACCGCAAATACTACCTGCTCGGCAAATACGTAACGGACGAGCGACTCGGCCTGGAAGGGGACGCGGCGCGATGATCAAGGGACCGCACGCTGCGGACCGGCTGCACGCCATGGACAAGAAGTTCGAATATCGCGGCGCAAAGACGAAGGAAATTTCGTTCCCGCTCGGCGGCATCGGCACCGGCAGCATTGGTCTGGCCGGCAACGGCATGCTGATCGATTGGGAAATTTTTAACCGTCCGAACAAGAACGGCAGCACGAACGCGGCTTCCTTCTTCGCGATCAAGGCGGAGCGGGGCGGCCGGCCGGTGCTGGCCCGTCTGCTGCAGGGCGACTGGCTCGGTTCGTACAACGCCGCGAACAAGGGGGCGCCTTCCTATTACGTCGGCCACGGTTCGAATCGCGAGAACGCGCCGGCGATGCCGCATTTTCGCCGGACCGCGTTTACCGGCACGTTCCCGATCGCCGAGGTGGCGTTCGAGGACGATTCGGACTTGCTGGCGGTGACGCTCGAAGCATTTAATCCGTTCATCCCGCTTAATGATCGCGATTCGTCGATTCCGTGCGCCATTTTCCGTTACCGCGTTCGGAACGTTTCCGCTGCGGCGCTGGATATCGGCCTTGCCGCTTGCATCGCCAATCCGCATCAGGTGCAGGCGGTCAATGAGCTAGTGCGCGGGCCCGGTTTGACCGGCATCCGCTTCTCGTCGCAAGCTTACGCCGGAGACGCGTCGGAGTATGGTGACGTGACCGTGGCGACCGATCAGCCGGACGTCAGTTGGCAGACGTGCTGGAAACGTACGGATAGGTTCGAAAATCCGTTGGAGCAGTTCTGGGACGAGTTTACGACTCCGGGGCGGTTGACCGACCGAACGTACGACGAGCCGCATACGCATACCGACATCAATCCGCTGCTGCACATCCGCAGCACGGGGGCGCTGTGCGCACACCGCACGCTGCAGCCCGGAGAGGAGACGGCGTTCAGCTTCTGCATCGCCTGGAGCTTCCCGAACTTCGTGCAGTATTGGAACCCGATCCTCGCCGAAGACGGCATGCCGGATCCGTTGCGGAACAAGTGGAGGACATACTATGCGAGCCAGTACGCCGACTCCGTCGCTGCCGCCGCTTACGTGTTCGCCCATTTGCCCCGGCTGTATGGCGACACGAAACGGTTTCGCGACAGTCTGTTCGCTTCGACGGTGCCTGACAGCGTATTGGAGGCCGTTTCGGCCAACCTCGCCACTTTGAAATCGACCACTTGCCTGCGGCTTGAGGACGGTTCCTTTTACGGCTTCGAAGGTTCGCATTGTACGGAGGGAGCCTGCGAAGGCTCCTGCACGCACGTGTGGAATTACGCCCAGTCGCTGCCGTGGTTGTTTCCCGCGCTGGACCGTTCGATGATCGAGCTGAACTACCGCTACAACCTGCAGCCCGGCGGCAAAATGCGTTTCCGCCTCATGCTCCCGCTCGGCCGCGACGATGCGGCGGCGCGCAAGTGGGACGAGTATTACGCCGCCACCGACGGGCAACTGACGTTTGTGTCGCGCGTCTATAAGCACTACTTGCTGACCGGCGATCTGGAGTGGCTGCAGGAGATTTGGCCGCTCGTGCGGCATTCGCTCGCTTACGCCTGGTCGGCGGACAATGCCGACCGCTGGGACCCGGACCGCTCGGGTGTGCTGACAGGCGCGCAGCACAACACGCTCGACAAGGAGATGGTCGGGCCGAATCCTGCGCTCACGAGCCAATACTTGCTGGCGCTCCGCTGCGCCGCGATGATCGTCCGCATCGTCGGCGACGGCGAAGGCGAGGCGGAGGCGTACGAGCGGATGGCGGCGAACGGGGGACGCTACGTGGACGAGCGGCTGTTCAACGGCGCGTTTTACGTCGAACGCAGCGAGGGGTATGGGGAGCGGTTTCCGGGGAAACGGTTTTTTGCTTTCGGCGACGGCTGTTACGTCGATCAGGTCGTCGGTCAGTGGTACGCGCACATGCTGGGGCTAGGTTATTTGCTCGACCGGGACCACGTGCGCAGCGCGTTGGACGCCGTTTACGAGCGCAACTTCGTCCGCGCGGGCGACCTCGTCAACGCCTGGCGCGTGTATGCGCTGGACGACGAGTGGGGCGTCGCGTTGTGCAGGTGGGAAGAGGGACGGAAGCCGGAGCGGCCGATTCCGTATCATTCCGAGTGCTGGACCGGTCTTGAATACCAGTTGGCGAGCCATTTGGTTTATGAGGGACGGATCGACGAAGCGCTCTCCGTCGTGCGGGCCGTACGCGACCGGTACGACGGCGAGAAGCGCAACCCGTGGGCCGAATGCGAATTCGGCAACCACTACGCGCGGGCGATGTCTTCGTACGCGCTGCTGCATGCGTTCGGCGGCTTTCGTTACGACGCCGGGCGCGGCGTCATGACGATTGCGCCGAACGGGAGCCGGCACAGCTGCCGCATGTTTTGGTGCTGCGGCGGCGCCTGGGGAGAGTGGCAGACGGATGGGGACGGGCTGCGAATCGACGTGCAGTACGGCGCGATTCGGCTCGGCGGCATCGAGTCGAACGTGTGGGGGCAGACGGCGGCCGACTCCGCGTCGGCCGATGCTGCGGGCGTGAGCCCGGCTTGCGAGTGGTCGGCCGAGTTGGCCGGCGCGCGTCCGGGTTGCCGGCTCGAAGGGCGCACGCTGCTGTTTGCCGAGCCGGCCTCGATTCGGGCCGGGGAAACGCTGCGCGTGCGGAGCGCGGGCGGCCGGTAGGCTGGCCGGCGGGAGTGGGGGCCGAGGCGCATCTTGCATACGCGCGCTCCCGCCTCCGCCGCCACGGCAGGGCTGCAAATGGAAAAACTTGTGCATATTGCAGTCCTCGCATCGCTTGCCTGCATCGCACTACTCGCAGAGATCGCATCATTCGTCTACCTCACGTCATTCGTCTACCTCACGTCATTCGTCTACCTCACGTCATTCGTCTACCTCACGTCATTCGTCTACCTCACGTCATTCGTCTACCTCGCACCATCCGCCTACATCACAATATCACCTCGGATTGCATTTACGGCACGTTACCAATCGCGTTCGTCGCCTATATCGCAACTCGTCTTCGTTACGCCAGCGTCGCAGAAACTAGACTGCCTTTCTCTTTTGACCGATTCGACCGATCCGGACGGGAATCAGGCGATCTTGTTTGGTTTTCGGCGGGGGGAGGAGAATCTGGTTCGAATCGGTCGCGCGGACCCGGCTGGAGAGCATCTTCGAAAAAATAAGCCATGTTTCATTGGCTATTCCCTCATAAATGGATGCATGCAACAAAATAACCAGTGAAATCACTGGCTATTTTGCTGAAAAGGTCGGTTTGGGCGCGGTTTGGTCACAATAACCAGTGTTTTCGCTGGCTATTTTCCACCAACCGGATAAAAAGCAGCCAATAGGCCATTTTTTATGGCCTATTTTCGCGGCAACCGGCAGGCAAGCCTCGCTTTTTTGCAAGCTTTTCTTTACCCGGCCCTTGTTGCATAATATGGAGAGAATAGCGTCAGGAAAAGGAGTCGTCACGCGATGAACATGACCGGCAACACCATCCTCATCACCGGCGGCGCGTCGGGCATCGGCTTCGAGCTTGCCGCGCAGCTGCTCCGGCTCGGAAATACGGTGATCGTCACCGGCCGCGACCGGGCCAAGCTCGACGCCGCCAAGAAGAAGCTGCCGCAGCTGCATACGATCCAAAGCGACGTCAGCGACCCGGCGGCCATTCGCGAGCTGTACGAGCAGGCAACCGCACAATTTCCGCACTTGAATGTCCTGGTTAACAACGCCGGCATCATGCTCGGCATCAATCTCCACAACGAAAGCGATCCGCAAGCGTTGACCCGGGAAATCGACACCAATTTGAGCGGCACGATCCGGATGGTCGGACAGTTTCTTCCCCACCTGAAGCAGCAGGCCGCCGCCGCAATTGTAAACGTTTCCTCCGGACTCGCCTTCGTCCCGCTGCCGATCACGCCCGTTTATTGCGCTGCCAAGGCCGGCGTACACTCCTACACGCAGTCGCTGCGCTTCCAGCTCAAGAACACCCGCGTCAAAGTGTTCGAACTCGCTCCTCCGCTGACGGAAACGCCGCTGCTCGACTCCTTCGAGGCCGAAAGCATGAAAGGCTCCAGGGCGATGAAAGTGGAGGATATGGTAGCCGCAGCGGTGAAAGGGATGCAGCGGGACAGGTACGACATTTTGCCGGGCCAGAGCAGTCAGCTTCGGTTCATGAGCCGGTTCATGCCGGGGTTCATCGGCAAGATGCTCGGTAAATCGGTCGACCGCATGCTGGTCGAGTAAGAGGCGAACACGGTTTCATGGAGCTGATGGAGCGATGACAGGCAGGAGCGAACTGGACCACGAGCGGCAAGTTTCGCTGAAGCTGTTCGTGGTGCTGTCGAAGGCGTACAAGACGCTGATGGACAAGGCGACCAAGGATATGAAGCAATACGGCTTGTCCGCTTCGGAGTTCATGATTCTCGAAGTGGTGTCGACGAAGCGCAGCATCCCGATCCAGCAGATCGGGGAGAAGCTGCTGGCGACAAGCGGCGGCATGACGTACAACATCGACAAGCTGGAGCAGAAAGGGCTGCTGAAGCGCGTGCCGAGCGGCGAAGACAGGCGGATCATCAACGTCGAGGCGACGGCGGAAGGGGACGCGTTGTTCGGGCGCATTTTCCCGGAGCATGCGGAGGTTATTCACAGCATCGTGCACGGGCTCAGCACGGAAGAGAAGCAGGCGGCGACCGAGTTGTTGAAGAAACTTGGCACCGGCGTATAGCGGCCGAGAAAAAATCCGGCGGGTCCGGCGTCAGACGAAAGGATGGGGCGGCGATGGAGGCGAAGCAGCTGGCGGCAGAACGTGCCGTGCAACTGGTCGAGGACGGCATGACGATCGGGCTTGGGACGGGCACAACCGCCACATATGCGATTCGCCGCATCGGCGCGCTGGTGCGCGGCGGGCTTCGCATTCGGGCGATTGCGACGTCGCTTGCGTCGGAACGGCTGGCCGCGGCGGAAGGAATTCCGCTCGTGGCGTTTGCGGAATTGGATGGGAGCCTGGACCTGACGATTGATGGCGCGGATGAAGTCGACCCCGAGCTGCGGCTGATCAAAGGCGGCGGCGGAGCCTTGCTGCGGGAAAAAATTGTTGCGGCGGCCAGCGAGCGCATGATCGTAATCGTGGATGCGGGCAAGCTGGTGAAGCGGCTGGGCGCTTTTCCGCTGCCGGTCGAAATCGTTCCGTTCGGCAACGAAGCGACAATGAGGCAGTTGGACGCACTGGGCTGCCGGCCGGAGCTGCGTTGGCAAGGAGGTGTACCGTTTCGCACCGACAACGGCAACTATGTGGCCGACTGCGCATTCGGCGCAATCGCCGACCCGGAGCGGCTCGCGGCGCAGTTGAATCACATTCCGGGCGTCGTGGAGAACGGACTGTTCGTCGGGTTGGCAAGCCGCGTCATCGTCGGTTACGACAACGGCACGGTACGGGAGTGGACGCGCCAATCGCGCATATAAGCGGCAGATCGGGCGCAAATTACGGAACGAAGCGGGAACGAAGTCGTCCTCGTAAGGAGACGCTTGACAAACCGCTCGTTATCATATATCTTTAATTTAAGATAATTAAATCAAATATAAATTGTAAAAGGAGGCGGGCAAAGTGGACGCTCGGGTGAGAGGAAAAGGGTAGGCAAGCGCAGCAGCAAAAAGTAGAGCCACAGACAACATCTCGCAACAAGCTTCGTCCCGTCAGGCCCAATATCTCAAATTTGAGATATTATCAAATAAAACCATCCAAAGGAGCGATTCATATGACTTTGCAAACGGCAGGGATTCATCATATCACCGCATTCGCGAGAAATCCGCAGGATAACGTCGATTTTTACGCCGGCGTGCTCGGCTTGCGGCTCGTGAAAAAAACGATCAACTTCGACGCCCCGGAAGTGTACCATCTGTACTTTGGCGACCAGACGGGCAGTCCGGGTACGATCATTACGTTTTTTCCATGGCCGGGGTCGCGCAAAGGCCGGGTCGGCGGCGGGCAAGTAGGCGTCACAACGTATGTCGTGCCTGAAGGAGCGCTTGCCTTTTGGGCGGAGCGGTTGGCCGGGTTCGGCATCAAGACGGAGCAAACGAGCCGGTTCGGCGAACAATATTTGCAATTCGAAGATAATGAAGGCTTGCGGCTGGAACTGGTCGAACGGGAAGCGGGGGCGAACAGCGTTTGGTCGTTCGGCGGAATCCCTGCGGACAAAGCGATCAAAGGCTTCGGCGGCGCCATTCTGTTCAGCACGAATGCGGCACGTACGGCTGATGTGCTGCAGCAGGTGCTCGGGCTGACCAAAATCGGCGAAGAGGCCGGCTACACGCGATTCCGCGCCTTCGGCGATATCGGCAACCTGATCGATGTGCCAACAGCCGACATGCCGCGCGGCGACGGAGGAGCGGGCACGGTGCACCATATCGCCTGGCGGGCCAAAGATTTCGAAGAGCACGCGCTTTGGCAGCAAACGGTCGCCGAGTCCGGCAACCATCCGACGCAAATCATCGACCGCCAATATTTCCATGCGATCTACTTCCGCGAAGGCGGCGGCATTTTGTTCGAAATCGCTACCGATCCGCCCGGCTTCGCCAATGACGAAGCGATTGACGCGCTGGGCAGGAAACTGATGCTGCCCGCCTGGTACGAGCCGAAACGCGCGCAGATCGAAGCGAATTTGCTGCCGATCGAAGTCAGGGAATTGGAGGGGAAACGGCCATGAGGCACATCTGGGAACAAGGAGCGGACCCGTCCGCTCCTACGCTGGTCCTCTTTCACGGGACCGGCGGGACAGAACGAGATTTGATTCCGCTGGCGAAACGACTTTCGCCGGGGGCGTCGGTTTTGAGCGTGCGGGGGAACGTGCTGGAAAACGGCATGCCGCGCTTTTTCCGCCGGCTGGCGGAGGGGGTGTTCGATCTCGAGGATCTGGCGTTCCGCACCGAAGAAACGTACGATTTTCTGAACGATGCCGCTGCAAGGTACGGGGCTGACCGAAGCCGCTTCGTTGCCGTCGGCTACTCCAACGGCGCCAACATCGCGGGAAGCATGCTGTTTCGTTACAAGGACGCGTTCCGGGGGGCGATTCTGCATCACCCGATGGTGCCGCAGCGCGGCCTGACGCTGCCCGATTTGACGGGAACGCCGGTGTTCATCGGCGCCGGGACGAACGATCCGATCTGCCCGCCGGCCGAAACGGCCGAGCTGGAAACGCTGCTCGCCGGCGCGGGAGCCGACGTCGCCGTACATTGGGAGCAGCGCGGCCATCAGTTGACCGCGACCGAAGCCGACGCGGCGGCGGCCTGGTTCCGGAGCAAGCTTGCCCTATGATCGCCATCGATCCGAAAATGCAAGCCGACCGGGACAACTACAAGCTGCTGATCGGCAGCGTCGTGCCGCGGCCGATCGCGCTGGTGACCACGCTGTCGGCGGACGGCGTGCTGAACGCGGCGCCGTTCAGCTTCTTCTCCGTTGTGGCGAGCGCGCCGCCGCTGCTGTCCGTGTCGGTGCAGCGGACGGCGGGCGGCCGACGCAAAGATACGGCGCGCAACGCGCTCGCCCGGCGCGAGCTGGTCATTCACGTCGTCGACGAGTCGAACGTCGCGGCGGCCAATCGAACGGCGGCGGGTTTGCCGCCGGACGAAAGCGAAGTCGCGTTCGCCGGGCTGACGCCGGTCGCCGGCATGGCGGTCGGCGTGCCCGGCATTCGCGAAGCGAAAATTCGCATGGAATGCGTGCTGGAACATGCGTTCGAACTGGGCGGCAGCGGAAACGGGGCGAGCTGCGATTTGCTCATTGCCCGGGTCGTACTGTTCCATGTCGATGAAGCGCTGCTGGATCGCGGCCGGATCGACGAGCGAATGCTTGCGCCGGTCAGCCGACTGGCGGGCGATAACTACGCGACGCTCGGCAACGTGTTCGCCATGGAGCGGCCGTAACGCTTCGACAACCGGACCCCTCCTCATGTCAAGAGTTCACGCGATGCAAATTACGCATTCCGGCGAAAAAGAACGAAATTGCAACTTTTGTCCGGATTTGCAATTCCTTTTTTACTCCTCATGTGTCAAGATGAAACCGATTATGGCATGAAAGGAGCTTGAGCGAAATGGAGGACCGCATCGTGCTGCCGGAACGGTTGTTCATGCTGGCAGGGGACGGGGAGCGGATCGAACAGTTCAATCTGTACTACCGCAATGCCGTGATCGACCTGGCGCCGGACGAGCACGTCAATATCATTTGCGCCTACGGCAGGCAGTTTCGCGATTTTTGGCGGCTGGAGCCAGGCAATGCCGCGCAGCCGTTCGACGCGGGCGCGGCCGCGGCAGGGGAATTTCCGCTGCGGCTGCAGGTATTCGACCGCCGGTTCGCGCTCGTGGCGGAGAAAACGACGCAGATCGTCATCGTGCCGCTGGAGGACAAAGAGGAAACGAAGCTGCTCGGCATCGGCGACAGCATAACCCGCAACGGCGACTACATCGGCCACGCCCGGCAGACGCTGCATTACGTGCGCACCGTCGGGACGCGCACTTACGACGGCGGCGAGGTCAAGCGTGAAGGACGCGGCGGCTGGACGGCGGAGATGTACAACCACCGTACCGGAGCGGCAAGCGACGGCGATTCGCCGTTTCTGTTCCCCGCCGGCAAGCCGGAAGCGACCTATTGGGGCAATACGTCATTCTGGAAGCATATTGTCAGCGTCGACCCGACCGGATATGCTTATGACGGGTACCAGTTGGCGGCGCGGCAGCAGGGCGACCCGAACTTGCCGTACACGTTCGGCGAAGACGGATATCCGCTCGCTCCGAATGTCGGCGACATCGCTTGCGACCCGGAGCTGGGCGATGCCCCGCTGCGGGAATGGGACGGCGAGCGATGGCGGGCGATGGAGCCGCAGCCGGAATGGGAATTCGACTTTGGCCGCTATTTGCGGCGGTTTGGCGTACCGCAGCCGGATATCGTTTCGATTCTGTTCGGCTCGAACGAATTTATGCCGCTGGAGCGGGCGGAGGACGGCCTGGACTCCTTCCTGCACCATATCCAGTTGCTGGTGGACAGCGTCAAGCGGCACGATCCCGAAGTCCGCATCATTCTTAATCTGCCGCTGACGGGAGCCGGGCAAGATGCTTGGGGGCGAAGCGGAGGCTGCAACCGCTCCGAAGCGCGGCATCGGCGCAATATGCAGCAGGTCGCCCGCGCCATGCTGCGGCGCTGGGACAACGACGAGGCGCGCGAGCAAGGCATTCGCATCTGCCCGCTGCTGCTGGTCGTCGATCCGGAGCACGGGTTTTCGGTCGTTAATGAATCGGTGAGCAAATACGTCCCCAAACTGGTGGAGCGGCCCAGCGACTGGGTTCATCCGAATCGCGCCGGGCATTGCCAGATGGGCGACACGCTGGCGGCCGTCATTCAATCGATCGACTGAATCGCCGCACCTGTCGGGCGGCACCATAACTAGGAGGCTTGCAATCGTCATGACACTACCGCTCATCATGCATATCAACTATTGCGAACAAGGGCAATCGCTGGACGAGGCTTGCCGCAAGGCCGTCGACTGGGGTTTCGACGGCATCGAGTTCCGCTGCCGCAACATGCGCCAGGAGGAGCCGAGCGAACAGTATCTGGACCGGATCGAACAGGCGGTGCGTCAATCGGGGCTGAAGCAAGTCGTGTTTGGCGGTCCCGGCATTTCCCTCATGAACCCGGACGCCGGTGCAAGGGCGACCGAAGTGGAATGGCTGTGCGACTTTTACCGGCTCGCCGCCGATCGGTTCCCGTTGACCGTATGCAACGCCATTGGCGGCATCCTGCGCAACCGGGTCGGCAGCATTCCGCTGAATCAATACGCGCTGCACGGCTCATTCGCCGCCGGGCCGGAGCATTGGAGCTGGGCCGCCGAAGGTTTCCGCGCAATCGCTGAGACCGTCTCGTCGCGCGGCTTCCGGATTGCGTTCGAAACACACATGCTGTATCTTCACGATATGCCCGCGGCGACGCTGAAGCTGATCGAAGCGATCGGCAGCCCGGCGGTTGGCGTCAATCTCGACTACGGCAACCTGGTTTATTTTGAGCCGCACGATTCGTTGGAAGACACGATCGACCTTGTCCGCGATCGGCTGTATTACGTACATTTGAAAAACTCCATCGCCTTCCCCGGCGGCACCCGTTTTCCCACGGCGCTGGCCGAAGGTGAAATCAACCACCGCCAGTTCCTGCAGCGCCTGAAAGCGGTCGGCTACGCCGGCCCGATCTGCATCGAAGCGCCGCGCCCCGGCGACCGGGAATGGTACGCGCAGCAAGACGTTGCCTACATCCGCGCCGTCATGCGCGACGTTGGCATTTAAACGCAAGGCACAGGGCCGCCCCGCAGCAGCTTTTTCCGCTGTGCGGGCGGTTTATGCTGCGATAAGCTTCTCCCGCTTCGCTACTTCGTGAACGAGCGTACTCGCGCGCTGCCGCAAGGAGCAGATCCTGGCGAACCGCCCTCCGAGTGGCCCGATTGATTGCTCGGCAACCAAAATAGCCAATAAAACATGGCCTATTTGCCCCAGATCACCCGGCCCGCCTGCAATAGCCAGTGAAAACACTGGTTATTTGCCCTAGATCGCCTTCAAATAGGCACTTCAAGCGAAATAGCCAGTGAAAACACTAGCTATTTCGTGTGGACGGCCCGTTTTTGGCGAAATAGGCAATAAAACATGGCCTTTCTTGCAAGGTGTTAGTCGGCGGATGGGGGGATGGCGCGAATCGATTGGCAACCTGTCCCGCCAACGCGAGCCCAATCGGGGAAGACAACAGTCAAGGTTCGCGTTTTAACCAAATGTGGACCGATGATTTCCCGGCTGCCGATTCGTCTATATCATGGAATCGCCAATCGAACCCGGGGAGAATCGAAATGAAAACGACACTATCCAAGGACGGCACTACGTTAGCGTATGATGTTTATGGCAGCGGTCCCGCCCTTATTTACATTACCGGAGCGAGCTGCTTCCGATCTTTTAAACCGGTCTTGAACGATGCCAAGACGTTCGCCAAGGAATTCGCCGTCTATCATTACGACCGACGCGGGCGCGGCGACAGCGGCAACAAGCTGCCGTACGCGATAGAACGGGAAGTCGAAGATATTGAAGCCATGATTGACGCGGCAGGCGGCAAAGCCAATCTTTACGGTCACTCCTCGGGCGCCGTACTCGCGCTTGAAGCTGCCATGCGGCTCGGCGACAAGGTGAACAAAGTCGTCATGTACGATCCTTCTTATGTACACGACGAGGAGGAAATCGCATCCTACGGCAGGCTGAGCGAACAGGTGCAACAAAAGCTCGACGAAGGCAATAACAAAGCGGCAATGAAAACGTTTCTGAAAGGCATCGGCATGCCAAGCATGTTCGTGTGGCTGCTGCCCTTGTTCCCGGGGTGGAAAACGATGGTCGCGCTGGCGCCCACTCTTGCCTACGATATCGCCTTAACGAAGGATCTGCCGCCGCTCGAACGGGCTGCTCGAGTTACCGTACCAACGCAAATCATCGTGGGCGAAAAAAGCCCGGCCGGCATACACGATGTTTCCATGAAGCTCGCGCAAGCCGTGCCAGGCGCCGAATTTATGAAGCTGGCGGGCCAGAATCACATGGTCGGCGCCAAGGTTATGCTGCCGATCCTCTTGCGGTTTCTCAAATCGTAATCCGAACGGATTCCGGCCGGCTCGTTCGATCAGCAGTTGCTACTCGTCCTTTAACCTCCGTTGATACAGCATCACAGACACAATCGTCAATCCAACCGTCCACGCCAAAATAATGAGCAGGGGCTTTATTATCTCTCCCGTCGTAAAGCCTGTACGTATATCCAGCAAATGCGCAAGTTGACTGCTTGGCGCATAGTCCAGCACTTTGAAAATCGGAACGTCTTTCGCTCGCATCGCTCCATACGGAGCCATGGAGAATACAATAAATACAGGGAATACGGATAACGATGCTTCCAGCAGTGTTTTGGAAAACAGACCGCAGATCGTTCCGGCTGCCGTGTACAGCACAATCGAAAGCATGATTGCTGCGGCAAATGCCCCTATACTGGCCGGCTCATAGCCAAATATAGAAGTAGCAATAGCCAGAACAACAGACGACATGATAAAAACCAACGTGCTTTTCCCGATTAACACGTCCATGGTCGTGGCCGGAGTCATCATTAAGGAGCGCAACGTGTTCCGTTCCTTTTCTTCCGCAATCAAACAGGCCTGTACCAGGCTCGTCAACATCGGAAACGAAAAATTGAGCAAAATACCTACCATTTCAGTCGAAGCAGGAGAGGAGCCTCGAGAAAGAAAGGCGAATAACAGGGGAAACAGCACGACGATGGAAACCGAATAATTGCGGGAAAACTCCTTGTAATCCTTCACAACTATCGCCCGAATACGTTTTAACGAGATGCTCATACCAGCTCACTTCCCGTCATTTGAATGAAGATATCGCCCAGGCTCGGCTCTTTCGTTTCCAACCGATCGATCAAGCCCCGTTTCATCCAGTCGGCTATGCGATCCGCCGCTTCCTCTCCCAGCGGGAGCGCATAGGTTTCCCCATTTCGCAATTCAACCGAAACGACGTTATCCCGATATTGTTTTTTAAGTTCCTTCGGCGAGCCGATGATTTGGATTTGCCCTCGATACAGAATCGCTACCCGGCTGCACAACAGCTCGGCCTCCGCCATATCATGCGTGGTCAGGAAAATCGTGGTCCCTTTTTCGTTCAGGTAGCGCAGTCCTTTATAAATCTGTGCCGAGTTTACGGGATCCAACGCCGATGTGGGTTCATCCAGGAATAACAATTCCGGCTCATGAATGATCGCGCATGCCAACAGAGCACGTTGACGCATCCCTTTCGACAAGACTTGAACCTTCTTTTTGCGCTCGCCGCTCAGGTTGACGAATCGCAGCGCCTTGTCGATTGCGGACTCGGGAAGATCGTACAATTGGCGGTACAACTCCAGGTTTTCCTCTATCGTCAATCGTTCGTACAGGCCGCTATTATCCGTCAAAATGCCGAAGCGCATCTTCTGGACAGACTGGTGCATCCTTTCTGCCGGCTGGTTAAAGACGTTTGCCTGACCGCTCGTCGGCTGCAATTGCGCCGTTAAAATCTTGATCAAGGTTGTTTTTCCGGAACCGCTCGGACCGAGGAAGCCGAAAATTTCGCCTTTCGGAATCGAAAACGATACATCCGCCAACGCGTCGTTGCTGCCAAATTTTTTGCGAATACGTTCTACTTGGATTACGTCCATGGGCGCCACATCCTTTGACTGGATGCCTCAAGCATATAAAGATAACCTGCTCCCGGCTATCAAAATCGGCCGAAATGTAGCTATTTCCGCCTGAACGGTACCGATACGGACTTGATTGGAGCGGCTTTTCCCCGAAAATCAAATGTTTAGCAGCGCTTTTAATTCCTGCAGCTTGGTGCGGGATAACGGGACTACGGCGTCTTTGCCTGTCGTCAATCGCAAGCTGTAGCTATTTTTCGTCCAGGTGATGATCTCCCTTACTTTTTGCAGATTCACGATGTAGGAACGATGGCACCGGAAGAAGCCGAAATTCAGCAATCGCTGCTCGAGCTCGGTTAGCGTCAAAGCACAGTCGTAATGTTCTCCACCCACATGAACAAGGATCGAACCTTCCACGCTTTCGATATAATCGATTTCGGGCGGATTAAATAAAATCACTTTATCCTTCCGTTTCGTAGCGATCTTCTGCAAGGTGATATTGGCCTGATCTTGTTCCTGCACTTCTTGCGCTTCTTGCCCTTTCTGCCCTTCCGGCTGCTCCTCTTCCGGGTCGCGAATATCCAGTGGATGCAAGCCGAACTCGTTCAGACGATAAATGGCATCGCAGGAAATAATGGCGTCTTCCAAATTCGAGGTTAAAATCAAAAGCTGCTTTTCTTGCGATAGGTCATCCAGAATCCGTTTAAATTGACGACGATCTTGTTCTTCCAGGTAAAAATAGGGCTCCTCCAGCACCAGCGCAGGCTGATGCGCAAAAAAGACGCGCAGCGACGTCACATACATTCTTTTCGATGCGCTGAGATCCTTGATTTTTACTTTCCGTTCGGCTTTTAAATCAAAATAGTCCAGCAACGAAGCGACTTGTTCGTTCCGCTCCGTTACCCGGTTCAGAAACGCGATCAGCTCCTCCACCGACAAACGCATATATTCGCCTTGTTGGGCCCGAAACAAATAATACCGGGAATGATCCGCCACCTGGTTCATGAGAAGCTGCTTTCGTTTCAGGTCCGTTATAATGCCAATCGAATGGTTCGCGGCCATGGGCAATTCGATCTGCGGCAGAAATAACTCGCCATTCTCATACACGGGTTGAAATTGCATGCCGTTTAGTCCTCTCTATTCCCGATAAACCAACCGCTTGCTCGCGGCATCCCAGCGCCATGTCGGATTGCCGTGCAGCCGTAAGCCGCCGTACCACTCGTCGATTCCTTTGACCGTTACCCAGTCCGTTGCTCCCGCCGCGGCTTCCCTCCCAAGCTCCGTTAACGCAACAACGCATCGGTCCGGATCGCCGGGCAACGAAAAGCTTCCTTGCATTTCCAATAGCGCATGCGGTTGTTCCAACATACATCTCAGGCGATACCAGTATTCCAAATCTCCCATGCCGAGCAGGCTGATCCGATTCCCGATTTCCGCAAACAACGCCCGGGGCGTATTCACCCCATGCCGAACGAGCTCCAGAGTGGTCTGCTCGACGATCCCCAGACCGTTCATCGCGGAGGGGAGACGAGCCAGGTGCGCTTCAAGCGCCGCATGAGCATAAGGCAGGGCCGATGTGTCTTCCTGCGTGATTTCCACATGCCGCGCGATGTCCGGAGAAGCGTAGGCTTCCCAGATTGATTTGCCCGTTTCGAGTTCCTTCGGACCGATCTGCCGCCATGTGCCGGACAAACCCGCGAGTTGTTTCGGTGTCAGCTGCCCCAGTCCTTTGAACAATTCGATGCCCGGATAGCTGCCCACACACAGCAGACTGAGCTTGGTATCGCCGAGCCGCTGCGCCGAGAACCAGTGCAGCAGCCGGCTCAGCATCAGCTGATCGAACAGATCGTGCTCGAACCACAACACCACTTCCTCATACTTGTGAAAATGATGCAGCGCCTGCTCTTGCGACTTGCATGCCGCCTCATACTCTTCGGCCGGGATGCCAAACGTTCTCGCCAAATAGTCCTTGCGGAATGTCTCCGGCTCATCCCTTTCCAGAAAAACCGGGCCTACCGGGTACACTTCCCTCCAGACCAGAATATCGCCGCGAATGTTTCCTTTCCTCAGCTTGTCGCCGACATGATCCCCGTTTACGATATGAAGCATCGATGCTCCTCCTTCGCCGATATCATTGAACATGGATACAGAGTCGGTAACGAACAGCGCGGATCGCAGCTTTGTTCGGGCGTCGAACAGCCGTTTCTTGAGCGCGGAAGGAGGGACGTTCAGAAAGCCGGATACTTCCTTGATGGAATAGCCTTGAAAATAATACAAGTGGACGGCCTGCTTTAATGGACCGGATAATCCTTCTACGGATTGATGAAGCTTTCGGTACCATTCCCTTCGTTCCGCGATCCGCTCCACATCGTATGGTTCGGTTTCCGTGATGTTGGCATCATGCAACGCGATCGTCGCATGCTTCTTCCGGCGAAGAAGACGATGGCATTGTCGTTCGACAATGGTCTTGAACCATCCGGGGAACGCTTCCGCCTGTTGCAGCTTGCCCAGATCGGCGTAAGCCGCCGCGAACGCTTCCTGCACCGCATCCTCCGCCAGCGGCCGGTCGCCCAGCTTCGCATACGCCACGGAAAAAGCCATTCCGCCAAAATGGCGCACGATCTGCTCCCAAGCGTTCGGTTCGCCCAGTCGGGCTTTTTCGATCCACATCTGCACTGCTCGCACCTCCTCTGCAGCAGATTCTATATGCAAGGTGCCAGTAGGGCGGCAGAAGGTTACATGGAACGTCCAATCACTTCTGCCATTTATCCATTTCGATACTCAGAATATCTCGTGTGAGTTTGGATAGCGGCCGCTTGAGATGATCCGTTGCTTCCGGCGATAAACCGAACAGAATTTGTACGGTTTCCTCCTTGCTCCAGGTCAAGTCGGGATAATCGCCTTGATACTCGCTCATTTTATAATGATCGTACAGGCGCACCTTTTTTATAATCTCATAAGCAATATCCGTGTGCATCGTGTAAGGCAGTTCAAGCTTAAGCTCGGCAAACTGCTGCTCCATCTCCTCGTTGCAGCACTGAAAGGTGAGCTTGATGTCCCGTTTCGACTGCAGGTAATCCCCATTTTGAGGCTCCCAGCCAAACGTCACCAGGTCTGTTTCGATGGTTTCGTCATAAGGCGAAATAGAGAACTGTTTGGTATGCTTGGTGTGGTTGCATGAAGGGCAGACGGGAATCAAATTATAGAAACACAACGAGAACAACGGGAATGTATATTTATCGTAAAAGTGGTCGATCTGGCAGCCGGCTTTTTTCACATTCTTATAGGAACGGGTATCGATGTAATTGCGATTGCAATAAGGACATACGGTTATTTCAAGCTGCTCAACGAATTGTATCGCATTGTATCCCTTGGAACCGAGCATTTTATCGGCCAGACTGAAGGAGTGGTTATACACGGCGCGAAGCTTATCGCTGCATGATTGATAATTGTTTAACCGAACGATAGCCGGATAGTTTTCCTTCAGTTCTTGCAGCTTTTCCGCCCTTGCCTTAATCAAATTTTCAAATGAAAATCCGGGTTCGATCTGCCGGCAGAACGCCGCAATTTCCCCAAACTTCACCTTGTTTGTATAATGGCGGAAATGTTCCTCCACATGCTTCCAATGCTGGTTCGCCAAAGCGTCCAAATCCCTGTTATTGATTCGAATCATGCCGGGAATCCTCGTCTTTCAACATGTTCAACAGCTCCTGCAGATCCCTTATTTGCTGCTCGATGGTTTGCCGCGGGTTTGCTTGTTTCGTCCACTTCTTACGACTCATTATCGTTTCCAGCTTGCTCTTCAGCAGATCGTCGCCAATCAGTTGAATAAGGTTTGCGTGGTACGCTATCTTCTCCTCGCTAACCTCCGGATTGTTGTGGTTCAAAAAGGCAATCGTCTCGTTTACCTTCTGTTTGGCGTATTCCCCTACGGTGCTGCTCATGAAAAAATCCTGGGACAATATCGTATGGATGTGGTTGGCAAATGTAGGATTCCTTAAGTCGACCACTCTGCTGATCCCACCCTCGCCCGATTCCAAAGCGATGATATGCTCCTTGCTCACATCGGACAACATGAATGGGGAGTGGGTGGTGAGAATGATCTGATAGTGCTCCAACCACTCCAATGAATGGAGGAGCTTGAGCAAGTCATGCAAAAATCTTCTGCTCCACTCGGGGTGCAAGGATTGATCCGGTTCATCGAGCAGCAGGATGATCCCGCTATACTGCCGATCTTCATTGACCCAATAGAAGCGGCTGATGAAATCAATGATTTTTTTCTCGCCTTCGCTCAGGTTTTTAACCTGAATGGACAGATTGCCCATCCATAAGCACGGAGTGGCTTCGAATTGATCCAGAATCGCGCATAACGAGGCGATATGTCCGTGTCCGTCCCGATCCTGCTCTATTGTTTTGGAGCTTTTGCTGAAAAGATACATTTCACATTCGCTATGAAAAAAATAATCCGGTATAGCGTTTAGCGACCCGTAGATAAATTCCAAATAGTCTCCAAAGATAGTACCAAAATCGCTGTCAACAAAATAACGTTTCAAATCATCATGATCGCTGCGGGAATCGGGGTAGGAGCGCAACAAGATTACGATCTGTTCGACCAGTTTGCGATAGAGTTTCAAATAATAGCGGGTATAATCGCCAAAGACATCACCGCTCTTGTCGACAGGGATGTTCGTGTATTCCTCAACGAGGACCTTCTCCCAGTCTTCCTCTGTATTGTCGATAAATTCGAAAGCATAGCAGACATTTAATAGATAAAGCATTTGAAGAATAAATTGCTGTTTAATGGATAACTTTCGTTTCGTTTTTTTGTCGATCGCTTGAATGGATGGCGCTACGAAGGTTCTTTCCGCTTCGGTTTGCGTTATCTCCGACAGATGAAGCATAACCTCGGGGCGAGCGTCTGCCCCAAAATATTCGGTCTGCCCAAGCTCTCTGAAAAATTGATGCATGGCACGAAATTGATTGGAAACGCCGCCCGACAGTCTGCTCCTGTTGAATAAGTTTATCGGGTTGTCCCATTTATCCAATTCCATTAAGTTGCGTTCTTTTCTGGCGGGCTGCAAGAACCGATTGTTGAAGTCAAGCTCCCGTTTATATTGCAAGATAACCGTTTTTTTTGTTTCCGCGAGTACCCCTGTTTCATCGTCTTGATCATCGCTGTCGATTGGAATGATGCTTACAGGTAGCTTATTGCGGATTTCGATGCGAACCGTGAACGTGTTGTTCTGGAAAGGGTACTCCGAAAATTTGGCCTTAAACAATGATGTGTTGACTCCCTCTGCCAGAAACAGGTTGTCCCGCAAATGATACAGGAGGAAATAAGATTGGTTCTCCGACTCCCGATAGATCGATTGATGGAGAAGATCCAGGATATTCGATTTGCCTGCGCCATTCTTGCCAACGATCACCGACAATCCCGTAAGCTTGTCTTCGTGCTGGAACAGGTTAAACCGATTCCTGCGTTCCTCGATTTCAAGAAACCCCGTTCTGTGATCAAAGTCAATGAGATAGCGGTTCGTGAACGATAACGATTGGTTGCGAAAATTTCGAAATTTGCCGATATGAGCATAAATCAGCTCCATCCAGACCCCTCGCTATTCTCCATTGTGTATGCCTTGCACTAGTTGGTATCTGTTCATTTTACTATGTTTGGGTATATCTTCCTACCTGAAAATAATCCCCGTGCTGCCGTCAGCCAGGTCATGCCAGGCGCGGTTTTTTTGCGCTGCGCCTAACATGCGATATCGGACATTTACTGGCATTTGGCGGTTTGGCGGCCAAATCGCAGTTTATGCTTCACTTTGCAATAGGCGCTGCCGGCCGGCCATGCTACGCTCGGAGTCAATCAGAGCCGAAGGAGAGACACGACATGATTCAATCGGACCACATTCGACACGCCGGCGGAGGGCGACTGCCATGAACGCCGCAAAAGCCGATAACGCCGAACTCGCTGCCCCGCAGCCGGCCCCTCGCCGCCGCCCGGGACGGGCGTGGCGGACGCTCCGCCGCAACGGCGAACTGCTGACGCTGTCGCTGCCGGCCATGCTGCTGCTGTTCCTGTTCGCGTACGCGCCGCTGCCGGGCCTCGTGCTGGCGTTCAAAAAATACAATTTTACCCGCGGCATCCTCGGCAGCGAGTGGGTAGGCTTCCGCAATTTCCGCTTCTTCTTCGCATCGCAGGACGCTTTCGTCATTACGCGCAATACGATTTTGTACAACTTGACGTTCATCGTGCTGACGACCGTCATTGCCGTTGCGCTGGCCATTCTGTTCAAGGAAATCAGCCGCGGCTGGATCAAGATTCACCAGACGATTCTGTTTCTGCCTTATTTTCTTTCGTTCGTCGCCGTCAGCTACGTGGCGCTGTCGTTGTTCGATTACGGAGACGGCATTACGCATGCGAGCGGCTACGTCAACAAGGTGCTGGCGCTGTTCGGCCACCAGCCGATCCAGTTTTATTTCGAGGCCCAATATTGGCCGTTCATCCTGACCTCGTTCCAGCTATGGAAAGGGATCGGCTTCGCCACGCTAATTTATTTCGCCGGGCTGCTCGGCATCGATCCGAGCTACTACGAAGCGGCCGGCATGGACGGCGCTTCCAAATGGCAGATGATCCGCCACATCACGATCCCGCTGCTGACGCCGCTTGTGCTGATCTTGTTCATTGTGGCGCTCGGCGGCATTTTCCGCTCGGATTTCGGCCTGTTCTACTTCATTCCGAACGACAGCAGCTTCCTGTACGCGGTGACCGACGTGATCGACACGTACATTTACCGTTCGCTGCTGCGGCTCAACGACACCGGCATGTCGACGGCGATCGGCCTGTTCCAGTCGACGGTCGGCTTCCTGACGGTAGTCGGAGCCAACGCCATTATTCGCAAAATCAACGACGAAAATTCGCTCTGGTAGGTGGAACGCATGAAACATGCCGTCAACGCTTTTTTTATCGTCCTGTCGCTTGCGTTCGTGTTCCCGCTGGCGCTGATCGTGTCGATTTCGTTGTCCAGCGAACAATCGCTGCTGAACGACGGTTATCTGCTGATCCCGCGGGAAATCAGCTTCCAGGCGTACCACATCATTTTCAAGCAGCCGCAGCAGCTGTTGCACGCCTACGAGGTGACGATTGCGGTTACCGCTATCGGCACTGTGGCCGGCCTGCTGTTCACGGCGATGATCGCGTTCACCCTGTCCCGCAAAGATTACGCGTTCCGCAAGTTCACCACCGTGTACATTGTGATTCCGATGCTGTTCAGCGGCGGGCTCGTCCCGTTCTACATCATGGTGTCGCAATATTTGCACCTGAAGGACACGCTGCCGGCGCTTATTTTGCCCGGACTCATCAGTCCGTTCTACATCCTGATCATGAAAGGCTTTCTCGACAAGCTGCCCGGCGAAATGTTCGATTCGGCCAAGATGGACGGCGCCGGCGAGTTCCGGCTGTTCGCGACGATCGTGCTGCCGCTGTCCACGCCCGCGCTGGCGACGATCGGGCTGTTCATTTCTTTCTCCTATTGGAACGACTGGTGGCTCGGGCTGCTGTTCATCGACAACAAGGACTTGGTGCCGCTGCAGCTGCTGCTGTACCGGATCATGAATTCGATCAATTTCATGACCAGCGAAATCAACAAAAACATTATCTTCATCGACATGTCGCAATTTCCGAGCCTGTCGACGCGGATGGCGATGGCCGTGCTGGCGGCCGGCCCGATGATGTTCGTTTTTCCGTTCTTCCAGCGTTACTTCGTTTCCGGGCTCACCGTAGGCTCGGTCAAAAACTGACGTTCCCGCCGGGTGAAGCGGAATCCGCGAAAGGAGGCGAATCGCGCGGAACGGATTCCGATGCCATATACACGAACGATCCAAATGGAGGGCTGAACACACATGTACAAATCGAAAATGATCCAAGCGGCGCTGCTTGTTGCCTGCTCGCTGCTCGTCGCAACGGCGGGCTGCTCGACCAAGTCGGGCAACTCGGGCAGCAAAACCGATCCGTCCCCGTCCGCAAGCGGACAGGCGGCGAGTCCGAGCGCTTCCGCAGCCAGCGCGCTGCCGAGCGGAGCCGACACAAGCAAGCCGGTGGAGCTCATCTGGTACTACCCGAATCCGGAAGTGCCGAAGGATGTCAAGCTGGTGCAGGACGCCGTGAGCAAAATCGCCAAAGACAAAATCAACGCCACGGTCAAGCTGATGCCGATTCCTACCGGCGAGTACAACGATAAAATGAACGCCGTCGTCGGTTCGGGCGAAAAGGCCGATATTATCTGGACGTCCAGCTGGGCGTTCAGCTATATCACCAATACGGCCAAAGGCGCGTTCGCCCCGCTGGACGAATTGTTGGCCAAATACGGCAAAGACATCATGCCGCTGGTGCCGAAATATTTGAGCGAAGGGGTCAAAATTGGCGGTGTCACCTATGCGGTGCCGAACTACCAGACGATGACGACGATCCCGGGTTACATTGTGCAGAAGGAGTACGTCCAGAAGTACGGCCTCGACACCGCCCAGGTGAAGAAATCCAAGGACCTGGAGCCGTTCCTTGCGCAAGTGAAAGCGGGCAGTCCGGGCGTCATTCCGTTCGCCGTCGACAAGAGCGGTCCGCTCTCCGCGATGATCAACGATTACGACTACCGCACCGTTCTCGGCGGCATCGCCGTTATCAAGAAGTCCGATCCGTACAAAGTGCTGAAGATGTCGTTCGTGCCGGAATACGACACCTATCTTGACACGGTTCGCGACTGGTACAAGAAAGGCTACATCAACCAGGACGCGCCGACGTTGAAAACGATCAACGACGTGAAGAAAACGGGCAAGGTCGTTTCCCTCTTCAGCAGCGCCCTGAACCCGGGCGGCGAGGCGACGGAAGAAACGCGCAACGGCGGTCATCCGGTGCAATACATCGTTACCGGCAAGCCGCAGGTGACGACCGACGACATTCTCGGCACGCTAAACGCCATCAGCGCCAAGTCGGAGAACAAGGAACGGGCGATGATGTTCCTGAACCTGGTCAACACGAACAAGGAGCTGTACCACTTGCTGGCGCTTGGCATTGAAGGCAAGCATTATACAAAGAACGCCGACGGCACCGTCAAGCTGATCAAGGACAGCGGCTACATCACCAACGTCGACTGGGTGTTCGGCAATACGTTCAACGGCATGCAGCCGGAGGAAAAAGGGCTGAAGGTGCTCGAGGAGACGAAGAAGCTGAACGAATCCGCCGAAGCGTCGCCGATTCTCGGCTTCGTCTTCAACGCCGATCCGGTCAATACGCAAATTTCCAACGTCGGCACGGTCAACGACAAATACCAGCCGGCGCTGAACACGGGCGCGATCGACAAGGGCGAGCTGCTCGCCGAATTCCGCGAGAAGCTGACCGCCGCCGGCATCGATACGATCATCGCCGAAATTCAGAAGCAGCTTGACGAATGGGTCAAAGCGAACAACAAAAAATAACGGCCGTCTGCGGACGGAGCACGCGCTCAGGGAGCCGCAGCCGGCTTCCTGGGCGTTATTGCGGGAGGAGACCAGCATGATCCTGTTGAATGACCGTTTCGTTCCGAACGAAGAAGCGCGGGTGTCGCCGGAAGACCGCGGATATTATTTTGGCGACGGGGTTTACGAGGTGTTCCGCATCTACGGCGGCCGGATGTTCGAGCCGGAAGCGCATTGGACGCGGCTCGCGCGCAGCGCACAGGAGACGCGAATCGCGCTGCCGCGGCCGATCGAACGGCTGCGGGAGGAGCTGGAGCAGCTAGCGGGCATGGAGCAAATCGACACCGGCACCGCCTACATCCAGATCACGCGCGGCGCCGCTCCCCGATCGCATCCGTTTCCCGCCGGCGTCCGGCCGGTCGTGTACGCGTACTGCACGACGCTCGAACGGCCGCTGGCGTCGATTCGCGACGGCATCTCGGCGCTGACCGCGCCGGACATCCGCTGGCTGCGCTGCGATCTGAAGACGCTCAACCTGCTGCCGAACGTGCTGGCCAAACAGGCCGCGCTCGACCGCGGCGCGGACGACTGCATTTTCCATCGGGACGGCGTCGTTACCGAATGCGTCGCCGCCAACTTGCTGATGGTCAAGGACGGCACGCTGCATACCCATCCGGCGAACCGTCTTATCCTCGGCGGCGTCACGCGCGAGGTGACGCTGCGGCTGGCGAAGTCGCTCGGCATTCCGGCGGTGGAGGAGCCGTTCCGCGTCGACGCGCTTATGCGGGCGGACGAAGTGTTTCTCTCCGGCACGGTGATGGAAATTACGCCAATCGTACGGATCGATGGCCGGAGCATCGGCGACGGCAAGCCCGGCCGGCTGACGCGCGAGCTGCAGCGCGCTTTCGGGCGGCTGCTTCCGGTCTGATGCGCGGTTCGCTGCAGCTGCTGAAGGGGTATCATTTTTTTACCTATGGCTCGTTTGCGCTGTTATATGCGTTTGTACCGATCTACCTGGCCCGGCAAGGCATTGGCAAGCTGCAGATCGGCTTGCTGATGGCCGGCGGGCCGCTCGTTTCGGTCGCGGCCAACCCGGTTTGGGGCTACTGGACCGACCGCACGCAAAATCATCGCGCCACCGTCATCTGGCTGCTCGTCGGGAACGCCGCGCTGGCACAAGGCCTGTTTCGCATATCCGGGTTTGCGCCGCTGTATGCCGTCATGCTGCTGTTCTTCTTTTTCCAAAGTCCGATGTACGCCCAGGGCAGCAGCCTGACGCTGCACGCGATTGCGGGCACGCCGCACAAGTTCGGCGCTTTCCGCCTCTGGGGCTCGCTCGGCTACGCGTTCGTTGCGCTTGGAACCGGCGCCGCCCTGCAGCGGTTCGGCTGGGACCGGCTGTGGCTCGCGTATACGCTGCTGCTGGCGCTGGCGTTCGCGTGCGCCGTCTTGATGCCCGGCCCCGGCGTCAGGCGCGGCGAACGGACCGCGGCCGCCTTGCCGGCCCGGCAGCTCGGTTCCGTTTTCGGCAACCGGATCTTTCTGTTTTTTATCGCGCTCGGCGTTTTCCAGTCGGTGCCCAGCACCATCCACGCCGCTTTCGCTTCCCTGTACGTGCAGGACCTGGGAGGCGACGCCGTGGCGATGGGCTGGGCTTCGTTCTGCGCCGCCGTGTTCGAGGTGCCGGTGTTTCTGCTGCTGGACCGATACGCGAAGCGGGATACCGGCTATTTGACCGCCTGGCTGACGGTCGTCTGCGGGCTGTTCGCCGTCCGTTGGCTGCTCCTGTCGCTGGCGACGAGCGCCGTGCAGGTGCTGTTCGTCCAAGCGCTGCACAGCCTGACGTTCGGCGCTTATTTTTATTTGGGCACGATGCTGACGGCGGTGCTCGTCCCGGACCGGCTGCGGGCTTCGGGACAAGCCGCTTTTGCGCTGACCTGGGGCGGGTTGTCCGGCGTGCTTGCCGGCCTGCTCGGCGGCTGGCTGTACGAAACGGCGGGCGCGGCGGCGATGTACCGGGTCAATGCGGCGATCGCGCTGGGCGGCCTGGCGGGTTTCGTGCTTTTACACCGGCTGGTCAAGGCCGAAGGCGCGGCGCGAGCGGCGCAAGGACCGCAAGGACCGCAAGGACCGCAAGGACCGCAAGGAACATCGCAAAAATAATCGTTACGGCCGCTGCGCCACCGGCAATATTGTTGCTTGCGCGTTCCCCGAATCCATTATAATAAAAGCATGGACAAGGATGGCGGGGAGGCAACATGCCGATGCTTACCTTCAACAAACGGCCGGTCGGATGCGCGGCTGCGGTGTTGTGTGCTTCGCTTCTGCTTGGCGCGTGCCAGAACGGAGAAAGTCGGGAACCGGTGGCGGATCGTGCGGAAACGGGCTCGGCCGGGCCGTCTCCGCCCGCAGCGCTTGCGCCGGCGGAATTGACGTGGTACTACCCGGTGCGGGAGCTGCAGAAGGACCAGTCGGCGGTGGAGGAGGCCGTCAACCGGTATACCCGGGCGAAGCTGAACGCAACGATCCGGCTCAAGCCCGTGGCCATGAGCGAATACGCGCAGAGGATGAACACCGTGCTCGCCGCCAATGAGCCGGTCGACATTTTGTGGGATGCCAGCTGGCTGTTCAACTACATGTCCGCTTATGCCAAGGGCGCGCTGCTGCCGCTCGACGAACTGCTGGACAAGTACGGAGCCGATGTCAAAAAAGCGCTGCCCAAGATGCTGTTCGACACGGCCCGCATCGAAGGCAAGCTGTACGCGATTCCCGGCTACCAGACGATTACGAACCGGGAAGGCTTCTATATCCAGAAGCGCTTCGTCGACAAATACCGGATCGACGTCGCCCGGATCAAAACGTTCGAGGACATGTACCCGTACATGGAGCGGATCAGGCAAGGCGAACCCGGGGTGACGCCGATCATTTTCGACAAGGGCGGGCTGTACGGCTCGATGGCGATCGAGCTTGGCTTCGAATATTTGACCGACACGCTGGTCGGCATCGACGTCGCCCATCCGGCCAAAGCGGTAAACGTTTACGAGCTGCCTGCCTACCAAACTTATTTGAAGCGGATGCGCGAGCTGTATGTGCACGGCTATGTGCCGCCCGATATCGGCACGATCAAGTCGTTCGTGGCGCAGACGAAAACGGGGCAAGTGGCGATGCAGTACCATGCCGTGCTGAAGCCGGGCGGCGAGGAGATGTTCGGCGACCTGTTCGGCGGCAACGCGATGGTGGCGGTGCCGATTACGGAGCCGTACGTCAATAAGTCGCAGGTGATCGGCACCATGCAGTCGATCGCCCGGCAGTCGAAGCAGCCGGAGCGCGCGATGATGTTTCTCAATCTGCTCAACACCGACCCGGAGCTGTTCAATTTGCTGGCTTACGGGATTGAAGGCAAACATTACACCCGCGTTTCGGCGGGGACGGTGAGGCCGATTCCCGGCAGCGGCTATGCGGAGAAGATCGATCACTGGGTATTCGGCAACGTGTTCAACGCCTATACGACCGAAGGGCAAAATCCGGCGGTGGCGGAAATGACGCTGAGGATGAACGAATCGGCCAAAGCGTCGCCCGTGCTCGGCTTCACCTTCAACCCGGAGCCGGTGCAGGCGGCCATCGCCAACGTCACGACGGTCATCGAGGCGTATTGCCCGGCGATGGATACGGGATCGATCGACGCGCAGCTTGTATACGACGAGTTTATCGCCAAGCTGAAGGCGGCCGGCGCCGACGCCATCGTGGCCGAAGCGCAGCGGCAGCTGGATGCCTGGTATAAAGCCAAGGAGGGACGGACATGAAGCTGTCGATTGGCGGCTATTCGTTTAACAAAACCGTGCTCGCGGGGAAAATGGACATTTTTGGCTACCTGGAGACGGTCAAGTACCGCTATCGCCTGGATACGGTCGATCTGTGGAACGGCACGTTCACGGAGCGCAGGGAGGGGCTGTGGGCGCCGCCGGAGGAGTCGTATTTGCGGCTCATCCGCGAGGCGCTGGACGAGAAGGAAATGACCGTTGTCAACTACGCGGTGGACGGTGCCCATCTGTGGGACCCGGATCCGGACAAGCGCGAGGCGCTGGCCCGGAACGCTCGGGCCCATCTGCGCGCCGCCGAGCTGCTCGGCGCCCGCACGGTGCGCATCGACACCGGCACGGACGGGACGATGGAGATGGGCGAGGAGCAGTTCGACTACACGGTGCGCCTGTACCGCGAGTACGCCGAACGTGCCGACGGCCACGGCTACCGCGTCGGCCCGGAGAACCATATGGGGCCGTCGCTCGTTCCCGCCAGCATGAAGCGCATCGCCGAGGCCGTCGAGCATCCCGGGTACGGCATCCTGCTTCATCTCGACCGCTGGAAGCAGGACGCCGCCATCGGCGACAGGCTTGTCGCCCCGTGGGTGTGCCACACCCACTTCGACGGCCGCACGTCCGCTCCCGGCGCGGCGGAGCCGCTCGTCCGCATGCTGCTGGACGCGGGCTACGACGGGTACTGGGGCATCGAATACAACGCCGAAGGCAACCAGTATGCGGAGGTGGAGTGGGCGCTCGCCTCCGTGCGCAGCGCGCTCTCGCGCGTGTACGGCGAGATCAATGGAGCCTCGCGGCCGCTGCAATAGGCGGCGCGGTGCGGGTGGCGCCGGTGCGGCCGGTGGTGCGGGTGGCGCGGGTACGGCGAGGAGCGGGTGGCGTCGGTGCGGTGAGGAGCGGCCGATGCGGGCGCGGAAACCGGAGGAGCGGCGAAATAGCCAATAAAAAATGGCCTATTTGCCCGATTTCTCCCCCTGTAACGAAAATAGCCAGTGAAAACACTGGCTATTGCAACCAAACAGCCCCGAAATCGAGCTTTTCCGCGAAATAACCAGTGATTTCACTGGCTATTTCTTGGCGAGCACCCCATTTTTACGAAATAGGCCATAAAAAATGGCTTATTTTGAATCACGCCCTGTCCAGGCGAGGCAGAAACGGCCCGCGGAGACGCTGCAGTCCACCCTTATTCCGCTCACCGCTCGCCAACCCGCTGCTCTAAGGCTGAAATCAGCCTTATTCCGCTCACCGCTCGCCAACCCGCCGCTGTAAGGCTGAAATCAGCCTTATTCCGCTCACCGCTCGCCAACCCGCTGCTCTAAGGCTGAAATCAGCCTTATTCCGCTCACCGCTCGCGAACCCGCCGCTGTAAGGCTGAAATCAGCCTTATTCCGCTCACCGCTCGCCAACCCGCTGCTCTAAGGCTGAAATCAGCCTTATTCCGCTCACCGCTCACGAACCCGCCGCTGTAAGGCTGAAATCAGCCTTACTCCGCGCTGCTAACCTCGCACCCCACACCCTTACTGCTGGCGAATCGCCTGCTTCACCCGGTATTCCCGCGGCGTGGTGCCGAAGCGCATCTTGAATAATTTGAAGAAATAGCTTTGGTTGCCGAAGCCGACTTTCTCCGCAATTTCCTGCACGCTCAGCTTGTTCTCCTCCAGCAGCTTCAACGCCTGCCGCAGCCGGAATTCGGTGATATACTCCGCGATCGACACCAATTCGTGCAGCCGGAAAATTTTGCCCACATGCGAGGTCGACATTTGCACCGTGGTCGCAATACTTTGCAGGCCCAGGTTCATGTCGGGGTAATTCGCCTCGATAATATCCTTGATCGTATCCACCAGAATCGGGTTGATTCCTTCCGCGCTAGCTTCCTTGCGTTTGGCGCAAATGTCGCGAAACAGCCCGACGAATGCCTCCCGAATCTCCTCGAGCGTCTCCAGCTCGCCGATGCTGCGGTGAAACGCCATCAGGTCGACAGCCGTCTGGCGAACGCTGTTGCCGTTGATTTCGCGAATCACTTTGTTCGTCACGACGACGGCATGCAGCACGAGGTACGAAATGTTCGGATGGCTAAGCTGCGACAAATAGCGGAACAACAACCCGAGCTGCTCCTCGATCAGCGGCATGTTGCCGGACCGCAGTCCTTCGGTCAGATGTTTTTCCGTATCGGCCGGAAACTGGAACGCGTCGTTGCTCATGTTGGACGCGACCATCGCCGGTACGATCACCGCCGATTTGCCGTGCACGAGCCGGTACATGGCGCAATCCAGCGCGCTGCGGTAATGCTCGTCGATGCTGCCGTAAAACGCGATCGGATCGCTGACGGCAACGGTAAACGACAGGCGGTAATAGCCTTCGATCCGCCGCTGCGCTTCGCGAAGCAGTTCCTCCAGCGGCCGGAATTCCTCTCCCGAGGCGGCCGGCGCGTTGACCAGCATGACCAGGTGATCGTTGCGCATGTCGACGATTTCGTTGCGGAAGCGGACCGCTACTGTCTCGCGAGTGATGTTCAGCACGGCGAACTTCAGCAGCCGCTGGTCGCCCGCCGGCAGCTGCTCGAACCGGGCGTAATCGTCGATCTTCAGCACGCACAGCAGCAGCGGCCGCTCCAGATCGACCTCGATCGCGTACGTCTGGCGCAAGCTGTCCCGCTCGGCCGCCGTGATCGTGGCGCTGTCGAGGATCAGCTTGCGCAGGAAAAACGTCTGCATGATCGTTTTGCCGGCGGCTTGCTCCTGCCGGAGCAGGCTGATATCGGCCATCGCCTGGTGGAATTCGCCCCGGATGAAGCTGAATTCGTCCGTTCCTTGCGGCAGCGGCCGGCTGCGGCGCCCCAGCGCCGGGTCGATCTGCTTGAGCGTGCGCTCCACCGGCTTGTACAGCTCGCGGGAAATCACGACAGACACGATGACGGACAGCAGCAAAAAAACGATGACGAGCACGATCGCGGTGGCGCGCATGTTGGCCATCTTGTGCAAGATAAAATCGTACGACTGCACGTTGACGATCACCCAGCCGTTCGTTTCCGAAGAGATGTAGCTGATGATTTTGCGGTTTTTGCCGCTTCCCTGAAGGAAGTAGTCGGCTTGTTTGCCGGTTTCGGCGATATGCCGGCCGAGCATGATTCCGAGCTCCCGCTGCCCGGGGACAGGCTGGTCGTCCGGCCGGAAAATCGCGCCGCTGCGATCCATGATCACGATGCTGCTGTCCGCCTGCGCGGTCAGCTTGTTGATGTTGTTGATGTGGTTAAACAGCCATTCCGTTTTGACGTTGACGACCAGCGTGCTGCTTTTTTTGTACAGGGGGTCCTTGGAGTCGTAAAGGAAAACGGAGAAAAACGGAATCGGCTGATTCGTGTCTCCGGCGGAATCGGCATACATCGGCACGAACTGCAGCTTGGGGATCGAGGCATGCTGGCTCAGGTAGCGGTCCATCAGCCCGCCCATGCCGTCCTCCGTGCAAAATTGTTTGCTCAGCGTGGCGTAGTAGCAATGATTGAAGCTGTTGTAGATCTGGATGGAGTGCACGAAGGAGGAGTAGGCGACCACTTTGTCGAGCCGGTTCAGCTTCGGGGTCAGTTCGAGAATGTCGATTTGCGGGCTGTTCAGCAGCGAGATGGAGTCGGCGTCAAAATAGAGCGAAATCGCCAGGTTTTTGACCAGTTCGTTCATATATTCGATGTTGTAATTGACCTGGCTCAGCACGTTGCGGTTCGCTTCGTCCTGGATGTCGAGCAGCGTGCGCTTCGAATTGTAATATTGGGTGATCGACGAAACGGCGAGAAACAGGAACAGCAGCAGCAAAATGGTCAGCAGCATCTTCAGCCAATATTTGCGCGCCAAATACATCTTCATCGTCCGCATGTCCGTCGTCCCCTTCTCCCTGCGGATGCGGCGGCGCAGTCCCGCCGCGCGCCCGTTTCCACCGTTGGTGTTGACCATTATAACAGATGCCCATTCGCCGCAACACTGCAATCCGAGGCTTATTGTGCAATCTCGGGCAGTGCCGCCAAAACGCAGGGAAGCTTCTCATTTGCAGTTTACCGGGGCGGCCGCAAGCGGCTATGGTGATGCTGAACCGTCCGCACGATCGCGGCGGGGGCGACGCGGGCGGCGGCAACGCCGGAAGGCAAGCGTCGGCAAATCGGCAAGCGGGGTGGAAGCATGAAGGTATACATGATGACCGATCTAGAAGGCGTGTGCGGCGTGCTTGGCTTCGATCAATGGGCCGTCCCGGAGGGGCGCTATTACGACGAGGCGAAACGACTGCTGACGCTGGAGGTCAATGCGGCGATCGAAGGCTTCTGCGCGGCCGGCGCTACGGAAATCGACGTTATCGACGGACACGGGCACGGCGGGATCAACCAACTGCTGCTCGACCGGCGCGCGGGCTACTTGCGCGGGCCCTGGCCCGGACCGTATCCGCTCATGATGGACGAGTCGTACGACGTTATGGCGTTTGTCGGCCAGCATGCCAAGGCGGGAACGCCGTGCGCGCACATGGCGCACACCGGGATGTTCAGCGTGCTCGACTACGAGGTCAACGGCTTGTCGGTAGGCGAATACGGGTTGTATACGATGTGCGGCGAAACGATGGGCATCCGCACGATCTTCGGCTCCGGCGACGAAGCGTTCGCCCAGGAGGCGCAGGCGCTGACGCCGGGCGTGGAGACGGTGAGCGTCAAACGCGGCATCAATCCGGGCAGCGGCGACGAATGCAGCGCCGAAGGCTATCGGCAGAAAAACAACGGCGCGAGGCACATGCATCCGGAGCGCGCGCGCGAGCTGATCCGGGCCGGAGCGGAGCAGGCGCTGCGCCGGTTCGCCGAAGCGCCGGAGACGTTCGCCGCAATCGGCATGCGGCCGCCTTACCGCAAAGTGGTGAAATACCGCAGCGTCGGC
Source organism: Paenibacillus cymbidii (assembly GCF_004764705.1). Taxonomy (GTDB): domain Bacteria; phylum Bacillota; class Bacilli; order Paenibacillales; family NBRC-103111; genus Paenibacillus_AN; species Paenibacillus_AN cymbidii. The sequence goes on along the minus strand of NZ_SHLX01000002.1, from coordinate 178,062 downwards.
GCCAATCCGGCATACACGCTCATTCGCGAGAACGAGCGTTGCCTGATCGAGCTGCTGAACACGTACACGTGAGGAACAAGGAGGAATCGATATGGCAGACAAGCGGCTGCGCGTGTTGATGATCGGGGCGCATCCCGACGACTGCGAGTTCCGCACCGGCGGCATCGGCATCAAATACCGGCAGCTTGGGCACGAGGTCGCTTTCGTTTCCGTGACGAACGGGAACGCCGGGCATCATGAGGCGAGCGGCCACCGGCTGGCGCAAATTCGCCGGCGCGAGGCGGCCGACGCCTGCGCCGTGGCGGGCATCGAATCGCGCGTGCTCGACATCGACGACGGCAAGCTGGAGACCGATCTGCGCACGCGGGAGCGGATCATCAAGCTGATCCGGGTGTACAAGCCGGATCTGATCTTCACGCACCGCCCGAACGATTACCACCCCGATCACCGCAACACGGCCGTGCTCGTCCAGGATTCGGCGTACGCGATTATCGTGCCGGCGATTTGCCCGCTGACGCCGGCGCTCGATTACCGGCCGATCGTGTTGTACATGCACGACGATTTCCGCAAGCCGGCGGTATTCGAGCCGAGCGTCGTCGTCGACATCGACGACGTCATGCCGCTCAAAACGCAGATGCTGCATCGCCACGCTTCGCAGCTGTACGAGTGGCTGCCGTGGACGTCGGGCACGTTGTCCAGCGTACCTGCGGGCGAAGCGGAGCGGCTGGAATGGCTCGGGGAGCGGATGCGGAGGCGGGACGGGCATACGGCCGAGCGGTTCCGGCAGCAGCTGGTGGAGCGGTACGGCGAGGAACGCGGCTCGCGCGTACAATGCGCGGAAGCGTTCGAAGTAAGCGAATACGGCGGTTCTTTGCCGGCGGAGAGGATGTCGTTTTATTTTCCATTCTGAATGTGAATGTACCGGCAATAACGGCAACGGGAGGCAATGAACCAGGATGAAAACGATCAAAGTCGGCGTCATCGGGCTCGGTTCGATTTCGAGCTATCATACGCAGCATTATGCGGAGCATCCGCAAGCCGAACTGTACGCGCTGTGCGATATCAATGAAGCGCGGGCGCAGGCGGCGGGGGCCAAATACGGCGTATCGCGCGTCTATACGGACTATCTCGAGATGCTCGCCGATCCGGCGCTGGAGGCGGTGAGCGTCTGCACGTGGAACGACAGCCACGCCGAGCTGACGATTGCGGCGCTGGAGGCGGGCAAACACGTACTGGTCGAGAAGCCGCTGTGCAAGTCGGTGGAGGAAGCGGAGCGGATCGAAGCCGCCGTCCGGCGCACGGGCAAGCTGGTGCAGATCGGCTACGTGCGCCGCTTCACCTCCAAGGTGCGGACGCTGCGGTCGTTTGTCGACGCCGGCGACCTGGGCGGCATCTACACGGCCAAAGCGTCCACCTTGCGCCGCATCGGCAACCCGGGCGGCTGGTTTGCGGACGCGGAGCGCGCGGGCGGCGGTCCGCTGATCGATCTCGGCGTGCACATCATCGACGTGCTCTGGTATTTGATGGGCAAACCGCGGGCGGCCAGCGTCAGCGGCAACGTTTACCGCAAGCTCGGCAACCGCGCCAACATCCGCAACCTGTCGTACTACAAGGCGGCGGACTTCGATCCGTCCGTCAACACCGTCGAGGACTACGCGAATGCGCTGATCCGCTTCGAGAACGGCGCTTCCCTGTACGTCGACGTCAGCTTCTCGCTGCATGCGAAGCAGGACGAAACGTCGATTCGCCTCTACGGCGACAAGGGCGGCGCGGAAATCGAGCCGGAGCTGGTCATCGCCACGGAGCGGCACGACACGCTGCTCAACCTGACGCCGCAAATCGACGCGCTGCGGGGATACGGGCCGCAGATCGACCATTTTCTCGACTGCTGCCTGAACGGCAAGGAAACGCTTTGTCCGGTGGAGGACGGGGTGGAAATGATGAAGATGCTGTGCGGCATTTACGAGTCGGCCCGTACGGGCCGCGAACTTCGATTGTGACGGGAGGACGGCGCATGGCCGCAAACGGATGGACGAATCGGGTGGGGGTACTGGTGGACAGCTTTCGCGTCGACGTACGCGAAGGGCTGAAGAAGGCGAAGGCGGTCGGTGCGGACGGCGTGCAGCTGTACGCGGTGAAAGGCGAGATGGACCCGGCGAACCTGACGCCGGCGGACCGCAAGGAACTGCGGGACTACATCGCTTCGCTGGGGTTGGAGGTTTCGGCGCTGTGCGGCGATTTGACCGAAGGGCACGGTTTCCAGGACATGAGGGCCAACGCGGGCAAAATCGAAAAGTCGAAGCGCATCCTCGATCTGGCGGTCGAGCTCGGCACCGGCATCGTCACGACGCATATCGGCGTCGTGCCGCAGGACCCGAACAGCCGCTATTATGCGGCGATGCACGACGCCTGCGAGGAGCTCGGGCAATACGCCGCAAGCCTCAACGCCAAGTTCGCGATCGAAACCGGGCCGGAAACGGCTTCGCTGCTGCGGCGCTTTCTCGATTCGCTCGGCACGCACGGCGTGGCGGTCAACTACGACCCGGCCAACTTCGTGATGGTGACGGGCGACGACCCGGTGCTCGGCGTGTATACGCTGAAGGATTACATCGTGCATACGCACGTGAAGGACGGCATTCGCTTCGACAAACGCAATCCGCTGCGGGTGTACAGCTCGCTCGAATACGTGCCGCACGAGGACGACGGGAAGCCGGGCTCCGGCCCCGGCGGACGCCAGGCGCTGGAGACGCCGCTCGGCGAAGGCGCGGTCGACTTCCGCGGTTATTTTGCCGCGCTGCAGGACATCGGTTATACCGGCTACCTGACGATCGAACGCGAGGTCGGCGACGATCCGGAGACGGACATCCGCGGCGCCATCGCGTTCGTCAATCGCTTCCGCAACGGCTGAACTGCACAACGAAGCAAGTTGTGCACTTTTGTCCGCGAAGCGCAAAAACGCAGGATTTCACGATCTTTGCAATACCTTTCCGCACGGCGAATATGCCAAGATGATGCTGCCCGGCCAAGCGCCGGGCAACTTGCGACAGAAAGGGCGGAACGAGATGGAAACGGTTACAGGTCAGGCGGCTCCAAGAGCCCGTACGGGAACGGGGCAAACCGGCGGCGGGCCGGGAGCGGCAAAGAGGATGCGGCGCGCGGCGGGCATGGGGCCGGACGGCGGTCGCGGAAGCGGAAGCAAGGGCAGGCGCCGGGCATGGCTGGCGGTAATGCTGATCGCTGCGATGGCCATTTTTAATTTGGCGAGCGTGTTGCCGACGGCGAATCGCGCTTACGCGGCCGTTCAGGCCGAATATTACGTGTCGCCGACGGGAAACGACGCCAATGCAGGCACGCTGGCCGCTCCGTTCGCCACGATCCAGAAGGCGCGGGACGTCATTCGCGCGACCAAGGGCACGATGAGCGGCGATATCGTCGTGTACCTGCGAGGCGGGCAGTACGATCAGAGCGCCACGCTTGTTTTTGACGAGCGCGATTCGGGCAACAACGGCCACGACATTTATTACCGGAACTATGCGAACGAGGAGCCGGTCATCAACGGCGGCCAGCGCATCACCGGCTGGACCGCGGATTCCGGCAGCATCTACAAGGCGTATGTCGGCACCGACTGGAAATTCCAGACGCTGACCGAAAACAACGTGCGCAGCGTCAAGGCGCGATTCCCGAACACGGGCTACCTGAAGGTGGAGTCCAAGGTGGCCGGATCGGCCAAAACGAAGTTCGTGTACAAGGCCGGCGACTTGCCTGCCGGCTTCGAATTCAGCCATGCGCAGGCGTACGTCTGGTCGGGCACCAGCTTCAAGCAATCGACGGTTCCGATTGCCGGCGTCGACGAAACGACGCTCACGATTACGCTGGCGAACGAAACCGCATACGAAGTGGAGCCGAACAACCGCTATTTCCTCCAGGGCTCCAAAGCTTTCCTCGATGCGCCGGGCGAATTTTATCTGGACGAGGCGAGCGGGTATTTGTATTACTGGCCGAAGGCGCTGCCGATCGCCGATCAGGTGATTACCGCGCCGCGCACGACCCGCGTGCTCGGACTGGTCGGATCGTCGCGCGCAACGCCCGTATCCCATCTGCAATTCGAAGGGCTGACCTTCAACCTGTCCGATTTTACCGACTATTTGCCGTATGACGTTTCTTCCGCGCTGGAAGGGCTCATCTTCATGGAGAACGCCGAATACAATGCGATCCGGTTCTGCAAGGTGCTTAACGCCGGCTTCAGCGGCATTCACCTGAACAACTATGCCCAGCACAATACGATTTACGGCAACTGGGTCCGCGGCAGCGGTTATTTCGGCATCCGGGTCAAAAGCAAGGACGTCAGCGAGGAGTCGTTTCCGAGCATCGCCGCGTCTTATATCAGCAAGTTCAATACGATTTCGAACAACCTCGTCGAGGACGGCGGCCAACTGGTCGGGCACAGCTCGGCCATCGTGCTCAACTCCAGCGGAGACAATGAAATTACGCACAACATGGTGCGCAACTTCCCGTTCGGCGGCATCGAAGTGACCGGCAACACGTACCGGTACCTGAAATCGCTGATCGCAAGCAGCACGGTCGTCAACGGCACGCTGATTACGGAAGAAAACCACCTGGATTTCGTTAACGCCAAAAACAACCTGATCCAGTACAACGACGTTTCCGATCTGTTCCACGACGGCCAGGACGGCGGGATGATTTATACCTGGGGAACGGGCCCCGGCAACGTGATCGATCACAACGTCATGCACGACAGCGTGGGCGGCTTCTCGGGCACGGACGTCGGCATTTATCTCGACGCCAGCTCGAACAACGTCACGATCACCAACAACGTCATTCATCACAACACGAACATGAATTTGAGCAACGGGTTTTATCCGTTCCTGCTCAAAGGGCCGAATCACGTCGTGTCCAACAACATCGTGGCCGACAACTATGCGTCGCGCGACATGGTCATCTCCGACGATTCCGTCGGCGACGGCATGGAGACGACGCGCGATATGGCGATTACGAACAATATTTTCGCATCGGCGATCGGCAGCAACATTTACCGCTTCTATCCGCAGTTTTACAACACGAGCTATTATACGGTCGGCAATGTCGACAACAATGTGTTCCACCATCAGAACAACGTGTACAACGTCGAAAGCATTCCGGGCAACGATACGCTTGCCAACTGGAAAACGCTGGACGGCAACAAGTACGACCAGCATTCGCTCACGGCCGATCCGCTGTTCGTCAATCCGGCGGGCTACGACTATATGGTGAGCTCCGGATCGCCGGCGCTGGCGCTCGGCTTCGTCAACATCGACGTGTCGACGGTCGGCCTGAAGGCGGATTTCCCGTTCGTTTATACGCCGAATCCGACACCGACGCCGACGGCAACGCCATCGGCAACCCCAACGCCGACGCCGACGGCAACGCCAACCGCAACGCCCACGGCGACTCCTACGGCGACGCCGTCTCCGACTCCGGCGGGAACGGCCGGGCCGGCGACGACGATCCGCGTCGCTGCGACCGCCGATGCTTATGTGGCGGACGGAAGCAACGCGACGGCCAATTACGGCGCCAGCGAAGAACTGCTCGTATCGGCGGGCGGCGCCGGCGCGAACAAAGCGGCTTATTTGAAATTTGATCTGCGCCAGGGAACCGGCTCGTCCGTCAATGTTGACGCAATCGTCGGCGATACGGCCCATTGGCAAAAAACAAGCGGGTCCGTGCTTGACACCGTCTACGGTTCGCTGACGTTGTCCGGCCCTCAGGCGACCGCCTGGTATTACGGGCAAAAGTACGGCAATGACTCGTTTGCGCTCAACCTGACGACGGACCTGGATGCGGCAGGCGCCTGGCCTTCTTTCGTGCTGCGGGCCAAAGATCCGTTGACGGAAGGGCCGTGGCGCAACAACTATTTGGTCGTGCTGCATGCGGATGCGATCGAAATCCAGGGCAACAACGATGCGGGCGACACTGCTTTTGCCCATACGGTGAACTTTGACTTGTCCGGCAGCGGAACGAAGCAGGTGAGCTTGAGCGCGGTCAATACGGCGGCCGGCGTCGTCATCCGCGTATGGGTGAACGGCCAACTGGCGGCCGAATATACCGATGCGAGCAACCTGGTGCCGGGCGACGGCTACTTCGGCCTGATGGCGTGGGCCAGCCCGATGACGATTGCCGCCGCCAACGCGGATATCGACGGGTTGATTAGCGATACCGCCCATTGGGAGAAGTCGGACGGCGCCGTGCTGAATGCGGCGAACGGCAGTCTGCAGCTGACCGGCACGCAAGGCAGCGCCTGGTATTACGGGCACAAATATTTGCAGCAGACGTTTGCCGTCAACCTGACGACGGACGCGGGTGCGGCGAGCGCCTGGCCGGCGTTCGTGCTGCGGGCCAAGGATCCGAAGACGCAAGGGCCGTGGCGCAACAATTACCTCGTCATTCTGCAGGAAGGCAAAATAGAAATTCAAGGCAACAACGATGCCGGCGATACCGCCTTCTCCCAGGTGACGAACGTTGACTTGTCCGGCAGCGCGACGCGGCGCGTCTCCCTGAGCGCCGTCAACACGGCGGCGGGCGTGCTTATCCGCGTGTGGCTGGACGGCCAGCTAGCCGCCTCTTATGTGGATGCGAGCAATCTGGTGCCGGGCGACGGCTACTTCGGCCTGATGGCCTGGAACAGCCCGATGACGATCGCCAAAGAAAGCCCGCGCATCGGCAGCGCGAAGCTGCGCGTATACGGCTCCGCCGCCGGCGCGGCAATGGCTTACGCGTTCGGCGTGGACGACAACAGCTGGCAGGAGCCGGCGATTACCGGCAGCAACGCTCCGGCCGCCGGCCCGAACGCGCTCAGCGGCGCGATTGTGGACGTTACGCCGAAGTACGTCGATTTCGACGTCACCGGCTACGTGCAGGGCAAGGCGTTGACCGATTCGATCGTGTCCCTGGCGCTGAAAGGCAAAACCGGCGAGAACAAAACGGTGCAGTTCGCCAGCAAGGAGTCGGCCCATAAGCCGGAGCTGCTGATCTCCTCCGAGCCGGCGCCAGCGGGACCGGCAACGCTTGCGCTCGAAGCGGATCAGGCGCTTGTCCGGGCCGGCCAGCCGGTCGTCCTGACCGTGCAAGCCCGCGCCGCCGTCAACCTGAAAGGCTTCGATCTCGGCATTTCCTACGATCCGGCGCGGTTCGCGCTGACGAATGTCGCGCTGGACGACGAATTTGCGACAGCCGGGGAAACCGCCGGCGCGGGCTATGTCGATTATGACGACGACAGCGCAGGCGGCCACGTCCGGGTGATCGGCGCCGTGCTCGGCAGCGGCGCAAGGAACGGCGATCTGAAGCTGCTGCGGCTGACGTTCGCGGCCCGCGCCGATGTCGACGCGAAAACAAGCTTCGCGATTGCCGCCCAGTCGAAGCTGAGCGACAGCAACGGCGCGATCGGCGCTACGTCGGCGGACGTGCCGAAGGAAGTAGTCGTCGCCAATGCCGATCTCAATCATGACCACGCCATCAACATCGCCGATTTGATCGCAGTGGCGGCACAGTTCATGCTCACGTCGGCCGATGCGGGCTACGTGCCGCAGTGCGATATGAACAAGGACGGCATCGTCAATCTGTTCGATATCGTGTACGTAGGCAAACTGATTCTGCACGCCGGATAGAAGGCATGCGGGAAAGCGCCTGTCCGTTTGCTTTTTGGCGCGGGCGGGCGCTTTTTTACAACATAGGAAGGTGGATGAAGCCGATGAAACAAGCTTTGGCGACGCTGCTGGTCCCGGTTCTGCTCCTGTGCGCGCTGGGGGCCGCATTCGGCGCGCCGGCGCCTGCCCGGGCCGCGTCCGGCAACCGGATCGACCTTGCTGCCGGACCGGGCAGCGCGGAGGAAGGCGGCACGTTTAAAGCAACCGTGCGCGGAACGCAAGCGACCGACCTGTATGCGCTGCAATATACGCTCGAATATGACGAAACCGAGCTGCAACTGGTCGGCATCGCCTACAAGAACGGCTACGCGCAGAGCGCAGCGCATGAAGCAAAATCGGGCCATCTCGTTCGCAACACCTACGCCCTGTTGAACAATACGATCACCGGGGCGGTCAAGGCGTCGCTCGATATCGCCGAAATGACATTCCAGGCGCTGAAGCCGGGCAGCGCCGCCATAACGCTGGAAGGGTTGCTGGCGTACGACTCGTCCTCGGGCAACATGGACACGATCAACGAAAATACGCGCGCCCAGGCGACGATTACGATCGTGGCCCGGCAAACGCCGGAGACGCCGACACCGACACCGACATCGACGCCGACGCCTGCCGTTACGCCGACGCCAACGCCGAACGTCTCGCCGACGCCGATCGTTTCGGCTACGCCAAGCGTGAAGCCAAGCGCAACGCCTTCGGTCTCGCCGACGCCGACGGATTCGCCAACACCGTCCGTCTCGCCGATGCCGGTGGCGGTAACGCCGGTCGTATCGGCGGACGGCACGGCGGTGGGCGCCATTTCGCGGCAAGCTTACGACGAAGCCCGGCAGCATGCGACGAAGGACGCCAAGGGCAACACTGTCGTCTCCTTCCGTCTGGACGAGGCGCCCGGCGCCAAAGCGTATGCGCCCCAATTGCCGACGTCCGTTTTCGCATCCGGCAGCAGCAAGGAAAAGGTGCAGATCGAAACACCGATGGGCAGCTTGAGCTTGCCGGGCGACATGTTCAAAAAGAACGATCTCGCCGGAGCCGCGAATGTCGCCGTTTCGATCGCGCTGGTCGACGCGGACGACGTTACCGATCCGAAGCTGAAGAACAAAATCGGCGACCGGCCGGTCGTCGAGCTGAACGTATCGGCGGACGGCGAGGCGGTCAAATGGAACAACCCGAAAGCGCCGGTGACGGTGTCCGTCCGTTATACGCCGACTGCGGCGGAGATGAACGATCCCGACTTCGGCACGGACTTTATTGCGATCTGGTACATCGACGGCAAAGGCAAATCGGTCAAAGTGCCGAACGCCAGGTACGACGCAGAGACGGGCGCCATCGTGTTTACGACGACCCACTTCAGCAAGTATGCGGTCGCTTACGAGCATGCGACGTTCGGCGATCTCGGCGACACGCCTTGGGCGCAAGCGGCCGTCGAGGCGCTCGCCTCCAAAGGAGCGATGGAAGGGACGGCGGAAGGCATGTTCCGTCCGGCGGCGAACATTACGCGGGCCGATTTTGTCGGGGCGCTTGTGCTGGCCCTCGGGTTGTCCGCGGAGGAGGACGCCAACTTCGCCGACATCCCGGCCGATCGGCCGTATGCCGCCGAAATCGGCATCGCCAAACAACTGGGCGTCAGCCAGGGCATCGGCGACAACCGGTTCGCTCCGGACAGCGAACTGTCGCGGCAGGACATGATGGTGCTGACGGCGCGGGCGATGCGGCTGGCGGGGATGCTGGACGCAGCCGGCGACACGGCCGATCTTGCCGGTTTCTTCGACCGCGGCGACGTGGCCGATTATGCGGTCGAGAGCATCGCCGCCCTGGTGCGCGGCGGTGTTATTGAGGGCGAGGGCGACGGCGTGCTGAATCCGCTCGGACCGGTTACCCGCGCGGCTGCTGCGGCGGCGGTGTATCGGACGGCGGGAGCGCGATAGAAGTAGGAGGGGGAAGTAACACGATGACAACGCGGAAGACAATATCGAAACGAATAGGTAGTAGTCGGAGGTTGTTGGTGAGGTGGCAGGAAGAAAGTAGTAGTCGGAGGTAGCAGGCAAGGTGGCAGGCAGAAGGCAGCAGGTGAAGATAGCGGGCAGACGGCAGCAGGCGAGGTGGCAGGCGGAGGTAGCGGGCAGGAGGCAGGAGGTAGCAGGCGAGGTGACAGGTTGGAAAGTAATAGTCGGAGGTTGCTGGCGAGGTGGCAGGCAGAAGGCAGCAGGTGAAGGTAGCGGGCAGACGGTTGAGGAGGAGAGACGTCAAGGTGTCGGGGTCCGCCGGGAATGCGTCCTTTTGAATCCGGCTATGTTCGGAGGCTGGCGATTAACGGTTCCTGCCTGCTCAAGGCACCGTTTGGTCCGCTCAAGTAAGGTGATCATTGGAAATAGGCCATGTTTTATGGCCTATTTCGGAAAAAACGGGTGATTGTAACGAAATAGCCAGTGATTTCACTGGCTATTCGGCCAAAATGCCAGAGTTCGGGTCGATTTGGCGCGAATAGGCCATGATTTCACTGGATATTTGGGATGATAAGGGTGAAATGGGGCAAATAGGCCACTTTTTATGGGCTATTTTGGATGAGACGGCTGAAGAGGGGGCAAACGGCGGGCCGGATACCTTCCCTGGCGGGATGGCGTCCGGCCCGTTTCGTCGTTCATCGGCGTCAGCTCAGAGGCCAATGCGCCGGCCGGTCCAGGCCCGGCGGCAGCCTGGTGGCGGCGTCGCCGCGCGCCCCGTGCAGCTGCATCGGCGTCAGGAAGAGGCTTGCGCTCAGGTCGGCGCCGCCCAGGTCGGCGTCGCGGCAATCGGCGCCGATCAGATCGGCGCCGCGCAGATCCGCGCCGCGCAAGTCGGCGGCGATCAAATACGCGCCGCGCAGGTTGGCGCCCTGCAGGTCCGCGCCGCGCAGCTTCGCGCCGACCAGATCGGCGCCTCGCGCGAAGGACCGCCGCCGCCCGGGGCGGGAGAGCGGCCGCTGCCGCGCTTCCGCGCGAACAAGCTCGCTCGCTTGCAGCAGCAGCTCGTTGACGCCGGCCCGGTGCGCCGCAACGTCCAGCGCCTGCAGTGCTGCGGCGTCCATAAGGGCGAGCCGCTCCGTTTCGGCGAACGCGTCGGCGAGCTGCGCATGGATCGTTTGCGCTTGCCGCAGCGTCATCGCTTCGGCTATATACCACAGCAGCTCATGCAAGTGCCGTACCGCCGGGAAAACGTCAAACATGGCGGCGGCTGCTTCCGGCGCCTCGCGCCAGCTGCGGCCGCCGTAGGTCGACTGCGACACCCGCTGCCCCGCGCCGAAGCAGTCGTAAACGGTGCAGCCGCGAAAGCCTTGCTCCCGCAAGCCGGCATGAATGCCGCAGCGAAAATCCGCCAACAAATTCGGGCAGGGCTTCCCGGCCGCTTTATCGATCGCGAAGTCGGCCGAGCGCGCGAACGGCAGCGCCGCGCAGCAGAGCCCGAAGCAGCGGGCGCAGTCGGCCCGCAGGCCGGAGCGGTCGTACGGTTGCGGATTCATCGGTTGGTTGTTCTCCTTTTCATGGCTCATGGCGGCCGCCGCCTCGCTTCCGTCAGCGCTCCCGCGCCGCCCCTTCGCGGTAGTCGCGCGGGCTGACGCCTGTCAGGCGCTTGAAGATGCGGCTGAAATAAAATTCGCTGGCAAATCCGGCCACTTGCGCCACTTCGCGTATCGGTTTGTCGGTGCGCTCCAGCAGCTCGCGGGAGCGTTCGAGCCGGATGCTCGTCAGCCGGTCGACAATGGTGCCGCCCGTCAATTGCTTGTATTTGCGCGCCAGATGCCCGTAGCTCATGTGCAGCGATGCGGCCAGCTCGTGCACGTTGCATTTCAGGCCCGGCCGGTCGTTTAGATAAAGCTCGATTTTGCGCAGCAGCGCCGCGTCGGAATGGCTGCCGGCGGCGGGGGCGCGCTGCTCGGGCGGCTGCCGCACGGCGGCCAGCGCAAGCAGGAAGTCGGCAAAAGCGAGCTGCAGCCGCAGCGGCGAGTGCCCGGCTGCGGCGCCGGCGAACAGGCCCAGGACCAGCCGGCCGAGCCCGTGTTCGTCGCGCAAGCAGCCGGGCGGCCAATCTTTGAGCGAGTTAAGCGTCGCGAATGCGCTGAACCCGCCGGGGGCGGCTCGCTCGCCGCTCTCCCGAACCGGCCTTACCATCCAGCGCAGGTAAATGCCGGAGTGCGGGTGCACCGGGTCGTAACGGTGCTCATGCTCCATGCCGGGCGGAATGACGAAAAAGTCGCCGGCCTTCGCTTCCTCCAGCGGCCCGCCGAAGAAACCGGTGCGCATCGCGCCTTCGCAGACGAAATTGCTTTCGTACCACGTGTGCGAATGCGGCGGACAGCTTCGGGTGCCGAGCGGGTGTTCCACGTTGACTTCGATAATGTCGACCAGCGCGTCGCCGATCGTTATGCTGCCGCAAACCGCGCTCTGCAGCTGCGGCCCGCTTTGCCGGACTTCGTGCATCGACATGGATGGCGCTCCTCCCGGGGCAAAATTTCATACCCGCAACGCGTTACGAAACGGTGAACCACCATACGCCGGCGCACTCCGGCAGCGTCCGCCACCCGCGGGAAACGATCTGCGCTGCGATGGCGTCGCCGAAAAAAAATCCGGCCAGCTCCGCCGCCTGCGCAGCGTCGTCAAACGTATAGTCGGTGCGAATCCAGCGGTGGCGGCAGCCGTAGTCGCGCTCCAGCGCCGCGTAATAACCGGTTAAAAACGGAGGCGGACTTGGCGTCTCAACCCCGGTGCCCAGCGTTTCAAAAATGATCGCCGTGCCGCCGGGACGCAGCACGCGCCCGATTTCGCCCATCGTGGCCGCAAGATTGCGTTCCCAATCGGCTTCGCCCGAGCCCGCCGTATAGCTGATGCTCCAGCCGGATACGAGCAGATCGGCGCTGCCGTCGTCCAGCGGAATGGCCCGGTTGTCGGCGACGACCGTCGACCAGTTGCGCCGGGGGAGCCGCTTCAGCCTGGCTTCGGCAACCTCCAGCATGGCGGCGGAAGCGTCCGTGGCGACGATGGATCGTGCCACGCCGGCGAGCGGAACGGTCAATCTTCCCGTCCCGGCCCCCAGGTCAATGATGTCTTTGCCGGCCGGGTCGCAGATGGAGCGGATCTCCGCGAGCAAGTCCGGCTGTCTGACAATCAGCGCGTCGTACCTTTCCGCTTCGTGCCGATAAATGTGGTGATGATTGGGCATGTTTTTCCCTCCATGACGGTTTTCGTTTGCCTGACCAAACGTACACCGTCACGCCGCGTGAAGGTCAATCCCCTCTTTGGCACGATTTTACCGGATCGGCACCGCGTAAACAATGTGCAGCAGGCCGGACAAACGCTGCCATTTGGCCACGTAGCCGGCGTCCTCCAGCCAGTCCGCGAGCAGCGACAGCGGCGGAATGAAGCCTTCGTGCGGGCTTTCGCCACCTGCAAGCGGCTCGTCTTCTTCCCCGAGCATAAAGTCGGCGATGCAGATGCGCCCGCGCGGCCCCAGCACCCGGCGTATTTCCGCCAGCGCCAGCAGCTTCTGCCCGTCCGTCAGATGGTGCAGGGCGAAGCTGGAGACGGCAAAGTCGAATTGACCGTCCAGATAAGGAATCGCCATCGCGTTGCCCAGCTTCGTTTCCAGCTGCGGGAACTTCTCCCGGCACTTGGTCAGCATTTCGCGCGACTGGTCGATCGCCGCCATCTTGCAGCCGCCCGCCGCAAAACGGCCGGCCAAATTGCCGGTTCCCGTGCCGATATCGAGCCCGATTTCGTCCTCGTGCGGCCGGGTCCAGCGATGGATCGTATCGAGCGTCGCTTCATAGTGCGGGTACGGCCCGGTCGCGGCCGCCGTTTCCACGTCGTGGGAGGAAGCCCGGCGGTCGAAATCCCACACGTCCTTCCAGCTGCTCCGCGTTTCCCGCAAACGCTTCAGCCCGTCCGCCAGCGCGTGAAGCCGCTCGAGCGGCAATGTCCGCTCCCGTCGCGCCGCGTCGATCATGGCTTCCGTCGTTTTCAGCTGCTCCTTGTATTCCAGCCAGGCCGCGAACAGGTGGGCGCGCTGGATTTCCAAATACCGCAGCAGTTCGCCGTCGTCGCCGGCCCCTTCTCCGTTTCCGAGCGCCCGCCTGATTTCTTCCACGCCGAGTCCGATTTCCCGCAGCGCGATGACGGTTTGCAGCCGCCACAGCTCCCGCTCCGTGTAGATGCGGTACGAATTGGCCTCGCCCCGCTGCGGGGACAACAGCCCTTTTTCCTCGTAAAAGCGGATCGTCCGCTTCGAAACGTTCAGCCGTTTGGCCGCTTCGTTGATATTCATGCCGTTCCACCGCCTCCCCCTATTGTAAACAGTAACGCGGCGTGAATGTAAGCCCCATGTTATTTTCGTGCAAAATGTTGCGATTCCCCTGCATGTACTTCCCGCCCGTTGCGCTCCACAATGAAGGGGATTCGCGAGGAAGGCATCCGACAATGGAAAGGCGGTTTGTTTGATGGGCAGAAAGCTGCATTTGCTTTGCAACGCGCACCTGGATCCGGTCTGGCAGTGGGAATGGGAAGAAGGAGCGGCGGCGGCGATTTCGACGTTCCGGGCGGCGGCCGATTTTTGCGAGGAATATGAAGGGTTCGTGTTCAACCACAACGAGGCGCTGCTGTACCGCTGGGTGGAGGAGTACGAGCCGGCCTTGTTCGCGCGCATTCAGCGGCTTGTGCGGGAAGGGCGCTGGCACATGATGGGCGGCTGGTATTTGCAGCCGGATTGCAACATGCCGTCGGGCGAATCGATCGTCAGGCACATTGTGCTCGGCCGGGCGTATTTCCGCGACAAATTCGGCGCCGAACCGACGACGACGATCAATTTCGATTCGTTCGGCCATTCGCGCGGCCTGGTGCAAATCATGGCGAAGGCCGGCTTCGATTCGTATATTTTTCTTCGCCCGGAAGGGCGATTGGCCGGCCCCGCCCGGGAATTCGCCTGGGTCGGCTTCGACGGCTCGAAGGTGACAGCGTATCAAATAGCCGGCGGCTACAACACGCTGCTGGGAGCGGCGCACAAGAAGGTGGAGAAATGGCTGCAGGAGCATCCGGACAAGGAGCTCGGGCTGCTGCTCTGGGGCGTTGGCAACCACGGCGGCGGGCCGTCGCGTCTCGATCTCGACCGGATCGGCAAGCTGATCGCGGAGACCGGGGATGTCGAGATTGCGCATTCGACGCCGGAGCGGTATTTCGCCGAGCTGGCGGCGAAGGGCGGCAATTCGCTGCCGGAGCATGCGGACGACCTCAACCCGCGGTTCGTCGGCTGCTACACCTCGATGATTCGTGTGAAGATGAAGCACCGCCAGTTGGAGAACGAGCTCTTCATGACGGAAAAAATGGCGGCGGCCGCGTCCATGCAGCGGTTAATGGTTTATCCGCAGGTGGAGCTGCGAGAGGCGACGCACGATTTGATGCTGGGGGAGTTCCACGACATTTTGCCCGGATCGTCGATTCAGCCGGCGGAGGAAGCTTCGCTGCGGCTGCTCGATCACGGTTTGGAGGCGGTGGCGCGGGTGAAGGCGCGGGCGTTTTTTGCCTTGGCGGCGGGCCAGCCGAAAGCCGGCGACGGCGAGTATCCGATTCTTGTCTACAACCCGCATCCGTTCCCGGTGCGCGGCGCGTTCGAATGCGAATTCATGCTGGCGGACCAGAACTGGGAGGAGCAGTTCTCGAATCCGGTCGTATACCGGGACGGTGTCCGGCTGCCTTCGCAAGCGGAAAAAGAGCACAGCAACCTGAACCTCGACTGGCGCAAGCGCGTCGTGTTCGAAGCGGAGCTTGCGCCGTCGGCGATGAACCGGTTCGATTGCCGCATCGAGGTGCTGCCGGAAAAACCGCAGGCGCGCCTCGCCAAGCGGGACGGCAAGCTGCGTTTCCGCAATGAGTCGGGGCTGGAGGTTGAGCTCAATGCGGCGACGGGGTTGATCGACGGGTACGCGGTGAACGGCGTGTCGTATTTGCAGCCGGACGCGGGAGCGTTCCAACCGCTGGTCGTGGCCGACAACGAAGATTCGTGGCGGATGGATACCGACCGGTTCGGCCCGATTATCGGCCGATTCGCGTTGATGTCCCCGGCTCGGGCGGCGGCGTTCTCCGGCTTGCGCGGCAAGCGGCCGCCGGCCGTGCGCGTGATCGAGGACGGGGATGTGCGCACCGTGGTCGAGGCGCTGCTTGCCTACGGCGACTCGGCGGCGGTCGTCACCTACAAGCTGCCGAAGCGGGGGACCGAGCTCGAAGTGCAGGTGCGTCTGTTCTGGAACGAAAAAGACAAGATGGCCAAGCTGTCGATTCCGACGCTGGTCATGGGGGACGGTTCGCGTTATTGGGGCCAGACGGCGTACGGGGTGCAGCGGCTGCCGGCGGACGGCGCGGAGGCGGTCGCGCAGAAGTGGACCGCGCTTGCGGCGGAAGGGCAGGACGGAGCGGTCGGAATGGCGGTGACGCTCATCAACGACGGCGTGTACGGCTCCGACTGCGCGGACGGCGTCATGCGGCCGACGCTCATCCGCAGTCCCGGTTACTGCGCGCATCCGATTCGCAACCGGCCGATCATGCGGCAGGACCGGTTCTCGCCGCGTATCGACCAAGGGGAGCGGTTGTACACGTTCTGGTTGAACGGCGGTTCGGCCGGGGAGCGGCTTGCCGCCGTAGATCGCGAGGCGCTGGCAAAAGGGGAGCGGCCTTATGCGTTGTCGTTTTTCCCGCAGGGCGGCGGCGAGCGGCCGCAAGCTGCCGTAGAGCTCGACGACGGCGTCGTACAGCTGACGGCGCTGAAGCTGGCGGAGCGCGGCGACGCGTACGTGCTGCGTTTGTTCGAGCCGACCGGCGAGGCGCGCGGCACAACGGTCCGCGTGCCGGCGCTCGGGCTCGAGCAGCGCGTGGAGCTGGGCGGATTCGAGATCCGCACATTGCTGCTCGACACGGAGGCCCGGACGCTGCGCGAAGGCGGGCTGCTGGAGCGGTAGCGGCGCTACAGAAGCCGGAACAGCGGCTTACAAGTGCCGGAACGGAACAGCGGCTTACAAATGCCGGAACAGCTGCACGAATTGCTGCGCTGCCGCGGACAACGATCGGCCTTGCCTGACGGCGAGGCCGATTGTTTGCGGCGGGAGCGGATCGCGCAGGGCAAGCTCGAACAGCTTGCCGCTGCGCAGCTCCTCCTCTGTGAAGACGCGGCTGACGAACGCCGCGCCGTATCCCGTTCGCGCGAATTCGAGCAGCAGATCGACGCTGCCGAGCTCGATGTCCGGCTTCACCGCGACGCCCTTCGCCGCGAACCACGCTTCGATGAACTGCCGGGTGCTGCTGCCGGGCGACAGCAGGATGAGCGGCAGCGCCGCAAGCGCGCCGGCGGTCAGCGGCTGCGGCTGCTGTGCCAGCTCGCGATACGCTTCGCCGACAACCACGCAGGTCGCCCATTCGGCGATCGGCAGCACGTCAAGCTGCGCATCGTCCAGCGGCATATGGACAACGGCGCAATCGATGGCGCCCTCGCGCAGGCGCTGCGCCAGCTCTGGCGTTTTGCCGTGCGACAGCCGGATGCGGATGCCCGGGTATTCCCGGTGAAACGCGTTCAACTGTGGCAGCAGCAGCTGTTTGATCAGCGAATCGCTCGCTCCGATGCGCAGTTCCCCCTCGTTCAGCTGCTTCAGGTTGTGCAGATGTTTGCTTGCGGTTTCCAGCGCCGCAAACGACAGCTCGACATAGCCGTGCAGCGCCTTCCCTTCCTCCGTCAGCTCCACTCCCTTCGGCAGCCGGTGAAACAGCTTGACGCCGAACGTTTCCTCCAGTTGCTTGATCGCGTAACTTACCGACGGCTGCGTAAGATGCAGCTCCTGGGCGGCCCGGGTCAAATTGCCGCATCGCGCCGTATGCAGAAACACCCGGTACGTTTCCAGATTGGTTGGATTTGTTTTTGCGTTGGCCACAGGTATAGATCACCTCTATGTCAGAATGCGAATATTCCAATTTCATTTATTTCAATACGCTCATTATAATCGGGATAAACGATTCATGGCAAAAGGAGTGTTGGAGGCATGTCCAATCAGTCCACGCATCAACCGGACCGGCAAGCCCGGTCCCCGTGGTCGCTTTATAACGAGAAGCAGGCAGTCGTTGTTGGTCCGCCGGCAGCGGCAATCGAAGCGACAATCCGCGTCCCCGGCAGTAAAAGCATGACCAGCCGCGCCTTGTTAATGGCCGCCTTGGCGGAAGGGGAAAGCGAGCTGGGTGGCGTCTTGCGCAGCGACGATTCGTACTGGTGCATCGAGGCGCTGCGCCGGCTCGGCGTCGAAGTTGCGCAGGGCGGGGAACGGGCCGTCGTATCGGGCTGCGGCGGCAAATGGCCGAACCGCGCGGGAGCGATCTTTTTGGGCGCTTCGGGGATCTTGGCCCGCTTCTTGCCCGCGGTGCTGGCGGTTAGCGCCGGCGAGTGGGAGCTGGCGGGGAGCCGGCGGCTGAGCGAAAGGCCGCTTGCGCCGCTGCTCGCAGCGCTGACGGAGCTCGGCGCCCGGTTCGATTACGGGCAGGAGGAGCGCAGGTTGCCGTTTACGCTGCGTGCGAACGGATTGGCCGGCGGCCGCTTGGAGCTGCCCGGCTCCGTTTCGAGCCAGTTCATCAGCGGGCTGCTGCTCGCTGCGCCTTACGCCGCGAGCCCGGTAACGATCGGCGTCGCGGGCGAAGTCGTACAGCGTGACTACGTTGGCATCACGCTTGCGATGATGGCTTCGTTCGGCGCAACGCCGGAAGTGTCGCCGGACGGGCGAACGATCGTTGTGCCCGTCGGCGCTTACCGTGCGCAGTCGCTTCGGCTGGAGCCGGACGTATCGACATGCGGCTACTTCTGGGCATTGGCGGCGCTGACGGCCGGTCGCGTTCGCATCGAAGGGCTCGACGCCCGGCGCACGAGCCAGCCCGACGCGGAGGTGCTGCAAGCCTTGCAGCGTATGGGCTGCGAGGTTGCGTGCGGTGCGGATTTTGCCGAGGTGCGGGGGGCAAGCCGGCTGCGGGGCGGCTTCACGCTCAGCATGCGGCGCTGGTCGGACCAGACGCTGACGATGGCGGCGTTGGCTGTTTTTGCCGACGGGCCGATCACGCTGACCGGTGCCGCCCATATTCGCGAGCATGAGTGCGACCGGATTGCGGCGATGTGCGCGGAGCTGCGCAAGCTTGGAATCCGGGTGGACGAGCGCGAGGACGGCATGACCGTTTACCCCGGTCAGCCGCAGCCGGCGCCGCTCGATTCGCATGACGATCACCGGATGGCGATGGCGTTGTCGTTGATCGGATCTCGCGTGCCGGGCATCACGATTGCCGACCCGGGCTGCGTGTCCAAAACGTGCCCGGACTATTGGGACCGGCTGGCGGCACTCGGAGTGGACGTTCGGTGGATCGACTGAGAAGGAGGCGTTGACGATGGCAGGAGGAAATGCATTTGGCGAAAGCTTCCGCATCGCCACATTCGGCGAATCGCACGGCGCGGCGATCGGTGTCATTGTGGACGGCGTGACGCCCGGCGTCGAAATCGACGAAGCGTACATTCAGGTTCAGATGGACCGGAGAAAGCCCGGGCAGTCGTCCGTTACTTCTCCCCGCAAGGAGTATGATGTCGTTCATATTATGTCGGGGGTGTTCGAAGGGCGCACGACCGGAACGCCGTTGTTTCTGATGCTGCACAATCACGATATGCAGCCGCAGGCGTACGACGGGATCCGGAGCGCGTTTCGCCCGGGCCATGCGGATTATACGTATTGGCAAAAATACGGCCATCGCGACCATCGGGGCAGCGGCCGCGCTTCGGGAAGGGAGACGGCGGCGCGGGTGGCCGGCGGCGCCGTGGCGCGCAAGCTGCTGGAGCGCCGTGGCGTGCAGGTGCTGGCGTATACGCGTCAAGTCGGCGACATTGTGTGCCGGACGTTCGACGAAGCCGCCATCGAAGGCAATGCCGTACGCGCTTGCGATGCCGATGCGGCGGCCGAGATGGTGCGCCTGATCGAGCGGCTGGCCCGGCTTGGCGACAGCTGCGGCGGCATCGTCGAATGCCGCGTCCGCGGCGTGGCTCCCGGGCTCGGCGAGCCCGTGTTCGACAAGCTCGACGCCGAGCTGGCCAAGGCGATGCTGTCGATCGGCGCGGTGAAGGGCATCGAGTTCGGAGCCGGCTTCGCGGCGGCGTCGATGCGCGGCAGCGAGCATAACGACGAGATGGACAGCGGCGGGTTTCGCAGCAATCATGCGGGCGGCATTCTCGGGGGAATCAGCACGGGGCAGGAGATTGTGTTTCGCGTATGCGTGAAACCGACGTCGTCGATTTCGTTGCCGCAGCGGACGATGACGGAGGACGGGGAGGAGCGGGAAATCCGCACCGAAGGCAGGCACGACCCGTGCATTTGCCCGCGCATCGTGCCGGTAGTCGAGGCGATGGTTTGTTTGGTGCTGGAAGATCACTACAAACGGCTCGCGGCGATGTTGGGGTAGCGATCGGGTGCCGGTGCCACTCATTTTGTATGATTTTTCGACTATATGCGCATCTCCCTGTACTTTCGCGAAGATATGCGCCGTGAGTGACTGGCTCTTTGAAGGGTTATTTGCGACGACGACGACTATTTCCGTACGCTCGAAAAAAGTTGCGTGTAATCCTCGTTCGTTCGCCTATAATTAAGGGTGCTAGGAATAGGTGGAATAGCCGGAGGCGGGGGAACGAAGATGAATATTGTATTGATCGGGATCGGCGGATATGGCGGCTCGTATGTCGAGCCGCTGCTTGCGGGAAGCGACGCCGGTGCGTTCACGCTGGTCGGGGCGGTCGATCCGTATCCGGAAGCCAGCAAGTTTGTGCACGAGCTGCGACGTCGCGGCATTCCGCTCTATGCGTCGCTGGAGCAGTTTTATGCGGCGTCCGCGGCCGATCTGGCCGTCATCGCGTCGCCGATTCAATTTCACTGCGACCAGACTTGTCTGGCGTTGGCGCACGGAAGCCACGTTTTGTGCGAGAAGCCGCTTTGCGCCACGCTCGAGGAGGCCGAACGCATGCTCGCGGCGCGCGAACGCGCGAACAAGCTGGTGGCCATCGGCTATCAATGGAGCTTCAACGACGGCATCCAGGCGATCAAGCGCGACATTCGCAGCGGTGCGTTCGGCAAACCGAAGCGGTTCCGGACGATTGCGCTGTGGCCGCGCGGCGCCCGCTACTACGGCAGAGGCTGGGCGGGCAAAATGCGGGACGACCGCGGCCATCCCGTGTACGACAGCGTCGCCGGCAACGCCACGGCGCATTATTTGCACAACATGTTTTATGTCCTTGGGAGCGAAACGGACCGCAGCGCCCGGCCGGCCCGCGTGACGGCCGAACTGTATCGGGCGAACGCGATCGAAAATTTCGATACGGCGGCGGTGCGGGCGTTTACGGAGGACGGAGTGGAGCTGCTATACTACGGCTCGCATGCCGTGCGGGAGAAAGTCGGCACGACCTTCCGCTACGAATTCGAGCACGCCGAGCTGACGTACGACGAGACGGAGAAAACCGGCGTACCGATCGTCGCCCGGTTCCATAACGGCGAACGCCGGGTGTACGAGCTGCCGCTGTCGCCGGTCGAGCAGAAGCTTCGTTCGACGATTGCCGCCATCCGCGGCGAAGGGCCGCTGCTCTGCGGCATCGAGGCGGCGATGTCGCACACGCGTTGCATCGCGGCGATGCAGCGCAGCGAAATTGCCAATTTTCCGGAAGCGCTGGTCAAGCGGGGCGAGCCGTATCAACTGAACGACACGATCACGTATGTCGAAGGGCTTAACCGGCAATTGGTCGCCTGCTATGAACAAGCCGCCTTGCCGGCGGAGCTGGGCTTCGACTGGGCGCTGCCGGGCCGGGAGATCCGGTTGGGTTAACGCGCCGGCGTCGCCAGTTTTGCGCATGAATGGCGGTTATCGGCCGCCCGTTGATCGAACAGGTGTCGATCCGGGCGGCTGTTTCTTGCATGCCGTGATGCGTCGTCATGTCTCGCTCTCGGCGCCGAACTGCCGCCGTTTGCCGTCGTCCACTTCCCGAAACCGGGAAGGAGAGACGCCGGTCATCTGGCGGAACACGCGGGCGAAGTGGCTGGCGTTCACGAACCCGAGCCGGGCGGCGATCGTTTGCACGTCCGTTTCCGGGAAGTGGATCAGATCCTTCTGCGCCTGCAGCATTTTCAACTTGAGGTAGAAGTCCTTGGTCGTCGTGCCGTAACGCTGCCGGAACAAACGGTTCACGTGCTGACGCGACAGGTTCAGGCAGCGGGCCAGCTCGCCGATATCGGCCGGCAGGTGGAGGCGCTCCCGCATCCATTGAACGGCCGCATGGACATGCCGGCGGGCCGCCGGTTCCTCCCTGCCGCCGGAGCGGGACACGAGCCGCAGCAGATATTCGGTATAAATGCCGTACAGCAGCACCGAAATCCGTTCGGCGGAATCGTCCCACTCGGCATATTCCAGCACGGACATGATGCGCAGATGCAGGTCCGGGTGGTGGACGTCTTCGACGATCGCCGGCTGCAGCGGTTCGGCCACGCCGTAACAGGCGGGCAGCGTCGACGCGATCGGCCCGAGGAAGGAAACCCACGACAAATAGTATGGCGCGAGACCGGCTTCGTACGTGTGGGCCGTCCCGGGCGGGAGAAACACGACCGTACCCGGCTTCAGCGCATGCCGCTCGTCCCCGAGCCGGATGCCGCCGGTCCCCTGGTAGCAGCACACAAGCTGGTAGAACGGCCAGCGCCACGACTCTTCCTCCAGCAGCTTCTGATACCCCGCATCGTACAAATAAACCGGCAGCGTCCGACCGGCGAATCGACTGGTCACGCGGATATTCACGGCGCCCCTCCTTTTCCTGTTGCCCCACATACTAAAACAACCGCCGCCCGATTGGAATAGCAGGTAACCGATTGTAACGCAGGCACGAAATGAATCTTGTTTCGCCGGAACGGAAATTTCATACTGAAACCAGGTCCGTTTGGCGTGCGGCGAGGAGCGGCACGATCACCGGTACGAAAGCGGAGGGGACAGGAAGGAGAGAGCCGGGATGGCGGACGGGACAATCGGCGGGAACGAACGATTTCAGCTCATGAAGGAAAAATTGTACACCGGGGTCATCTGCGACACGTTGGATGAGCTCGGCTGCCGGCACCAGGCGATGCGCGAAAATATTCGGCCGCTGCTGCCGCTTGCGGCGGACAATTTTGTCGGCCGGGCCAAAACGCTGCTGTCGGTCGACGTGTACCATATGGCCGAACGGCCGTACGAGATGGAAATCCGCGCGATCGACAGCATCAAGCCGGGCGAGGTGCTCGTGGCGGGCACCAACCAGTCCGTCAACAACGGCTTGTGGGGCGAGCTGTTGTCCACCGCGGCCCAAATGCGGGGCGCGGCAGGAGCGGTCATCGACGGCCTGGTGCGCGATACGAAACGGATCGGCGAGCTGCGGTTTCCCGTCTATTGCACCGGCATCAAGCCGGTCGATTCGCGGGGACGCGGACTCGTCATCGCCTACGACTGTCCGGTGGCGGTAGGCGGGGTAACGGTGCATCCGCAGGATGTCGTGTTCGCCGATTGCGACGGCGTGGCGGTCATTCCCGCCCGCCTGTTCGAAACGGTAGTGGATATGGCGCTGGACAAGGCGGAGCGGGAAAACCGCACGCGCCGGGAGCTGCTCGAAGGCAAGCTGCTGCGCGACGTATACGAGAAATACGGGGTATTGTGAGGAGCTGGGAATCGCGGTGAAAATAACGTCCATGGAAGTGCTGATTCTGGAAAGCCCGCGGGAATACGGGATCGGCGAAACGGAGAGCGATTCGAGCGGGCCGAAGTATGTGCTGCTGCTGAAGCTGCGCACGGACGAAGGCTTGACCGGCATCGCCGATTGCGATTCGCACCCTCATGTCATGAAGGCGCTGCTCGACGCGCCGCAGTATATTCCTGGCATGGCCGAAGGGCTGAAGTACGCGGTTCTGGGCAGCAACCCGTACGAATGCGACAAAATCTGGAACCGGATGTATCGCAGCAGCTTCTATCACGGAAGGCGCGGCGCCGCCTTGCAGGCGATGAGCGCGATCGACATCGCGGTCTGGGACTTGATCGGCAAAGCAAGCGGGCAGCCGGTCGGCGTTATGCTCGGCGGCAGCAATCACACGCGCATACCGGCGTATGCCAGCACCTTGTTCCGCCATACGCCGGAAGGCATGAAGGAGGCGGTGCGCCACTATCGCGCGCTCGGCTTCAAGGCGGTCAAATTCGGTTGGGGCGTCGTTACCGCCGAACCGCGCAAGGCGATCGCCCTTGTGGAGGCGGCCCGGCTCGAAGCGGGCGACGACATGGGGCTGATGATCGACGGCATCTGGACGGCGGATGTGAAGCTGGCGATCGAGCTCGTTCGCGAGCTGCGGCCGTACCGGCTGTTTTTTGTCGAGGAGCCCCTTCGTTCGGACGATCTTGCCGGCTACCGCAAGCTGGCGCAGGCGACGGATACGCGCATCGCCTGCGGCGAGCAGCTGTCGGGACTGCACGAATTCAGGCAGCTGATCGAGCAGGGCGACGTCGATATTATCCAGCCGGACATTTCCCGGGCTGGCGGTTTTACCGAGGTGCGCAAGCTCGTTTCGCTGGCGGAGCAGAGCGGCAAGCTGCTCATCCCGCACGCCTGGACGTCCGATCTGCTGACGGCGGCGTCGCTGCATGTGAACGCGTATTTGCAGCAGCCCGTGTTCCAGGAGTTTTGCACCAACGATTCGCCGCTCAGCCGCGATTTGGCGCTGCGCCCGCTGGTATTGGACGCGGATGGCTGCCTTGCGGTGCCGACCGGGCCGGGGCTCGGGGTCGAGCTGAACGAGGAAGTGGTCGCACGCTACACGATCGATCGGCAGGTCATTACACTATGACGGACGGGCGCATTTTCGATTGCCACACGCATCTGTTCGGGGACGGGCAGGTTGGCGGCGGGTTTCTCGCCGACGCGAGGCGGGCGTGGGGCGACGGCTACGAGCTGATCGTGCGGCCGGACGAGCATTGGCGGCAGTTCGGCGGCTGCGGCGGGGCGATTGTGCTGGCGTTCAACTGCCGCGCGAGCGGCGTCGTTGTCCCGGACGAATACGTGGCGGCCTACGTACGCGAGCATCCGGACAAGCTGTTCGGCTTCTCCAGCGTCGATCCGCGCGATCGCGACGCGCCCCGCAAGCTGGAGCGCGCGGTGAAGGAGCTGGGGCTGCGCGGCTTGAAGCTGGCGCCGATTTACCAGCATTTTTACCCCGATCGCAAAAAATATTTCCCGCTGTACGCCAAGGCGAACGAGCTGGGCATTCCGATTTTGTGGCATCAGGGCACGTCCTTCGTTTCGGGCGGTTATCTCGATGCGTCGCGGCCGGCAATGCTGGACCCGATCGCGCGCGAGTTCCCGCAGCTGAAGATGATCGTCGCCCATCTCGGCCATCCGTGGCACGGGGAATGTGCGGCGCTCGTGCGCAAGCATCCGAACGTATACGCCGACATGTCGGCGCTTGGCTCGCGGCCGTGGCAATTTTACAACGCGATGATGCACGCGATCGAGTACGGCATCGCCGACAAGGTGCTGTTCGGCTCGGATTTTCCGTTTTTTACGACGTCGCAGACGGTCGTTTCGTTTCGCGGGATCAACGCCCTGGCGGAAGGCACGCGGCTGCCGCGTATTCCGGAGGAGACGATCGAGCGCATCATTCATCGCCCGACGGCGGAGCTGCTCGGTCTGGCGCGGGGCTGATAACCGGCGGAGCAATCGCCCGGGTATTCGACAAGGGGGAGCACGATGGAGAGAAGCAGGACGTATGTGAACAACTGGTTGTTCCAGGTCGATCACAACCGGATCGGCGAGCGGCGCGAATGGTTTGCGCCGGGGCACGACAAGTCGGGCTGGATGCCGGTTGCAAGCCCGATGGCGTGGGACTGCTACCAGGAGGCGTTCCGCGGGTTCGAAGGCATCGGCTGGTACGCGGCCACGCTCGCGGCGGACGGGCTGCGGCCGGGGGCGCTGCACCGCCTCCTCTTCGGCAGTGTCAGCGGACAAGCGCGGGTATGGGTAAACGGCCGGTTCGCGGGGGAGCACATCGGCTCTTATTTGCCGTTCGAATTCGAGCTGAATCCCTATGTACCGGAAGGGGCAGCCGCCGAAATCGTCGTTCGCGTCGACAACCGCCCCCGCGAGGACTGGCTGCCGGGCACGCCGATCGTCGAGTGGGTGCAGTATGGCGGACTGCTGCAGGAAGTAGTCGTAGAAACGACCGATTTTGTTTACATCGCCGGCGTTGGCGTGCGCAGTGCGCCGGAACGGGGAGGAGAGCGGGCCGCTGTCTTCTGCGAGGCGGAAATCGTCAATCGCCGCTCCGCCCCGTTCGTCGGTCGGGTGCGCATCGATATTCCCGACGGGGAACGCGCAAGCTCAGCCTTCTCCGAGGTATCGTGCCCGCCGGGCGGAAGCGCGACGGTGCCGATCGGTCTGGAGCTGGCCGAGCCGCGGCTGTGGCGATTGGACGATCCGCACTTGTACGGGCTGCAGGCGCAGCTGCTGCAGCCGGAGGCGCCGCACGCCGCCGTGGACGCCGTGAAGGAACGGTTCGGCATTCGCACGATCGAGGTCAGCGGGCGGGAGCTGCTGCTCAACGGGGAGCCGCTGCTGATCAAGGGGGTCAACCGGTACGACGAATACGGCGACTTCGGGCCAACGCCGCCGGAAAGCGCGATCCGCGAGGAATTGCTGCGCATCAAGCGCACGGGGGCGAACCTGATTCGCGCGCATTATCCGCAATCGCCGACCCATCTGAACCTCATGGACGAAATCGGTCTGCTGCACATGGCCGAGCTGCCGCTCAACTGGTGGATGTCGGAGTGGTACGAGCGCGAGTATTATCCCCAGGTCGTCGACATGGCCGAGGAGGCGCTGGCATGTATGGTGCGCCGGGACCGGAACCATCCGTGCGTCGTCATCTGGAGCATGTGCAACGAATGCGGAACGAACAAGGAAGTCGGTATCCAGGCGATGCGGCGGTTGATGCGGCGCGCGCGCGAGCTGGACGGGACGCGGCTTGTCGGCTTCGTAACGACCAGCTCGCTCGGCCATCTGGCCAACGACGAAGCCGATGTTGTATTTCCCAACCTGTATTACGGCGTGTTCTCGCAATCGCAGCAGGCGATGGAAATCGCCGAGTTCGGGCAGCTCGTTTATACGCCGACGCTGGAAGCGCTGCGCAAGCGGCGGAGCATGTACCCGGACAAGCCGATCGTGCTCGGCGAGTTCGGCAACCACGGCATCCTCGGGCTGAAGGGCAACGACCGCTTTTCCGAAACGTACCAGGCTCGTTATCTCGAAACGGTGTGGCAGGCGGCGCTCGATGCCGGCATTCAGGGCGGCATTATATGGGCGTGGGCCGATTACCGGCATCGCCGCGATTTTTACAATACGGACGGACAGAGCTGGAACGCGCCTTTCGGACCGTTCGGACTCGTCACCGTCGACCGTCGGCCGAAGCTGAGCCTGGACGCCGCAACCCGGATGTTTCACGCTTCGCCGCAGCCAAATAAAGGTTGACGCCGTTCGGGGCAGCGGCATACGATACAAGCAGGACATGCGCCTGTCGGTCGGGGCTGATTGCGGCTTGCCGGCCTTCGTCCGTTCCGCGCCTGCAAACGTTTTCACCTCCGCCACAAGAGAGGGAGGCTTCGTATCGTGAAACGGTTCGAATGGTCCATTTCCAGGAAGATGATCGTCATTTTGCTCGGGATATTGTTATCGCTGTTTCTGATGACCTTGTGGATGAACCGCCAGGGCAAAAAAAGCATCTATCAGGAAATTTCCAAATCGGTCACGAGCCGGGACGAATTTTACATGCAATCGCTCGAAGCCGAAACGAACCGGATCGCCAAAAGCCTGCTCGAATTCGTCATCGACCAGGACTTGCTGGAGACGGGCAACATGGTGGAGACGACGGACTATTTCAGCCGCACGACCAAAATTCTCGATATCCAGCGCCGGCTGCAGCTGCTAAGGTCCTCCTCCAATATCATTCAGGAAGTGAAAGTGTTCCTGCCCAAAATCAATCGCATGCTCGAAACCGAACGTTTCTATACGTCTGTGCCGACCGCGCAGTATGAAGCGTTGGCGGGCAATACGGATATTATGCGCATCGTGCCGGTCGGCGGGCAGCTGTTCATGAGCATGCGGTATCCGGCCGTCGTGGCGGCCGATCGCGAGCCGGTGTTCGTGATTGCGGTCGAGCTTTCGCGGCAGAAGCTGATCGGCGGCATGCAAAATATCGTCAGCCCCGACCAGGGCAACTCGGTTCTGTTCGATCTGAACAAAGGGTGGACGGTCAGCGGAGCGGACGGCGGGCCGCCGTCCGAGCTGATCGACGCGTTTATCGCCGAGGAGCGGGAGCGCAAGCTCGACTCCGTCGTGAAGATGATCGCGCTGGGCGGGCAACGCCATATGGTTTCCTTCCGCAGGTCGGCGGCGCTGCAGGCGGCGATGCTCGTCTACGTGCCGGAAGCCAACATTCCGGATACGATGCGCACATACAGCAAGCTGGTGTGGATTATTTTGCTGCTGGCCACGCTGGTCACTTTGTCGTTCTCCGCTTCGCTCTACCGCATGATTCATCGGCCGCTCAAGAAGCTCGTCATCGCTTTCCGCAAGGCGGAAAACGGCGAGCTTGTTCCCATCTCGTCGGTTGGCCGCAGTGACGAGTTTCATTATTTGTACCTGGGTTTCAACCACATGGTGTCGCGGCTGGACATTTTGATCCACGAGGTATACGAGAAGGAAATCCGCAACCAGCGCTCCGAGCTGAAGGCGATGCAATCGCAGATCAATCCGCATTTTTTGTATAACTGCTTCTTTATTCTCAAGCGTCTGATCCGTTCCGGCAATGCCGCAACGGTCGAACGGTTCACCGATTATTTGGGCAGCTACTTTCAGTTCATTACCTGCCACGCGAACGTTGTGATTCCGCTTGCCGAAGAAATGACACACGCGCGCAATTACGTTAATATCCAGGCCGTCTGCTACAGCTCGCGCATCGAGGTCGAATTCCAGCCGCCGGACGACGCGTTTCTGGATGTTCCCGTGCCGCGCCTGATCGTGCAGCCGCTGATCGAAAACTCGTTCAAACACGCATTCGAACCGCATGCGGCCCGGGGGGAATTGTGGGTGCACAGCCAGGCGGAGGACGGTTATCTGTCGATCTGGATCGAAGACAACGGCCAGTCCCTTTCCGATGCGGCCATCGACGAGCTGTCGGGCAAGCTCGCCGGCTTGGCCGACGATCCGGGAACATCGAACGGGCTGTTCAACGTGCATCGCCGCATCCAGCTGATGTTCGGCGACGATTGCGGCATTTTCCTGTCCCGTTCGCAGCTTGGCGGGCTGCGTTCGGAGGTGCGGCTGGCCGTACGACAATCGGAGGAGGGAATGCATCATGCATCGTTTGCTGATCGTTGACGACTTGCCCCTGATCGCCGACGGCTTGGTCGAACTGTTCGCCTCGCGCACGGAATGGGAGCTGGAAGTGCGTGCGGTGTACACCGCCGCCGATGCGCTGCGTTTGATGGAGCAGGTCAAATTCAATCTTGTGCTGACCGATATCCGCATGCCGGAGAAGGACGGTCTGGAATTGCTGGACGACATCCGCCGGCTTTATCCGTCCTGCAAGGTCATTTTTTTGACCAGCTACGCCGACTTTGCTTATGCCCGGCGGGTGCTGTCCGGCGGCGGCTTCGAATACATTCTCAAAACGGAATCGGACGATACGATCCTGCGCGCGGTAGGCAAGGCCATTGCCGAGCTGGAGCAGGAATACGAGCTCAAGCGCAAAGCCGTCGCCTCCGAGGTTCGTTTGATGCGCATGGCGCCGATGCTGCTGCAGCAATATTTTGTCGAGCTGCTGCAGCACAATCGGACCGTCACGGACGAAGAGATCGGCGCCAAGCTGCGCGAATGGGACGTACGTTTGCGCGCAGACGCCCCGCTGCGGGTGATGATCGGCCGCATCGACAATTGGCCGCATGACGATCCGGGCGACCGCAAGCTGCTGCAGTTTGCCGTGGGCAACATTGCCGAGGAGCACTTGCGGCCGCTGGTCGAGCTCGTTTCGTTTCCGTTCGAGGAGTCGAAGCTGGTTGTGCTGATGCAGGAGCGAAGCGAGGAGCGCACCGCTTTCGCGGAGGCGGAGGGCCGCAGCGGGGAGGAGGCGGACGCCCGGCCGTTCGCCGCCGTTCTGGCTGCGGCCGAAACGATGCAGCGGATGTGCGGAGATTTGCTGAAGCTTCCGGTTTCCGTCGCGCTTTCCTATGCCGCCGTTCCCTGGAGAGAGCTCCCTGCCCTTTTCCATCACTTGCATTCGTTGCTGCTCGGCGTTTGGGGAGCGGGGGAAGCCGTCAAGCTGGTCGACCGGTTCGTCGCCGGACTCGCTCCCTCCCAGACGCAAACCGCGATGAGCAAAACGTATGCAGGCAATGCCAGGAAGCTGGCGCTGCTGCGTTATTACCTGGAGCTTGGCGAACGCGAGCGGTTCGAGCGGTTGTACCGCAGCATGATGGCCGGCAGCGCGACGCATAACGCCGCCGGCTTCTACAAGCTGGAGATGTACCATGCGCTCGCTTCGATGTTTCTGTCCTATCTCAATCTGCATCCCCGTGTGAGCACCGGATTCGTCGTCGGCGAATTGAACAAGCTGACGCACGTCGATTCGGACCTGTCGTGGGAGCGGATGACGCAGTTTTTTGCCCATATGGCGGAAGTGATTTTTGCCGGCGGGGGAGACGAGCAGCCGCCTTCCCACCATGACGTCGTTCGTTGGATCGACGACTACATCGAGCATAACCTGATCCGCGATTTGTCGATCCGTACGATCGCCGATCTGGTGCAGCTCAACCCCTCCTACATGTCGCGGCTGTACAAAAAGACGACCGGCATCGCCTTGTCGGAATACGTCCAGAAGCGCCGGATCGACAAGGCGAAAGAGCTGCTGAAGCACTCTTCCCATAAAGTGTACGAAATTTCCGAAATGGTCGGCTACGACTCCCGCCTCTCCTTCATCCGCATGTTCAAGCACCAGACCGGCGTGACGCCGCAGGAGTATCGCGATATGTGAGGTTCGGGGAGGTGCGAGGGGGCTGAGGGGGAGCCGGTGACTGGTGCGGACGAACAGTGGTTGATGAGTGGTGGAAATGCGGTGACTGGTGCGGACGAACAGTGGCTGATGAGTGGTGGAAATGCGGTGACTGGTGCGGACGAACAGTAGCTAATGAGTGGTGGAAATGCGGTAACTGGCGGATGGTGGGGCGTGCGGAGGCTGGTGCGGACGGACAGTAGCTGATGAGTGGGGGAAGTGCGGGAACTGGCGGATGGTGGGGGCGTGTGGAGGTTGGTGCGCTGGCCCGGTTGCGAAAATTGCCCATAAAAACTGGCTTATTAGCGCGATTTCAGCCGCTGCAGCCAAAATAGCCAGTGAAAACATGGGTTATTTGCGTCAAATCGACCCGAAATCGGGTATTTTGGCCGAATAACCAGTGATTTCACTGGCTATTTTGCGGAGATGCCTCTTTTATTAAGAAATAAGCAATAATACATGGCTTATTTCGCAACACCCATCGCAATCGAGCCGAGCCTACCCTGCAGCGGTGCAGGCAACGTAACGGATTGTAACCGGGTAAGCAAAAGAATCTTGTTGCCCCGATCCCGACGAATTTATACTGACAGCGGAGGTTACCATTGCAAGGGGGTGAAGGCGATCAAGGCGTTGGCATGGACAACCGGCGGCAGGATCGAACTGGTCGAACATTGGCCGGAGCCGCCCGCAACGGACGACGACGTCGTCGTCCGGGTGAAAGCGGCAGGCGTGTGCAGCACCGATATTCATATGATCGCGGGGCGGCTGTCGTTCGCCAAGCCGCCATGGGTGCCCGGTCACGAAATAAGCGGCGAGATCGCTAGCGTAGGCAGTCGTGTCGCCGGCTGGAAGGTCGGGCAACGCGTTGCGGTCGACCCCATCGTCGGCTGCGGCTGCTGCACGGCTTGCCGGAGCGGCAAGTCCTATTTGTGCCAAGGCGGCGGCGAAATCGGCACCAATTACGGCAGCGGCGGCTACGGCCAGTTCGTTGTCGCCAGGCCGTCCAATCTGTATGCGTTGCCGGACGAGCTTGACGACACAGCGGGCGCGCTGCTCGAACCGCTGACCTGCACCTTGGGCGCCACGCAACGGGCAGGCGATCTGGTCGGCAAGCGGGCGCTTGTCTTCGGCCCGGGGCCGGCCGGTTTGTTGTTTACGCAGCTGGCGCTCGCCGGCGGCGCGATCGCGGTGACGCTGGTAGGCCTGGATCCCGAGCGGCTGGCGCTCGGCAAGCGGCTCGGGGCTGCGCGGACGATCGACAATACGTCCGGCGGGCTGGCTTCGGAGCTGGGAGAGGAACGCTTCGACGTCGTATTCGAAGCGTCCGGCAGCGTGGCGGCGGTGGAAGACTGCATGCGCTATGTGACGCGAGGCGGCACTGTTGTGTTGTACGGGCTGCATGGCTCGGGGCGGGCGGCGATCGACTCCGACACGGTCGTGGGCAAAGATCTGCGTCTGGTCACCTGTATTGCGGCGCCGCAGCTGTGGGAGCGAAGCATCGATCTCGTGCGGGCCGGCAAAATCAACCTGGCCGCGCTGATCTCCGACATCGTCCCGTTTCGCGAAGCGGCGCGCAAGCTGAACGACTGCGTGGCCGGACACCGCCGACCTTTCAAAATGATTATCGTTCACGAATGAGCGGCGCTCCCGCCCGGCTACGGCAGTACGCGGGCGGCCAATCCGCGGTACCACGCTTCCGCCTTGACGAAGCCTTCCGCATACCGGCAGCCGGCTTGGTACCCGCGGAATTTGCCGACGGTTTCAACGACGTCGAGCAGGTCGACCGCCAGCAGCTCGGCGAAAATGCGGGTTTGGCTGGCATGCTCGGCGAGCGCCGTTTTTTTGATTGCGATGCTGTCGGTAATATCGACGAGTTCGGTGGGATGGAAGCCGATACCGCCAAGATTGTCGATCCAATACAGCGCCGACTGGCGAGTCGTCGCCGGCAGCGACGTTTGCACCCGGGCGACGCCGGCGAGCGAGATGGCGTCCCACACCAGCTGGTGGGTGTAGCGGTGATCGGGATGATAATCGTTCGGTCCGTGAGTGAAAATGACGTCCGGATCGACGCTGCGGATCAGGTCGACAAAAGCGAGACGGTTCGCCAGCGTATTGTCCAGCAGCTCGTCGGGATAACCCATCCAGACGGGAACGGCGCCCAGCGTTTCGCACGAGGCGCGGAACTCCCGCTCGCGAATGGCAGCCAGCTCGGCAGGTTCGGTGTCGAAGTTGCCCTTGTCTCCGTTGGTTGCGACGGCGATCGTGACGCGGTCGCCCCGGCGGGCGTATTTTGCCAGTGTGCCGGCGCACTGCAGCTCGATATCGTCCGGATGGGCGCCGATAGCCAGGATGTTCATTAGACAGGCTCCTTTTCGTCAAGAAAATAGAATATATTATTAATAATACCAATATATTGTATAAATGTAAAATATAAAATTGTTGGCGCCCGATTGCAGGCGCCTTGGGGGAGACGACGGATGATTCATCTCGCGAATGAGCAGTTCGATTTCTATTGCGGCGACAACGGCAGCGGCCTGGCCTTGATCGACCGACAACGCGGCACCCGCTGGACGCTGGACCCGCGCACCCAGGTTTACGGCCTGGCGGACGACGCGGAGGGCAAAGAAACGCCGTTGCTGCCGCTCGTTCCGGTTGCGGCTTGGCCCCGCGGCGAGGAGGGGGTGACGATCGCCTATCGGGCAGGGGAGCATGAGCTGCGTTACGAATATCGGCTCTCGGAGCGTGCAGTCGACATTCGATTGCCTGAAGATGTGCCATCGGCGATCGGCGTCATTGCGCTTCCCGGCGCCTTCGTACCTGCCGGCGAACCGCTGCGGCTGGCGCTGCCCATCATGCAGGGCATGCTGTGGGACGGCCGGGGGAAGCCGCAGCAGCTGCGGCTGGCGGAAGCGGGACACGGCGGCTTCTCGATGCCGCTGATCGGCTATATCGGGCAAAACGGGGGCTTGCTGCTGACGGCGGAAACCTGCGACGATACGTTGTGGTGGATCGGCAAGGAGGCGGACGGCCGGTTCTGGGCGGCCAATTTGCAGCGTTCTTCGCTCGGCAGCATGCGTTATGCGCGGGAGGTGCGTCTGACGTGCACCGACGCCGGCCACGTCGCGATCGCCAAGGCGTATCGCCGCAAGGTGATCGAACAGGGACGCTTCCGCAGCTGGGAGGACAAAATCGCCGCACGCCCGATGCTGGAGCGCTTGTTTGGCGCGCTGATGTGTTTTGTTGGCTACTGCCAGGACGATGAACTCGATTACGCCGCGGAGTGCGCCAAGCTGCGCGACTGCGGCTTCGACCGGGCGCTCGTGTACCCGGCCCGGTTCAACATGTTCCATCACGACATTCATATGGGCGGACTGCCGCCGATTCGCATGAGCGGCGAGACGGTGGCGGCGATCGAACGGCTCGGCTACGACGTTGCCCCGTGGTCGTGGGTGAACGAAGCGCTCGATACCGGCACTGACGAGGTGCGGGCGCGATATCGCCGAAAGGCGGACGGCAGCATCATAAAAATGTGGAAAATCGATGACCAGCAATGGTATGTTAATTGCAACTCGACGCTGCCGTCCTGGCAGGAGGAGGCGGTACGGGGCGATATCGCCGACATGACCTGGGACCATTTTGACGTCATTACTTGCGCTTCGCTCGGCGAATGTTACGCGCTTGACCACGCCGGCCATCGAGGGTATCCGCTGTCGCGTTCGGAGGACCGGGAGTGGCTGAAGCGGCTGCTGCTGGCCGGTCAGGCGGGAGCGCGCGCGGTCAGCTCGGAAACGTTCAACGATGCGTATTCGCTCGAATACGACATCGGTTCGGTCAAGGCGCTGCCGCTGTACGGCCATTGGCCGTTCTGGCCGATTCCGCTGACGATGCTGGTGTACCACGACAGCATGATCCATTCGTGGTGGGAGGTGCACAACTACAACAATCCTTGGCACGGCCGCAATCCGGCCGACCAGCTGTACGAGCGCTCCGGCGGCAGGGCGAAAATTATGGCCGCCATGGACGCGCTGACGGGTTGCCCGCCGGATGTGTTCCCTTTTGGCGCGATGTATGCCTGGACCGGGAACGGCTCGGAAACGGCGTTGTACCGTTTCCGTCTGGACGACCCGGAGGTGCGGCAGGCGCTCGATCTGGCGCTGCCGGTGGCGAAGCTGCATCGCCGGATCGGCAAGCTGGAGCTGGTGGATCACCGCTTCGTGTCCGAGGATGGCAATGTTCAGGAAACGACGTTCGCCGACGGCACGCGGATTGTCGCCAATTTCTCCATCGCCCTGCGGCATACGCCGGACGGCCTGACCGTACCGGCGGAGAGTTGGATCGTCGCGAACGAACCATCATGAGCAAGGAGGGAAACATTGTGAGTACGCACCATTTTGCCCCGACCGTCTTCTACAATACGATGGGCGCGCATGAGCCGGCCTGTCGCATTCGTTCCGGCGACACGGTCGTGACGTCGACGATCGACGCCCGCGGGGACGACAAACACCTTCGCGCCGTGGGCGTGCGGCCGAATCCGATGACCGGCCCGTTCCATGTCGAAGAAGCCGAGCCGGGCGATACGCTGGCCGTTCGTTTCGACCGGCTGTATCCGAACCGGGACAGCGGCTGGACCGCCAACGTGCTCAACCATCAGGTGCTGGAAGCCGAGTTGTTCGCATCGATGGCGCCGAGGCAAATCGTCGGCTGGGACATCGATCTGGCCGGCGGGACGACACGCCTGACCGATTGCCCGCCCGAGCTGGGCGGCTTCCGGCTGCCGCTGGCGCCGTTTCTCGGCTGCTTCGGTACGGCGCCGGCCCGTCGCGAGCATATCGCCACGGCTTCGTCCGCCGAGCATGGCGGCAACATGGACTACCGCCGGTTTACGGCGGGTTCGACCGCTTATTTGCCCGTGTTCGAACCGGGCGCGTTGTTCTTTCTCGGTGACGGCCATGCGGTGCAGGGGGACGGAGAAATCAGCGGCACGGGCGTCGAAACGAGCTTCGACGTCACGTTTACGGTGCGCGTCATCAAGGGGCGGTCGATCGGTTGGCCGCGCGGCGAGGACGATACGTGGCTGTTTGCGATCGGCAACGCCAAGCCGCTGGAGATGGCCGTGAAACATGCGACCAGCGAAATGGTGCGCTGGCTGCGCGACGACTACGGCCTGGGCGACGTGGCAATCGGCGCGCTGCTCGGCCAGTGCGTGGAATACGAGGTGGGCAACATTTACAACCCGATGTACACGATGGTGTGCAAGCTGCGCAAATCGATGCTGGCGATGATTGCCGGCTCGGAGCCGGACGCCCGCAGAGAGGTATAGGCGCAGGGGGCACGACTTTCTGAGCGATGTACCTGTAGCGGGAGCAAGCGACGGTCGAAACGGGGCCGTCTTTTTTTTGCGGCCGGGAGCAAGGCGGAAGAGCAGACAAGGAAAGCAGAAGGCAGCAGGGAGGCGGGGAGGCAGGGAGGCGGGGAGGTGAGGGAAGAGGGGGAGCGGAGAAAGACGGGGCGCTTGGTAGCCGGGTTCGTGGGCCGGCTCGTGGAAATAGCCTATAAAAAATGGCCTATTAGCGATACTTTGCGTGTTGCGAAGGAAATAGCCAGTGAAAACATGGCTTATTCTGCGGAAATTGACCCGGAATCGGGTATTTTGGCCTAATAGCCAGTGAAATCACTGGTTATTTTGGCGCGGGCACTCGTTTTTTCCGAAATAGGCCATGAAACATGGCTTATTTCGGTACTCGCCTTGCCGGGCGGCCCGCGCCCCCGCCTCTCCCGCCTCGCGCAGCGTCTCCGCTTGCCCGCGCTACCGCCCCTGGCGGCATCTTCCGAGCCCTCGCGGTTCGCCCGGGCCCGCCCCCCGCCAAACAAAACGCGGGAAGAGGCAGGGTTCGCCCTGCCTCTTCCCGCTGTTTTGCGCTTGCGTGCCTAATCCGCTACGAAGATGACGTCTCGGAAATAGTTGCCGTCGTTGAACGACGCGTTCGGCATATTGCCGAGCGTGGTGTTGAACAGCCCGCTGCCGGCATAGGTGACCAGGCTGCCGTTTACGATTGGCGAGGAGAAGCCTCCCGGCGTGGCGGCGTAGTAATTGTCCGAACTGTTGGAGACGGCGATGATGTAGTCCGTATTCGCGCTGATCGCGATGTTCGGCAGAGCGAATTCCTTCCAGCCGGCCGTGCCCGCGGCAATCGTCCACGTGCGCGGACCGTCGACCAGCGTGCCGGCCGCCGTCCACAGCCGCACCTTATGCTCGCCGCCTTCGCTGGCGTTCGTGTAAATGCGCACGCCGGCGAGCGTGCCCGAGACGCTGGCCTTGAACTTCGTGCCGAGCTCGTAACGCCCGTCGTTATCGTACAGGCTCGGCGTCTGGCCGGTGAAAATATGCTCGCCCGGAATCGGCGTCGGTGTCGGAGTCGGCGTGGGCGTCGGTGTAGGCGTGGGCGTTGGTGTCGGCGACGGCGTCGGATCCGGCGCAAAGATGATGTCGCGGAAATAGTTGCCGTCGTTAAACGACGTATTCGGCATGTTGCCGAGCGTCGTGTTGAACAGTCCGCTGGTCGTGTAAGTAATGAAACTGCCGTTGACGATCGGCGTGGTGAAGCCGCCCGGCGAAGCGGCGTAAATCTTGTCCGTGCTGTTCGAAACGGCGACGATATAGTCGGTATCGGCGCTGATCGTGATGTTCTCCGCGCGCAGATCGAATTCCCGCCAGCCGGCCGTGCCGGCCGCGATCGTCCACGTGAACGGACCGGCCGTCAACGTGCCGTTTGCGTTCCACAGCCGCACGGCGTGGTCGCCGCCCTCGATAGCGTTCGTGTATATACGCACCCCGTATACGGTGCCGGAGACGGCGGACTTGAATTTCGTGCCCAGCTCGTAACGGGCGTCATTGTCGAAGCCGGCCGGCAGCTGGCTGGTGTAGATGTGATCGCCCGGAATCGGCGTCGGGGTTGGCGTAGGTGTCGGAGTCGGCGTCGGTGTCGGCGTAGGCGTCGGTGTCGGCGTCGCCGGCGAGCTGTCCTTGACGATCGTGACATCGCTCGCCGCCGAGAGCAGGCCGTCGCTTGCCGTCAGCCGCAGCACATACGTGCCGTTGGCCGAAAACGACACCAGCGTGGTTGCCGCCTCGTCGTCGACGAAGGAGGCGGTGCCCGGACCGCTTACCTGGGTCCACGCATAGCTGAGCGTGCCGCCCGGCGAGCCGAGCCCGTCGTCGTAAACGATGCCGTTCAGACCGGCTTCCGTTCCCGTCGTTGTGCCGGCGCCGGCGTAAACGAGCGGCGCGCGGTTGACGTTAAAGCCGGCAACGCCGAACACCATCGCCGGGGTGCCCGACTGGTGTGCGCCCATATCCACGTTGCTGCCGCTGTTGAAATTGTTCAGCGCGACGCCGGCATGGTAGCCCGGGCTGGTCGGATCGAGCGCGTACGCGCCGCCGCTGCCGCTGATGTAGCCGTTGCCGCTGGCGTAAATCGGCGCGGCGTGAATGCCGTTCGTTTCCGCGCCGGTGTAAGCGGTGATGTTGCCGTTGTACAGGTCGTAGTCAAAATCGTTGGTCACGCTGGCGTTCGAGTCGTAGATGCTGCTCCAGTTCGTTTTCCAAATATGCCAGATGTTGTTGCGCGACACGGTGTTGGTCAGCGGTCCGCCGTCATCGTTGATGCCCGCTCCGGCGCCGAGCGGGTAAGTCGAGCCCACCGGCGGCGGCGCCTGCAGCGTCGTATTGTGGAAAAAGTAGCGTTTGCCGCCGCCGATGCTCGGGTCGCTCCGGTCGTTGCCGGACTTTCCGAACGGCCCGCGATCGCTGTCGGTGTCCGGTCCGCCGCCGGCGTATTTCATTCGCGTCGTGTTCTGCACGTTGCGGAAAATGTACTGCGGCCCGATCGAAACGACGGCGCTGGCCACGCCGGTCGCCACTTTGTCCATGTAGTTGCCCCACACGCGCACGTTGCGGCCGCCGCCTTCGGCTTCGATCGCGTCGTCGTAGCTGTGCGTCAGCAGGTTGCCGTAAATGTCCGAGTCCGGGCCGGGCATGCCGCCGAATGAATAATTTTCGCCGCCGCTGATATTGTCGTTGTAGTAGTGGGTGTCGTTGCCGGTAATCGTGTTGTAGCGGATGATGTTGTGACCGCCGCCGTCCTGCTCGAAGGCGATGCCGTTCGGGCCGAGCGGATGGCCGCTATCCCAGGTGTTCGCCGTATAACGCGGGTCGTGGATCGTATTGCCCTGGATCACGATATCCTTGATCGTAGGCTGCAGGTAGGCGGCGTGAATGCCCGCGTTCCAGTCTGCGCCGAGACCGGTGCCGGCGGAACGCTCCGAGCCCCAGTCGCTGATGTCGTTGCCTTCGAGCACGACATGGTGCGCGCCGGCGACAAGCGAGATGCCGTGCTTGTTCGCGCCCGTGCACGTAACGCCGCGGACGATGACGTACGGCGCGCTGATCGTGATGCAGGTGTCGGCTTCGCCGTCGACGTCGATGACCGCCGTGTCGTCTTCGGGATCAAACGTGTACAGCTTGTAGGCGCCGGGCGAGCCGCCCGAGGTGATCAGCAGCTCCGAGGAGGAGCTGGCCGGCAGCGTCACGGTCGTGCCGACGGGGAAATATTCGCTCATCGTCGTGGCGACGAGCGTCGCGGTCGTGGTCTCCGGATCGGACAGCGTCAGCTTGATTTCATAGCTGGTGCCGGGGTTGAGGCCCACGATGCTGCCCCTGAACTCGGCGTCGCGGCCGCCGGTCGTGCGCGGGTCGTAGGACAAGTCGAGGCCGTCGCTCCAGGCGGCGTTGAAGTTGTACAGGCGGTACTGCACCGAAGCGGTATAAGCGGCCTGGTTGACCACGCCGGGATTCCAGGTCAGGCCGATCGATTCGAAGGTGGAGACGTAAGTCGGCGTACCGGTGGCGTGCGCGATGCCGCCGAAGCCCCAGCGGACCGGTCCGGCCAGCGCCAGCAGCAGGCTGGCGATCAGCAGGCACGCTAACCATTTGTTGCGGATACGGATTGCCATTACATTACCTCCTCATGAAATGGATGGAACGAAAGCGGGACAACAAGCCGTGCGGACTGCGCGAACTTCGTGCCCTCATTTACATATCGCGGATCACCCCCTTGAGCAGCCGCTTGGCGTTCAGGCCAAGCACCTTCTCCTTGACCTCTTCCGGCACCCGGGCGTAGGCGATATTGCCGATTTCCCAGGTGACGTCGTTGTAGGTGGCATCGCTCGAGAACAGCAATTTATCCGGATCGGCCTTGCGCACGAACCGTTCCAGCGTCCACGACGAATACAGAAACGCGCCGGTCAGATCCAGGTATAGGTTGTCGTACCGGTTCGCCAGCGCAATCGCCGTTTCGATCGCCGTGCCCCGGCCGCCGGAATGACCGATCAGCACGGCGACGTTCGGATAACGGCGGGCAATGTCGTGCAGTTGCTCGGGGTTGGAGTAAGGGCTTTGCCCCCACGTATGCGTCAGCACGCGCAGGCCCCGCGCATCGGCGTATTCCCATAGCGGCGCGTATTCCGGCCCGCCAATCGCGCAGCGGTTGGCGTCGGGATGAATTTTCATGCCGACAAAACGGTCGGAGACGGCATAACAGGCGTCGGCGATGTCGAGGCTCGGCTGCGGCAGGAACGGGATGTACGTCACCCAGCCGAGGAGACGGGGGTGGCGCGTCATGATTTTCGCCAGGTCGAGATTCGCATCCAGCTCGTTCGTGCCGAAGCCGCGCTGCATCGACACGATCGCGTAATCGACGCCGACGCTGTCGAGCGTCTCGAGGAACCGTACCGCCTGGTCCTCCTCGTTCGGGTACGGGATATACGGATTGGCGGCGGCGCTCAGGTGGCCATGCACGTCAATGACGGGAATGTCGGCAAAAGGCAGGCCGTTTTCGGCGTAATCTTTCAGCAGCATCGGTTATTCTCCCATCAGTCTTGCGATATTGTGGTAAGCGATGTTCGCCTTGTCTTCGGCGGAAATGTTCGCATAGGACAGCATGGTAATGGCCGAGCCCGGCATGTTGAACGGCATGTTGGAGCCCCACACGAGCCGTTCCGAGCCGAACAGCCCAACCGCCTCCTGGTAGGAAAGCCAATTGTCGAACAGCGAAAATTCCGCATACACGTTCGGATAAGACTCCAGGTAGCCGTACAGCATCAGCTTGCGGCGGTGCTTCGTCCCGGTCACGATCACGTTGACGCCGGGGTATTGCCGCAGCAGCAGCTCGAAGCCGGGCAGCTCGATGCCTTCCGCGTCGGTGATTTCCGCGTGGCCCAGCAGCAGATGAATGCCGAGCCGTTCGGCGATCGCGAACATTTCGCGGGTATGCGGGCTGTGCAGCGCGTAGCCGTGCTCCTTCGGCGCCAGCCGGGCGAACTTGATCCCGTGCACGCGCAGCAGCTCCGCCATTGCCGGCCAGCCGGCATGATACTTGTAATGCGGGGCGAGAATCGGGCAAGGGATCAGCCGGCGGTCGCCTGCCGCCAGCTTCAGCAGCCGTTCGTTGCCGACGATCGGGTCGTACGTGTGCGCCATGACGTGGCTGACGATCGCGCGGTCGATCCGGTAGTAGTCGAGCGCTTCGAGAAACTGCGTTTCGTCGTTCACCTCCAGCTCCTGGTTGACCCACGTGCCGATCGTGCAGTTCGCATCGATTTTGTTCATGCCGGGATGCTCCTTCGTTAAACGCGTATTTTATTCTTTGACGCTGCCGAGCACGATGCCCTTCATAAAATACTTCTGCAGGAACGGGTAAATCAGCAGAATCGGCAAGGCAGCGACAAAAATTTGCGCCGCCCGCGCGGTGCGTTCGTTGATTCTGAAATATTGCCGCAGCTCTTCCTCGCTCATTTCGCTGATGTTGGCGTTTTTCTGAATGACGTGGGTTTGCAAATACGTTTGCAGCGGGTAGCCGTCGGGATTATTCATGAAAATCAAACCGTCGAACCAGCTGTTCCAGTGCGAAATGATCGTAAACAGCAAAATCGTCGCCAGACCCGGCAGCGAAATCGGCACGAAAATACGCCATAGCACAGTCCAGTGATTGGCCCCGTCGATGGTCGCCGACTCCTCCAGTTCCTTCGGCAGGCTGCGGAAAAAGTTAAGCAGCAAAATCACGTTAAACACGTTAAGCGCATTCGGAATGACCAGCGCCCAGAGCGAGTTGATCAGTCCGGTTTGTTTGACGATGATGTAGTAGGGGACGAGGCCGCCTTCGAACAGGATGGTGGCGACGAACAGCCAGGCGTAAAACGTGCGGAAGCGGAACTGCCGGCTCTCCTTCGACAGCGCGTAGGCCAGCGTCACCGCCAGCAGCATATTGATCGGCACTCCGAGCGCAATCCGTTTGAGCGAAACGAGAAACGCGAGCAAATACGCTTTTTTGGCAAAAACGCTTTCGTAGGAAGCCCAGGTGAAGTCGATCGGCCATAAGCCGACCCGGCCTGCGGCTACCGCCTGGGCGGAGCTGAACGAAACCATCAGCACGTGTATGAGCGGCAGAACGCAGCTCAGCGCCAGAACGGTCAGGAACAAATAGTTGGCCAGCGTAAAAATCCGGTAGCTCGTGCTCGTGCGATAGTTGAACAAAACGCCACACCGCCTAAAAAATTCTGTAGTTGGCAAACCGGTAAGCCGCATAATACGAAATGCTGATCAGGACGAGCGATACGCCGGATTTGAACAGGCCGACGGCCGTGGCGACGCCGTATTGGTATTGCTGCAGGCCGAGCCGGTACACGAACGTGTCGATGATGTCGCCGGATTCGTACACGGCCGGGCTGTACAGGTTGAACACCTGGTCGAAGCCGGCGTTCAGCACGTTGCCGAGGCTGAGCGTGGCCAGCAGGACGACGATCGGAATCATACCCGGCAGCGTAATGTGCCACGTCTGCCGCCAGCGGTTCGCGCCGTCGACCTCGGCCGCTTCGTACAGACTCGGGTTGATGTTCGTCAGCGCCGCCAGGTACACGATCGTGCCGAAGCCGAACTCCTTCCAGACGTCCGAGGCAACCAGCGTAAACTTGAACCAGCGATTGTCGCCAAGGAAAAAAATCGGCTTGATCCCCAGCCAGCCCAGCACATGGTTGACGATGCCCGCGTTGGGAGACAGCAGCTCGATCAGAATGCCGCTCAGAATGATCCAGGACAGGAAGTGGGGAAAATACACCAGCGTCTGGAACGTGCGGCGAAACAGCGACTTGCGCACCTCGTTCAGCAGCAGCGCGGTGAGGATTGGCGCGATCAGGCCGCAGACGATTTTCCAGCAGGCGATAACCAGCGTATTGGCGACGACGCGCGGCGTATCCGACAGCAGCAGGACGTACTGGAAATTGTCCCAGCCGATCCAGGGCGAATGCCAGATGCCTTTGACCGGATAATACTTTTTGAAGGCGATGACGATGCCCGCGATCGGGCCGTATTTGTAGATGAGCACATAGATCAGGCTGGGCAGCACCATCAGGTGCAGCAGCTTGTTTATTTTCCATTCCTTGAGCAGCATGGTCATGCCTCCAGTGGCGATAGCGGCGCGGCCGCCGTTGTGGCGCAAGATGGGACGGTGGCGCGGACAGAAGCGGTTTGCAAAAAGGAGGTTCTTGGCCAGAACCTCCTCCGTATGGCAATCGCAAACGGTTACTTCATTTTCTGGTACCAGTCGTTGACTTCCTGGGTGATTTTGTCGCCGCCGAGACTTTTCCATTCCTTGACGAAATCGTCATACTTGTCGACCGATGCGGAGCCCATGATGATTTTCGTGATCATTTCGTATTCCTTGGCGTCGAGGATGCTCATCTTTTCGCCCATGGTCGGGGTGGCCGCGCCGTAAAACTCGTTGTACATGAACAGCTTGTTTTTGTAAATGGCGTTCAGCTTCGCCAGCGTGCCGTCTTCCTTGGCGATCAGATTCTGCACCCAGCTGCTTTCGGTAATGTTGCCCTTCTTGAACTCCAGTACCGAGTCGTAGCGGATGTTGCGGTCGAGATCGGTGCCGAGCACGGAGCGGTCGCCGGTTTTCAGCGCCTTGGGAATCAACTCGCCGCTGAGCACGTTGGCGTATTGCGAGAACACGAAGATCGGGTTGATTTCGTAGTAGGAGAAGTCGCTCGGCTTGCGCGCTTTGCCCAGCAGCAGGATGCTGTTCTCCTCCGTCGACTTGACGGCCGAGGCGGTCCATTC
Source organism: Paenibacillus cymbidii (assembly GCF_004764705.1). Lineage (GTDB taxonomy): Bacteria > Bacillota > Bacilli > Paenibacillales > NBRC-103111 > Paenibacillus_AN > Paenibacillus_AN cymbidii. The sequence continues at coordinate 134,030 of NZ_SHLX01000002.1, read as the reverse complement.
GTTCAGCAGCTTGATGACCGCTTCCGGGTGCTTGGCGTTTTTGTTCACGACGTAGTACGTCTTGACGGTTGGCAGCGCCGGGTTCAGCGCGGGTTTGTCGTCGATCGACGGGATCATGTACGCTTCCCAATCCTGCAAAATTTTTCCGTCCTTTACCGCCCCGGCGGCGAGCGAGAGGCTGTTGGCGAACGTGCCGTACATCAGGCCGATGCGGTCGCTGGCGATCAGCTCCGCCGCCTTGTCGAAATCCTTGACGCCGAATTCGGGATCGATCTGCCCGGCCTTGAACATGTCCTGCAGCTGCTTCAGCGCCGCTTTCATTTGCGGATCGAGGCTGCCGTACGTCAGCTTGCCCGACGCGTCCTTCACCCAGATGCCGGGGTAAGCGTGGAAGCTGTTGAAAAAGCCTTTGTAGTCGGCCAGGTCCTTGTCGAGGAACAAGCCGTACGCTTTGCCTTTGCCCTTCGTGTCCCGTTTCGAGAACGCGTCGGAAATGGCTACCAGGTCGTTCATCGTTTTTGGCTCCGGCAGGTTCAGCTCCTTCAGCCAATCCTTGCGCACCCAGACGAACATCGTTTTGCTGTACGGGTTGCGCGTTTCCGGGATCGCCATCATTTTGCCGTTGAACGTGCCCGATTTGATTTGTTTGCCGCCGTCGTAGGTGAACTCCCGCTTCGTATCCTCGGAGGCGTACTTGTCCCACAACTGCGTCAGGTCCATGACCATGTTGTTGTTGACCAACTCCTGAAGGTCGGCATCCGACACCTTCAGGAAGTCGGGCAGGTCGTTGGCGGCAATCGCGATTTTCACCTTCGAGTTGTATTCGCCGGTGACCGTCCATTTGTTGACCACCTTGATGCCGAGCTTCTCGAGGTAGTAGTCGTAGATCGCGTTGCGGTCGATATTTTCTCCGGCGTCGAAATGCTGGTTCGGCTGCACCATCCGCACCGTTGTCAGCTCGATCGGCGGGTTGTACTTGCCGCTGTTCGCCGCACCCGACGGTGCGGGACTGGCGGAAGCGGCGCTTGATTGCTGCGGCGCCGTGGGCGACGGGCTGGTCGCCGTGTCCTTCTTGCTTGCGGTGCAGGCGGCCGTGACGGCCAGCACGAGGCCGAGGCCGGTTGCGGCTGTGCCGCGCCAAAACTTGTTCATTGTGCAAACGCCCCCTCGATTTGCGTTTTCGTCTCGCAGCTTCAGTGTACGTTGCCGGCTTCGCCTGCAACAAGATTCAATTGCTTACCACGTTACAATCGGTTACTCTGCGTGTTTCGCGCATGTGCGCCGGGACGGGCTGCCGGGGGAGCGGCGCGGGGAGGAGCGGGGCGAGAGGTGAGGCGTGGGGGGCGAGGGCGATTTTGTCAGGTCTAAAGTGGTCAACTGAAACACGTGTCTGTCGGTTATCCCGTTGGCTCAAACTGGTGCGGCGGCGAACGTGCCGGGAGAGAGAACGAGTGAGAAGTCGCGTCAGTTCGTATCTGTCGGTTATCCCGTTGGCTCAAGTTGGCGGTTGGTTGTATCGAGTTTGGAAGCGTACCACTTGAATGGTGTCGCTGCATCGAAGGGGAATTTTTCCAGAAATGGGATAAAAGTTAAAGTCGTTGATGCTTGAGATTGAGCGAAGGGGATAGCGGACAAAAGAAGCAGGCAAATAAGGGGTATTGGATGAGAGGGGCGGCAGCCGGGCCCGCGCATGCGTGCGGGGGGCCGGCTGCCGCGGAAAGCGGTGTCAGAACGGCGGCGAATAAACGAATTCTTTGCTTGCATCATCGAGCGCGCGCACGACGTCTTCCGACAGTTCGAGGTCGACCGCCCGCAAGTTGTCGTCGATTTGCGCTTCACGGGTGGCGCCGGCGATCACGGTGCTGACGGCTGGACGGCGCATGAGCCAGGCGAGCGACAGCGCCGTGGCGGTTGTGCCGATTTCTGCCGCCAGCTTGGCCACAAATTCGCCCGTTTCCAGCCGCGCGGCGTTCATCCGCTGCGAGAAGCGCGGGTTGTGGTCGAGCTGCGAGCCGCTTGGCACGGCGCCGCCCGCGTATTTGCCCGTCAGGATGCCCCCTGCCAGCGGAAAATACGGAATCAGCCCGATCCCCTGATCGACGCAGAACGGAACGAGCTCCCGCTCCGCACCGCGATCGACCAGCGAATAGCCGGGCTGGACGGACACGAACTTGACCAACTGCCGGCTGTCGCTGACGGCGAGCGATTTCATCATTTGCCACGCCGCATAGTTCGACGCGCCCACGTAGCGCACCTTGCCTGCGGTAACCAGGTCGTCGAGCACGCGCAGCGTTTCCTCGAGCGGGGTCTGCGGATCGAACGTGTGGATCTGGTACAAGTCGATGTAGTCCGTCCGCAGCCGGCGCAGGCTGCCTTCGATTTCCCGCAAAATATGCTGCCGCGAGGCGCCCCTGCTGTTCGGGCCCTCTCCCCGCCTGATGCCGGCTTTCGTCGCCAGCAAAACCTCGTGCCGCCGGCCCTCGAACGCTTCGCCGATAATTTCCTCCGACTTGGTGCCGGTATAAATATTGGCGGTGTCGAAAAACGTGATGCCAAGGTCCGCGGCGCGATGCAGCACGCGAATCGACGTTTCCTTGTCCGCGCGTCCGCCGAACGCATTCGTTCCGAGCCCGAGCACCGACACTTCCAGGCCGCTTTTCCCCAAATTGCGGTATCGCATTCGTACGCCTCCCGTTCGCTCTATAGTCGACTTGCTTGTCGCCCCCAATTATAGCACGAAAGATCAGGTACGGTCAGACGCTCAAGCGATACGCACCGCACAAGCGAGATTCAATCGAATGCCTCTGGCAGTTCATGGTATACTACTGGTGCAGCGGCGCCTCCGTAGGCGAAGCGCCGCAAACAACCTTGACGAAGTCGGGAGGGCTTTAACCAGTGTGGGTGAAAATTGTACTTGCCATCGTAGCCATTGTCGTCGTTCTCCCCGTGGCGTTTTTTTTCGGTTACATGTACGTCCTGTCCAAACGGCCAAAACATTCGATCATCCGTTCCCACCCGTTTCTCGGCTGGCTGCGTTACCTGCTCGAGAAGCTCGGTCCGGAATTTCGTCAGTACTGGTTCGACAATGACACGGAAGGCCGGCCGTTCCCGCGCGCCGACTTTATCGGCATCGTGTACGCCGCCAAGTACCGGACCGACCTCATTTCGTTCGGCGGCCGGCGCGATTACGAGAAGCCCGGCTTCTATTTGTCGAACGCGATGTTCCCCAAGCTGACGAGCGAGCTGAAGGTCGACAACGCCTCGCTGCTCCCCGGCCAGAAGTACGTCATCACCGACGAAGGGTTGTTCACCCGCAAGGAAGCGTTCGTCAAGGAGCAGGTGAAACCGTGGCTGCTTCATGACGAAGACGCCATCGTCGTCGGACCGGACCGCCGCATCCCGTGGCGGCTCAAAGGCATGTTCGGCGCGTCCGCCACGTCGTTCGGCGCCGTCGGGGAGAACTACATCCAGTCGACGGGCAACGGCGCGCGCATGGCCGGCGGCTCCTGGATCAATACCGGCGAAGGCGGCGTGGCCGGCGTGCATCTCGAGTCCGACGCCGACGTCATCGCGCAGATCGGCCCGGGCCTGTTCGGCTTCCGCGACGAAACGGGCCGTTTCTCGATCGAAGCGTTCCGCCAGAAGGCAACGATCGCGAACATCAAGGCGTTCGAACTGAAGTTCCACCAGGGCGCCAAAATTCGCGGCGGCCATCTCGAAGGCAGCAAGGTGACCGAACCGGTCGCCAAGGCGCGCCTCGTCCCGGTCGGCCTGACGGTCAACTCGCCGAACCGCTTCGAGTTTCTGACCAATCCGGAGGAAGCGCTCCGCTTCATCGCCACGCTGCAGGAGGAGGGCGGCAAGCCGGTCGGCGTCAAAATCGTCGTCGGCGACCCGAAGCGGCTGGAGCCTTTTTTTCAGGCGATGCTCGACCTTGACATTTGCCCGGACTTCATTACGGTCGACGGGTCGGAAGGCGGCTCCGGCGCCACGTTCAAAGCGATGGCGGACGGAATGGGGCTGCCGTTGTACAGCGCGCTGCTCATCCTGGACGATACGGCGCGCAAATTCGGCGTGCGCGAGCGGTTTCTCATTTTCGCTTCCGGCAAGCTTGTGACCCCGGACAAAGTCGCGATCGCGCTGGCGATGGGAGCGGACTGCGTCAATTCCGCGCGCGGCTTCATGATGGCGAATGGCTGCATCATGGCGATGCAGTGCCACACCGGCAAATGCCCGACCGGGATCACGACGACCGACAGCAAATTCCAGGCGGCGCTCGCCCCCGAGGAGAAAATGTGGCGCGTGATGAACTACATTTTGCAGCTGCGGGAAGGGCTGTTTTCGCTTGCGGCGGCATGCGGCCTGGAAAGCCCGCGCCAGTTCCGGCGCGAGCATGTCGTCTTCACGAACGAAACCGGCCACAGCGTCCGCGTGGACGAGTTGTTCCCTTACCCGCAGCGGAGCCAGGGGTACGCGCATGATCGCCAATCGGTATGAATTTAAACAACGCGCAGGGAACATCCTTCAAAAATCCGGTATACTGAAGGGAACCGCTTGTCCCCGCTTGTCCGCCGAAGGAAACCGGGGCCGTGCCGGGCAGCGGCAAATAGACCAAATCCGCGCGAATGAAAGGTGAACCCAATGACTGTCGGTATTTTGGCCCATCTGGCCGGCAAGCTTCCCGTAAAGGAACTGGCCGCGCAAATCGCTTCCCGCAAATTTGACTACGTGCAGTTGGCGCTTGCCAAAGCGATCGACGGCATCGACTTTTCGCTCGGCAAGCTCAGCCCGGGGCTGGCGAACGAAGTAGGCGGCGCGTTCGACCGCGCCGGCGTCGGCATCGCCGTGCTTGGCTGTTATGCGAGCCTGATCGACCTGGACGACGCGACGTATCGCTACAATGTCGACCGGTTCAAGGAGCATCTGCGGCATGCGCGGCATTTCGGCGCGCCGACGGTGGCGACGGAGGTCGGCGTGCCGGCGACGGACGACCCGGCGCTGCTTGCGCGCCATTGGCAACGGCTGGACCGTGCGCTGGAGGAGCTTGTGGAGGAAGCGGAGCGGTGGGGCGTGACGATCGGACTCGAGGCGGCGCAAACGCACCTGATCGATACGGCCGGCAAACTGGCGGAAACGATCGAACGGTTCCCGTCGTCGTGCGTCGGGGTTGTGCTCGATCCGTGCAACCTGCTGAGCGCGGGCAATGTCGACAACCAGCGGGAAATCGTCGCTGAAGCGTTCCGGCTGCTGGGCCCGCGCATTGTCAGCGCGCATGCGAAAGATTGGCGGCGCGAGCCGAACGGCGGCATTGCCGAAACGGCAGCCGGCTTGGGCGGGCTCGATTATGCGCAGTTTTGGCGCCTGCTGGAGGAGACGAAGCCGCGCGGGTTCGTCACGCTCGAAGCGGTCGACGCGGCGCAAATGGCCGCAACGGCGCAGTTCGTGCGGGACGGCCGCGCCCGCGCCGCCGCCGAATGACGGCGTGACGTTGCGCCGTCGCGGGAGAACGCAAGGGACGAAGCCGTCGCCAATGGCGACGGCTTTTTGCCGCGGATTTGTGGTAAGGGAGCGCGCCAGAAGCCAGTTTGTATCAGTCGCGAGCCCCGCCATCAGTGGCCAGTCACGCCTCTCGAAACAGCTCCCGCCTAAGCTTAAATGCATTAATGCATTTAAAGTGGTTCATTTTTTTCGCTTTCACATGTTTAAATGTATTTGTGCATTAAGCCTGACGGTAAAACCCGAAATAAAGCTCAACTGCGGAATGTTAAGTGTATTTATACACTTAAGCATTCGCAAACCAGCGGGACCGTTTCGAGTGACAAAAAGTGAAAAAGATCGGCGTCATTTTAAAAAGACGGCGCTTTCAGTGCCCCTTATACTGGAATTGTGTCGCAGCTATCCAAAAGGAGGAACTGTACGCATGATGAAAATTGCCATACAAGTGACGACCTGCGATATACCGGAGCAGGATTTGAAGCTGATGAGCCAGCTTGGCGTCGACTGCCTCGACCTTGTCATCGGATCGATGTTTCCCGGCGTCGACGAACAAGGCTATCCGGACCTCGACCGACTGCTCAAGCTTCGCGCCCGGATCCGCTCGTGGGGAATGGACATCAACCGGGTCACGCTGCCCGACATGACGCACGCGTTCATGTACGATAGCGACGGGGCCGAACGCGAGCTGGACAACGTTTGCGCGGCGATGAAGGTGTTCGGCGAGGCGCGGATGCCGATCGCGCGGCTGCGTTTTGCCGGGGACGTGATCCCCGAGTCGACGCACATCTACAAAGCCGTTCACCGCGGCGGCGCCATCGCACGAGGCGAGCGGGCAGCCGACCAGGCGGGGCGAAACGTGCCGAGCCTGGAGGAGACGGAGCGCTGGTGGGGCAAGTTCCGCACGGTGTACGAGAAGCTCGTGCCGATCGCGGAGCAGTACGGCACGAAGCTGACGATTCACCCGTCCGATACGCCGCATCCGGGAACGCCGTTCGACGGCATCGGCATGCATCGGGTGATCGACATGTTCCCAAGCCGGCAGGTCGGTCTTGTGTACTGCGTCGGGACGCGGGCGGAAGCGGGAGGCAGCGCGCTTGTGCTCGACGAAATTCACCAGTTCGGGCGGAAGGGCCGCATTTTCCTCGTCCATCTGCGCAATGTGCGGGGCAGTCTGGCGACGGCGGCGGCCTTCGAGGAAGCGATGCTGGACGACGGCGATCTGAATATGCCGAAAATCCTGCTCGCGCTGCGCAAAGTCGGTTTCGACGGCTGCATCAATCCCGATCATATGCTGCAGCTGGAAGAAGGTTACCCCCGCGAGGCGCATCCGAACGGCGGCTGGCGCAACAATCGGGCCGGCTGGTCGTATTCGATCGGCTACCTGAAAGGGCTGTTCGCCGCGATGGACGAGTTCGCCGGCTAAGCAGCTAGGGCTGCTTTTTGTGCCGCGCGACCAGCAGGTGCAAATATTGCTGCATGACCGCCTGCGCGTCCTGCTCGTCCGAGCCCGCCTGCTTGCGGAACTTGCCTGGCGTGATGCCGAGCGTCTGCACGAACACGCGGTTGAAGTAGCTGATCGTATCGAAGCCGGTGTCTTCGGCGATGCGGCTGATGCTCTGGTCGGTGTAAGCGAGCAGATAGGCGGCGCGCCGGACGCGTTCGGTGCGGAGCCAGACGGGGAACGTCTGGCCGAGTCCTTCGGCGATCGTCCGCGACAGCTGCCGCTCGGACAAGTAAAGCGCCTGCGCCACTTCCTTCAGGGTCAGCTTGCGTGACATGCGCTCCTGGATGTAGCGCTCGGCTTTGGCCAGCGCGGCGGAGGCGGCCGGGATGTTGTCGCCCGATTGGCGCTGATGCAGGGAACCGTGACGCTCGGCAAAAAAACGGATCGCCGCATAAAGCAGCGAATGGGCGATTCGGGCGATCACGTCCGGATCGGGCGGCGCGTCGGCGTCGCCGGACAGCAGCACGAGCGACTGCCACAAGTGGACAACCGCCGTTTGTCCCGCGTTCGGAAGGAACAGGTGCTCCAGCTCGCACAGGCTTTCGTACATGCGGCAGCTGTCCGGGGAGGAACTCTCCCGGTCCATGTCGAAGGCGACGAACCACAGCACCATGCCGTCGACGCTTTCGAACCGGTGGCGGCTGCCCGGTCTGGCCGCGTACAATGTGCCTTGCTTGAGCGGATAACGGACGCCATTGTTCAGATAGCTGCCTTCGCCGCCGGCGACATAACAAATTTCGAGAAACGTGTGCGAATGCTCCGCATTGCCGCGATGCCCCGGCCTGCCGCCCCAATAGCGGACGTTGAAGGCGGAGGGAGGATAGGCGAGCCGCGTGGCGAACCGGTTCAGGTACAGGTTGCTTTTCTGCATGACGGCGGTATTCGGCAGGCCGGCCGCTGCCGCGGCTTCTGCCGCCGTGTCGGCAGCGGCTTCCGGCGCGGGCGTTGCTGGCGATTGGTTTGTCGTCCTAGGCATATCCGGCAAGGCGTCGTCCTCCCCTCGGCAAACACAGCATGATGATTCATTACCGCATTGGATCGATCTCCGATCCAATCGGCAATGAAAGTTACCTCAGACACCGGGTCCGCTACGTTGATTTGCATCGATAGTTAGCTTCATTACCGCATTGGATCGCTCTCCGATCCAATCGGCAATGAAGGTTACCTCAGACACCGGGTCCGCTACGTTGATTTGCATCGATAGTTAGCTTCATTATAACAAACAGAAAGGCAGGAACAGAAGGATATGGCCAAACAAGGCGTGCAGGGCATACTCGGGTTTCCGGTCGCCCCTTTCGACCGCAGCGACAACATCGACGAGCGGGCGCTCGAAGCGAATATCCGCTTCCTGCTCGATTCCGGGCTGGATGCGATTTTTATCTGCGCGGGTTCGGGCGAATTTCAGTCGCTGTCGGTTGCCGAATACGAGCAGATGGTGGCGATGGCCGTTTCCGTAACGGCCGGCCGCGTGCCTGTATATGCGGGAACGGGAGGCAATCTGCAGCATGCGGTCGTGCTGTCCGACCTCGCCCGTATTAACGGGGCGGATGGATTGCTTATTTTGCCCCCGTATCTGATTTCGCCCGAGCAGGAAGGGTTGTACCGCTACTACCGCACGATTGTCGAAAGCGCCGGGCTGCCCAGCATCCTGTACCAGCGCGACAACGCGGTGTTCCAGCCGGCGACGGTGCAGCGGCTGTGCGAGCTGCCGCAGATCGTCGGCTTCAAGGACGGCTTCGGCAACATGGAGCTGAACGTCGAATTGACCCGCACGATCGGCTCGCGGCTGCAGTGGATGAACGGCATGCCGTTCGCGGAAATTACGATGCCGGCGTATGCCGGACTCGGCTTCGAGTGCTACTCTTCGGCGATGTCCAACTATTTGCCGCATGTATCCCGGCTGTATTTCAACGCCTTGCGCGGCGGGGACCGGGAGCTGCTGCAGACGCTGTACGCGGAAGTGCTGCTGCCGATCAACCGCATCCGCAAGCAGCGGAAAGGGTACGCGGTTTCGCTGATCAAGGCGGGCATGGACATCGTCGGCTTGCCTGTGGGAGCAGCCGTGCGCGCTCCTCTTATCGAAGTGGAAACGGAGCATTACAAGCAGCTGGAGCAAGTGATCCGGCATGCGCTGGATAAATTTCCGCGGCCGTAACCGCCGCACGGGGAAGGGGAGTTTGCGATGAAGAACGAGCCAACTGCCACGCCGGTCGTACGCGCCATGCGCGTTATTCCGGTAGCGGGCCATGACAGCATGCTGCTCAATTTAAGCGGCGCGCACGGACCGTATTTCACCCGCAATGTGGTCGTGCTGCAGGACAGCGCCGGCCGGACGGGCGTCAGCGAGGTGCCCGGCGGCGAGGCGATCCGGCGCACGCTCGAGGAGGCGGAGCCGCTTGTTGTCGGGAGTTCCATCGGCGCGTATCGACGGGTGCTGGGCGAGATGCGGAGCCGGTTCTCGGGTCGCGACGCCGGCGGCAGAGGGCAGCAGACGTTCGACCAGCGCGTGGCGATCCATGCGGAGACGGCCGTCGAAACCGCGCTGCTCGACTTGCTCGGCCAGCACCTCGGCGTGCCGGTGGCCGCGCTGCTCGGCGAAGGGCAGCAGCGGCAAGCGGTCCCCGTGCTCGGCTATCTGTTCTTCGTCGGCGACCGCCGCCTGACCGACTTGCCTTACGAAAGCGGCGACGGCGCGTCGGACGGCTGGCTGCGTCTGCGCCACGAGGAAGCGATGACGCCGGAGGCGATCGTGCGGCTCGCGGAAGCGGCGGAGGAGCGGTACGGCTTCCGCGATTTCAAGCTGAAGGGCGGCGTGCTTGGCGGCGAAGCGGAGATGGAAGCCGCCGCGCTGTTGAAGCGGCGGTTTCCGCAGGCGCGCATCACGCTCGATCCGAACGGCGCCTGGTCGCTGCGCGAGGCGATCGCCCTGTGCAAAAACAAGGGCGATGTGCTTGCTTACGCCGAAGATCCGTGCGGCGCCGAAGACGGCTATTCCGGCCGCGAGATCATGGCGGAGTTCCGCCGCGCAACCGACTTGCCGACCGCCACGAACATGATCGCCTGCGATTGGCGCCAGCTCGCGCACGCGTTCCAACTGAACGCGGTCGATATTCCGCTGGCCGATCCGCACTTCTGGACGCTGCAGGGCTCCGTGCGCGTCGCCCAGATGTGCAGCGACCGCGGCTTGACGTGGGGCTCGCATTCGAACAACCATTTCGATATTTCGCTGGCGATGTTTACGCAGGCGGCGGCCGCCGCGCCGGGCACGATCACGGCGATCGATACGCACTGGATCTGGCAGGACGGCCAGCGGCTGACGAAGGAGCCGCTGCGCATCGCGGACGGCGCCATCGCTGTGCCGGACCGTCCGGGCCTGGGCATCGACATTGACATGGAGCAGTTGGAGCAGGCGCACCGGCTGTATTTGTCGATGGGGCTCGGCGCAAGGGACGACGCGGTCGCCATGCAGTATTTGCTGCCGGGCTGGAAGTTTGACCCGAAACGGCCTTGTTTGGTTCGGTAAAGGGGCTTGCGGGGAGGAAGTATGCCAAAACCGTCGAATCCATGAAGATGCGGAAATCGGGAGGCGACGGAGTTGGCCAGGACGGAATTGACGAACATGTGCATGATCTGCGACGAAACGACGGGCAAAGTGTTGGCGCAGCGCCGCGTCAAGTCGTGGAAAGGGATTGCGTTCCCGGGCGGGAAGGTGGAGGACGGAGAAAGCATCGTCGACTCCACCGTCCGGGAAGTGAAAGAGGAGACGGGGCTTACGGTTGCGGCGCTGGAGCTGTGCGGCATCGTGCATTGGCACAACGGCGGGACCGGCGACAAATACATCGTTTTCTGCTACCGCACTTCCGTATTCAGCGGCGAGCTGCTGGAGCAGACGGACGAAGGCGAGCTGTTCTGGACGGACAGGGAGGAACTGGCGTTGCTGCCGCTTGCGGAAGGGTTCGGGCAGCGGCTGCCGATGTTTTTCGACAGGGCGCATTCCGAAGGGTTCGGGATTTGGAACGTCGAAGGCGGCAACACGATGAAGTGGCAATAAAGGCGAGGGAGATGGCGTGCTGGCAGTTGACAAACGCGCCATCCTTGGATTAGGATTAGTTGTACATACAAATTAAAAGGTTGGAGGGAATGGACATGGAGCACGATTTTTTGCATACCTGTTTGTTCTTCACCACGAACCGGCTCAGTCGGAACATTACGAAGATGGCGGAGGAAGAATTCGCCGGCACCGGGCTGACGCCGATGTACGGGTATCTGATCCGCATCGTGAACGGCAGCCCCGGCATTGCGCAGAAGGAACTGGCCGAGAAGCTGTACATCGCCGCGTCCACGCTGACGCGATTCATTGACAAGCTGGAAGGGAAGAAGCTGGTGGAGCGCAAGGTGCAGGGCAAGTCGGTGCTGGTGTATCCGACGGACAAGGGCATCGCCCTGGAGGAGCAGATTCGCCTCGCCTCGAAGAAGCTGAAGCAGCGTTACGAGGAAGTGTTGGGCGGCGAAGCGTCGACACTGCTTTCGCGAGAGCTGGAGGAGGCAAGCGAACGGTTGGAGCGGTAGCGCGGAACGAATGCGGCAGGCGGAAACAGATCGGGTTCGGTCTGCGGCCGGTTGTTGTGTGATTTCCGATCGCCGTTGTTTATTTGCTTGTACAACTAACGAAGAGGAGAAACTTTCATGTCCCACTCGGCCAACACTACGAAAGCATCGCCCAGGCTCCACTACGGATGGATCGTCGTGCTTGCGACGTTCGTCACGCTGCTCGTCTCCGCCGGCATCCGCTCCATGCCCAGCGTGCTCATCCTGCCGTTCGAGCGGGAGTTTGGCTGGAGCCGCAGCGCGATTTCCAGCGTGATTTCGCTCGGCATTTTCCTGTATGGGGCAGTTGGCCCGTTCTCGGCGGCGATTCTCGCCAAGTTCGGCATTCGCCGGGTACTGGTGCTGTCTTTGCTCGTGCTGGCTGCTAGCCTGGCGCTGACGCCGCACATGACGCGTCTGTGGCAGTTCGAGCTGCTGTGGGGCGTCGTATCCGGCTTCGCTACCGGCATGATGGCCAATGTGCTTGGCGTCACCGTGGCGAACCGTTGGTTTGCGGAGCGCCGCGGACTCGTCGTCGGCCTGTTGACGGCCAGCGCCGCTACCGGCCAACTGCTGTTCCTGCCGCTGTTTGCCCGCATGACGACGGGCAGCGGCTGGCATTCGGCGGTCTACGCCGCGGTAGGCGCGATCGCCGTTGCGCTTGTCGTCGTGGCGGTGTGGATGCGCAATCACCCGCACGACATTGGCGCCGCCGCCTACGGGGCGCAAGAGGCCGCTCCGCCTGAGCCGTTCCGCGGCAGCGTGTTTGCGACTCCGCTGCTTACGCTGCGCAGCGCGCTGACGAATCGTACGTTTTGGCTGCTGGCGGGCACGTTTTTTTTCTGCGGCTTTTCGACCAACGGATTGATCGGCACGCACCTGATTTCGTTCTGCGGCGATCACGGCATTACGGAAGTGGTGGCCGCCGGGTTGCTCGCGCTGATGGGGATGTTCGACCTGATCGGCACGACGATGTCCGGCTGGCTGACGGACCGGTTCGACGCGCGCAAGCTGCTTTTCTGGTATTACGGCCTGCGCGGCCTGTCGCTCTTGTTTCTGCCGTACGCGGTGGATGCCGGGTCGACGGCGCTGCTCGTGTTTTCGGTGTTCTACGGGCTCGACTGGATCGCGACAGTGCCGCCGACGGTGAAGCTTGCCGCGCAGGAATTCGGCAAGGAGAAAGCCGGCATGGTGTTCGGCTGGGTCGTCGTCGCGCACCAGATCGGCGCTTCTACCGCCGCCTATTTGGCCGGAATGCTGCGCGATACGACCGGCAGCTATTCGTCCGCATTCTGGATTGCCGGCCTGATCTGCCTTCTCGCCGCAGTCATGGCGATTCGCATCGCCAAGCGGCAATTGCCGCTGCAACCGGCAGGGTAAGGCGAGTGCCTCAGCGCATGAAACAAACGCTAACCGCTCCTGAGAGGCGGCGGCGAGTTCCGTTTTCAACCATTTTGGCTCGAGCGCTTGCGGCTGCGTAGGGGTATAATGATTTTATGGGTCGATGTAACTCAGCGATGAAGGCCCGGCGCTAGCGGTGAAAATCAATGCCGATTGGACCTGAGGAGCGGTCCAATGCGGTAATAATTGAAAAATGCGTACTATCGCAAGACAGGAGCAAATTCACATGGACACCATACAGCCATTTCTGGCCAATCATCACTATAATATTGCGCGGCGACAAGTCGACAAGATCGCCCAAGCAGTCAAACACGCGGCCGACCGCAAAGTAATCGAAGCGTTGCGAACGCAGGCGGAGCTTGATTTGGCGGCGCTGGCGGCGGAGTCGGGAGCGGACGACGCGCAGAAGCGCGAACTGCTGTCGTTCCGCGGCGCCGCGGAAGCGGAAGCGTTTGCCGCTTACAAGGAGCGGCTTAAGCAGCTGCGTCTGCCTGCGATGCCGCTGACGGATGGGCTGCTGAAGAAGCTGTTTCCGAAGGCGAAGAAGCTGAAGCTGCCGCAAGCGGACGTGCAGCCGGGCGGGAGTTTGACTTACTGGGGGTGGACGGATACCGCCACTTCGAAGTACCACCTTGTCTATGGCCATAACGGGCGGTTGATCGGGATGATGGGCACATTCTCGGCGGCCAAAAGCCACCACGTATGCGCCATCTGCAAGACGCCGCAAGCGCCGGACGCGATCGGCTTCCTTTCGATCGTCTGCAAGCCGCCGGCGCAGGCGTCGGCCGACTACTTCAAGGCGGTCGGCAACTACATTTGCCTGGACGCCGCCGCTTGCAACAGCCAGTTGACCGAACCGGACTATCTGGACTATTTGGCGGAACAGGCCAACACCAAATGGATTGACATCGGCTGAAGCCGGGCCGGACCGTTGCCCGGGAAGGCGCCGGGTATGCAACTTTTGGCAATGTACAGCGTCTATTGAGGCGGATAGCAACGCCATAATGGACGCGAGGAAGTGCTGAAGATGAACAACAAGTGGACGCTGGCGGCGGTTGCGCTCGGCACGGCGATTGTTTGCTGTGGCGCGTTTGCGACAAAGGCTGCGGCAGAGCCGCTCTATGTCGGCAACTACGAGCCGGACGGCTTGCGTTTCCCCGCCACGATCGAGCTGCTTGCGAATACGCCGTATTATGCGTCGCCCGACCAGCCGGCGGACGAGCCGGAAGGGGCGTTCGCCCCGCAGACGGTGCGCGTCATCCGCACGCAAAGCTCCTGGTCGATCGGACAGGCGACATGGGAAATCGAAACGATGTTCGGACCGCGCTGGATTCGGCCGAAACCATGGGAGATTGACATCGCGCCGCCTTCCGCGATTACGCTGCTGGAGGAAACGCCGCTGTATCGCCGCGCGGACGAAAGCGGCGGTCCCGTTGCGGCATTGGCGCCGCAGGAAGTGAAAGTGACGGGGGCGGAGAAGCAATGGTTTTATACGAACGATCCGAACCGTCCGGCGTGGATTCAAATTCATACTACCTGGATGGGCGACCTGTGGGCGCACATTCCGGTCAACAAGATCGGCACTGAGCAGCCATTGGAGCGGAAGGCCCATTATTACTGGCTGCCGGATGAAGGCAGTCTGGCGAGCGCCATGGGCGTGGCGTCGCCGGCGCAGGATATGCTGCCGGGCGGCGATTTCGCCGTTGCCCGCGAGTACACGACGATATACGGGCGGGCTTACCAGGTGCAGACCGCATCCGGCCCGACGTGGACGCAGGACCGAGGCTTCCCGCTGCTGCCGGTTGACGAAACGATCGAGCTGCAATCGGAAACGCCGCTTCTGGCCGATATTTGGGACAGCGCAAGGAAAGAAACTGCCGTGTTGAAAGGCGGCAAGGCGACGGTATTCGAAAAAGTGGAAGGACCGCTTTCCGCCGGCTTCTATCGCGGCATTCCGCCGGTTTGGTACAACGGGCCGTGGTATCATGTGCGCACGCCGCAAGGCACGGGATGGATCAACCCGCTGTACGGCGAGCCGTCCGCTGCCCGGCCGGTGCATTGGCGGGTCGATCTCGCCTATGAAAGGGCGCTGCAGCGCTATCCCGACGTGCCGTTCGCGCAATCGGGCGCGGAGCCGACGATCGGCAACCGGACGGTAGAGGCGACGGCGGCTTGGGCCGATCCCGGCGAAGCGAGGATTTGGCTTAAAGCGACGGTCGACGGCACGACGGGCTGGTTCGCGGTATGGACGGGCGGCGGGGACCGCATTTGGGACGAGGACGCCGGCACGGCCTTGCAGATCATGCAGGCCGAAATGTATAACGCGGGCATGGAACGTACAGCGGACGGCAAAGAGACGCTGTTTGACGGCACGGCCATCGGGTATCGCGACAGCGACGGCCTGTTTCTCGATTCGATTCTGTTGGCCTCCATTCTGCGGTTCAAATCGGAGCGGCTGCCGTATGTCGAAGCGGTGGAGATCAGCCAAAACGATTACTCCTTCGTGCTGCAGGCGGGCACGCGCGAGGCGCATCTTTACTGGCACGGCACGATGGTCGGCACGAAGCAGCTGCGGCAGCTTCCCCGCCATGACGACGCCGCGTGGTACATGGACAAGGAAGACGCGCGCGAGTTGTTCGGCTTGGCGCAGTATGCCAACGCCAGCTATACGGACCTGGTCGCGGCGCAGTACCGGGTGGAGCTGGGAGCGCTGCCGACGGTAGCGAAAGGCGGGAAGCTGGTGCTGAACGCCTTCGTGTACGAGGCGGTTAACCGTACGGCATGGGCGCAAAGCAGGCTGCCGCTGCGCTTGTCGCTGGAGGAGAACGGCGACGGCGGCGCGGCTTTTGCGGAGCAGCTGGCGCTGCCCGCGAACGACGCGACGGGCGCGCTGACGCTGATGCGCCTCCATGCGGAGCGGACGCTGGCGCCGGGGCCGCATCAGATTGATGCGACGCTGCGGGTCGGCGAACGCATCGTGTGGCGGCAGACGTTCCACGTGACGGCGGAGTAGCGGCGGCTAGGGACATCGTGCCAGGCCGGGCAGCGAAAATAGCCAGTGAAAAATGGCTTATTTGCCCGATTTGGGGCGACTCGTCGGAAATAGCCAGTGAAAACATGGCTTATTCGCTCCAATCGGCCCCGAATAAGGCGTTTTGACCGAAATAGCCAGTGATTTCACTGGCTATTTCGGCGCGGCTGGCCGTTTTTGCGGAAATAGGCAATAAAACAGGGCCTATTTGCAAAGACGCTTCCTCGGAGCGGCAGTGAAGGCCCCAACCAGGGGCTTTTTTTTGTGCAGCGGGGGGCGTTTTCACCAAATTTTCTTTTTCATGCGGTATGGTTATTGCCGTAGCGTATCGTAAAGGGAGTGAATCGTTTATGTGGAAAATGATGCTGCTCTTGTTCGGCTTGCTTGTTGCTTGCTCGAACGGCAGCGACGCGGTTCCGGCCGCAACGTCGACAGCGCAGCCGTCTTCGTCTTCGACTGCCGCGGGGGGAGTCAGCTTCTCCAAAGGGCTCGGCACAGTCACGACGCCACGGCTGCTCGATTGCCCCGGCGGCCGCGTCAGCGCGATCGGAGAAGTGACGTCCGAGGACGGCGTCAAATGGGTCGTACCGGCAAAAATCGCAACCGGGATGACCAGTGCAGGGGACTTGTCCAACCCGTGCACACGGATTGAAAACCGCAGCTTGACCGACGTCAACCTGGACAACGTACCGGTCGTCGAAATCGACCCGGACGGCGTCGTCATCACCGGTTATATTTACGCCGACAATTACTTCGAGCTGTACGTGGGCGGCAAGCCGGTAGCCAAAGACCCGGTTCCGTATACGCCGTTCAACGCGTCGATCGTTCGGTTCAAAGCCAAGTACCCGATGACGTATGCAATCCACGGCGTCGATTGGGAGGAAAATCTCGGGCAAGGCACCGAGGACAACAAAGGAAGCAAGTTTGCCCCGGGCGACGCGGGCATCGTGGCCGTCTTCAGCGACGGCACCGCGACGGATGCCTCGTGGAAGGCGCAAACTTTCTACATCGCGCCGCTGACGAGCAAGGACTCGCTCCGGTTGGAGGAGAAAGACGGCAAGGAGCAGCGTCTCTCGCCGCAAACGTCGTCGCCTCCGGCATGCGGCACGGATTGTTATGCCGCGCATTTTGCCGTGCCGGACGGGTGGTACGCCGCGTCGTTCGACGATTCCCGCTGGCCGAACGCCGTCACCTATTCCGAGCAAACGGTCGGCGTCGACAACAAAAAAGAATACACCAATTACCGCAGCGCATTCGGCAAAGGCTCCTTCATCTGGACGAGCAATCTGGTGCTCGACAACGAAGTGCTGCTGCGCCGCACGGTGGAGAAGGCGCCGAAATAGCCGCGGCGCGCGCGGCTCAAGCGAGCGAGTACCGCACCCTGACCGAAGCTTCGATCGTCAGCATGCCGGGCTCGATCGGCGTGCCGCCTCCGCTTTTGAACATGGCCGCCTGGTACGGGATCGGCTCGCCCGGCCGCGGCAGCTCGATCACTTCGCTCGGAGCCGCAGGCAGGATGGCGCCGATCGCGCCGGCGATGGCCTGTGCTTTCACTTGTGCGCTGCGCACGGCAAGTACCAGCGCGCGGGCGAGGTAAGCGTCCGGCTGCGAGGTCTGGAAGCGGATGCCGGTTACGGTATTGGCGCCCGCGGCGACCGCCGCGTCGACGAGCAGGCCGGTTTCGCGGACGCGGTCGGTCGTAATTTGCAGCAGGTGGGTCACTTTGTAGCCGCGAAACGTCTGTTTGCCGTCCGCATAGTCGTAGACGATGTCGATGCGAAACTCGTTCGTTTGGATTTGGTTGCGCGGCACTCCTTTTTCGATCAAGGCGCCGATCACGGCGGCGATGATCGAGGCGTTGTCGAGCTGAACTTTTTGCAGCATCATGCCTTCCGTGACGGCTCCGAGCGTTATGACGGCACGATCCGGCTCTGCCGCAAGCGTGCCGGTGCCTGTAACTTCGATGAAGGAAGGATGGCCGGTCCGCTGGGCGGACGCCGGTTGTTGCTGCAGCAGCGGCGATTGCATCATGGCGGCGCTCCTTTCGCTTTTTGCTGAATCGGTGTATATGCCTAATGTATGTGCCTCGTTCGCGAACATGACGGTCGGCCGCGGCCGCGAAGCCGCGATGTTGACTAATGATTTGAAATGGTGTAATAATGGATTACATATGGCATCGCACAACTTCGTTGACGAGAACGAGTACGCTGATCGCTTGATCCCCAGAGAGTCGGCCCCGGGAGCTGAAAGCCGACGTTCGGGCAGCAGCGGAATATCCTCTCCGAGAAGGACAGCCGAACCAGGGAATGTTTGAGAACCTGAGCGGGTTTTCACACACGCCCTAAGCAGTAAGCTGTCCCGGGAGCCCGCCGTTACAAGGGACGCGCACGCATGCGTGCGCGAATCGAGAAGCCGCAAGGTGCTGCCATGAGGCAGGTACGGATGCGGAACGAGGGTGGTAGCGCGAGAATCGGATCTCGTCCCTTAGGGGACGGGATTTTTTGCGTTTTTTTGCCAATATGAGATTGCAGGCGGAGGTCGGGTAACGATGAGAAAAGTGGATGTCAAAGAAAAAGCGCGGACGCGCGAGCTGCGCATTCTGGAGCAGTGGAAGCGGGACGATACGTTCCGCAAGTCGATCGCGAACCGCGAAGGGCGGCCGAACTTCGTTTTCTACGAAGGACCGCCGACGGCGAACGGCCGGCCTCATATCGGCCACGTGCTCGGGCGCGTAATCAAAGACTTCGTCGGCCGCTACAAAACGATGTCCGGCTACCGCGTCGTGCGCAAAGCCGGCTGGGACACGCACGGCTTGCCGGTCGAGCTCGGCGTGGAGAAACAGCTCGGCATTTCCGGCAAGCAGGAAATCGAAAACTACGGCGTTGCCGCGTTCGTCGAGAAGTGCAAAAGCAGCGTGTTCGAATACGAACGCCAGTGGCGCGAGCTGACGGAAGGCATCGCCTACTGGACGGACATGGACGATCCGTACATCACGCTGCAGAACGAATATATCGAAAGCGTCTGGCACATCCTGTCGACGATTCACGGCAAAGGGCTGCTGTATAAAGGCCACCGCGTCAGCCCGTACTGTCCGGCCTGCCAGACGACGCTCAGTTCGCACGAGGTTGCGCAAGGCTATGAGGATGTCAAGGATTTGAGCGCCACGGTCAAATTCCGCAGCAAAGCGGCGAACGAGTCGTTCCTCGCCTGGACGACGACGCCATGGACGCTGCCGGCGAACATCGCGCTGGCGGTGAACAAGGACATCGACTACGCGCGGGTGCGGCACAACGGCGAAGTGTACATCGCGGCGCACAACCTGGTCGAGAAGCTGTTCAAGGAAGACTACGAGGTTTTGTCCGTGCACAAAGGGGCCGAATTCGTCGGCACCGCCTACGTGCCGCCGTTCCACTACCTGACGAACGTCGGCAAAGGCCACATTGTCGTCGACGCCGACTATGTCAGCGACTCGAGCGGCACCGGCATCGTGCATACCGCGCCGGCGCACGGCGAGGACGACTATCGCACGACGCGCCAGCACGGCATCGATTTCGTCAGCGTCGTGAACGGCGCCGGCAAGTATACGGAGCAGGTAACCGATTTTGCCGGACGGTTCGTGAAGGATTGCGACGTCGACATCGTCAAGTATTTGTCCGAGAAAGGGCTGCTGTTCGCCAAGGAGAAATACGAGCACAGCTACCCGTTCTGCTGGCGCTGCAAATCGCCGCTGCTCTACTACGCGATGGAAAGCTGGTTCATCCAGACAACGGCGGTCAAAGACCAGCTGATCGAAAACAACAGCAAAATCGACTGGTACCCGGGCCACATTCGCGAAGGCCGGTTCGGCAAGTTCCTCGACGAGCTAGTCGACTGGAACATCAGCCGCAACCGCTACTGGGGCACGCCGCTCAACGTCTGGTTATGCCGCGACTGCGGCAAGGAAACGGCGCCGGGCAGCATCAGGGAGCTGCGCGAGAAGTCGGTTTCGCCGCTGGCGGACGATCTGGAGCTGCACAAGCCGTACGTCGACGACGTCAAGCTGCGCTGCTCCTGCGGCGGCACGATGGACCGCACGCCGGAAGTGATCGACGTCTGGTTCGACAGCGGTTCGATGCCGTTCGCGCAGTACCATCATCCGTTCGGCGACGAAAAGACGTACGAAGAGCAGTACCCGGCGGACATGATTTGCGAAGGCATCGACCAGACGCGCGGCTGGTTCTACAGCCTGCTCGCCGTTTCGACGCTGTACAACGGCAAGTCGTCGTACAAGGCGGTCATTTCGACCGGCCACGTGCTCGATGAGAACGGCCAGAAGATGTCGAAGAGCAAGGGCAACGTCATCGACCCGTGGGACATCATCGAAGCGTACGGCACCGACGCGTTCCGCTGGGCGATGCTGGCGGACAGCGCGCCGTGGAACAGCAAACGCTTCTCGAAGCAGATCGTCGCCGAAGCGAAGTCGAAGCTGATCGACACGATCCACAATACGCATGCGTTCTACGCGTTGTATGCCACGATCGACGGCTACCGGCCGGAGGAGCACCCGCGCCAGACGTCCGCGAACGAGCTCGACCGCTGGATCTTGTCGCGGCTGAACAGCACGCTGCAGCAGGTGGTCAAGGGGCTCGACGCGGTCGACTTCCTAAACCCGGCGAAGCAGATCGAAACGTTCGTCGACGAGCTGAGCAACTGGTACATCCGCCGCTCGCGCGATCGCTTCTGGGGCAGCGGCATCAGCGAGGACAAGGCGGCGGCGTACCAGACGCTGCGCGATGTGCTGCTGACGCTGGCGCGGATGATCGCGCCCTACGCGCCGCTCATTGCCGAAGACGTCTACGGCAATCTCGGCGGCGGCGGCAGCGTGCATCTCGCCGACTACCCGCAGGCGGACGCGTCCGCGATCGACGAAGCGCTGGAGCGCGATATGGAAACCGCGCGCAACATCGTCGAGCTGGCGCGCAACGTGCGCAACGAAACCGGCCTGAAGACGCGGCAGCCGCTGTCCGAGCTGATTGTGTCGCTGGACCGCGATTTCAACCTCGGTCGCTTCGAGGCGATCATCAAGGAGGAAATCAACGTCAAATCGATTCGCGTCGAGGAAGGCGACGGCGGTTTCGTGCAGTTCAGCCTGAAGCTGAATCTGAAGACCGCCGGCAAAAAGTACGGCAAATTCGTCGGCCCGATCCAGCAGCGGCTGAAAGGGCTGTCCGCGGCGGAAGCGAAGGCGGCGGTCGACGCCGGGTTCCTCGATATCGCGGCGGAAGGCGAAACGCTGCATGTGACGGTAGAGGAATTGCTCGTCGAGAAGTCGGCGAAGGAAGGTTTTGCTTCCGCCTCTGGCTACCAGATGACCGTTGCGCTCAATACGACGGTGACGAAGGAGCTGGAGCAGGAAGGGCTCGTGCGCGAAGTGGTGCGCGCCGTGCAGGATTATCGCAAAAAGCTCGACTTGCCGATTGAGAAGCGCGTGCGGCTGGTAATTGACGCCGATGCCGCCGTCAAGGAGGCGCTCGCCAGCTTCGAGGACGTGCTGCGGGAGAACGTGCTGCTCGAAAGCGTGCGTTACGCGGCGGAGCCGGACATGGAGCGCGTGGCGATCGGCGACGCCGAGGTCGGCTTGAAGATCGAGTAGGGTTGTGGTTATGCGAGGCCGCCGATTATGGCGGCCTTTCTCATGTTGTGGCGGCGGTCGCCGGCGTTTTGATTGGCGTTTGTTTGTGTTTTATAGGATAATTGTCCCAGATGCATTGCGACAAAATACGACCCATTTACAAGGGGAGGGACCATGATGGACAACCAGGCGCGGGTGCGGAGCGGAATCCGGCTGCTGTTTGCTTTCCTGTTTGCGGCGGGTCTGATGCAGCTCGGAACCATGCGGGCGCACGCAGGCGTGTTTGAGAGCGGGACTGGCAATTCCGGCGATCCGTATGTCATTACGACAGCGGCGCAGTTGAACGAAATCCGCAATTATCCGACAAAATCTTTTGTGCTGGGCGCCGATATCGATTTGAGCCAGTCCGCTTATGCGGCCGGGTGGACGCCGCTGCCCAATTTTGCCGGAAGCTTGAACGGGCAGGGGCATACGATTGCGGGGGTCAAGATTACCGGCACCACCTATGAGCAGGGCTTTTTCAAGACGATCGCCGCCGGCGGCGCGGTATCGGATTTGACGTTCGCGGGCGGCAACGTTTCGAATCCGGGTTTCAGTATGACGGCTTTGGTTGCCGGCAGCAACTACGGCACGATCTCGAATGTGAAGGTCAGCAACAGTACCATTGCGGGAGGCGCATTTACCGCCGCCATCGCAAGTACGAATCTCGGCACCATCACCGGTAGCCAGGTGATCGGAGGAAGCGTCAGCGGCGGTCAAAGCGTCGGCGGGATGGCGGGCAGCAATTCCGGTACGATCGAAAAAAGCCGTGTCAGCGGAACAAACGTAACGGGCACGACGGAAGTCGGCGGTGCGGTTGCGGACAATCAGGCGGCAGGAAGAATCAGCTCGACCTCCTACGTATCGTCAACGAACAGTTTATCGGTCACTTCTTCAAATATGGGCGGTCTTATCGGCACCAATTTCGGCACGGTCGAAAAAAGCTACGTCGAAAGCCAGGTGGGCCAGACGGGCGTCAGTTCCATTATAGGCGGTTTGGCGGGAATGAACCTGGGCACCATCACGGATACGTTTGCGAAAGCCGACGTACGCGGATCGTCTACGATCGGGGGGCTTGTCGGTTTGCAGAATCCCGGTTACCATCTGATTCGAAGTTACGCGAACGGAGCGATTCCGACAGGCGCTGGCGGGCTCATCGGACAAGCCGCCGGCGAAGTGAGCGGCTCCTTCTGGAATACGGCCATGGGGGGCTCGGCTTACGGGTCCACCGCGTCGACAGTGACCGGCACCGGAGCCGTCGGATTGACCTCGTCGCAGTTGTTGCAGGAGACGATTTTTACAGGTGCGGGCTGGGATTTCGCTGCGACTTGGGATCTCGCCGAAAGCGCAGGGTCGCCGACGCTCGCCAAAAATTTGGCGCAATTGGAGGTACAGGTCGGCGGCTCGCCGGTTTCGCTCGACTTTTACCCGGACCAGTATCGTTATTTGCTCCATGTACCGGGCGGAACCGCGTCAGTTCAGGTCAAGGCGACCAAGGCAAAAGCGACCGACGCGGTGACCGTTGGCTCCGGCGCTGAAGGCGAGCTCGACCGTACCGTGGCATTAACCGGGGAGCAGACAATCATTCCGGTAACGGTTGTCCGCGGCAGCGAATCCAGTACGTATTCGGTGACGGTCTACAAGGGCCCGACTCCGACGGGCAGCGTGAGCATTGCAGGGGGAGCGGCCGCGGTCAAAACGACCGCCGTCAATTTGACGATCAGCGGCACGAATGCGGCCGACATGCGGTTCTCCGCCGACGGCTCCAACTGGTCCGGCTGGGAATCTTTCGCCGCTTCCAAAGCATACACGCTTCCGTCCGGCGACGGCTTGAAGACGGTGTACGTGCAGCTTCGCGGCAGCAACGGTACGATCAACGATGCCGAAATTTCCGATACGATCACGCTGGATACGGTGGCGCCGGCTGCACCGACGTTTACCGTGACCATGACGGGAGCGCATGCAGCGTCGGTTGCCATCGAATTTCCGTCCGATGCGGAGATGAAGAAATACTCGTTGTGGGGAGACAACTGGGTCGATTATACGGGACCGATCTCATGGGGCGTGAACCGCAACATTTCGGCCTATGCGATCGACGCCGCAGGCAACCAGACCGAAGCGGTGTTGTATTATGACGGGATCGATGTGACGCCGCCAACCGTAACGGCGGTCATTAACGACGGCGCATCGTTGACCAACAGCCGAAACGTGACGCTGACCATGAACGACGGAGCGACCGGAGCGGCGACGATGCGATTGTCCGACGATGGAGTCGACTGGACGGGCTGGGAGACGTATAGCGCCAGCCGGGCGTATACGCTAGCGGCGGGGGACGGGCTCAAGAAGGTTTATATGCAATTTCGGGATGCGCTTGCCAATGAAGGCTCCGCATTCTATGCCTCCATCACGCTGGATACGACAGCGCCGACGATTACGCTCGACCCGTACAACGGCACGACGCCGACGAATCAAGACATCACGGTTGCCGCAACGCCGAGCGACGGCACGCTGAACGAGTCGAGCCACACGTTTACGGCCAACGGCAGCTTCGATTTCGTCGCTACGGATGCGGCAGGCAACTCGGCCACACTTACGGTGACGATCACGAATATCGACAAAGTGGCGCCTACGATTACGCTCGACCCGTACAACGGCACGACGCCGACGAATCAGGACATTACGGTTACCGCAACGCCGAGCGACGGCACGTTGAACGCTTCAAGCCACACGTTCAAGTCGAACGGCAGCTTCGACTTCGTCGCTACGGACGAGGCGGGCAACTCGGCCACGCTGACGGTAACGATCACGAACATCGATAAGGTAGCGCCGGAGATTACGCTCGGAACGTTCAATAGTTCGACGCCGACGAATCAGGACATCACGGTCACCGCAACGGCGAGCGAAGGCAGTTGGACCTCGCAAAGTCACACGTTCAAGTCGAACGGCAGCTTCGACTTCGTCGCCACGGACGAGGCGGGCAACTCGGCCACGCTGACGGTAACGATCACGAACATTGACAAAGTAGCGCCGGTCATCACGATTGCTCCTTACCCCCGGTTGCCTGCCAATGAGAGCATCGAAGTGTTCGCGACAACGAACGAAGGGGATTTAAACGTCTCGAGGTATACGTTTGAGGCGAACGGCAGCTTCACGTTCCGGGCAGTCGACGAAGCCGGCAACGAAACGACGGCTACGGTGACGATCGGCACGATCGATCCGGCTGCGCCGCCCCGGGGGCAAGCCCGCATCAATGACCTGCTCGGCTGGATCCGCAGCGGCTCCATACTGCCGGATTGGAACGGCGACGACTTGTTCGACCGGGAAGATGTTCGGCTCATGCTGGAGGAGTTGACTTCCCAAGCAGCGGCGGGAGCAGGTTCAGGCGCAGGGGGAACGGTGACGTCGCCGACATACTAATAGAATAGCCCTATTTCGACCAAACAGCCGCAAAAGCGATCTTTTCCAAGAAATAGCCAGCGAAATCACTGGCTATTTTTTGTTGCCGGCCTTTTTAGACCCAATAGCCAATGAAACATGGCTTATTTCGACGCCGGCGCGAAGCTTACGCCTGCAACTGCCGCTGCCGGCGAAATTCCGTCGGCGTGGCGCCGGTAAACCGTTTGAACGCCCGATTGAACGGGGCGACGGTAAAATAGCCGACAAGCGAGGCGATGTCCTGGATTTTCAAATCGGTGTTCTGCAGCATCTCCATCGCCTTGGCCATCCGCAGCGTGTGGGTGTATTCGCTCAGGTTGGAGCCGGTCTTCTCCTTGAAATAGGCCGACAAATACGAGCCGGTGATGTTCAGCTTGTCCGCCAGCAGCTCGAGCGAAATATCGTCGCCGTAGTTCGACTCCACGTATTCCTTCACGAAAGAGATCATGTAATCGGCGCCGGCCGCCGCTTTTTTCGACCGCACGGCTTGGCCGAACGCCGCCCAATAACGGCCGAAGAACCGCTCGAAATGTTCGAGCGTGTAGCAACTCCTCAACTCCTCGTAGGCTTGCCGCGTGTTTTCGTAGCCGGGCACGGTCAAATGCTGGGCGTAAACGACTTTGACCGCTTTGCCCACCAGCTCGCGGGCGAGCGTCTGGATCGCCTGCGCCGGAGCGCCCGCCCGATGCAGCTGTTCGATCAGACGCACCGCCAGCGGGATGCAGACGGCGTCGTTGCCGGCGTTCAAGTTCGTCGCCAGCTCCTGCTCCTGCGCCAGCGTAGGCACCAGCGGCAGCTGCGGCGAAACAAGCCGGTCGAACACTTGAATGTTTTCGCCAAGCGTGCGCTGCTTGACCAGTTCGACCGCTTCATCGTACGTTTTGGCGAATTGTTGGGCGTTTTCGCAACGCGCGCCGACGCCGATCGTGAAGTTGAAATACGGCGTTTCCGGCTGAAGCCTGGCGATCAGCGGCGCCAGCGTGTCCTCGTCGCCGATCGGCCCTACGCCATCCCCGCCATCGAACAGCACCGTCAGGATCTGGTCGCGTTCGACCTGGAAGGTCGGCGAATCCGGACTGACGCTGGCCATGTACAGCTGAATCACTTCCTTGATCAGCGCGTAAGCGCGGTGCGGCTCGATCGTCGTTTCCGCCAACGCCTGCTCCTTCAGCGCCAGATGGAACAGCACAAGCCGGTACGGGCGTTCGGCGTCGATCGCCATTTTGATATCGGCGGCGCTGGCGGCGATCATTTTGGCCCGGCTGAGGTAGGCGTAGTGCTGCAGCAGCGAGTTTTTGGCGTTGAGGTCGCGGTTAATGTCGTGATGGGACTGGAAGAGGGCATGGATGCGTTCGGAGATCAGGTTGAACTCCCGGATTCGGCTCGTCCGCGGCGGCAGCGGCTGGCCGAGTTGGCCGATCGCCTGCACGAGGCCGGTCAGCGGATGCTGGAACCGGCGGGCGATCAGCAGCGACAGCACGAGGCTGAGCAGCAGCGAGCCGAGCAGCAGCCCGGCGAAAATATAGTTGAGCCGGCGGATTTGGCCGGATATGTTCTGCAGCGGAATCGCGTCGACGTACAGATAGCCGGAGCCTTCGGCGCGCTGGTACAAATAAATGACGTCCTTGCGCACCAGATGCCCTTGCCCAGCCAGCTCGGCGAACGCCGGATCGCCGGACGTCGGCCGGTCGGAGGAGGCGAACAGCCGCCTGCCTTCCGCGTCGAACATATAGAACGCGCCGTTACCGCCCGGCTGATGGAACGAAGCGTACATGCCCGTCCCGTCCAGCAGCGCGATCAGCCCGAACTGGTCGTCGTATTCCTTCTTCGCCAGCACGGGAATCAGGACGCCGTAGGACGATTCGCCGAAGGCGGTTTGCTCCCGGAACGTTTCGCCGGTATAGATGCGGAAGCTCTGCGCGAGGGCGATTTCGCGATTCCAGAAAGCGGCCGTATACGTGTCGCTTGCATACAGCTTGGCGAACATCAGCGACGGGTCGCGGGTGCCGTTCTTGTCGATGACCAGCTGGCTGTCGCGGAAGTAGTAAACGAGATTTTCCATATACAGAATCGAATTGTTCGTGGTATTGTTCAGCGCCAGCTGCACCTTGCGGTACAAGTCGTAGTCGGCGGGCCGGCTGCGGTTGTCGGCAACCAGTTGTGTGTCGGTGCGGAACAGGTAGCTCATCAAATAGCTTTTCAACTGGCCGAGGTGCTTCTCGTAGTTTGTGACGGTCGTGTTCAGGTTCAGGCTGCTGCCCCGGATCAGCTCCTGGCGGATGTTGTCGCGGAAAAACGTGTAGGCCAAATAATTGAACGACATGAGCAAAGCGATGATGCCCGCAAAGCTGAGGCACAATGCGCCGAACAGCGAGGTGTGGCTTCTCCCCGCAGGCTTCCCCTTCATTCCCGTCATAGTCGCGCCCCCGCCGATAACGGCCTTATTTTTAAACTAGAGTATACCACTCGCCCTTCCGCACCGACAAACGACTGTTCTTGCGATTCTTGACCGGATTTGTGATCGTGCCGTTTTTTTGGCGAAAGTGCAAGCCGGGTCAAGGTTCGCAACATCGCATCATACCCGCGGCGGCTTCCGTTTGCTACGATGGCTCCCATAACGGCAGGAGACACACTCGAAGGCTGGGGGAATCGCCGCATGATCCGCACTGTCCGCACCGTTCGCATGGAGAACGACATTCAACCGCAGCTTGCGTCAGGCAAGCCGACGTTCGGCAGAAGATGGGGGAGAAGCAAGTACCTGCTCCTCCTTTTCCTGCCCACGTTCGTCTACTACATTCTGTTCCGCTACGTCCCGATGTTCGGCATTCTCGTTTCATTCAAGGATTACAACCTGTTCAAGGGCGTATGGGCCAGCGACTGGGTCGGGCTGAAGTATTACCGCATGTTCTTCGACAGCCCCGACTTCGTCAAGCTGCTGCGCAATACGTTCCTGCTCGGCTTCTACCGGCTCGTCTTCGGCTTCCCGGCGCCGATTCTGTTGGCGCTGCTGCTGAACGAGGTGCGGCAGATGGCGGTCAAACGATTCGTGCAAACGGTCAGCTACTTGCCGCATTTTATTTCCAACGTCGTGGTCGTCAGCATGATGACGCTGTTTCTGTCGCCGTCGAGCGGCATCGTCAATCGGCTGATGGAATCGTTTGGCGTGGAGCCGGTCAATTTCATGGCGCGGGAGGACATGTTTCGCAGCATCTACGTGCTGTCGGAAATATGGCAGCATGTCGGCTGGGAGACGATTCTTTATTTGGCCGCGCTGACCGCGATCGATCCGCAGCTGTACGAAGCGGCGCGCATGGACGGCGCCGGGCGCTGGAAGCAGATGGCGCACGTGACGCTGCCCGGCATTCGCGCCGCGCTGATCATCGTGCTCATCCTCAATGTCGGCAGCGTGCTCGAGATCGGCTTCGAAAAAGTGTTTCTCATGCTCAACCCTGCCGTTTACGGGACGGGAGACATTCTGAGCACCTACGTCTACCGCGTCGGGCTCGGCAAAGGCAATTACAGCTACGCCACCGCCATCGATCTGTTTACGAGCGTCATCAATCTGCTCTTCATCGTTTCCGCGAACTGGCTGAGCCGGAAGTGGAGCGAAACGAGCCTGTGGTAGAAAGAAGGGGGAAAACGCCATGAGGCAACGGCTGACGGGATTCGATTATGCGCTGTATGCGCTGCTTGCCTGCGTCGTGATCGCCACTCTGTATCCTTTCGTTTATATGATCGCCGTATCGCTCAGCGACAGCGTGCATGTGCTTAAGGGGGACGTGTTCCTGTGGCCGAAAGGCTGGAACGTCGACGTCTACAAGGTCGTGCTGCAGGACCCGCTCATGGTCCGCGCCTATGGCAACACGATTCTGTATGTCGTGCTCGGCACGGCGATTTCGCTGCTTGTCACTGCGGCCGGCGCCTTCGCCGTCGCCAAGAAGGAGATGCTGTTTCACCGCGGCTTCATGATGATGATTGTGGCGACGATGTTTTTCAGCGGCGGCATGATTCCGACGTTCCTCGTGGTCAAGAGCTACGGGCTCGTCGACACGATCTGGGGCATGGTGCTGCCTACGGCCGTCAGCACGTGGAACCTGATCGTGATGCGCACGTTTTTCGCCGGGCTGCCGAAGGAAGTGGAGGAATCGGGCCGCATCGACGGCCTGAACGACATCGGCGTATTCGTCCGGCTCGCCCTGCCGCTGTCCAAAGCGATTCTGGCGACGATCGGCCTGTTCTACGCGGTCGGCATCTGGAACAACTTCTTCTCGGCGATGCTGTACCTGCGCAGCACCGAGCTGTTCCCGCTGCAAGTCGTGCTGCGCAACATCGTGCTGCAAGGCGTCAGCAACTCGAATCAGGCGACGAACATCGGCGGCGATACGATTCTCGTCGACGAGTCGCTCAAATTCGCCACGATTATGGTTTCCACATTGCCAATCCTTATGGTATACCCGTTCTTGCAGAAGTATTTTGCCAAGGGCGCCCTGATCGGGTCTATCAAAGGTTGACATACTAATCCAAGGGAAAAAGGGAGGAGCAGCACCATGAAACACAAAGCGTTGTCCTTGCTTGCGGTGTCCGTGGGAGTCGCGGCGATTGCCGGGTGTTCGGGAGGGGGAGACGGCAAGTCCGCGTCGTCGGCCAGTCCGAGCGCCAGCGCGGCGAACCCGAGCGCGGTCGTTTCCGCGGCGCCGGCGAAGAAGACGTTCAGCTTCCTGAACTACAGCAATCCGAGCTGGCCGTATGCGAAGGATTGGCCGATCTGGAAGTATCTCGAGAAGGAAACCGGCGTCACGCTCGACATCCAGACGCCGCCAGGAGGCAAGCTGGAGGACGCGCTCAGCCTGACGATGGCGTCGGGCACGCTGCCCGATCTGCTGTGGACGCAGTCGAAGGCGCTCGCCGACAAATACGGGCAGCAGGGCGCGCTCGCCAACATGCTCGATTACGTGAACGACATGCCGAATTTCAAGAAGTGGATGGAGAAAAATCCGGAAACGGCGCAGAGCGCGATCGCCTCCGACGGCAAAATGTACACGTTGCCCAATCAGGGCATCGGCGAAACGAACCGGATGATCTGGATGTACCGCGAGGACGTATTCGCCAAACACAACCTGAAGCCGCCGGCAACGTGGGATGAGTTGTACACGGTGCTGAAGCAGTTGAAGGAGCTGTATCCGAACAGTTATCCGCTTACATTCCGCAACGGGCTGCAGCGCTTGCTCAACTTCGGCGCTTCGTTCGATACGCCGGCGATGTTCACTTCGACGCCGAGCGTCTACTACGATGCGGGCACCAAGGAATGGAAGTACGGCCCGACGGAAACCAACTTCAAGACGATGGTGACGTACCTGAACAAATTTTACAAGGAGAAGCTGATTCCACCGGACTTCCTGACGGTCGACACGAAGCTGTGGCAGGACATGATGTCGACGGATCGCGGCTTCATTACGCTTGACTACATCGGGCGGATCGACTTCTTCAACGCGGCGCTGCGCAAGGACAATCCGGCGTACAGCCTGGCGTTCATGGCGCCGCCGGCCGGCTGGGCGAACGGTCCGCGCAAGAACGCGTATACGCAAATTACCGAAGAAGGCTTCATGGTATCTTCCAAATCGAAGAACATCAAGGACGTCGTCAAGTTTCTCGACTACTTCTATTCCGACAAAGGCCGCACTTTGGTCAGCTGGGGCGTCGAAGGCGAAACGTACAAAACCGAAAACGGCAAAAAGACGTTCACCGTCGATGCGAAAGACGTTTCGGAGCTGCGCAAAAAAACGGGGCTGTCGACGGACGGCACGTACATCTGGTTCGACTACGACGCTCACATTTCGCTCGCTTCGCCGGAGCTGAAGAAGGCTTACGAGCAGGCGCCGCAATACGATTCCGTGCGCCAGCCGTCGCCGGCGTTCACCGCGGCGGAGATGGAAGTGCTGGCGACGGCCGGGGACGTGCTGAACAACAGCCGCGACGAGAACGTCTCGAAGTTCATTCTCGGCGACCGCAGTCTGGCCGATTGGGACAAGTACGTCGAAGAGCAGAAGAAGCTCGGCGTCGACAAAATTTTGACGACTTACAAAACGGCTTATGAACGGGCGCTGAAGGCGGCCAAATAACGCGATTTCCGATCGGCAGGGACGAAAGGGCGGAAGAAGGCGGCAAAAGGGAGGGCTATTGTCCTCCTTTTTGCCGCTTGTGTTATAATAATCAGACAGTACGGGTTGTCGGAAGGAGGAACAAAAGGTTGAAGTGGCTGTCCAACTATTTTTCGCGCAAGTTTTTTTGGCGCATCCTCTCGACGAATTCGCTGCTTGTCGTCGTTTTTTTGCTGGTCTTCTGCTCGATCGTTTACGTTTATTCGCGCGACAAGACGCTGGACCTGCAGCAGGATGCCAACCGCAAGGTGCTTAACCAGGTCAATTACAACATCGACAACCTGAACGAGATGGTCAAGTCGCTGGCGGTGTCCGCCATCTACAACCGCGATTTGACGTCGTTGATGAATACGGTCGACCTTGAAGTGTTCGAGTTTTACAACAAGCTGCGCAAGCTGGAGGATATCCAGAACGCGAACCTGTATATTCGTTCGATCCAGATTTACAACGCGTACAACAAGTGCACGTATGCCAGCGACAACGCGCCGGTATCGTGCAGCCAGGACAACAAGAGCGAGCTCCAGCAGTATGTGGAAGCGCATCCAGTGCTGCCGAAGCTGAAGCTGCTGCCGTACGTGACGAACATGGACGGCGCGCCGCAGCGCGTCTTCGCCTATTTTATGTACGGCTCGGTCGACAACTATTCGCCGGGCGAAAGCGTGCTGATGGTTCTGATCAAGCCGGAATGGCTGTTCGACAACATTCGCACGCTGAACGAGCTGGCCGACGACGCGCTGGGCAGCGTCTATCTGGTCGACAGCGACGGGCAGCTGATCGAGCAGGGCAACGAATCCGACTTGACCGACGCCAGCCGGCAGGAAATGCTGGACAAGCTGAAAGATGCGACGGATCAGTCCGGCTATTTTATCGTCAAGAACGGCGCCGGCAAACAAATCGTCACTTACCTGACCTCCTCGCTGAATCAGTGGAAGGTTGTCAGCGTGCAGCCCTACGACCAGCTTTTTGGCAAGATCAACCAGATCGGCACGTTCTCCCTGTTTGCGCTGGCGGCGATCGCCATCCTTTCGGTGCTCGTGTCCGTGCTCTTTTCGGTGCGCGTGTACAAGCCGGTCGGCGGTCTCGTCAACCAGCTGAAGACGCTGCCGAACCGCGGGCCGGAAGCGGCCGGCGGCGACAGGGACGAAATGATTTTCCTGACCAACGTCTACAAGGACATGCAGTCCAACATCGTCCAGATGCAGGAGTCGGGCATGGCCAACCGGCAAGTGTTGTACCAGTATTTCCTGAGGGAATGGATGGCCGACAGCGCCGCCATCACCGAAGAGCAGATCGAGCAGTACACCGGCGGCAACAAGTGGATTCCGGTATCGCCGTTTCGCATCGCGCTGCTCAAGATCGACGATTACGCGGCTTTCTGCAGCGAACGATCGGAAGCGGAGCGCAAGCTGTTCCGCTTCGCGATCGGCAACATCGCCGAAGAAATCGCCGGCGAGCGGTTCGCCGGCCAGACGCTCGACATGCCGGGCGATCATGTGCTGCTGCTGATCGGTCTGCCCGAAGACGGCGCAGGCAGGCAGGAAAGGCAGCAAGATCAGGTCGAAGCGGTGCTGAGACGCATCCAGGAAACGCTGCTCGGCTACTACAAGCTCAGCATCACCGTCGTATGCAGCGATCCGATGACCGACTACCGGCAGGCCACGGCCAGCTATCAGCTGGCGCAGACGCATGCGCTTTATCGCATGATCGCCGGAAAAGGGACGATCATTACGCCGGCGGTCTACAACAACCAGCAGAAAGAGCCGGACCGGCAGGTGCCGCCGGAGCTGTATCGCAAGCTGGCCGAAAGCATCATGAGCAATCAGCCGGAACAGATGAAGCAGCGGCTGGACAGCGTGTTCGCCGTTATCGCCACCTACCACTGCGAGCATGTGGACGAGGCGATCCTGCAGCTGCTGATGTTCGTCAACCAGACCATCAGGGAAATGAAAACGCCCAAAGCCGGCTCCATGGCGGTCGTGCTGCAGCGGTACCGGCGGCAGGCGCTGGAGCAGGAGACGCTTGCCGCGGTGCGCGAGCTGTTCGACCGGATGCTGCTCGAGCTGACGAACGAACGCGAAACGGGCAAGCCGGAGAAGCCGGAATTTCTGATCGGGGCCGTCAAGGACATGGTGGAGACGAACTTCACCGATCCGAACCTGAGCCTGCAGTCGATCGCCGACGCGCTGAACATGTCGTCCGGGTATCTCGGCCGTTACTTCCGCAGCAAGGAGTCGGTGTCGGTCGCCGACTACATCAACGAAATTCGGCTGACGCAGTCGCTGAAGCTGCTGGAGCAAGGCGACGACAGCATCGCCGCGATCATTCAGAAAGTCGGTTTCACGAACGAAAGCAATTATTTCAAGCTGTTCAAGAAACGGTTCGGCATCACGCCGAACGAATACCGGTTGACGCGCAGCACGGGATAACGGCATCTGTCGACCCGCCGCTCCGCCGGCCTGCCGATCGGCGCAAACCCGCGCCGCGGCAGGCTTTTTGCATATCCGCGGACAGGTGCGAGAGCATCATTTCGCAGGAAAGCATGATTTTACAGTCGTATTTGGGTAATAATTTTACAGTGCTGCAGGAAAACGCAGTGCGGATTTGAGAGCGTTTGTTCACTCTTAGCAGTGGCGGGGGGATACGATGAGAAGCAATAATCAAGGCATGGATCGCGAATACTGGATGACAAGGGGGTGAGAGCATGAATCCGTTTGCTTGGGTAAGAACGGAATGCAAACTGCTTTACAAGAATCGCGAGCTGTTCCTGATGGCGCTGCCCGGCGTCCTGTTCAAGGTCATCTTCAATTATTTGCCGCTGATCGGATTGATTATTGCCTTCAAGCGATACAACTATGCGAAGGGGCTTTGGGGCAGCGATTGGGTCGGGTTCGAAAACTTCAAGTTTTTCTTCACGTCGGACAACGCGTTTCGTATTACACGCAATACGATTTTGTACAACGCCGGCTTTATTGTCCTGACGACCGTGATCGCCGTGGCGTTTGCCATCATGATGAACGAAATCAACCGGCGCTGGCTGAAGCTGCATCAGACCGTATTGTTTCTGCCGTATTTTCTGTCCTGGGTCGTGGTAAGCTACGTAACACTCGGCTTTCTGGACCACAAGAACGGCTTCCTCAACCAGATTCTGATGTCGTTCGGCGCCGATCCGATTAAATGGTATCAGGATTCGGCGTACTGGCCGGTCATTATCGTGCTGGTGTATTTGTGGAAATCGGTCGGATTTTCGTCGCTCATTTATTACGCCGGCATTATCGGCATCGATCCGTCCTACTACGAGGCGGCCCGGATCGACGGCGCTTCCAAGCTGCAGATGGTGCGGAGCATCACGATTCCGCTCTTGACGCCGCTTATCGTGATCTTGTTTATTGTGGCAGTTGGCGGCATTTTCCGTGCAGACTTCGGCTTGTTCTACTTCGTACCCAACGATGTGAGTTTCCTCTATCCGGTTACCGACGTTATCGATACGTACGTTTATCGTTCGCTTCGCGTCGTCGGCGATGTCGGCATGTCGACCGCGGTCGGGCTATACCAATCGATCGTCGGCCTCGTTCTGGTGCTCACGACAAACTGGATCATCAAAAAAATCAACTCGGAAAATGCGTTGTGGTAGGGGGTTCGTAACATGCAGACATCTGTTACCAAATCAAAAACGGCGCCGATTGTCATCAATGTGTTTTTCACTTTGCTGTCGATCGCCATTATCATCCCGCTGCTGCTGGTCGTTTCCATCTCGCTGACCAAAGAGTCGGCGCTGCTGGAGTCGGGGTATCACCTGATTCCCAAACAGCTCAGCCTCACGGCGTACGAACTGATCCTGCAGAGCCCGAAGCAGCTGCTGACCGCGTACGGCGTCACCGTGCTCGTTACCGTGATCGGAACGATCGTCAGCGTGTTGCTTACATCGATGCTGGCGTACACGATCTCGCGCAAGGATTACCGGTATCGCCGGGTGACGACGCTGTTCGTATTTTTCACGATGCTGTTCAACGGGGGACTCGTGCCGTTCTACATTCTGGTCACGCAGTACCTGCATCTGAAAGATTCGATCTGGGCGCTCATCATCCCGTACTTGCTCAATCCGTTTTACGTCCTGATCATGAAAGGCTTCCTCGACAAGCTGCCGCCGGAAATATTCGAGTCGGCCAAGATGGACGGGGCCAGCGAGCTGCGGATCTTCGCCACGATCGTGCTTCCGCTGTCGCTGCCGGCGCTCGCCACCGTAGGGTTGTTCATTTCGTTCATCTATTGGAACGACTGGTGGCTCGGCCTGCTGTTCATCAACGAGCCGAAGCTGGTGCCGCTGCAGCTGCTGCTGTACCGAATCATGAACACGATCGAGTTCCTTACCAACAACATCAGTCTCGTGAACGTGCAGATCGACCTGACGACGTTCCCCAGCTTGTCCGCGCGAATGGCGATGGCCGTGCTCGCCGCGGGGCCGATGATGTTCATCTTTCCGTTCTTCCAGCGTTACTTCGTTGCCGGGCTTACTGTCGGTTCGGTGAAAAGTTGATCGTCCAATCTAAAGGAGGTCTATCCAGATGAAGAAAAACACAGGCAAAAAAATCGGGTTCACCGTGCTCAGCTCCGCGCTGGTGCTCAGCCTGGCCGCATGCGGCGGCACGAAAAACGACGGCAAATCGGGAGCATCCGCATCGCCTTCCGGTTCCGTAGCGCCTTCGGGCTCGGCATCTGCAAGCCCTGCCGCTGCCGATCTGAAACCGGTCGAGCTCATTTGGTACTTGCCGGACACGAACGTTCCTTCCGACGTCAAGTCGGTCGAGGACGAAGTGAACAAAATCACCAAGGCGAAAATCAACGCCACCGTCAAGCTGAACGTTGTCGCTTCCGGCGACTACCTGCAGAAGATGAACACCGTCGTCGCTTCCGGCGAAAAGGTGGACATCCTGTGGACGTCCAACTGGCTGTTCGACTACGTGCAGAACCAAAGCAAAGGCGCGTTCCTTGCGCTTGACGATCTGATCAACAAATACGCGCCGGCCGTCAAAACGAGCATGCCGCAATTCGTTTGGGACGCAACCAAGATCGGCGGCAAAATTTACGGCGTGCCGAACTACCAGACGGTTACGAACAAGGAAGGCTTCATCATTTACAAAGACTACATCGACAAATACAAGATCGATACGACCAAGCTGAAAAAATTCGCCGACATCGAGCCGGTGCTGGCGCAAGTGAAAGCGGCCGAGAAATCGGACTTCGTATACGGGATGTACCGTCTCGGCCAATTCGGCAACCTGGCGCGCACCTACAACATGGAGCCGGTCGTGCCGAACATCGCCTACATCAACCTGAGCAACCCGGACAAAATCGTCAGCCTGTTCGATACGCCGGAATATGAAAGCTATCTGAACACCGTTCGCGACTGGTATAAGAAAGGCTACATCAACCAGGACGCCGCCACGCTGAAGGCGATGACGGACCTCCAAAAGGCGGGAAAAACGCCGTTCAGCTTCCACAATGCGCTCAAGCCGGGCGGCGAAGCCGAAGCGAAAGTGCAAATGGGCGGCCGCGACGTCGTATACGTGCCGACATCGGAAACGTATGCGGGCACGAACACCATCATCACGACGATGCAGGCGATCAACGCCAAGTCGGCCAACCCGGAGCGCGCGATGATGCTGATCAACCTGGTCAACACCGACGCCAATCTGTATAACCTGCTCAAGTTCGGTATCGAAGGCAAACACTACACGAAGAACGCCGACGGCACTGCGAAGCTGACCAAAGACAGCGGCTACGCGATGTGGGATTGGGCGATCGGCAACGTGTTCAACGGCCTCGTGCTGGAAGGCAAAGACCCTAAAGTCGCCGAAGCGACGAAAAAAGAGAACGAAGGCGCCAAACCGTCGCCGATCATGGGCTTCAAGTTCCAAACCGGTCCGGTCGCTGCGGAAATCGCCAACATCACGGCGCTGATCGACGAATACGGCCCCGGCCTCAACACGGGTACGGTCGACGCGAAGGATAAGCTGGCCGAGTACAAAGACAAGCTGAAAAAAGCCGGCATCGACAAAGTCGTCGCCGAAGTGCAGAAGCAATTGGACGAGTGGAAGAAAACGAAGTAATCGTTATCGGCAAGCGCAAAGAGCCTGCCTTTCCCGAAAGGGGAAGGCAGGCTCTTTGGCGCGCTTCGCGATAGCTGCATCATGGTAGACAGATGCATCAAACGTCCGGTTTGTGGCAAATCTGACTCAGGAGGTTCCCGATTGCCAATTGGAACGATGGCGGCGCCCGGCTATGATGGGGGCAGGCAAACGGCAACGACGATTGCAAGCGGGGGAAGGAGTCCGACAGGCTTATGGCGATGGAAACGATGGAAGCGATTGCGCTGCGCGGCGAAGGCGGATGGAGCCAAGTGCGGCGACGAATCGGCAAGAGCAAATATTATTATGCGATGTTCCTGGTCCCTCTCGTTTACTTTATTCTGTTCTGCTACGTGCCGATGTTCGGCATTGTGATCGGGTTTAAAAATTACAGCGTGTTCAGCGGCATATGGGGCAGCCCGTGGGTAGGGCTGAAATATTTCCGCGAGTTTTTGTCCGATCCGTATTTCTACAAGCTGATTCGCAACACGCTGACGATCGGGCTGTACCACATCGTGTTTTCGTTTCCGGCGCCGATCGTTCTGGCGCTGCTTCTGAACGAGCTGAAGCACCGGACGTTCAAAAAGTTCGTGCAGACGGTCAGCTACCTCCCGCACTTTTTGTCTACTGTCGTCGTCTGCGGCATTCTGGTCAACTTTCTGTCGCATGACGGACTCATCAACCAGGCGCTGGAATGGCTCGGCCTGGAGCGCACGCAGTTTCTGATGCTGCCCGAATGGTTCCGTACGATCTATATTTCCTCCGAAATCTGGCAAAGCGTCGGCTGGGGCTCGATCATTTATTTGGCCGCGCTGACAGCTGTCGATCCGCAGCTGTACGAGGCGGCGCGAATGGACGGGGCGAACCGCTGGAAGCAGATGCTGCATGTCACGCTGCCCGGCATCATGCCGGCGATCGTTATTATGCTGCTGTTCAATATCGGCGCGATTATGTCCGTTTCATTCGAGAAGGTGCTGCTTCTGTCGAACGGTTCGAACTTCGAGACGTCCGATATTATCGCCACTTACGTTTACCGGCGGGGGCTCGTGTCCAGCGATTTCAGCTATGCAACGGCGGTCGGGCTGTTCAATTCGGTCATCGCCGTCGTGTTCCTGACGATCGGCAATTATCTCAGCCGCAAGGCCGGCGAAACGAGCCTGTGGTAACTAGGAGGACAACACGATGAAGCACGATGCCGTTCGCGGCGCCGCCGGCACCGCATCGACAGGAATTCGCGCCGGAGCGGGCTCCCGGCTGTTCGACGGCCTGAATGCCGTCATCATGCTGGCGCTCGTCTTCGCCACATTTTACCCGCTTTACTACATTTTCGTCGTATCGGTCAGCAACGGCTCGGCCGTAATGCGCGGCGATGTCGCCTTTTGGCCGCACGGCTTCAACTGGGACACCTACCGGCTCATTTTCAAGGACCCTTCGATCGTTCGTTCTTACGGGAACACGATTCTGTATACGACGGTGGGCACGGCAATCAATTTGATATGCACCGCGCTATGCGCCTACCCGCTGTCGAAGAAGGATTTCTACGGGCGAAGCGTGTTTACGCTATTGATCGTGTTCACGATGTTTTTCAGCGGCGGTCTTATCCCGAGCTACTTGCTCGTCCAGAAGCTGGGCATGTTAAACAGCATATGGGCGCTTGTGATACCGGGCGCCATCAGTGTCTGGAACATGATCATCATGCGCACGTTTTTCCAGGGCATCCCGGCCGAGCTGTACGACTCCGCGCAGATCGATGGCGCAAACGAGCTCACCTCGCTTGTCCGCATCACGCTGCCGCTGTCGAAGCCGATCATGGCGACCATGGCGATGTTCTACGCCGTCGGGCATTGGAACAGCTTCTTCCCGGCAATGATTTATTTGGACGAGAAGGTGAAATTCCCGCTGCAGATCGTGCTGCGCAACATGGTCGTCATGGGCGAAATGTCCAGCCAGTCGCAGGAAATCAGCGGCGTCTTCGCTTCCGTCACGGCAACCAACATCAAGTATGCGGTCATCGTCATCGCGGTATTGCCGATCGTCATGATTTATCCGTTCGTGCAGAAATATTTCATCAAGGGCACGATGATCGGCTCGCTGAAAGGGTAATCCGGCCGGTTCCACACGGTATGATGCGCTCTCCGAAAGTCGCTGCGCCGGAAGGAGGCCGGCTTGCGGGACAGGTGGGGAGTGCTTACAATACAACTACGACTGAAGAGGGGCGAACCGTACATGAAGCGAGCAACCAAGATCGGCACTTCCTTGTTATCGTTTACACTGGTCTCATCCGTCATTTTTGCCGCCTGCAGCTCGGACAAGCCGTCCGCATCGTCCGCATCGCCGACGCCCGGCTTGTCCGCCG
The DNA here is from genome assembly GCF_004764705.1 of Paenibacillus cymbidii. Taxonomy (GTDB): domain Bacteria; phylum Bacillota; class Bacilli; order Paenibacillales; family NBRC-103111; genus Paenibacillus_AN; species Paenibacillus_AN cymbidii. The sequence goes on along the minus strand of NZ_SHLX01000002.1, from coordinate 94,287 downwards.
CGGCTTCGGCCAAGCCGAAAACCGACATTACGGTGCGCATGATGCGAGGCGAAAATGCCGCCCAGGTGATCAAGACCGACACGCCGGTATTGAAGGAAATTTATAAACAAACCGGTGTCAAAATCAATCTCGAGCCGGTTCCGGGCAGCAACTACATCGACAAAAAACGGGCGCTGCTGGCGACGAACAACATTCCCGATATTTTTGGCCTGGAGTCGAAGGAAGTGGCGGAATTCGCCAAAACGGGCGTGTTTCTTCCGATCTCCGATTATCTCGACAAGATGCCGAATTTCTCCAAAATCATTCAGGAGAATCCGGAAATCAAGCGTCTTTACGTCGACGGCAAGCTGTACGCGTTCCCGATTACGGAGAAATTCAAAATCCAGGGCGGCAAGGCGCTGCTGATTCGTACCGATATCTTGAAAGAGCTCAAGCTGGACGTGCCGAAGACGTTCGACGATCTGTACAACGTGCTGAAGAAGATGAAGGAGGCGTACCCGGATTCGTATCCGTGGACGACGCGCGGCATGTCGTTTATGGACGCCGTCGCGCTCGGCATGGGCACCGGCTACGGCATGACCTACGATTCGGACAAGAAGCAGTATTTCTACGGCAACAACAAACCGGAATTCAAAGAAATGCTGACGTACATGAACAAGCTGTTCAAAGAGAAGCTGCTCGATCCCGACTTCGCAATCAATACCAAGCAGAACTGGGACGAGAAGCTGAGCTCGGGCAAATCGTTCTTCTACTACGACAACAACCAATTCGCCGTCAATTACAATCAGGCGCTGCAAGAGAAGAATCCGAACGCCAAGTTTGACCGCATCCCGTATCTGATCAACAGCACCGGCAAATCGAAAGGCTACCTGTACGCCAAAGGCTGGCTGGTCGACAATTATGCGATAAGCTCGAAAACGAAGGATCCCGAGGCGCTGCTGGCGATGTTCGACTGGATGTACGGGCCGGAAGGCACGACAGTGACGAACTACGGCGTGCTTGGCGAAACGTACGAAATGGCGAACGGCCAACCGAAAATCATGGACAGTGTAATCGCCAAGTATAAAACGGCGGCCGATCCGATTCGGGCGATGCTGTCGGATATCGGCGGCGGGCTGCTGGCGCTGGCCGTCAACGTCGACGAAGGTCCGATGAAGCAAACAACCCATCCCGACCTGGTCCGCTGGAGCGAGGAGCTTGTCGCCGATCCGGGCGCCTATATCGTGCCCGGCGTCAATCCCGGCTTTACCGTGGAAGAAAACGAGAAGCTGAAGCAGATTACGACGAAGGTAACGCCGCTGGAAGCGGATGTGGTGAAATTCATCATGGGCGCCAAGCCGCTCACCGAGTTCGACAAATGGGCGGAATCGCTCAATGCCGCCGGCGTGCCGGAGATGGAGAAGATTTATAACGATGCGCTTGCACGGGTGAAATAGGAAACCTCGCGCAACTTAGGACGGACAGCGGTGCGGATGCGGAGGGAGAGCTTCCTCCCGTCCGCACCTTGCCGTGACGACTCGCGGACCGGGAGCGTCGCATGGATCGAACGGGGGTCATGCCGGATGAAAAAGCGGATTGCGCCGCTTCGCGTCAATCGGTTGTTTCTGAAAATATTGTCCTGCTTTCTGTCGCTGCTGATTCCGATCGTGGCCGTCGGTTTTTTTACGTATACGAATTTCGTCAAAGAGCTGAAGCGCGATTTTGAGGAAAAAATCATGATGAACCTGCAGATTTCCTCCAACGCGATCGACGAAAATTTGCAGATGATTTACGAATCCAGCTTCGGCTTCTTCAACGATCCGGCCGTTATTCGCCTGCTCAAGCCGGATTCGCTGTATACGACGGCGGAGCGGGCGGAGCTCGATCAGCTGTCGCGCAGCATCGCCCGCGCGCATGTCAACATCAGCGGCTTCGTCGACGAGATGTTCGTCTACATTGACGACCGGAAAATATACACCAGCAGCGGCGCAAACGATTTCGATCCGTTCCTCGGCAAGTATTACCGGTTTGCCGATTATGACGCGAGCGTCTGGAAAAGCATGATGAAATCCGGCAAAACGATCGATATTTTTCATCCGACCGACGTGGAGACGCCGTTTGCGCGCAAGCGCATGATTCCCATCCTGACGCTGGAAATGATCGGCGCCAATCGGGCGGTGATGGTGACGACCGTCCCGGTCGCCACGATCCAGCAGCGGATGGACGCCGTATTCGCCAGCGCTTCCACCCGGGTCGTCGTAACGGACAAGGACGGGCAATACCTGCTCACGACCGACGCCGGCTTCGCCAACGCGGAAGCGCTCCGCGCCGTCGGCGAGCTGTCCGGCCTGCCGAAGCAGGGCGAATATGCGGTGGGGGGCAAAACCTATACGATTTCGGCCTTGAGCACGAAGCTGTACGGCTGGAATTTTTATGCGATTACGCCGATCGACGAATTCAACAAGCAGGCGTCCGGCATTTTGGACATGGTGGTCATTATTTGCGTCATCCTGATGGTGATCGGCTTCATCTTTTCGTTCATCTTCGCCTACTACATCTATAACCCGATTCGCCGCATCGGCGAGTCGCTTTCCGACGGATCGGAAGGCGGCCGCGAGGAAGTTGAATCGGCGCGCAGCAACGACTGGGAACGCATCGGCCGCGGCATCAACCAATTGATCGAGCGCAGGCGGCAGGCGCAGGACGAGCTGGAGCTGCTATCGATGGAGTATATGGACAACGTCATCGTCCAACTGCTGCAGGGCAGCGAGCTCAGCACGGCGCAGAACGGCGCCGTCCGTTCGATGATGGCGAGCCAGCTCGGCTTCGACAAGCCGAGCTTCGTCAGCTGCGCGATTACGATCGAGTTCCGCGGCGATTACTTCACCGACTTCCAGGATGTCGAACGCATCTTGATCCAGAGCAAGCTGAAAAAAATGATCATCCTGCTGCTCGGGGATCCCGCAATGTACGTGCTGGAATACAAGCCCCATCTGTATGTCGTCGTGGCCAATATCGCGGAAGGCAAGGACGTGGCGGGCATCGAGCGAAAGCTGCGGCAGATGATGCAGACGTTCCGCTACGACGCGGTGTATTGCCGGATCAATGCCGGCATCGGCGACGTGTACGAAGGGCCGGAAGGCATCAACCGCTCGTATCGCGACGCCTTGACGGCGCTGCTCGGCGCGAAGCCGAACGACAACTTCCTGACCATCCGGGCCGAAGAGCTGCCCATTCAACGCAACGTGCCTTATACGTTCTTCGACGAAACGCGGCTGCTGAACGCGATCAAGGCCGGCGACGCCGACGGGCTGGCGGCAATGATCGGCGAGATGCTGCGCGAGCTGGACGAACGCCACGTATCGTTCGACGATCGCAATGCGCTGCTGTACGAAATGTACAACACGGGCAGACGGTTTCTGATGGAGCGCGGTCTGCAGCCGGATCAATTCGCGACCGAACCGGAGCATCGCCAGCTGAGCGGGCGCGGCGAGGATCCGGCCGCGCTGGATGCGCGCCGGCGGCTGTTGCTCGACTTCTTCCGGCGCATCGCGGCGCTGATGGCGAAGAAGCAGTCGCATAAGTCCGGCTCGCTGGTCGCCTTGATCCAGAGCTATGTCGAGGAGCATTACACCAGCGACCTGTCGCTGGAGAAAATCGCCGAAGAAATGGACATTTCCGTCAAATACGCGTCGCGCGTGTTCAAGGACAAAATCGGCGTCAACCTGACCGATTATATCAGCCAGCTGCGCATTGCCAAGGCGAAGGAACTGCTGCTGCATACGAACCGCAGCATCCAGGACATTACAGAGCAGGTCGGCTATTTCAGCCGGACGACGTTCCTGCGCACGTTCAAGCGCATGGAAGGCGTTTCGCCGCAGGAGTTCCGCAAGACCGGCGAGTTGCGAACGGTCCGCGAGGATAAAAAGCCGGATCGTCCGGACGAAGCGGACGATCGCGGCGAGGTTCGATTCGAGGAGGAGTAACATGAGCCAGACGACAGCTTTGCCGCAGGAGAAAACCTATCGAAATTCGATCGGCCAGCAGTTGGTGCGGATCGAGCCGGGGGATTTTTGGATGGGCACGGACGGCGGCGACCTTCATGAAAGCCCGCGGCACCTGGTGCGCGTCGGCAAACCGTTTTATATGGGCGCCTGTCAGGTGACGAACGCGGAGTACGAGCGGTTCGACCCGGAGCACCGCCGGTTGCGCGGCAAGCTCGGATTCTCGACGGACGACGACGAGGCGGTCGTGTTCGTCAGCTGGCACGATGCTGCCGGCTATTGCCGCTGGCTGTCGGAGCGGGAAGGGCTGCCTTACCGGCTGCCGACGGAGGCGGAATGGGAATATGCCTGCCGCGCCGGCACGACGACCGCCTATTCGACGGGCGATTCGTTCCCCGTTGCGCATTATCGCAGGCAGCAGCATTCCTGGTACCCGGATCCGGTGAAGACGAAGCGGGAGTTCGAGGTCGTGCCGCTTCCGGTTGGGCGGTTCGAGCCGAACGCGTGGGGGCTGTACGATATGCACGGCAACGTGGAGGAATGGGTGCAGGATTGGTACGGACCTTACGAGTCCGGCGAGCAGATCGATCCCGTGGGGCGGGAGGACGGCGAGTTTCGCGTCTCGCGCGGCGGCAGCCATTCGACCGACCCGGAATTTCTGCGCTCGTCGCAGCGCATGGCGGCGCTGCCGGAAGAGCGCCACTGGCTGATCGGGTTCCGCATCGTTCTCGGCGAGCAGCCGGATACGAAGCCGCTCCCGGTTGTGCCGGCCGAAGCGCGGTACCAGTTGGACGTGAAGCAGCAGGCGCCGGCTTCAATCGTGGGAACGGGAGCGGCGGAAACGCTGCCGGCGAAGCCGTATTTTGCCGAGCCGAAGGTGTTCGTCAAGCTGGAGCCGGCGGAGCGGGGGCCGTTCTTCCACCACAATCATGTGCCCTCCATTGTGGAAACGGATAACGGCGACCTGCTCGCCGTCTGGTTCTCCACGAAGTGGGAGGGCGGGCGCGAGATGGTCATCGCCGCCAGCAGACTTCGGTACGGCGCCGGCGAGTGGGACGAAGCGTCCGTATTCTGGGACGCGCCCGGGAGGAACATGTCGGGCAGCAGCCTGTGGTCGGACGGGCAAGGAACGCTCGTGCATATTAACGGCATGGGCGCTGCCGGAACATGGGGAACACTGGCGCTGGCGATGCGCACGTCGTGCGACAACGGCGTCACATGGACGAAAGCGCGGTTGCTCGATCCCGAGCACGGGACGCGGCGTATGCCGGTGCCGGCGCTGATCCGTACGCGTTCGGGGATGCTGCTGCAGCCTTGCGACGCGGAAACGGGCGGCGACGGCGGCTCGAATCTGTGGATCAGCAAGGACGGCGGCGATTCGTGGTTCGATCCGGGCGGCACGATTGCGGGCATTCACGCCTCCGTCGTCGAGCGGGCGGACGGCAGCTGGCTCGCCTTCGGCCGCGGCGACACGATCCACGGACATATGCCGCGCAGCGTGTCGTACGACGGCGGGAAGTCGTGGCAATACGCCGCCACCGAGTTCGAGCCGATCGGCATGGGCCAGCGGCTCGTACTGCGGCGGCTGCAGGAAGGGCCGCTGCTGTTCGTTTCCTTCGCTGAGAAGCTGGCGATTGTCGATGCGGCCGGCGCGACGCGCGAAGTGAAAGGTCTGTTCGCGGCCGTTTCGTTCGACGACGGCGAGACGTGGCCGCACAAGCGCCTCGTGTCGACGGATCGAACCGGCGGCGTCTGGAACGGCGGCGCATGGACCGGCGAATTTACAATGGATCGCAGCAGCGCCGAGCCCAAAGGGTATTTGGCGGCGGTGCAGAGCCGCAGCGGCCTTATTCACCTGGTCAGCAGCCGCATCCACTATACGTTCAACCTGGCATGGCTGACGGCTGCTCCTCCGGCGCTCGACTGAACGCGGAAGGGCCGAAGCGGAAGCCGGACCGATGATTGGAGAAAAACCAAATCGAACGGAGCGTGGCGGCATGAGCGTTACCATCGCGGACGGCATATGGCCGACGATGATTACCCCTTTTACCGAAACGAGTGATATCGATTATGTCGCGCTGGAGCGGCTGATCGAATGGTATATAGAAGGCGGCGTGGACGGCTTGTTCGCGGTTTGCCAATCGAGCGAAATGTTCTACCTGACGCTTGAGGAGCGCACGCAACTGGCGCGTTTCGTGCGGGAAAGCGCTGCCGGCCGCGTGCCGGTTATCGCTTCGGGCCATGTGTCCGATGCGGCCGGCGACCAGCTCGCCGAGCTGCAGGCGATAGCGTCAACCGGCGTCGATGCCGTTGTGCTGGTCACCAATCGGTTGGCGCGTCCCGACGAAACGGACGAGACGTGGAAGAGGAATGCCGAGCGAATCATGCAGGCGCTGCCGGATGTGACGCTGGGGCTGTACGAATGTCCATCGCCTTACAAGCGGCTGCTCCCGCCGGAGCTGCTGCGCTGGTGCGCCGATACCGGAAGGTTCGCGTTCCTTAAGGATACGAGCTGCGACCCGCGCCAAATCGCGACGAAGCTGAAAGCCGTTCGCGGGACGCCGCTGAGGCTGTTCAACGCCAACGCGGCTACGCTGCTTGAATCATTAAAGGACGGCGCGGCCGGTTACAGCGGGATTATGGCCAATTTTCACCCCGACCTGTACGCGGCGTTGTTCCGGTTCGTTCGCGCCGGCGAATGGATGGAGGCGGAGCGGCTGCAAAGCTACCTCGGCCTGGCTTCCGTTATCGAGCGGCAGCTGTATCCGGCGAACGCCAAATATCATGCGCGGCTGGAAGGGTTGCCGCTGCGGGTAAAAGGACGCTCTTCCGCCGCGGCGATGACGATAAGCATGGAGTACGAAGTAGCGCAACTGCGCGCCGCCGCCGAAACGTTTCGTGCAACGTTTCGTCAATGAGCGGCTCGCGACTGAGCGGGCCCGACTGCGCGGAGTGCGGATCAGTCAAAGAGGCGGAGCTGCACGGCGGCGTTAACGCTTTCGTAGCTTGGCATCGCGGTGGAGATGCCGTGCCGGCGGCACGCTTCGTGGAACGCCGCGGCAAGCTTGGCGTATTGGTTGGCGCGGGCCTGGTAGGCTTCGCCGAAACGTCGCTCGTATTTCTCGCGCGTGCCGGGGAACAGCTCGTCCAGCTTGCGGAAGTAATAGTCGCGCTGCCGGTCGCGCAGCGTCATGCCGAAGGCGGCGACGATATGGCGGACGCCGTAGGCCGCCGCCTTGTCGACGATGGCGCGCACGTTGGCCGGGTCGTCTTCGAGAAACGGCAGGATCGGCATCATCGTAATGCTTGTCGTGATGCCGAGCGCGGACAGGACGCCGAGCGCCTTGAACCGGTCTGTCGGCGACGGAGCGTACGGTTCGATACGGGCGGCCAACTCGTCGTCGGCCGTTGTGATCGTAAACGCTACCGATGCGTACACTCGGTTCAACTCCTCGAGCACATCGACATCGCGCAAAATCAGGTTGCTCTTCGTCGTGATATGCACCGGGAAGCGGTGCCGGGCGATCAGCTCAAGCGCGCTGCGAGTGAGATGAAGCTTGCGTTCCGTGTGCGTGTACGGATCGCTCATCGACGCGGTACCGACTGTGGCGCGTTTGCGTTTGGCGGCAAGTTCCTTGTCCAGCAATTGCAGCGCATTCGTTTTGACTGTCACGTTGTGGAAGTCGTCGATGCCGTACCGCTCGCTGCGGGAATCGCAGTAGATGCACTGCAGCTCGCAGCCGCGGTACAGGTTCAGCGAATATTTGACCCCGAACCAGGAGGACGGGTGTTTGTTGACGCTGAGGATCGTTTTGGATTCGACCGGCTTCATGGCGGCCGCTCCTTTCGTCGGTGCGGGTTGATTCGATTATACGCTATTGGCGGCTGATCTTGCATGCGCCGGCTTCCATCGGCGGCCGCGTTGGTGTATGGTGAAGCTAGGACGAACGAACGGCAGGGAGGGGCTTTGCGTATGGGCGGCGTGCAAATCGGCTCGTTGACGCTGAACGGCTCGTTGTTGGTTTATTTGCTTTTTGGCGTCGCCGGCTGGCTGGTGCTCCGGTTTGGCGCCGGGCAGGAGCAAGAGCAGGAGCAGGGGCAGGGGCCGATTCGGTCGGAAGAGCGGCAATGGTTGCTGGCGAGGGCGGGGACGGCGTTTTGGCTGTGGCTGGTCCTGTGGAAAGGAAGCTTCCTGCTGTTCCATCCCGCGGCGACGTTGCGGCAGCCTTCGTCGCTGCTGTATTTTGACGGCGGTGAGCGCGGCGTATGGCTGGCGACGCTGGTTGTCGCCATCTATATCGCCGTCATGCTTCGCCGCGGCGGCATGCCGCTGCGCACGGTCGCCTTCGGCGCGCTGCAATTCATGCTGGGCGGCTGGGCCGCATCGCGGCTGCTGCTCCTTGCGTTCGGCGCCCAGCCGCAGTGGCTGCACGGCGCTGCCGCCGCGGCATCGCTGCTGCTGCTTGCCGCCTTGCCGGCGCTGCGCCGCAAGCTGGACGGCGGGGGAGCGTCGCCGTATGGGCTGCCGGCCGCGGCGGCCGTTGTACTCGCGGCGCTGCTCGCGTTCGGCCGGCTCGAGGAAGCGCTGCCCGGCCGGATGGCAACGCCGCCGGTCGGCGATGGGGCCGTATCTGCGGCCAAACTGGGGCAGCCGGCGCCGGACTTCGCCCTGGAAGGCGCGGACGGACAGCCGATTCGGCTCGCCGATTATCGCGGGCGCACCGTTGTGCTCAACTTCTGGGCGACCTGGTGCCCGCCGTGCCGGGCGGAAATGCCGCAGATGCAAACGTTCCACGAGCAGGCGGCCGCTTCCGGGAGTGGCGTCGTCGTGCTGGCCGTCAACCTGACGAGCACCGAAAGCGGCGCCGACAAGCCGCGGCAGTTTGCGCAGAAGCGCGGGCTGACGTTCCCGGTGGCGCTGGATGCAGCAGGCGACGTGCAGCGGGCGTATCGGGTGACGGCATACCCGACTACCTTCGTCGTCGATCCGCAAGGCGTCGTGCGTACCGTCTGGAAGGGCGCCATGTCCGCCGACAGCCTGCAGGCGGCGGTAGACAAGCTTTAAACAATGAACTGCGCGGGGGTCGTCTTTGTCCGGCACTTTGACAAAAGACTCCCTGCCCGACTGTTCGACGAATAGCCCTGTTACCTCCCTGCTCATTGAGCAAACCTGCTGCTCCGTCCGCCCAAGCCCCTCAAGCACCCAGTAGCCACTCATTTGAAGCAACCTCGAATCACCTAAGTCACCCCCCTTTTCGATAAAGCGATCCGAAATAAGCCATTTTTTATGGCCTAATTCCGGAGAAAGCTTAAATAGGCGGCAAAAGAGAACGTTTTCGTGCAAAAAGGACGGAAACGGCCGCATGGGCCGCCATGGAGGAATCTAACGAACGCTGTCGAATAGTGTTCAGCAATGATAACGAAAAAACGTGTGCTCGCCATTACGCTGCTGTTCGTCGCGTTCATAACGGGGATCCGGCTGATCTGGCTATATCCGGGCTGGAAGTCGGATCAACCGCTTGCGGCGCAGGGCGTGCTTGATCTGCGCGGGGTTTCCTGGAGCCAGCCGGTGCTGCTGGAGGGGCAATGGGCATTTTATCCGGAGCGGTTTCTGATGCGGGAGGGGGCCGCAGCATCGCGGACGGACGAGGTGCTGCTGCAAGTGCCCGGCTCGTGGAAAGGCCACTTGGCCGATCCGAAACGAACGATCGGCTACGGCAGCTATCGGCTGCTTGTCCGTTTGGGCGATCCGGCCGAACGCCAATTGGCGCTTGCGATGCCCGGCACGGCAACGGCTTCCGAGATCTACGTCGATGGCGTCCGTCTCGGAGGAGCAGGGGTTCCGGGGACAACGGCCGACGCTACCGTCGCTTTTGAGGGCCCGTACACGGTGGACTTCTCCACGGATCGGTCCGAGGTGGAGATTGTGGTTCATATGGCCAATTTCGGCAATGCGGCGCAGGGCGGCATGCTCGGCTCGATCCAGTTCGGCGCCGAGGACGCCGTGCGGGCGAACAAACAATTTTCGATCGCGATGCAGTTGCTTGTTTGTATTTTCCTGCTGATTCATGTGGCTTATGCGGTCATGCTGTACATCCTGGGCGGACGGAAGCGAGCGCTGCTCACCCTGGCGCTGATGATGCTCAGCGCCGGCTTGTCGGTTCTCGTTACGGACGACAAGCTGCTGGTGATCTGGGCCGCATTGCCTTACGACATCAGCATGAAGCTCAACACGCTCAGCTACTTGTGGGGCGCCGCGCTGTTGGTCAGCTTCGTGCAGCAGCTGTATCCCGAATTGCAGCGCCGTCCCTGGCACATTTATTACGGGCTGGCCGTGCTGGCCGTGACGATTGTGGATGCGCTGCTGTCGCCCGTCTACGTTTCGATGGTCGACATATACACGATCCCTCTCCTGATTGCGGGTTTTTTGTACGTGCCGTTTCTGACGCTGCGCGCCACCCTTCGCCTCGATCGCGACGCGATCTTTTTGTGGCTCGGTTTTGTCGCATTGGCGCTCAATTTGGGCTGGGGCATCTGGAGCAGCTTCAATTCCGCCGTGCATCCGCGTTATTTTTATCCGATCGATTTTATCGTCTTGTTCTTTGCGTTCTCCTCTTATTGGTTCCGGCTGTTCTTCCGGAATTCGCGGCAAACCGCGACGCTGGCGGCCGAACTGCAGAAAGCCGACAAACAAAAAAACGATTTTCTGGCCAACACGTCCCATGAGCTGCGCAATCCGCTGCACGGGATGATCAATATTGCGCGCAGCGTGCTGGAGGAGAAACCTATCGATCCCGCCGGCCGGGACCGGCTGGAGCTGCTTATTGCCGTCGGCAGGCGCATGTCGCTGCTGCTTAACGATCTGATCGATCTTGGCCGCCTGCAGGACAAAGGGCTTCGGCTGGAGCCGCGGCCGGTTCGGGCGCAAGCCGCGGTGGCGGGAATTTTCGATATGATGGCGTTTATGCTGGAGGGCAAGCCGATCGAGCTGCGCAATGAAATTCCCGATTCGTTGCCCCCGGTAATGGCGGACGAGAATCGGCTGGTGCAAATTTTGTTCAACCTGCTGCACAATGCGGTCAAATTTACGGTGCAAGGCCATGTTGCGATTCGCGGCTGGGTCGACGGGGAGCAAGTTGTGCTGGAAGTGGAGGATACCGGGATCGGCATCGATCCGGAGGAGCAGAAGCGGCTGTTCCAGCCTTACGAGCAGGCGGATTCCAGCATGACGGCGATGGGCGGGGGCATCGGACTGGGCCTGAGCATCAGCCAGCAGCTGGCCAGGCTGCACCATGGCTCGCTGGAGGTGGAGTCCGCGCCGGGACGCGGCTCGCGCTTCCGGCTCGTGTTGCCGCTGGCGACGGCGGAGCTGTCCGACGATGACATTCCTTCCGCTCCGGACAGCGAGCTGCGGAGTGCCGCCGTGCGGGAAGCGGCAGCGTCTTCCGGCCGCGAGCAAACCGCCGCGTCAGCCGAAAGCAAAGGTCGCGAACCGCGGGTGCTGATGGTCGACGACGACCCGCTGAATCTTCGCATCCTCCAAGGGATGTTGCCCCGGCATCAATACCACGTAGTCGGCGTAGGCTCCGGACAAGAAGCATTGCGCCTGATCGACGGGGAGGAGTGGGATTTGGTCGTGGCGGACGTCATGATGCCGCGCATGTCCGGCTACGAATTGACCGGAACGATCCGCAAGCGGTTCTCGATGTCCGAGCTGCCGGTGCTGCTGCTGACGGCGCGCAGCCAGCCGGAGGATATCGCCGCCGGCTTCCTTGCCGGCGCCAACGATTATGTGACCAAACCGGCCGACAGCCTTGAACTGCAGCACCGGGTGCGCGCGCTGACGGAGCTGAAGCTGACCGTGGGCGAGCGGCTGCGCATGGAGGCCGCCTGGCTGCAAGCGCAGGTGCAGCCGCATTTTTTGTTCAATACGCTCAATACGATTGCGGCACTCAGTGAAATCGACCCCGACCGCATGCGTTTGCTGATGGTGGCGTTCGGCAACTATTTGCAGGGCAGCTTCGATTTTCGCAATTTCGACAGGGTCGTGCCGCTTTCGCGGGAGCTCGAGCTGGTGAAAGCTTATCTGTATATCGAACAGGAACGGTTCGCGGGACGGATGAAGGTGGAGTGGGACATTCCCGAACGGCTGCTGTCCACGCCGGTGCCGCCGCTGGCGATCCAGACGCTGGTCGAAAATGGGGTTCGCCACGGCATTCTGCGGCGTTCGTCGGGAGGAACCGTACGTATCGGCGCCCGGGAAGTATTGGACCAAGTCGAAATTCGGGTGGCGGACGACGGCGTCGGCATCGAGGAAGCGATGCTGCGGCAGATGCTGGATGACCCGTCGGTTGCGCACGGCATCGGATTGCGCAACACGAACCGCCGCCTCAATCAAATTTACGGCAGAGGCCTCGACATCGCCAGCGTTCCCGGCCAAGGCACCGTGATCACCTTCCTCATCGGCAGGCCGGATCAATAATAGCCGTCGTTCGCCGCGGCTTCAGTTGACGATGCGCCCGTCGGCAATGCGCACGACGCGCTGCGCGTAGTCGGCGATGGAACGATCGTGCGTGATGAGCAGGATCGTTTTGCCTTGCGCGTTCAGCGCCTGCAGCAGCCGCAAAATATCGTGGCCGGTAGCCGAGTCGAGCGCGCCGGTAGGCTCGTCGGCGAGGATGACCGGCGGATTGCCGGCCAGCGCGCGGGCGATGGCGACACGCTGCTGCTGGCCGCCGGACAGCTCCGCCGGCTTGTGCCCGCCTCGCTGCTGCAGCTCGACCGACTGCAGCGCCGTCTGCACGATGCGGCGCCGTTCCTTCCTGGCGATGCCGCGGTAAATGAGCGGCAGCTCGACATTCTCCTCCGCCGACAGCTTCGGCAGCAGGTTGAAGCTCTGGAATACGAAGCCGATCGTTTGGTGGCGGATTTCGGCGAGCCGGTCGTCCTTAAGCGCGTGAATAGCCGTTCCGTTCAGCGCATAGACGCCTTCGTCGGCAACGTCCAGACAGCCGAGGATGTTCATCAGCGTCGACTTGCCGGAGCCCGATGGCCCCATGATCGCTACGAACTCCCCTTCCTCGACTTCCAACGACACATGATCCAGCGCGTGAATCGTTTGTTCGCCCATCGCATACGTTTTGCTGACGCGGTCCAACCGGATCAGGCTCATGACCATCGCCTCCTGCCGCCATTTTACGGGATACTCCAGTATATGCTGGCGGAGCCGAATTTTCCTTTTCCCCTGCGAAAATCGACCGTCACCCCGCGCCGTTCCTTCGGGTGCGGCGTTTTTTTGACCGCTATCGCCGATTTTGATACAGTCAACTTGAGGTGAGCGTATGATCAAGCTGGGCATATTGGATCAAACTCAAATCGGCGAAGGCCGCACGGCGGCGGACGCGCTGGCGGAAACGACGGCGCTGGCGCAGGAGGCGGAGCGGCTCGGCTACGGGCGGTTCTGGATGTCCGAGCACCACGCCGGCGAAATGCTGGCCCACTCCAGTCCGGAAATCATGATCGCCCACGTGGCGGCGGCTACTTCCCGCATCCGCGTCGGCTCCGGCGGCATCATGCTGCCGCATTACAGCGCCTACAAGGTGGCGGAAAATTTCCGCCTGCTCGAAGCGCTTCATCCCGGGCGCATCGATCTTGGGCTTGGCCGCGCGCCGGGCGGGATGCCGCTGGCGACGCGGGCGCTTCAGGAAGACAAACAAATCGACGTTGTCACAAGGTACCCCGAGCAGGTCGCCGATCTGGCCGGGTACCTGAACAACCGGCTGCCCGCCGGCCATCCCTTTGCTTCGCTGCACGTGTCGCCTGGCATTCCTACGGCGCCGGACATGTGGCTGCTCGGCTCCAGCGGCGAAAGCGCGCGCATTGCCGCGATGCAGGGGATCGCGTTTGCGTTTGCGCAGTTTTTCGGCGTGCCGGGCGGGGAGGAGACGATCGATGATTATCGGCGGCATTTCCGGCCGTCGTATTTGAACGAACAGCCGCGGGCGATGGCGGCGGTGCTGGCGATCTGCGCGGAGACGGAGGCGGAAGCGAACTTGCTGGCGACGAGCACGGATCTGTTTTTTCTGCTGCTGGAGAGCGGGCAGTTTCTGCGCAAGTTCCCGTCGGTGCAAACGGCGCTCGATTACAATTATACGGAGTATGATTTACTGCGCATCAACAATGCGCGCAAACGGCGCATCGTCGGTACGCCGGAGCAGGTGAAGCAGCGGCTGCTGGCGCTCCGCGACGCGTACCAGGCGGATGAGCTGCTGATCGTATCGCCGATCTACGATCCGGCGGCGCGGGTGAAGTCGTACCGCCTGATCGCGCAGGCGTGCGGGCTTGCCGCGGCGTCAGAGGCGGAGGCGAAGGCGAAATAAGCCATGTTTGATTGGCTATTTCGCCCAAAATGGCGGGCAAGCAAAAAATAGCCAGTAAAATCGCTGGCTATTCGACAGAAAACCGCCATTTTGCGGCTGCTTGAGCAAAATAGCCAGTGAATTCGCTGGCTATTTTCCATGATCCGCGCGAAATGGCGCGAATAAGTCATTTTTCATGGGCTATTTTAAGTGAGACCGGCGGCAAACGATTATGCCGTCAGCAGCCGGCCGATCAGCACAAACAAAACGAGTGCCAGAAACACGGCGTTGACGCCGATTTCGCGGTACTCCTTGCGCATGGCGTGGAAGACGGCTCCGAGCAGCACTATGGCGCCGAGCCCCGCCGCGGCAATCGGCGTCAGCGCCGGAGCGATCGTCGCCGCTTGCGGCACGATCAGCCCCAGCGCGCCGAGCAATTCGGCAAAGCCGATGAAGGCGACAAGCGCGCGCGGCACATCCTTTACCCACTTCCACGACTGTTTGGCCGAATCGTATTGCACCGCTTTCAGCCAGCCCGAATAAACGAACCCCAGCGCAGCGATTCCCTGCACGATCCAAAGCGCGATATTCATCCGTCGCTCACTCCCGTCGGTTGTTGTGCTCGATCCTTGCCGGGGCGTGTCTGAACACCCGCTCAGGTGCATCTTTCACCGCCTTTTCGCCCCCTGCTGCGTTACTTTTGTTTGACGTACCCCGGTACGCCTGCACAAAACTGCCTTGCATGGAACGAAAATTCGGCCCAATCTGCTGTCCTCGGAGTGTTCAGACACGCCCTAGATGCATAATAGATCATACCGTTCGCGGCAGGGAAGTAGGCACTAAATATTTACCTGGTAAACAATAAGTTACCTATATCTTTTGGCCGAATAAAGGAGGAGCGCGATGGCAACATTTTGCCAATTTGAAAAGGCGCTTGAGATTCTGGTGGGCAAGTGGAAGCCTTTGATTCTGCTTCGGCTGTTTGCCAATGGCACGATGCGGTTCAGCGAGCTCCAGAAAACGATACCGGACATCAACAAAAAGATGCTCGCCCAACAATTGAAGGAGCTCGAGCACAACGACATCGTTCACCGCGAGGTGTACAACCAGGTTCCTCCGAAGGTGGAATACTCGATTACGGAATACGGCAAAGGGATCAGCCCCGTCCTGCAGGTGCGTAAGCGACTGGGGGGTGGCGCATATGTCGCACATGAACCGCCGGTCGGGGGAAGAGCGCCCGGCCCCCGAAGACGAATAACAGGAAAACCTCCCGTTATTTCTCGTCAAAACTGTCGATTCGCCAAAATAACAGGAAAACGTCCCGTTAATTTTCGACATTTATCCGAAAAGCGGGGATTGGCGGCCAAATAAAAGGAGGTTTTCCAGCTATTTTGTGTTTTTCAGCAAAAAGCGAAAAAATAACGGGAGGTTTTCCCGTTATGCCTGCCACCGGGCCACCCCGCGCAGCCGCTGACCGGCGAGCCTAGTCCGCCCATATGTCGGCAAAAAGTGGTATGAAAAGCGTTTTTACTGTACAATAAGCAAAAGGAAATTGAATTTTTACCGTAGATGTACAGTATCGGTGATTAGAGGAGCGTTTTATTTTGAGTCGAAAACCAAGCCGCAGTACATTTCGCGACAAGCTGGATTATATGATCCAATCGCTTCGCAACGATATGATACAAGGGCATTATCGCGCCGGCGATTTTTTGCCTTCCGAGGAAGTTCTCGTCGAGCGGTTCAAGCTCAGCAACAAGTCGGTCAGGAGCGGCCTCGACCAGCTTGTGGCGGAAGGCCTGATCGTCAAGGTTCACCGTGTCGGCAGCAAAGTGACGGAGAAGGCCGGCCAGACGTATCAGCACATTTCGCTCGGCTACTTCCCGTCGATCCCGCGCGACCTTGCGCTCAAGGAACTGCTGGACGTTTTCCAGACCTTGTATCCGGCCATTCGCGTGAAGACGTTTGCGCTTCCCGCCAGCCCCAGCGTGGAGATGATGGAAGGTTATTTGAAGCAAGGCATGCTGGACGTCATTACCTTGAACAACGCTACGTTTCAGTTGCTCGACGAGTCGGGCGCCGTGTCCATGCTGGACGAAATTCACGAGCCGACCGGCGCGTATCCGTTCTTGTCGGCCACGTTCTCCCGGCAGGGGAAGCTGTACGCCCATCCCGTATCCTTCACCCCGGTCGTCCTGTTGTACAACAAGGCGCATTTCCGCGAAGCCGGCGTTCCCGAGCCGGACAGCAGCTGGCGATGGTCCGATGCGGTCAGCCAGGCTACCGCGCTTACAACCGGAGCGGGAAGGCACGGCCTTTGTTTTCATCCCATTTCGGAAAACAGATGGCCGGTGTTTTTCCTGCAAAGCGGCGTGGCTTTCGCCCGGCAGCGCGACGGAACGTATGCCTTCGACCGGGAGAAGCTGATCCGCGCCGTGCGGCAATGCATGGCGATCATCCGCAACCAGCAGGCTTTCTCCCACTATATGTCGGAGAACAACGACGACACGACCCGCTTATTCGCCGAGGGCAAGGTGTCGATGATTCTGGCGACTTACTTTGCCATGAACGACCTGAAAGAAACGGCGCTGGAGTACGATATTTCGCCGTTGCCGTTTATCGAACAGCCCGGCACGCTGGCGGTTATGTTCGGCGTGGCGGTCAATCGGGCATCGAAGGTGAAAGAGGCGGCCCACAAGCTTGCCGCTTTCTTCGGCTCGGAGGAGGCGCAGCGGATTGTCGCGGCCGCCACCGTAAGCATTCCGAGCATGAAGACCGTCGCCGAATCGATTGTCTCCTCGCCCGCGGATCCGATCAACCGGCCGTCCAGATACGCCATGTTTCGCGAAATTCTTCCCACGCTAAAGACACAGGAGGACTTGCGGCTGCCGGTGCAGGCGCTCGAAACCGTTCGTCAACTGCTGAAGCAATATTGGTCCGGCATCCTTGACGAAGAAAGGTTCTGCGATCGGCTGGCAGAAGAGCTTCACAGTATGCCTTTGGCTAAATAATGGAAGTATGATACAGCTCTGCCGACTATCGGGGGGCTGTTTTTCATTTTGCGGACAAGGGAGGCAACTCGCAGAGGCGCGGTTAATTTGTGCATTGACATCGCAGGGGAGCGAGGGTATGATAAAGGAAATTATTACTTTATATGTACTGTATATAAATGAGGTGAATTCCGATGTAAAGTAAATATATAAAGTAAAAGTGAAACATAGCTGACGACCTCCTTACCGTTCACCGGATCAAAGGCTTTATCGTACATATTCCAACTACATACCAAGGGGACTTGAAACCATGACTCGACTGGAAATCGCGCAGCATCTGGAAATCGTGCGCAACGAGTACTACAACTGCTTCACTTCCGCAGCGAAGCTGGCCGACGGCAGCTACATGATTGCGTTCCGCCAGGCTGCCGACTGGCAGCATATTTTCGGCGTCAACTCCCACGTGGACCCGGCCTCCATCGCCGTATTCGTCACTTCGCAGGACGGCATTCACTGGGACGGCAAACCGCAGCTGCTTCACGACGACTATTTCTACGGCGTGATGGATCCGGCGCTGACCGTGCTGAAGGACGGCACGATCTTCTGCACGTTTTTCATCTGGAAGGTGCTGGAGAAGGAAGACGTGGAGGACCACAGCAACGTCAAGTTCTACATTCACGACCGTTACATTCACCGCTACATGGGGGTTCACTCCATTCGTTCGACGGACAACGGCAAGACATGGGATGCTCCGCAGCTCGTTTCGAAGCATCTGGCCCTGCGAGGCAAAGTGCTGGAGCAGGAGGACGGCTCCCTGCTGGCAGCGGCTTACGGCAATTTGTCGGGCGGCGGCGATACTTCCGTCGTGACGATCCTGCGCTCGCCGGACCGCGGGCAGACGTGGAGCGAAATCGGCTCGTTCCGCGAAGACGCCGGATACCATTTGTTCGAGCCGGCCATCTACCAGACCGAAGCGGGCAAAATGGTCTGTTTCATGCGCACGATGAAACGGGAAGTGGCGCCGGGCGAAGAAGGCATCAAATTCCCGATCTTCATGTGCGAATCGCTCGACGGAGGCGTCACGTGGAGCAAGCCGAGGGCAACGCCGTTATTTTCCCCGAATCCGCCTTACCTGCTGCGCCTTCGCAGCGGAAATGTCATGATGGCCTACGGCTACCGGTTGAAGCCTTACGGCATTCGTGCGGTCATCATGAATCCGGAATGCAGCGACATCGACACGACGACGGAAATCGTGCTTCGCGACGACGGCGGCTGCTACGATCTCGGCTACACCGGCCTTGTCGAGGTGGAGGACGGGCAAATTCTCGTGTCGTACTACTATTCGCATGCCGAAACGGGGCCGTGGTATATCGGAGGCACATTGGTCAGGGAAGTGACTTCCTGACATTCGGACCTACGCCAAGTCCAATAAGAGAGGAAGAATGCCAAATGAAACGTTGGCTGCAGGAACGACGCAACTCCGTCCTGATCTGGTTGTCTTATTGCTTGCTTGTTGCCGGCGCGGCGGGAGCTGCTTGGATATCGGCACCCCCGGTATCGGCCGACAGCGACGTGAGCATCGTCGCGTCTGGCGCACCGCAAGCGATCATTGTTACATCGGCGGTATACGGGGATGCCCGGACGAACGACGCCGCACAGTTGCTGGCGGCTTACGTGGAGAAGTCGACAACAGCCGTGTTGCCCGTGATGACGGACGCTCAGCTGTCCGTAAGTGGAAGCGTTTACGACGGAATGAAACGCATCTATGTCGGCTGGAACGGAGAGCCGGGGGATACCGATGTGCCCGCGCTCGTCGCCGCTCTGGACGACGACGGCTTCCTGATCCGGGCGGCTGCGGATCACCTGACCATTATGGGCCCGACCGCCTGGGGAACGCAGTTTGGCGTTTACGATTTCCTCGAACGTTTCGTCGGCGTCAGCTGGCTGATGCCTACGGAAGTGGGCGAAGACGTACCCGCGCACAGCTCGCTGCTCATCCCGATCGGCGATGTGTCGGATGAACCCGCGTTTTTCCACCGGGTATTCAGCCCGATGTACGACCCGGCCAAGGCGACCGGACCGACGGGCTACGAGTGGGCGACGCGCAACAAGATGCATTGGCGCATCAGCTTCCACCATAACCTGTGGAGCCTGTTCCCGTATTCGGTTTACGGGAGTACGTATCCGGAAATATATCCGGCCGCAGGCACCGGTGCCTGGACGTCCGTTTCCAGCGGCAAGCTCACCTCCTGGCAGCCGTGTTTCTCCGAGCCGATCACGATCACGATTGCGGCGAACCAGATTATTCAGTATTTCAACGATCATCCGGAGGAGACATCGTTTTCGCTTGGCGTCAACGACTCGAGCGGTTTCTGCGAAGCGAATCCGAGCCATCCGAACTATCCGGGCACATTCAATTCGCTCGGCAAAGTCAACATGTCCGACATTTATTACAACTGGGTCAACGAAGTTGTCGAGCTGGTGCTTGCCGTACATCCGGACAAATACTTCGGGCTGCTCGCCTACTACGAGGTGCAGGACCCGCCGAGCTTCCCGCTGAACTCCCACGTCGTTCCTTTCCTGACCAAGGACCGGATGGCCTGGATCGATGAAGACGTTCGCGAGGAAGGCGAGCAAATGACGGCGGATTGGAGCCTGAAGGCGGAACGGATCGGCTGGTACGATTACATATACGGCTCGTTCTACCCGATTCCGCGCATCTATATGAACCGGATGGCGGAGAACTATCAATACGCGGCCGATCACAATGTCGCCGCCTTGTATTCGGAGCTTTACCCCAGTTGGGGGGAAGGACCGAAGCCTTGGGTATCGGCCAAGCTGCAGTGGAATCCGGACCAATCGGCAACCGATCTGGAGAACGAATGGTACGAGAAGGCCGTCGGTCCGCTCGCCGCACCGGTGTTGAAGCAGTATTACGACCATTGGGAAGACTTCTGGACGAATCGTATCGTCGGTTCCCCGTGGTTCGAGACAGAGAAGGTGCTGACGTATCTCCGTCCGCCGCAAGAATATTACATGCGCCTGACTACCGATCAGGACGTGGCGGACAGCAGAGCCTGGCTCGAACAGACACTGGCGCTGACGCAAACGCCGGAGGAGGCGGCACGCGCGCAAGTGCTGCTGGATGCGTTCGAATATTACGAGGCGTCCGTGCTCAGTTATCCGAAGCCAGCCGGAACGATTGCGAATGCGTCCGATGCGGCCGCCATGCTGAACGAAGTGTTCGACATGCAGGATACCCGCTTGTCCGAAAATGTGCGGCATTTCCAACTGATCGACGATTACAGCACCGATCCGCTGCTGAAGATGACGATCGACCCGCGCGTGAAAGGCCTGCTCTGGTCGAGCTGGGAAGCCGAGCGTTTGTTCAAGCTGGCCGATTATTTGCGCGCCAATGAGCCGTCCGGCGGGCCGATCAAAACGATGGTGCAGCTGCTCGTCGACTTCGCCGATTCGGCCAACATCCGCAGCTACATGAGTTTGCTGCTGCAGGCGGCGTACGGTGCTTCGTCGGCGACGAACGGTTCTTACGAAACGCAGGGAACAACAGCGACAAGCGCGCCGTCCGGATGGAGCTTCTGGAACAAAACGGCCGCGATCGGCAATTTCCAGCGGACGACGACTGAAGCCCGCACGGGAAGCGCCAGCGTCATGGCGACCGGCATTACGCGCGGCGGTCCGCAACAGACGTTTGCCGTACAACCGGGGTTATTCGCGGCCCGCGTGTTTTTCAAGGCGCCGAACCTGAATACGCAGTCGACGCTGCAGCTTTCGTTCAATCTGCTTGATGCGAACAAAGCGCCGACGAGCGGCCAAATTCTTTCGGAGCTGAACACGCTGAGGTTTTATGGGGGCGGATGGGCGTCGCTCGACATTATGGACACGATTCCGGAGACGTATGCCGGCAAACAAGTGAAGTATGCCACGATCATTCCGACCTTGACCGGACTGGAATTGACCGAAAAGGTGTACCTGGACGACGTCGTGTTCTACCAGCCGCCGGCTGCGAGCCAAATCACGATGAGCAATGACCGCTACTGGGGGCTGGTCGATTACCTGGCGGCGAACGAGCCGACTGGCGGACCGGTGACGGAGCTGGTCGACAAGCTGTCCGAAGGATCGGCCGACGAGTCCATGCGCACCGACATGGCGATGGTGCTGAACGGGGCAGCCGGGCAATCGCTGGCGCTGAACCCATCGTTCGAATCCGGAACGAACCCGGCAACGAATTGGTTGTATTACAACAAGTATGCCGACGGCACCATCGGACGCTCCGCATCGGATGCCCGTACCGGCAGCGCAAGCTTGCAGGTGCAAGGCGTCACGCGCGGCGGTCCGCTTCAAGGCTATGCGGTATCCTCGGGAGCGTTCGCCGCCCGGATGTGGATCAAGCTGCCGACCGGCGTTGCGCCAAGCGGCAACGTGCAGCTGCGCCTCAACCTGATGAATGCCCAGAACGATCCGCTGCCGACGTATATCGCAACGCCGACCGTCAATATTTCGAGCTTTGCCGCGGGACAGTGGGTGCCGGTTTCGATCAAAAGCACGATTCCGGCCGAAGTAAACGGCGTAGCGGTCAAGCGGGTGCAAATCATCGGCGTTGTGAACAACCTGCAGGCGACGACCAACGTGTTTCTGGACGACCTGGTCATGTATCAGGCTCCGTAAAGCTTCGTAAACGGTAAATTCAAACAAGGGGATGGAACAGGTGAAACAGATGAAAACAAAAACGAACGGCCTCGCATTAACGGTGGCAAGCTCGCTGCTCCTGTGTACAGTAGCGGCGTGCGCCAAAGGAGGCGGCGAAGCCTCGACGTCGCCTTCCCCAAGCGCGTCAAGCGCATCAAGCGCGGCGAGCGCTTCGCCGCAAGCGAACGTGTACCCCGAGAACGGTCTGCCCAAGGACCAGAAGGTGACGCTGAAGTTCGGCTTTTTCGAAGGCGGGATGGGCCGGGCGTATATCGATAATGCGATGGACACGTTCAAGAAGAAATTTCCCAACGTCAGCTTCGATGTCACGTACTCCCCCGATATTACGAAAATCACCAGCGTCAAGGTGTCGGCAAATAACGACGCCGACATGTTCGACATGTTTTCGGGCAGCGTGACGGGCGGCATCGATCCGCTTGTGGCGGCGGGCAAGCTGGAGCCGATGGAGGATTTGTGGAACCGCAAGCCGTACGACGGCGGCAGCAAAACGCTGAAGGAGCTGGCGATTTCCGGCGGCTTCGAAAGCACGCCGCGCGTGAACAGCATCACCTACAGCCTGCCGATTGCGGGCAGCGGCAACGGACTTTTTTACAACAAATCGCTGTTCGAAAAAAACGGCTGGAACCAGAATCCGAAAACGTGGGAGGAGTTCCTGCAGCTCTGTCAAGCGATCAAAGCGCAAAACATCATCCCGATCACGTATCCGGGCCAGTTCCCGGCTTATATGGACCACGCGTTCGGCCCGGCCAAACTGTTCGAGCTGGCCGACCTGAAAGGCACGGCGCAAAAGTTCGAAACCGACTACCGCAACATCAACCTGCCGCAGTTCCTGTCTCCGGAGAGCGTTGAATTGTGGAACCGGATCTACACGCTCGGCAAATCGGGGTATATTCCGGCCGGGGTTGCCGCCCTTACGCATACGCAAGCGCAAATGCAAATGCTGCAAGGGGAAGCCGCGATGGTATCCACCGGCGTTTACGTGCAGAACGAAATGAAGGATGCCGTGCCGAAGGACTTCAAATGGGGATTCATGGCCGTGCCGATGGGCGACAAGCCGGACAGCGTGAAGTGGATTCGCTCCAGCGTCGGCAACGGGCAATACATTTGGGCGGCCAAGCCGGAGCTGAACAAGAAGTGGGCCAAAGAGTTCACCGTCTGGCTGTGGAGCCTGGACGTGCAAGCGCAAATCGTGCAGACGGGCGGCTTGCTGCCGATCCGCAAAGACTTCATGGATGACGCCGCTCGCGCCGCCCAGCTGCAGGACGCTCCGAAAGCGATGTTCGACTACATGAACCGCAACAAGGTGATGCTCGTCAATCAGTCGCGCGCGGCGCTGACCGATCCGGCTTACGCGCAGGCGTTGAAGGTGATGACCGACGCCACCTCGCAGATCGCGACCGGCAAGCAAGATCCGCTGCCCAAGCTGCAGGAAGCCGAAGCGCTGATGAAAAAAGCGGTGGAGGCCAAAGCCAAGTAATGGAGGCAGGGGTGAACGGCTTGCAGGAGGAGCGGCGCGCGAACGCAACGAAGACGAAGTGGCTCGATCGGAACCGGACGCAAAAATGGATCTTCGTCGCAATCGCGTTGATCCCGGCTTTTGGCGGCTATGTGTTGTTTACGCTGTACCCCAATCTGCTGTCGGTGTATTATTCGCTGCTGGAGTGGGACGGAATATCGGATCCGGCGTTTGTGGGGGCGGACAATTTCGTCCGCCTCTTCCAGGACCGAAACGTATGGACCGCCTTATCCCATAACCTGATCTTTATGCTGACGGTGCCGCCGCTTGTCATCGTCATCGCCATGGTTTTGGCGTACTTGTTAACCAACAAGGCATATCCGGGAACGGCTTTTTACAAGGTATTGTTCTTTTTCCCCAATATTTTGTCGACGGTGGTGATCGCCCTGCTGTGGGCGTTTATCTACGACGGCCAATTCGGGCTGCTGAACGGCTTGCTGAAGCTGCTCGGCGTACCGATCGGCAAGTATTATTGGCTTGGCGAAACGAAGTCGGCCTTATGGGCGATTATCCCTCCTTACGTGTGGGGAGGAGTCGGTTTGTACGTCATCATTTTCATGAACGCCATGGCGACGATTCCCAAATCGTTGTACGAATCCGCGATTCTCGAAGGCGCCGGTCACGGCACCCGGCTGATTCGGATCACGCTGCCGCTCATGACGCCGATCATTCGCATTAGCATGTTGTTCCTCGCGCTTGGCGCGCTGAACGGCTTCGAGAAGGTGCTCATCCTGACGAACGGCGGGCCGGCGGGTTCCACGGACGTGATCGGGTTGTACATGTTTAACCTGGCGTTCGGGGACGAATACCACAATTACGGGTATGCTTCGGCAATCGGCATGATGTTGTCCGTGCTGCTGATCGCGATTAAGCTGCTGATGGACAAATTCATGCCGAACCGGGCTTACGAATATTAACCACGATTGGCGTAGGAGGCAAGCGCGTGCAAGAAAGGCGAAGGGCGGTAGACGTACTGGGCGTGTTGGCGCTGCTGGTTTGGGCGCTGACCATTCTGTTCCCGCTTGGCTGGATCGTATACGAGTCGCTGCGAACGAATCGCGAGTTTTTTCAGGACATATGGGCGCTTCCGGACGTATGGCAATGGGGGAACTATTCGAAAGCCTGGACGAAATACCATATCGGCCAAGCCCTGCTCAACACGTTGTATTACGTGGGGGCGAGCTTGCTGCTCGGGATCGCAATTACGACGCTTAACGCGTATGTGCTTACCCGGCTTGTTTTTCGCGGGAGAACCTTGGTCTGGGGCATCATCATGCTGTCGTTGTTTCTGCCGGGAATCAATGCCCTGGTGCCGCAATACGTGCTGATGCGGGACCTGCATCTGACGAACAGCCTGACCGGGCTCGTCATTCTCGAGAGCTTCGGCGAAAGCGTGTTTTATTTGATGCTGCTCGGCGGGTTCATGCAATCGATTCCGAAGGAGCTGGAAGAAAGCGCGTCGATCGACGGCTCCTCCTTGTTCCAGACGTTCGTCCGCATCATCGTGCCGCTTGCGGTGCCGGGCATCGTGACGGTGGCGATTTTCAAGTTCCTGCATCTGTACAACAGCTTCCTGACCCCGTTCATTTACTTGAGCGACCAAAGCAAATATACGATTGGCGTCAACATGTATGCGGCCAACCGGATGATGCAATACAGCGCGGACTGGGTGACCTTGTTCGCCGGCGTCATGATGGCGATGGTTCCGTCCTTGCTGATGTTCATTTTCCTGCAGCGTTCGATTATTGAAGGGGCTACGCTCGGCGCGGTCAAAGGATGACGGCCGGCAACCCCGACAGACGTTCCATCAGAAAAGCGAGGTAATCCTGACATGAAAGCAGCAAAATGCGTTGCGGGCGTTGTCGAAATCGTCGATGTCGACATTGCCGCGGTACCGGATTCTTATCTTCTCGTTCAAATGGAATATTCCGCCCTCAGCACCGGCACCGAATTGATGCTGCTGCGCAACAAGGCGACCACGATGCTGGGCAACAGCGGCACGGGGGTCGTGCTGCAGGCGGGCAAGGAGGTGACGCATGCGCAAGTCGGGCAGCGCGTCGCGATCTACGGCGTATTCGCCCACGCGGAGCGGGTGCTCGTCCCGAAGCACCTGTGCGTGCCGGTGCCGGCGCATGTCGATCCGCTGGAGGCCGCTTTCACCGGCGTTGCCACGATCGCCGTGCAGGCGCTGCGGCAAGCCGATCTCCGCTTCGGCGAAACGGTCGTGATCGCCGGACTCGGCATCCTGGGGCAGCTGATCGCCCAGATCGCCCATGCCGCCGCCTGCCAGGTCATTGCGCTGGATCTGCTGCCCGAGCGCTGCGAGCTGCTTGCCCGTACGGGGAGCGGATACGCCGCCAGGACGACGGGGGAGCTGCAGGCGGAGGTCGACCGACGCACCGGCGGGTACGGCGCCGACTGCGTGATGATTTGCGCCGGCTCGAAGACGGAGCGCATGATCGATCGGGGGCTGGAATGGCTGCGCGACCGCGGCAAAATCGTCATCGTCGGCGACACGAACACGACCTTTGAGCGCAACGCCCTGTTCGCCAAGGAAGCGACCGTTACGATATCGCGAGCGGGCGGACCCGGCCGGAGCGACCCGAATTATGAGCAGAAAGGCATCGATTACCCGTACGGGTACGTGCGCTGGACGGAAGGGCGCAATATCGCCGAATTTATCCGCTTGCTGGCGGAACGCCGATTGAACCTTCACCCGCTGATTACGCATCAATACACGTTCGGCGAAATCAAGGAAGCGTACCGGCAGTCGATCGAGTCCCCGCGGGAGACGCTTGGCGTCATCATCCGTTATTGATCGGGCGGCGAAGGGGGAATTACCAAATAGGCCATCTTTTATGGCCTATTTGCATGTTTGGGGCGGCAGCGGCTTATCAATCGCGAGGGGAAAACCGATAGCCGATCCCGGGTTCCGTCACGATCAATTTGGGTTGCGTCGAATTCTCCTCCAGCTTCTTGCGCAGGTGCCCGATATACACCCGCAAGTAGTGGCTTTCGGCTTCGCTGTGCTGGCTCCCCCATACTTGCTGGAGCAGCTGCCGCTGGGTCACGACCTTCCCGGCGTTGGCTACGAGAACCTTCAAGAGGTCGTATTCGGTCGGCGTCAGTTTGACCCGTTCGCCATTCAATTCCACGATTCGCTGTGCAAGATCGATGGCCAATTCGCCGAACTGGAGGACTGGCTCGTTGACCGATTTGGCCACATGCCGCAGCGCCACACGAATGCGGGCCACCAGTTCGCCCATGCTGAACGGTTTGGTTACATAATCGTCGGCGCCGCTATCCAGCGCGACAATCTTGTCTTCTTCGCGATCCTTGGCCGTCAGTACAATGATCGGCGCGCTTGACCAGTCCCGAATGCGGCCCATGACCTCCAGGCCGGTCATATCCGGCAAGCCGAGATCAAGCACGATCAAATCCGGATGAATCAGCGAAGCTTGTTGGACACCTTCCTCGCCCGTTGCCGCTTCATGGATCGCATAGTGATGGGCTTGCAGCGTCACCTTCAACAACTTGCGGATTTGCGGCTCGTCATCGACAATCAATATCCGGGCTCCCTGCTCACCCATGGTCATCGCTCTCCGTTCCCGTTTCCGTCGGTATGGCGTGCAATCCGTTCTGTTCGGGCAGCGGCAGGGCAATCGTCATCACGCTTCCTTGCGGTTCCCTGCGTTTGCCCGATATCGTCCCGTTGTGCAGCTCCACGATTCCTTTGCAAATGGCCAATCCCAATCCCGTGCCGGTTATTTGTTTGGTGGCATCCGCACGGTAAAACTTTTCGAAAATTCGTTCGTATTCCTCGTCGGCGAGTCCGGTCCCCTGGTCGGAAACGGCGATCACCAAGCTGCCTTCCTCGGTAGATACCGCAATGTCGATTTCGCTGTAATCCGGACTATATTTGATCGCATTGCCGACCACATTGACCAGCATTTGCTCGAGCAGCACCTCATCGCCCACTACCATGGGCGCGCTGTCCGGCAGCCGGACTTTCAGCTCGCGATGCTCCTGAAATTCCTTGACCTGCGCCAGCACCACTCCGATCAGGTCCTCTACGTCGCACCAATTTTTCCGCAGAGACAGCATGCCGCTTTCCAACCGGACCATGCTCAGCAGGTTGATGACAAGCCGATTCATGCGCAGCGCACCATCCCGGATGGTGACGAGCAATTCCATGCGGTCTTCCGAAGTAAACAGATGATCGCCCTGAATCAACCCGGTCGCCGAGCCGATTATGGCCGCGAGCGGAGTTCGCAGTTCATGGGACACCGAATCCAGGATGGCCGTCCGAAGCCGTTCCGATTCCGCCATCAAATGGGCGATCTTGGCCTCCTCGGCCAGTTTCACGCGAGCGATTCCGCTGGCCGCCAATCCGCCGAGCGCCTCGAGCAGCCGCTGCTGTTCGGCGGTAAGCCCGATGCTGCGCTCTTTCAGGTTAAGCGCCAGAACACCGAATACGCGATCCTCCGTTCGCAGCGGCAGGTAATAGCCCGGAGTATCCCGCAAGGTACGGGAGCCGTATCCGGCCGGTTCGCCGTGATCGAACGCCAGCTTCGCAATCACCCGTTCCGACTCGCCAAGTCCCCAATCGCTGCTTGTGGCCGAACGGTGGATAAGTACCAGCCGATTCCGGTCGTCCGGCAGGAAGATCGCGTTCTCCGTTCCGATGAATTGTGAGATTTGGCGAGAGACATTTTCCAGCAAAACGTGAATGTCCGTGATAGCGCTCATTTGCCGGCTAAGCTCATAGAGCGCGGCGGTGTGCGCCTCCCTCTTCTTGGCGTAAACGAGCTGCTGCTTGAGCCTGGCCGCCAGATTGGAGATTAACCATGCTACGGCCAAGTAAACGCCGAACGAAACCAGGTAACGCAAGTCGGCTATGGTAAAGCTTAATAACGGCGGCACGAAGTAAAAGTCAAACGCCAGGACGGCCAGGACGGTCGCAAAAATAGCGGGACGAATGCCCCATAAAACAGCGCTCAAAAGAACCGGAAACAAATAAATCAGCGCAATGTTTACCAAATCCAGGGCAAGCCCGAGCGGCTGCAACGCTGCCGTCATGAGAACGATCAGCAGGGTGATGCTGATGTAGGACCTCCACGTCATCCATATATCTTGCCGCTTGCGCACCGCTTCTCACTTCCCGCCCGTTATCTTTCCCGTTCATGGTGACTCTAGGTTATCGTAAAAATACGATAAAATAAACCGCTCCTGGGTGTAAAATTTCCATAAAAATCGACGAAAAGCACCATAATTGCGAGCAAATGCGAGTATGGGGAAGATTCACCGGTTTGAAAACGCTATTCAGAGCGCAGCGTTGCGGATTCCATGGAATATCGGATGCGCGTCGCTTTACAGATTTTTGGCCAGCGAGTACGATACGTCATAATCCGAATCGTTGTTTCCGCCGGCATTTCCCGCCTGGCGGGCCAATCAACAACCGAATGGAGCTTGTGTGAGAGCAAGACAACCGCGGAAACGTTTGGGAAAGACGGAAGGACGGGCGACTCTCACCGCCCGCGTCCGTCAGCGAATCTGCAGCAAGGAAGCATTTGATCGTATTGACGCTGAATTCTCGATTGAAGAAGCGGGGGAACCGACAGGGGCCGTAACGGCCCCATGGGGTGAATCGCCCGGCACGAAAACGGTGCCGGGGGTAGGGCGACTCTCGCGCCCGAATCCGACAGCTAACCTCGTAAGCGTATCGGAGAGGCAACACTTGTCGCGAGCGATCAGGACCATGCGTCTTGATAAGGAAGCCTCGGGTAAGGTTCCTCTTTCCCCAGGCTTCTTTTTGTTGCCTTCTTCCTTATATCCGGGGGAGGAACCTATGGAACAAGGACATACCGTGGTTGCCGCATCGAATGAAGCGGGGAGAACCTTCATTCGGCTGCTTCTTTACAAACAGCTGCCGGTAGCGGCATTGACGAATAACAAGAAAGAAGCGAAGCTGCTCGAACAAATTGGTGTTCCTGACATTTTACATGTAAGAACTACCCATACTAAAGAGGTCTCGGCACCGGCGTTTCCGATCCGCCGCTTGATGATTTTCGAGTCCAGTTTGCCTCTCACTTGTCAGTATTTGCTTCTGACAGCCCGATGGTCCGTCAAAACGATCATGGTGATTACGAGTGCAAGGCATCCGGAGGCCGTGTATAAAAGTCTTGGCGCTTCTTGCGTCGTATACTCGCAGACCGGGGAAGTCGGATTTTTGCTCAGCCGCCTGAACGATTAATCGGAAAGGGAGTGACGTGATGCTGGACCTGTGGATGACCGTAACGTTGATCGCCGCGTTTGCGCTTGTTGCCGGATTTGCGATTTGGTGCGGAAGAACGGTGGAGGAGACGGAGGGAGAACGGTCATGACGATCGTATGGATCGTGGCTTTCGCTGTGCTGCTCTACCTAATATACGCCTTGCTGCACCCGGAGAAGTTTTAAGCGGGGTCGCTTGAATTCAAGGAGGAACGGCTATGGATTTGCTGCAAATCGTCATCGTCATCGGCATCTTGATGCTGATTGCCAAACCGCTCGGCAATTATTTGTTTCACGTCTTTTCGAATGAGCCCAATCGCACCGACAAGCTGT
This sequence comes from Paenibacillus cymbidii, assembly GCF_004764705.1. Lineage (GTDB taxonomy): Bacteria > Bacillota > Bacilli > Paenibacillales > NBRC-103111 > Paenibacillus_AN > Paenibacillus_AN cymbidii. The sequence continues at coordinate 64,108 of NZ_SHLX01000002.1, read as the reverse complement.
TCGGCTGGGCGGAGAAAACGATTTATGCCGTCATCGGGCTGAAGCAGCGCGTCGGCATGAGCTGGAAACGGTATGCCTTCAGCTTCCTTGCGACCAACTTCGTGCTCGTGGCTGTCAGTTACCTGATATTGCGGCTGCAAGGCGGGCTGCCGTTCAACCCGAACGAGATCGGCAATATGGAACCGACACTGGTCATGAACACGGTAATAAGCTTCATCACCAATACGAACCTTCAGCATTACAGCGGGGAAACGGGACTGACGTATTTTTCGCAAATGGCGGTCATCATGATGATGATGTTTACGTCGGCGGCTACCGGCTTCTCCGTTGCCGTCGCTTTCGTCAGAGGGATTACGAGCAAGGGCCGAACCGTAGGGAATTTCTTCGAAGATTTCGTCAAGGCGCATACGCGGGTCTTTTTCCCGCTGGCCTTTCTCGTGACGCTGCTGCTCGTCGCGCTGCATGTACCGCAAACACTCGATCCGACGCTTTCGATCACGACATTGACCGGCGCCGCGCAGCAGATCGCTATCGGTCCTGTCGCCTCGCTGGAAGCGATCAAACATCTGGGAACGAACGGCGGCGGCTTTTTCGGCGCCAACTCGGCGCATCCGTTCGAGAATCCGAACGGGCTGACGAATGTGATCGAAATTTTGTCGATGTGGATGCTGTCCGCCGCGCTGCCTTTTATGTACGGCAGATTCGCGAAGAGCCGCAAGCAGGGCTGGGTTATTTTTTCGGCGATGATGACGCTGTTTCTTGTGTTTCTTGCCGTCGGCTATACGGCGGAGAAGAGCGGAAATCCGGCGCTGAACGCGCTTGGCATCGACGCTTCGCAGGGCAGCATGGAAGGCAAGGAGGTACGCTTCGGGATCGCCCAATCCGCGCTGTTCACTACCGTGACGACGGCGGCGACGACCGGCTCGGTCGACAACATGCACGATACGCTGACGCCGCTCGGAGGCCTTGCGCCGCTGGCCGAAATGATGCTTAACGTCGTGTTCGGCGGCAAAGGCGTCGGCTTGGTCAATATGCTGATGTACGCGATTCTGGCCGTATTCATCTGCGGATTGATGGTCGGCCGAACCCCCGAGTTTCTCGGACGAAAAATCGAGCCGCGCGAGATGAAGCTGATCGCCATTGCCGTTTTGACGCATCCGCTCATCATATTGGGGCCGACGGCGATCGCTTTCCTGACCGATCTCGGCAAGGGAGCCGTCACGAATCCAGGCTTTCACGGCATATCGCAGGTCCTGTACGAATACACGTCGTCTGCCGCCAACAACGGCTCCGGCTTCGAGGGGCTCGCGGATAATACGCCTTTCTGGAATATCACGACCGGTCTAGTGATGTTTTTCGGCCGCTACATTTCGATGATCGCGCTGCTGGCCGTTGCGGGATCGTTGACCCGGAAACAATGGGTGCCGGAGACGATCGGGACGTTCCGGACGGACAATGCGCTGTTCGCGTTCTTGTTGATCGGCACTGTCATTCTGATCGGTGCGCTGACCTTTCTTCCGGTCATTGCGCTTGGACCGGTTGCCGAGCATTTAACGTTACGCTATTGAGACACGGGGTGAAGCTGCCATGAACGAAAATCGAAAAAGGAGTCTCTTCTCCGGAGCTCTTGTCGCCGAGGCGCTGAAGGCGAGCGTCGTCAAACTGAACCCGGCCGTGATGATAAAAAACCCGGTCATGCTCGTCGTCTACGCAGGGACGTTTATCGTGCTGTTGATGATTGTGTTCCCCGGTTATTTCGACGCGGCGGACCGGCTGGGCTTTAACGTTGCCGTATTCTTCATTCTGCTGTTCACCGTGCTGTTCGCCAACTTTGCCGAAGCGCTGGCGGAAGGAAGAGGAAAGGCGCAGGCGGATACGTTGAAAAAAACGAAGCAGGAAATTACGGCGAACAAAGTCGTTGGCGGCGGAGGGATCAAAACCGTTCCTTCGACCGAACTGCGAAAAGGGGATATCGTCGTCGTTTCGCAAGGGGAGATGATTCCCGGGGACGGGGAAGTGATCGAAGGGCTCGCTTCGGTCGACGAATCGGCGATTACCGGCGAATCGGCGCCGGTCATCAAGGAAGCGGGCGGCGATTTCAATTCCGTCACCGGCGGCACGCGAGTCGTCAGCGACCGGATTAAAGTCCGCATCACCAGCGATCCCGGCGAAACGTTCATCGACCGGATGATCGCACTTGTCGAAGGCGCGAAGCGCCAGAAGACGCCGAACGAAATCGCGCTCAGTACGCTGCTCATCAGCTTGACGCTTATTTTTCTTATCGTTGTCGTGACGCTGGGACCGATTGCTTCCTTCGTTGACATCAAGCTGGAAGTGCCGGTGCTGATCGCGCTGCTCGTCTGCCTGATCCCGACCACGATCGGCGGGCTGCTGTCGGCCATCGGCATCGCCGGCATGGATCGTGTCACCCAGTTCAACGTGCTGGCGATGTCCGGCAAGGCGGTGGAAGCCGCCGGCGACATCAACACGATGATTCTGGACAAAACGGGGACGATCACGTATGGCAATCGGATGGCCAGCGAAATCGTACCTGTCAGCGCTGCAACGATCGATGCGACGGCTTCCTGGGCGGCGATCGCTTCCGTCCGGGACGAAACGCCGGAAGGCCGCTCCGTGCTGGAATGGATGAAGAAGAACGGGAAAACGTACGACGCGTCGCTTGGCGAAGGCGGCAGCTTCGTCGAATTCAAGGCGGAAACGCGCATGAGCGGCATCGACTTGAGAGATGGACGCCAGGTGCGCAAAGGTGCGGTTGACGCGATCCGCAAATGGGTGGCGGCACAGGGCGGCTCCATTCCGGAGGATCTGGGCCGACTGGCGGACCGCATCGCCTCGGAGGGCGGAACGCCGCTGGCCGTTGCTGTCGACAAGCAAATATTCGGCGTCATTTATTTGAAGGATACCGTAAAGCCGGGGATGAAGGAACGGTTCGATCAGCTTCGTGCGATGGGTATCAGGACGATCATGTGCACCGGCGACAACCCGTTGACGGCGGCAACGATCGCAAGGGAAGCGGGCGTGGACGATTTTATCGCCGAAAGCAAGCCGGAGGACAAAATCGCCGTCATCCGCCGCGAACAAGCCGAAGGCAAACTCGTCGCCATGACCGGGGACGGCACGAACGACGCGCCGGCTCTCGCCCAGGCCGACGTCGGTCTGGCCATGAACAGCGGCACGACGGCTGCCAAAGAAGCGGCGAATATGGTCGACCTCGATTCCGATCCGTCGAAAATCATTGAAGTCGTTGCGATCGGCAAGCAGCTGTTGATGACCCGCGGCGCATTGACCACGTTCAGCATTGCGAACGACATTGCCAAATATTTTGCCATCATCCCGGCGATGTTCATGCTGGTCATTCCCGAGATGGAAGCGCTGAACGTGATGAAGCTCGGCTCGCCCCTGTCGGCGGTATTGTCGGCCCTTATTTTCAACGCGATCATCATCCCGCTGTTGATCCCGCTGGCGATGAAAGGCGTCGCCTACCGGCCGATGAGCGCCGCGCGCCTGCTGAGCCGCAATTTGCTCGTTTATGGGGCCGGCGGTGTAGTCGCTCCGTTCATCGGCATCAAGCTGATTGATTTGTTCGTTCATGTCTGGATCTGACTAAGCGGAAGGAAGGAATGGGCTATGAGCACCTTGGCGCAAGACGGGCAGGAGAAACCATCCGGAGGGTCTGTGTTCTGGATTGCCTTGCGTGTCAGTCTGTTATTCATCGTATTATGCGGGATTGTTTATCCGCTCGTCAGCACGGGGGCGGCGCAGCTGTTGTTCCCCCGGCAGGCGAACGGAAGTCTGCTCAAAGACAAGAACGGCAGCGTGATCGGTTCCGAGTTGATCGGCCAATCGTTCGCCGATCCGAACTATTTTCAGGGGCGCGTATCCAGCATCGATTATCAAGCGGAGGCGTCCGGCTCCAACAACTATGCGCCGTCCAATCCGGACATGCTGGCGCGGACGAAGGCGGCGATCGAACAGTGGCGGAAAGACAACCCGGACGTGCCGGTCGCCAGGCTCCCGATCGCGCTCATTACCAATTCCGGTTCGGGACTCGATCCGCACATTACGCCGCAATCGGCGCTTGTGCAAATTCCCCGCATCAGCAAGCTGAGCGGCATTCCCGAGTCCGATCTTGCGGCGCTGGTCGCGAATTATACGGAGAACCGGGATCTGGGCGTGTTCGGCGACAAGCGGGTCAATGTGCTGAAGCTCAATCTGGCTTTGTCGGAGAAGCTGGCTCCCTGACGAGGAGCGCTAACGAATCCAATCACGATGCGAAAATGAGGTGTTGGTGTTGCCGGTCGCGCAATTAAACGGAACGTCGCTATATTACGAGATGAAGGGCACGGGCACTCCGATTGTTTTTATTCATGGGCACGGTTGGACGCACACGATGTTCAAGCCGCAGCTGGACTATTTCTCCAAACAATATCGGGTGATCGTATGCGATCTTCGCGGCAACGGCAAATCGGGCAAGCTGGGGCAGTCGCCGGATGCCATTATCGAAACGCAATGCCTGGATGTGATCATGCTGATGAACGATCTGCAGATTCGCGAGGCAGTATTGGTCGGCATCTCGTACGGCGGCATTATCGTGCAGCAGATGGCAAGGCAGTACCCGGAGCGGGTCAAAGCGATCGTCATCGCCGACAGCTTCTGCCGAAACGAAACGTCGACGGTGCTGGGAGCGCTGCAGCTTGCCGCGGCTTATTTCAGCTGGCTGGTGTACTATGCGCCCGGCGAGCTGCTCCTGCCAACGCTTCGGCTGCTGTACAAGCGATGGGGACTGGCCTACCGCGAGAGCAGAAGAAACCTGCTGGATAAACGGCCGGGCGAATTGTACCGGCAGCGGCTCGCGGTCAGTCGAATCGATTATACGGAGCATTTGACGACCTTTCGCCGCCCCGCATTGGGCGTTGTCGGCGACTATACGGAGTTCGGCATCACGTGCATGAAAGAAGTCGTCTCCCGGCTCCCGCAGGCGCAACTGGTCGTCATCCCCGATGCCGCCGACCCGAGCAATTTGTGCCAGCCCGACGTGTTTAACGCGGTGGTGCAGCAATTTTTGGAAAGCCAGACGGGGGTGCGCCAGAGTAAGCCGTTGCGGGAGGAGGCGGGAGAATGACCGAGTTTCGGCGCAAGACGCCGGAAGAAATTTTGCAATCGATCCATCGGCTGCAGCGGGGACGTTTGAAGATCATTATTGGCGCGGTCAGCGGCTCAGGCAAAACGTATCATATGCTGCGGGAAGGAAACCTGCTGAAGCAGCAGGGGATCGATGTGGTCATTTGCGCGGTGTCGACGATGCAGCGTTCGGAAACGGTGCAGCAGACGCTGGAGCTCGAACGGGTACCGAGCATTCATTGGTGGAAGGACGGCAAGGAACAGAAGGATTTGCCGCTGGATGCCCTGATCGCCCGCAATCCGGAAGTGCTCCTGGTCGACGGCCTTGCCCATCGCAACCGCCAGGAAGCGAAGTTCAAGACGAGGCTTGAGGACATTCGTTATTTGATGGATCGCGGCATCAGCATTATCACGACGATCAACGTGTACGAGCTCGACGGGGAAGACGAGCTGGTTTACAAGCTGACCGGGATCCGGTCGGAAGAAACGGTGCCGGCGGACACGCTGGAATTGGCGGATGAAGTCCGCTTGATCGATGTCTCGCCGGAGACGATGCTGAAACGTATTGACGAAGGGATATTGGGCGACCATACCCATCCGGCATTGTCCCGTCGCGGCAATCTGGGCGTTCTGCGGGAAATTTCCTTGCGGCTGATGGCGGAGGGCGTCAACGATTCGCTCGAGAAGCACCGGGAGGAGCTTGGCCTGATCGGCCCGTCCGGAGCGGCGGAACGAATTCTGGTTTCGGCGCAGTACCACTGGAACGGATCGCTATACGTGCGCAGAGGGCAGCAGATCGCCAAACGGCTTAACGGCGATTTGATGGTGGTCACTTTCGTATCGCCGAAACGAACGCTGTCCAAAGAGCAGATCACGTTCAAACGATCCGTGCAGAAGCTGGTGGAGAAGGTGGACGCCAAGTTCGAAGAGCTTCCGCTGCCGCATCTGCGCAAGCTGCCGTCCGTTCTTGTCCACTATGCGGTTCGGAACAACGTCACGCGAATCGTGATGGGGCATTCCAAAAAAAGCCGCTGGCAGGAGCGCTGGCAAGGCTCGATTGCAGGCAGGGTGCTGAAAAAAGCGCGGCATATCGACGTGTTTCTTATGGCCGACCGCGCGGAACACGAGGGCGAACGAATTTTGCCGATCAAGCCCCGGCCGAACGGAAAGGAGGATCCGTTCCGTCGGCTCACCTCCCGGGAAATCGAGCAGAAAATCGAAACCATCCGCCGCGGCACCTTTAAAGTGTATATCGGGGCGGCCCCCGGCGTGGGTAAAACGTTCAAGATGCTGCAGGAAGGCAATATTTTGCGCGACAAGGGGATCGATGTCGTCATTGGCTTATTGGAAACGCACGGGAGGAAGGATACCGCGGCGCAGGTCGGCGCGCTGCCTCTCGTGCCGCGAGCGAAAATGGCGTACCAGTCGGCCGAGCTGGAAGAGATGGATACGGATGCGATTCTCGCGCGCCATCCCGAAGTTGTGCTTGTCGACGAGCTGGCGCACACGAACGTGCCGGGCAGCCGCCGCAAGAAGCGGTACGAGGATGTGATCCGCCTCCTGGAAAGCGGCGTTTCCGTCATTTCCACGGTCAACGTTCAACATTTGGAGAGCCTGAACGACGCAGTGGAGCAATTGACCGGCGTTCGCGTGCGGGAAACCGTACCGGATGCGATTCTGAAGATGGCGGACGAGGTCGAGCTGATCGACGTTACGCCGCAAATGCTGCAGCAGCGCATGAAAAACGGGAACATTTATGCCCTCGACAAGGTGGACCAGGCATTGGGTTCGTTTTTCAAAATCGGCAATTTGATTGCGCTGCGCGAGCTTGCGCTCCGGGAAATCGCCGACGATGTGGACGAACGCCTGGAAGCCTGGGATCGCCATTCTTCGCTTCGCGGGCAATGGCACCGGCGCGAGGTGATTTTCGTCTGCGTGGACACGAGCCCGCGGGCGGAGCGTCTCATCCGCCGCGGCTTCCGCATCGCGCATCGGCTCAAGGCCGAATGGCACGTGCAATATATGCAGCGCGGCCATGCGGGGAGTGCCGACTCGAAACGGCTGGAGACGCTGCGCCAATTGTGCGAACGGCTCGGGGGCAAAATGGACGTTACCGCGATCGGCAGCCGCAGCAATGTCGGCGAAGCCTTGTTGCAGCGAATGACCGAATTGCACGCCACCCAACTGATTATCGGCCAGTCGCGCAAACCGTTCTGGCACTCGCTGTTCAAGGAAACGGTCATTCATTTTTTGCTGCGCCGCGCCCGCCAAATCGATATGCTGATCGTGGCGGATTATGATCCGGCGGTGACGGGGTAGGGGGACCGCTGCAAGGCTGCAATCAGCCTTATTTCGTTAAGTTTTCAAGCATTGCAAAAACTTGCTTTTCCTTAACCCGACAACATTGGGGGATCTCCGGAGCTTCCTTTCTGCCCGTTATCCCATTGACTCAATTTCAAGCATCAACAACTTGAACTTGTATCCCATTTCTAGAAAAGTGCCTTCTACGATGCACTGACGCCATTCAGGTATCGCTTCCAAACCCGATACATCCAACCGCCAACTTGAGCCAACGGGATAACCGGCAAACACATTCTTCCGTTGACCACCGCCGCCTCGCTCCCCTCCTCTCCCCATATACTCATTGCCGCACCGGTCTGAGCCGACGGGATAACCAACAGACGCAAACTGCTGCCGAATATACGCACGCTCGCCGCCGCGCCAGTTTGAATCGATTTTAGTTTGTGATCGTAGCGGGGAAAATGAGCCGTGAGCGTGGCGAACCGGTACGATGACAGCTATTGTCGCTTAACCCGACAGCTGCCGGACGAAAAAAAACCGCCCGATGACGGGACGGCTTCTTCCGGAAGAAGATTGGAGGGTCGATGGCTGCTGCTTGCCGATAAAGTTACGAATGCTGCGCCGCCTGGACTATAAGCGACGCGAACTGTTTGGCCCCTTCGGGGCGCAGGTGAACGCCGTCCGTATATAAGTAGTCCGTCTTGCCGTCGCTCGCCCCATACCAGTCAATGACCGACGCATGAGGGAAATCGGCCGCCACTTCGGCGATCGTCTTGTTTACGCTGTCTTCCCACTGCTTGGGCACACGCGTATTGACGAGCCAGATTTGTTTGGCGTCCCCGAGCGAAAGCAGGAGCGTTTCCATTTGTTTCTTCGTAAAAGGGCCGTTCGTGCCGAGCTCGATAACGATCCGGTCGCCGAGCTTGCCGTCGGCTTTCAACTGCTCGACCGCCTCCGATGCTTGCACCAGTTGGCGGCCGAGCTTGCCGTCGACGACGATGCCGGGGAGCAAATGCTCCAGATCGGCTTGCGCGCCAAGAACGACGGAGTCGCCGATGACGGTGATGCCTTGGCCGGCACCACCGGTTGCCGGCGGGGCCGGCGTTGGTGTCGGCTTCGGCTTCGGCGTTGCCTGCGGCGTCGCGCTGGGACTGCCTGCGGCGCCATTGCCGGTTGCACCGGCACCGCTTGCGCCCGGCGTTGCCTGCGGGCCGGCCGAAGCTTTGCCGGCGCCGGGGCTTGCCGTAGCCGGCGAGCCGTTCCCGCCGGCTATTGCCGTGCCGGGCTTCGCGCCGGGCGTGACGCTTGGCGTCGCGCTTGGCGTGCTGCTGGGCGCCACGCCCGGCGTTGCGCCCGCTTCGCCCAACTCGACACCGGCCGTCTGGCCGGGCTGCGGCTCAAACGACGGCGAGGTCGCGAAGCTGGCGGTAGCCGTCGGCAGCAGCTTGGCGCCGCCCAGGCACAGGATGAAGAACGCCAGCGGCACATAAGCCGAACGCAGCCGGAACGCGGGAGACTGGCTGCCCTTCTGCGACTTCCGCCGGCGCAAAGCCGAGCTTCCCGTGCCGAGCGCGCCGCCGCGAATGGGCGATTCGACGAAGCGCCAGCTTAATTCGGCCAGGCCGAGCGTTGCGGCGAGCTGGAACGTCGTCAGCACCGGGTCCGGCTGCTGCGCGTTCTGCGAGCCGGTCAGCGCAATGACGGGATAGTGCCATAAGTAGACGCCGTACGATCGCAGCCCGAGCCAACGCAGCGGTTTCGCGCCCAGCCACTTGCCGATGTTGCTGGCCGGGTGGGCGATGGCCGCAATGGCGATGGCCGCAACGAACGACAACAGCACCATGCCGCCCTGATACAGGAACGGGCTGTACTCCTGCGTGCGCCAAATCAGCAGCAGCATCACGGCGATGCCGGCGATGCCCGCCGCGTCAAGGACGCGGCGCGCCTTCGGGCCGGCCAACGCGTTCAGCTTCCGGCTCGGCCAGACGAAGGCGAGCGCCGCTCCGATCAGCAGCGAAAACGCGCGCGTATCCGTCCCGTAATACACCCTGCTCGGATCGAGCCCGGGTTCGTACAGCAGCGCCATCAGGCAAGCCGATGCCGCTGCGCCTGCCAGCGTGAGGATCATCCAGTGGCTCGTCTTCTTCAGGAAACGAAGGCCGAACGCCAGGATGAGCGGCCACAGCAGGTAAAACTGCTCCTCCACCGCCAGCGACCAGAAATGGCCGAACGGGGAGGGGGGACCGAAGGTCTCGAAATACGATACTTGCTTGTAAATCAGTTGCCAGTTGCTGACGTAAAGCAAGGCGCCGAGCGCGTCGTCGCGCATCGCGGGCAGCCGATGGCCGTTCACGAGCGCGGTCCAGACGCACACGGCGGCGACCATGAGCAGCATGGCGGGAAGCAGCCGGCGCGCCCGGCGCAGCCAAAACTGCTGCAGCCGGATCGTACCGGTATTCTTCCACTCGCCGATCAGCAGGTCCGTGATCAAATACCCCGACAGGACAAAAAACACGCCGACTCCCAAAAGTCCCCCAGGTACGGCGTCAGGGGCGAGGTGGTACACAACGACGGCGAGCACCGCGATGGCGCGCAATCCGTCGAGTCCGGGCATGTAGCGCCCGGTGCCTTTGACCGGCTCAGGCATGAAAGACACCTCCGTCTTTCATACCGGCTTGCACCGGCCTTACCAACCTCGTGGGTGCGAGCCGCCGCTCGGCTGGGCGAACGGTTCGCGGGCGGACAACTGCTGCGACTGACATGCTTCTTTTCATTTCTGATGCCCTCTCCAAATTTGCCGATTGTGCTCCAATCTTCTTCCTCTATTATAGACTCTTTACCTGGCGAATACGTTGCAAATCGCAGAAAAAGATCGGAAAAAATCGTCGGAATTTTGCCCGGTCCGCAAGTCGCATTGACAACATGACGCACCGTGTTATAATCGGCAGAATGATCGAGTCTTCTTATTGCACGAAAGGACGTCAACCATGTCAAACACTTCATCAAAACAGATGGCGGCGGCATCGACCGTATTCCCGATTTTGTTCGCCATCAGCATCGTTCACCTGCTTAACGACACGATGCAATCGACGGTATCGGCCCTGTTCCCGATCCTGAAAGATTCGCTTAACTTGTCGTACAAGCAGATCGGTTTCATCGCGTTTGCCATGAATATCACCGCGTCGCTGCTGCAGCCGGCCGTCGGCCTGTACGCCGACCGCAAGCCGCGGCCGTACATTCTTCCCGCCGGCGTCGTGTTTACGCTGATCGGCGTCGTTCTGCTGGCGATTGCGCCGAATTTTGCCGTTATCCTGCTGGCGGTGACAACGATGGGCATCGGTTCGGCCATCTTCCACCCGGAATCGTCGCGGGTCGCTTATTTGGCCGCAGGCGGCAAACGTGGGCTGGCGCAATCGATCTTCCAGGTCGGCGGCAACATCGGCAGCTCGCTCGGCCCGATCATGACGGCCGTGCTGTTCGTGCCGCTCGGTCAATTCGGCGTCATGTGGTTCGTGATCGCCGCCGTCATCGCCATTGCGCTGCAGTACCGCGTGGCCGGCTGGTACAGCCGGCAGTCGGTTGCGCCGCGTCGCGCCGCTTCCCGCGGCAGCTCGGTCGAACGCGGGGACGGGCTTTCCCGCAACCGGGTGGCAGCTGCGATTGCGATCCTGATTTTTCTCGTATTCTCCAAACACGTGTACATGTCGAGCATCACCAGCTTCTTTTCGTTCCACCTGATCGAAAAATTCGGCGTTTCCGTCGAACGCGCCCAGTTGTTCCTGTTTGTGTTCCTGGCGGCGTCGGCGATCGGCACGTTTTTCGGCGGTCCGCTGGCGGACCGGTTCGGGCGGCGCAACATCATCTGGCTGTCGATTTTCGGCACCGCGCCGTTTTCGATTTTGCTGCCGTATGCGGACTTGTTCTGGTCCGGGGTGTTGTGCGCGTGCGCGGGGTTCGTGCTTTCGTCCGCTTTTTCCATCATCGTGGTGTATGCGCAAGAGCTGCTGCCGGGAAAAGTGGGGCTCGTGTCGGGGTTGTTCTTCGGCTTCGCGTTCGGCATCGGCGGGCTCGGTTCGGCCGTGCTCGGCTCGATCGCGGACGCGACAAGCATCGCTTTCATCATGAAGCTGTGCGCGTATTTGCCGCTGCTCGGCGTGTTCGCCGTGCTGCTGCCGAAAGATCGCCGGACGGCGGCGTAAGAGGGCAAGAAGAAGGGGCGACTATCCGGTCGCCCCTAATTTTTGTCTGCGCACGAGCAGCGCAACGGCGACCAGCATCGCTCCGTTCAGCAGGAACACCCAGGAAATCGGGATCCAGCCGCCAAGAGCGCCGCCGATGATCGGCCCGATCATGGTGGCGATTTGCGTCGAGGTCTGGTTCAGGCTGAAGGCGCGCCCGCGGAAGCTCGGGTCGGTAAAACGCACGATCATCGCGTTGGCGGCCGGGTACACGCCGGCGAAGAACAGCCCGTACACGAACCGCAGCACCCCGAATTCGACGTAATGGTGGACAAAAAACTGCAGAATATTGCCGACGCCTCCCCCCAGCAAACCGATGAACAGCACGCGGGAGAAGCCGATTTTGCCGCCGAGGCGTCCCCATAGCGGAGCCGCCAGTACGGTGGCGATGCCGACGGCCGAAAAGATGATGCCCGATTTCAGCGAGGCGTCAGTGTTCGCCACCCCCAGCTTCATCACGTATACGGTCAGCAGCGGTTCGAGAATCATCACGGAAAACGTGCCGAGCCCGACCAGTCCGAGCAGCGCCGCAAACGTGCGGTTCGAGAAGGCGAGCTTGATGTCGTCCTTGATGCGGGAGCGGGGCTTCGACGTGTTGAACGGCTTCTCCCGCACGAAGAAGGTGGCGATCGCCGCGGAGACGAGCACCACGAAGCCGGAGATCAGGAACGCCTCTCGGTTGCCGGCGTAATGGCTGATGATGCCGCCGAGGAACGGCCCGACGATGCTGCCCGTGGCGCCTGCCGTCGCCATGATGCCAAGCGCGTAGCCGGCTCGGTCCTCCGGCGTATTGGTGGCGACAAGCGCAATCGAGGCGGGCACGAAGCCGGCCAGCAGCCCCTGGAAGATGCGCACGATCAGAAACACATACGGATCATGCACGAAAAACGTGATCATATAAAGCGCCGCAAGGCTGAAGCCGGAACGGATCATCATCGGCTTGCGGCCATACTTGTCCGCGAGCGAGCCCCAGAACGGCGCAATCAGCGCGCTGGCGAAAAAAGTGATGCCGAAGGCGAACCCCGACCAGAGCTCGAGATGCTTGTCCACGCCCAGCTCGGTCGTCAGGAAAATCGGCATGAACGGAACCGAAATCGAATACGCCGCGCTGCAAAAAAAGACGCCCGTCCACACGACGAGCAGGTTGCGTTTCCACGAGAAAGTCATGCTGTCACATCCTTACCGGTAAGTGCATCGCCCGCAAAAGCCGTTATTGGAAAATATACACGACTACATCGCGAATTTCCACAACAGCCAGCAGATCAGCACCGACAGCCAGGAGACGAAACCGAACATCATCACGATTTTATTTTCGCTCCAGCCGTATTTGAGACTGAAATGGTAGTGGATCGGCGCCATGCGGAACAGCCGCAGCTTCGTTCGTTTGTAGTACCACACCTGCAGAATGACCGAAAGCTGCTCCGCCAAATAAACGGAGAACAGGATCGGGATCAATATTTCCACCTTTTCAATTACGGCCAGAAAAGAAAGCGAACCGCCGATAGCCAGCGACCCCGTATCGCCCATAAACGCGCGCGCCGGGTAAATGTTGTACAGGAACAAGCCGAGCAGGCAGCCGATCATGACCAGCGAAAAGGTTTGCACTTCCGGCCGGTCGGAAATGAGGAAAAAGAAAAAGTACGTCGGAATCGCGACGTTGATGAGCAGCCCGTCGAGCCCGTCGGTAAAATTGATCGCATTGGCCGAACCGACGACGAACAGCAGCATGATCGCAACGTAAACGGCGATCGGCAGCTGCAGCTTAAAGCCGTGAAACAGCGCCACGTCCGCAGTCAGCGAAAAGGAGTTGATGAGCAAATACAGGATGGCGCCGGCAAAAGCGAACTGCAGCACCAGTTTGGCGCGTCCGGATATGCCGGAAGGGTCTTGCCAGACGGCTTTTTTCAGATCGTCGCCGAAGCCGACCAGGCTGAACAGCAGGAAGATCGCGCACAACAGCTGCATGAGCGGCGCCGGATGGAACCGCAGCGACACGGCGACGCCGGTCAGCAGGATCAGGCCGGCCATCAGCGGCGTGCCGCGTTTGGCCTGGTGGTCCGGGGGCAGCTCGACGCGGATCGGCTGGGTCAGCTTCAGTTGGCGCAACGCCCAGATGAGCAGAGGGGAAAGCACGGCGACGAGCAGAAACGACAGCCCGGCCACGCCGATCATGGAAGTCATAGCGGGAGCCTCTTTCCTTCAATAAAAGTGTTAGTACTAGTTGATTCGCCCGTGAGGACAATTATTCCTGCGCCTGCCTGAGCGCGGCTTCCGCCCGCAGCCGGAAGCGCCCGGGCTGGCGTTGTGTTATACTGGACGAACTCAAGCGACAATCGGTTGTCCGATGAAAGGAGTTTGTCCGCAAATGGTCGATACGTACACGTATTCCCGCCGGGAAGAAGCCGCCAGCGCGATAACGCACGGCATCGGCGCGCTGCTGAGCGTCGCCGCGCTCGTGCTGCTCGTTGTGTTCGCCAGCCTGTACGGCACCGCCTGGCACGTGGTGAGCTTTGCGATTTTCGGCGCCACGATGGTGCTGCTGTACACCGCCTCCACGCTGCTGCACAGCTTGCCGCAAGGCAAAGCGAAAGATTTGTTCGAAATATTCGACCACTCGTCGATTTATTTGTTCATCGCCGGCACGTATACGCCCATTCTGTTCAGCGCGATCCGCAGCCCGCTCGGCTGGACGCTGTTCGGGCTTGTCTGGGGCATCGCCGTCGTCGGCGTGGCGTTCAAGGCGTATTTCGTCAAACGGTTCCTCGTGACGTCGACGCTTTTCTACATCGCAATGGGCTGGCTGATCGTGTTCGCCTGGCAGCCGCTCACCGAACATTTTGCCGGGGCGGGGCTTGTGCTGCTGGTCGGCGGCGGAGTGCTGTACACGCTCGGCACGGTGTTTTACGTCTGGCGGGCGTTCCCGTACCATCACGCGGTGTGGCATCTGTTCGTGATGGCCGGGTCGGCGGCGCATTTCTTCGCCATCCTGCTGTACGCGATTCCGGCGTCGTCCTGACGGCGCGCCGGGCGCCATCGCACGCAAGCGGCGGGCGCTCAGCTTTCGCTCGTCATCAGCGTGCGCCGGTATTCGTTCGGCGTCAGCCCGCTGACGCTTTTGAACATGCGAATGAACGAATTGACGTTCAGGTAGCCGACTTCCGCGGCGATTGCCTTGATCTGCACATCCTTGTGCCGGAGCAGCTCCTTGGCCCGGCTGATGCGCACGCCGTTCAAGTAGTCGGAAAACGTCGTCCCCGTCTTCTCGCGGAAATAAGTCGACAAGTAAGCCCGCGACAGGTTCAGCTTCTCCGCCACCAGCTCCACGGTCAATTCCTCGCCGTAATGGTTGTCCAAATAGTTCATGACAAAATCGCTGATCGGATCGTGCGCCGCCTTCCTGTCTAGGATCAGCCGGATCGCTTCGCTTACGATCTGTTCGAAAAACGCGTCGAAGTGCTCCCGGCTCGTGCAGGAGCGGATATGCTCGTAAGGCGACCTGGCGTCGAATAGCGCGCCGATGTCGAGATTGTTCGCAAGCAGCGCCTTGGTAACGATGGTGACGACTTCCTTGGCCAGACGCTCGTATTCGCGTGCGCCGGCTTCCCTGGCGTCCAGTTGGTTCTGCAGGCGGCGAATCAGTTCGTTCGCTTTGGCCGGTTGGCCCGCTTGCAGCGCCGCCAGCAGCTCCTGCTCCCGCGAGGCGGTAAACGCCAGCTCGATCCGCTCTTCCTTCGGCTCCGTAATGATCTGGGTCGCTTCGTTCAACAGCCGCTGACGCGTCAGCGCAACCGCTTGCTCGTAAGCGGCGGCAAGCGCCGCCGAATCGCGCCGCTCCGGCATGACGGCGATCGTCAGGAAACAAAACTCCCGGTCGCGGTCGAGCACTTCCTTCAGCAACTGCAGCTGCTTGAGCAGCTCCGGCGCGGGCACGTCCGCAAAGACGAGCGACAGAATCTGGTCCTTCTCCATCTGCAGCGTCACCGAACCGGCGAACGGCTCGGCGATATGGCGGTCGATGTATTCTTTGATGTAATAAGCCGCCTTGCCTTGTTCCTCCGCCGTCAGCGTATGGAATTTGCGGGCGAAAACGATCTGGAACACGATCAAATAAAACGGGGCGTCCGTTTTTATCAAGTCGTGCAGGTCGTTTTTCTGGTAGATGCGTTTGATTTTGTTGATGTAGCCGTAATTTTGCAGCAACCGGTTTTTGGCGTGCAGGTCGTTCTGGTAGGCATCGTTCGTTTCGATCATATGCGAAATGTTGTCGCTGATCCAGTCGAACTCGTGGATGTTGCTCGGCGCCGGCTTCGGCTGCTGCGGATTGGCGCGCTGCATGGCCGCAATCATGTTGCGGATCGGACGGTTGAACTTGAAGCTGAGCCGCACGGAGATAAGCGCGCCGATGACGACGGCCGCACACAGCAAGCCGATCAGCAGCCAATTCAGCCGGGACACCTGGGACGCGATCGCCACGTTCGGTATGACGTTGACGTAGATTAGCCCCGCTTCGCCCTTCTGGTAAAAATAATAATCGTTGTGCCGCGTCACGAAGCCGGCATCCGCCGGGAAGATCAGATCGGCCGGAACGGCGCCGCGGTCCGGGAACGACCGGAACAGCGTGCGGCCGTCCGCGTCGAGAATATAGAAGGCGTCTTTCCCGGAGTAATGAAACGCCTGGAACAGCTTGTCGGCGCCCAGCAGCGCGATGATCGACAAGTCGGGATTGAATTTGTTTTTGATCACGACCGGAAGCAGCGTCCCTTTGGGAACCTCGGTGTTGTCGTAACGGATCTCCTTGAAGGCCGATGCGGGAAAAATGCGGAACGAATACGACTCCGACAGCTGCTTGTTCCAGAAAGCCAAATCGTAGTCCGGGCTGACGTAATATTTGCCGAACATGTCTTCGGGGCTGCCGGTTCCATCCTTCTCCAGGACGTAGGAGCTGCCGCCGGAATAAAAAATAATGTTGTCCAGATACAGCATCGGATTGGACAGCAGCGTGTTCATTTCCGTCCGGAACTGATCGATCGTGCTCGACTTGTAGACGTTGCCGGCATTGCGGAAGGCGCCCATGCGGTCGTTGAAGTAAAAGCGCAAAATGACGCTTTCGACCAGCTGGAAATGGTTGTCGTAATTGTGGGCGGTATTGTTCAGGTTCAGCCGGTTGTGGCGGATGATCTCCTGCTGCACGTTCGTCTTGAAGAAAGCGAACGACAGCACGTTAAAGGAAAGCAGCAGCGCGATAATCGATAGAAAACCGAGCAGCAGCTTGGTGAACAGCGAATTCCAGCGTAAAGGAAGCTTCATCGTCTTCATCAGTCACTCCTTGAACGAACGAGGCGCCGCATACCGAATATGCGATTGGTTCGTTTCTATTCATCTTGTCATAAGCGAACGAATCGACGACATTCCGACACAATCGGGATGGACAAAACCGCGGGGTTGCAAGTAATTTTATTGTAAACACAAATCGATTTTGCTGACAACACGGAAATGAGGGGACGCCATGAACGGCAGGCACCGGGGGCTAACGATCGTTCTCCTGTTTGCGCTTGCGGCGGCGCTGGCCGGCTGCGGGGCGTCGCGCGACGACGGGACGAACGTTGCTGCCGCTCCGCGCACGACAATCTCGATGCTGCTCGGCGAAAATCAAAACTGGCCGTATCGCGCCGATTGGCCGGTGTGGAAGATGATCGAGCAGGCGACCGGAGTGTCGCTTGCGATCAAGTCGCAGCCGGACGTGCTGAATTATTCGGGCGTGCTGAACGCGACGATTGCTTCGGGCAACATGCCGGACTTGCTATGGATCAACTCCGTGACGATGGCGAACATGTACGGCCAGCAAGGCGCGCTGGCCAACATTCTCGACTATGCGGAGACGATGCCGAATTTGCGCAAATGGCTGGCCCGTTACCCGGACATCAAACAGCGTTACTTGTCCGCCGACGACAAAATGTATTTGTTCCCGAACCAAGGCTACGGCGAAACGAACCGGATCAGCTGGATGTACCGGGAGGACGTGTTCCGCGAGCACGGCCTTGCCGTTCCGGCCACTTACGACGAGCTGTACGAAACGGCCAAACAGCTGAAGCGGCTGTATCCGGACAGCTACCCGATTTTGTCGCCGAACGACAGTTATGTGCCGTTCTCGGCCGTCAATTTCGGCACATACGACGATATGTACTATGACGAGAAGAAGGCGGAGTGGCGGTACGGGCCGATTGAAGACAACTTCTACAAGCTGCTGCAATTTTGGCACCGGTGTTATGCGGAGGGGCTGATCCCGCCGGACTGGATGACGATCAAGAGCAAACAGTTCGGCCAGATGATCGCCGGGAACAAGGTGTTCGTCACGCTGTACTACCCGGTCATGGACTATTACAACATTCCGCTGCGCAAGGACAATCCCGCCTTTACGCTGCTGTTCATGCCGCCGCCGGCCGGGCTGCCGGGAGGCGCGCAGGTGAATCCGAACCTGCATTACGTCGAATACGGGATGAGCGCCGCCGTCAATTCGCCGCATCTGGCGGCGGTGATGAAGTACATGGATTTTTTCTATTCCGAGGAAGGCCGGCGGCTGTCGAGCTGGGGAGTCGAAGGCGTCACCTACAAGGTCGACAACGGCAAAAAATCGTTCATCGGCGGCTACCAGGAAGTAGCCGACATGATTAACAAAACCGGGCTCGGCACGCACGGTACGTACACGTGGATCGACTTCGACGCGCACATGTCGCTGATGGCGAAGGAAGCGCAGGACGCTTACCGCGAGGCGCGCAAATACGACTCCCCGCTGCAGCCGAGACCGGCGTTCAACGTGAACGAAATGGACGTATTTACGACCGTCGGGCAAGAGATCGACAAGCTCAAGCTGGCCAATATCCGCAAGTTCATTTCCGGCGAACGAAGCCTCGGCGAGTGGGACCAATTTGTCGAGGAGGTGCGCAATCTCGGATTGGAGCGGCTGGAGCGCATCTACCGCGACGCGTATGCGCGCTCGCTGCAGGCGAAGCCGTAGGGGACGACCGCTGCCGTCCCTCCTCTTGCGGGCGGCGCGGTATCCCGTTAAAAGAAATCGATTACTATATTCGCTGGAGGGACATACGCACGATGAAAACGATCAAAACGGCCGTTATCGGCGCCGGAGGCCGCGGCAGCCTGTATGCCGGCTATGCGCTGCACTACCCGCACGAGATGGAGATTACGGCCGTGGCAGAACCGAACCCGGCGCGCCGGGAAGCGTTCCGCCAGCGGCACGGGCTTGCGCCGCAGGCGTGTTACGCGGATTGGCGCGACTTGCTCGCCGGGCCGCGATGCGCCGACGCGCTGCTGGTTTGCACGCAGGATACGATGCATTACGAGCCGACGATCCGTGCGCTGGAAGCGGGTTACCACGTGCTGCTCGAAAAGCCGATGTCGACCGTGCCGGCCGAATGCGTCGACATGGGCGAGCGGGCGAAGCGGCACGGCGCCGTGTTTGCGATTTGCCACGTGCTGCGGTATACCGTCTTTTTTGCGACGCTCAAGCGGCTGCTGGACGAAGGGCGAATCGGGCAGCTGGTGACGATCCAGCACAACGAAAACGTCTCGTATTGGCATCAGGCGCACAGCTACGTGCGCGGCAACTGGCGCAACGCGGCGCAGTCGAGCCCGATGATCGTGGCCAAATGCTGCCACGACATGGACGCGCTGCTGTGGCTGGCCGGCGCCGATTGCGAGCTGGTGTCGTCGTTCGGCTCGCTCGCCCACTTCCGGCCGGAGCAGGCGCCGGCCGGGGCGACGGCCCGCTGTCTGGACGGCTGCGCGGCCGCCGACGAATGCGCTTACTACGCGCCCCGGCATTATTTGACCGCCAACGTCGGCTGGCCGACTGCGGCGATCAGCGACGACCCGAGCTACGAAGCCAGGCTTCGCGCGCTGCGGGAAGGGCCGTACGGGCGCTGCGTGTACGCCTGCGACAACGACGTCGTCGACCACCAGGTCGCCTCGCTGCAGTTCGCGAACGGGGTGACGGCGGCGTTTACGATGAGCGCGTTTACATACGACAACGACCGCACGATCAAGCTGATGGGGACGAAGGGCGAAATTCGCGGCGCGATGGGCAAGGGCGAGCTCGAAATCGTCGAGTTCGCCACCGGCCACAGGCAGACGATCGCGCTGCGCGTCCCCGACAACGGCCAGGCAGGGCATGGCGGCGGCGACTTCGTTCTGATGGCCGATTTTCTGCGGCAGGTGCGAGAGCGCGTCGCCCGGCAGGAGCGCGGCGAAAGCGGCGGAAGCGCCGCCGGCGGCGGGCAAGGCGGACGGACGTCGGCGGACAAGTCGGTGCAAGGCCATCTGATGGCGTTTGCCGCAGAACGGTCCCGGCTCGAAAACCGGGTGGTGCGGCTGGAGGAGTTTTATAAGTAATCGATTACCGTAACGGAAAGGCGGTGATGCCGCCGCAAACGGCGGAAGGCAAGCAATCGGCAACCTGTAAAACCAGGAGTACCGGCATTTCCCGATCGCATTTCTACCGAACAAGAGGAGGTCAACCAAACATGAACACCGTCAAACCGTGGGCCGGCAAGTCGGCCGCCGTGCTGCTCGTTTCGGCGCTTGCGCTTGCCGCCTGCAGCAAGGAAGAGAAACCGTCGGCCGCAAGCGTATCGCCCGCCGCAAGCCCGTCCGGCGCCGCCGCGTCGCCGGGAACATCGGCGAAGCCTTCGGCTGCGGCCGCGCAGGACTACACCTTGCCGATCGTCAAGGACGGCTCGGTGCAGCTCAGCTTCGCGATGAACGACAACTACTACGCGCCGAAGAGCTTCACCCAAAGCTTGCCCGTCTGGGATGAAATCGAAAAACGAACCGGCGTCCGCATCAAGTGGGACGTCACGCCCCAGGCGCAGTACGCCCAGGTCATGAAAGTCCGGCTCGCCGCCGCCAAAGATTTGCCCGACATCTTCACGATTCCCGAGCCGAACCCGATCCGGCTGGCGAACGAGGGGCTGATTATCCCGCTCGACGACCTGATCGCCAAGTATGCGCCGAACATCCGCAAGCTGCTGGCCGATTTCCCCGAGCTGCGGCGCGCGATGCAGTCGGCGGACGGCAAAATTTACGCGCTGTCGAACGTCGTCACCGGGATCGCCGAGAACGAGCCGTACGGGCTGATGGTGCGCCAGGACTGGCTGAAGAAACTGAACCTGCAGGAGCCGCGCACGCTCGACGATTGGTACAACGTGCTGAAGGCGTTCAAGGAGAAGGACCCGAACGGCAACGGCAAGCCGGACGAAATTCCGCTGTCGCCGCAGAACGGCATCGGCGGGGTCGGCATTTTCGGCAGCGCGCTCGGGCTGCATCTGCTGTACAGCGAAGGCTACTATCCGGACGCGAACGGCAAGGTGCAGTATCAATGGATGGACGAAAAGGCGCACCAGCTGATCGTCTGGCTGAACAAGCTGTACAAGGACGGACTGATCAACCCGCAATTCATGCGTCCGGACGCAGAAGGGTTCGCAAAAATCAACGCGCGCAACCTCGTCGGCACAACCGACTACTTCTTCGGCAACCAGCCGACGTTTAATGCGGCGCTGAAGGAAGCGGGAGTGGCCGATCCCGACTGGCAATCGACGCTGCCGCCTGCGGGCGACGGGCAGAAAGGCTTCTACGAAATGGTCGGACCGACTTCCGGTTGGTACGGCATTTCGAAGGACAGCAAAAACCCGGAAGTGGCGATCAAGTGGCTCGACTACATCTACGCCAGCGAAGAAGGCAACCGGCTCGTTGCGCTCGGCATCGAAGGCAAAAGCTATTCGATCGTAAACGGGCAGCCGGAGTTTACCGAATGGGCGCTGAAGAACCCCGACGGGCTGACATTCGCCAACGCGCTTCGTTCGCTGGGCGCCATTCCGCCGACGCTGTGGGCGCGCACGGGCTCGGGACCGCTGTCGATTTCGCCGAAGCTGACGCAGAAGCTGTCGCCGGAGCTGTTCCGGCAGTCGGAGCGGACGAAGCCGTTCATGGTGCCGTCCTTCAGCTACATGTCGACGCTGCCGTCCGCCAGCGAAGCGGAGGAGACGGCGCAATTGCTCGCCGACATCAACACGTACCGCGACGAAACGCTGCTGAAATTCATCACCGGCCAGACGCCGATCGATTGGAACAAGTTCACGTCGACGTTGAAATCGATGGGCATAGACAAGGTGCTGAAGAACAAGCAGAACCAATACGACCGGGCGCAAAAATAAACCGGCCATGAAGCGGCGGGGCGACGGACCGCGTCCCGCCGCACAACGAAAGGGGCGATCCGGATCTTATCCCATCTGCGCCGAGACTATCAGCTGCTGCTGATTATTTTGCCGGTCATCGTTTATTTTGCCGTGTTCCATTACGTGCCGATGTACGGCGTGCTGATCGCCTTCAAGAAGTTTCAGGCGCTGAAAGGCATCGTCGGCAGCCCGTGGGTCGGCTTCGACAACTTCCGGCACTTTTTCGAATCGGTTTATTTTGGCCGCGTGATCAAGAACACGGTGCTGCTCAGCCTGTATTCGCTCCTCTGGGGGTTTCCGGCGCCGATCGCGTTTGCGCTGCTGCTGAACGAGCTGCGCGAGCGCTTCTTCAAGCGGTTCGTCCAGACGGTCAGCTATTTGCCGCATTTTATTTCGCTTGTCGTCGTCGCCGGCATGATCGTCACGTTCACGTCGCCGATCGACGGCGTCATTAACGCGTTCCTGCAATGGATCGGCGAGAAGCCGGTCAATTTCCTGAACGAACCCGGCTGGTTCCGCACCGTCTACATCGTCTCCGGCGTCTGGCAGGATTTCGGCTGGGGCTCAATCATTTATTTGGCCGCCCTCGCCGGCATCAATCCGCAGCTGTATGAAGCGGCCGAGGTGGACGGCGCAAGGCGCTGGCACAAGATGCGCTACATCACGCTGCCGGGGCTGCTGCCGACGATCGTCATTTTGTTCATTCTGCAGGTCGGCCATCTGATGGACGTCGGATACGAAAAAATATTGCTGCTCTACAGCCCGGCCACTTACGAAACGGCGGACGTGATCGGCACGTTCGTGTACCGCAGCGGCATCGTCGGCTCGCAGTTCAGCTATGCGGCGGCGGTCGGCCTGTTCAACAACGCGATCAACGTCGTGCTGCTGGTGACGGTGAACCGCATCAGCCGCAAGCTGACGGATACGTCCCTCTGGTAGTGCGGCCGACGCGGGAAACACGGACGAACGAGGCGATACGAAAACCGCGAGGGGAGACGCAAACAAGTGACGGCAATCCGCAAAACAACGGGAGAACGCACCGTCGATTGGCTGATTGCGGCCGGCATGTGGGTGGTGGTCGCGATTACGCTGTACCCGTTCCTGTATGTGCTGAGCATGTCGATCAGCAACCCGGTCTATGTGATCGACGGTTCGGTGTGGCTGTACCCGAAAGGGTTTTCGCTCCGGGCGTACGACACCATCTTCGATAACCCGGATATGTGGCGGTCGTACGGGAATACGATTTTTTACACGGTCGCCGGCACTTCGATCAATATTGCGATGACCGTGCTGGCGGCTTATCCGCTGGCGCGCAGGCACTTTTTTCTGCGCAAGCCGATAATGGTGTTCATCGTCGTGACGATGTTTTTCGGCGGCGGCCTCATTCCGGCGTTTCTGCTTATGCAGGAGCTCGGGCTGTACAACACCCGCTGGGCGATGCTGATGCCGGGAGCGGCGAGCGCGTTTCTGATCATCGTCTCGCGCACGTTTTTCCAGGACATCCCGGAAAGCCTGCACGAATCGGCCAAGCTGGACGGCGCCGGCGAATTTGCGATCCTGCTGCGGATCGTGCTGCCGCTGTCGATGCCGATCGTGGCGGTGCTGGCGCTGTTCTACGCCGTTGGGCACTGGAACAGCTTCTTCCCGGCGATGATGTATTTGCCCGACCCGCGGCTGCAGCCGCTGTCGATTTATTTGATCAAGGTCATCATCCAAAATTCGGACGTGGCGCTGAAGGATATGATCGATCAGCACGACCGCTCCATGATATCCGTTCAGCTCAAGTACGCGATGATTATCGTCACGATTGCGCCGATTCTGATGATTTACCCGTTTTTGCAAAAGTATTTTGTCAAAGGCGTCATGATCGGATCGTTGAAGGAGTGACGGGATCGGCTTCCGTCGCGGAATCGAATGCGGGGAATCGAGTCGTGAGGAGGATATTTATGCGAGGGATCAATCAGTTTCGCTCCCAGGTGGCTTTGATGTTGGTCGTATGTTTGACGGTTGCGCTGGCGGCGGCCGGGTTCGGGCCGACGCGGCCCGCTTATGCGGACCCCGTGCCGCCGGATGCCGTGCCGGCGGTCGTTTACGCCCATCCGAGCGTGTATGACGGCGGCAAAATCGCGATCGTCGGCGCGGTTTACGCGGCGACGGATGTCAGCGTGACGTTCGGCACATACGTGTATACGGCTTCGTCGACGCCGGACGCCGTGCGGCTGAACGCGGACGGCAGCTTCGTCTTCGCCCCGGAAGCGCCGTATCCGGCCGGGGTGTACAGCTATGAAGTGACAGCCGCGAACGGCGCGCAGTCGTCGGCGCCGGAGACGGGGACGGTTGAAGTTGCCGGGGGCGGCAGCGGCGCAAACGCGCTGCTGAATGCCGGCTTCGAGACGGAGGCGGGCGGCGGCGCGGCAGGCTGGGCGCCGTATGGCGGCGCCTGGGGCGGCACGGTCGAGCGCAGCGCGCAAGCGGCCCGGTCGGGGCAATACGGCGTCACGATCGCGACAGGCTCCGCAACCGCGAACCCTTGGGTGAAGCAGTCGGTTGCGGGTATCGAGGAAGGTGCGACGTACGAATTTTCCGTCTGGATCAAGCGGGTCGGCGCCACGACCGGAAGCCCGGGCTTTAAAGTCGAGTTTTACACGGCGCAGACGCCGAGCGCGGAGACATGGATTACCGGCGACTACGCTTACAAGCTGAAACCGGACAGCTTGACCGGCGACTGGCAGCAGGTCGTCTACCGGATCAGGGCGCCGGCCGAGGCGCAGTCGGCGGAGCTGTTCGTGCGGCTGTACGGCGCGGGCGCCGTCGCTTACGACGACGCGGAGACACGGTTGGTGCGGGCAGCGAATCCGCTGCTTGCGCTTGCGCCGGATCAGGTGTTCTACGAGAGCGAAGCGGCGGCAGGCACGGTCGATGTGGCCGTTAATGCTCCCGGCGGCGATTATGCGGGCCGTACGGTCGATCTGTGGATTTACGACCCGGAAGGCGGCCAGACGCTGCTTGAGAAAACGGGCATGCCGGCGGCGGCGCAGTTATCGGCGGCGTTTGCGCCGGGCGGGATGACGCTGCACAGCCCGTACCGCGTCAAGGCGGTGCTGCGCGATGCGGCGGACAATGTGCTCGCTGCGGCGACGACCGACATTTACCGCTGGGAGCGGCCGACGATGCTGGCCGAGGACGGCACGCTGCAGGTGGACGGCGAGCCGTTCTACCCGGTCTTCATGTATCACGTGCCGAAGTCCTCTTATCCGCTGATGAGCCAAATCGGCGTCAACGCCGTTCAGGGCGACTGGACGCGTTCGCTGCCCGAGCTGGGCAGCCAGCTCGACCAGGCGCAGGCGAACGGCCTGAAGGTGCTGGTGACGTTGTATGTCGACGGGTATGTCAAAGAAAACTTCGCTTATACGGAGCAGGCCGTCGAGGCTTATCGCGACCACCCGGCCGTGCTGGGCTGGTATGTGATCGACGAGCCGAACGAGCGGGGCATCGATCCGCAGGAGCTGACGGACGCTTACAAGCTGATCCGTTCGATCGACCCGGCGCATCCCGTCTTCATCATGGAGAGCCGGGCGGAGCATTACGCCGATACGGGCAAAGTCGTCGACGCGCTCGGCATCGACGTGTATCCGCTGCCGGACGAGCCGCTGTCCGCCATCGGCCCGGCCATGGCGGCGGCGAACGCTGCCGTCGGCGGCAAGAAGCCGGTGTGGGAAGCGCTGCAGGCGTTCCAGATGCCGAGCAATCCGCGCTGGACGTATTTGCCGACTATCGGCGAAATCCGCAACATGGCGTACCAGTCGCTGCTCGCCGGCGGCCGAGGGCTCGGCTACTATTCGTTCAGCGATCCGGGCTGGCTGATGAGCGGCTCCGCGCTTTGGCCGGGCATGGTCCGGTTCGGCGAGGAGTACGGCGTTGTCGCCGAGCTGGCGACGACCGCCGAGCGTGTCGGCGGCGCGGATGGCGAAGCGGTGCGCTGGGGGCTGTGGCATAGCGGCGACGGCGACGCGTATTACGCGGTGGCCGTGAACGTGACGAAGCAGCGGCAGACGGCCGTGATCGCGCTGCCGTTCGCCGGCTACCGCGCCGAGCTGCTGTACGGCGACGACAGCGGCGATACGGCGGCGCATGTCGGCGGGCTGGACGATACGCTGCCGGTTGCGTTGGGCGCGGAGGAGGCGTTCGTCTACCGGATCGTGCCGCTGTCGTCCGACGCGGAAGCGGCGCGGGCGGCGGTCGCCGATGCGGTGTATACGATTGCGTCTGCCCATTGGCAGGAGCAAACGGCCCTGATCGCTCAGCAACTGGGCGCGGTGCGGGACTGGCTTGCAGCGGCAACGCCGCCGGCGCAATCGGATCTCGCGTTTGCGGCGAGCGCCGGGCAGCTGCACGAACTGGCCGCACTGCGAGCGTGGGTCGACGGCCAGAGCGACGCGGCGCTGGCGTACAAGCGCAGCGAGCTGCTGGCCGTCATCGACGACGCGGCGGGCAAGCTGCGTACGATCGTGCAGTCGTTGATCCGCCAGGCGATCGAGGTGGAGAATGGCACTGTCGTTGCGGATGCGGCGAACGAGCTGACCGTGCGGCTGACGAGCACCACGAACGTCGATGCGGAGCAGGTGCGCCTGACGGTAACGTACCCCGCGGCGTTCGGGCTGCCGCCGGCGGAGGCGGCGATCGGCACGCTGCAGGGCGTGACCGAAAGTGTGTACTCGCTGTCGTTTAGCTTGCCGTATGGCGTGGCGCCGGGTGCGTATCCGCTGCAGGTGCAAGCCGATTTCGATTACGACGGCTCCAGCTTCAGCGCAACGAGCGAACAGCCGATCGTCGTCGTCGGCAAAGTCGACGCTGTGCTGACGCCGGGGTACGCGACGGTGGCGCCGGGCGACGACGTGCCGTTTGCTGTCGAGCTGCGCAACAATTCAGCGTCTTCGGCGGCCATCGTGTGGCAGACGTCGCTGCCGGACGGGTTCACTGTCGAACTTGCTTCGCCGGTGACGCTTGCCGCCGGCGAACGCCGGACGGTGCAAGGCACGGTGTACGTTGCGGCAAACGCAACCGGCGACGTTTACGCGCTGGCCATCCGGCCGATCGTCGACGGCACGCCGTACGATGCGCTGCCGTTTGGCATCGCCGTCGACAACGGCGCCGTCGCCAATCCCGGCTTCGAGACGGCCGCAGCGGGCGGCGCCGGTCCGGCCGGGTGGAATTTGCGCGCCGGGCTGTGGGAAGGGCAGGCGCAGTATGTGCACAGCGGCAGCCGTTCGGCGCGCATCCGGCCCGATGCGGCCAACGCGTGGAACGTGATCGACTCCGCTTCGATTGCGGTGACGCCGGGCCATCGCTACACGATGTCGGGCTGGGTCCGCAATTTGGCGACGGCGGGCAAGGTCGATCTGGGCGTAAGGCTGATCGACGGCGCGGGAGCGACGATCCGCTACGACTGGCAGCCGGTGGCCGGCGACTCCGGCTGGACGCGGTACGAGCTGACGTTTACGGCGCCGGCGGGCGCCGCGAATGCGCAACTCTTTTTCAAAATGGATCAGCAGGCGAACGGGGTTGCATTCCTTGACGATGTGTACCTGAAGGAGCGGGACATCAAGCTTTGTGCAGCGCTTGCCCCCGATCGGGTAACGGTGCGGCCGGGCGGCGACGGCCAGACGTTCGGCGTGCAGCTGACGAATTTATCCGACGCACCGATCGCCGTCGATTTGCCGGTTACGGCGCCCGCGGGCTTTACCGTCCAGCTTGACGCCGCCGTTGCGCTCGCCGCTAACGAGCAGCGCACGGTAACCGGCACGGTGTACGCCGCAGCGACCGTCACCGACGGCGTGTACGCGGTGACGATCCGGCCGCAGCTTGGGTCCGTCGACATCTACGACGCGCTGACGCTGGCCGTTGCGACCAACAGCAACATGGCGCCGAATCCCGGCTTTGAAACCGCCGCAACGGGCGGCGGCAAACCGGCCGGATGGAACTTGCGCGCCGGACTGTGGGAAGGGCAGGCGCAGTATGTGCACAGCGGCAGCCGTTCGGCGCGCATCCGGCCAGATGCGGGCAACGCATGGAACGTGATCGACTCCGATTCGATCGCTGTGGTCCCGGGGCACGTCTACGAGCTGAGCGGCTGGGTGCGCAACTTGTCGACGACCGGCGCGGTGCATCTCGGCGTGCGGCTGATCGACGGCGCCGGCTCCACGATCGTTTACCAGTGGCAGCAAACGGCCAACAATTCAGGCTGGACGAAATACACACAGACCTTTACAGCGCCGGCGAATGCCGCAAATGCGCAAATATTTTTCAAAACGGATCAGTCCACGAACGGAGTGGCATTTCTGGACGATCTGTTTCTGAAAGAAACGAGCGGGCCGTAAGCCGTCTTTTCAAACCACCGAACAAGGAGCGATCGCTGCCGCCATGAAACTGTCAGCAGAAGAACGGGCGACCTGCCGGCTGCAGCCGGACCGTTATGCATCCGCTTTGGAACAGATCCGCACGAACGGCTATGTCGTGCTGGAGCAAGCGCTGGCCGCAGCGACATTGGAGCGTGTCCGCACGTCGTTCGAGCCGCTGTTCGCCGACTACATTGCCCGCAAAGGCTATAACACGGGGACGAACCGGGCGCAGATGCATTTGCCGTTTGCGGCACCCTTCATCGACGAAGCCGTTATCGCGCATCCGCTCGTCATTCCGATCGTCGACAAGCTGCTCGGCAGCGACTGTCGCTGCGTCTATCTGGCGTCGGATACGCCGATGCCGGGATCGGACTACCAGCGCGTGCACAGCGACAACGATCCGCTGTTTGCGGATTTGTCCGTGGCGCTGCCGGCTTACTGTCTGGTCGTCAACATCCCGCTGGTCGACACTACGGAAGAGAACGGGCCGCTGGAAGTATGGCCGGGCACACACTTGCTGCCGGACCGGGAAAATCACAACGCGATTTACGACACCGTCAATCCGCACATCGACATCAACCGGGCGGCGCAGTCGCTGCCTTCCGTTCGCGTCCTGATGCCCGCCGGCTCGATAGTGATCCGCGACGTCCGGATGTGGCATCGCGGCACGCCGAACCGGTCAAACGCCGCCCGTACGAACGTGGCGCTCATCTACAGCCGCAGCTGGTTCGGTTACGGCTCGCGCATCTCCATCCCGCAGATGACGTACGACGGGCTGTCCGCCAAAGCGCGGCAGCTGTTCCGGTACGAAAAGCTCGGCCAGCCGGCGATGATGCCGTGGGAATGGAGCAAATGAGCAATGAGCCCGCTGCGGGCCAGCCAAACGATACGGCGCTTATGCCGGGGAGGAAACGCACACCATGACGAATCCGCATCATACGATCGAAATCGGCGCGGAGAGCGGGCCGGTCGCATCGGCAGCGCTGCTTGGCTTCAATCTGGAGATGGTGTTCGGGACGACCGGCGCCATGCTGTCCGACCGGCTCGACAACCCGAAGTTTTGCGGCCCTGCCGACGCCCAGACGGGCATTGCCCCGGGCTGGACGTCATATGGCATCCATATGTCGGTCCAGTGCAAGCTGATTGCCGGGCTTGGCCTGACGGGCGCCGAATGCCAAATGATTCACAATTACACCGGGGCGTTATCCGGCGGCATCGTGCAGAAGGGCATCACGGTCAAAGCGGGGGAGGAACTGGAGCTTGAGCTGTGGGCGATGGTGCGCCACCAACCGGCGACGCTGTCGATTATGCTGCGGCCGGCGGCGGCACGCGAGCCGGATTACGGGAAAGTGGAGCTGACGATTGACGCCGCTTACTGGAAGCGGTATACGGCGACATTCCGCGCGCCCGCCGACGATCGCGACGCGGTGCTGATGATTTTGCTGCCGAAGACGGGTACGGTGATGATCGACCAGGCGCATCTGCGCCCGGTTGGCGAGCCGCATCTGTCCGCGGAGACGCTCGAGCGCATTCGTTCGCTGCGGCTGTCGACGCTGCGGTTTCCGGGCGGCTGCGCTTCGACGAACTATCGCTGGAAGTTCGGCACCGGCCCCGCATACCTGCGCCCTTCGCTGCCCGATCCGGTCGGCAAGGCGCGCGCGGACTACGATTTCGGCACGGACGAATATTTGGCGATGTGCGGCGAAATGGGCATCCAGCCGTTCCTGACCGTTAACATCGGCAGCGGCACGCCGGAAGAAGCGGGCGAACTGGCGGCATATTGCGCCGAATGGTACGGCAGCAGGGGGAGGGAAGCGCCCGTCATTTATTTCCACATGGGCAACGAGCATTACGGCGCATGGGAAATCTCCCATATGACGGCGCCGATGTACGTGCAGGCGCTGCGGGAGTATGTCCCGCGGATCCGGGCGAGCTACCCGCGGGCGCGGATCGTTGCGCTCGGCGAGCCGCTTAGCATGGGCATCGCCGGGCAGCCGGGCACGCCGCTGCGGGAGACGCTGCTGGCGGAAGCGTTGGGGCTGTTCGACGTGCTGTCGCTCAACCGCTACAAAGGCCAGTGGTACGACAACCCGCACGAGCAGATGCTTAACGTCGTGCAGAGTGTCGACAAAGTGATGGACGATTTGACCGCGATGATAGGCGACTGCCGCAAAAACGGTTCGGCGGCGACTGTCGCGCTGACCGAATGGAACTACTGGATGCGGGCGACGACGTGGGACGGCTCGTTCTACGAGCCCGACGACGCGCAGCACGCGCTGTTCTACGCCGGCATGATCCATGCGATGGCGCGGCAGGCTCCCGACGTGGAGGCGGCGACGTTCTACCATCTGCTGAACCCGATGGGCATCGTCCGCAACGAACGCGGCCATGTATACGAAACGTCGCAGGCAGCCTTATACCGGCTGTACCGGCCGGCCTTTCCGGGAGCGGTCGTGCCGGTGCGCGTCGTTGCCGGCGAACTGGCCGACGGTTATCCGCAGCTGGACGTCCTTGCGCTGCGCACGCCGGACAGCCTGTGGCTGTTCGTCGGCAACCGCTCGCACGAGCGGCCGGCCGAAGTCGCCTTGGTGGGAGCCGTATTGGCGGGGCTTCGGCTCGACTCGGCGACTGTGCTGGCGGCGGCGCACTATCAGGCGCCGCTGCGTGAGGCGGAGCCGGAGTTGGACGCGGACGCGGGCACGGCGGGCGGGAAGCTGCGGCTCCCGCCGCTCGCGATCGCGCGGCTGCGCTATCGCGTTCCCGCTCCGGGCGACGGCGCGGTGGAAGGGACGCGGCCATGACCATCCGTGCCTCCATGAAAAAAATTGCCCTGGTCGGCGCTGGAGCAAGAGCGCTGCATATGTTTGCCAAGCCGTTCGCGGAGGATTTGCGCGGATTGGTTGCGCCCGTCGGCGTATACGACAGCAATCTCGTGCGCGCCCGGCTGCTGGGCGAAGCGTACGGCATCCCGGTCTATGACGATTTCCGGCGCATGCTCCGCGAGGCCAAGCCGGATACGGTGCTCGTGGCGAGTACGGATGCCACGCACCATACGTATTTGATCGCGGGGATGGAAGCGGGCTGCGACGTCATTTCCGAGAAGCCGATGACGATTGACGCCGGCAAGTGCAGGGCGATTCTGGAAACCGAGGAGCGGACCGGACGATCGGTAACCGTGACGTTCAATATGCGGTTTATGCCGTATTTTGCCCGGGTGAAGGAGCTGCTGCGCGACGGAGCCGTCGGCGACATTTCCCATATCGCTCTCGAATGGTTTCTCGACCGGCAGCACGGAGCCGACTATTTCCGCCGTTGGCATGCGCAGCTCGCCAACAGCGGCGGCCTGCTCGTACACAAGTCGACGCATCACTTCGATATCGTCAACTGGTGGCTGGGCAGCGAGCCGCGCGACGTGCATGCGTTCGGCGACCGCCGCTTCTACGGGCCGACCCGCGAGGAGCGGGGGGAGCGCTGTCTGACATGCGCATACGACCGCACGTGCGAATTGTATTGGGACGGCTCGTTGGATGACTTTGTGCGCCGCTACTATTTGCAGGCGGAGGGGGAGGATGGCTATATCCGCGACCGTTGCGTGTTCGGCGAGCATATCGACATCCACGATACGATGTCGGTGAACGTCAGGTACGCAAGCGGCGCGCTGCTGACCTATTCGCTGGTCGCCTACAGCCCGGTCGAAGGCTGGAAAGCAACCGTTACCGGCAGCAAAGGGCGGATGGAGCTCGCCAATTTGTATCGCGGCCCGCAAGCCGAGCTGGCGGCGGAGGCAAACCACACGATTCGCATCGTCAAATCGGACGGCGCAATCGAGCTTGTGGATGTGCCCGTCGTTGCGGGCGGCCATGGCGGCGGCGACGAACGACTGCGCCGGATGCTGTTTGTCGGCGACGTGGAGGACACGCTCGGCCAGCAGGCCGGCAGCCGGGCGGGCGCGATGTCGCTGCTGATCGGCGACGCGGCCAATCGATCGATCGCGGCGGGCGGCGTCGTATCGATCGCCGAGTTGCTGCGTTAGCGTCGAAGGATGCCCGCGAGCCTGGCAACGACGGGAGAGAGGGTTTGCCGTCGGCCCTCGCTCCTTCTCCTCACTTCATCGATCGGATGGGGGGCCGTTGCGGCGAAAATAGCCAGTGAAATCATGGCCTATTTCAACCAAAATGGCCAGTCTCATGAAAATAGCCAGTGATTTCACTGGCTATTTGTCTGGCCAGAGCGATTTTGGGGCTGTTTGGCCGAAATAACCAGTGTTTTCACTGGCTAATTCGGACGAACCGAGTAAAAAGGGGCGGATAGGCCATTTTTTATGGCCTATTTTGAGGGCAGGGCGTGACGCCTGCTCGTTGCAGCTCGGCCGCAGTTTTTCTGAGCATTGCGCATATAGGCACATCGCTCAGAAAAACGAGCGCCGCGAAACCATTGCTCGGAAATCGCCTAACATTTACCATCCGAATGCATTGTTACCTTCGCAATTCCGCCTCTGCCGCCGCGTGTGTGCGAGCCGAAGCCGCCCGCTTGTGCTATAATAGCGGCATTACGCAGCAACGAGGTGAGACGGATGTCCCCGAAAAAACACCGCCCGTCATCGACGCGCACGCACGCCCGCGAGCCGGAGCGACCGGAGCAGGTCCCGATGCTGAAAGATTTGCTGCGCCCCGAGGTCGTCAGCAAGCTGAAGGCGCAGGCGGACGAGATGAAAGCGGCGGAAGAGCAGCGCAAGGAACGGGCGCGGCAGGAAGCCGAAGAGCGGCGAAAGGCGGAGCAGAAGCGGCTGGAAAACGATTTTGAATATTTGTTAAACAACAGCAGCATCGATTGGAAGCAGGCGAAAAAATAGCCCGCGCCAACGAAAGCGCCCGCGAAGCTTAATCGCTTCGCGGGCGCTTTCCGTTTCGTTCATTTGCGCAGGATCGAAAACACGACCGTTTGCCCGTCCGGCTGTACGCTCGTTTCCACGGCGTAATCGCCGATGGTCAGCGTAGCGTTCTCCACCGGCTTGCCGGCGGCAATCAGCCCGCATATATTCGCGAACGCGTTGTAGAACGTATCCGCATTGTAGCCGAAGATGAAGTCGGTGAACTTGCGGATGCTTTCGGTATTGCGTGCCAGCACGCCATCCTGCAGGCGGATCGTGACGCCGTACGTGTTGAACTTCGGATCGAGCCACAGCGTCGTTTCGTTGGCGAACCGCTCCGCGTCGGTGCCGCCTTTCAGCGCCGCGGCTTTGGCGTCGGCATCCTTGAACAGGCGCAGCGTCGTTTCCTCCAGGTCGTAGTTCGTGCCGCGGAGCTTGCCGGCTTCCTCCATGACCCCGTAGGCGTCCATCATCGCGCGGTCGGGGAAAACAAGCTTCTTGTAGCTGCCGTCCCTTGTCGGCACTACCTTGACGTACGTATTGTCGCCGCCCTGCGCGTCGACCCGCGCGCTCTTCACCGTCAGCCGCTCGAGAATGCGCAGCGCCTCAGCCCGCGTTACGTAACGACCGACGCCGAAGTAACCGTTCGGATAACCTTCCATAATTCCTTTGGCTGTCGCTTCGGCGATAAACTTCTGCTGCCGCGCGGTTGCGCTCTGGAAATCGCCGAACGCCGATGCCAGCGAACGGCTGTACGTTTCGTCCTCGACATATTCCGTTTCCCTGATCGTATAGTAAAGAATCTCGGCGACGTCCTCGCGCTTCAGGCTCGCTTTGTAATCCGCGAACTGGCTTTTGCCGATCAGGTTCAGATCACCCGCCAAATCGATGTATGGCTTGGCCCAGTAGCCGACTGTATTCGGCCGGAACGTAAAATCGCGGTAATCCTGCTGGATCACCCGCTGGCCGGCGGGGCTCAGGCGCGACAGGAACGAGCTCGTCCAGCTTCGCTCTCCGTTCGGGTACAGCTCGGAGAAGGAAAGCAGCAATATTTTGATAAACTGGTCGGCCGTTACGGTGTCGTCGGGACGGAACGTACCGTCCGGGAAGCCGTCGAGCAGCCCTTGCGCCGCGAGTTTCCCGATCGTTTGTTCGGCCCAGTGGCCGCGAATGTCGCTGAAGACGGCGGTTCCCGCGGCAGCCGCCTGGACGGAAGCAGCGGGTGAGGCGAATGGAAGCAGGCAGCTTACAACGAGCAGTGCGGCAATGATTGTTCGAATAGGTCTCATGTTGGTGGTCTCCGCTTCTATGTAGAGGTACGGACGCGGCTGAAATACCGCGCCAGTACTAAGGATAAGCGTTCCGCGGCAGTTTGGGAACGGCCCGCAAGCCTATAGCGCGCGCCGGCGAAGGACTAGTCTCGCTGGGACTATAGCAGCAGTCATAATCGGGCGGCGGCGGGAGCATCCTATAGACGGAGGTGAAGGAAGTGGAGAACAAGAAGCCGCCCGCATTCCGGACGAACAAATTCGCCAAGAAGGACATGGACACGCTGAAGGCGAACAAGTCGGCGCCTTATCCGCCCAGCCTGAACAAAATACCGAAGCAGGACAACCCGCAGTAACCGACAGGCGCATTCGGACTTCCGTCCGGGGCGCTTGTTTTTGCTTAAGGGATGGCTTCTATTTGGCGCTGCGCAGCGCGTCGATGAACAGTCGGCGCAGGCCGGCGGTATAACGGTCCTTGTCGTAGCCCAGCGTATCGCGATAGTACATATAATTCTCCGGCGCGAGCGTCGACAGCAGGGCGGATATTGTCAGCGGAACGTCGCACGGCACGGCCTCGCCCTGGTCAACCGCACGCTGCAGCATGGACGACAGCAGCGCATGCAGCTTCTGCGCGATCGGCTGCTTGTGCGGCAGGAAGCTCTTCTTGCCGGCGTATTGCTGGCTGATGGCCGCGAACAGCGCCGTCTTGCCGTCGACGTAATCGATGATGCGTTCGATCGTCTCCTCCAGCTGCGCCAGCGGGGTTGCCGCCGTTGCGGAGACGTTGTCGAGACTGTCGAGAAATTGGCCGGTCGTCGATTTCAACATGTCGGTGCACACTTCGCCGACGTGAGCGTAGCGGCGGTACAAGGTGCCTTGTCCGATTCCGGCGGTCTGGGCGATCTGGTACATCGTAATCGAATCGATGCCGTGTTCGTTCAGCAGCTCGCGAGTGGCGGAATGAATGCGCCGACGGTATTCCTCGTCGCGCATCTCGCGCTTGCCGCAGGCCGCGATTGCATCGCAGCGGAGCAAATCCGGAAAAGACGGCGCGTTCGGATGGTTGTCTGACGGCGATTGCATAATAACGGCCCCTTTCGCTGGAACATTCACAAAATAATTATTTGACATTGCGGACAATTGTCCGTAATGTATTAGTATCGATTGCCGGACAATTGTCCTGGATAAGATCATTATACCATGTTCCGCGGAGCATGCGAAGGAGGAACCGACATATGGCGCAAGCTCCAACTGCCGCGCTCGGCCAGCAGCAGCCGGAATTCCGGATGGCTAGCATTCTGGTGCCGCTCATCGCCATCATTTCCGGCGTCTTTATGGTCATTCTCGATACCACGGCGATGAATGTCGCGTTATCGAAGCTCGTGGTCGACTTCAACGCCACCTTGCCGACACTGCAATGGGCGGTAACCGGCTATATGCTGGCGACAGCGGCAGTCATTCCGCTGGCCGGCTGGTTGTCCGACCGGTTCGGCGCGAAGAACGTCTTTTTGACTTCCGTTATTTTGTTCACGATCGGTTCGGTTCTATGCGCAACGCCGAACAGCGCTCACTGGCTGATCATTTTCCGCGTCATCCAAGGCTTGGGCGGCGGCTTCGTCATGCCTGTGGCGATGGCATACGTGTACCGGCTGAGCCCGCCGAACAAGATCGGGCAAGTGATGGGCATGCTCGGCATCCCGATCCTGTTCGCGCCGGCGATCGGTCCGATCGTATCCGGCTGGCTGGTCGAGTACCATTCGTGGCGCTGGATTTTTCTGATCAACATCCCGGTCGGCATTTTCAGCGTTATCGTCGGGATGAGCAAGCTGCCGAAGGTCGGCAAGCAGAAGGTAGCGGGCTTCGACCTGCCCGGCATGATTTTCGGTCCGCTCGCGTTTGCGGCGCTGGCGTATGGCGTCAGCGAAGGCGCAAGCAGCTGGACGTCAGGCAAAACGTTCACCGGTCTCATCGTCGGCGGCGTGTCGATGATTATTTTCATCATCGTCGAGCTGCGGGCGCGCATTCCGCTGCTGGAGCTGCGCGTGTTCCGCTCGGTCGACTTCAGCTTCGGCATCGTCGTGCAGTGGATCGTGCAGTTCGCGCTGTTCGGCGCCATCTTCCTGCTGCCGCAGTTTCTGCAGCAAGCGCGCGGCTTCGGCGCATTCGATACGGGCTTGACCCTGTTCCCGCAGGCGCTTGCGTCGGCATGCATGATGCCGATCGGCGGCTACTTGTTCGACCGCATCGGCGTACGCTGGCTGGTCGTCATCGGGCTAAGCCTCGTCTCGGGCGCAATCTTCCAATATTCGCATGTCGATTTGACGACGGGACGGACGGATTTGCTGCTGCCGCTTATCATGGCCGGCGGCGGCATGGGCCTGATGATGATGCCGCTCAACTCGCATCTGATCAACAAAGCGCCGCGGGAGCTGGTCAGCCGCGTCACATCGCTGACAAGCGCGATGCAGCAGGTCATCAACTCGCTGGCGATCGCAACGCTCGTGACGATTCTGACGACGCACATGACGACGCTCGTGACCGACGCGCAAGCCGCGGGCGGCGAGAAAGCCGACATGAAGCAGATTATGCTGGAGATGGCGCCCAAGGCGTTCGACTACACGTTCCGCGTCATGCTCGGCGTAGCGCTGTTCGGCATTGTGCTCGGGCTGCTCCTGCGGCGCGGCGCCAAGCCGTCAGGCGACACCGTTCCCGCGGCCAAACCGGATACGGCACTGGAAGGCATGCATATGGGGTAAACAAAACGAAGGCACCGATCGGAGGATCGGTGCCTTTCACTTTCATCTATTCGCCCAACTACGGAAAAACAAGCTTAATCGCTACCCGCTTCGTTGTGCCGACGACGGCGCTGAAATCGGAGGTGACGATGGAAGCGCCATATTGATTGGTATCGAATTTCGATACGAGCATCGGAACGGGATTCATCCCGTCCGGCACCCATCTGGCGCTGATCTCGTACTTGGCGATCGGCACCGACTGCAGACCCGGCCCGTCCGGCGAAAAAGTCGTCGTCTCCCGGATCAATTTCCCTTCGCTGCCGTCAATCAATCGCGACACGGGGATCAACGTCAGTTCCACTTCATCGAGCGAAAACCCAGGCCATTTTTCTTCATCCGGATAGTTGTATTGGATAATGACCATCCCGTTGATATCATCCCAGACAAAATCCCGCACAGCCCCTTTATTCCCCCCAAACGGCCGATCCGTAACGGAAGTCAATTTAAATTTTTGTACGGTTCCTTCGAATTTATGCTCATAATAACTGATCATGTTCCATGTGGTATTGATGGGCGGCAAATCGATCTGATAGTACCCCTCCTCGTCGGTGATCGCCTCTTGATAACTGTCGCGGGCCAATTGGTTATCCGCAATGATTTCGACGCCTTCAAGGGGCATGCCTTGTCTGTCCGTTACCCGACCCTTCACGACAAACGGTTCTGCGGACAGCTCCTTCGGCGGCGTGGCGGGACCGGGGCTCGTTGGACCGTTGCCGGTTGTATGGACCGATGCGATGCTGCGAGCGGCGTCAAAATCGACTTCCGCACCAAGCGACTCCGATACGAAACGAAGCGGAACATACGTCGTTCCTTCTATAAGCATCGGGGGAACGTCGAGCGCAAGGGTGCGATTATTCACGCGAGCAGAGACGTCGCCAATGGCAAGATTGACCGTAGTGGTGCCTTTCGTAGCCGTAACGGACTGTTTCTCCTGATTCCAAATGACTTCGGACTGCAGTTTTTCAAAGATGGCCCGCATCGGCACCATCGTTCGGCTTTCCACCAGAAGGCCGACGGCATCCAGCTTGCTGCCGTCTATTTCAACGCCGATCTCCTTATAGCCGTTAGCCCGTGCATGCATGCTCGCAACGCCGGAGATCAAGACCGCGAATAACAGGATCAGCATCTTTTTCAGGGTCAATTCCCTCCTTATCGTCCCTCTTGTCGCGTTCATTGCAGCATGCCAATGTCTTGCGCGTTGTTGCGGAACGTATTGCCTGCCAAATAATCGGTTGCTGCTTGGGAATGGATAAAGACGCCGTATTCTTTACTGTTTTCAATGGTGGCGTTCGTCAGGATCGGCCCTAAATCTTCCGGCAACGCGATTCCCTTAATGGCATCCTTGATGAGGACATGATCAAGCTTGAAATCTTTGCCGACATAAGGA
Organism: Paenibacillus cymbidii; assembly: GCF_004764705.1. Lineage (GTDB taxonomy): Bacteria > Bacillota > Bacilli > Paenibacillales > NBRC-103111 > Paenibacillus_AN > Paenibacillus_AN cymbidii. The sequence goes on along the minus strand of NZ_SHLX01000002.1, from coordinate 25,462 downwards.
CCCGCTTCGATGCCGTCCCAGCTTCCGGGGCGTTCCAACTGGGAACTGAAGGTTATCGGTTGATCTTTCGTGCCTTTGGCGATTAAGCCGCCTCGATCGTAGTTGCCCGCCGCCAAACCGGTTAATTTTTCCCATATCGTTTCCGTACCGGGTGCAATCGTCAAGACAGGACTGGATGGGCCGTCAATATAGACGGTGATCTTGGCTTGATACGGGATACTCAATTTGTTCCAGGTCGTATTGGTATTGATCGTTGTCGACGACATGGAGGCTGCAATCAATACGACATCGAGGTCGTTTCCCTTATAGTCGCCATCGGGCAATTTATCCGTTCCGAGCGCGGCAGTTACGATTGGCGCCCCGCCGCCGTCAGGGGACGTCTTCGTACCTGTTATCGTCAGGTTTTTGCTTTGGGAAGACAAGCGGGTATTATCCGTCAATTCAATGCCTGCGAAAGCATTATGCTTCAATTGCGTATCGCGCATAGTCAGCTCAACGGGCGAGGTTCCCGCCATAACCGTGACGGCGCCATTGGATCCCCCGGCATACTCGATCCGGGCAAAGTCGATGGAAGCGCGGCCTTTTACCGTTTGTCCGTAGAAGTGAATGCCTTTCCAAAAGCCGGGCTGCGCCCCTGCCGTATCCGCAGTCAGGACGACGCGATTTTTCTCCGTTCCTTCGATCAAGAGCCCGCCGGGAGCATTGAGCCCCACAAGAATGCCCGCTCCGTTCTCAAAGCGCACGACCGCACCCGCGTCGATGACAAGATTCGGGCTATCCTTGCCTTCCACATAGAAGTCTTCCTTTACAAAGTGAGGACTTCCGCATACTCCCCATGTTTCACCGCCAGGCTTGATATTGCCGCTGTGCACCTGGCCTCCGGGCAAGTTGCAGCTGCCGTCTGTCGTCACGATGGCCGTGTTGGTCGCTGCGTCGAAGTCAACGGCAGCGCCAAGAGCCTCGGAGACGAATCGCAATGGCACAAAGGTGCTTCCATTGACCAACAACGGCGGCACATCCAGCGTCGACGTGCGATCGTCGATCGTTGCTTCGACGTTATCGATTTGCAAATGAACGACGGTCGACCCTTTTACCGCGGTAATCGATCTCGTGGTTGGCTCCCATTCCAGCGTTGCGCTGAGCCGCTCAAAAATAGCGCGTAGGGGCACCATCGTTCTTCCATCGATCAAATAAGCTTCCACCTCCAGCTTGCTGCCGTTGACCGTCACGGCGACAGACTTTTGGATCTCGCCTGCCGCCGAGGCCGCACCGGCGGGCATGACGCTAACGGAGGCCAATAACAACGCCAACAATAAATGAAACATCCTCAATTTCATGTTCCTTCCTCCTGTTTTCCTTTTGTCACCACATCAGAATGGATAAAATAGAGGTTTTCTCATTTCGCCAATTCAACAATACTTGCGCCTGCAATTCGATCCCCGGAATTTCCGGACGGATCCGTTACCCCATCATCCTCCTTTGCATGGACGATCAAGGCTTTTCCCCATACCGAGTTGTCTTTCCCTTTCTCGAGCGTAACGCCTTCAAGATGCATATGGGCTTTCACTGTGCCATCCGCTGCGATCTCCAGATTTTGCAAATCACCCATGTGATGTCCTTCCGTACTGTGAAGCCCGTGCTTTTTGCCTAGCGGATTGAAGTGTCCTCCCGCTGTTGCGAAGTCGTTTCCTGCGATGGGATTCTGATGCAGATGGAAGCCATGCTTGCCAGGCGTTAGCCCGGATGCTTCGACATCGATGTTCACGCCATTCACGCCCTGCGAAAGTGCCGCTTGACCGATTACGCTACCCTTCGCGTCTTTGATGTCGACCGTTACCGCGCCAATCGATACCGTTTTCGTAATGCCGTCCCACTCCACAGGCATCTTCAGCATTTCGCCCACTTTGCGAACCGGCACGTATGTCGTCCCTTCGTAGATGATGGATTCCGGGACTATCGTTCCGTTATTGTTGTACATGCCGTCCTGTGAGGTACGATCATCTCCCGCGACGATAAATCGCAGCTTTTCGAATCCAACGGAGATTTTTTCCGGCTGCGCCATTGCAACCCCCGTAAAACATAGGGATCCGAATAAAACCGCTCCCGCTAAATAGTTCAAGCCTAACCGCTTCATGTTCAATTGCCTTCTCCCTCCATTCATTCAAGCCTTTCGGAATTAACGTTACAGGAAGGAAATGAATTTCTGATCGAGAGGATGTCAATAAAATACGAAGATCCTGCGGGTCTTTCTTTTCGTCTTCGCAAAATCTTCGCATTTTGATCGCATGCCTTTGATGATTTTCCACTATATTGTATGTAAAGCCTATTAAACGCTAAGAAGATACGGAGAGAACGAAGCATGACGAATATGGATGAAGCGATCCGCATATTGGTCGTCGATGACGAGCAGAAAATGACTTCGTTCATCGCGTCCTACTTGTCCAATGAAGGGTATCGGGTGACGGAAGCACATAGCGGAGCGCACGCCTTGGAAGCTTTCGAAAGCGGCCCCGCCTTCGATCTTGTGCTGCTCGATTGGATGATGCCCGGCATGAACGGCTTGGACGTCTGCCGCCGGCTGCGCGTCATTTCCGAAGTGCCGGTCATTTTCCTGACCGCCAAATCGGAGGAGCTCGACAAGCTGCTGGGGCTGGAGATCGGAGCGGACGATTTTATTACCAAACCTTTTTCCATGAGAGAACTGGAAGCGAGAATACGCGTGGTGCTAAGAAGGACGAGGTCGGTTAGAGCGGTCGCTCCCCCCGAGGAAGAGCAGCTGTTGACGAGAGGGAAAATCTCGATTGATTTGAGAGGACACATTGCGTACTTGGGAGGCGTTCCCGTTAGCTTGACGCCTACAGAGTTCAAAATTTTGACGACACTGGCGAAAAATAAAGGCAGGGTGTTCAGCCGGCTGGACTTGCTTGAGATCGCTCTGGGAGAAGAATATTCGGGCTACGAGCGCTCCATCGACACGCACATTCGCAATTTGCGCAAGAAAGTGGAGAAAGATTTCTCGAATCCGGAAATCATTCTGACCGTTCATGGCATCGGTTACAAAATGGGCGATCCGTCATGAAAGCGCAGACGAAGCTAAGTCTCGTTCTCTTTGCGTTTGGAGTGACGGTATTTCTGTGCGCGAGCTTTTTTTTCCAAGGGCTCGGATTCCTGCCCGGCAACGATACCAGCTTATCGGTAACAGCGGTGCTGCTGTTTATCGCCGTGATTGCGATCGGGGGCTTCTCGTATCTGATTGCGCTCACCAACTGCCGTCGCCTGGTTCAGCTTGCTGCCAAAGCGAAACAGGTCCGTTCGCACCTCTCGCTCCGGACGATCGAGATAGCGGGCGCCAGGAACGACGAAATCGCCTCCGTGGCCGGCTCCTTCAATGAGCTGATCGCCAAGCTGACGAAAGGCGAGGAAGCCCGTAATCAAATGGTTGCGGACGTGGCGCACGAGCTGAGAACGCCGGTAGCGATTGTGCGGGGGCATCTGGAGACGATGCTGAAGGGAGCCGTGGAGCTTACCCCGGACAATCTGCTCCCGCTGCTGGACGAGACGAAACGGATGTCCCGCTTGCTGCAGGATATGCGGGACTTGAATTTGGCTGAAGCGGGCCAGCTGTCTCTGGTATGGTCATGGGTGCCTCTTGGAGCGATGCTGCAGGAGATCCTGTCGATCATGGAACTGGAAGCCGAATCCGAATCGGTCACTTTGTCGTTAGTTGGCGACTGGGACGGTGAACTGTATTGCGACGCCGCGCGCATCAAGCAAGTGCTGATCAATTTGATCGGCAATGCGATCCGCTACGGCGGGACCGGCGGGAAGGTCGAAGTCGCCTATCGTCCGGATGCGGAGGCGATCCGAATCGCGGTAACGGACAACGGGTCGGTGTTAATCCAAGTGCAGCATTTGTGGAAAATCTACGGTAAGGGCGAGGGCGGAATCGAAGCGCTGAAAGGCGTGTCGCTGGGCATCGCCAAAGGCGAAATGATAGCGATCATGGGACCGTCCGGCTGCGGCAAAACGACGCTGCTGAATTGCATGTCCGGTCTGGACGACGCAAGCAAGGGAGAGGTGCTGATTGACGGGACGGATGTGTCTGCCTTGCGGCCGAGGCTGCGGGACGCGTATCGTGCGAAAAATATGGGATTTGTCTTTCAGTCTTACAATCTGATTCCGGTGCTGACCGCGGCGGAAAATGTGGAGATGCCTCTGCTCTGCCTCGGCATGAAACCGAAGGAGGCGAGGGAGCGGGCGGTCGAAGCGCTGTCCCGGGTCGGGCTTCGTGCAAGGGAAAAGCATCGGCCGGCCGAACTGTCCGGCGGGCAGCAGCAGAGGGTGGCGATAGCAAGGGCGATTGTCAACCGCCCGCTGATTGTATGGGCGGACGAACCGACCGGCGCGCTGGACAGCAAGACGAACGCCATGGTGATGGATTTGATCGAGCATCTGAACCGGATGGAGCACATTACTTTCGTTATCGTGACGCATAACCCGGAAGTGGCCGGCTACGCCAACCGTACGTTCTTCATGGACAGCGGCAAAATCGTCGACGAGCGCAGGTCCGACCCCGCCGGGCGCCAGAAATCAATGCCTTGGAGCTTGGCATGATGCGGAAACCCCACTTGTGGAGGATGGCTTGGCGCAACATATGGAGGCAGAAAAAAACGTCCCTCTTGACCGCGTTCGGACTTGCCGTCAGCACGGCGCTCATGACAATGACGCTGATCTCGACAGCCGCGCTGAAGCATAGTTTGCAGGACGAAGTCAAACGGCAGTTCGGCAATATCGCTTTCGACATTCCCTCCGTGGAACAACAGATGCTGAAAACCCCGATTTTCTTCGCCGAGGATATTGCGAAGGTGACGGCGAGCTATGCGGACACGACCCCGGAAGGGGCGGAGCTGTTGCCGATCGTTTCCGGCTTGACGACACTCATTCGGAAAGACGAGGCAGGCGGCCGGGTTGGAATCACGACTCATCTTCATGCCATCGGGTTCGACCTTGAAGCGGCGATCCGCTTCGATCCCGGCTTGGCGCCGCTGCTGAAGGAAGAGCTGGGGCCAAGCGAGCTGATTTTGTCGGAAAGAGCGGCGAAAGCGACGAATGCGCGTGCGGGAGATTCCGTTTATTTGCTTGACGCAAGCACTCGGGAGCATCGCTTCACGGTAAAGGACGTTGTCCCGGAACGGGGAATGACCGGCTATCGCGGCCTCGCGAACGCAAACGCAACGGTGCTCGTTCGTGCCGACGACGCTCGACTCCTGTCCGGAACGGACGACGAAGGCTACACTAACCTGCTGGTAACCGATAGCAATCCTTCCGAATGGCGAGCAGTCCCGGTTCGGGCGACCTTCGAAAAAGAGCGCCGGGATGCCGCTGCATTTGTAACGGTCATTTTCGGGCTGACGAGCGGCATCGCCGTCATTATCGGCATCGTGCTGATGACGAATATTTTCAAGATGATCGCGGACGAACGAAAGCTGGAAATGGGAATTTTACGGGTGATCGGATTAGGCAGACGCGATCTGACAGCGCTGCTGACGATGGAAGGGCTGCTGTACGGCATTTTTTCGGGTTTGATCGGTGTTGCTGCCGGGGCAGGATTTGCCTATCTGCTGCTGTTCTCCATCGGGAATATGATTACCGGCACTGCGTTCGACCGGGAAATGTTTGCTTCCTTTTACGTCGAGCCTCAAGCATTATTGACCGGATTCGCCATCGGACTGCTGATCGTGCTCCTCTGCGTATGGAACGTCGCGCGTAAAGCGGCGAAAGCTTCGATCATCAAGGTGCTTGGGGCGCGAGACACGCTTCCCTCCCATCGGCATTCCCTTCTGAACGCATGGGCATCCGTCCTGTCCGTCATCGCCGTTGCGGGGATTATCGCATCGACGGCCGTTCCGGATTTTCGCAGCGAATGGATTTCCGAAGATAACTTGGGATTGGTCATCGTGCTCGTGCTGCTCACCGTCCCGTTCTTCGTTTTGCTGCTGGCGCAATACATGCGTTTTCTGTGCGACGGTCTTTTGCGAATATTCCGCCGGTCGGCAACCTTCACGATGATTTTGCGCCTTGCCTTCCGAAATTTGAACGAAAGCCGCACGAGAACGGGACTGCTGCTCCTCATGTTCGCATCGATTGCATGCTTCATCAGCCTGCCGATCGTGTACCATAGCGTAATGATGCAGTCATTGAAGGGCCCCGACCCAAGAGAGCTGGTCGGACAGTATGATCTTGTGGCCAGAATCCCGCGCGCGTTGAAAACCGAAGAGATCGAACGCCAGCTTCGGGAAGCGGGATATTCGGGCGAGCGGCAAAGGGTTCGATTGGCGGCCGTCCAGCAAGTGACGTGGAAAGAACAGCCGACGGATTGGGGAACCTTCCAGCTGAAAGCGAACGGAATCGACTCGAGTTTCGCCGAAACGAATCGAATTCCACTTGTAAAGCGGGATGCCAGGTTCGCTGACGACCGGGAGGCATGGTCGGAAATCGCGAACGACGGATCGGTCGTGATCGTATCGGAAGACGCGCTGCGCTATGAGGAGGGGAGAATCTATCAAATCGGCGATCCTTACACGATCAAGATCGATGATCGAGCGATCACGAAGACGATCGTCGGCATCGCCAAGACAACGGGGTACCATCCCGAATCATACGGGGCGTGGTTGAAGCGAGGCGAACTGGCCGCGTTGACAAAAGGCGAGAATGAAATCACCTCGACCGTGCTCGTCATGCTTGAGAAGCCGGACGCGAAGCTGCAAAAGGAGATCATAAGCGCGCTTTCGGCGGTTAACATCGCTCCCGTATCGAATATCGCGGAGATGGAGAACAGCTACTATTACAACATGATGGCGATTATCTCTCTATTCCGATGGTTTAATCAATTCGCTATGCTCATCGGATTAACCGGATTGCTGGTCGTGATGTACCGGCTCATCCGGCAGCGAAGGCAGCGGATCGGCATGCTGCGGGCAGTCGGGTTGACGCCCGCGCAGGTATACGGGGTCTTGTTGGCGGAAGGGGCGTTCCTCGCGGGAATCGGCGTTACGCTTGGTTTCGCCATCGGTGTTTATATGAGCGCTATTATTTTCGATGCCATGTTTCGAGACGGTTATTTCGCCGACCTTGCGCTTCCGTATGCGACGCTATTCCTCGCATTCGCCGGCACGCTCGCCGTTTCACTTGCGATATCCTGCCTCCCCGCAGGCAAAGCGCAACGCGTGCCGCCGACGGAGGCAACCCGGTATGTTGGCTGACGGCGAGACATCCCACCTTATTGCCGTCCAAATCAGTAAACACAAAGCTGGAATGGTCCGGAAAGCGCATAAATTTGGACACCTGTAAGTTGATAATAAATGACACAAGTTCCGCTTAACTTATTTGATATCATAAGGGAAGGAAACAGTATGCAGCGGAAATCGAAGGGAGGAGCATGGATGAGCGAGAATGCCAGCAGACCCCTTAGGGAAAATTCAGATGGGTATAAACCGCAAATTATTCCAAAAGCTTTGAAAGTTATTACAAATACTAAAAACAAACCATCTAAGGAGGCAATGAGGGTGGATGATCTTGTGGAGGTCTCGACCATTGATCTTATCGAAATGAAAATGGTAGGGGTACAAATGTCCTTGCCACCATCATCTCCGGATGAGTTTAAACAGCTATCCGAGCGACTGGACGCCTTGCGTCATCGAATCGACTGTAAGATCGGTATTTCATTCCGATTTACAACCCAGAGGATTTACACAAATATATTACCCGACAAAACAAAAAAACCACTCCCGATCGGTAACGAGAGTTCAACAAAGATTCGTATATGAACTGAAGTAACGAGCACGATAGTGCGGCGATGGAGATCCATCGCTTGTTTTCAATTTAATGCGCACAAACGGGCCCGAAGCGAAATAAGCCACTTTTCGAGGCCTATTTCTACTAAAATGGGCAATAGCCAGTGATTTCACTGGCTATTCGTGTCGATCTGCTCTGATTGAGGCTGTTTGGCCGAAATAACCAGTGATTTCACTGGCTATTTTTGATGAGACGGCCGAAATGGGGGCAATAAGCCATTTTTCATGGTCTATTTCGCCCCAGTCAAACAGAGAGAGGTGAGACGCTCCTATGAATGACATGGAATGGAGCGGGCGGGCGTTTAACCTGACAACATTGATCGGCCCTCCAACCTTTTTGCTCCAGAACTATTTGAGCATAGGGGTTCGTGGGGGATATGAAACTGGAGCGACGGGGCAATACCGTCAATCCGATTGGATTTATAGCTTTGAACGCATCGATTTGCATGAACGCATTCATTAACTGGAAGAACGAGAGGTGTCGGAACGATATCCGGAAATTCGGGTGACTCGTACGTTACGAGTGCGTAGCAGTACTGTTCAATAGCGCACAAATAAAAGGCACCGATTCCTCGCGGATCGGTGCCTTGTTTCCATAACAATCTTTAGAAGCGGACGCGTTCCGCCAAATAGCTCTTCAACTCGCCGATCGGCAGGCGCACCTGCGTCATCGAATCGCGCTCGCGCACGGTTACTTGGCCGTCGGTTTCGGATTCGAAGTCGTACGTGATGCAGAACGGCGTGCCGACTTCGTCCTGGCGGCGGTACCGTTTGCCGATCGAGCCGGTTTCGTCGTAGTCGACCATAAACTCGGCCGCCAGCGACGCGAACACTTTGCCGGCACCTTCGGCCAGCTTCTTCGACAGCGGCAGCACCGCCGCCTTGATCGGCGCCAGCGCCGGATGGAAGTGCAGCACGGTGCGGCTGTCGTCGCCCTCGAGCTGCTGCTCCTCGTAAGCGTCGATCAGGAACGCCAGCGTCACGCGGTCGGCGCCGAGCGAAGGCTCGATGCAGTACGGGATGTAGCGCTCGCTTGCATCCTGGTCGATATAGTTGAAATCTTCGCCGGAATGCTCCATATGCTGCTTCAGGTCGTAGTCGGTGCGGTCGGCGATGCCCCACAGCTCGCCCCAGCCGAACGGGAACCGGTACTCGATGTCGGTCGTTGCGTTGCTGTAATGGGACAGCTCGTCATCCGAATGATCGCGCAGGCGGATGCTCTCTTCCTTGATGCCCAGCGCCAGCAGCCAGTCGCGGCAGAAGCCGCGCCAGTATTCGAACCACTTCAGATCCTCGCCCGGCTTGCAAAAAAATTCAAGCTCCATCTGCTCGAACTCGCGCGTGCGGAACGTGAAGTTGCCCGGCGTAATTTCGTTGCGGAAGCTTTTGCCGATTTGGCCGATGCCGAACGGCATTTTTTTGCGCATCGTGCGCTGCACGTTTTTGAAATTGACGAAAATGCCTTGCGCCGTCTCCGGACGCAAATAAATTTCGTTCGTGCTCGACTCGGTGACGCCCTGGAACGTTTTGAACATCAGGTTGAACTGGCGAATGTCGGTAAAATCGCGGCTGCCGCAGTCCGGGCAGACGATTTGGTGCTCCTTGATCAGTTCGGCCATCTGCGCGAACGACAAGCCGTCGACGACCATTTCGATGCCTTTGGCGTCGAGAGCGTTTTCGATGATTTTGTCCGCGCGGTGGCGGGCTTTGCAGTTCTTGCAGTCGATCATCGGGTCGTTGAAGTTGCCGACGTGGCCGGAGGCGACCCACGCCCGCGGATTCATCAGAATCGCGGCGTCCAGGCCGACGTTGTACGGCGATTCCTGGATGAATTTTTTCCACCAGGCGCGTTTGATGTTGTTTTTCAGCTCGACGCCCAGCGGGCCGTAATCCCACGTGTTCGCCAGACCGCCGTAAATTTCCGAGCCCGGGAAAATAAATCCGCGGTGCTTGGCCAGCGCGACGACTTGCTCCATCGTTTTGCTCGTGCTCATTTCCCATCCATCTCCTTTATCAACGTAAAAAGCTCCCGCCCAATAGGCATCGAGCTTCGATGCCTAGGGACGAGAGCATGGCGCACCCGCGGTTCCACCCTAGTTGACGATCCGCACGCACGCGCGAACGCCCTCTTTTGGCCTAACGAGATCGGCTCCGGACTGCCTTTCCTTGATGCCGCCTCCGGGCTTCCACCGTCCCCGAATCGCTGCGCAGCGGGTGAATCAAGTACTTCGGTCCCTCATCGCCTCAAAAATCAACCTTCCCTTATCCTACCGAAACGGCGCGGCAAATTCAAGGGCCATTCGCGACGCCAGGCATAGAGGGCGGCTAACCGTGTTACTCCAGCGCCAGCAGCTCGCGAATATCCTGCTCCGTCAGCGCGGACAACTCCGTTTCGCCCGGCTGCACGACCTCGTCGATCAAGCTGCGTTTGCGCTCCTGGAGCGCGATCATTTTGTCCTCGACGGTGCCCTGGGCGACGAGCCGCATGACGTGCACGACCTGCTTCTGCCCGATGCGGTGCGCCCGGTCGGCCGCCTGCTGCTCGGCTGCCGGGTTCCACCACAGATCGTAGAGGATGACCGTGTCCGCCCCGGTCAAGTTGAGCCCGGTGCCGCCCGCCTTGAGCGAGATGAGGAACAGCTCGCGTTCGCCCTCGTTGAAGCGGGCGCAGGAAGCGACGCGTTCTTCGGCCGGCGTGCTGCCGTCGAGATAGAAGAACGGCACCCCGCGCTCCCCCAGCTCGCGTGCGATCATCCCCAGCATGCCGGTAAATTGTGAAAAGATCAGCGCCCGTTTGCCCGCGCCGCGGCACTCTTCCACGATTTCGAGCAGCTGCTCGAATTTGGCGGAGCCGCCGGCGTAGCCTTCCACGAAGAGTGCCGGATGGCAGCAAACCTGGCGCAGCCGGGTCAGGCCGGCCAGAATGCGAATGCGGCTGCGCTGAAAGTTGTTGTCGCGCAGGTGCTTCAGCGCTTCCGCCTTGAGCTCGGCGAGCAGCGCCGCGTACAGCTTCTTCTGCTCGGGCAGCAGTTCGGACGTTTGCAGCGACTCGATTTTGTCCGGCAGCTCGCGCACGACGTCCGCCTTCAGCCGCCGCAGCAGGAACGGCCGGATGCGCTTCGCCACGGCTTCGCGCGGCAGCTCGGCGAACGTCCGCCGGTCCGGGAACAGGCCGGGCATGACCGCTTCCGCAATCGACCACAAATCGTCGAGCGAATTTTCCACCGGCGTGCCGGTCAGCGCAAAACGATGCGCCGCCGCGAGCTGCCGCACCGCTTGCGCCGTTTGGGTGGCGTAGTTTTTGAACGCTTGCGCTTCGTCCAGGATGAGCGTATGGAACGTCTGGCCGGCATACAGCTCCGGGTCCTTGCGCAGCAGCGGGTAGGAGGTGATGACGACGTCCGCGCTGCCTGCCGCCTCATCCAGCACGGCGCTTCGTTCGTGCTTCGTGCCTTCGGCGATGACGGCGGCGATGTCGGGCGCGAATTTGCGCAGCTCGCCCAGCCAGTTGTAGACGAGCGAAGCGGGGCATACGATCAGCGCCGGCTGCTTGCGCTCGCGGATCTCCGGCAGGACGGATGCCAGGAAAGTGATGCTTTGCACCGTTTTGCCGAGCCCCATGTCGTCGGCCAGAATGCCGCCGAACCGGTAATGGGCGAGCGTCTTCATCCATTGGAAGCCGAACTTCTGATAGTCGCGGAGTACCGGGGCCAGCGGCTCCGGCAGCGGGCACTCGAGGTTGTCCGGGTTGCGCAGGTCGTCGAGAAACCGCCGCAGCGACTTGTCAAAATGGATGCTCGACCCGTTGTCGCGCGCGTCCAGCAGCCCGAGCCCGCGCAGCGCCGGCAACCGCAGCTCGGCGCCCTGCACGTCGCGGCTGGTAATGCCGATTCCTTTCAGGAAATGGCGAATTTCCGCAAACGCCTGCGTCTGCAGCGGCATCAGCGCGCCGTTCGGCAGCTTGTAGTATTTGCGCTTCATTTCCAAGTCCTGCAGGACGCGGCGAATTTCCGCCTCCGTAATGCCGGCCATGTGGAACGTGAAGCTCATCCAGTCGGTCCGTTCGGACAGCCGTACGCTGATCCGCGGCGGCGCCGAGCCGACGAACAGCCGCTCCTTGACCGCCGTTGTCGCATAAACCGCGAGTTGGTTCTCCAGCTCCGGAATGACGTTGTGCAGAAAATCGAACTGCTCCTCTTCATCCGGCCAAATGTAGCCGCCATCCGTTATCGTGCAAGGCACCGATTCCATCAACTCGAGAATGCGCTGCTCCTGATCGCCGTCCCGCAGCAGAATGCGGCTTTCCCCTTGCCCTTGCCGGTTCGATTGCGTCTTCGTATGCGCGAGCGGGTTGACGACGATATCGCCGTACTGGAATTCCAGCGATGCGAGCAGCCGGTCCTTCACCCGGTCCAAATAAAGCCGCGCCTTCAGCTTCGTCTTGACGATCCGGTCGCTGACCGCCTGCGCGATGCGGACGGCGCCGAGCTTCATCAGCCCCGGCACGACGCGCTCCATCAGTTGTTCGGCTTGTTCGGGCGCAAACGGCAGTCGCCCGGTGCCTTCGCGCTCGGTGAGCTGCTTCAGTTCGGCGAGCCGCGCGCAGTCGGCGGCCGGCAGCTGCCACAGCTTGCCGTCGTGAAGCACGGCGCTGTAGCTTTCCATGATCGTCAGCTCCGGCATTCCTTCGATCAGCAGCAGGTAGCCGTCTTCCTCGGGGGCGCGGTCGACGGCGAATTGCAGCGGCAGCGGTTCGTCGCTGATCCGGAAGCCGCGCCAGGTGCGGCGGCGATGCTGCAGCTCTACGGCGGGAGCCGCCGTCAGCAGTTGGCGCGCTGCCGGCCACGAGGCGGAATCGAGCGGCAAAACGCGCTCGCGATCGTTCTGTCTGCTGCGGGAAAGTTGGAACGAAGTGATGCCGTTCGTGTGGCGGTACAACTCTTCCCTCCGGACGACGCGGACCAGCTCGCGGATCAGCGCGTCGTCCGCGGCGCCGAAGTGGTGCTGTGCCGGGTCGTATTCGAACTGCGGCGTAAAGCTCAGCGTCCGGCCTTCGTCGACGCGTTTGAGAAAATCGCGGATATCCCGCACGATATAGAGCCGCCCGGGGCCGATGCGCAGCTCGATATCGAACAGCCAGTCGCGATATCCGTATTGGCGGGGCGTCAGCGTAAATTCGGCTTCCAGCCGCTGCCGCGATTCGAAGCGGGGGCGGACGCCGCTGGGCAGCTTCCGGCTGTCGCCGAACAGCGCCAGCACTTCGCCCGCCAGTCGCTCGTCTTTCGTGCTCATGGCGTTGGTCCTTTCTTTCAGCCGTGGTTGTCTTTTTTCCATGATAGCAACAACGGCAGGAGAAAGCGAACGGCGTATGTGTAGCTGTATATAACGAAATAGGCCATGAAAAATGGCCTATTTCGCGAAAAACGGGTCTCGTTGCCCAAATAGGCCATGTTTTCGCTGGTTATTTTGCTGGAAAGCCCGGTATTGGGCCGCTCGGGAGGAAATAGCCAGTGATTTCACTGGCTATTTGCGACGAGGCGGGGAAAAAGGGCTAATAGGCCATTTTTTGTGGCCTATTTCGAATGAGGGGTTCATGTGAAGCCGATGTTTGCTGTCGCACCTTCCGTTGCTGGCTTCGGTTGCTCGCTTTCGTTATGCGCTTCGGTTACTCGCTGTCCACTCACTTCCGCGGCCCGGGTTCGCCCGTCAGTCGACGTCGAACCGGATGCCGGTCAAGTAGAAGAACGGTCCCGGCTGGCGCTCGGGGCGCTGGGCGACCGGCAGCACGTACAGCTCCAGCGGCTCGTCGTCCTTGACCGCTTCGATTGCGATATCGTGCGCTCCTGCCGGAAGCACGAGCTCGTACAGCTTGCTCTGCGGCGCGCGATGGTACGCCGGCATGAAGTCGGTGCGCTGCGGCGCGTCGATGACGAGCTTGCCGTTCAACCACAGCTTCACCGGGCTGGCGGTGCCGGCGATCAGGCGCACGGCGCGCTCGCGCGGGTTGTGCAGCTTCGACTCGGCGCGGTAGACGCCCGGCGCCTCCGTGCCGAGCGCCCCGGCAAAGTCGAGCCGGTCGCCCGCGAAGCCGGCGATAACGCCGCCACTCGCCGCCTCGTTCGCCTCGCTTGTGCCGCTACCGCTCGCCGCCTTGCTCGTCGCGGCTCCGCCCGGCCCGCTGACGCGCCAGCGCGACGCCGCGACGAGCGCTAGGCCGACGCGCTCCGTCGCCCACAGGTCGCCGTCGTGGCGGCGATCCAGCAGCAGCGCCAGCCGGTGCGCACCGTCCGGCGCCTCCGCCGCTGCCGGCGCGGCCAGCGTCTCCTCCCACGCCAGCGCCTCGCCGGGCGCCAGCGCAAACGGATGCTCCGCCGGCGCGCCGCTCCAGCCGGCCGGCAGTTCCCAGCGCACGGCGCCTTCCCACGCTTCGCGGGAGCGGTTCGCCAGCGTCAGCGCCAGCCGCTTCGTACCGCCACGGGCGATGGAGGGCCCTTCCTCGCCGTAGTCGACCGTCAGCTCGACGCCTATACCTTCCGCACTGGTGCCTTGCGGCAGCAGGAAGCGGTTCGCCGTCGCCGGCGCACGCCACAACGCGCGCACCGCTTCGCTCGGCTCGGCCGGCAAGGCCGCCGCAGCCGAAGCCGAAGCCGAAGTCGCCGCATCGCGACTGATCGCGACGCCGGCGTCCCACACGGCGAGCACTTCGCGGCCGACGCGCATCGTGCGGCGGGTCAGCTCGTCGAGATTGGCCGGCACCGGGAAGCCCTTGATCGGCGGGCTGACGACGATCCGGTCGCCGACCGGCTTCACCCAGCGCTCGGGCAGCCCCTCCGGCCCGAGAATCATGCCAAGCAACGCCCCCAGCGTGGCGGCGGTGCAGTCCGTGTCGTAGCCGCAGTTGACGGCTTTCAGAATGCAATCCTCGAAATCGGCGCCGTACAGCCAGCCGAGAATCGTAAAGGCGATATTTTGCGGCGCGTCGGTGAAGTTGGGGCTGCCGTGATGAGCAAGCACGAGGCGGCGCGCTTCCAGCCAGTCGACGCCTTCGCCGTGCCAGCGCAGCAAGTCGCGCACGGCGAGCGCCGTGCGGCAATCCGGCGGAATGTGCGCCAGCCCGATCGCGATCAGCCGATCGCGGTCCGATTCGACGAAAGCGGCGCTCTCCATCGCCGCAAACAACATTTCCCCATACACCCCTTCGCCGCCGGCATGGTCGACAATGGCGTCCTGATACGCGTAATATGCGGCGACCGACGGCGCTGCGGGTGCGGCCATCGCCCAAATTTCCGAACGAATCGGCGAACCCATGCAATCGGCGAACGGGTTGTTGAACGAGCCCGCCACCGGCGCAGCCAGTCCCCGGCGCAAATTCGTCAGCGCATACCCGTACTCGTCGAACGGGAAAAAGACATGCTCCACCCATTCCTTCCCAAGCTCCTCCGCGGTCAACCGCGCCCCGTACTGCTCCAGCGCATGCAGCCAGACGAGCTGCAGGTCGAGATCGTCGTTTTCGAGCGGGCCGTCCGGGAGCACCGGATAATAGGTCAGCTGCAGCAGCTCCATTTTGCCTTCCACCGGAGCGCCCAGCGTGCCGCCGATATTTTTGCCGAGCCAGCCTCCGTATACTTTGCGGTAATAGTCCTGTTCGTTCAGTACAATGGTTGTCAAAGGGATCATTTCCTTTCTGCGGGGTCTCCGATATAATCATCATAACAGGCGGCAAGCGGCCGCTTCCATGAACGTTATTGCGATTTGGCCGGCCGCCAATATCGGGAAACGGAGGGCATCTTGCGCTACTTTTCGCTCGCCCGCCACGCGGCGCTCGACGTCAAGTGGGCGGGACACCACGACAGGACGAACGGCAAACCCGGCGAAGTGCACAGCAATCCCCATTACGAGCTGATTGTGGTGGCGGACGGCCCGGTGCATTTGGCGGTCGGCGACGACAAGCTCACGCTCTTGTCCGGCGACACGCTGTTGTTATTGCCGTGGGACCCGCATTACATTTGGAAGCCGAGCGACGGCGGATTGTTTTTTTGGGCGCAATTTACGGCCGATCCCGGCTTGACCGAACGGGAGAACGGGACGATACTTAGCGACGAACGCAGAATCGTCCATGCCCCCGAATCGCTGCTGCGCACGTCCGGCACCCGCGACGTCGACAGCCTGCTTTTGCCGCGCCGTCATCGGACGACGGAACGGTTCCGGTTGCTCGGCGAGTTCGAGCGGCTGCTGCGTGAATTCCGCCAGCCGAGAGGCTATTTTCGTTTCCGGCTGTCGATCGTGCTGGCCGGTATGCTGGAACAATTGGCGGACGAAGTGCTGCGTCAGAACGCGGAAACGGAAGTGCCGGTACCCTTTCTGACGTTTCGCCGGATCGTCAATCATTTGGAAGAATCGTACATGCAGCCCAATTCGAAGGAAACGATCGAGCAGGCGATCGGCCGCAATTACGAGTACATCTGCCAGGTGTTCAAAAAGTACGCCGGCATCTCCGTAGTCACTTATATTCACCAACTGAGGATCCAGCGGGCAAAATTTTTGCTTCACGCCGGCCCTTGCAGCTTGCAGGAAGTGGCCGAAGCGGTCGGGTTTCAGGACACCTTCTACTTCAGCCGCGTGTTCAAGAAGCTGGAAGGCCTGGCGCCTTCCGCCTATCGCGAAGCGAACAAATCACAGCATAAAGGAGAGAACCCCCGTTGACGCTAAAATGGGACGGCCACACGCATACGAAGTTTTGTTACCACGGCAACGATGCGGAGCAGGAGGCGTATCTAGACCGCGCGCTCGCACTCGGCTTCGAGCGGTATACGATCAGCGAGCATCCGCCGCTGCCGCAAGGGTGGGTGGAGGATGGGGAGCTGTTCCGCGAGCTGGCGATGCCGATGGACGAACTGCCGGCTTATATGGCGTACGCCAAAGCGATGAAACGCCAATATGAAGGACGGCTCGACGTGACGGTCGGGCTGGAGCTCGATTATTTGCCGGGGGCGTTCGGCTTTACGGAGCGGATCGTCGACGAGTGGCAGGGCGAGCTGGAGGATGTCGTGTATTCCGTGCATTATTTGCGCGGGCGAGGCGGGGTCATGCAGTGCGTCGACTACAAACCCGACCACTTTGCCGAGCATCTGCTGGCTTATTACGGCACGATGACGAATGTCGTCGACGAATATTACGACCATGTGGAAGCGGCGATCGCGCGGGCGGGTCATCTCCCTTCGCACATCCGCAAGCGGATCGGCCATATTAATTTGATCGAAAAGTTCGCGTCGGCGCTGCCGCCGATCGACGAAAACCACATTCGCCGCCGGCTGGAAGCGATTTTGCCGCTGCTGGCCGCGACCGGCGTCGGCATCGACGTGAACACGGCCGGGATGCGCGTGGCGACATGCGGCAAGCCGTACGTACCGGCCTGGTTTCTCGCCGCTTGCCGGGCGCGGGGCATCGCTTGTGTGTATGGCTCGGATTCGCATAAACCGGATCATGTCGGCTTCGGCTGGGAGTGGTTTGCCGCACAAAGCAATATTGGTAGATAAGAATTACGATTTCTTGCTCGGCAACGAAAATAGCCCATGAAAAATGGCCTATTTGCCTCCTATTGCCCGGCTCATCGGAAATAACCAGTGAAAACACTGGTTATTTCCTCCCGATCGACTTCAAATCGGCACTTCAAGCGAAATAGCCAGTGATTTCGCTGGTTATTTTGAAGAGGCTGCCCGTTTTTGGTTAAATAGGCAAGAAAACATGGCCTATTTGGCAAGGGGTTAGTTGGCAAATGGGGGGATGGCGCTTGCCCCGATGGCCGCGGGCAAAAAAGCCGCCCTTTCAGACTCCAAACCAAAAAGGACCGTGAGGATGATCTTCTCTGACGGTTTTTCTCATTTTTTTTCAAAATGGGGCTTGCAATTGGTGTTAGGATAGTGTATATTCTAGATATTAACCAAATTCACATAGCGTAGATGGTTATTGCTTCATCTCAATAACTATGTACGATGTGTGAATTTTTATTTGTTTGCAAATGAAAAAGATCATGTTAATAACCAAAAGGTGGTAATTCGAAATGGAAACAGGAACAGTAAAATGGTTTAACGCAGAAAAAGGCTTTGGCTTCATCGAAGTGGAAGGCGGCAAAGACGTTTTCGTTCACTTCAGCGCAATCGTTGGCGACGGCTACAAATCGTTGGACGAAGGGCAACGCGTCGAGTTTAACGTCGTTCAAGGCAACCGCGGCCCGCAAGCCGAGAACGTCGTTAAACTGTAAATCGATGCGCAATAAGGCCCCAAACAATTTGTTTGGGGCCTTATTTTTTCGGCAACAGGCTCGAAACGGCGCTTGCGAATCGCAGCACCGAATCCGGAACGGAAAGAGGGATGCACATGTATCATTCCCGGAAAAGACCGCTTGACGATACCCCATTGGAAATGACGCCAGTTTGGTCTTGCTCGAATGAAAACTGCAAGGGATGGATGCGAGATAACTTTTCGTTATCCGTCGCTCCCGTATGCCCCCAATGTCATTCCGTGATGGTGAAAGGCGAACGCAATCTGATCGCCCTCGCGAATACGAGCCACAACCAGATCAAACAATAATCGCGCCCGGACAAGAGCCGGGTAACCAACCCGTCACGGGGTCCGGCTGTTGCCTTGCAACAGCCTTTTTGTTATGCCGGAGGGTTCCAACTGCAACTCCTGCCGCAGCGTCTGCTCCAGTTTCCGGTACACCCGGACCGCTTCCTGGTGACGGCCGAGCTTCTGCAGGCTGGCGATCCAGCAGCGGTGCGCTTCTTCGTTGTACGGATCCTGGCTGCAGAGACGCTCCGCCGTTTGTGCGGCTTGTTCCGCCTCTCCGCGATCCCAATAAGCTTTCGCCAGCGACAGCAACAAGTGTGCGGTCTCCTGGTCGCACTCCTCCGCCATTCCTTCCGCCCACATGTAGTCCGAATCCCCGAACAGCGGCCCCCCGCAAAGCGCCAGGACATCTTCGATTTCGTCGGGCGCGGGAGTTTTTTGCCGTCTGATCGCCTCCAATTTCCTTCGGAATAGGAGCCAATCGATAGCGACCCGATCCACGTCGAGAAAATAGCGCTGATCCTCGAACAACACAATAGGGCCGGTGCCGAGCGCCTTCAAATTTTTGCGCAAGTAGCTGACGCAGGTGTGCAAGTAAACTTTTGCTTTCTGGTGGTGTTCCTCCGGCCACAACTGCTCCAGAATGACGTCTCGGTGGGGACGGCTGTCCGCATGCGCCGCCAAATAAGCGAGCAGTTCCTTTTCCTTGGACGTTCGCATCTTGAACCGTCGCCCGCTGCCGTCCGTCGCCTCGAAGCCGCCGAACAAGCGGATATGCAGCTTCGGCGCCGCATCGCCATCGGAGGCTGCCGAAGCGGGAGCGGCTATGGGCGCGCCCTTCTCGAGCTCCTTGCGGACCCGGGCCACCGTACGCTCCAGACGTTTCATTTCCAGCGGCTTCAGGATGTAATCGAGCGCCTCCTGTTCAAAGGCGGCAATTGCGTAACGGTCATAGGCCGTCACGAATACGAGATGAACGTCGGCGAACTCGCCGTTGATCGTTTCGGCCAGCTCGAGGCCGTTTACTTCCGGCATTTCGATATCGAGGAACACGACGTCGGGCAGCCGCTCCCGCATGCAGGCCAGCGCGTCCCTTGCATTGCCGGCTTGGCCGACAATCGTCACACCGCCGATTTTGTGCAGAAACAACGCCAGCAAATTGCGCGCATGCTCCTCGTCGTCAATTAATATCGCTTTCATCCTGCTTGTCACTTCCTTCGTCTGTGCCGGGACGCTCCATCGGGAGCCAGACGGTCACTTTCGTCCCGCGGCCCGGTTCGCTTTCGATGACCGGACGCTTGTCCGTCAGGTGGGCGATGCGCCGCCGGATATTGAGCAAGCCGACGCCCTGGTCGGCATCGTGCCGCTCGAACGCCGTCTCCGCCTGCTCGGGCGTCATGCCTACGCCGTCGTCCTCCACCGTAATTTGCACATAACCGGTTTGGCCGCGAACGGTTAATCGGACCGTACCGCCCTGGATTCGTTTTGTAATGCCGTGCCGGATCGCATTTTCCACGAGCGGCTCAATCGTCAGCGGCATGACGCGGCAATCGTAAAGCTCCGTATCCGCATCGAGCTCGAAGCGGAGCCGTTCGCCGAACCGCGCTTTTTCGATATCGACATACGCCTGCACCAGCTCCATCTCCTTGCGCAACGTGACGGTTTCCTCCGTGTTGTCGAGATGGAAGATGACGCGCAAATAGTGGCTGAATACCGAAATCAACTCTCCGGCGCGCGGACCGTCCGTATAGCAGAGGGCCATGATTGTGCCGAGCGCGTTGTAAAGAAAATGCGGCTTGATCTGCGATTGCAGGAACGCCATTTCGTTCCGGGCCGACTCCTTGGCCAGCCGCTTGATCGCCAGCAGCGTGCGGATACGGACGCGAATTTCGCCGGCATCGAGCGGCCTTGCGATGAAGTCGCTGCCCCCCGAGGTTATGCCCGCTTCGATGTCCGCCGGCGTATTCCGCGCGCTGATGAACAGCACCGGCAGCTCCGCATGCGTAAAATGGCGGCGAATCTCGCGGCATACCCCATAACCGTTCGCTTCCGGCAGCAGCACGTCCAGCAGCACGATGTCCGGCCTTTCCTTGCGGGCGACGAGCGCCAGCGCCTCTTTGTCCGAGGAGGCGGCCGACACGTCGTACCCTTCCATTTCCAGTATGCCGTACAGCTGCTCCAGATTGAGCGGGTCGGCGGAGGCGAGCAGCACTTTGGGCCCGCCGCGATCGGCCGTCGTTCGCGGGCCCGGCGGGACAGGCGGCTTGGAGGCCGCTTTCGCGCCTTCTTTCGGTGCGGCTTTTGCCGCTGCCGGCAAGCGGAGGCGAATCGTTCCCGCCGCTTCGTCAAGCGCAAACTGTCCGTTCATTCGTTCCATCAGCTCGCTTGCGATCGACAGGCCAACCGCCACGGAGCCGTTGTCCGCCGTCGATTCGCGCTCCACGCCCGCAGGGTCGATCGCGATTTCGACAAAGGAGCCGTCCTGCACCTTGCGGCTTCCGATGGCGATCGTGCCGTCCTGTACGCGCCGCAAGGCGTAGTCGATCGCGTTGTAAAGCACCTGCATGAACCGGATTTCGTCGGCGACGATCAGGCGGGCGCTCGGAGCGAAGTCGGAATCGAACGATATGTTGCGGCCCTTGGCAAGAAAACCGAACACCTCGATCGCCACGGATGCGCACGCGACGATATCGACGATGCGCGGCTCCAGATCGAGCCGGCCTTCCTTGAGCTTGGCGGCGTCGATTACGTCCTTGACCAGATTCGACATCCGGTAGGCGGTGCTGCGAATCAGGCGGAGCCGTTCGTGCTGCTTCGCTTCGCCGGATTTTTTGAACTTCTCTTCGAGCGCGGATTGCGCCAAATTGATAATGCCGTGCAGCGGTGTATTCAACTCGTGGGACGTCAATAGCAGAAATTCGTCTTTCATCCGGTCGGCCATTTGCAGCTGCCGCGTCAACCGGCTCATGGACGAGTACGCCACAAAATATTGCCGCGCCTGCATCATGACGATGAACAGGCAAACCAGCACGATCGCAACATTCGTGACGATGCCCGAAATCTTGTTTTCATTGCTCAGGACGATGCTTACTTCCGTAAGCAGCAAGCAGTAGACGGCGGCAAAAAACAGCTGAAACGCCCGTCTGTCGAGCGTGCCGTAGTTTCCGCGGGCGTAAGCGATCAGCAGCAGCGCGACCAGCACGGCCAGCGATAGCGGAACGCCGGCATATGCCGCGTCCTGCAGCAGCGAGTAAATCCGGAACGGAAGCGCGGCAATGCCGGCGCAATACAGCGCATACGCGATCGCCAGCGTCAGGAACAGCTTGTTGAATGCGAACGGCTTGAACATGACGCGCACGATCGAGAACAGCGCCACCGGTCGCAGAAACGTTGCCAACAGCTTGATTTTGAACGTCCATTCGAAGGGGAGATGCGGGAACAGCTGCATGAAAATCCGTTCCCCGTTCGTAATCATGCTGAGGCCGGAGATGAAAAAGTATGCGCCGAACAGCAACAGCAGCTTGTTCCGATGAAACCAGAGATGGAGCGACAAGGCGAACAGGCCGAACAGCAGCGAAACGA
This sequence comes from Paenibacillus cymbidii, assembly GCF_004764705.1. Taxonomy (GTDB): domain Bacteria; phylum Bacillota; class Bacilli; order Paenibacillales; family NBRC-103111; genus Paenibacillus_AN; species Paenibacillus_AN cymbidii. The sequence continues at coordinate 3,458 of NZ_SHLX01000002.1, read as the reverse complement.
GGGAAGCCGTCCATTCGAACGATGTTTGCAGCGTTTTGCCTGCCGCGATATCTTCGGCAAGACCGAAATACAGCGAGTTGGTGACGCCGCCGCTCCGGTAATCGAAATTGGCCGCTTGCAGCAGCAGCTCGATTTCGTTCCGGTCGGCATGGAAATAGGCGGTATACGGTACGTTGCGCGGCGTGTAGCTTGCTTTTGATTCGCCGGGAAGGCCGGATTGCCCCATCAACACGCCCTCGACATAGAGCTTGTCGGCAAACCGCACATAGTTTTTGGCGACGGCGAACTGCCTGTCGGTTTGCTGGAGCCGGATGAGCAGCCGGTACGTGCCGTAGCCCGCGGCTTTCATCGGCGTCCCGCGATTGATTTGCGGCTGCTCCCATTTGCCCGGCACCGTCATATAACGCTTGTAGGCGGCGGCGCCTTGCACATCGCCCGGAGCAAGCAATCGATTGGGGTAAAACTCCCATTCGCCGTCGAGCGGCACAGAACCGTCCTTGGCGAAATTCCAGCCGCTCAAGTCCAGTACGCCCTGGACCGCCGCGGGCGCATGCTTGCCCGCGAATGCGGAAATCCACATCGCTGCCGCGACGATTGCAGTCAGAACGATGATTCCCGCCCAAAATCCGAACCTGCGCATATGCCGCCGGGCCTCCTTCGATACGTGCCATTATAGTGTACCTGTTCCCGCTTAACAATTGCTTAATGACCGTCGGGCCCGAAAACCGTAGGCGCTGCTGACGGCCGACGGGCAAGCTGTTAAGCGAACGTTAAGCGGCCTTTGGTATCGTTGCCGATGACGGTGCGGGCCGGTGGGCTTGCAGCGATATTACTATGGGAGCGGAGGATTGGCGTGGTACACCAATCGAATGGATCGGAGCAACATTTGCAGCGGAATCGTTTTCTCAAACGGATGATAAAGCCGGTCATGCATACGGTGCTGGCCGCGGCGCTGTTCAGTCAGGCGATCGGCGCTGCGCCGTGGGCGCGGGCCGGCGTTGTGTCGGCGGCGGCGAACGTTTCGTTTGCCGACGTGGGTGCCGATTCCTGGGCCTACAAGTACATAACGAAGTTGGCAGCGCTCGGCGTGGCGGAAGGGGACGGCGGTAATTTCAATCCGGACCAGTCTGTCAGCCGCCAAGAGGCTGTCGTTATGGCGCTTCGTTTCATGGGGATCGAAAGCCCGGGGGCGGCGGAAGGCGAATTGCCGCTCGGCACCGACGCCTGGGCGAAGAACTGGGTTCAGTTCGCGATCGCAAAAGGGCTGATCGCGCCAGGCGAAGAGTCGTCCGCCGGCAACTGGGGGGCGGAGGCGGCTACGCGCGAGTGGGTGGCCAAGCTTGTCGTGAGGGCGCTCGGGAAGGAAACGTCCGCCGCGGCGCTCAGCGACAGTCCCGTGCCGTTCGGCGACGCCTCCGGCGTGTCTCCGGGAGGGGCCGGCTATATCAACGCCGCCGTTCAGCTGGAGATCATCGACGGGTTCCCCGACCGGACGTTCCGGCCGCTCGAGCCGATCACGCGGGCGCAGGTTGCCAAAGTGCTGAGCAACGCGGAAGTGTATCTCGCCCAGCAGCCGGGCAAGGTGGCCAAAGGCACGTTCACCGGACTGGCGGACGGCACGCTGTCGCTGCTCACGGACGACGGGGCGATCGAACGGTTCCAGGTTAACGCGGATACGATCGTTTACGGTTCGGAAGGCGAAGGCTCGGAGCTGCGGCCGGGGCAGCGGGTGACGGTCGTGTATGCGAACGGCGCCGCCACTTTTGTCGACGCGGCCGAAATTCAGAAGCAGGAGCCGGTTGTCCCGGCAAAGGACGGGAAAGACGGCGCGAAAGGCGACAAGGGCGAGCAGGGGGCTAAAGGGGACAAAGGCGAGCAAGGTCCGGCAGGTGCCGCGGGCGCGCAAGGCCCGGCGGGTCCTCAAGGTCCTGCGGGGCCGGCAGGTCCTCAAGGCCCGGCAGGCGCCGCAGGCGCGCAAGGTCCGGCGGGAGCCGGGCTGGCGGGAGTTGTTGCCTATAATGTCGCGGATGCGCCGACTTATGCGGTCAATAAAGTCGTGACCTACGAGGGCAGCACTTATATCGTGAATACGGCGCCGCCGGTCGGCTTGCCGAATGTATCGGCCCACTATACACTTCTGGCGGCGAAAGGCGATACGGGCCCGGCCGGCAGCGGCGGCGCCGGCGGTGCAGGCGCGATCATCCCGTATGCGTCGGGGATGCCGGTCAGTTTGACTACGGCAGCTGGAGGACTGTCCGGTAACGTGGCGGCGATCGGATTCGGCAAGTCAGTCGCGGTGTCGCTCGTCGGGAGCTCAATCGATTTGACAGGTTCGGCAGGTACCGATCTCAATTACGCATTTGTTGTGCCGCAGGCGGGTACGATCAAAGCGGTGTCGGCAACTTTCAGCACTTTTGCCAACGCTTTTGTGGGAACGACAATAAACATACAAGCCCAACTTTATAGTGCGGACGCTGGAAGCAATGTGTTTGCGCCGATCGCCGGCACGGCTGTTCAATTGACGCCTGGCCTGACAGCATTGCTGATGGACGGTACAATGTCCTACGGCACGCTTACCGGCTTGTCAATCCCGGTCACAGCCGGTACGCGATTGCTGCTGGTGTTTTCCGCTACGGCATCCGGAGCCATGTTGATAAATACGATGAACGGCTACGCAAGTGCCGGCGTCAGCATTCAGTAACGGTTCTCCGCTATTTTGGCGGCAAGCTGCGGCTGCGGCTTCCGGGCTAACGCCCGGAGGCCGTTTCGCGCGCCGGCGTTGCTTCAGCAAAGCGTGTGTTTCGAAATAGGCCATGTTTTACTGGCTATTTCACGATATTCGGGCAGTCTCTCTGAAATAGCCAGCGATTTTATTGGCTATTTGGCTATAATGTGCGTTTGGAGGGCTGTTTGGTGCGAATAGCCAATGAATTCACTGGCTATTTTTGATTCATGGGCGAAATGGCGGCAATAAGCCATTTTTTTTGGGTTATTTTTGGGGTCGGGCTGTTCCGACGGCCTTGCTTGGCGGTCCTGACAGTCTGAATAAAAAGTTGGGACGATGGGTTGACATCGCTTTTGCGTCTGTGCTATATTGGTCTTCCGGCCGCGAGAGCAGGCTCGGACGGCACGAGAAGCAAGCGGTGCGAACCGCGAGAAAGCAGCCAACTGGTAAAAATTGAGGGTTGCAATCGAATGTCGAAACGTGCTAAGATGTAATTCCTGTCGCTTACGGGCGACGGACAAGCAAGAACAACAGCAAGTCATTGCCCTTTGAAAACTGAACAACGAGTGAGCAAGCAACAGCGATCTTCGGATCGTAAGCTAGTGTTTTGAAGAGCAAGTTCGAACTACCTTTATGGAGAGTTTGATCCTGGCTCAGGACGAACGCTGGCGGCGTGCCTAATACATGCAAGTCGAGCGGGTTCATCCTTCGGGATGGGCTAGCGGCGGACGGG